>NZ_JACEHH010000001.1 GCF_014154935.1 Stieleria mannarensis
TGAATCACCGACAGGCTCCCCGGCAGTCACGGGCCACTCGGCACCGCTCCATCGCGACTTACTGGACGAAGCCGGCCTCTCACTCTCTTCAATCGTTTTTTGGCTTTCGCCGATTTCGGACTGACGCCGTCACCCGTGACCGTCCGGTGGCAGTCCGAGAGAAGGCGAGAGTCAAAAAACCAAGGTGCGATCGTTAACAGAGCGTGCGTAGACTTTAACGATTGATGGCGAAGCGTTTTTCTACTTTTGCAGCGGTTGGCCGATTGCCCTGTTGACAGCCAGGCGGAGCTGTCGCGTCATCGAGGTGCTCCCTGCTCCCTGCTCATTGAACTTGATCACCACCGCCACCGATCAAGGCTGCCGCTATCGATGACAACCGAGGGACACGCAGCGCAGCCGGCCGGATCGCAAAGCCCACGCGACTCCGCCGGCATGGATCTTTTCCCACGCGACCGCGCGATAGCAACGTTCCCAACTCAAGGTCAACACGATGGCTTCGACGTTACAAACCCAAGTTCAAAGCTACATCGCTCACCTTCAAGCCGCTTCCGATTCAAGCAGGTCGTTGCACCACAACGACCTAACCGCTCTGGCGTCAAACCTGATGCCAATACTTCGCAATGCCCGCTTAATCAGAGCCTGGCCATAGGCGCATCGACGCGTCAGTGATGCCGCGTTCTTTGGTCGAGTGTCGTTCACGCGGCCGCTTCCACCCCGTCCGCTGATCCGGGATACCGGTGTGGGCGGACACAACCCCAAGGAAATTCAAAACGATGTCCAATTCACCTACTCGATCCGTCCTGCTATCCCGTTACTTCACCCACTTGCGAATGAACAACTGGTCCCCGATGGCGATCTCCCGTCGCGATTACGCTCTTGGCAAGTTTATCGTCTGGTGCAGCGATCGCGACATCGACAACGTCGCAGAGATCACAACCGAGGCGTTGTTCGGGTATCGTCGTTGGCTTTACCATCATCACAGCGTGAAGTCCACAACCGCACTCACTCGGGTGCGGGAGATGGCGAACCGGGCACGTAATGATCATCGGCCCCTGATCGATTAGAATAGGAATAGGCGGTTGCTCTTTCGCACGCTCCGTTCAGACAATCCCCCAAGGCCCATCGATGGAACCACATCAACTCACCGAAGCTGCGCTGTCACTTCCCGAACCTCAGAGAATCGAGTTGGCGGCTTCACTCATTTATAGTCTGGAACCGACGCCAGACCCAAACGCCGATGCTGCTTGGGCAGATGAGATCAACCGTCGACTCATTTCAATTGACGAGGGGAAGGTTAGCCTGCTTCCATCAGAAGACGTGCTGGCAGAAATGAAACAACGTCGAAATGGCTGAGTTGCCAACTAAATTTCACCCTGACGCGCGACTTGAAGCACTCGCGGCGCACGATCGCTACGCCGAAAAGAGCAGTGTACTTGGTGAAGCGTTTGAAACCGAGTTGTCCAAGGCAATTGAAGCCATCAGTGCTAACCCGGAAATGTGGGCAAGTTATCTCTTTGGGACTCAGCGATATCTAATGCGCCGATTCCCGTTCGTTGTCGTGTATCGACGACGGAGCGAATCCATAGAGATCATCGCGGTTGCCCATGGTCACCAAAAGCCTGGCTACTGGAATAAACGATCGTAGCGACTCCGGCGACCCATCGGGGCACACGAAGCTTTTTCCGTGCAGGGCGACATTGCGCAGGCTGTGATTGCACTGCAATTGCAGGATGCCCGTCGACTGAAACCCGTCGGTGACCGGATGTCAGTCGAAGAACGATGGCAGGAAGCGGGGAGAAAGAGGGGGAGTTGGGAGTGGGGGAGAATGGGGAGATTGTGTGGGTATGCCCATAGCGGTGGTGCGATCGTCTGGAATTTCGCCTGCTAATCTTACTGCGCATCAGCGATGTAGCGGCGTTGGTGGTCCATCAATTCGCTCAGTTCGTCCATGGTTTCGCAGGTGCATTGGAAGGTGCACAGCAGCATTTCGTCGGTCGAATCCTCGCCCCAACGGACGGTCACCGGCGGCGAGTTGGGGTTGAGCGGGTTGTCCGACGAATTGTCAAACCAGGCGTCAACGATGATCTGGGTGCCTGCGGGCAGGATGATCGGTTTGGCGAATGAGTATTGTCCTTGCCAATTGAAGTCCCAGTCTTTGATCCACAACAGCGGTTTGCTGCGGCCATCGGGTGCTTTCGCCCAAACCTTCACTTCGCTGCCGAGCATGTGCATGTGGGGGACCAGATCCAGAAACATCGTCTGGACCGGCAGCGTGTACGTTGCCCGCTCGTGGTGATGCGAGGCTCCCGCAGGAATCTCGATGTCCTTGTTGCCCACCTGGACTTCGACGACCAGCTGGCGGGCTGATCGGTGGGCGAAGTAGAGCCCGATCTTGGACCGGTCCCGTTCGACTTTTCCCGTCGTCACGTAGTGGATTTCCGCCACGATGTCGCTGCCCTTTTGCACCAGTCGCCCCATCCCCCGGGGCAGCTTGCGTGGCGTCATCCCGGGAAACCAACTGGTCAGGGTGCCTTGCGATTCAAATTGTGGCCCGCCGAAACCGCTGTACCCTGGTTCCGGGTCCGCTTCGTCGAGTTTTCGTCCGGCGCGTCGAGTGTCCAAATAGAAACTCGCGTGATGAACCGCTTGCGGCGTCCCGGGGTGAAAGTCGATGGCGGTGATCAGCCGGTCGTCGCTCAGCCGCGAGGGGATGACAAAGTACTGGCGGATATCGGGGCCACTGGCGGGAACGGTGAACACGTCCTGCATCTCCAGAATTAAATCCGGTTCGCCCAACTTCCATCCTTTGACGTGTCGGATCGGAGGCGGGAGGTCGGCCGGGTCGCCTTGGGGTTTGCCCGATTCGACCCAGGCCTCGATCAGGTCGATTTGATGATCACTTAGCCGCATCTCGTCGCGGAGACGCGTGAACCCCGGCGCGGGTTTCCATGGCGGCATGTAGCGGTCTCGGGTGACTTCGACGATTTGATTGGCGTGGCCGCTGACGTCGTCGTAGGTCAACAGCGGAAACGGCGCCGACTGGTTTTCGCGGTGACAGGACGAGCAATGTGTCTGGATGATCGGCGCGATGTCGCGGGTGTAGGTGACGCTGCCTTCGCGAGTCTTATTGGGCGGTTGTTCCAAGCGACAGCCGATCGGTTGGGTCGATGGGACGAGGATCGGTGTGCCCTCGATCGCTGATCGAATGGCGTCGTCCAGGTACTCGGTTTCCGCCGTTTCTTTTTTGCGGCCCAATTGCACATAACGGTCGTCGATGGCTCCGCTGTAGATGACTCGACCACGCTGGTTGATGACAAAGGTTTGTGGCGTGTGCGTGGGAGCGAGTGCGAGCCGCAATTCACCGGATCCATCAAACAAAACGGGAAAGCGGACCTTGTACGTGTCGCGATGGGCGATCGCATCGGCACGCGTCACCGACGGATCAGACACCACGCCGTAGAATTCCACACCGCTGCGGCGGTACCGTGACGACATCTCATTGAGCCGCGGTAGGTAACCGTTGCTGATCGGGCATTGTGTCGACATGAAGGTGACGACGACGGCTTTGGTGTCGCCCCGTTCGCCCAGACGACGCAGTCGTCCATCCAGGTCAATGCCCTTGAGCCGGCCGGCCGACCGCGTGTCCCCGGCGACGGCGGATCCGCAGTCGACTCCGCTTAGCAGATAGACAATCGCAAGCGTCGCGGCGATCGCCACTGGAAAATAAGCGAAACCGGCGGGGCCTTTCGTTGTGTGGACGATGGCTGACATTCCGTTTGAATAGTGCCCCGACGCGACGATTCGACGCGACGGGTAAGAAGAGGGGTAAGCGCACTATACGCTTTCCTCGGGGGCACTCGCAACAATTTCGTGCTCGGATGCAGCGTCGATCTCGTGATTGAGGTTGCGGAAAACAGGCCAGAAGATTTCGGGGGTAAGAAAATGGTGGAATGCAGTTTCAAACCGGAGCAGCCAATTTTCCTACCTCCAAAATCTTCCTACCTCGCGATCCAGCGGGTGGCAGGCAGGGGAGGGATGGCAGAATGATTCGGGGCAGAATGATGGGGTGTTCGCCGGCGGACGCCGAACGGTGACCGCCAAGAAACTGGATTGAAGAGGCCCCACATCGACAGGCTGGAAGCCTATCCCACTTGGGAGGCGGTGGCGGAGTTGCGGTGCACGAGGGAGTAGACACAGGGGACCAGGACCAATGTCAACAGCGTGCTAGCAATCATGCCGCCCATCAGGGCTCGGGCCAGTGGGATCATCGCCTCGTTGCCGGGGGCCAGTTGGAACGACAGCGGCAACATCGATGCGACCAGCGTCAGCGAGGTCATCAGGATCGGTCGCAGACGGACGCCGGCTGCCGAAAGCGCCGCGTCGTGGGGCGACAGGCCATCGGCGCGACGGCGGTTGGCGAATTCGACCAACAGGATCGAGTTGTTCACCACGACGCCGATCATCATCAACGTCCCCATCAACGACTGGATGTTGATCGTCGTGCCGGTCAGGTACAACACCAACAACACACCGCCGATACCCAAGGGGACCGCCAGCATGATAATCAGCGGATCGGTGAATGAGCGGAACTGAGCCATCAGCACCAGGTAGACCAACAAGGTCGCGACCGCCAAGCCGACGCCCAACAGATTCATCCCGGACCGCATCTTCTCGACCGGGCCGCGGAGTGCGACGCTGACGCCGTTTTCGAATTCCATCTCCGCCAGGACCGCTTCGATGTCCGCGGCGACCGAGCCGATGTCGCGGCCGGAAACGTTGACGTGGACGTCGTTGACGCGGGAGATATTGTAATGGGCAATCTCGCCGGGAATGTTGACGCGTTTGACCGTGGCGACGTTGGACAACGGAATCGTGATCGGGCCGCTGGGGGTGCTCAGCGACAACGGGATGTTGCGGATTTCATCGAGCGATTCGAAGGTGTTGTTCTCGTATTGCACGCCCATGAAGAAGTCGACGCCGGTCTTGGGGTCGATCCAAATCGTCGGCGCGTAACCGACGCTGGATCCGAGCGCGGTCAACACCGTCTGGGCGACTTCTTCTTGGTCCAGTCCCAGGTACTTGGCGCGGGTTCGATCGACTTGCACATCGAATTGTGGGTAGTCCAGCGACTGTGCGATTTGGACGTCTTCGGTGCCCGCGATCGGACGAATGGCCTGGACGATTCGCTCGGCGGCGTCGCGGCATTGCCCCAGCGTCCCTGCAGAAACCTGGACACTGATCGGCGTCGGCACCCCTTCGTTGAGCGCCATGTTGACGATGCCGCCGGAGACGAACAGGAATTCTTCGAGCGGATAGTCGGCCGCCAGCTTTTCGCGCAGCTGGTTGATGTACGTCTTCGTGCTGGTCGATCGGCCGTCCTGTTTCAAGTTCACGATCAGGTAGGCGGTGTCGGGGCCGGAGTTGGAACTGAGCACGGTGGAGAACCCGGCGCCTTTGCCGACCGGCAGTCCGATGTTGGCGATCAGCGTTTCGATCTCATCTTCGGGGATCACCTCTTTGATGGTGTCTTCGATCCGGGCGACCAGTTTTTCGGTTTCGACCAGTTCGGTCCCCGGCAACGTTTTCAGCCGCAGCTCGAAGGATCCCGAATCGACGCTGGGAAACAGTTCGGTTCCGATCCGCGGCCACAACAGAAACGTCGCACCAACGGCGACGACGATGGCCAGGGCGCTGACCGCGGGGACTTTCATCGCGGCCCCAAGCAGTCGGCCGTACAGACCTCGGGGCATCGTGTCACCACGGTCTTCATCGCTCGGCGTGTGTCCGACCTTTTCGCGGATGAAGGTCGCACAGAAAGCTGGCACGACGGTCAACGCCAAAATGTACGACGCGCCGATCGTGAATGTGGCGGCCAGTGACAGCGGCGTGAACAGGTACTTGATCATCCCGGTCAGGAACACGGCCGGCAGAAACACCGCGAGCGTGGTGACGGTGCCGGCCAGGATCGCGCCGGAAACTTCCGCCGTCCCGTCGCGGGCGGCATCGAAGGCGGATTTCCCCATGCGTTGGTGACGGATCACGTTCTCGACAACGACAATGCCCGCGTCGACGACCGTTCCGATCGCCAAGGCCAATCCGCCCAGGGTCATCACGTTAATCGTCTGGCCGCTGAATGCGAATCCGAGCGCCCCGATCAGAACCGCGAACAGGATGGTCGCGACGATGATCACCGTCGGCAGCAAGCGACGCAGGAAAACGATGACGACGATCGCCACCAACAGCGCGCCCAATGAAATCTGGGTCAACAGGTTGCTCATCGCCTTGCGAATGTAGCTGGACTGGTCGGACACCAGCGTGACTTCGGTGGTTTCGGGGATGTCGCCCCGCTCTTTCATCTTGGGGATTTCGCTGCCGATGCCTTCATAGATTCGGTCAACGACGGCGATGGTGTTTTCGCCGGGCTCTCGCAACAACGGGCAATACACGCTGCGTTTTCCGTTGACCCGAACGATGTTGTATTGCAGTGCCGCGTCATCAACGACGCGGGCCACGTCTCGCACGAACACCGGGCGTTCGTCGCGGACGGTGATCGGAATCGCTTCGATTTCATCGATCGTCGGCAACGTGTTACGGGGATGGATCTGATAGTCGGTGCCGCCCAGGCGTGCGGTCCCGGCAGCGAGGACGAGGTTTGATTTTCGCAGCGCGTCGACGACATCGGTCGCGCTGATGTGGTAGGCCTGCAGTTTGGCCGGATCGACGTACACCATCATCTGGCGAAACTTGCCGCCGAAGGGGTGTGGGATCTGAACGCCTTTCAATCCGCCCATCTTGTTCCGCACGGCGTAGTAGCCGATCGTATAAAGCTCGGATTCGCTCAGGCCTTCGCCGGAGATCGCTGCCAGCACGACGGGCAAGTTGGCCGGTTCGCTGCGCAGGGTGAACGGCCACTCGATGCCCGGCGGCAAGTGGAACATGTCACTGGCTTCCAAGTTGACGATGTCGTTCATCGCCGAACTGGCATCGGCACCGGGTTGAAAGAACACCTTGATGACGGCCGCGCCGGGAACCGTGCGCGATTCCTGGTGTTCGATTTTTCCGGCCAGGGTCAAAGCGCGTTCGACCCGCGACGTGACGGATTTCTCCATGTCCATCGTCGGCAGGCCCGGGTACGAAAAGAAGCTGACGACGACTGGTTTTTTGAAGTCCGGCAAGATGTCGATCGTGATGCCGGGGATGACCGCCGCGCCGAGCACGCACAGGGCGATCGAGCCGGCCAGAACGGCAAAGCGGTTGCGAAGTGAAAAGTGAATCAATCCCATCAGGGCAGTTCTCAGTTGTCAGTCTTGTGTGCGGTGAGTGTGGGATAGGCTTCCAGCCTGTCGATTCGCGTGAGATTGACAGGCTGGAAGCCTATCCCACTTGCCGGGACGCCTGTCCCGCTAGTTGCCCAGGACGGAGACCTTTTGTCCGTCGGTGAAACGTTTCAGGTGGGCATCGATCACGCGCTGGCCGGGCAGCAATCCGGAGCGAACTTGGATCGATTTGCCATCGTCGAGTCCGGTTTCGATCGCCGCGACGGTGACCGTGTCGTCTTGGCCGAGCACATAGACGTGGGCGGTGCCTTCTTCGCTGAAGCGGATCGCGCGGGAGGGCAACAGGTTGGCGGCCACTTTGGTGCCCAGTTTGATCGACGCCCGCCCGAACATGCCGGGCAACAGTTTCCCCTCGGCGTTCTCCAATTCGATTTCGACGATCATGGTCCGCGTGCTCGGATCCAGGCTTCCCGATCGCCGGGTAACGGCCGCCGTGATCGGCGGTTCGCCGGCGAACGTCGGGAAGGTCAACGTGACTTCGTCGCCGGGATTGAGGTGAGCCGCGTCGGTTTCGGGAACGGGAATGCGGACGCGGACCTTGTCGACTTGGCTGACGACGAACAGCGGCTTGGCGGACGCCTGGTCACCGCCGCTGCCGACCAGATCGCCGGGTTCGACGTTTCGCTGGGAGACGATGCCTGCCAGCGGCGCGCGAACGGTCGCGTAGTCGATCATCACTTGCAACTCTTCCAGTTCACGCTCGGCGATCATCGTTTCGGCTTGGGCGGCTTCCAAGTCGGCTTGGGCGGCGGCCTTCTGTGCTTCGGTCACCGCGACGTTCGCCTTGGCCGAATCGATCGCCGAGGCCACGGCTTGCTTGGCCGCACGCTCGCTGTCACGCTTCTTTCGCGATTCGTCCAACATCCGGTCCTGCAACGATCCACGCTCGACCAGATCGCTGGTGCGATCGAATTCGGATTGGGCGGCGGCCAGAGAGGCGTCCACACGGCTCATTTCGCTCTCCGCTTCGGCCAGACGGGCTTGGGAGGAACGGACTTGAGCGTCGGCAAGATCGACACCGGCGGCCGCGCGTTTCTCCTCGGCCTTGAGTCGCGCGATGCGGGCCTGGATGATTTGGCGTTGTTTGTCCATTTCGGGAACATCGATTTGTGCCAAGACCTGGCCGGCTTGGACGACGTCGCCGATGTCCGCCTTTAGCTCGCTGACAAACCCCGACACCTTGGCGCGGATCTCCGAGCGATAGTAGGCATGAACCGACGCCGGTTGCGTGGTCGTCGGCTGGATCTCCGATTCGGTGACGGCGACGGTTCGCACCGCTACCAGACGATCAGCGTCGGCCTTTTGGGCGGCCGGGCCGGACGGTTGGCATCCGGAGAGCCACAACAAGGCTGCCGCAGCACCAAACGTGATTGCGTTGCCGAAACGAAGGGTCATCGAAGGTGGGTCCGTAAGTGGGAAGGGTTGGTTTTTGCCAGGGCGATCGGCACGACCGTCATAACCGCTACCGGTCGGTAACTCTGGCCGATGCTGCCAAGCATCATAGTTGTAACAACGGTTTTTTTCGCTTGGTCAACCCGCGGATTCCGAGAAACCAGCGGTTGCAGTCGTCATTGCCGGAGCCTTTGTTTGCCGAAGCATGATCGGCAGGACCGCTGCGTTTGGCGCAACGGTGACAACAAGATGGACGGACAAAACCGATAGGCGGCAGGATGCCCAAGCGAATTCTGGCTCTAGGATTGATCAGCTGTATGGGGTGTGCGACCGGCCCCGAAGTAGCCCGAAACGCCCCCGATGCAATGCCATCGGTCCCCGCGGACCAGGTCGCCGTGAATACGACCGCCAATATCGATGTTGCTGTCCCCCCGGAGACCGCGAAAGCCGCCGTCGAAGAGCTCGTCGCATCGGAGACCGATGATGCGCTCTCGCTGGTCGATTACATCGCCGAGGAAGATTGGGTGGCGGAGACGGAGCAGGCGGATCCCACGCGAATGCCGATTCGTCCCGTCGCCGCGGAGTCGGGCGATGCGGAGCTGGCGGAAGCGAGCGTCGAGATGAATCTGCCATCGGCCCTGGCGATGGTTTCGGGGCAACACCCGGTCGTCGGTTTCGCTCGCTGGCAGGTCCAGCAGGCCTACGCCCGATTGGCTCAGGCCGAAGCGTTGTGGCTGCCGTCGATCCAAGCCGGTTTCAATTTTCATCGCCACGACGGCAACTACCAGGCCAGCAACGGCGACATTGTCGACGTCAACCGAAACTCTTTTCAGTACGGTTTGGGTGTCGGTGCGACCGGTGCGGGGACGACGCCCCGTCCCGGTTTGGTCGCCCAGTTCCATTTGGCCGACGCGATCTTTCAGCCGCGGGTCGCCGAGGCAACCGCCTGGGCCAGCGGACATGCCGCCAACGCGACACAGAATCGGCAATTGCTGACCGCGGCGCTGGCGTACATCGATCTGATCGCCGCGCACCAGGACGTCAGCATCTTGGCAGCGTCGCGGGCCCGAACGGAAGAGCTGGCCAAGATCACCGCCGATTTTGCCGAAGCCGGCCAGGGGCTCAAAGCGGACGCCGATCGGATGCAGACTGAACTGGCGCTGATGAAAAACCGATTGATCGCCGCGGAGGAGCAAACCGCCGTCGCCTCGGCCCGGTTAGCCGAAGCGATCAGCTTGAGCGGCCAGCCCAAGATTCAACCGATGGATGTCACCGTGCTCCCGCTGGAATTGGTGCCGGTCGAGTCGGACAAGGCGTCGTTGATTGCGACGGGGCTGGCGATGCGTCCGGAGCTGAAGGAATCCCAGGCGCTCGTCGCTGCGGCCTGCCAGGCGTACAGCCGTGAAAAGTACGCTCCGTTTGTGCCCAGCGTGCTGCTGGGATTCAGCACCGGTGGTTTCGGCGGTGGCCTGGGCAATGAACTGGATGATGTCAACGGGCGCTACGACATCGATGCACTGATGTCATGGCAGGTGCGCAGCTTGGGCTTGGGCGAAAAGGCGGCACGGCGCGAGCAATCGGCGCGCGTCCAGCAAGCCAAGTATGAACGCATTCGCGTGATGGATCAGGTGGCCCGCGAGATCAGCGAAGGCCACGCGCGGGTGCAGTCGCGTCATCGCCAGATCGCGGTGACCGAGCGTGCGATCGAGTTCGCGATGGATTCGTACGATCGCAATCTGAAACGGATTCGCGACGGCGAAGGATTGCCGTTGGAAGTGCTGCAGTCGCTGCAGGCGTTGGAGACCGCCAGCCGGGCGTACCTGAGCGCGGTCGTCGACCACAATCGCGCCCAGTTTGAATTGCAATGGGCACAGGGCTGGCCGGTGCAGGGAGGGTGAGGAGTTGGGAGTTGGGAGTTGGGAGTTGGGAGTTGGGAGTTGGGAGTTGGGAGTTGGGAGTTGGGAGTTGGGAGTTGGGAGTTGGGAGTTGGGAGTTGGGAGTTGGGAGTTGGGAGAAAAATGGCGGTGGGAAAGGGGGAGACAAGAAAATGGGTGACAGGAAAATATTGCGCGGCGTTTGAAACCTGTCTTTGAACGAAGTCGGGCGAGGAGGACGATTGGTCAAAAAAATGGGTTGGTCAAAAAATGGCCGAACCCCACTGGATTCTCTCGTGGTGATCGGACGACCGGCCGCTATTTTTTGACCCTTCTCTTGTTCCGCTTCTCTGCCACGTGCCCGGTGGGGAGCGTATCTCACGTGACGCTTACGCCCCTGGAGACCAACCGGGGCGGGGGACGGGGTGGATCTTTGGGGGCTGGTCGCCGGCGAGTTTTTCAATCCGCTCGGCCATTTCGGCGACCGATTCGGGATCGGACAGTGGATCGAGTGTGACGCGGAAGCAGACGGTTTGTTCGGGTTGGACTTCGACGACGCGATCGTGGGAGGCTTCGAAGGACCGCTGGTTGGGAAAATTGGTGGCCGGTTCGAGTCCGGTGACGTAGCCGTCGGTGGAGTCGGCGGTGTTTTTCCAGAGGATGAACCGCGGCAAGGTTTTGGTGGCGTAGGTGACCGCGAGGGCTTGGGAGGCGTCCGCGTTTTGCAGCATCACGGAGGTCAGGTTGGTTTCGTCCCCGCGGAGTTTGGCAAAGTAGACGCGTTCGGCGTACCCGGACTGCGGTTCGCCGTATTCATGGAAGCTTTCGATTTCGCCGGCGGAAAGTTTGTCTTTGGGGGCCAATTCGTCGATCGGCAGCAGCACCTTGGAGCCTTTTTCCAGGAGGGGGTGGCCGACGTTGATGTGATAGAGCATCTGCAAGCTGGCCGGAGTCGAACGCTCGTTGGTCACGTCATCGAGGATTTGGACCGAGGGGCTGCCGGCGTGGACGCGGATCCGGCTGTTGAGGCGAAAATTAGAGAAGAACAATCGGCTTTCGCGGAGGTCGCCGATCAATTCCAAGCGTCCGGAAACCTCATCATATTCGACCTGCAATCCGTCGGCGGGCAAATTTGCGATCCGGCCGTGCAGCGGATAGGTCAATTTCCCGCTCTCGTCGTGCTCCGGGGCACCGTTGCTTTCCAGCCCGCAGCGGACGACCAGTTCATCAAAACCTTCCAGCCAACCGAGTCCGCTGGGGTCGTGAATCGGGACCAGCGACGGGTGGACGGGGCCGTCGACGGGCGAGTGCCAGCCGAAGCGTCCGGTGTCGGATTCGATGCTCCAGATTCCCATCCCACGCGAGGGCAGCACGTTGACGACGACGGCACCGGTGTCGATTTGGACGATTTCGACGCCGTCGGCCCGTCCGCCGACGAACCGCCCGTGCCGCGTTTGGACTTTTCCTCGGGGCGATTCAATCGTGACCGAAAGTGGCGATTGATCGTCCCAAACCACACTTTTGAGCCGATGATCGATCGAGCGAGCGGTCTTCGTTTTTACCATCACTATTCCTAAATCTGTTTCCGCGGACGAATCTGCCGCAGTTCAATTCGCCCCTGGGCCGACGCGACGTAGCGGCCGGCTGTTGTCGGTACAATGTCCCTGGGGACTGGATCGATCCGGGACCGGGATCAATCTTGCCCCGATTGTGCCCTATTTCGGGACTGCCTGCATTCTTGTCGCACAGCGTTCCAATCAATACAACATGCGGGCAGACTTTCCGCCGCAAACGCTCCAAAATTGTCCCTAGCCCTCACAACCATAAAGACATCCATGACGAATGTGAAGCTGGACGCCGGACTCATCCGAGGCGACTCCTGATTCGAAGTCTGTGTTCAACCCTCCCTGCAAGGGAGGGTTCCTACCAACGCCCTTCATTTCCCCCAAGAATCGAAAGACACGATGAAACTTCACAACGCAATGTGGCCCGGATTGGTTGGAAAAGGCGATGGCCCCGACCAGGAGCCGCCGATCAGTTTGGAACACATGCTGGATCTGACGGCCGCAGCCGAGGTGAACGGGCGGAAGTTCGACGGCATCGATTACTTTCTATTCTTGCCGCACACCGACCCGGAAGCCAGCGATGATGACCTGCGCAAGATCGCCGATCTGATCCAGTCCAAAGGTTTCAGTGTCGGTTCGTTGGTCGCACCGGTCTGGCCGGGCACCATCGGTGATTCGGCAATGGGCGACAAAGAACAAACCGACAAGTTCCTCTCGGCGGTCAAAATGGCCTGCCGCGTCGCCGGAATCTTCAACGAACACGGCGTCCGCCAGTACGGCGTGATCCGGATCGATAGCGCCGAGTTCGGCGTGGAAAAATGGCGTGAAGACCCCCAAGCGAACACCGCAAAAATTGCCAACACGTTCCGCGAAGCCGCCAAGATCGCCGCCGATCACGGCGAGCGTCTGGCCGCCGAAGGCGAAATCTGTTGGGCCGGCATGCACAGTTGGAAAGACATGCTGGACTTATTGGAAGCCGTCGGAATGCCCGAATCGTTGGGCTTCCAGGCCGACCTGGCTCACACGTACTTGTACCTGATGGGCTACAACGCCCCCGAACACGCGCTGTTGCACGAAGGGTACAGCGAAGAAGAGTTCTACGCGGCGTATGAAACGATGACCGACAAGCTGCGGCCGTGGACGATCGATTTCCACGTCGCCCAAAACGACGGCGAAGTCCACGGCGCCGGCGACCACGACAAGACCGGCAAGCACTGCCCCGCCGATGACCCCAACGGCAAGTTGGACATCGTCAAGTGCGCCGGGTATTGGCTGAAAGACGCCGACCAGCGCGGCATCAAACACATCTGCTGGGACGGTTGCATGTTCCCCAACGCCACCCTGGAACAGCCGGAAACCTGGAACACGATCCTGGACGCCATGATCAAGGTCGACGAGTCGCTGAAATAGTCCAGCGACTGCGCGTGGGATAGGCTTCCAGCCTGTCGTGGCAGTGCCTGTCGTGGCAGTGTTGACGAGCCTCTCCCATCCGCCCGCAATGACAGGCTAGAAGCCTATCCCACTTCATCCCTTCACACCGCAACAAACAACTATGAAACCTCTTAACATCGGTATGGTCGGCTACGGATTCATGGGCCGCACCCACAGCAACGGGTACTGCCAAGCCAACCACTTCTTTGACCTGGAGTACAAGCCCGTCCTGAAAGCCGTCTGCGCCCGAAACAAGGACAAGGCGCAAGCGTTCGCCGATCAATGGGGTTACGAATCGATCGAGACCGATTGGCGGGAGCTGCTTAAACGCGACGACATCGACGCGATCGACGTTTGCACGCCCAACAATCTGCACAAAGAGATCTCGATCGCGGCGGCCGAAGCCGGCAAGATGGTGCTGTGTGAAAAGCCGATCGCGATGGATGTCGCCGAAGGTGAAGAGATGTGCGCGGCGGTCGAAAAGGCCGGAGTGGCCAACATGGTCTGGTACAACTATCGACGCGTCCCCGCGGTGACGTTGGCCAAGCAGTTGATCGACGAAGGCCGTTTGGGACGGATCTTTCACTACCGAGCGAACTTCCTGCAGGACTGGACGATCAACGCCGATGTCCCCCAAGGCGGGGCGGCGACCTGGCGACTGGATGCCGAGGCCGCCGGCAGCGGCGTGACCGGTGACTTGCTGGCCCACTGCATCGACACCGCCATCTGGCTCAACGGTGGCATCACCGACGTTTCCGCGGTCGCCGAAACGTTCATCAAAGAACGAACGCACGCCGAAACCGGTGCCAAGCAAGCCGTCAAAATCGATGACGCCTGCACGTTCCATTGTCACTTTAACAACGGATCACTGGGGTTGTTCGAATCGACCCGTTACGCCCGCGGGCACAAGGCGTTGTACACGCTGGAAATCAACGGCGAACACGCATCGATCCGCTGGGACCTGCACGACCTGCATCGGCTGGAGTACTTCGATCACAGCGACGATTCCATCGTCCGCGGTTGGCGCAGCGTCCACGTCAGCGACGGTGACCAACCCTACATGGGCAACTGGTGGGTGCCGGGATTGAACATCGGCTACGAACACACCTTCATCCACCAAGTCGCCGACTTCCTGAAGTCGTTGGAAACGGGCGAGCCGATCGAGCCGAGTTTCCGCACGGCGCTGGAAACCCAAAAGGTTTGCGACGCCGTGCTGGCCAGCGCCAGCGACCGAGCCTGGAAGACGATCGAATAAGACGTCAGTTGCCAGCACGACGCGTAAGCGAGTGGCAGACGCTTGCATCGCGGTTCGACACGTGCCGCTCGCTGACCGGCCTGTTGATCTAATCAGCCGCACGGCACTAGCCGCGGTTCTCGCCGCCGCAAAACCGGGGCTAGCGCCCATCGGCTAATCGTTAGCTGTTTCATTTCGACTCAATCAACAGGCCGTGACGCTTCCCGCTGGCAGGGGCTGCGTCTTGCCGGCACACTACGTCAGCCCTGCCAATTCGCTGGCACGGCGGACGCGGGTGATGCCGATCATGTAGGCCGCCGTGCGTAACGGGATGTCTTTTTCGTGCGCGTTCTGCCAAACGTGCTCGAAGGCTTCGGTGAGCGTGCGGTCGAGTTCTTGGCGGACGCGATCGAGTGTCCATCGGTAATGCTGGCGATTCTGCACCCATTCGAAATAGCTGACCGTCACACCGCCGGCGTTGGCCAGGATGTCGGGCAGAATCGTCACGCCGTGGTCATGCAGGATGCGATCGGCGTCGGGGTCGACCGGGCCGTTGGCCGCTTCGATGATCGCCTTGGCAGAAACCTGTTTGGCATTCTTCTCGGTGATCACGCCGCCGAGTGCCGCGGGAATCAGGATGTCCACATCCGGCAGCGTCAACAACGCGTCTTTTGCCAAGACCTCACAGTCTTTGAATCCTTCCAGCAACCCATAAGGGTGTTGCAGCTTGTGGTGCAACGCGGCGGCAATGTCCAACCCTTGCTTGCGATAGTAGGTCCCCGTGATGTCGCTGATCGCGACCACCGGGAACTGTGCTTCGCACAAGAACTTTGCCGCGTGGGAGCCCACGTTGCCGAACCCTTGGATCGCGACCTTGGTGGCTTCGGGTTTCATCCCCAGTCGCTTGGTCAACTTGACCGTCAGCGTTCCGACGCCGCGACCGGTCGCCTCTTCGCGGCCTTTGGCGCCGTATTCTTCGACGGGTTTTCCGGTGATCACGGCGGGGTTGAACCCGTGGTACTTTTCCCACTGGTTGCGAAACCAGGCCATGACGCGATGGTCGGTGCCCATGTCGGGGGCGGGGATGTCGGTGTCGGGGCCGACGATGTCGTGGATTTGATCGACGAACGCGCGGGTCAGTCGTTCCATCTCGCGATGCGACAACGACCGCGGGTCGACGCCGATGCCGCCTTTGGCGCCACCGTAGGGCAGGTTGACGACGGCGGTCTTCCAAGTCATCAGGCTTGCCAACGACCGCGTCTCGTCCAAGTTGACTTCGGGGTGGTAGCGCAAACCGCCCTTCATCGGGCCTCGGCTGTTGTCGTGCTGGACGCGAAACCCGACGAACGTCGCCAGGGAACCGTCGTCACGTTCGATCGAAACCTGAACGCGGACTTCACGCGAAGCCATCAACATCGCCTCCCGCGCTTGGGGACTCAGGTCAAGATGCTCGGCGGCGGCGTGGAAAAATCGGCGAGTCGCTTCAAAGGCTTTCATCGTGGTCGCCCGGTTTGGTGGTTCATTGGGATCTGTATCAAGTGTAGCCCTGCATCGAGTGACGTGACGAGGTCAGGCCGCCCGGCGACGCACTTGTGCGTGACGTTTTTCCGCCTGGTGGATCGCGATCACCCGTTGCTTGATGTCGACTTCGGCAGGCAACCACTGGTCCAAACGTCCGGTTCGATTGTATTCTTCGGCCAACGCCCGTACGGAGATCGATTCCACATGCCGTCGCACCCATGCGTTCCAAATGCCGATCGGGGCGCGAAGGGTTGCGCCGATCAGTGCCCACCCGCGATGAGGTTCGGGGATCGGGTATCCGTTGTACGATTCCGATTCCTCGGCCGCCCGCTCCAAGACCAGGCTGATCGAGGTGATCGCCAGGCAAAACAATTCTGCCAAACACTCGATCGATGGCCCATCAAGTCCCTCGTCGGGGTCTTGCACGCTTCGCGGGAAACGGTAATGCCGAACCAGCAAGTCACAGCGCTGGTTGGCAAAGCGGGCGGCGTGCATCATCAGCGAGCCCAGCCATTCGGGGCCGTCGGCTAGCTCGATGACGGCATGGATGCCGTCATCGTGACACTTTCGGATGATCCGATCGTAGGATCGATCGACGCTCCATTCCCACGGCCGATGGATCAATGCCTCGCGCTGGTTGCTGACCGTATGCAGGGGATCAATCACGTCGGTCACATAGTGCGACAGCACGCCGGCGGCATGGGCGGCATCGCGAAACCGTTCGGCACGAAGGTACTTTTGCAGCCGGCGGTACCACTGGTAGGCGACGCGTGGTGCACCTCCCCACTCGCCGTCGCGAACGTGTAGCACGTGGTTCTGGTAGTCACGAAAGCGGAGGTCCGGGTCGAGCGTGCCACGCAGGTAAGACCGATGGTAATACAGCAGCCAGGCCGCGAGTCGTTTGCCGGCATCGGAGCGGATCTGTGGCAGCGCGTCGATCGCGAATCGATGATGGGTGCCGACACAGTGTGTTTGGCGAACGATCGTGTGCAACCGATTCATCATTCTGCTGATGTAGCTGCGCTCGCCAGAGCGTGGAAATCGAGTTCTGGTGGTAGCATGAATCGACAACGGCTTTCGGCAAATCGGTAGTGGACGACGCGAGAAGTCCTCGCAGTGTGCACTCCGAACGGACTCGTCGCCTCGTCCACTACCCGAAACCGATCTGCGGTAGACGGCTAGGATGCGTAGGGCAGTTTGCTCCCATGCATGTCGGGTGTGTTTTCGCGGCGTGCCGGTCGCAATCGCGGCCGCGCGGGACGTTGCAGTTCAGCGGCATCGACGCGATTGAGGTGAACGTCCATTTGCGGATACGGAATCCCGATGCCGGCCTGATCGAGTTGGCGTTTGATTTCCACGGTCAACGATTCCATCAACCGCCAATAGTCCGCGGATTTGACCCACATGCGGACCTTCCACTCGACGGCGCTGTCGCCGAGGTTGCTAAGAATAACCGCCGTGCCACGGCCTTCGCCGTGAATCGTCTCGTGCAAAAACGCGTCCACCGCGGCATGCAAGGCTTGGCGGGTCGCATCGGTGTCCGCGTCGTAGTCGACGCCGACGATCACTTCGACGCGTCGATGGGCATGGAAGCTGATGTTTTCGATGGTGCTACCGCTGATCGAACTGTTGGGGATGATCAAACGTCGATTGTCCGGCGTGTCCAAGGTTGTCGTGAACAGATCGATCTCGTTGACCTTGCCCGAGACGCCGGCGATGTTGACCATGTCGCCGACTTTAAACGGGCGAAAGACAATCATCAAAACGCCCGCGGCAAAATTGCTGAGCGTTCCTTGAAACGCCAAACCGATCGCAAAACCGGCGGCCGCCAGAATCGCCGCCATCCCGCCCAGCGGCGCACCGAGCTTGCTGGCCACCGCGGCGATCAAGCTGAGCATCACGCTGTAGAAAATCGCCGTGCCCACGAACCGTCCGAACGTCTCGTCGATCCGCTGACGAATCGGACGACTGATGACGCGGGACAAGTATTTGGCAACGAAGTAGCCGCAGAACACGACGGCCAATCCGATGCAGGCCGGGATCAAGTTGGGCAGTACGGTCTTCCCCAGGTACTCCCCGACGCCTTGAAAGTCGGCATTGAGCATCTGGCTCAGCACGCCGTCGAAAGTCGACTCGGTCGGCGAGCCGCCGGTCGGGGTTTCTGGGGTCGACATGCCAGCTTCAGCGAGCAACATCGCGATTCATCCTTGAATGACGGGGGAGAGGCGGGATGAGTCGGCTGTACGAAATCCGTCCCGACGGCGTCAAGTGAGGTTTACCGTAGGTGCCGGTCGGCCATGTCCAGATATTGCTGCCAATCGTAATCCGTCACGTCGTGCTTGCCGGTTCGCAGGTGATAACCGATCGCGCCGCGATTGATCGCCTGATCGGCCGCGGGCATCTTGGTCGGCGGGGCGTCGCCTCCCATGCCACGCGTGCCCAGCAACCGGTACACCGGGTCGGCCGCGGCGGCGGCCAGGAATTCGCCTTTGGGGTCAGCCCATTGATCTTCGCTGGCACTGGCCACGTAGACCGGACGCGGTGCGATCAAAGCAATCAATTGATGTTGGTCAACCGGACAGGCGGCTTCGTTTTCGTTGTACTCGTTGAACTGGTCACAGAACCAATGGGGAAAGACCGTGTTGATTCGGCCGACCGTTTCACCGATCGCGCGTCGTGACAGGGCCGCACCGCCGCATCCGGAGTTGTTGCTGACGACCATCGCAAAACGTGGGTCCGAAGCGCCGGCCCAGAGCGAGGTTTTTCCCAACCGTGAATGTCCGATCACGGCGACCTTGGATGCGTCGATGCCCAGTTCGGTTTCGGATTCTAGGCAATCCAATGCGCGGCTGAGCCCATAGGCCCAAGCCGCGATGCTGCCCCAGCGGGATTCGGGGGCGACATCGGTCAATTGGTCGCCGAGCGCGCCGTGGATGCCGTTATTGAATCCGTCGTCAAAGTCGGGATCGATGTCGCCGTAATAAATCGTCGCCAAGCCATAACCGCGATCCAAGATCATCTTCACCGGCCACCGCTTCGCCGTGGAACCACGCGATTTTTCATTCGCCTTGTTGCCATCGGTGGTGCCGTTGCGTCCCACGCGGAACCAGCCCGGATTCAATTCGATCTCGGGGTCGGCATCGACGCCGTGGTTGCCTTGGAAGTTCAATCCCAAGAACGCGGGGGCGGGGCCGGAGCGTTCGTTGGGCACGTACGTCATCATTCGCATCGAGGGTGCGTCATCGCCCGAGCCAAAAAACACGTCGATTTCGCTGCGCGTGGCCAAGCCATCGAGCACCGTTTTACGGCTGACGATCTGGTGACGGATCGGGCAAGGCTTGGGTGCAACACCGTACACATGTTTTTCAAACAGGCCCAATAATTCCGGCCGGCGCGAGGTGTGCCATTGCTCGGCCGACGTGATCGGTGAACCGTCCTGGGAGACCAGCGGATCGGGCAGCGTGTAGTCGGGGATTTTCGATTCGTCATAGTTGGGTTCAAACCCGATCGCGGGCCCTGTCGACGGAGCGCAAGTCAGAATGAACATCCAACAACAGACCGTCCAGAGTCGTGGGGAGGTGAACCTGTGCATGATGATTGCCTTCGATAATGATGTGTCTTTCGATAGCCCATGGTGAATCTGGGCCCCAGATTGTAGAACGTCTCGGCAGCGGCATGGTCGGTTTCATTCCCCAAAACATGAAGATCCTCAATGAACCACACAAACCACGTGATCGGAAATATCATTTCAGCTTCGGCGCGACTCGGACTCGGTTATGCCGAGCGGATGCTGACCGGCGTCCGCCCGGACCAGTTCGCACGATTTGCAACCGCAGACGGACGCGTGATCGAATCCAATCACCCGTGCTTCATTCTCGGACACCTCAGTCTGTACCCTTCACGCGTCGTCAGCGAATTGGGCGGGGATGCGTCGTCGGTCCTGCCGAGCGACACGTTCAACAAGCTGTTCAGTAAGGAAGCGAAGTGCGTCGATGATCCCGACGGGACGGTTTATCCCAGTATGGACGAAGTCGTTTCGGCGTTTCGCAGCGGTTACGAAAAAGCGATCGAAGCGGTTGAGCAAGCCAGCGACGATCAGTTCATCATCGAGAATCCCAACGAAGCGATGCGGGGAAAATTCCCGACCATTGGCGGGGCGCACGCCTTTTACTTGGGTGGACACATCACGTTGCACATGGGCCAGTTCAGCGCCTGGCGCCGGATGATGGGTCTGGGCCCGGCGTAGCCAGTGTGTCGCCGTGTTCTCCGAACTCGGCGCACACGAAAAAGCGAAGCTTTGCCCGAAGCCGACCTCGGAGAGGACGGCGACTGTCCAGGAAAGAATCGAAAACGAGGCTGCGGTAAACCACTCGAGCTTTGTCAGCACTAACGTTTTGGGTTGTGTTTGTCGACCGAAGAGTTCGCCCAGGTAATCCACGCTCTGGCGAGCGTAGCTACGTCGAGGGAGTTATCCGGCTTATTTCCCGATACAAAACCGGCTGAAGACGCGGTCCAGGATGTCGTCGGTGTAGACCGCGCCGGTCACTTCACCAAGTGCCGCGGCGGCCAGGCGAAGCTCGGACGAGACATACTCGTGGCCGTCCCGGCCGTGGACATAGTCGATCGCCGAACCGATCGCGGTTTCGGCCGCACGCAGGCTGCCGCCGCAGCGGGCCGCCGTGGAGGTGATCGAGACGCCTTCGTTGGCGTCCAGAGATTCGATCGCCTCGATGATCTGTTGTCGCAGCGAGCCGATTCCGGTTCCATCGAGCGAGCTGGTGCGGATCCAGGGATCGGGCGTGTCGCGGGCGATTGATCCATCGCACTTCGTCGCCACCCACAGGTCGATCGCCGCTTGCCGTTTGTCTTTAGCAAGCTCGCGCATCGCCGCGGCGGTCGGTTCCCAGTCGGACGACCCCCTGTCGACACACCACAGTCGGATGTCGGCCTCGCGGCCGGCGCGGCGGGCCTGAAGCTGGGCCTGGTGTGAGATCTGTTCTAAAGACGAATCGCCATCGGCGGTTTCGATCCCCGCGGTGTCGACCAACACGACTTGATGGTCGCCCAGTTGCACGGGGACGGAAACGACGTCGCGTGTCGTCCCGGCCTGGTCGGCCACGATCGCGGCCTCGTGACCTGCCAACGCGTTCAATAGCCGGCTCTTTCCGGCGTTGGGCAGCCCCCGCAGGGCGATGATCCACTGGGACGTGTCGCGTGTCCGCTCGGTCAACTGCTCGCGTGTGGTTGCCAGCGTGGAGCGGATCGAATCGAGTCGCTCGACCAACGTTTCGTCGCTGATGAATTGAATGTCTTCGTCGACAAAATCCAGTCCGGCTTCGACGTCGGCCAACAGGTCCAACAATTGGCCTCGTAAAAATTCCATCGGCCGCGAAAGATTGCCGGCCAGTTGACGCAGCGCGTGGTCGAGCGCGCCACGGCCTTCGGCTTCGATCACCCCCAGCACCGCTTCGGCTTGAGTCAGATCCAATCGGCCGGCCAAGAAGGCGCGTAAGGTAAATTCGCCCGGTCGCGCCGCGCGGGCACCGAATTGGATCGCACGGGCGACGATCGCGTTCAGGACCGGCAGCGAGCCGAAGGTGTGCAGTTCCAGCGAGGGTTGGCCGGTGTAGCTGCGTGACGTCGGCCAGATCAATGCGCGGACGGGGACGTCACCGAGTGGTTGGCCCAGGGTGATCGCGGAGTCGACACAATGTGCCGAAGTGTCGCTGGTCGGCGTGACGCCCAACCGTACGGCGATGTCGATCACGCCGGTGCCGGTCAGCCGAACGGCACCACGGGTTGCCGGCATCGTCGACGATCCGATCGCGACGATCGTGTCGTCCATTTCGATGGCGGTGCTGGTACCCATGTCCGCTAAATCAATGGCTGGAATCGACAGTCGAATCCCTCTTGGACGTCAGCCGCGCGGCCTTGCCGCGCTGCTTTGACGCCACCGACCCACCCAGGCTGGGACCGGCTTGATTGAGCGCTTCAAGCACCATCGATTGGGTCACGATGTCACGCAACACGATCGGCTTTTCGGGAGACGTGCCCGGATAAATCGCAAGCAGTGGAATCGACTTGCTGCCGAATTCGGTTTCCAGTTTCTTGACGATGTCGTCGGGCAGATCGGTCATGTCGGCCAACATCGGGACCGCATCGAGTTCTTCGAGCAACTCGCTGGTCGGTTTGGTATCGAGCGCGATCTCGGTATTGAGGATGCAGTTGGGGCACCATGCCGCGGTGAAATCCAACATCACCGTTCGACCGGCCGCCTGGTGTTCTTGCAGTCGTTGTTCGTCGAATTTTTCCCAGCGAACATGGTCGTCGGCGACGTACTGGACTTCGCCCGGGCCGGCTGTCGGAGCCGGGTTGCGTTCCAGGTAGGCGAACCCGAACCAGCCGATCGCCACGGCACTGGCGACGCCGATACTCCATCCCCGCAATCGTTTTTCGATCGATTCCCACGGCGGGACTTTTCCGATCACCCAGCATCCGAACCAGACGCCGATCAGGGTGACGAAGACGGGCAGCTTTTGCTCGTCGCTGAACTGGTTGAAGAAGTAGGCGACGGTTCCCAGAAACAAGAACGCCAAGAACTCTTTCAGCGTCACCATCCAGTTCCCGGGCTTGGGCAGGAAGCCGACCAGTGACGGGAACAAGCCCAGCACGATGTATGGCAGCGACATGCCCAAGCCGACGGTCATGATGACGGCGGCTGATTGGATACTGTTGAGATAGATCGTGTAACCGAGTGCCACGCCCAGGAACGGGCCGCTGCAAGGTGTCGCCAGGATCGTGGCGAACGTCCCGGTGAAGAACGCGCCGCTGTAGCCTTCTTTACTCTGCAGGTTCTCCGACGATTTGCCCGTCGCCACTCCCGGTGTCGGCAATTCCCAAACGCCCAGATACGACAGTGCCAGGGCAAAGATCATCACCGTCAAACCGATCCGCACGGGGAAGTAGGCGAATTGCTGGCCCCATCCGAATGAAAACACGACCGCCAACACGGCCAGCCCGGCAAACACGCTCAGAATTCCGGCGACGTAGGCAAAGTTCAGCAGTGCGACGCGGCGACGATCTTCACCGGCTTGTTGGACAAAGCTCAACACCTTGATCCCGATCACCGGCAACACGCAGGGCATGAAGTTCAAAATGAACCCGCCGCAAAGTGCCAACAGCAAGATGAACGGAAACGATGCTTTGGGGGCATCGTCTGTCAGGGCATTCGTCGCCGACTCGCCGGTTTGGGCCGTTTGGCTTGTTTGACTCGGCTGCGTTTGCGCGACCGTGGCGGATGCGTCCGGGCCTTCGGTTTGTCCGACCACCGGTTTCGCCGGGGCCTTGTTCAAATCATCGACCCATTTTGTTTCGGCAGCTTGATCGATCGCGGTGACGTACTTGGCGGATTTAAGCTCCAGCGGGCCAAGCGTCGCATCGGATTCGGCGGCGACCTTGACGACCGCGGTGAATTCGAACGCCATCGGACGCAGACAACTCGTGTCCGTACAGGCTTGGTAACCGACATAACCGCGGATCGGGTAGTCTCCCTCGGGCGTCCCCGAGGGGACCTTGATCGGCAACGACCACGTCACTTCACCCTTATAAAACTTGACCGGCGGCGTGTCGGGGACGCCGGGGATCGACGGGAACAGCGATTTGGAAATGATCGGTTGGTCCGCTTTGGGGTACCCGATCATCAAACCGCTCTTTTCGGTGATGACAAAATTGGTGGACGATTCGGAGTCATCGACGACGCCTTGGTAGACGTGAAAGTCGGCTTCGGGGCTGGCTCGAAAGACCAACCGGCCTTGACCGCCGGCGGCGACCGCGGAAGAGACGCCGGCCGTCCAAGTCACGTCGTAATCGTTGTCACGGAACGTCGTCGCTTTGGCTGCGGGATCGGCCAACAATTTCGCCGCCTTCTTCGCCTCGTCAGCTTCCCCCGCTGCCTTCGTGTCCGATTGGGGCACGAGTGATTGTGTGGCCGTGTCGGCGGCATCGGCATCGGCGGCATCTGCATCGGCTTGACCGGCGTCTGGTCCCGCAAAGGTTGCCGTCAATGTTTCGTTGGCGGGCATGCACGACCCGCCGGTTTGGCAAACGAGCGCGTTGGCATTGACCTTGATCGCATCTTGGAAACCGGTGGGCAGTTTGATCGGCGCCGACCAGCGAACGACCCCTTCGTGTTCCTCGATCGTGACACCGGGGTAGACGTCCGAGACGCTTTTCATCGGCGGATGATCGGGTTTGAATTTCCCCGTGATCGACACCGATTTCGGAGACGCGATCGTAAACTTCGTCGGCAGCGGTCCGCCCGCCGGTTGCGTCGTTGAATAGATGTGCCACGACCGGCCCACGGTGGCTTCGATTTCCAGCCGCCCTTGTTGGCCGTTGGTCACGTAGCTGGCCGACCAAGTCACCGGCTCCTGTTGCGACTCGCTCAGTCCGCCAAAATTGATACCGCCGAAGACGTCATCGGATTGTCCCAGCGAGGAGGCGTCAAAGCTGCCTTGGGCGACGGCGCGCGTTTGGCCGATCGGTGTGAGACCGGCCAGGGCGACGGCAACGATGGCCAGGACGCCGATTGACGCCGTCCAGGAATTTCTGCCGCCAGACGTCAGGGGCTTGTTGTGATGTTTTCTTTTCATAGTGATCGTATCGCCGCGGTGATCGCCGCCACGAGTTTAGTTGTGGCGGCTAAAAAGCGTCAACGTTTCCGTTCCCCGTCCACTGATTCGATTAATCGACGTAGCCTTTCGGACACAAGCTGCAAATCGGGGAATTGTCTCGACTCGCCAACCAGCCAGACGACCCAATTTGCCAAGCTGATCCAAAGTGATGACTCGGCGATCAGCAGTACCAGTGTACGAAACTCCGCGGCGTCCGACGCCCCGTAATCGGTTTCCGACCCGAGTGGCCGTCCCACAATCCGGTCCGCCTGGTCGATCGAATCCGGCTGGACAACTGCCCGGGGGGCGGCCGGCGGGGTGTCGCCGTGACTGCCAGCAGGCCGACTTGCAAATGTCGCTGCAGCCCGGTAGTCCGCCAAAACTTGGTCGATCACCGCCTCCGGGGCGCCGCGATAATGATCGAAACCGACCGTCCAGCGGGCCAGATCGACCGCGGCTGTGTCGACACGCAAGGCGTCAAAATCAATGATTCCGCTGATTTGGCCCCCGGAAAAGAGCACGTGTTCGCGGTGGATGTCCCGAACAACGTATTGCAATGGCCAGCGGCGGCGGGCCAGTGGGGCCAGAGCCGCGGACAATCGCGGCGCGGTGGTCGGCCACTTTTGCTGCAACAACCGCCTGGCCCGGTCCAAGACACCGACGACACTTGGGTGAACCCGGCCGTCCAGGTCGATGATTAGGTTGCGCGGCAAATGCTCGTCCAGCCAAGCGATCCGCTGCAGCCGCTCGGCGATCGCGGGGGCGGCGTGAAACCGCGATTTCAGATCCCCGATGTGCACCTGTGCGAGCGCGTGGTGCAGGCCAGCGATCGCGCGGGCGCCTTGACCGATCAATTCCAGCGAGGCGTCGCCGGCCAGCGGTTGCCCCGGCATCCACGTGGCCAGCTCCCAAATCGCCCCGGAAGCGTCGACCGTGAACGTCAAGCCGCGTGGATCGATCGCCTTGTATTTTGGTAGCAATTGAAACGAAGATGCGACCGCGGTGATGACCGAGTGGATTTCCCGGACACGGTTTGGTGTGGTCCTCAGCGGCCAACAGCGCAGCACCAGCGTTTCGTCTCCGTCGCAACGAAACACCCGCGCGCCACTGAGCCCCGGCGGCAGCGGCGCGATCCGATGCACACCGTGTTGATCGGCGAGCTGTTTGCGAAGGGGCGCGGGGATCATGGTCGTCGCATTGAGCTGTACGACGTCCCTTCCGGGACGTCGCACAGAGTCCAGCGGAGCGACGGCCCGGACGGGCCATCGTACTTATTGATTCGGCATCGCGTCGGCGATCGATGCCAGGGGGTCGGCCAGTGCGTCGTTTTGCGTGGTCAACGTGATCTGGCGATGCGGCGCGATGGGATCAGCCGAGGCTGGGATGTCGATGTGAATCCAAAGCGTGTCCGGTGGCAGCACGGATTCGACGCGGTCGGCCCATTCGACCAACACCCAGGCGTTGTCGGCATCGAATAGCTCTTCGACACCCAATTCCAAAAACTCGTCCTCATCGACCAACCGATAGGCATCGAGGTGGTGCAAACGAATCGGGCCTGCATCGATGTTGGCGTCGTAGCTGCACAGCAGCGTGAACGTGGGACTGGTGACGTCTTCCGGATCGACACCCATCGCCGCGGCCAGCGATTGGGTCAGCGTGGTCTTTCCCGCGCCGAGTGTCCCGACCAGACCGATGACCAGTTGGGTCGGCATCGAGCGAACCAAGACGCCGGCCAATGTGCGTAGCCGATCGAGGTCGATGTCGTGGAGGCTGAGGTTCGGCATGGGAGATTGGAGGGCGTCACTTCGTGCGGTTTCTAAATTGCGAAATGAACAGTGCAAATTGCGAAATGATTTGAGCGACGATGCCCGGCAAATTTGAATCTTGCAATGAACAGTTTGCAATTTGCAATCGAGGGATCCAGCAGAATCGATGAACGTCTCCGGATCTACCCAGCGTTCCAAGTTCCATTGATTTTCGCCAGCCCTTCTCTGTGCGCAAAGCCGGGGGAGAAGGGAGCCATGGTAAGTTGTGTCGACACCAATGCTGCCAGGGAGGGTTTCTTCCTAAAAACCGCACAACCTCTGCCAGAGCGGGCGGTGTCTGCACCTTGCACCGATGCGAGTCGCTTGGCGTGGCCGTTAGGGAATCAGCCAGAACGCTCCGGTCATCGCGGCCCCTTGGACCAGTGCTCCGCGGGCGCTGATCGGCACCGGCGGCACGATCCACGGGGCACAGTTACCCGGGCGGTAGTAACCCAACGCGTACTGGCATTCGTTCGGCGGATGGATTCCCATTTTGTACGGCAGGACGGCGATGTTGGCAAAGAAGTGGGCCGAAGAAACGACCGGTTGCAACCAGGGACCGGCGGTGTGTCCGTAACGTTCCAGGTTGACCTGTTCAAAGTAGCGCGGCTTGCTGCACAGATTGGATGCTTTCCAGGTCATGGTCAGCGGGGCCCACGAGCGTGGCGTGTAGGGAACCTTCGCGATCAAGCATTCTTTGGGCAGCCCCCAGTTCTCCGACAGGTAACCCAGGTCGCCTTCACTGAGCTCGTTGACTTGCAACTCTTGTCGCGTGCCGTCTTCAGTTTCGATGATAACTTGTTCGTAAGCCAGTTCGATGAAGCGTCCGTTGGCGATCACGTTCCCGTCGATGTTGCTCCACGGCCGGTCGGTTTGTCGCGATTCGAACTTTTCCCGCTGCCGCTGGTAGTCGGCCGGATCAAACAGATCGGGACGGAACGGTGGGCTGGGGTCCAGCGAAATCTTGTCGATGGTCTCACGAGCGATGCGTGCCCGGAAGTCTTCACAGGACAATTGATTGGCCTTCAACATCGAGGTGTCGCCGGGCACGGGGCCGATGGGGGCTTGGTCGGCTCGACCGTTTGGCTCGCGCCGGGATCGGTCTTGGTCAAACGGGTTTTGATACGGAATGGGATCCGGTTGGGCAGCCTCGGTTGGCGTTCGATCCGAAGGTGAATCGGTCGGCATGTCGCCGGGATTGTCAGTCGGATCACTCAGCTGCGGGATCGACGGCGGCTCAATGGCAGGTTGATCCGCGGCTGCGTCGAGCGACGGTTCGGGGATCACTTGCTGGTCGGGATCGCTCAGCAAATCACGCATCGACGAACCTTCGTCCGGGGACGGCAAGCTCGGTGCGGGCAGCGATTGGGTGTCCGGGCCGACGCCGCGCAGGGCGTTCGGCGGAAGCTGCTCGGGCATCGGAGCGGGGGTGCCCGCGGCGTTGCCCTGCGGTGCCGCACCGGGCAGGTCGGGAAGCGTCAGCCCGGGGGCGGCGTCATCGCCGGACGTTTGCGGCGCGATGGCGAGTTGGGCGGTCGTGCCACCGCGACGCTGTTGCTGCGCGACGCGAGCGGCCGGAGCCGCTGCAGCCTGGGCCGGCGGATTGAGACCGTCGGCAAAGGGGTTGTTGAAAAAATCGTTGGCCTGGGCCAGTCGTTCCGGGGCGCGGCGTGGGGCGGGCGCTGCGGTGTTCGGAGCAACAGGGCTGGCGGCGCGTCGGTAGTTGCCGACCGGCGCGGCGGCTTCGGGCGCGCTGTATTGGGTTTGGCGAACCTGGCCGATGGCTTGCAAGCCTTGCGATCGGCGCGACAGTTGGGCTTGGCGGATCGTTCGTGACACGGCGGCCTGCCGGAAGGCGTTGGCCGGCTGGTGCATGTTGGCCGGCTGGGGCCGCATCGGATTGGCGACCGGTTGCTGGTGGGCGACCTGAGCGACGCCGGACGCGGGTGCGGGATTCGCCGGCGCTGCAGGGTTGGCCGGCGTTGTGGTGTTGGCCGGGATCGCAGCGTGTGTCCGAGTAGGTCGCGGCGGCGTGGCGAAGATGTCTCGCTGGGGCACTGCGGCGGGCGGGGGCGTGACTTTGGAACTCTTTCGCCAACGCAGGTTCCAGCTGGCGTTGGCTGACGAACCGGCTGACGATGGGGCCTGGGCGTCTGCGGTTCCCAGCAGGGCCGTCGACAGGCAGGCCAGTGCCAGCGCGGCGGTCGGTCCGTTCAGACGTCGCCTAATTTTGGTCCGACGAGTGGACGTCGGGGCTGTAATTGGGCGCTTCTTGAGTGATCGCAATGTCATGCGGGTGGTTCTCCCTAACCGTCGCTGCGGAAACGCGAATGAACCGTCCATCGCGTTTCAATTCGTCGATCGTCTTGGTTCCTAAATATCCCATGCCCGCTCGCAAGCCGCCGACCAGTTGGTAGACGTAATCGCTGAGCGGACCTTTGTAGGGCACACGGCCTTCGACGCCTTCGGGGACCAGTTTTCCGGCCTGGACTCCCTTTTGGCGATACCGATCGCTGCTGCCCTTGACCATCGCCCCCATCGATCCCATCCCACGGTACGTTTTGAACGTCCGGCCTTGGTACAGGATGACTTTTCCGGGGCTTTCGCTCAGTCCGGCAAACAAGCTGCCGATCATCACGGTGTTGGCCCCGGCGACGATTGCCTTGGTAATGTCACCGCTGAAGCGAACGCCGCCGTCAGCAATGACAGGTATGTTTTTCTGCTTGGCGACCGCAGTCGCACGGAGGATCGCCGAGACTTGGGGCACACCGACGCCGCTGATCACTCGCGTGGTGCAGATCGATCCGGGGCCGATTCCGACCTTGATCGCGTCCGCACCGGCATCGATCAGCGCCTGGGCCCCTTCCGCGGTCGCGACGTTCCCCGCGATCACATCGATGTCCCAGCCGGATTGTGCCTTAATCTCCTTGACCGTCTCGACCACGTTCTTGCTGTGGCCGTGAGCCGAATCGACGACCAACAAGTCCACGCCTTGTCGGATCAACTCCTCGGCACGTTCCAGATCACCCACCCCGATTGCCGCTCCGACCCGCAATCTGCCTTGCGAATCTTTGCACGCACGGGGAAACCGCTTCATCATGTCGATGTCGCGGATCGTGATCAGGCCCGTTAGTTTTCTATCTTCGTCAATCAGCAAAAGTTTCTCGACTCTTTTTGCCGTTAAAATTCGCTCAGCTTCCTCAAGCGTTACATTCCCCGTTCCCGTCACCAGATTCTCACAGGTCATGACCTCGGAAATGGGGAGATCTGGGTCTTCTAGGAAGCGCAGGTCGCGGCGGGTCAGGATTCCGGCCAGCTTGCGGTCCTGGTCCACGATCGGAATCCCGGACACGTTGGCTTGGTCCATCAACTCGGCGGCGCGGCTGACTTTCTCGCCCGGCTGCAGCGTGACCGGGTCGACGATGATCCCGTTGGCCGAGCGTTTGACTTTCAAGACCTCTTCGGTCTGGGCCTCGGTCGACAGGTTCTTGTGGATGATGCCCAAACCACCTTCTTTCGCCAGTCCGATTGCCATTTCGGCTTCGGTGACCGTGTCCATCGGGGAGGACAGCAGGGGGATTTGCAGCCGGATTCGCTGTGTCAGCTGGCTGCTGACGTCGACTTCGCTGGGGACGACTTCGCTGTAGCGGGGTTCCAGCAGGACGTCATCGAAGGTGACCCCTGAGTAGCTGATTTTGTCTTCAAACATGCCGAACATTCCTGACCGAGCGAAGCTGCGAAACGGGAAAAGCTTGGCAGTATGACGAAGACGGATCGGGAACGGAAGTCGCCAAACTACAGCGGGAATTCATCTTCCGCAGCGGCTTCGGCGTACAGCGGCATGTGCCGGTAGTAGACTTCCAGGATCATGGTGGCGAACGAGGTCAGGCAGAGCCGGCCGGCTTCGCTCATGTGGGGGGCGCCGTTGAAATACCAGCTGCCCTTGGCGCCCTTGGATTGATCCTGGGTTTCGACCAGCCAATCGCGGAGTTCGGCGTTGAACTTGTCCCACTCCTTTCCGCCGTGGTGTCGGAGCACTTGGGCGGCGTAATAGTTGTAGTACAGGTCGGGTTTTTTGACGCCGATTTTGGCCAGGTGTTTGACCCCCTTTTTGATGCCGGGGTGGTTTTTATCCCAGCCGGTGTACATTCGGCACAGCAGCCCGACGGCGGTGGTGGCCGGTCGGGGCGTGGTGGACGGTTTGTTGTAGCCGTAGATCGAACCGCCGTCGCTGGAGACACGATCCAGGAACAAGGTGGAGCCTTGAATGACGTTGGGGGGGATGCTCAGGTGTCCCATGTGCCCGCTCTTGAGCGCCATCACCTGCCAACCGACGACGGAGGTGTCGCCGCCGCTGGAGTCTCGTTTCCGGTACCGCCAGCCGCCGTCGCGGCACTGCGCCAGGGCGATGAAGTTGAGTGCGGCTTGGGCCGGGCCGGCCAAATCCGGGTCGCCGGTCATCGCGTAGGCTTCGCAGAGCGTGATCGCGGCCAGCCCGTGGTCGTACATGTTGCCGCCGCCGGTGTAGTCGATGTACGGCAAGCCTTGTTCTTTGCCGGGTTTTCCGTTCTGGACCAGGAATCGCAAGCCGCCCATCACGACGCCCTTGAATTCACCCTTGAGGTGCGTCTGGCCGGCGCCCATGAAGGGCAGCAAGGCCAGCGAGGTGGCGGCATTGAGTTGTTTGGCGCGGCCCGGTTTGGTGCAGCCATTGCCACAGGCACCGCGACAGACCAGTTCGTGTTGGAAGGTCCACGCGCCGGCGGTCGGTCCGCTTTTGATTTGGTGTCGTGAAAACCACTTCAGCGCTTCGGTGACCGCGGCTTCACTGCTGTCGGTTCCGCCGTATTTTCGCAGCAGTTTCTCCTTCATTTCCGAGCTGCGGCTGCCCATCGGCTTCATACTCATCGAAGCCATCGATTGCAGCGTCGTCGCGGCGGGGGCCATGTCGGCGGCGAAATCGCTGATGTCCAACGGGACCGCCGCGATGTCCAGCACGGGAACTTCCATGGCCACCGGTTCGACCATTTCGACCGGGTCGGTGATCTCGACTTCCTCGGTCATCTCCTCGGCCTCTTCGATCTCGCCGGGATCGAACTCCTCGATCGACAGTTCTTCGATTTCCGGTCCGTCGTCGCCGCCGCTGGACGCCGTCAGCACGTTGACGATTTGGATCGGATCGGCGATCGAAACCAGTCCCAGGATCAACAGGATCAGCGCGTGCACGAGTGTGCTGACCAACCAGGCCGGCATCGCTTGAAAGAACAGGAACCGGTGATGGGTGCCCGCCGCGTCGTCGTCCTCTTCGCCCTCGTCCGCAGCGACCACGTCGGCGCCGATGATCTCGTCCGTCGTCGCTTCCGCGGTCGCCTGATTTGCCGCGCCCTGTTTGGTTGGGGCCTGTGCCTCGGCGTCGCCCAATGCCTCATCGGGATTGGCTGCTGTGCTCACGAAAGCGGTTCCTGAAGTCGTGCGGAAGAAGAGGGTGGGGCGCGTAGAAAACGGGACCGCAGCGACCGAAAACGTCGACTGCATGCCCCTTAAGTATAAGCGAAGGAGGGATAAATCAGCACAGCTGAAATCTACATTCTGCAAACGCAATCGCCCCAGTTTTGTACCCACCGCACAGATCGTGCGGGATGAATCGATTGAGATTGCGGCGGTTTTCGGGGGGGCTATTCCCCGGACGGGGTTGGTTTCCGCAGCTCCACTCGCAGCGGTTCGTAGTCGGCGACCTGGGTCAAGAACGCCGGCACGGCATTGCGAAACCGCTCATTCAACTGGATCCGACGGTCGCCGTCGGCTTTTCCGATCCAGCCCTGTTCAAGATCGATGATGACTTCGGCATCGGGAAACCGTTTGGCTTCGGGATCGGAGAACCGCAGCATCATGCACTCGGTTTGCCCCAGACGCGACCGCATCGATTCGTTCTTGACCGACGTCCATCGATAACTGCGGTCATCGAGCAGCAGGTGACGCAGATGCCCCAGCCCCGGCATGCCGGTCAATCGAACCGGTTCGGCCTCCGCGGCCGGCTGGTCGGGCTGGATGATCAGATGGATTTCCGCGGCCAACTGAAACGCCTGGATCACCTCGGGCCCCCAGAATTTGGTGGTCTGTTCCAGCCGCGTTCGCCGGGCCCAGATGCTCAGGGCGGCCCCGGCGATCCCGAACAGCACGACGCCCAGGCCGATCAGGATTCCCCGCCGCGAGATCTGGGCGCGAGGGTCGTTGTATTTGTCGGCGTGAGCGTCGGTCTGGTCGTCCGTCTGGTCGTCGATTGGGGAGGTCATCGGTTAAACTGCCGAAAAATTACAGGGGAGATCGAGACGACACAATGAATTCAGAGCTTGCCAGCGATCCCGGTGAAAGCACCGTTTCAGTCGACTTGGGTGATCGTAGTTATCCAATTCATATTGCCACAGGGGCAACCGGGCGATTTGCCGCCGCGTTTGCCGAATCACTCGGCGACGTCAGTCACGTGCTGCTGATCTATGATGCCGCCGTCGAGCGTTGGGCCGAGGCGTTGGCCGGCCAGATCCGCAGCGAATCTGGCCGTGTTGATGCAACGGCGGTCCCTTCGGGCGAACCCAGCAAGTCGATTGCAAAGTTCGGCGAGCTGTTGGATTGGATGCTGGATCGGGGGGCGGATCGACGCAGCGTCGTGGTCGCCGTCGGCGGCGGGGTGATCGGCGACCTGGCCGGTTTCGTCGCCGCATCGTTCGCCCGCGGAATCCGCTTCGTGCAAGTCCCGACGACCTTGTTGGCGATGGTCGACAGCAGCGTCGGCGGCAAGACGGGGATCAACCTGTCCGGGGCCAAAAACATGGTCGGCGCGTTCTGGCAGCCCGAACTGGTTTGGATTGATACCTTGGCGATGAAGACCCTGCCCGATCGCAGCTACTTGAGCGGTCTGGCCGAAGTCATCAAGTACGGCGTGATCGACGATGCCGCGTTCTTTGACTATTTGGAATCCAACTCGGCCGCGCTGGTCCGGCGCGATCCGGATGTGTTGCGGTATGCGATCCGGCAGAGCTGCTTGGCCAAAGCACGCGTCGTCGGTGAAGACGAACGCGAAACCAGTGGCCGCCGAGCGATCTTGAATTACGGACACACCTTCGCCCATGCCATCGAAGCGACCGCGGGCTACGGAACGCTGTTGCACGGTGAAGCGGTCGCGATCGGAATGCAGATGGCCGCCTCGCTGGCGATCCAGTTGGGACGCTGCGACGCCGAGGTGCTGCGGCGCCAAACCAAGGTTCTGCAGGCTTGCCAGCTGCCGATCACGTTCCCCGACGCCGACGTCGCCGCCATGCTGCCGGTGATGATGCGCGACAAAAAAGTCGCCCACGGAAAGCTGCGTTTCATTTTGCCGACCAAAATCGGGCACGTGGAACTGGTCGGCGATGTCGATCCCGCCGAAGTCGAAACGGCGATTGCGGCGCATCGCTGAGGTGGCGCGGGGGGCGACAGAGGTAGGAAGATTTTGGAGGGCATGGGGGCCGAAGAACGACAAAACCCTCCCTGGAAGAGGTCGTGCGGTTTTTAACCTTTGATTTAACAGACGTTTACGACTTCACCCTCCCTGGCAGGGAGGGTCGCGGAGGAGGATACGACGACGCGGGGAGGGTTCGTTGCGGCTCGAAAGTACTCGGTCACCACCAATCGACCCTCCCCTCGTTACGCTCGACCCTCCCTTCCAGGGAGGGTTTCGTCATTATGAAAGCCCTCTCCTTCTCCTACTTCAAAACCTGCTCGGCCGTCCGGCGGCACGCACTCGCGTACGACGGGCCGAACAGATTCAAATGGTTTAGCTGGTGGTACAGCATGTAAACGGCCACCCGTCGCTGCCAGCCGTCGGCCATCGGCCATTCGTCGACGTAAGCCCGCTCGAAGTCGCCGGGACAGCTGCCGAACCACTTGATCATGCCCCACTCGGCCTCGCGGCAACCCCGGTACACCGCCGGATCGATCAAGGCGGGTTGCCCCGAGGTGTCGAACAGGTAGTTGCCGCTCCACAGGTCGCCGTGTAGCAGCGACAACGTCTCTTCCCGCCCTGAAAGCAGGTCCTCCATCCGGTCGATGATCCGCTGGCAGTCGGACTTCAACTTCGCATCGACCAGCCCCTGGTCGGCGGCCCAACGGATTTGGAACCCGATGCGTCGCGTGGCGAAAAATTCTGCCCACGAACTGCAGGCCCCGTTGGGCTGCCGGGCCGACCCGAGGTAGTTGTCCTCCGGCCAGCCCACGGAATCGCCGAGCGTTGCGCGGTGCAGTCGGGCCAGTTGTCGCCCGAATCGGCTGAACGCCTGTGACGAGGATCGCGGGGCGGCGTTGGGGATGAATTCCATCGCCAAGAATGCCTGTCGGTCCACGACATCGGCGGCATACACCTGGGGAATGCGGATCTCGTTCGCGTCGGCCAATGCCTGCAAACCACGAGCTTCACAGCGAAAATTCGAAACCATGTCGGCCGAATTGCGTTTGATCAACAGTTGGGTTTGCGGCTCGGCGGCGGCGAGACCGCTGGATTTTTGCCAAGATTGCGGGTCATCCCAACGAACCGTCACGACCGAGGCTTCGCTGATGCAACCGCCGCCCAGAGGACGCTGGTCGATGACCGCCAGTGGCGTGTCGAGTAATCGAGACAGGGTGTCGGCAAGCATGATGCGAAGCGAGGATTTTCAGCACAAAGATTGAAACCTGGCGGTGTCCGCGTGGGTATTCTACAAGGACGGCGGGCGATTGGTGGGATAGGCTTCCAGCCTGTCGGGCAGAAAGTGACAGACGGGAAGCCTGTCCCACACCCTTGGTCGACTTTGTCCGTTCGAGCGATCCAATTAGTTCCAAAAACCATCAAGATGAAGTTCCAAAAACTGCTCTCCTCCGCCGCGGCGTGTTTCACATTGATCCTCGGATCGTCGATTCAGCCTTCACCGGCCGAAGACCCCGTCGCGTCGCCCGCACTGGGCAAGCGTTTGACCCGCATCGACCTGGACGACCATCGCGGTCGGCGTTGGCAGCTGGAGGATTTCCAGCGAGATTCGCACTTGATTGTGGCGTTTTTGGGAACCGAATGTCCGCTGGCAAAGCTGTACGCCGTCCGGTTGCAATCGATGCAGGAAACGCTCGCCGACGAAGGCGTTCGCGTGGTCGGTGTGATGAGCAACCGGCACGATTCGCTGTTGGACATCAGCGCGTTTGCGCAACGACAAAAGCTGACCTTCCCGATCGTCAAAGATGCCGGTGGCCGACTGGCCGACGACCTGGGTGCGACACGGACGCCCGAGGTGTTTGTGTTTGATGATCAGCGTCGGCTGCGGTATCGCGGCCGTGTCGATGACCAGTATGGAATCGGATACGTCCGCGACAATCCGCGTCGCAACGACCTCCGTGAAGCGGTCGACGAGCTGTTGGCCGGGTCACCGGTTTCGGTTCCCCGGACCGAGGCGGTGGGCTGCATCATCGGTCGCAAAAAAGAAGTCCAGACCGATGCGGCGGTGACCTACGGCGGTCAAATTGCAGCGATCCTGCAACGCCACTGTGTCGAGTGTCATCGCGAGGGCGAGATCGCTCCGTTTGCATTGACCGAGTACGAAGAGGTTGCCGGTTGGGCCGACATGATTGCCGAAGTCGTCGGCGATCAACGCATGCCTCCCTGGCACGCCGATCCCGAGCACGGCAAATTTGCAAACGCCCGGCGAATGAGTGACGAGGAAAAGCAGTTGCTTTACGATTGGGCCCAGGCCGGTGCGCCGGCCGGTGACCTGAGCGACTTGCCCGTGCCGCCGGCCAAGGTCGCGGGATGGCAATTGCCGCGCGAGCCCGACTTGGTGTTCAAGGTCAGCCCCCAGCCGTTCGAAGTTCCCGCCGAGGGCGCCGTGCGCTATCAATACTTTCGCGTCGATCCGAAACTGGATCACGACGTCTGGATCGAAGCGGCCGAATTGAAGCCGGGCAATCGGAGTGTCGTGCATCACATTCTGGCGTTCGCGGTTCCCAAAGGCCAACGCCGAGGTCTGGACGGCGCCCGCGGATTCTTGGTCGGTTATGTTCCCGGCGCGCGTGTCGAACCCTGGCCGGCCGGGCATGCCAAACGGATTCCCGCCGGCAGCGAGCTGATCTTTCAAGTCCACTACACACCGATCGGAACCGCGGCCAAGGACCAAAGCGAGCTGGGGATTTGTCTGGTCGACGAAGCAACCGTCACGCACGAGATCGTGACCACCAGTGCCGTGCAAACACGATTTGCAATTCCGCCGGGCGCGGCCGATCATCCCGTCGCCGCGGTCAGCCCCGGGTTCCCCGCCGACGCGAAACTGTTGAGCATGAGCCCGCACATGCACGTCCGCGGCAAGGCGTTCGAGTATGCGCTCAAGTCCAGCGGCGAAGTCTTGTTGTCGATCCCGCAGTACGACTTCAACTGGCAAACCACCTATGTCCTCAAGCAACCGTTGTCGCTGGACGAAGGCGATCAAATCGTTTGCCGGGCGGTGTTTGATAACAGTAAAGGCAATCTCAACAATCCCGATCCGTCGGCGACCGTGCGTTGGGGAGATCAGACCTGGGACGAAATGATGATCGGCTATTACCATCTGTCGGTGCCCCGCGATCGCGACGATACCGGTCCCACGCAAGCCGAACGCAGCCGCGCGGCGATCCAGCGCGCCGTCCGACTGGCGACCTTCGATCGCATCGACCGGGACAAAGACGGCAAACTGACCAAGGCCCAAACACCGCGCAAGCTGCACAAGGTCTTTGAAGAGTTGGATGCCGACGGGAATGGCGTGCTGACCCGCCAAGAAGCCGAAACTCAATAAGCCTGTGGGAGAGGCTTCCCGCCTGTCGCTCCTCCCAGTACGACGGCCCTTCCGGGCGGTCGCTCCGCCATTGGCATGCCACGTGCATCAACGTCTCCACGAAACCCGAAACTGTCGCCATGACAGTCTTCGCCGGGCAACCGACCTTCAACTCTTTCGTGGAGCTATCGCGATGCGTATGGTTTTTCCGTCCCCTGTGTCGGGACGTCTGATGGATGACTTGGCCACGGATGTTGGAACACTCGTCGAATCCTTCTTCGGTGATGCGGCCGATCGAGGTCGTGCGGCGCGTCAGAATCGGATGCCGGTGCCGATGGACATCGATGAAACCGACGATGCCTATCAGGTGACGCTGGACGTGCCGGGTGTACCGATCGAATCGATTGCAATCGATGTGCACGAGAACACGTTGACGATTTCCGGACAACGCGTGTCGGGGGCGAAGGCGGAGTCCGATGAAGAAGCAACGGAAAACGGTCATGCCGCCGAAACCAACCCGGCCGCGGCGCCGACGGTCAAGCGTCATCGCCGGGAACGCCCCAGCGGCAAATTCGAGCGGAAGCTGGAGTTGCCGTTGGCGATCGAATCCGATGCGGTCACCGCGAACCTTTCCGACGGCGTGTTGGTCGTCCGATTGCCGAAGGCGGATCCGGACAAAGACAAACGCCGGATCCCGGTGACGAAGCGATAATCACGTCAAATCCCACGCGGCGGGGCACCAAAATGGCAAGTCCCGTCACGTCGGCGGATCACAGACGCGGCCCGGGCGTTTACAATTCGTCGGGGCCGTTTGTCGTAAACGGTCGTTCTAAATTAGCGATTCAACACGAACGAATATTGGAATCGACCGATTGGGCGTGAAGCGAGAATTCGACGAGTCCGAATTGATCGATCGGGCACTCGCGGGCGACCGTTCGGCGTTCGCGGAATTGGTGCGTCAAAATCAAGAGCGCCTGTTTGCGTCGATGCTGCAGGTGACCGGGTCGCCGGAAGAGGCCGAGGAGGCGTCGCAGGAAGCCTTCATCCGCGCGTTCGTCAAACTGGATACATTTCAACGCAACAGCCAGTTCTTCACCTGGGTCTATCGGATCGCGTTCAACAGCGCGCTGACGATGCGCCGCAAAAAGAAAGCGCGCGTTTCCCTGGATCAGATGCGCGAAGAAAGCGGATTGGAAATGGGAGGCGAGGATGATGGCGTCGACGAACCGATGCTGCGCAACGAACGGGTGGCTCTGGTCCGCCGCGCGATCGACACGTTGACCGACGAGCATCGAAAGATTTTGGTGCTCCGCGAGATGGATGAGTTTGCCTACGAAGAGATCGCCGAGATTTTGGAGATCTCCATCGGCACCGTCCGCAGTCGACTCAGCCGCGCCCGACGCCAACTGAAACTCGCTATCGAAGCGATCGAAAAGACGCGGTGATCGATGCCAGCGGGAAGCGTGAGCGAGCGGCCCGGTGTCGGTTCCAACGCAAACGTCTGCCACTCGCTGACGCGTCGTGCTGGCATTGACGCGTCGTGCTGGCACCGGCTACTTCGCCAAATAGCTGGCCGTGTAATACGCCTGGGGATGCAGCAACGGTTGCCCATCGGCGTTCTTGATCTTGTCGCACAAAAACTCGTGGACGTGTCCGCGTTGCAGTCCATCGACGACCAGTCGCACCTTCATGCGATCCTTGGACACCGTCGCCGATCGAATCGTCGGCTTTGTGTGGTCGACTTCGGGGCTACCGTACTCCGAGCGATACTCGTACGTGTAAGTTTGCAATTGATAGAGCGCCGGGTCGGTGACCGAATCCGGGGCGACGGGCTGAGTGAATTCGAGTTCAAAGCCATCGTTTTGCAAGCGGATCGCGAGGATTTCGAACGGTGTCTTGCCGGTCCAATCGAGTCGCTCGATCGCGAACGGACGCGGACCGACCGAGCCCCAGCCGCGGTTGGTTCCGCCGACGAACAAGGATCCACCGGGCGTCATCTCCACACCGACGTTCCCCGAGGCAAACCCCGACCGGAATGGAAAACAAACGCCTTGGACATGACCGTCGACCTCTTCCAAAAAGACACGCATGATCGTGCTGGCGGATTGGTCGGCGACGAACAATTGATTCTTGAACGGGCCGAACTTGCCGCCGGTGGTGTCACAAGCGATCCCCGACGCGCTCTTGCCCATCTTGGTGTAGGGGAACAGCACGGTCGGCATGTCCAATTCGTCGATCCGATCGGCTTCGATGTGCAATCGCGAACCGCTCTTCGGTTCGACCGGTTTCGGTCCCATCGTCGATTCGGCGTCGTCGTACCATTTGAACCCGCCGGGGTGTCCGACGAAACGTCCTTGGCGCAGTGGTTTCAGGGCGCAGGTTCCGTTCCACGGACCCTGGTTGTCGGTGTAATACCAACGCCCTTGGGCGTCGGTGCCGATGCCGGCCGGGGAACGCACGCCGCTGGTCATCGGCAACGTCTTGCCGTCGGGCGTGATTTTCATCGCCCAGCCGCGGTAGGGAACGTTGCTGTTGAACGAACCGGTCAGACACAGCGTGACGGCCATGTTGCCGTCTTTGTCGAACTTGGATCCGAAGGCGTATTCGTGGTAATCGGTCGACACGCCCCAGCCGTCGGCCACGGTTTCAAACACGTCGGCCGCGCCGTCGCCGTTCTCGTCGCGCATCCGAGTGACTTCGCAGCGCTGGGTCGCGTACAGCCAGCCGTCGCGCCAGGCCAGGCTGAGCGGTTCGTGCAATCCACGCGCGAAAAACGAAAACTGGTCGGCGGTGACGCTCTCGGCGAGCGGGTCGGCGATGCGAAAGATATCGCCGCGGCGGCTGCACACGGTCATCGATCCGTCAGGCATCAGCTGGAAACCGCACGCTTCGATCACTTCGCCGATCGGGGTTTCAAACGTCGTGATGGTGTAGTAATCCGATTCTTTGGCGGATTGGGCCGAGACGTGTGTGGCGGCGCACAGGATCGCCGCGGTGGTCAGTGCGAAAAAAGGTTTCATCGGGTTCATGCTTGATTGACTTCGTCGAACGAGATCGGCGTTACCACTGGATAGTTTGCGTGAGCGTCACGGACGTTCCCGCGGGCACTCGGGCACGCAGCTCACTTTGTCCGCGGGCGGTGATGATTTCACACGGGGCGTCGGTGATCGACAATTTGATCGGGCCGGTCTGGTACAAGCCATCGCCGACCGCTTCAATCTTGGCCGCCCGCAGGATCCGCCAGATCAGCCCCGGTTTCGTCGAGTCGTCGGGGCGGGTGATCGTCAGTTGTCGCTGGAATCCGCCCGGACCGAGCGGCCGGATCGAATCGGAGACGGTTGTGTCGTCGATCGAGTACAGGAACGTCGGGTTGCCGGCGTCGTCCAGTCGGTAGCCGCCGAACCGGTAACCGAGATCGCGTCCGGATTCGCTCGGCCACGTCATGTCGATCGAATCGCCCGGGGCCAGCGGCGTCCAGGGTTCTAGCGTGTGGATGGAATCTCCGGCCGGCGTGGTGCGTCCTTGACCACGCCCGGTCCAGTGCCTGGCCGCGTCGATGAACTCGTGTTTCCAGATCGAATTCAGCCCCATCCGTTCGGCGTCCCAGATCAGGTTGACTTCGCCGGGAAATCCGACGGCGATGCCGCGACCGGAAACGCCTTCGAAAAAGTTGCGATAGATTCGCGGTCGTTCGGCTGCGGCCAACAGGATCGCGCCGACACGCAGCCCCGGCGGTTCCTTGGCCGATTCTCCCGCGTTCAGGTAGGACCACATCGCGGCGATTTGTTGCGCCGGGTCGCCGTCAAACAGGCCGGTGAAGGAACTGCGGCCTTCGGGAAAACTGTTGGGCATCCGCGTCCCCGGCCGATACTTGGTGGGGTCTTGCAGGTAGCGGTGGAACCAATCGGCGCGCAGTCGTTTGGGCATCGCCAGCAGGTCGATCACACCGATGCCGCCGCCTTTGACATCTTTGTAGGAGTGGCATTTGATGCAGGAGAGCCCGGTGGCGCCGGTCAGTTTCCGGCCGTCGTTGACATCGGCATGCTGCGCCCATTCGGCCATCGCCGCGCCGCCGTCGGTGTCCTGGCGATCCAGCCGCACCAGGCTTTGATGCAGCAAGTCCAAGTTGCCCTCACCGAATCCGGGCATCCGCGTCAGCATGTACGGTCGTTCGTTTGCACCGTGAGCGAACAGGTCGGACAGGTAAGACGATTTTAATTTGTCGCCGACACCGTCCAGCGGCGGCGGCAATCGACTCTCCCAACCCATCTCCGCCGTGGTCGTTTGAAAGGAGGCGTCGCGCGCCGCCTCGGGGCCGCCCGACGATCCGCGTCGGTGACAGGCATAACAATTCAGGCCTGCCAGGGTCAGATGGACCAGGTCCGGATCGCTGATCGTCATCGCGGTCGATCGGACTTCTTTGCGCAAACCGATCGCGTTTTTGATCGAACGTTTCTGTCGCGGTGACAGGTGAAAGTCGACGGCGGGGCGGGTCACCGAATTGGCCAGGCAGCCGCGGTCGGTTCGGACGTCGGTCAACTTCGGGGCCAGGTCGAGCGGCGGCCGCGTCGATCCGAATTCGTGACACGAGGCACACCCGGCGGATTGGAACAGTTGCCCGCCACGCTGGACCGAATTCGGGTCCGGCTGGAACTCGCTGGCCAACAACGGCTGGGAATCTTCCTGGCCGTCGGTGATCACTTCTCTCAGCCGGACGCGTCCCAGCATTGGATCGACAACGTGCGCTTCCAAAGCGACTTCGCCGGCATTGTTGAACCATTCGACACGGACCGGATAAAGCCCCGCAGCCAATTCAAACGTGGCCGTCTTGGTGACCTTGGGGTGGATGCCATCGTTGTCGATCCTGTGATCGCCGATGAACAATCGCGACCCGTCGTCGCTGGCGATCGAGAACTCATATTTCCCGGGGGCGGCGATCCGAATCTGTGACTGGAACACCATCGCGGTGTGCAGCGGATTGCCGTCGTGATTGAGGTCCAAGCCCGAAACGGAATCTTCGGAGACGGGAGTGAGGGTGTCAAAGTCGGGCAGCTTTTGCCACTGGCCCTTGTAGATCAGCCGGCGAAATTTGACATCGCTGGCCCGCTCGGTGACTTTGGCCGTCAGATAGCTGGCGATGGCATAGGCGTCTCCCATCGAGCCGACCAGCGACGGCATACGGGCTCCCTTGCGAATGCGGTGTGGCTGTGCGATCAGCTGGGCGAGCGAGTCGACGGTGTACTTCACATCGACCGGCCCCAAGGGAACGGTGGTCGCGGTGGGCGTCTCGGTGCCGTTAAAGGATCGGTGACAGGCCACGCACCCGACGCTGTGATAGAGCGTTTTGCCGCGTTTGACCGCGGTCGGTTTTGCGGGGCGGTCGACCAACTCGGACGGATCGCCGGCCAACATCAGGTAGCTGGCGATCGACGCGGCGGCCGAGCGTCGTTGTTGGGCATTGAGCCCCATCCACGGATCGGGCATCGTTGTCCCGGTCTTTGTCTTGTGCGGGTCGGCGATCATGTCGACCAACACGTCGGGGCGAACCCGCCCGCGCACGTCGGAGAGCACGGGGCCTTTTTTGATCGGCAACGCGCCTTCGGCACCGGCGTGACAATGGACGCATCCGAGGGTGCTGATCAGCAGTTCGCCGCCGAGTCCTTTGGGGTCGTCGCGGCCGGCGAAGAAACGTTCAAATCCGGGCACGATCGGCCGCGACGCCTCACGGGTCGCGTCGCGGGGGATCAGCCAGATGTTACGAAAGCGGACGGGGTTGCCGTGGTCTTGCAACACGATCGGTCCGTCGTCGGGGCCTTCGCGGTACTTGGCCGCGGTCGTGGTGGAGGGCACGACGACATCGTTCTGGACCGTGACGCCATTGAGTCGAACCGTCATCCGCGCGTCGGATAATTTTGTCTGCCCTTGGTAGCGCGCGGCGGTGAAGTCGACGTCGTAGGTTTGCCACTGCATGGGAGGCAAACAGGCGTTGGAATCGGGAGCTTTGACGCCATAGATTCCGCCGGATTCATTGGCCGCCCCGGACAGTCCGAACGAATCCAGGACCTGTGTTTCGTAGCGTCCTTGGTGGTACACGCCGCTGTTGCCCCGGGCTTGGCCGCTGGCGTTGGGCATCCACGGCGTGCGGAACTCCAGGTGCAACGTGTAGTCGCGAAAGGTCTGCCTGGTCTCGGTGCCTTGTTGCAACAGCCCGTCATCGGTCTGCGTCCCGCCTTTCCAATTGGCCAGCGACTCTTCCGAACCGTCGAACAACACGATCGCATCCGGCGGCGGGGCGGCACCGAGCGTCGGCGACGTCCGCTCGACGCGTTCGACCTCCAGCGCGTTGGCCAGGTCCAGGACCGTGTCTTCGTCTCCCTCCAGGCGGCGCGGCGGATTCCCCGCCGCGGCAATCGCCTCGAGTGCGACGTCGTAGACGATGATTTCGAACTCGCCATCACCCCTCGCAATGACGTGCATGCTGTGGTTTTCGCCGTCGTATTCACCCTGGATGGCGTAATCAGGGTCCGCCCGGTGGCCCTTGGGTTCAGCGGCCGAGACACCGGCGGCCAGCAGGCAAATCAATGTCGCGGAGAAAGACGCAAAACGCAGAGTTGCAAGCCGTTGGATTGCAAGCTGCAGGGACGCAAGATGCAGTGGCACAAGATGCAGTGGCACAAGATGCATGGACGATTCGACGGTGGAAAGAAAATCAATCGTTGTGGCGGAATTCGCCACAGCATACACGAACGCATCAATGATGGTACGGGATGATTTCTCGACCGTTGACCGAGGCTTGGGCGCGGTGGACCTCCAGATCCAAGCTGTAATCCATCATCGTGACCCGCCCGTCGGCGAACGCCACATTCCAGCCGCCGTAGTGCGTCGAGCCGAAATCATGACATTCCAAGCAGTTGGCGCGCGAATCGACCTTGGGAGAACGAGCGGCGTAGCGGACATAGGAGTGGGACGAGATCGCAACGTCGTGGTAACCGGCCAACGGCGAGCGGTCTCCGAACCCGTCTCCGGTTTCCAGCTTGTTCAGATCCATCGCCTTCTCGCCGACCAGGTACGTGTTGCTCAGCCCGTCCAGGATCGTGTTGAAACGCGTCCGCTGTCCGAGCACCCAGACGCCGTCGTGGGTCAACCGGATCGCGGGTGCGTTGCGATCATTGGGTGTTGCGTCGGGGTCGATTTCGGCCGATCCGCCATTCATCGCATAATCGTTTCGGGCTCCCGCATCGCCGTACCGCAAGCTGTACGGTTCGACCAACGGGTACGGCTCGGCATCTCGCCGTGACGGGCAATGCAACGTTTCGACCGGAACGCGAACGAGCGACTGGATCCGATCCGATGGCGTCACGGCCAACGATCGGGCCAGCGGCTGGATCTTGGTGGCGAGCTGCGGTTCTTCCAGATACAGCAGCACCTGTGTGATCCACGTCCCGCCGCCGATGTGGGTTCGAAAGCGGTTTTCGCGTTGCGTGATCAGGAACCCCGGACGCTCCCCCCCGTAGCCCGGCAATTCCTTGAAGGCCGATTCGTAATTGTGGCATGCCAAGGCGACCTGCTTTAGCCGGTTCTGGCACTGGATCACACGGGCGGCTTCCCGAGCCGCCTGGACGGCCGGCAGCAACAAACCGACCAAGATCCCGATGATCGCGATCACCACCAACAACTCGACCAGTGTGAAGCCTGGGCGAAACGCTTGACGGCGGCGCGGCGATGAATTCGAAGGATCAGGAGCCGGCATCGGAACAAACCTGGCAAAGATCGGCAGACGAGCGGATGAGCGACGGGCAACAAACGGACTCCGTTATAGGCGATCTCACGCTGCGCCGCCAAAGCTTTTCCGACCCGCTGCTTGATTGGTGACCTCAGGTGCGGATCCAAAACGACAGGGTTTCGGCCAATTGTTCGGCGTCCAGGTACTCGTGGGCCAGCAATTCGTCGCTGACCGCCGCGATCGCCGCCCAGCACAAATCCTCGCTCAGGTGGTGGTGCAGCAACACCACAACGGACTCCAGCAGTTGCGTCCGACGCTGGGGGTCACGCATCAACCGCTCACCGCGTTGCCAAGCCCAGGCCCAGTCGTGTTGCCAGGGCGCGAACGTGGCCGGATGCAGTTTCTCGCCACGGTAAATCATTTCCGCGACCGGACCGGCAAGAATCGTCAACACCTCGCGCTGGACTTGCCAATCGCTGTGCGCGTCGACGCGGCCCCAATTGACATGGCAATCGCCGAACCGCTCGGGCAGCCACTCGTCCGCTTCGGCGTACAGGCCGACCGATTCGATTTCGCCGCCGAGGGCAAAGCCGACCACCGCATGGCCGGCTTCGTGGTAGGCGGTCAAGGTTTCGTCGTCGTCCATCGTTTGGGGATTGGGGGAGGTAAGGTGACAGAAAAAGAGGGGGCAGAAAGATGGGAGGGGAGCCGACAAGAAAATAGTGCAGCACCCGCCCCCGCGCAAACCAAGAACCAAGAACCTTGGAACTTCTTCCCCAACCCGGTAACTTAACCGCATGGCTGATTTAATCGCACAGGGACCGCAGAATTATCATCGTTGGCGTCGGGAGGTCCCCGATGCGGCGATGCGTCGTGATGTGGTGATCGGTCGCAGCGATGCGGATTGGAACGTGCCCTGGGATCCGTTGATCTCAAGGGCGCATGTGCGTTTGATTCCCCAAGCCGATGGTCGTCTGGAAGTGATCGCGGTCGCTTCGGCGCGAAACCCGGTTTATCACCAGGGGCGTCATGCCGTTCGCTTTGTGCTGGTGCCCGGCGATCACTTTGTGATCGGCAAGACGACGTTCACGTTGGCCGCGGCGACGGGAAAACGTTCGCCGGAACGTCTGGGCGATCAGGCCGCCGAAGACGGGCTGGATGTGACCGAAAACGTGTTTGATCACGTGGCCCTGCGTCGCAAGCACTTCCGCGATGTCAACGCGCGGATCGACGTGTTGACTCGGCTGCCCGATCTGATCGCCAGCAGCGACAGCGATCAAGAGCTGTTGGTCCGGGTGACGAGTGTCTTGTTGCAATCAACGCCTTCGGCCGAAGCGGTCTCGATTTTGTCGGCAGGGGACCTCCAGCACGATCCAGACGCGCCGATCGAAGTGCTGCATTACGACAACCGCAGTGCGACGCTGGGCGGATCGCCGATCAGTCGACGGTTGGTCCAGCGGTCGATCGAGAAACGCGAAAGCATCTTGAATGTGTGGGCATCGGGCGATTCGACGTTGACGACCAGTGCGTTCACGGCGCGGGAGGATGTGGATTGGGCCTACTGCGTGCCGCTCCGCACCCAAGCCTGTCGCGGTTGGGTGATCTACATCACGGGAAAGTTGCCGGACACCGAGACGATGACGGGCTCGGGACATCCGGTGGATGTTTCCGACCAGCTGCACGACGACGTCAAGTTTGCCGAACTGGTCGGGACGACGATGGCCAGTTTGCAACAAAGTCGTCAGCTGCAACGTCGCCAGGCGGCGATGAGCAACTTCTTTGCGCCGATCGTGATGCGTGCCTTGGCCAGCGGTGATAGCGAAAAAGTATTGCAGCCGCGCGAAGCCGAGCTGACCGTGATGTTCTGTGACCTGCGTGGATTCTCCAGCCGCAGCGAACAGGATTCACAGCAATTGTTGCAATTGTTGTCCGACGTCAGCGACGCACTGGGCGTGATGACCAAACACATCCTCGGCTATGACGGGGTGATCGGCGACTTTCATGGCGACGCGGCGATGGGGTTTTGGGGATGGCCGCTGGCTCAAGACCAATCGATCCTCCAAGCCGCCGGTGCGGCCCTGGCGATCCAGGCGGAATACCATCGATCGGACCTGGGGTTTCGCTGCGGCATCGGACTGGCCCACGGCCGCGCCGTTGCCGGACAGATCGGCACCAAGGATCAAGTCAAGGTGACGGCCTTCGGTCCGGTCGTGAATCTGTCCAGTCGGTTGGAGTCGATGTCCAAACGATTCGGCGCGGAGATCATTCTTGATGAAGCGACTCGGACGGCGTTGTTGGCGGCCGGTCGACACGGGGTCCGACTCCGACGACTGGCCAAAGTCCGACCCGCCGGCTTTGCCACCCCGGTCGAGATTTCGGAACTGATCGGGGACGCCGCCATCGGGACGCACCAAGTCACCGACGCATTGATCGCGGACTACGAAGCGGCACTGGATCTGTTCCGTGCCTCCGACCTGGACGGCGCGCTGCGACTGTTTCGCTCCCTGCCGACCTGGGACGGGCCGACGCAGATGATGATCCAGCAAATCCTCTCGGGCGAAAGCGAAGGTGAAGTGATCGACCTGCCGAAGTGATGGTGGCGGATTGGGTGAGAGGTGGTCGTTGGGGAGGGTGTACGACGTCCTTTCTAGGTCGGCGCGCAGAGCCCCACGGGCGACAGCCCGGAAGGGGCGTACCCCAAGAAAAGCATCGCCCTAAGCTGGAAAATCCCTAAAGGCCAGAGACTGTTGCCACAGCCAGTTGATGGCCTGGTCGATTTCGTGTTCGTGATCGTCGGTGGTGATGCCGTCGTGATCGAGGCCTTCCAGGATCACCAATCGCTTCGGCCCCGGCAGCGCGTCGAACACTTCCATCTGCAACGCCGGCGGAACCAGTTGGTCGCGTTCGGATTGCAGCATCACCGTCGGAACCTTGGCGCCGGGCGCCGTCAACGACAGGTTCATTTCCGGCGGAACGCTCTCGGCGATCGCGTCGGTCAAATGCCCCAGCGGGTACTGCCGAGCGACGCGCTTGACGGTCTGGATCAACGGCGGCGGGTTGCGCAAGATCAACCCTTCGATCTGAACCTCCGGCCGCGACGCCAAATAGGTTGCCGTCGCGCAGCCGAGTGAGTTGCCGACCAACCAAATTCGCGGCCGCTGGGGCGGCAGGTCGCTGGTGACCAGGGACCAGAATCGAGACGCGCGGCGGGCGATGTTGGCCAGCGTCGCGCGGCCGCTGCTGGCGCCATAGCCGGGCGCATTCCAGGTGCAGATCTTGACCGTTGATTCGGGCAGGAAGCGGCACGGCCAATCCGACGCCCGCTCCGCCCGACCGGCCGTCCCCGGGAACTTCAGGACCAGCAAGTCGATCGGTTGATGGTCCGGAGAGAGTTCGCCGCAGGTGCCGTCGCCGCGCGAGCGGCGATACTCAACAAAGTACTCGTCCGTCATCCGATCGACGGTCACCAACACGCGTTCTTTGGGCGCATAGACCAATTCGTTTCGCGAAGGCCGCAAAACGAATCGATCCAACAGATGACGGCGGAACGAACGAATCATCCCAGCATCTTGACCGTCGGATCGCACGCTGTCTAGCTGGACACCGTCAGTTTGACTTCGCGAGGCTCACAGAAACGCGCAACGTCACATTGACGTAGCTACGCTCGCCAGAGCGTGGAGCACACGGGAGACCGACGCTCTAAAGACCCACCTTCTGGCGAAGCTAGCTACGTCCATGTTACCGCGGCCCATGTTACCGCGGCCCATGTTTCCGCGGCCCATGTTACCGCGGACCGGGCGCGTTGACGTGATCGGCCGAGCGATCTTCGCCCGGCGTCATCGCACCCTGGGCGTCGATCGCCTCCTCGGCGAGCGGTTTCCCGGACTCGCGGTCAAACGTATCGGGCGACAATTTGTCCGGCACGCTGTCCCCGGTTTCGTCCATCCAACGCTGCAGCACCGCGACCAGTCGCTGCCGGGTTTCCGCATGCTCGGGGTGTGTCGTCAAATTGTTCAACTGATGTGGATCGGACGTCACATCGTACAATTCCACCTCTGGCCGTGGCGACAGGAACACGTCCGCCTGGGCGTCGTTCAAGCTTCCCGACTGGCGCAGGGAACGCAGCTGTTGGTGTGAGTCGCTGCGAACCGAATCCGCCGGGCCTTGCCAAGCCAGTCCCGGACGCCGGTTGATGATCAACAGGTGATCGCCGTGACGCACGCTGCGGCCGAAGGCTTCGTAGTCGTGCCAGTTGTGCTCTGAAAACGCATACTCGCGGACCGAGGCCGAGGCGTTTTGAAACAGCGGCAACATCGAAACGCCCTGCATCGTTTCTGGGACTTGGCAGCCGGCCACCGACAACACCGTCGGCGCCAGATCGATCACGCTGACCAATTGGTCACTCGCGCCTTGCCACTGGATTCCCGTCGGCCAGTGGGCCACCAAAGCCGTCTTCATCCCCGAATCGTGCAGCCGCGTTTTGGCTCGCGGGAACGGACGCCCGTTGTCGGCCAAGACGTAAATCAGCGTCTCGTCCAACACGCCTTGCCGGCGCAGTTCATCGACCACGACGCCGATGCGATAATCAAAACGCGTGACTTCGTTGTAGTACGACGCCAGGTCCCGACGCGTTTGCAGGTCGTCCGACAAAAACGGCGGCACGACCACATCCTCCGCACGGTGCATCGGCCCATACTCGGATTCCTTCCACTGCTTGTCCGCGTCCCAGCCGCGATGGGCGTCGTAGGAGGCGAACCAAAAGAAGAACGGCTGGTCTTTGGGGCGGTCACGCGTCACGCTCAACCAATTCGCCGAGCCGCTTGAGTCGCCTTTGACCCGTCCGGCATCGACGTGATCAAACGCCTCCGGTCGCGGCGATTCGCCTTTGCCCGGCGACGTCGATTTCATGTGATGCTTGCCCGACAGTGCCGTGTAGTAACCGGATTGCTTCAAGATCTCGGGGAACCATGGCAAGTGCACCGAGATCGGCTGGTGAAGCTCGGCCGCCTTGCCGTTGTTGTGCGGGTAACGCCCCGTGATGATGCTGCTCCGAGACGGGCTGCAACTGCTGGCGGTCAAGTACGCGCGGTCAAAACGAATCCCGCCGGCGGCCAGTTCGTCGATGTTCGGTGTTCGCGCGGCGCCATTGCCATAGCATCCGTAATCGTTCCAGCTGACATCATCGGCGATGAACAAGATGACGTTGGGGCGATCGGCGGCGCGAGACGTTGATGCGTGCAGCAACGCAATGCAACTAGCAAGCAGCGCGGTGCGACGAAGAACAATTGATAGCATTTCAAATCCGCTTAAAAACGGTCACAAACTGGGTGTTCAGACGAATCCATAGCTTAATCGGTGCGTGAAATCGATGTCGACGCGGTATGATTCAAAAGAGCGAGAGGTTTCCAGCCTGTCATCCGCTGTATCTGACAGGCTGGAAGCCTCTCCCACGTTGTCTCGCGGGAGTCAGATCGATGTCGGAGTCTCTTGAGGATCGTTTGCGGCGATTGGAAATCAACGCCGCGGTGACGCTTTCGGTTCCCGCCGACGGCTTACTTGGGCGGACTTGGTTGGCGCTCACGTCCAGCCATCTGGGCAGATCGACGCGTTTGCATGCCCAGGTGTGTCGTTACATCAGTCGTGCGATGATCGACGCGCGACAAGCCGGGCGCGTCGTCTTGGTTGCGGCGGGTTCGGCAATCGAGCCCTGGGCGGCGCGCGCGGCGGATCTGTTTGCGGTGCCGTTGATACGGGTGTCGGTCAACGAGACGGTTGAAGGTGCCTCCGCCGATTTAGGTCGATCGCGGGAATCGCAGTTGTGGATCGAGGTTCGCGGCGACGATTCTCTATGCCGCGATACAACGGTTGTTGCGTTGGCCGATCGTGTGGATTGTGTTTTCTGTCGACCGCGTGGCAATGTCCAGCGGTCGTTGCGAAAGCGTCTCGAACGTGATCGTGAACCGACGGTCCGTATCGCGATTCACGACAACCCGGTGGACAAAAAAACGCAACAAACGGCGCGCGGGTTGATGGATTGCGGCGCCGTCGGATGGTATTGCTGTCCGGCGGTGGCGAAGGACCCATCGCCACGTTGTGCCGCTGGGATACATTCGTCGCAGTGGGCGGGCACCCGCGGCGAGTGGCTGGTTCATTGCACCCGCGGCAGCCAAGGTCCTTGGCCGGGGCAAACCGACCGACAGCACCGCGATGCGTTGTTGTTGGGCGGTCCCGCGTTGGCGACGGCAACGCGCACGCCCCTGGATTCGCTTGAGCGGATCGTCCGCATGCGTCGCCTGGTGGCGTCGGCGATCACGAGCGATCGGGCCTGGCCGGTGGTCTGTTTTTCCGAGCAGTCGCTGGAGCGGCTGTTAGCGGAACGCCGCTATCGGCCTCATCTGCACCGCTGGGATTACGAACCCTATGGCATTGCGATCCGAAAGTCGGCCGCGATCGCCGCAGGATTCCGGCCGGTGATCTACGGCACCGCAAAGGATCGCCGTTCGATCCCGCCGCAGGATCAGTTTCGGTTTCAAGCGGCGGGCAAGACCTACGATTGGACTCGCGAATGTGAATGGCGATCCGCAGGCGACCTGGACTTGGACCGCTTCGATCGCGGTGACGTGCGCGTGTTTGTCGCGGACGAGAGCGAGGTCGGACGTGTCGCGGGTCGATTCGCCGTCAGCGTGGTGGGCGGGTTCGCGCGTGACCGGTCCGCAGTCCCCGAACACGCGTGACCTCCTCTCCAAAACTGGACGGTCCCTTGAGGCGATTTCCCGTCGCTGCGAAGCGGCGAGGAGCGATTGCCCGGACGGGCCGTCGTACCCGGACGCGACTCTTGCGGCGAAAGCCTGGACACCAGCCCGCTTTCAGTCGCCGAATCGGTACTCGACCCAGCCGCTGAGACGCTCACCGGGTGGGCAAACCTGCAGGTGCGCTTCGGTCATTTTGCCGGCGGCGTGCAGGTTGTGGGCGTCGGTGCTGCAGGTCTGGCTTTCGATGCCGAAATAGGGTCGATCCGGCGTCCAAACCACCAGGTGTGTGAACGCTTCGGAAGCCTTGATCGTGATTGTTCGATTCACGTCGCGAGACTCGATGATGGTGGGCTGGTCCGGTGTTAGCCCCCAGAACACGTCGTCGAACGTCGTTCCCTTCAGCGACATGGACTCGCCAAGCGGATAGTCCAGATCGTCCTTTGGGATCAGCCGGCCCGATGGCAACTGGTTTTCGGATTCCATCCAATGTGATGCGGGGATCTTCAAGTACGTGTTCTCGCGGCGACCTTGATAGACGAAGTACGGATGCAAGGCAAATCCGAACGGCACGGCGGTCTTCCCTTCGCTGTTGTCCACCGTGTACGTCCAGCGGACCGCACCCTCGGTCACCGTGACGGTCAAGAACAATTGATGCGGGAACGGGAACTGTGCATGCAACTCGGTGCCGTCGCGGAAATCGGCGACACAAGTGACCGACGCGCTGCCAGCATCGGATCCGGATCGGACGAACTGCCAAGTGTGCCGATTGACCAGTCCGTGAATGAAGTTCTTTCCCGCGTTGGGTTGAAAGCGAACCGTTTGGCCGTCGAACTCGAACGAGGCGTTCTTGACACGATTCGGCGTCGGATACAGCACGGGATTGCCGAAGCCGACGCCGGGCAGTTTGTCCAGCGATTCGGGTTGCCGCAGGTATTCGATATCGTCGATGCGAATCGAATACGCGTTGGCACCGGCGGCCGGAGCGAATTTGACGACGGTGGTTTCCTGCCGCAACGTGAACACCTGGATCCCGGATTCGTTGCCGATCGAGATTCCGCCTGCCAATGCGGTGGGTGCGATTGCCAAGAAGGTGAAGCAACAAAGGAGTGATCGGATCATCAGGTTCGTGCTCAAGGGGAACAAGATCGACGCGCGGGCGAGTGAGCAACTGACGTTGAGACACACTTGCTGGCGCTGCTCGCTTGTATCTTATTCGATTCTGCACGATGGGGCGCCGTCCAGCTAGGCTTGGATTCCTTTTCAGCTGCAAGGACTCCTCGCGTCGTCCACTACCATTTGCCCGAATCTTGCGGTGAGACGTGATACGCGAAGCTTCCGACGACGTTGCATCGATCGGCATGCACGTTTTTCACGTCATTCGGTTGATTGCATCCGATCCAACGGGATGGTCGTGACGAGGACGTTGGCGCGATAGTTCTCGATCTGCAGCACCGGACGCTTTTGCTGGTCCCAGACATCGATATTGAACGTCGCGTATGTGTCGGTCGATTCGAGCGGGGTGATGCGGGCGGTGACCTGCTGGCCGACCACGGGACGCGAGAACATCCGCAACCGCAGAATCGAATGCGGCAGGGCGATCGACGTCCGGTCAATCGTCCACTCATGAACGCCCGCCGAAAACACGCAGGTGTCAATCAACACACAGGGTAGCAAGACCGAATCGCTGCTTTCGGTCGATAGAAACTCCGCCGGGTCGGCGATCCGGATTTTCGCCCATGATTCCTGCCGGGAATAGTAGAACTGTTTCAGCTGGCGATAGATCGGACCGTGGTACACCGACAATTTGTGATCCAGGTAATGGACCGGGATGTAGGTGACATCGGGAAAGTCGACCGTTTCGATCGCAGACTCATCGGGCCGGTCCGTTCCGATGACGCATTCGGCATGCACGCGGTCCTGGCGAAGCACCTGGCCTTTGCGGTTCTTGAAATCGCTGAGCAAGGAACATCGGACCTGGTCGCCGGATCGCTCGGCGCGGACACGAATCTCCTGCGGTTGGTCGGTAAAGAACCGCATCGATTCGGCGATGCGAAAGTCCTCGATCGTCATCACCGCCCTCCCATCGGTCAGCAGACTCGCCGCTTCGGCACAGGCTTCGGCGGCGGCGACGAAGGGCAAAATCGGTCGTCCGCGCAGCAGGTGCTGGGACAGGAAGTTGTCGTTGACCGGGTCGACCACGTGCGCGGTCATGATGCCGTGGCCGTTTGAACCCTCCCACTCTTGGACACGGTCGATCATCGGAAAGGGGCTTAGGGAAGCGACGTACTGGTCGGTGTAGTAGCGTTTGTAGCGTTGCCAATCGGTGATCAGGATCTCGCCTTCGGGACAGCCCCGTCGAAGCTCGTCGATGAAGTGTCCGACGCCTTCCTCGACGGGCATGTACTTGGCGTCGACGAGTGTCTTGGCGAGTCGAGACTCCGGGCGGACGGCCATCCCGACTTCATCCCACGACGGCCAGTCAAAGGCGACCGCGTGAACATTGGGGCGAGTCTTGCGAAACCAACTGACGAGCTTGCACAGCAGTTCGTTGGCCAAGCAGTAATCGGTTTGGCCGACACCGCCGAAGCGCCCCGAGATGGATGCAAAGGCGGCAAAGAACTTCAAGTCGTCTTGTCGGGTCAATTCCATTAGCGCGACGGCGCCGTCGACTTTCGAGGCGATCGTCCGCTCGACCGACGGAAGTTTCTTCTTGGCAAAACGGGTCGCCTTTTCATAGCCCGCACCGTGGACGACGCCGTCGATGCGGCCGTCGGTCTGTCGGATCTGGTCGAGCAACCGTGCCAGAGCCCGGTGGTCGCTGACGTCGCAGGCGTGATAGGTGACGTCCAATCCGGATGCGGCGAAATCACGCAGGTTTTCGTCGATCTCCAAGGCCTTTTCCACGCGCGCCCAGGCCTCAATCGGGACCTCCCCCGCCGCGAGTGCTTTGCGAACGACTTCCGCACGTAACTGTTTTTGCTGCTCAGGAGTCAAGTCTCGCCAACTGTCTTCGATTTCCGGCAAGGGACTCGATCCGACCAGGTGCAACTTGACGCCGAATTGCCTGCCGATTGCTTTGGCGATCTTGGCGGTGACACCACGGGCGCCGCCGGTGATGATCCAAACGCGACCAAAGTCCGGGTTGACGCTGGGGAGCTGATCGGCCGGTTGATGGAGGGGCGCGACGACGTGACGTTGTCCGCCGCGATAGGCAACTTCCGCCGTCCGCCCGGCCGACGACGCGGCTTCATCGATCAATCGAGCCGCGACAAAATGCGGATCGGCACGCTCGTCAAAATCGACGACGCGGGCGCGGAATGACGTCTGTGCGGCGAACCCAAGCTCGATCAACAAACCCTTGACCAGCCCGGTCGCAAATCCACCCTCGGGTGAGTTGACTTGATGGTCAAAGCCCAGCATCCCGCCCAGGCGGACGCCGCCGATGATTCTGCCGTCGCCGACCAGACCGTTGTCCGCAAGCCGTTTTTGCCAGCGTTGACAGAGTTGATAGGGCACCAACAGGCCGCTCTGTCGGCGGCGTTGCCAATCGTCCGCCGAGGCGCCCTCGGCGGCGTTGATATCCCACGCGGTCAACAGGAACACATTGGTGGGCACGCCGGTTTGGCAAAAGGCGTCCAGCTGGGAAAGGGCGGTGTCGATGTTGTCCAACCGGCGGAGGTGAAGATAGCGGACGCCGGCATCTTGCAGCGATCCGGCAAGCGTGTCGGCGACGGCGTTATCGCCCAACAGCAAAACGCCACCATCAAGCGTCGTCGCAATGTCAGCTGGTGGTGCAGGCGGCGTTTGGATGCATCGCAGCACGAATCGGTCACAGACCCTTCCCGTCTCACCGCCCGATCGTTGGCCGTCGGCGGTGACACTGCGCGGGGCAAATTCTTGCCAGCGGATCACGCGGTCGGTCACGGGCTCGGCAACGTTGCTTGTCACGCTTGTCGCGGTGGTCGCGGTGGCGCGATTTCGGGCTGGTGCGCGCGGTTGCAATCCGATCAGGGACTCCAGATCGAGCTGGAAAAACTGATTCGCGTCCGCGGAGGGTTCGTGATTGCCCGGCGTCGTCCAGGCCCGGGCGGATCGGACATCAAACAAAACGCTGACCTGATTGTCGACACGACGAATGGTGTTCATCGTGGCAAAGCGGACTTCTCTGCCACGGCCTTCGTCGTATTGATCTCTCATCCATCGTTGCAGCATTTCGGTCGACGGAGCCTGGTCGCCTTTCTGACGCCACAATGATTCCAGTCGTTGTTGGCGCAACAGCGAGTGTCTGGGTTTGGCGCTGACCGGCGCCAGCAGCTGGGCATGGTTGCTGACCAGGTGACGATCTTGAATCCGCTTGGACTGGAACGTTCCACAGTCGTATTCGACGTAGGCCGCATCGGTTCCACTGGCGTCGGAAATACACATGCCCCAGCCGCCGGTGGTCCGTTCGCGACGCAGCAGATGGATGGCGTCGTCAACCGATTGGCAGGTTTCCAGGACGCGTCGAATCACGATCGAGTGGAGTAGTCCGTCCAGCGTTTCGGTGCGGCGGGGCCGGTCCAACAACATCGAACTGGTGACGACCAGTCCGGACGCATTGACGCCGTTGATCCCCAGCACGTGTCCGGCGGAAGAGAACAGCACGTGGTGCAACCCCTCGGTCGGTCGACGGACTTGAACGCAGCGGCGCATCGTGTCGCGCAGAAAGAGTCCCAACGCCATGTCTTCATTGGCCGCGTGCAGCCACTGTGTCGTCGACGGCTGTTTGCCCGGTGGCGACTCCGGCGAGGTTCGGCCGGCGAGAACCTGTGTGCAACCGGCACCGATTTCCGGATAGGCGTACAAATTGTGCTCAAGCAACGCGTCGACGGGCACGCCCGCCGCGTCGGCCATCCCACGCACTTCCTCCAACGCCGATTCGTCGACCAGGGTGCCCAGCATCGATTTGGCGGGCGACAGATCTGGCAGCGTTCTGCCGAACTTGCCCGCGGCGATTTCGCCGTAACGATCCAGCATCGGGCGGATCACCGACGCCATGGCGTGACCGTGCGCGGCACCCATCTCGCGAGGCGAACCTTCCAGGAACAGTAGCGGAAGTCCCGCCTGAGGATCGGATTCCGGTTGCCGGATGCCACTCGCGTTGCCCGGACGCCGGCGCGAACCGGCTGATGTCGTTTGCAGATCAGCCGTTTGGCGCGAGCCTATGGGCATGTCGGAAGGGACCCCCGTTAACTTCAACCGCGTTTCCATGTCATCGGATGGACCGCTTGGGACCCCCGCCGCACGCAGCGCGGCATCCAGCCGGGCCAGTGATTCATCGGGGTGGCGTTTCTTGTTGTTTGTCGCGATCCAAAACAAATCGTCACCGACGATCTGTTCGTGCAACCGCGTCAGGACGGGGCTGGGGCCGATCTCCACCAGCACATTGACGCCTTCGTCGGCCAGCCGTCGAATTTGGTCGGTGTACAGCACCGGCTGCACCAGTTGCCGGACCAGGTTTTCCCGAATCGTGTCGGGTTCAGCGACGTAGCGGTTGTCGACACTGCTGAGCAACGGGGTGCGCGGCGGGGCGATTCCTAAACGGTCGAGTTGTTGTCGAAACGCCGTTTGGATCGGTGCCATCAGCGGCGTGTGATAGGGGCGGGGCACGTTCAGGATTCTGGCGTAGACCCCGGCGTCGACCATCCGCGATTTCAGATTCTCGATCACGGCACGACTGCCGGCGATGACGGTTTGTCGGTCGCTGTTGCAGTTGGCGACAAAGGCGTCGCCCGGAGCATCGTTGCAGTAGTCTTGCGCGCCGCGGCGATCCAGGTCGACCGCCAGCATCGCGCCGTCGATCTCCTTGGACTCGGTGATCAATCGACAACGGTGATACGTCGCCACAGCCGCGGTGGCGAAGTCCCACGCGCCGGCTGCGACCAATGCCGGGAACTCGCCATAGCTGTGTGATGAAATCCGGTCCGGACGGATGCCCATCGCATCGACCACTTCCATCAAGATCGTATCGGCGACCAGCAAGGAGAGTTGCGTGCGCCAAACGTCGTGACCCAGCAGATCCGCCTGGTCGACGACCAGATTTCGGTAGCTCGGAAAATCCAGCGATTTCAGGATCGCATCGATTCGCTCCGCGGCCGCGGCGGCAACGGGATGTGTTTGGACCAGTTCGGTCAGCATGGACGGGTACTGTGACCCTTGGCCGGGAAACAAGAACGCGACCTTCGACCGTCCCGATCGCTCGACACAATAGACGCCTTGGTTCTGCAGCAGCGCGTTACGTTTGGGATGCGCGTGTGACGAAACAAATAGCTCCGCCTTTTTCCGAAGCTCGTCGTCGCTGCGGTAGACGATTGCGAGTCCGTGCCGTGCAGTGCCGCGCGATGCAGTGCCGCGAGAAGCCGGGGCCCGGTCAATTGATTCGCCCGCGGCAACTTCTTTCGCGGCATCGACAAGATCGGACAGCGAGTCGGCTTGGCAGATCCAGCTTCGATAGCTGAGATCGCGGTCGGTCGTGGGGCGAATCGTTTGGCCGCGGTCGGGTTGCACCGTCGGATTTGGGACCGGTTGCCCACGCTGGATGACGACATGGCATGCCATGCCCCTGGCACAGGAATGGAGCGTGGAGAAGACGTGGCCGGAGGGATCCAGAAGCGGCAGATCCCGGTTTGCATTGGGCAACTCACACCAGGATTGATTCGACAAGCAATCGATCGGTTGTTCCGGTGGCAGACCGACGGGCGATTGAAGGTGTGAAAGTGACAAGGACGATTTGACCAGCCCGATCATTCCCGCCGCGCTGCCGGCGTGCCCGAATTGTCCCGCCAGCGAACGCAGGTGCAACGGTTGCTCCCGCTTTGCCGCGTACGCCTGGGCGATCGCTTGGAATTCGTCTCGGTCTTCGCCGACAACTCCACCGGCCGACAACTCGACGGCCGAAATTTGATCGGCAGCCACGCCGGCTCCGGACAGGGCGCGGCCGATGGCGATTCGTTGTGCGGTCTGTGGATCGTCGTGGCGTGCGACGCCGATTTCGCGGATCACCGACAGGATTTCATCGCCATCGGCCTTCGCGTCACGAAGCTTTTTCAGCAGCACCACCGCGACGCCTTCGGCCGGTGACATGCCGTCGGAATTTTGATCCAGCGACCGGACATGACCCGACGGGCTCAGTCGGTCCGCCAGACGGAGACATTCAAACGCATGGGGGCCGAGGTCGCGTTGGGCTCCGGCGGCGATCACCATCTTGCAATCACCACGCAACAGGAATCCACGCGCGGCGTCGATCGCCATGATGGACGAGTTGTCGCTGCTGTCCAGCGCGAACGCACCGCCCATCAGGTCATAGGTCTTGGTGATCCGCGAGGCCAGTGAGCTGTTGCTGAAGCCGCCCGTTTCGTCCAACAAGGCCGGCATCCGTTCTAGCAGCACCTCGGCGAATCGCTCTGACGTCCGGGCGATCTGTTCTGCCGGGACGCCTTTGTCCTTTAAGACCGTTTCGATGACTTCGCGCAGCACCGGCAATCGCAACCCGACCAGGAGCTGGGAACTGGCTTCGCCGCCGACAAGATTGCCGACGATGACCGCGGTGTGCTCGCGATCCAGCTTGGATTCGTATCCGGATGCCTGGAACGCTTCGGCGACCGTGTCCAGAATCATGAACTGCAGCGGATCGGCGTTGGCAATTTGTTTCGGCGGGATGCGGTGCCGTCGCCAATCGTACTTGTAATCGCGGATGAACCCGCCGACCCAATGTTTGGCGTCGTCCCCGTGATCCAGCGTGACATCCCAGCGATCGTCCGGGACGGGGATTTTGGGGTCTCGGCCTGATGACAGCAGGTCCCAAAACTGGTCGATCGTCCGTGCTCCGGGGGCCAGCAAGGCGGTGCCGACCACGGCAATCGATCGGTCCTGCGGAGTTGTGTCGCGAAGCGATTGAGAACGGATGGAGGTGTCGGCGGTACATTCCTCCAGCACGACATGCACATTCAATCCGCCGATTCCGAACGCGTTGACGCCGGCCCGCCGTGGTCCGCCCGGCGGCGGATCCGGCCAAGGGATGGCGCTGGTCGGCAATTGAAACGGAGCGGCCGCCCAATCCACTTTGGGGCTGGGCCGGCGCAGATTGATCAGCGGCGGGATCATCCGGTGCTGCATCGCCAGAACCGTTTTGACCAGTCCGGCAAGTCCGGCGGCCTCCAGCGTGTGACCGATGTTGGCTTTCACGCTGCCGAGGGGGATTTTCTGATCCGGCGGTCGCCCGAAGGATTCGTTGAACGCCTCGGCCAAGCTGTTGATCTCCGTCGAATCACCGACCGGCGTCGATGTCGCGTGGGCCTCGACATACTGAACCGAACTGGGCGTCACGTCGGCCGAATAGGCGCGGCGGACGGCGGCGATTTGACCTTCGCGCCGCGGCGCCCACAGACTCTTTCCTTTGCCGTCGGAAGAGACGCCGATGCCGCGGATCACCGCCCGGATCGGGTCCTTGTCCGCCAAGGCACGCTGGAGTGTTTTGACCAGCACGACGACGTAGCCTTCGGCGGCGACCAGCCCGTCGGCGTCGGCATCGAAGGGGCGCGACCCGGTGGCGCTGACGGTTTGCGCCTGCGAAAACAAGATCAACGCGTCCAGCTTGCAATAGGACAGGCCGCCGATCACGGCTAAGTCGATGTCACCCATTTGCAGCGCGTGGGCGCCGGCGGCCAACGCGACCAGCGACGAACTGCACGCGGCGTTGATCGACAAACAAGGGCCGTCCAGTCCGAAGGCTTTGGAGATCAGCCGCGCCGCTTCGGAGCTTTCCAACAACGGGCCACCGCCGGCATGTCGCTGCGGAAGATCACGCCGCACCCGAGCGGTCATTTCATCGACCAAAGCGGCTTGATCGCGGGACGGCAGGCTGGAAACGTAGTCCGTTTGGCGAAGACCATCCATCGCCTGGGCGGCCATCACGCCGAGTGTCAAATCACCGATCAGGTTGGACCCGCGTTGGTGGCCGACGAACACGCCGCCCCGTGTCGATTCGGTGGCGTGCGGATCCAGTCCGGCGTCGCGCATCGCTTGGCCGGCGACCTGGCACAAATCCACATGCGAGTGGTCGGCGTTTTCGAGGTCCTGATCGGTCAGACGAAACGGCTCGATGGGCGTGGTGCGACCGCTGACGATCCCGCCGATTTTGGAATAGGTCTTTCCGAATTGTCCCGGTTGGGGATCGTAATAGCGCCGTTGGTCCAAACGTTCGGCGGGAAGTTCCGCGATCGCGCTGCGGCCTTCGATCATTAACGACCAGTATTCATCCAAGTCATTCGCGCCGGGCAAACGACAGCCCATGCCGATCACGGCCAAGGGAGTGTCGGCGGATCGGTCTTGCGCGGATCGATGGTTCGGGGCGGAAGTCATGGTTCGGTTCGGCAGCCATGGGCGCGGCAGTGCGTGTGCGGCTAGACGTGTGCGGCTAAACGTGTGCGGCGGCTCCCCCGTCAACGGTGATGGTTGTCGCCTGGATCAGATCACTGATCGGGCTGGACAAAAACGCGACGGCGTTGGCCACGTCGGACGGTTCCAATTGCCGTTGTCCCATCATTGTTTTGGCCGTTCGGGCGGCAAACATCTTTTCCGCACCCGGAATGCGACGCGTCGAATCGGTTTCGACCAGTCCCGATTTGACCACGTTGACGTTGATGCGACGATCCCCCAGTTCCAACGCCAAGTGTCGCGTGATGCTTTCCAAGGCGGCTTTCGAACCGCCGATCAATCCGTACATCGGCAGGGCCATGTGGGACCCGTGACTGGAGATCGCGATCACCTTGCCGCGGTCGCGCGCGTTTTCCAGCAGCGGCACGGCGGCTTTGACCAGATGGATCAGCGCGAGCACGTTGGTGTTCATCGCCGCGGCGAAGTTTTTCGGGGTGGACGCCAGCAGCGGGCGGAATCCCCCCGTCGCGGCGTTGCTGACCAGGATGTCCAGTTGTCCGATTTCTTGCTGGATGAATTCGAACATCGACTGCACGTCGTCTTCTTCGCTGACGTCGGCGCGGACGATCCAGCAGCGTCGTCCCAGCGACTGAATCTCCTTGGCGGTCGCCAACGCTTCATTCTGGGACGTGACATAGTTGACGACCACATCGCACCCTGCTTCGGCCAACGTGATCGCCACCGAGCGACCGATCCCCCGCGAGCTTCCGGTGACTAAGGCGACTTTTTCTTTCAGATCGATCATGATGTGGGAGTTGTGAAATGGGAGTGGCGAGTGGAGGAATTTGCCGACTCAAACTTTTCTCGTGAATTGAACGCCGTTGGATTGACCCTCCCTGGCAGGGAGGGTCGCGGAGGAGTGAGCGACGACGCGGGGAGGGTTGATCCGCGATTCGATGTGACCAAGGGACGAACGTTTGATCGGCAATTCACCGTTCGACTTCCCCTCGCTACGCTCGACCCTCCTGCCAGGAGGGTGATTTCCAAAAAAACGCTCGTCCTCACCAGGCGAGCTCGTTCGTGCGACCGCGATGATCGCGTCATTGCGCACGTCGAATCGCACGTCCGCCGTGCGTCGGGTTTCGTATTCGATGGTGCAACCCTGGGCGGTGACGCGGGCAATCTGGGCGTGACCGGGGCGAAACGGTTCGCCATCATTGCATGCTTTGAACGCCGCCTCCTTCGCCGCCCAGCCCGCGGCGATCGGCCAACCGTGATCTTCCAATCGGCGACGCTCCGCCGCCGAGAACCAGGCTTGCGCGAAACTGTTTGGCAAGTCGGTCCGATCGACCACATCGACGCCGATTCGAGAGCTAATGGGGTGACCGCGGTCATGCGGTTCCAGACATACTGCGGCAACCGTGATCAACGCAGTGTGCGCGAGCGAAAGATCGATCGGTTGTTGGATCTGATGTCGAAAGACGGCGGGACGGCAACCGCGACGTACCGAAGCACGCGACAGGATCTGCCACTCCAGCGGCGAGTCGTCCGCTGCGGACAACAGCTCACCGAGCATTTGTTTCGCGCACCACCGTCCGCTGATCCAATCGCGTCGTCGATTCGGCGCACGAAAGCAATCCAATTCGTTGATCTCGGGTGGTGTCAGCCACGATCGGAGCGCCATCGGCCACGGCGGAGTGGACTCGCGTCCGTCCAGTCGCAAGGTCGCCGTCGTCCAGGATTCGTTGCCGCGGATCATCATGCGCCGATTCCTATTGCATCGGCGATGTAATCGAAGACGTCTTGCAAGGTCGGGAAATCGTCCAGCGTCAGGTTTTCATCCGGCGTGATTTCAAAGTGCTGACCGAGTTCGCCGAACAGTTGTGCCTTCTTGATCGAATCGATCCCTAAGTCGGCTTCCATGTCGGCGTCCATCTCGACAAACTCCGGCGGGTACCCGGTCTGTTCGACGATGAAATTGACCAGGTAATCCTGCAAGTCCGACTTCGTCCAATCCTGTTGCCCGTTCGACGATGGGGACGATGTTACTTCCGCCTGCCCGGTCGTTGGCAGAGCCTGCGCGGTCGTTGACATAGCCTGCCCGGTTGCCGCAACCGTTGCATCGGTGCTTGCCCCGGACGGCTGAGATTTGATCGGCATCACCCGGTTCGTCCCGGAATCCGCGGCGCTCGATGAAATTGGATCCGATGGCATCGGGCTCTTGCCGGACAGGACGGATTGCCACCGGGCGATCGGCACGCTTTCGCTTTGAACGGCATGCAAGTCTTTGGCCAAGGCATCGATCGTCGTGCGAATCTGCTCTTCACTGTGCCTTGCGGTGATCATGAACCGCAACCGAGCGGCGTCGTTTTCTACCGCCGGATAAACAATCGGTTGGATGTCGATGCCGCGCTCCAGCAGTCGCCGTGACAGCAGCAGCGCGGTGTGCGAGTTGCCAACCATGATCGGAACGACCGGTGTGTCGCGTGCCGGACCGGTGTCCAGTCCGCGCTGTCGGGCCAAGTCCAGCAACAGCTGCGCATTGCGTTGCAGTTTGGCAACCCGCTCGGGTTGTTGCTGCAGCAAGCGCAGCGACGCCAGGGCGGCGCCGGCACTACCGGGTGACAGGGCGACGGTGTAGATAAATCCCGGCGTGCTGAATTTCAGGTATTCGATCAGCTCGCGGTTACCGGCAACGAATCCCCCGCCGCTGCCGAATGCTTTGCTAAGTGTTCCGACCCACAAGTCGATTTCACTCGGATGGAGATCAAAGAATTCGGGGCTGCCGCGTCCGGTGGTTCCCATCGTGCCGATGGCGTGGGCGTCATCGACTAACAGGAATGCGTCGTGTCGCCGTTTGATGTCCAGAAACGCCGGCAGGTCCGGATGATCGCCGTCCATGCTGTAGGCACCTTCGATCGCGATCAACGTACGATCGTACTTGTGCCGAATTTGCTGCAACTGGCGATCCAGAGCCGCGCTGTCGTTGTGCGGAAAACTCAGCCGCTGGGCCCCCGACAGCTCCGCGCCTTGGATGATGCAGTTGTGGGCCAGCGAGTCGTGAATGATCAGATCGCCGGGGCCGAACAGATGTCCGATGATCGATTCGTTGGCGGCGTAGCCCGACGAGAAAACCAACGTCGCTTCGACGCCCAAGAACCTCGCCAATTCGTCTTCGAGTTCGCGGTGCAGCGGTTTGCCCGCGATCAGACGGCTGGCCGAAACGCTGGTGCCGTAGCGATCGATCGCGTCTTTGGCGGCGGCCGAGACGATCGGGTCACCGGACATGCCCAGGTAGTTCGAACTACAGAACGTGACGACCTGTTTTCCGTCGACCCGCGTGGTGTCTTGGGTCACGCTTTCGTGTTCGGCGAAATACGGAATCGAAAGCCCCGCCAGGTCCAGTAAGTCTTTTGTGCGGCTGATCCGTTTGGCATCGGGGATCAGGTCCAGGTTTCGATTCGGTTGGTCCGCGGTCGTCGTGATCGATTCGCCGGTGCGGGGGGAGGGAGTGTTGTGATGGAGCGGTTGGTCGGGTTCCGGGACGTCGGGTAACCGCAGACAAGCGTCATGCGGCGGATCGGGTGCGTGTCGGACGGTGTCGGTCGGTTCGGTCGGAGCAGGCGATGATCCGTCGGATGACGCCAGGTAGTCGAAAATATGTTGCAACGTGGGGAAATCGTCCAACGTGAGCGTTTCGTCGGGGGTGATCGAGAAGTGTTCGCCGAGTTCGCCGAACATTTGCGCTTTCTTGATCGAATCGATTCCCAAATCCGCTTCCAAGTCGGCATCCATCTCGACGAATTCCGGCGGATAACCGGTTTGTTCGACGACAAAGCGGGTCAGGAATTCTTTCAGTTCGTCGTCGGACAAACCGGTCGTTGCGGCCGGGGGGGCGTTGCGATCCGTCGCCGTCGGAGTGATGTCCGGAGTGATCGTCGGGGCGTCCGGGTTGGGACGGACGTCGGCGGCCGGGCGTGACTGACGCATCGCTTTGTCACGCATCGCTTCCTTTCGGCGTCGCGTGGCGTCGACGACCACGATGCCGTCGACCACGCTGGAGTCGTAGGTGGCGTTGGTGGTCACGGGAGCGGTCACTTGGGCCTGTGGTTTGATGGGAGCATGCACTTTCGCATCTCGTTGGAGAAGAATGTGGTAGGCGGTTTGACGTTCGCAATTGTGAACGGCGGTGACGAGGCGTCCGCTGCGGTCGGCCGCTTGCAGCGGTTGGGGCCGGGGGGCGACATCGAACAACGGATTGGATTCGATCAACGGCAACGGGCGGGTCAGTCCGAACGTGGCGGTTGTTTTTAGGTGCTCGAGCTCGAGAGTCGACTTGATCAGCGCGGCGATCGCCGAGGCGGCTCCGAGGTGACCAGTTTGGGTCATCAAGCAATCGAGGGAAATGGGACGTTGCCGAGCGCGCTGGGCGTAGGCGTGGTAGATTCCCTCGAGTTCTTCGGCGGTCCGCTGTTGGCAGGCGACCGAGGTGGTTTCGATCCGCGCGACCTCGCCTGCGGCGAGCGGCTGGTCCTGGCGGGTGGTCCGCCCGAGTGCGTCGTTGACGGCGTTTTCCGACGCTTCGGACTGGCTGTCGGCGGCGGCGACTCCCACGCCTTGGATGATACCTAGAATTTTGCGTTTTTGTTGTTTTGCGTCGGCCAGCCGCATCAACAGCATCGCCCCACAGCCTTCCGCCGGGACCATCCCGCCGGCCGCGACGTCCAGCGGCGATCTCGGCGTCCCGGGGGTGAGCAGACCGGCCAACCCCATCCGTTCCAGAAAGGTCGCACTGAGGTCTTCCTGGCCGCCGACACAGACCATCATGTCGCAGGCACCGGTGACCAGTTGGTCGACGCAGCACATCAGGGCCGCCGACGAAGAACAGCTGCCGGCGTCCACCGCGACGCCTCCGCCCATCAGGTCGAACGACTTGGTGATCCGCGACGCCAAACTGCTGCTGGTGAAGCTGCCGGTTTCATCCAACAGCGCGGGCATCGCTCGGATCAGCGTTTCGGCGTACCGGCGGCTGACCTCGTCGCACTCGCGGGGATCGCACCCGAGCTGACCGAGCAACCCAACAAGACGCCGTTGAAATTCGGGCAATCGCAATCCCATCAACAACTCGGTGGCGAACTCGCCGCCGAACGGCGAACCGACCACCACCCCGACTCGGTCCGTCGACGCACGTTCCACTTCGGCTTCGCGGAACGCCTGATCGACCGCATCGAGGATCATGAACTGCAACGGGTTGGCGTTGGCAATCTGCTTGGGCGGAATCTTGTGCGTCCGCCAGTCGTATTGAAAACCACGGACGACGCCGGCCAGATTGTTGATGCAGTGCCAATGCCTCGGTCGCGAGCGGTCCAGATAGACGTCGGGATTGGTGCGATGTCGGGGGATCGGCCCCTTCGGATCGTCTCCGCTAATTAACAACTGCGCCAGCGCGCCGACGTTCAATGCGCCCGGCAACACCACGCCGCGTCCGACGACCGCGACGGCATCGCCGGTTGATCGGCCGGCGGCAGGAATGCTGTCGGCAAGGACGTGGCCGACCCTTGTCGGGCGCTCGCGCGTTGGCACCCCATCGGCACCGGCGCGGGCGGCTGTTGGTGCGGCGCCGTCCGGGAACTCTTCCAGCACCACGTGGACATTCAATCCGCCGATGCCGAACGCATTGACCGCTGAGCGGCGCGGCGATCCGTCGACCGGCGCGGGCCAGCGCTCGGCTTGCATGGGGACGTAGAACGGCAAGGAGTCCCAGTCGATCGACGTGTTCAACCGATGGACATTGACGGCCGGTGCGATGGTCTGGTGACGCATGCAGAGCACGGTTTTGACCAACCCCGCCAGCCCCGCGGTCTCCAGCGTGTGGCCGATATTCGCTTTGACGCTGCCGATCGGAACCCGACGGCCGCGGGGAATCCGCAATGCTTCGGCCAGCGCGGTGATTTCGGTGGCGTCACCGAGTTGAGTCGACGTGGCGTGCGCTTCGATGTATTGCAACTGCTCCGTCTTGAGATCTTCATCATAGGCTCGGCCGATGGCGGTGATCTGGCCTTCCTTGCGTGGCGCCCACAGACTCTTGCCCTTGCCGTCGGAGGAGACGCCGATGCCGCGGATCACCCCGTGAATCCGATCGCCGTCGCGAATCGCTTGCTCGAGCGTTTTCAGAATCACGACGACGAATCCTTCACCGACGACCAAGCCGTCGGCATCGTCGTCGAAGGGACGCGACATCACGCTGCTGAGCGATTGGGCCTGGGAGAACATCACCAGCGTTTCGAAGTGGCACACCGACGCGCCGGCGACCATCGCCACGTCGATGCGGCCCTGCTGCAATGCCAATACCGCTTGGTGCAGGGCGCTCAGCGACGACGCGCAGGCGGAATTGAACGTCATCGCCGGACCGCCCATGGCAAAGGTATCGGCCAGCATCGCGGAGGCCATGTGCGGCCCGAGGGCGGGACGGCCCTGGTGGTCTCGATGCGGCATTTCCGATCGCACCTGGGAGATGAGTTCGTTGATCACCCCTTGATGATCAACGTTCAACGCTCCAAAGCCTTGCACATCACCCAGCAGCTGCGCGGATTGTGCGATGCAGGTTCCGTAGGCGAGGTCACCGGCCAATCCGCTGCTGCGGGAGTGCCCCAGGTAGACGCCGCCGGATCGCCGTCTGGATGGATAAAGTTCGACTGCGGCATCATCCAACGCCTCCGCGGCCACATCACACAACGTGCGGTAGGCCACTTCGGGACATTCATGCACCGCGGCGGGAAGTGAATCGAAGTGTCGTCCGCGGGCGTCTTGATTGACCAGGCAACCGATGTCGCAATAGGAACGGTTGGGGATCCCCCGTCGCGGGTCGAAGTACAATGACCGGTCGAAGCGAGATTCCGGCAGCGGCGCGGCCGTCGCAACGCCATCGCGAACGAGCCTCCAATAGCCCTCCAGATCGTCGGCCCCGGGCAGCCGACAGGCCATGCCGACCAGCGCGATCTGCTTGTTTGGCGACGAGGTCTGCATGGGCTCTCGATTTGGCTGCGAGCGAATTAGACCTCCATAGTAATGGGGGGGCAGGTCGCGTCAATGAAAAACTCAGGAGGCGTGCCCGCTGGTCACATCTCGCTCCCAGACGAATCTGTGACGTTAGAATCACGGGCGCAAGTGTTGGTGTCCAGGCTTTAGCTGCCCTCGGTCGCTGCTTTGCAGCGAGGGGAATCGCCTCAAGGCTAGACTCCAGCGTGGAACCGTCTCGTCGAACCCCCTTTTACCCCGCAATGCGTTTGACCCTTTTTCATCGCAGTCTGATCGTGCTGGGGTGCATCCTGGTCGCCGCACCGTTGGTCGTCGTGACCGCCGGCCGCAGTTTGGAATCGATGTACAACTCGCCGGTCATGTGGATCCCGCCGCAGAGCGAGCAGCGACGTCGGTTTTTCGAGTTCGTCGACGACTTCCGCGCGGCCGATGTGATTTTGGTTTCCTGGCAGGGCTGTACGGTCGATGACGAGCGGTTGGATCGGTTCGCCGCGGCGCTCGCTCGTGCCGACGGCGGGCACTCCGGTGTTCACTCCGGCACGTTGTTTGACCGGGTGTTGTCGGGCCGATCGTCTCTTTTGGCGCTCCAGTCACCGCCGCTGGAACTGAGTCGCCGGCAAGCGATGCGGCGTCTCCGTGGATCGCTGATCGGCCCCGACGATGTCAGTTGCGCGATCGCGGTGCTGACGCCCAACGGGGCGGTCCGCCGTGACACCGCGATAGCGATGGTCCGATCCGTGTTGCAGGACGAATTGGAGCTGTCCGCCCAGCAGACCCGCGTCGGCGGAACCCCGGTGATCGGAAAAGCGATCGATGATGCCAGCGTGCATTCGATGCTTTGGCTGTCGCTTCCGTCGACCGCGGTGATCGTTTTGCTGTGCGGTCTGTTCCTGCGGTCGTGGCGGATGATCTTGCTGGTTTTGGGGGTGGGGTTCTTTGGAGAACAATTGGCGATCTCGCTGGTCGAGTTGACCGGCCACACCATGAACGCGGTGTTCGTGGTGATGTCGCCGCTGGTGTTCGTCTTGTCCGCGTCGACGGGCATTCATCTGTGCAATTATTACCGCGACGAAGTCGACGCGCGCGGGCGCTCGGGTGCGGCCGAGCGGATGTTGCGGATCGGATGGAAACCGTGCCTGTTGTCGGCGACGACGACGGCTGCCGGGCTGCTTTCGTTGTTGGTCAGCGAGATCACGGCGGTGCGGCAATTCGCGATGATCTCAGCAGGGTGTGTGTTGCTGACCACCTTGTTGATGTTGCTGACGCTTCCCGGGGTGCTGCAACGATGGCCGCCGGCGACGCGTGTCCGGTCCGGATGGACGGTAAGGTGGCTTTCCCGATTGGCGTCGGTCGTGGCCGGCCGCCGAACGCTGGTTGCCGTTGCCGGTCTGTCGGTCATGGCCGCCGCGGCGCTCGGGCTGGGCCGATTGAGGACGACGGTCCAAGTGTTCGATTTGCTGACCGACGACCATCCGGTCATCCAAGACCATCGCTGGTTGGAATCGCAGGTGTTGCCATTGGTTCCGGTAGAAACGGTCGCGCGATTTGACGCCGCGTCGCCGTTGACGCTGTTCGATCGACTGCGATTGGTCCGCCAACTCCATGCCTCCGCGGCCAGCGGGCCGCCGGCCCGCGGCGCGACGTCGGCGCTGACGTTTCTGCCATCGTTGCCGACCTCCAACAGCGTGCGCGCGTCGGTGCAGCGGACCGTGATCGCTGAACGGTTTTCACGGGATCGCGTTTCCTTGGCGGAGCTGGGGTACTTGCGTGAAACGCCCGAGGCGCAATCGTGGCGGATCACCACACGCGTGCCTGCCTTTGAACAGGTCGACGCTTCGGCCTACCTGTCCGACTTGGCCGCCGCCCACGCCGCAGTCCTCGATCGGGCCGCCGCCAGCCGGGACGACGTCTCGGTGACGGTGACGGGCGTGATGCCGGTCATCGAGAGCGCTCAACAGATGCTGCTGCAGGATCTGATCGGCAGCTTCTTCACCGCGATGTTGGTCATCGCTGCGGTCATCATCATCGCGCTTCGCAGTGTCCCTCTGGGGTTGCTTGCGATGATTCCCAACGTGTTCCCGATCTGCGTGTTGTTCGGGTTGATGGGATGGATGGACCGGCCGCTGGATATTGGCGTGATGATGACGGCCAGCGTGGCGTTGGGGATCGCGGTCGACGACACCGTCCATTTCCTGCTGTATTGGCGCCGAGAGTTGGCCGGCGACACCCGAGCGGCCGTTGCGGTCGCCAGGACGATCACGCATTGTGGAAACGCGATCACGCAAACCACCGTCGTTTGTGGATTGGGATTGCTGGTGTTTGCGTGGAGCGATTTTGAACCGACGCGTCGATTCGCCTGGATGATGTTCTTGCTGCTTTCGGCGGCGCTGGTTGCGGACTTGATGTTGTTGCCGGCGCTGCTGTGCGGGCGGCATCGAAAGGATAGCCGGCTCGATCAGCTCTAATGCGTGTTTGCACCGTCAGGCAGTCCGTAGCTACCTTCGCCAGAAGGTGGATCCCGGGCGTTTTCCACGCTCTGGCGAGCGTAGCTACGTTCGACACGCACCAGAAAAGCTAGGCGTTGCGCCGTGCGACGACGGCGTCGCTGAGGTCTTGCAGCAGCGTGACGCTTTCGTCCCAGCCGATGCAGGCATCGGTGATGCTCAATCCCGGCACCAGATCGCCGTCGGTCAGGCTCTGTTTGCCTTCCAGCAGGTTGCTTTCGATCATCACGCCCATGATCCGCAGATCGCCGTCACTGAGCTGGCTGCACACGTCACGACAGACGTAGCGTTGCCGTTTGGTGATCTTGCGACTGTTGGCATGGCTGCAATCGATCATGATCCGCGCCGGCAGACCGGCTTGGGTCAACAACGCGGAGGCCTCGTCGACGCTGGCGGCGTCGTAATTGGTGTGGATGCCGCCACGCATGATGATGTGACAGTCGCGGTTGCCGGCGGTCGCGAAAATGGCCGACGTGCCCTCTTTGGTCACCGACAGGAAGTGGTGCGGTTGTCGGGCGCTGCAAATCGCATCGACCGCGATCTGGACGTTGCCCGAGGTGCCGTTTTTGAACCCGACCGGGCAGGACAGGCCGCTTGCGAGTTCGCGGTGCCCCTGGCTTTCGGTCGTGCGGGCACCGATCGCTCCCCAGCCCACCAGGTCGGCCACGTACTGCGGGCTGATCAGGTCCAGGAATTCGGTTCCGGTCGGCAGCCCCATCGCATTGATGTCACGCAACAGCCCCCGCGCGGTCCGCAGCCCGCGATTGATCTCGAAACTGTCGTCCAGCCCCGGGTCGTTGATCAGCCCTTTCCAGCCGACCGTGGTGCGTGGTTTTTCAAAGTACACCCGCATCACGATCAGCAACTGTTCCTCGTGCTTTTGCTGTTCGACGGCCAGACGTCGCGCATATTCCAGTGCCGCGTCGGGATCGTGGATCGAGCAGGGGCCGATCACGACCACCAAGCGGTCGTCTTGTTCGGCCAGGATCCGCTGGATGCCGGTTCGGGCATTGAACACCGTTTCGGCGATGTTTTCGTCCGCCGGGATTTCCTGCATCAATTCTTGCGGCGGCATTAATTGCTTGATCGCGCCGATTCGTAAATCGTCAACGGCGAACGATTGGGTGTGTTGTGTCATCGAGCGGTTTGAGGGGGGGAATTCAGGGTTGTCGCTTACGAATCCAATTGTCGGTCACAACCATTGACCATAATTAAAAACATTGGGTTCGGTAGGGACAAATCGGCCGCCGGACCATTGGGCGATGCCCCGATCGAAGGGGCCCGATCGAAGGAGAACTCGACGAGGGATCGGAGTCGACCTGGCGGAAGAATTGCACCCCAAGCCGCCGGACCCGTCAACCCCCGGCGCAGGTGCCTTTGCGTCGGCTGATCTCCGTGCGGTCTCGGCCCAGCTGGACTGCTCGACCGCGACGTCGCTACGCTCGCCAGAGCGTGGTCCCCCCCGGGATCCACCTTCTGGCGAAGGTAGCGACGTTTGCACGACGATCCACTACCAGATGTTGCCCGCGCCGGGGTCGTACGACTCGGCGTCGATGTAGTCGGTTTCAATCTCGTCGGCTTGGAGCTTTCCAAAAAGTTTCAGGTCCGAATCGACTTGAACGATTCCGGCGTCGATCGCCAACGCGTCGGTGCTGATCGCGATCGCTTCGAAGTTGATGCTCAGCGTGGCGTCGGAGAACGTGAACACCTGTTCGAACGCGGCCACGCGGTCGGAGACCGCTTCGGTGTCGCTGGTCAACATTTCGATCGCGTTGGCCTGGTCGGTCAATTGTTGCCGCAGGGTTTCGATTTGGGATTGCTGTTGCGCGACGAGCTCGGTCAGTGCGGCAACTTTCTGCTCCAGCGTGGGCGCGGGTGGTAGCTTGGACTCCACCGTCGGAACCTTCGTTCCCACCGATTCCAGCCGACGGATCGGTTCCGCAGCCGGAGCGGTCATGGCAGCAAACGCGAGCAGTAGGAGTGTGAGAAGGGGGCGTCGTTTCATCGGATCGGATAGGTTGTGGTGGAGAGGGATGTGGAGAGGGATCACGCGGCGGGCATTCGCTGCCATGGATCCGAGCGGACGTTGGTCGCTGACGTTACCGGCAAATCCGGCGTTTTCTGTAAACCGGCCCGCCGCAGGTTGGGGGCAAGTTGACGGGGGGGAGTGCTGGCCGCCTCTAGTGCAGCTTAGTGCGTCTCTGGGAGACGTTGTTGGCGGCAAACCTTGACGGGGACGACTCAGGCGACAAGGCTCACCCAACCACTTCGTCCTTTGACGCGAATCGGCCGGCGTTTCATGAATGGGTCCACCTCGATCAACAAGATGCGACTGGGCATGGCTGTCCTGGCCGGCACCTGCATGATCGCGGTGACCGGCTATGTGATCGCCGGGTGGTCGCTATTGGACGCGGTGTACATGGTGGCGATCACCATCTTTGGCGTCGGTTACGGCGAAGTCCGTCCGGTCGTTGATCCGGGTTTGAAACTGTTTACGCTGGCGGTCGTGGTGGCCGGCTGCAGTAGCGGCATCTATGTCTTGGGCGGGTTCGTCCAAATGATTGCCGAGGGCGAGATCCAACGTGCTTTGGGAGCGAGACGAATGAGCCGTGGTATCGAACAGACGCAGGATCATGCCATCATCTGTGGATACGGACGTGTCGGACGCAGTCTGGTCGCCGAGCTGCGTGAGGCCGGGATCGATCTGGTCGTCGTCGACCGTGACAGCGAGCGGCTGGCCGAAGCGGAACGGGCCGGCATCCTGGTCGTCTCCGGTGATGCATCGGAGGAAGACATTTTGCGACGCGCGGGGATCAGCCGTGCCAGCGTGCTCGCCTCGGTGCTGCCCGGTGACGCGGAAAACGTGTTCGTCACGTTGACCGCGCGCGAGCTGAACGAAACGATCCAGATCATCGCGCGTGGGGAATCCGAAGCGACCGAACGCAAGTTGATCCGCAGCGGTGCCGATCGGGTCGTCCTGCCGACGATGATCGGGGCTTCGAAAATCGCACAGCTGATCGCCTGCCCGACGGTCGAGACGCTCGTCAGCGACGCCAAAGCGTTTTCGCGGATGAACCAGGACCTGGAAGCCTTCGGGTTGGGGATGATGGAAATCCCGATCGGGACCCGGTCGGCGTTGGTCGGCTGCACCATCAAAGACATCGAGCTGACCGGCGATGGCGGGAACGTCGTCGTCGCCATCAATCGTGCCGAAGGCGAAGTGATCCGCAATCCGAAAATGGAAGACGTCGTCGGCGCCGGCGACCGGTTGATCGTGCTGTCGCACAAAGAAGATCTTCCCGCCGTCACCCGTCGCGCCGCTCAGAAAACCGAGCAGATGTCCTATCGCGGCACCAAATACTGAAGTTGGGCTGAGCCCGCTGGGATAGGCTTCCAGCCTGTCTGATCGACCAAGGGTGATCCGCAGGCGGATCGTACTTTTGCAAGCCGGACGCGTTCCCCGCGTATTTGCTGGCGGGGCAGTTACAATCCTGGCTGTCTCATTCCCAGGAGTAACCGTCATGGATCGTCGTCAGTTTGCAATCACCGCGGCCAGCCTCTGCGCCGCCGGTGCATCCAACCCATCCGCATCCGCCCAATCCGCATCCGCCCAATCCGCATCCACCCAGTCAACACCCGAATCGTTTCCGGTCGCGGTCATCGGGCACACCGGTCGCGGCGATTACGGGCACGGCTTGGACACCGTTTGGAAACGCATTGCTGAAACCCCGATTCTTGCGGTGGCCGATGCGAATGCGAGCGGGCGAGCGAAAACGTTGAATAAACTCGGCCTGGCTGATGACGCCGGTTACGCCGGCTATCGAGAGATGTTGGCCAAGGTGTCACCGTCGATCGTTGCCGTCTGTCCACGCCATGTCGACCAGCACCGCGACATGATCCTGGCGTCGATCGAAGCGGGGGCGAAAGGCATCTACGTGGAAAAGCCCTTTGTCCGAACGCCACGGGAAGCCGACGAAGTGTTGGCCGCGTGTGCCAAGCACGGCGCGAAAGTGGCCGTGGCGCATCGCAATCGATACCACCCGGTACTGGACGTGATCGCCGACTTGATCCGGCAGGAACAGATCGGGCGCGTGCTGGAGATCCGCGGCAGGGGCAAAGGGGACCGTCGTGGCGGCGGCGAAGACCTGTGGGTGCTCGGATCGCACGTGTTGAACATGATCACCGCGCTGGCCGGAAAGCCGCAATCGTGCTCCGCGGTCTTGATGCACGACGGTCGTCCGGTGACCAAACAGGACGTCCGGCAGGGCGCCGAGGGACTGGGACCGCTGGCGGGCGACGAACTGCACGCCCGCTTCCTGTTCGATCGCGGGCTGACCGTCTATTTCGATTCGGTCGCCAATGACGGGACGGCCAACCAGGGGTTCGGGTTACAGATCATCGGCAGCAAGGGGACGATCGCCATCTACGCCGATCGCACTCCGCTGGCCTACCTGGCCTCCGGAAATCCCTTCGAGCGTCGCGATCCGCCGCCGCGCTGGTTGCCCATCACCAGTGGCGGCGTCGATGTCCCCGAGCCGAATCCGGAACTGATCCGTCGAGTCCAACACCACGACGTCGCCGCGGCGGATTTGATTCAGGCGATCCGAGACGATCGGGAGCCCCTGTGCAATGCCGCCGAAGCCGCCTTGACCGTCGAAATGATCTGCGGCGTTTTTGAATCACACCGCCAAAACGGAGCGGCCGTGACGTTTCCGCTGGAACAGCGGGATCATCCGTTGTTGCACCTGCCAGGTCGCGGGGTGGGCAAGGGGGATGGTGGGTGACGGTGGGGCCGCTCGCTGACACTTCCCGCTGGCATCGGTTGTGAATGCCAGCCCGTTGCGTGAGCGAGGGGCGGGCGCTGGACGCGAAACACGTTAGGCCACTAGAGCGGCCGTGTTCCGGTTCGTTATTCTGTACCGATGGCAAACAAAAGAGCAAGCGGAAGCGGCCATCGCGGCGGCGACAGCGACCGGTCAGCACGGCTGCACAAGTGGAGCAGTTTGAAAAACGGGCGGTGCGGATGAAGCCGTTGGTCGCCGCCGGCGAGTCGGCCGAGGACGCGGCCGTTTTTGATGACGCCGCCCTCAAGACACTGGCAAAGGAATTGGCCGCCGAAGCAACCGCGGTGCGGAAATCGCGTCATAACGACCCACGGGTTCGCGCCACGCGTTGGAAATGGTGCATCTTGGAGGCCATGCGATTGTGCCGCCGCAAGGCTTGGTTGGGACAGGTCACCGAGCAGCTCGATCAAGCCGAGTCCTGTTGGCCGAGTTGGTTGCCCAAAACGTGGTTGAGTGACCTGCGCGCGGCGGTTTTGCTGCGGCAAGGTGACGTCGAGCAATTTCAACAACAGCGAGCCGACGCGCGGGCGGGGCTGGGTGAGGCGAGCGGGGCCGACGCCGACCTGGCCGACGCCGTCATGATGCTCGGCGCGGCCCAGCGAATGCGAGTGTCCAGCGCCGGAGATCAGTGCGATCATCCTCCGCCGCCTCAAGGATCATGCGGCGATGACGCTCGGGGTTCCGGTCGAACGCGCGGTGATCACCGTTCCCGCGTTTTTCGACGAAAACCAGCGTCAAGCGACACGCCATGCCGGGGAACTGGCGGGGCTCCGGGTGGAACGGATCATCAATGAACCGACCGCGGCGACGCTGGCCTATCATGTCCATGAAGATCGCACGATCAACGTCGTGGTCTACGATTTCGGGGGCGGCACCTTCGACGTTTCCATCGCCCGAATGGAATCCGGCGTGATCGAAGTGATCAGCATTCGAGGCGACACCACTCTCGGCGGCGACGATCTAGATCGCGCGTTGATGAATCACGTCGCCGACCTCTTCCAATCGGAACACGACATCGACTTGCGCGAGGACACGTCAACGCGGTGGCGATTGCTGCACGCGTGTGAGTCTGCCAAGCGTGTGTTGTCGACCGAGGAAACGGTCACCCTGTCCGAAGAATTCATTGCCGAAAAAGACGGCCATCCACTGCACCTGTCCTTGGCCGTTTCACGTGCCGAGTACGAAGCATTGATCGATGACTCGGAGGCAAAGCCCACTTGGCGACCACGCCAGCGTGTCGATGCCCCCCAAGGCGTCGCAGACCCGAACGCGACGTCGCGAGATGGGGCGTCAAAAGAATTGGCCTTGATTGCCAAGGCGATCCGAGTGGCAGATTCGGCCGGTGAAGACGATGCCGCGATTGATGCCGTGGTGCAAGAGATCGAGGATGTGATCTTTTATGTCGAACAGTGACTTTCGTTGCCCCGCTTGCAGGGCCAAGCAACCCTTGCAACCGGTTTGTCGTCGCTGTGAAGCCGATTTGCAACTGCTGGTTCGCGCCATCGAACATTCCGCAGCGCTGGCGGCCCGGTATGAACAAGCCCGTTTTCGATCCGACCCTCACGCAATGGACTCGGCGGCTCGGCTAATCGCTTTGCTCGATCCCAAGCAATTGGCGGCGCTGCGTTGCGATGCCGACCAAGCGTAAAAACACTGTATGCGGGGATCACGGTGTGCGGGGATCACGGTGTGCGGGGGCTTTCGCCGGCCGCAACCTTTGCCTCTTCGACGTGATAGAAACGCTTGCAGTTGGTGCAGAACAGGTACCAGGCGAAATGGTACGCCGCGTTCGCCTTATGCTTTTTCGGGATCCGTTTCTCAAGCGGGTGTCCGCAGGCCCGGCAGGGATCGCCCGACTGCTTGGGCTTGCCGACCGAGGTCGCCGTGGCGCCCGGCCGCAAGGTACCGTTCGGCGTCGCAGTGGCGTTGGAGGGGGCAGTGGCGTTCGGTTTGGGCGCGGCGTTCGGTTTGGGCGCGGCGGCTCGGGCGGTGGCCGCGACGGCCTTGCTTTTCCGTTGGTTGACTTGGGATCGAAACCCATCGTCGACCGCCAGTGAGGTCGCTTGTCGTGCTTCGCCGGCCAACTGATCACAGCGGTGGTTGTCTTGGATCCCCGAATGACCCTTGATCCAGATCACTTCGATGTCGTGCTTGAGGTATTGATCGAGAAACCGTTCCCACAGATCGACCGCACGCGAACGTTTTCCTTTCCATTTCGTCGACGCCCGGCGGAACAGCAACCCGGTGTTGACGGTGTCGACCAGGTAGCGTGAATCGCTGTGCAGGCGAACGCGACAGGGACGCTTGAGCGCTTCGAGCCCGACGACGGCGGCCATCAATTCCATCCGTTCGACGGTCGTTTGCTGAAATCCGCCGCTGAGTTCTTTGTGATGGTCGCCGAACCGCAGCACGACGCCATAGCCTCCCTTGCCGCCCTCCCTTTCCGCACCGCCGTCGGTAAAGATCGACACACGGCCGGTCGGATCGCTGTCGTTGTTTGGGGGCAGGTAGATGAGTTCCAGTTCGGGAGACCGTGCGAAGGAGTACAACAATTCGCGACGGATCTCGGTCGCATCCATTCCGCGGCCGACTTCAAAAGGCAAAAACGCCAACGAATGAAGTCCACGCCGCAGCGTTTCGTCCAGAATGGCCTTGGAGAGCGTCTTGAAATCTCGGGTCCGCAGTTCGCTGTTGGGATGGACTCGCGAGGGGGCCAGGAACACGGCCGTGGAACGCTCGGTCGTCGGCGGCAGGACCAAGACTTCGCCGGGACGAATGTCGCCGGAATCGAACAACTGCTCGTAGGCCGGCACCACATCCGCGAATGCCGCCCAGCAGCGACGCATCGCCTCGGTCGGTTCCCCGGCGATGCAGTGGATGTCCACGACCAACGCGTCCGTCGGCAGTTGCGTCAATGCAGTGCTAGAAAATCGGAGCATCAGCGAGCGGGCGACGTCGGCAACAAAGTGATCGAACAAGAGAAGAGACCCGTATTGTTCGGCACCGGCGAGGCGATGTCCAGGCGGATCGGTTTTGCAAGGCTGCGGATGTGACAGAAAGTTCCGCGATCGAGGTGCCCCAATCCGTGAGCCCCTATCCATGAGCCCCGTTCTGCATGGTTCGCTCGCCGCCGCGGTTCTGGTTATGTTGTAGCGTCCAAAGCCGTGGGAAATGAATCACGACCTCCGAAGCGACCATGCATGTTCTGTTCGTTCATCAAAACTTTCCCGCCCAGTTCGGGCAGATCGCGAACCATTTGGTCCACCGGCACGGTGGGCAATGTACGTTTGCCTCATGCCACGGCGGCGAAATCGATGGCGTCGGCCGCGTGCTGTACCAACCGCAAAGCGGAGCGCGGGCGGAAACGAATTTCTGTAGCCGAACGTTCGAAAACCAGGTTTGGCATTCGACCGCCCTGTTCGACGCATTGCGGCAGCGTCCAGATGTCCAACCCGACTTGATTGTCGGGCACAGCGGAATGGTGTCCACGCTGTACCTGCGTGAGCTGTATGACGTGCCGATCATCAATTACTTCGAATTCTTCTATCGCACGCACAACAGTGACATCGACTTTCGATCCGATCTTCCGCCCTGCGACGCCCCCACGCTGCTGCGGGCACGGACGCGAAACGCGATGCTGTTGCTGGACCTGGAAAACTGTGACGCCGGTTATGCGCCCACCGCGTTTCAACAGTCTCAGTTGCCGGCGGAGTTCCGACCCAAGGTGCGTACGATCTTTGACGGGATCGATACAGATTTCTGGAAACCTGTGGGAAATCCGTCGCGGCGGATCGGCGGGGTCGAGATTCCGCCGGGCCATCGCGTGTTGACCTACGTCAGTCGCGGCATGGAGTCGATGCGCGGGTTCGATATCTTCATGCAAATCGCCGATCGAGTGTGCCAAACGCGATCGGATGTGACCGTGCTGGTCGTCGGCGAGGACCGCATCGTCTACGGTGGCGATGCCCGATTCACCGGCGGCAAGACATTCAAGCAATGGTTTCTCGACCGCCATCGGATCGACCTGTCGCGCATTCATTTTCTCGGGCGTGTCCGTCCGTCGGAGCTTGTGCAGGTGTTTTCTCTCTCGGATGTCCATCTGTATTTGACGGTGCCGTTTACATTGAGCTGGTCGTTGTTCAACGCCATGAGTTGTGGCACGCTGGCGATCGGCAGCGCGACGGCACCGGTCCAAGAGTTGATCGAGGACGGAAGGAACGGCCTGTTGGTCGATTTTTTTGCGATCGACCGCTGGGTGGAACGTGTGCTGGAAGTGCTGGAGGATCCGTCCGCATTCGATCCGCTGCGCAGGTCGGCTCGGCAGACCATTCTGGATGCCTACACGTTACCCAAGTGCTTGGACAAGATGCTGGATCTCTATCGCGAGGTCGGCGTGGGCGTCGACGCGAACCCGGGGACGCGGCCATGATTCTCTTGCTCGGTGGCGGCGGCTACGTGGCTTCGGTATTTGCCAAGGGCTTGTCGCGGCGGGACATGGCCTTTCGCGCCGTTTCGCGTCGACAGTGCGACTTCACTCGCCGCGATCAATTGGTCGAATTGATCGATGACACCCGGCCGTCGTTTTTGATCAACGCCGCCGGCTACACGGGCAAGCCCAACGTGGAAGCCTGTGAACAGCACAAGGCGGAATGCCTGCTGGGAAACGCCGTCCTTCCAGGAATCGTCCGCGAGGCTTGTCAGATGCGCGGGCTGCCCTGGGGACATGTTTCGTCGGGGTGCATCTACAACGGCGTGCGGCCTGACGGATCCGGGTTTCGCGAAATCGATCGGCCGAACTTTTGCTTTCGTCGGCCACCATGCAGTTTCTATTCGGGCAGCAAGGCGCTCGGCGAAGAATGCCTGGCCGGTGCGGAGAACGTGTTCGTGTGGCGGTTGCGAATCCCGTTCAGCCATCGCGACGGGCCACGCAACTACCTGTCAAAAATGATGCGGTACGATCGCTTGCTGGACGTGACCAACTCGTTGGCCGACATCGATGAATTCGTTGATGCGTGTTTGCATTGTTGGATCCACCGCGTCCCGTTTGGGACCTACAACGTCGTCAATTCCGGCAGCGTCACGACCCGCGACGTCGTCGATCTGATCCGGCAGCGGCGACTCAGCGACCGTCGGTTTCGTTTCTTTCGTGACGAAGCCGAGTTTATGCAGGCGACAACGGGTGTGCCACGGTCCAGTTGCGTGCTGGACAACTCGAAACTGCGGGCGACCGGTTTTCCGATCCGGCAGGTTCACGAGGCGATCGCCACGGCGCTGGACCGCTGGCGTCCGGCCACCTAACTGGATGACGCCACTTCGACGTAGCTACGCTCGCCAGAGCGTGGAATACCTCAGGATCCACCTTCTGGCGACGGTAGCTACGATTGACCGTTAAAGGTGCGCTGTCCGGCCAGACCAACGAGGGTGTGCCATCGGTGACCAAGCGGTGTGCACATCGTCACTCGCTGGCCTTGCAATCAGTACCCCCACTCTTCCGCAGGTCCGGTTCCCCAGGGCGTGATGGTGACGCAGTTTTGCACGGTTCGGACACCACCGGCGGACCACGCCATCCGTTCAACTTCGGCAAGTTCGCTCAGGGAGTGGACATCGCCGGTGATGGTCACGGTCGAATCCTCGACTTCCACGGTCAGGGCTCGGGCGTTCAGCATGGCGCTGCGGCGCAAGGCCGATTCGATGGTTTCTTGGATGTCAGTGGTCGCCCCCGGCGGGGCAACACAAACATCATTGGTGATTCGTTGCACGCCACGGAGGTGACGCAGGACCCGATCGACGGCAGCTTTTTGGTAACGATGCTCGACCGAACCGGACACTTTGATCCAGCCGTCTTCGACGGATAATTGCAGCTCCGAATCGGGCACTTCACTGTCCCATTGCAGGGCGTGTACCGCCGCGGCGGCGATCTCCTCGTCGTCACGCACGTGCGTGTCCGATGGACGCACTTGGATTTCATTGGCAACCGCCCGCACGCCGTGAACCCGTTTGGCGACTTCTTCGGCGGTATGTTTCAGCGAATACACCGGGACGTGACCGGCCAGCGTCACCACACCGTCCTTTGCGGTCACACCGATCTGTGCGGCTTCGACACTCGGTTCCCATTCCAGTTCGTCCAACACGTCGCGTTGCAGATGCGCGTCCGTTTTCACTTCGATGGTCTTTTTCATGATCCCCGTCACCTCCTTTGGCCCGGGAACACACCGTTTCCACGGACCTCATTGGTACCTTCGGACTGTGCTTTCGCCACGCCCCGCTGGGGCAACCGTTTCGCTTGATGAACGCGGGGACGCAGCCCGGCCGACAGGGTGCAAGTCGTGTGCCAGTCGAGCGGGCGCCGCCGTGACCTGCACGAGCCGCGCCGGCCCGCGCTCGCCAATCAGTTGGATCCGCGTCCCCGCGGGTAACCGATCTCGGAGCTGCCCGATCAGAACCTGTTTCTCTAAAACGACCAAGGCACGCTCCTGCTCGGCGATGAATTCTCCGAGACCTTCGGCGTTTCGGTCATCAAAGTGCCGAACGTCGTTGCGTTGAAGATAAAACGGGACTTCGGAAAACTCATGCGAAAGCGTGGCAATCGCGGAGCAGGCAATCGATGGAAGTTTGGCATGCACCGGAGAGGTTGCGGCGAAGACCGTTTGCTGACGACTGTAGGCAGGTACGATTTGATGCATCACCATCACCGCCAACAACAGGGCGAGCGCCGAAGACGATCCCCAGGCATACCTGAATTGATGTCGATCGGCGATCATCAGTAAGCTTCCCACTAGCAGCGACGTCCAGACCACGATCCAGGCGTAATCCGCGATGGAAATATTGGGTCGCGAAAGTGCCATGAATGCAGAGAATCCGATGCCGGCAAAACAGGTCGCGGCGGTTGCGGTTCGTGCCGACCAAAAACGTGCAAACCATTCGCGTGGACTGGTTGCCGCGTGTCGGGTGGCATAAACAAGATAGTGACCGATCATCACCGATAGGGCAGGAGCCATCGGCAACAAGTACGTGGGCAACTTGCACTTGGCGACCGAAAAAAAGACAAAACACCATCCGCTCCAAAGCATCAGAAAGCCCAACACCGGCGGACGGTTCTGTGACGCCGACCGCGCCCGTGACGAAAGAAAACTGATGTAGGGAATCGTCAGAAACGTCCACGGGTGGCCGGCCAACAAGAGCACGGGAACAAAATACCAAACCGGTCGTGAATGGAATTCGCCCGCAAACCGCGCCAGGTTGTGACGGTAAAAGAACTCGTTCATGAACGAGGCGTCTTGCATCGAAACGGCGATCAACCAGGGGGCGGTGATGGTGACGACAACGGCGAACAGCAAGCAGTAATGCCGAATCCGCGGCGCGAAATACGATTCCGTCAGCCAGCTGAAAGCGATCAAGGGAGGTAGCAAGAGTACCAACGCCAGCGGCCCCTTCGTCAGAAACGCCAAACCACAAAAGATGGATGCGGCCAACCACCAGCCCGGATGCACTGTCCGCTTGCCCGCGGCCGGCTTGATCGCTTCATAGACGCTGAACAACGAGAGCGTGGTCAACAGCGTCAACACACCGTCGATCAAAAGATACCGGCTGGTGAAGACGAATCCGACGGACAGCATCAGGACGCCGGAGGCGTACAGACCGATTCGGCTGCCCAAATTGCGATTGCCAAACCACATCGTCGCCATCAACGTCCCCAGCGCCGCCAACACCGGAACCAACCGCGCCGACCATTCACTGATTCCGAACACCCGATAGCTGATCGCACACAACCAGTACAGCAGCGGCGGCTTGTCATAGTAGGGCTGGAAGTTGAGCTGTGGCAGAATCCAATTCCCGCTGACAAGCATCTCTCGCGGTATTTCGGCGTAACGCGTCTCATCGCGATCGATCAACGGGTAGCCGAGATTTGAGAATAAGAACAGTGCCGCAACGAACAGCAGCAATGCGTGCAGGATTGAAAACCGACCGGCCCCCACTGCGCGGGTCGCCGTGACCGGGAATTGAGCCGTGTTCCACCAATAGCGGGTCAGTTCGCCAAGCACCGTCGGAATCTGGGCCGCCGAAACCGTGCTGGCGCCTCCCGCACGCGGTCGGTGGGACACGCCCACTTCAACCACCGAATGCCCCCGCCTTTTTGCCTCCGTCAATAGTTCGGAGTTCACCAGGAAACCTGCGGTGGAAATCGTTAGACGTTGCACCACCTCGCGGCGAAACAGCTTGAGCGCACAATCCACGTCGCGGACTTCGGTGCCCAGCAAACATCGGACGAGGGTGTTGTAGACGCGGGAGTAAAAACATCGTAACCAGCTATCTTTGCGGTCGATCCGGTACCCGCAAACGATGTCGTATCGCGCGGACAAAAAGATCAAACGATCCAATTCGGTCAGATCGAATTGGCAGTCCGCATCGCTGAACGCCACCAAATCGCTCGTTGCCGCCGCGAGACCATTTCGCAGTGCGGCCCCATAGCCCAGGTTGCCGTCATGCCGGATCAGCCGAATCGCAGGATTCGCCGCCGCGGCCTGATCGACCAACGCCGCAGTGCCGTCGGTGCTGCCGTCGTCGACCACGATGATTTCGTATCGATCCGTCAGTCCGGCCAGTGCCGCTTCCGCTTCGGCAATCGACTGGCCGATTACCTCCGCTTCATTCCAGGCCGGCAAGACCAGCGTGAGACTGGGTGGCCGATTCGGCGCGGCCGCGATGATCGACGGGTTGTCGGACGGGTGACTCGATTGGGTGAAGGGTTGCATCCTTGCGGTCCTTAAGTACGAAGGAGTTAGTAGTTGGGTTTGTATGATTGCCGGTTTTTCGACACAAGATCAGATGTCAGCGCGAAATGTGAACAGGCGGCCTTCGGTGGAATAGAACGTGATCCAAAGTTGGTTCCCCCGAACGAGAAGCCAGCAGAACCCGGCGGTTGCCTTGGCGAAAACCGTCTGTTCGGTCCAGCTCGTGCTGCGCAGCTTGCTTCCGCTGCCGCTGACGACCTGCAGCCAACCCTGCCCCGAATCATTCAATTGCAAATCGTGATCGTGTCCTGACAAGTAAAGGTCCACGGCATGCTCGCGCAGCAATGCCGGCAGGGTCTCGGTGAGGGCCGAATCGGGACGGTGTTTTCCTCCGGTGATCACCGGATGATGCCCGAGGACGATCTTGAACGTTGCGTCGCTTTGATCGAGTTGGTCGTCCAGCCAGACTAATTCTTCTTTGCCCAGGTCGTCACGGTTGGCAATCAAATGAGTGTCGATCACGAACAGATCGATCGCGGTCTGCCCGGCCCGGTGGCGGATCGAATAGTGATTCTCCGGCATCGTCCAACGGTCGCTCCGCTCGGTGTACTGCGTCTGTGCTTGGGGGTTTCCACGATGGTCATGGTTTCCCAGGCAGATGTAGAACGGGAAAGGAAATGAACGTTCGTCAAACAGGGTTTCGAAATCCGTCTGGAATCGCGGGTCATCGATCGAATCGACGCCGCGTTCATAAAAATTATCCCCAAGCAACACGGCGGCGTCGGGCGCGACCATGCCCGAAAGCCGTCTCATTGCGGCCACGACCTCGGTTCGTTGCGGCGATTCATCTCCGGTGTCTCCCACCACCAACAAGCTGAATTCGGATTCCGGATCGATCACCGGCGGTGCCTCGCCGATCTCAACCGCTTTTTCGCCCAGCGTGACGATGATCCACTGATTGTGCGCCGCGACTCGAAAGCCGACGTAGGCCATCATCGTCAGCACAAGCGCCGCGACGATTCGTTTGGCAAACCCCTTCATTTAGCTCCCTCAGCAATCGGCAAGTTTGGAAGACGACAAACTGGCCGCAAATCCACGTTTCAGATGGGGCGGCGGAGGTTCGTCCACTATGGGTTTAGTATTTAGGCGTGGCAGAAAGGTTTCGATCGCTGTTGTTGTGTGGCGAGATCAATCGTCGACGTCGCGTTGCAATTCGTTCAGGTCGTGCCGCGCGTCGAATCGTTCATAGTCACGCACCGAGACCCCGAAATCGTGCAAAACTTCCGCACTCCACGTCGGCCAGGGCGAAAGGCGTGCGCGCGACGAGGCGAGCAGATTGACGGGCAACCAGAGTTGAGACGCGAGCAGTACGACCAACAACAGGGATCCGATCGCCAGCGACCCGCGAAGTCGGGCGTGGGATGAGCTGCGGTCGCACGTCGATTCGGACTGTGCAAGCAGGCGTTCGGTGCGGCGAATGATGGCGCTTTTGCGACGTCCGAACGCGAGTGTGCACGTGGGAGCGGTGGTGTTCTGTTCGGCGATTCTTGCCAGTGTTTTCAGGTAGTCGGCGATCGTGCCGCCGTTGCCGGCGGCGACTTCATCACAATGAAATTCTCGCGTCAATTCGGCGTTTCGGGCGGCCCACCACACTGCCGGATGAAACCATAGCAGCGCGTTGCAGCTGCCTTGTAAAAAATGCTGCAGCGGGTGGTTGGTTCTCAGGTGTTCCAGTTCGTGCAGTATCACGTGACGCAACACGCCTTCATCTTCGCGCAACAAGCAGCTCGGCAACACGATCGTCGGACGCTGCAGCTGCCAGCAGAACGGTCCATGCATTTCAAAGGAAACCAGCCATCGCAGGTTCTTGGGCAATGCGTCTTGCGTTTCGAGTGGCAGACCCGCAATTTCTTCGTCGGTCATCTCGCGACAACGCTGCGAAAAGAATTGGGACAGGACGATCATGCGAACGAGACGCTGGAGCAGGACGTAAGCAAAGCCGACGATCCAGACGGCCGCGGCGATCTTGAGCGTCCAAGCCTGCGCCGCCAGCACGGTTCGTGCGGCAGCGTTGCTCAGGTCGTTGCTCAAGCCGTCGCTGTGCATCAACCGCAGGTGGGGAAACAAGAATCCGGCAGCAACCAAACCCAGGATCGACAGAAACCCGATCGTCCACAGCCGACAGACGGCTGCCGCCTGGTCAACAGATCGCCCCAGCAGCACCACGGCGGTCACGACGATCAGCACCTGCAGCGGTACGCTGGCAACGGCTTCGAATAACTGTGACGCATTCATCGGCGGCGTTCCGCTTTGGCGGCCGCTTTTTTGACCGCCGCGATGTCTTCGGCGGAAACCTGGTCACTGTTGAGCAGGCTGAGCACCAACGATTGAACCGACCCGCCGAACAGACGGTCGGTCAATTCGTGAATCATCCCGTGCCGCACCTGTTCACGCGTCACCGCGGCGGAATACGTGTAGGCACGTCCTACTTTTTCGCCGCGACAGACGATGCCTTTTTCTTCCAGGATTTTCATCGTGGTCATGACGGTCGTGTAGGCCAAGTCACGATCGATGGCCTCGACGACGTCATTGACGGTGACGCTTTCGCGGTCCCAGACGACGTCCATGACCTCGGCCTCGCACTTGGTGATCTGAGTTCGGGACAAGGGACAGGTTCCTGTAACGGCGGGATGATGATGGATGCGGGAAACAGATACATTCGATCATCGGCGCAATTTGGCCGATTCGTGGTACAGACGCAGGTCGATCTGTTCGGTCAGGAAACTGACATGACCGTCGCCCCACAAAAAATTCGCCCCGCCGGGATGACGGCTGGAAAAATCGCATTCATCGGCGACCGGGCTGTTGATGCCTTCGAGCGCCGACCCGACCAGCCGCGCCGCGGCGTCTTCGCCGGACAAGTCCACGCCCAGCCAGGTCGAGGGAACCTGGGCCATGGTTCGTTCGCCGACCACCAGCGTGACGCTCAATCCGCGCCTGAAGTCACGAAATCGCGTCTGTCGGTTCTCAAGGAATGCTCCGTCGCCGACCGGCGCGGGGATTGCATCGTCCGGCTCCAACGTGCCAAACACGCCGACATAATTTGCCGTCGGCAATTCGACCAATTCAGCGGGGGCAATTGCAACGGCATGGTCCCCCAGGGAATGTGATTCGTCGTCGTCCCCGTCATCGGCGAACAGCACGAACTGCCGTTCGGCAATGTCCGACGGGCACAGCAGGAGCGCCAGCGAGGTGTGACGGACCGCTTCGTGGCGTGGATCCAAAACCGATTGGTCGGTTTCAATACGGTCGGCAAGGGCCGGCTGACCCAGCAGCGGCAGAATCGGGACGGCCCATCCGTACGCGGTTTCCGATCGCGGATCAAACGCCCAACCGGCCGGTAGATGTCGTTGCGAGTGATGATGGCTGTGCAGTGCCAGCCCGATTTCGCGAAAATGCTCGACGCACTGAACTCGCCGCGCGGATTCACGAACGCTGCCGACCGCAGGCAGCACCAACCCGGCCAACGTGCCGATCACGGCCACCGTCACCAGCAATTCGAGCACCGTCAGTGCCCGCCGCCGCCCGTTGTGCTGGTGTGATCGGCACACACGTAGACGAGGGCGTTGGTCCGCGGGAAGGATTGGCTGCATCGGCGACATCCGTGACCGAGTGAGAATCGAGAAAAACAGATTCTACGAACGGATTAGTTTTTAGGCAATGCCGACTTTCCCACGCATCGTCAATCAATCTCCCTTGCGACGCAACAGTTTTGATAGCACATCCAACCGATGTTGCGACGATTCGGTCCGTCGATTCAATCGCCGAAGGTACTCGTATTCATCGACCAGGATGCGTTCGAATTCGGGTTCCCAACGCCGGACCAATAGCGGGCCGAATAACAACGCCGCATCGCGATCGACCGATTTGTAGGCCGGGTCGGGGCAGTTGCCGTTGCGCTGAAACCGCAGGATCACATAGCGGAGGCGTCCGATCACCAGCTGCTCGTCGACTAGATGAAACCCACTCCGCAACGCCCAATCCCGAACGGCTTCGGGACGGCGATTGGATTGCAAAACCAGATCCGCCGGAACCCGGTCGGGATGCGACTGGAGGATTCGCGTGATCAGTTCCCCGCCCATGCCGCAGATGCTTAAGCTGTCCGCTTCATCCGGATTCAAACCGGCCAGCCCGTCGGCCAGGCGAACGTCGGCGTTCAATCCGGTCAGCGTCGAGCGTGAATTGTCGAAAGGACGTTGATTCACTTCGATCGCGATGCCTCGCTGGATGCGACCGGCCGTCAGCAACGCCTTGAGCAGGTGCCCGTGGTCGGATCCGATGTCGGCGTGCACGGTGCTGCGAATCTGTACCGCCACCGCTTTCAGGCGGTCATCCAGTTTCGGCATCGCGTCACTTTCCGCTCTGCTGATCAGCGGGCGTCACGCGGATCGAATTGGACCGCTCGGGATTCCAATCGACGGGGCGGCCCTGCTGTTGCGCGGCCAGCCAATTCAGTGCGGCCTGGTGAACGATTTCGTGGCCGCCGTCAAAGATCGTCAGCCGCGTCGTTCCAGCGGTTCGCCGAAAAATCGGTCCATGGTCGCCGTACAGCGAATCCGGCATCGCCTCGTTGGACGGCTGCAACGACTCAGGAACCGAGCGTGTCTGATACATCGCATCGATCGCGTCAACGATGATCCTGGCCTCCGCGGGAACAGCGGCATTGAAGGCATGCATCGAGTGCGTGAATGGGACACTGCCTTCGCGTCCATCGTTGATGCCATGATTCAGGTCCAGCGGAGGCAGACGATCCGCTTTGGCGATCCAATTCAACGGCGACCGATGCCAGGCGGCGTCACGAAGGTCTGGCGAGTCGCCCGGTGCGCCACCAAGCACCGCTTCGATCATCGTGGCGTAGCGATCAAACGGTGTTCCCTTGCATTGGCCGTGCCACGCCGCGATATCGGAGATTCCACACCAAGCGGACACCCCCGCCCACAACTTTGGCTCACGTGCCGCCATCAACATCGATGCATGTCCGCCACCGGAAACACCGACACAGTAAATTCGACTCGCATCGATCGAAGTCTCGGACTTGGCGAATTCGACAGCGCTGCGAATATCGGCGACGACAAGGTCCGACCCCATCGCCGGCGGCGTTTTGTTGATGCCGCGAAAATTCGGATGGAGGAAGGCCCAGCCGGCTTGCTGGCACCAGTTCGCATACTGGGCTTCACCGCCGGCTTGGCGATAGTCGCTGGACCAGGTGTGCAATGCGACCAGCAAAGGGACTGGCCGTTCGGACCGGGGAGTCCAAATCAACGTCGGCTGCATCGAATCGTCGCCGTCGGATCGATAGGTCGCTTCGCGGACGCCCTCGGGGTATCCGGGAACCTGCGCGGCGGCGTGCAAACCAAACGGAACCATCGCGACGGCGATCAGGATGGCAGCATATTTAAAATTCAACATTAAGACAGTGGGGCTCCGGGCCGTGTAAACTGCAGGTCACGCCATGGTGTCGGCTTGCGATTGCCGCCAGAATCACTTTTAAGTTCAACGTTTGGATATGCTACACCGTTCAGCCCGATTCATGTCCCTGGCATTGATTTTTCTGGGATCGATTTCGTTTGCAAACGATCCGATCGACGTCTGGCCCAGGCCGGGTGGGTGAAGACCGCGCAAAGACGCAAGGCCGCAAAGAAGTCAGGTTGGGTCGGGCGAAAATCAGCGTCCCAACGTCGTGATGATCATCGTCGATGATTTGAACGACTTGCCGCTCTCTCCGGACGGAAAGCCGCGGATCAAGACGCCGAACACGCAACGCATCCGGATCAGCTCTCACGTCCGCGTGCAAGGCAACCGCGTGGTGGGAACGCTCGCGAACGTGCCGCCGGCGCAATCCAATTTAGAAGGCAATGCGGTTCCATTTGATTCCGGGAATTGGAATCGCTATCGCATCCGCGTGGTCGATGGGCGTTGCCGCGTTTGGATCAATCACCGATTGCACAGTGACGTGGTCAAGACATCCGATAAGGACGTCGGGGTGATCGGTTTTGATTTCCCCGGAGTTGACGAGCCCACGCTCAGCGTGAGAGCGTCTCGCGTGCGAAGGCTGACGTTCAATTAACGCTCGCTGTGTGCGGGGGACAAGCAAATGTCGGGCAGCTAACGTGGCAAGTCTCTCGCTTCGGCGTAGGGGCGTCGTGAGAGTGCGGCTTCGCCGACGCGTTGGATGGCCAGGATGAAGGCGGCGGTCCGCAGGTCGACGTCGCGTTGCTTGGCCACCGCGGCCACGGATTCACAGGCCTTCCGCATGTGGCTGGACAGCTCGTGTCGGATCCGCCCCAGTTCCCACTGGAACTGTTGGATGTTCTGTGCCCATTCGAAATAGCTGACCGTCACGCCGCCGGCGTTGGCCAGGATGTCGGGGACGACCAGGATGCCGCGGCGGCGAAAGGTCTCGTCGGCTTCCGGCATGGTCGGTGAATTGGCCGCTTCGATGATGATGCTCGCTCGGACGTCTTCGGCGTTGTCTTTGGTCAGCACGTCGCCGAGTGCGGCGGGGACCAGCACGTCCGCGTCCCACGTCAATACGTCGTCGCTGTTGAATGCGTCACCGCCGGGAAACCCGGCGACGCTGCCACGCTGGGCGGTCCACGCAGCCAACTGGTCAACATCCAGTCCTTCTTTGTTACAAACGCCGCCGGCGTGGTCCCCGACCGCGACAATCTTGGCGCCCACTTCGGCCATCGTCCGTGCTGCATGACTGCCGACGTTTCCGAAACCCTGCAACGCGACGGTCACCTCCGAGATCGATTTGTTTTGCCGGCGGAGCATCTCCTCCAGCACGATCGTCACGCCGCGGCCGGTCGCCTCCTCGCGGCCTTCGGATCCGAACAGGTGCAACGGCTTGCCCGTGACCACTCCGGGCGAGAAGCCTTGGTACTTGGAGTATTCGTCCATGATCCAGCCCATGATTTTGGCGTTCGTGTTGACGTCCGGGGCGGGGATGTCGATCGTCGGACCGATGACCTCCTTGATTTGGCCGACGAAGGTCCGCGTGATCTCATTCAGCTCACGTTCGCTCAAGTCGCTCGGGTCACAATTGATACCGCCTTTCGCTCCCCCGTAAGGAACGCCCACCACCGCGGTTTTCCAGGTCATCAGATTCGCCAACGCCGTCGCTTCGTCTTCATCGACCGACGGATGGTAACGCAGTCCGCCCTTCATCGGCCCGCGGACCCGGCTGTGTTGGACACGGTAGCCGGTGTGCTTGATCAGCTTGCCTTCGTCACTCTCGGTGACCAAACCGACTTTGACGATCCGCAGCGGGCAGAGCAGGATGTCACGCACCCGGTCGGAAAGGCCCAAGACATTGGCGGCATGGCGAAAATAGGCGCGGCTTTCTTCTAACATCGAAACGGTCCCGAGGAGTGATACGCGGTGGTTGCCCTTTTAGTCTATTCACTTTGGGCGAGCGAGAATGACCTTTCGACACCGCATGGGCTGGCGATTCACACAACCGTTCGTGACTGTTTGCGTGACGTTGTGGTGGCGGAGCGGTTGGGGAGGAAAGGCAGAATGATTCGGGGCAGAATGATGCCAGTGGAGGATCGCCGCCAGCGGTGATATCTGAAGGGCTGGCAAAACGATGGGGCAAAATGATGGAGATCGACGCACCATCGTTCTCCCAACTCCCAACTCCCAACTCCCAACTCCCTACCCCGCATCAAACCCTTTCCAGCGGACAAAGCCTTCGATGGCTTGGTACTGGGCCAGCCCCAATTGATCGTAGATCTGTGCGGTTTGAGCGTTCCGTGCTTCGGCGCGTTGCCAGAACTCGCGCGCGTCCGAACCTGGGAACAGGGCACGGTCTTTTTGCGATTCGTGTTTGAAGATCGCGTCGCGTTTGCGGTCGACTTCTTGGGGGCTGAGCGGCACGGCCATTTCGATTTCGTGCGGCGCCCATTCCTGCCAGGCACCGCGATAGAGCCAGACGGCGGTCGAGGCGAACCAGTCGTCGTGGCGACATTCTTCGCAGGCGGCAAAGATGACGTCTAGGCAAGTGCGGTGGGTTCCGTGCGGGTCACTCAGGTCACCGGCGGCGTAGATTTGGTGCGGCTGCACTTGTCGCAGCAGGTCGACCGTGATTTGAGTGTCTCGCTCGCCGATCGGCTTTTTACGCACCGTTCCGGTTTCGTAGAACGGCAGGTCCAGGTAGTGCAGGTGTTCGTCGCGCACGCCGCAGACGCGTGCCCCCGCGGTCGCTTCGCCACGTCGGATCAGCCCTTTTAGTCGTTGGACTTCGTTGATGTCGATGCTGCCGGAGGCTTTGTCGCGGATGGCACGAATCATCATCTCGGTCAGACGCTGGATGTCGTCGTTAAGCACCTCGAATTCACGGCAGAAATCGGCGGCGAATTCCGCGAACCGCAACGCGTCTCCGTCGAAGACGGCCAGATTACCGGAGGTTTGGTAGGCGACGTGGATTTCATGCCCCTGGCCGGCCAACCGTGTCAGCGTGCCACCCATCGAGATCACGTCGTCGTCGGGGTGTGGCGAAAACAGGATGATGCGTTTGGGGAACACCGTCTCGGGCGTGTCCGGTTTGCCGGCCGGCCAGCCCGTGATCGTGTTTTGCAAATGGCGAAACACGCTCAGATTGATTTCGTAGGCCGTTCCGTATTCGGCCAACAGACCTTGCAAACCGTTGGCGTTGTAATCGGCGTCGGTCAACATCAGCACGGGCTTTTGGACCGATTGCGAAAGCGCGATCACGGCTCGGCGGACCATCACGTCGTCCCAGAAAACTTCGCCGACCAACCAGGGCGATCGGATTTCGGTCAAATTCGCCGCGGCGGCTGAATCGAGAAAGAATTCGACGTCGTCATGTTGCTGCAGAAACGTCGCCGGAACCGCCGGCGCGATTTCGCCTTCGACCGATCGGGCGACGATCGACGCTTTGCCTTCGCCGAAGGCCAGCAAGATGATCCGTCGCGCATCCAAGATCGTCCCGACACCCATCGTGATCGCTCGCCGCGGCACGTTTTCGACGCCGAAGAAATTGCTGGCCGCATCGATCCGCGTCATGGCATCGAGTGTGATCGGCCGCGTGCGCGAATCGGTGCCCGAACCGGGTTCGTTGAAACCGATATGCCCGGTGCGTCCGATACCCAGGATCAGCATGTCGATGCCGCCCAGTTCGGCGATCTCGTTCTCGAACTTCAGGCAATACTCCGACAGCTCGTCCTGGGGCGTCGTGCCGTCGGGGATGTGGATTTGATCTCGCGGCAGGTCGATGTGATCGAACAGGTGTTCGTTCATGAATCGCACGTGGCTTTGCAGCGATTCCGGCCCCATCGGCAGGAATTCATCGAGCACAAAGACGGCCACGTTGGCAAACGAGAGGCCTTGTTCGCGGTGCATTCGGACCATCGCGGAGTAGACGTTCACGACGCTCGATCCGGTCGCCAGTCCGAGCACACAGGTGCGTCCCTCGGCGGCGCGGCTGCGAACGAGCGTGGCGATCTCGAGCGCCGCGGCTTCGCTGGCATTGCTCGCTTCGGGAAAGACTCGATAGGGGATCGATGACGTGGTCGCCGCGTGCGAATACGCCTTCAGTTTGCGTCTATCTCTTCTCATGCTGTCGTTCATTGCTGCAGTTTGGATGATCGTGCCCTGCCAGTTGTCTTGCATGCTGTGCCGCGCCGAGCATTCCGGCGTCATTGCCCAACGTGGCGAAATCGATTTCCAGGGTCGATCCGGTTTGGACGAGTGACAAACGGGCCATTTCGTCATGGATCGTTTTCAGGAATCGCTTGCCGGTTTGTGTCCGGTTGCCGCCGAAATTGACCGCGCCGCCGAGCAGCACGACCGAGGGGTCGGCGATCTGGGCCAGCATGGCGATCGCCTGGCCGAGGTGCACGCCGGTCCGGCGAACGGTTTCAATCGCGATCGCATCGCCCGATTCGGCCGCATCGGAGATGGCTTCCGGCGTCAGGTCGGCGGTATCGCGAAGCGCCGACGGTTGGTCGGATTGTTCGAGTTGTTCGACGGCGGTTTGGACGATCCCCGCGGCGCCGGCGTAGGCTTCCAAGTGTCCGTCACGCCCGCATCCGCAGCGCCGCGCGTCGGGACCATGATCGATGGTGACGTGTCCGATTTCGCCGCCACAGCCGTGGCTGCCGTTGATCGGTCGTCCGGCGACGATGATGCCGCCACCGATCCCCGTCCCCAGCGTTAAAAACGACAGGGAATCCGTGCGGTGCCGGCCGAAGCTGGATTCACCGAGCGCCGCGGCGTTGGCATCGTTGATCACCGCCACGGGCTTTTCAAAGACGCGGGCCAGTTCCTGATGGAATCCGATGCCGTGCCAGGAATGCAGGTTGGCCGTTTCCATCAACGTGGCCGTCGCTTCGTCGATCACCCCGGCCATGGCCAGTCCGACCGACTGCAAATCGTCAAACGTCGCATCATTCTGACGCAACGCTTCGATCACAAACTCTCGCGCCTGGCGAAAAACGTCCCTGGGTTCTTCACAATGGGCGGTAGAGATTTGGTCGCGGGCAACCACTTCGTCGCCGTACAACAATCCCAGCTTGACCGAAGTGCCGCCGAGGTCGATTCCCATGACGAATGACGGGGGAGCGTCGGTACGGTTTTCGTCTGAATTCATCTTCGGTTGCAATCGGCTAGGCGAACATTCATCGGGCATGGAGATCACCGGGCTTGCCATCAATCGGCGATACAAAACAGGTGGTTCTCCCCGCGGATGAACAACTCATCGCCGGACGGCGCCGGAGTCGCGTCGACCGTTTCGCCGAGCGAATTGGACGCCACGATCTGTAATTTCGGGTCGTCCTTGATCACGACGGTCGTGCCGCTGCGGCCGGTCAAGTAGACGTGTCCGCCGGCGGCCATCGGTGACGCGTACGTTCGACTGATTCCGGGCAACCGGACGGCTTGGTAATACGGTTTTCCCGTCGCCGCATCCAGGCAACTCAGGTTGGCCGATTTGCCTTTATGGAAATACAGTCGCCCACCGCTCAGCAATGGGGACGCGATATCCGGTGTGTCGCGGTGAATCGTCCACACCACGCGGTCGGTGCCTTCGATGTCGCCTCGGCCGTCGGGGCGGAACGCACCGAGGAACGAACCCTGGTAACCGCTTCCGACGAACACCAATCCGTCGCCGGCGACCGCCGAGGCGACCGGGCGCGTCGTTTGACCGCCACAGCGCCAAAGTTCTTCACCAGTTTTCAGATCATAACTACGGGCAAAGTTTTGGCCATTCATGACGATTTGTTTTTTGCCGGCCACATCGATCACCAGCGGCGTGGCCCAGCAGGACGGTTCGTCACGCCCGGTCTTCCAAATCGTCTCGCCGGTCGATTTGTCGAGCGCGTAGATCGCCGATTCGCCTTCGTGATCCCAAGGAACGATGATCATGTCCCCGTGCAGCGTCGGTGAACTGCCTTCGCCGAACCCGCTCCGCGTCTGCATCTTGCCGAAATCATCGCGTTTCCATTTCAGTTCCCCGTCCATCGTGTAGCAATACAGCCCGCGGGAACCGAAGTGCGCATAGACGTGCGCGCCATCGGTGCAGGGAGATGCCGACGCAAATCCATTGGTCGCATGGGTTTCCTGGTGGGGAATCGCAGTCACGGCCGTCTGTTCCCAAAGTTGCCGACCGGTTTGGCGGTCAAAGCAGAGGACTTGAAAGTCCAATTTAGGCAACCCCGGTGCCGAGCCGCGTTGAAATTGGTTGCGATTCTGGGGGGCTCGGGCCGGCGGCGGCGTCCCCGCACCAACCGTGACGGCGGTGACCACGAACACGCGGTCGTCCCAGATCACCGGTGATCCCGAACCGCGCCCGGGAATCGGCACCTTCCATTTCACGTTCTCCGTGGCCGACCAGCGCGTCGGCGGATTTCCGCTGGTGGCGGCTCCGTTGCCGGTCGGACCGCGCCAGTGAGCCCAGTGGTCGGCGCAGGCGAGATTCCCGGGCGTGGTCAATGCCAACGCAACCACCAGCGAGAGGGCGGGCGAAAGTTTGCAAAGCATGCGACGTTGTTTGTGAATGGGGGGAAAGGGAACGTGGAAAGCACGACGCACCGAGGGAGGATGAATCCCGCGACCGGTTGCGTCGACGGACGGGCACATTGTAGCTCGTCCGTCCCGATAGCGTCTCTCGGCCCAAACGCCGTGCACAAAATCTTTGACAGCACCTTGCCGATGCGGCATCCTGGGGGACCCGTCGCGACGTTCGGGGCAGCTCATTGGAATCTTCCTACCTCTACCTCGGCGGACAGGGGGCTTGGCATGTTAATCGATCAGACGGAACTCATCCAAAGCACCCCGGTTTGCGGGGGGCTTCGCCGAGAGACACTGCAGCTGATCCTCAGCCAATCGGAGGAGTTGGACATTCCCGAGGACGCATTTTTCTTTCGCGAAGGCGACGCGGGGGACTGCCTGTACGTGATCAAATCCGGGACGGCGGTGGTCCAGCGGACCTGGCAGGACAAGACGATCGTGCTGGCGCGGATCGGGCCCGGCGACTGTTTCGGCGAAATGTCGTTGATCGATTTGCAACGCCGGTTCGCCGCCGTCAAAGCGGAAACCGATTGCAGCGTGATCCGCGTTCCCTACACCGCACTGATGAAACTGTGTCAGGTCGATATGGAACAATATGCGATGGTGATGATGAACCTGGGGCGTGAGGTCAGCCGCCGGTTGCGGATTGCCGGCGAGCGGTTGTTTCGCTACCAACAAGAACTCGGCCAGCAGTGGTTCGACGAGGAATTGGCGTTTGATGCCTAGCTGGACAGCGGCACTCGATCGCAGCTGCGCTCGATGCGAGCGTGGAAAACGCCGGAGATCCTCCTTCTGGGGAAGGTAGCTGCGTTCGCACGGCGATTCACGATCCTTACTTCTTGAATACTGAGACGCTATCCAGCTACGATGATATCTCAGCAAACATTCGGCGAGTAAATAGAGCAGCAAACGTGAGTCTTGCCACACCTCAGAGTGAACAGCGAGTTCTGTTACGATCCGTTTCGTGGCAGACCTACGAAGCGTTGGCCGACAATGCGGATCGCGCCGGTCGGCTGATGACTTACGACCAAGGGTTGCTTGAAATCATCTCGCCGTCGATCGCTCACGAATCCGACAAGTCGCTGCTCAGGCGTTTGGTTGAAATGTACAGTCTGGTCCGGGGGATCGATCTCGCGTCGTCGGCATCGACGACCTTCAAGCGTCCCGATCTAAAACGGGGGTTCGAGGCGGACGAGTCTTACTACATTCAAAATGAGAGGCTCGTGCGTGGTAAGCGCGAGATCGACTTGGCGATCGACCCGCCGCCAGATCTAGTCATCGAGATCGAGATGACACGGTCGGCAATCAACAAGCTTGCCCGATTGGCCCGCATCGGCGTCCCCGAAGTCTGGCGACACGATGGCCAAACACTTTGGCTTGGGCGACTCTCTCATGACGACTATCAATCGATCGCAGAAAGCGAAGTCTTGGCCGGATTTCCAGTCGACGAAGCGGTCGCCACACTCAAAGCGGTCGGCTCAGCAAGTGAGACCCAATTGATTCAACGATTCGTTGACAGGCTGTAGTGGCAGTTGCCAAGACTTTCGACAATACCGTTCGGTACCCGTTTGCGAACCTCCTCCAGGAGAGAACTGTTGAACTGCCGCGTTGCTTTTGCATTCGTCACCCTGGCGGCCCTGTCGGTTTACTCCCGACCGCTGGTCGCCGACGACCTGCCCGAACGGCCCAACTTCATCGTCGTCTTTTGTGACAATCTGGGCTACGGCGACATCCAGCCGTTTGGGTCCACGTTGCATCGCACGCCACATTTGAATCGGATGGCGACGCAGGGCCGAAAGTTCACACACTTTTGTGTCACCGCCGGTGTCTGCACGCCCTCGCGCGCCAGCCTGATCACCGGATGTTATTCCCAACGTGTCGGCATGCATCAGAACCCACGCGACGGACACGTGCTGCGTCCGATCTCACCTTACGGATTGAACCCCGATGAAATCACCATCGCCGAATCACTGAAAGACCAAGGCTATGCGACCGCGATCATCGGTAAGTGGCACCTGGGTGACCAGAATAAATTCCTGCCGACACGACAAGGGTTCGACAACTTTTTCGGCGTTCCGTACAGCGACGACATGACGCAAGCAGTCGGTCGGCGTCTGGGCGACCGGCTAGACGGAAACGACTGGCCGCCGCTGCCGTTGATGGAAAACGAAGTTGTTGTCGAAGCCCCTTGCGATCGAAACGGATTGACCAAACGCTACACCGAGCGAGCGATGCAGTGGATTGACGAACATCGCGATGAACCGTTCTTTCTGTATTTCCCCCAAGCGATGCCCGGCAGCACCCGGACACCGTTTTCCAGCGACGCCTTTCGCGGCAAAAGCAAGAATGGGCCTTGGGGCGATTCGATCGAAGAACTTGACTGGTCGATCGGACAACTGATGAATCAATTGATGAAACTGGGCTTGGCCAGCAAGACGCTGGTGATCTGGACCAGCGACAACGGGGCGCCGATCAATCGTGATTTTGGTGACCTGTCGCGCGGTTCGAATCGGCCGCTGCACGGACGCGGCTACACCACCAGCGAAGGCGCGTTTCGAGTTCCCACGCTGATGTGGCAACCGGGGCACGTGCGGGCGGGGACGGTCTGCGATGAACTGGTCACGACAATGGATCTGTTGCCGACGTTGACCAAGCTGGCCGGCGGTGACGTTCCGCACGATCGGACGATCGACGGGCACGATATCACGCCGCTGATCTACAGCCGCCCCGATGCGACGTCACCCTATGACGCGTTTTACTATTATCATCGAGACCAATTGCAAGCGGTTCGCTCTGGCCCCTGGAAGTTGTTCCTGCCCATCGATCCCTCTGCCGGGCATCCGCATCTTTCCAAGTCTGACCCGCCGCAGACGTTGTTGTTTCACCTGTATGACGACGTGTCCTGTCAACGAAATGTCGCCGCCCAGCATCCCGAGGTGGTCGAGCGATTGATGAAGATCGCCGACCAGGCCCGCGAAGAGCTGGGCGACAAGGGGCGGCGAGGCAAGGGACAACGGGCGATCGGCAAAATCGAGGGCCAGCCCAAGCCACAAACAATGGTACGTTAGCCAGCGTGAACTGTCGGTCGAACGTAGCTACCTTCGCCAGAAGGTGGATTCCGGTGTTTTCACGCTCTGGCGTGCGTCGCTACGTCAACGTGGCGGTGGCCCTCTAAACCAAAATCTCCTTGATCACATGCCCGTAGTCCTGCTCCAGCCGTTGATGTCCGGGGACATTCAAGCGGTGGGAGTGCAGGCCCAGTTGATGCAGCAGTGTTGCGTGCACGTCGGTCACATAGTGCGGGTGTTCCACCGCGTGGAATCCGATTTCGTCGGTGGCGCCGTGAACGATGCCGCCCTTGATGCCCCCGCCGGCCATCAAGACGCTGAAACCGTAGGGGTGGTGATCGCGGCCGTCGGAATTCTGTGACCCCGGCGTGCGTCCGAATTCGGTCGCAAACACGACCAGCGTTTCGTCCAGCATGCCGCGTTGTTTTAGATCCTGGATCAACCCCGCGACGGGCCGGTCCACCTGCATCGCCAGCTTGGAATGATTGGCCTTTAGTTTCGAATGTTGGTCCCAAGCCCCTGCGGCGCCGTCGCCGTGCATGATCTGGATGAATCGCACGCCTTGCTCGGCAAAGCGACGCGCGGCCAATAACTGTTCCCCGAACGGGCGTGTCTCCTTTTGGTCAAACCCATACAGTTTCTTGGTCGCTTCGGTTTCGGTGTCGAATCGAATCACGTCCGGCACTGCCGTTTGCATGCGGTAGGCCAGTTCGTAGGATTTGATCCGCGCCTCTAATTCGGGGTCATGTGGGTATTGCTCGGCTGTCAGATGGTTCAGGCGACGGACCAGATCGAACCCCAGTCGTTGTTGGGCGCCTGAAACGTCACCTTCGGGGCTGGCGTAATCGAGCGGGTTTTTGGGATCGACTTTCAGAGCGACGCTGTCGTAGGCTGGTCCCAAGTAGTGCCCGTCGCGTTTGTCAAAGAAACGCGGCCCCATGCCGATAAACTGCGGCAGGTTCTCGTTTAGCGTCCCCAGCCCATAGTTGACCCAAGCACCGATTGTCGGCACCCGTGGGTCCAACATGTGGCGTCCGGAGTGGAATTGAACTTGGGCGCCGTGATTGTCATCGGTCGTCCACATCGATCGGATCACGGCCAAGTCATCGGCACAGGCCCCCAGGTGTGGAAACCAGTCGCTAAATTCGATCCCGCTTTGACCATGTTTCCGGTAGCCGACTTGCAGTGGATAGATCTTGTTGCGTTGTTGGCCGTTGGCATCGTTGACGACGACCACGCGAACGCGTTTCAATTTTTCGGGGTCTTGAACATCCGCGAACGGAGTTTCGTTAATCGTCTTGCCCGCGTACTTCGTCAACGCCGGTTTGGGATCAAAGCTCTCCATGTGGCTGACGCCGCCGCGCATGAACAACCAGATCACGCTTTTGGCTTTGGGGGCGAAGTGCGGCAATCCATTGGGCGGCGACCACGGAGTGCCACTGGTCGTGTCGCCCGCGGAATCACCCGGTGCGGCGGCGAAGCCGTCACGGCGGAGCATTGCGCCAAGTGCCAGGCTGCCAAAGCCCAATCCGCCGGACAGCATCGCGCGACGATTGACGGTGCGATTCATCACTTCCTCCTCGAAAGGGCTTGCGGATTCGCCTCGACATCATCCCAGTTGTCAGTGCGAAACACCGACGCGGGCAATCCTTCGCTGTTGACCAGATTGGCGCCCTCGGGATTAGACGCCCATGCGTATCGCACCGCGACCGGATCGGGCACGTCGCTGCTGCTGACCAGGACACTGTGTTTGCCGACGACCTTGGCTTCGGCCCAGTGCCATTGACGATCCTTGCCGGCGATCTCGAACCGTTGCAGCGGTTCGCCGTCACGTGACTTCAGCCCCTGGCCGGCCTGATCAAAGGTCACACGGATCGCGTCGCCGTCCACCTTGCTACTGCGATACAGCGGTCCCGAATAGACGAGGTCGCGTCCGTAGTCCTTGGCCAGTGCCCAGCGGGCCAAACGCTCGCCGGGATCCTTTTTGTTTTTGGGGTGAATGTCGTTGGCGGCGCCGACATCGTTGATGGTCGCCATCCCAGTTTTTGGGGTGGTGTCCAGGATCAATCGCATGCGGTCTTGAAGCAAGGCCCAGGGATCCGGGGTTCCCGGTTGTGTGGACGGGGCGCGAAAGTTCGCCAGTTGGACGAAGTAAAACGAAAAGTCATCGTTCCAACGTTCTCGCCAATCGCGAATCATCAACGGCAGCGTCCGGTCGTACGGCACGTGTCCCGGTTTGGCGTTCGCTTCGCCTTGGTACCAGATCGCCCCGCGCATCGCATAACCGACGAAGGGGTGGATCATGGCGTTGTAGAGCACGCCGGGTTTGCCTTCGGTGTTCAGGGGGCGTTTGGGCGAGGCGGGTTTTCGCGGCGCACGGCCACGTTTGTCGGCGGGTTTCTTTCGCCAATCGGCCATCGCCGATTCCCACTGGTCCAACCGTGCCCGGTAAGCCACTTTTGCCTTTTCGGGGTCGTACGCTTTGTCCGCTTTGATCGCCGCATCAACCAATTTCTTGGTTCCCGGCAATGTGGCCAGTGCTTCGCGGCTGGTGAAGGTTTCGACGGGTTTTCCGCCCCAAGCCGACTTGATCACACCGACCGGAACGCCGAGTTCTTGATGCAGTTTCCGGGCGAAAAAGAATGCGACGGCGGAGTAACTCGGGAGTGTCTCGGGTGAACAGACGCTCCACTGTCCGGCGATGTCATCCTGCGGATCGACCGCCGTGGTCGGCGCGGCGTTGAACATTCGGATCGCGGGCAGGTCCGATTCGGCGAGCGCGGCGTCATAGCTGGCCGCCCCACGCATCGTGAACGCCATGTTGGATTGACCCGATGCAAACCAGACTTCACCGATCAACACGTCGTCGATCGTGATCGTGTCGCCGCCGCTGCGGATGGTCAACGTCGACCCGGAATTGTTGGCCGATCCGGTTTGGATCCCGGCCCGCCATTTCCCGTCGGCATCCGCTTTGGTCGTCGCCGACGTTCCGTTCAATTCGAGTGTGACGTCCGCGCCGGGCGTTGCCGTGCCCCAGATCGGTGCCGATCGTTCGCGTTGCAGCACCATGTGATCACCGAAAAAGCGGGGGACCGACAGTTCGGCAATGGCGGTGACCTGGGTTGCCAGGCCGAGCGTGAGAACAAGCAAACAGCGATGCATGGTTGACTAATTGGGAAAAAGGGGGATGGTCGTGGAGTTGCGGTTCTGCCAACAAGTCACTCTATCGCAAGCAGGATTGGCAAGCCGCGGTTTTAACGGATGGTGACGAAGTCGTTGTGGTTGATAATGGCTTGGGTCAAACGGGCGCGGATGGCGGAATCTCGAGCCGCCGCGTCTTGGGTCTGAAGCTCGGGCAGTTCGGCCATGGCGTCCCAGAAGGCGCGACATTCGGACCGCTCCGCCTCGGTCGGTTCACGACAGAGCAGTTGAAAGAACAGTTCGTTAATGAAGTTCGTCGGCGAATCGTCTTCAAGTCCGGTCGTGATTTGTGATGTGATCTCCGACGCCATCTCGATCGCCAGTTTGCTGTTGGAAAGTGCCAGGGCCTGTTGCGGAACGATGCTTTCGTTCCGCCGGTAACACTGCAAGATGTCCGCATCGTCGAACATCGACAGGAACTTGTCTTGTTGGTCGCGAGAATGTTTTAAATAGACACTGCGGCGCGTCGCGGCCGGGCCCGGATCGACCGAGGGGCCAGCCATTTTCGGATCCAGCTTTCCACCCAGCGAGAGCAGGCTGTCGCGGACGAGTTGCGATTCCATTCGCTTCGAATTGGCACGCCAGTAATATCGATTCGTCGGGTCGCTGGTTCGCGTTTGCTCGTCCGAGTTGGCTGTCGAGGACGACAATCGGTACGCATCGGAGGTCACGATGATGCGATGCAGGTGCTTGAAACTCCAGCCGGATGCGATGAACTCGGCGGCCAGGAAATCCAGCAAGTCCGCGTGCAGCGGTTTCTCGGCCCGCAACCCGAAGTCGAACACCGACTCGACCAGCGGGGTTCCGAAGTGCCGCATCCAAACCTGGTTGACGGCGACGCGGGCAGTCAATGGGTTTTGATCGGATGCGACCCATTTCGCTAGCGCGAGGCGTCGCCCGGTACTGGTCGACGGGTAAACGGCCGGGTAGTCGGGCTCCTTGTGTTCGGGGGTTTCGAGCGCCTTTTTCGATCCGCGCAGGGACGCGTAGCGGGGCAGCTGATCCGGCGACGCTTTCTCTAGTTCTGAAAGACGTTTCTCGGCGGCGGACTTTTGATCGTTGGCCGCTTTCACCTTCTTTTCATCGGCGGCGTCGGCGACCGCCCGGTACTGCGCATCGGCGATTTTCGCCCGCAGTTGTTTTCTCGCCGCGATGCCGGCCAGCTTGCGGACTTCCTCTGGCGATTCGGTACGGACGTAGCGGACGTTGTCGGCTTCGATGGTCGCCCGGACCGATTGCAAGGCGGCAGTTGCCCAGGCCAACTTCTTCTCGGCGGCGACGACCGCATGCTCCGGATCAACCGCCGGTTCTGCTTGATTGCCTGCGGCGGTCAGTTCAACCTCCGGCGGCAACGACTTGATTGTGATTTCGTCAAAGGCAACCGTCGCATCGAAACCGCTCAAGCTGAAGAAGCCCTCGCGCCGGTCGGGAAACCGGTAGGCGACCACGAACTGGTCGTCCAGCCAGACGTTGACCAATGTTTCTCGAACGGCGAACCGCAGGTGGTACCGCTGTGCGACTTTGATCGGCAACGCCTTTCGGCCCTGAGCGGGATACGTGTTGTTGCCGCCGCGTGTGAACGCAACCTGGACTTTGGGTCCGGGGGCGTGAGCGCTGGTGTAGACGTAGTTGGCATCCTTTGCGTCTTCGGATTGGTCGAAGCGGAACGTCACCGATTTGTACGTCGATCCGCCCGTCGTGGTGTAGACACAGTCGACTTGGAAATCGCGTGGCAGCGTTTCGGTCAAACGCGCCATTTGTGGCTCGCGGGTGGATCGGGTTTGATGCAGCGCGCCGTCACGATACTGCCATCCGTCGCCGATCAATTGCCAACGTTCGTCCGCAGGGCCGTCGAAGGTCTCGGTCAGTTCGAATGAAGTCGCCTTGGCGGAACGGTCTGTCGGCTCACTCGAGGGTGATTCGGCCAGACGCATTTTTGCTGTGACCAATTCCTGTTCGGCTTTTGCGACGGCTGATTCGGCGCCGCGAATCGCTTGCTGCTGCACGTATGAACGCGTGCCGGGGGCGAATGCGGACGGCGGCAACGGCACCGGCCCAACCGGATCCGCAAAGTCGGACAGGATCTCGGGCACACCGGGGCTGACCGGATTGTCTTTGTCGGGGTTGGACGGGTCGCCTCGCAAGTGCACGAAAGTCGGCCGGTCGACCGAATCGTCAAACACCCGTGGCAGTCCGTCTTGCTCGAAATCCGTCACGCCGGGGATCGGATCCAATCGAACTTGATGCGGTTCAAAGATCGCTCGAAAACGGTAGTAATCCAGCTGCGAAATCGGGTCGTACTTGTGGTCGTGGCACTTGGCACAATTGAGCGTCAGTCCCAGAAACGCTTTGCCGGTGTGTTCGATCGTGCTGTCTAGCCAAGTGGTGCGATTGAACAGGTAGTAGTTGCGTGCCAAATACCCCGTCCCGGCGATCGCATCGGGGTCGGTGGGTGCCAATTCATCACCTGCCAACATCTCCAGAATCATCCGGTCGTAGCCCTTGTCGTCGTTGAGCGATCGGATGATCCAATCGCGCCAGCGCCAGAGATGTTTTTGGCTGTAGCGAAGTTGTTTTCCCAAGCCGTACCAATCGCTGTACCGCCAAACGTCCATCCAGTGCCGCGCCCAACGTTCGCCATGTTCGGATCGGGCCAAGAGGTCGTCGACGATTTGTTCCCAGGGACGCTCGTCTCGCAATTGGTCTGCTGTCGGCGGCAATCCGATCAAGTCCAGGTACAGGCGTCGAATGATGATCGACCGGTCGGCCGGGCCAACGGGCTGGACGTCGGCGGCAATGCGTTTGGCCGCCAAGATCGCGTCGACGGGATGATCCGGCTGGCCGGGCACCGCAGGCGGCCTGGGCTTGGTGATCGGCTGAAACGCCCAGTGTTGATTGGGTGCCGGTGGCAGCGTTTCGTCGGGCGCCTTGGCTCCTTGGTCGATCCAACGCCGCAGCAACTCGATTTGGTCCGGTTGCAGTGGGGCGCCGTCTTCGGGCGGCGGCATCCGTTCGCCCGCATCCGCGGTGATGCGGGTCAACAATTCGCTGGCGTCCGGATCACCGGGAACGACCACATCGCCCTGGAGCATCAGCTGACGGGTTTCCAGCCGCAGGTCGGCTTCTTGTTTCAGCACGCCATGACAGGAGTAGCACTTCTCTGCCAACAGCGGTTTGATCTGTGTCAGATAGTCGACTTTGTCGGCGATCGCTGGTGATACGGTCAATGCCGTGACAAATGCCAGTGTGATCGACAGCCGCGAAACGAAATGAAGGTGGGGATTGGGACGCACGGGGACACGCATCGGTAGGAGGTGGGACCCATTAGTGTAGCCGAACCGGCACGAGCGTGTGTGTGGTTGGTGTCTAGCCTTTCGGCGATTCCTCGCTCGTTGCTCGGGACATGAAATGTATTGCTGATTCATTACGATGGGTTCCCACTCCCAAATGGCTCCCCTCGCCCCAAAACAGATCGCGTGGAAAATGGTGATGAAAGAGGGCGTTGACCGCGATCTGTTTTGGGGAGAGGGGCTGGGGGTGAGGGGCTCGTTATCGATTCGCTGCACATCGATTCGCTGCACATCGATTGCCCCACCAAATCCCTTCGATTCTGTGATGCAATTGTTGCCGGCTCGCTTCACTTCGGCGTGGAATCTCAGCGTCAGATCTCCCACGCTCCAATGCTTCGTCGACGCCTGGGAAGCCCCCTCACCCCCGGCCCCTCTCCCCCAGAAAACCTGACTCGCTGAAGCTCGCCAGGTTTTCTGGGGGCGAGGGGAGCCAGAATCATCAAGATCGTCTTGCGAAGAGACGAGCCTACGATCCTTGGTCTGGCAACATTGTCTTGCTCGCAAGGGTTTCTTGCTCGCAAGGGTGCAAGGGTATTGGGCAGCAATAAATTTCACGTCCCCCGCAGCGAGAACAGCAGGCCAACGCCTGGACACCAAAGACACAGATTAGCAACCGCCCGTGGCATCGGCTAAGATACCCCCCATGAACCAATCTCCATCCAATCGATCGCTTCGCCGTGACTTCTTGCGATCCGCCGGCGGCGGTGCCGGGATGATCGCGCTGGCATCATTGCTCGCCGGGGACTCGTTTGCCGGGGACGCGGTTGCGTCGGGGCAAGCCGGCACGATTCGCCAGCCTCATTTTCAACCGCGTGCCAAGCGGATGATCTGGCTGTTCATGCACGGCGGCCCCAGCCAAGTCGATTTGTTTGACCCCAAGCCCGATCTGATCAAGTACGCCGGAAAACCGCTGCCGGAAAGTTTCGGATCGGTGATGACGCGTCGAAAGGTCGCAAACAATCCGCTGCTGGGACCGGTCCGCAAGTTCCGCCCCCGGGGCCGATCGGGATTGCCGATCTCCGACTTCCTGCCGCATCTTTCCACCGTCGCCGATGACCTGTGCGTGATCCGCTCGCTGCACGGTGACAGCGTGAACCATCCGCAGTCGGTGTACCAAATGAACACCGGCAGCATTTTGATGGGGCACCCCAGTTTTGGCAGTTGGCTGGCCTATGGACTGGGCAGCGAAAACGCCGACATGCCGGCCTTTGTCGTGTTGCCTGATCCCGGCGGTGGACTCAAGGGAGGCCCGTCGGCCTGGGGCAACGGCTACCTGCCGGCCACGTATCAAGGGACGACGATGCGGCCGGGGAAAACGCCGATCCTGAACCTGGCCCCGCCCCGCGGAATCTCGGACGTTCGGCAACGCGAGACGTTGGATTTCGTCCAGCGACTGAACCAAAACCACCTGGTCGGTCGTGAAGACGATGACGACTTGGCGGCCAGGATCGACGCCTATGAACTGGCGTTTCGCATGCAGTCGGCGGCGCCCGAAGCGGTGGATTTTTCGCAGGAGTCTGCCGCGACGCTTTCGATGTACGGGATCGATGACAAGACCACACGCGATTTCGGCGAGCGTTGTCTGTTGGCCCGGCGGATGATCGAACGCGGGGTCCGTATGGTTCAAGTCTATTCGGGAGACACCAACGGCTGGGACGCCCACCAAGACGTCGACAAGAACCACAGCGAATACTGTGCAAAGACCGACAAGCCGGTCACGGCGCTACTGAAAGACCTGAAGCGATCAGGGTTGCTCGAAGAGACGTTGGTGGTTTGGTGCGGGGAGTTCGGGCGGATGCCGATGAGCGAACAGGGCAAGGGCCGCGATCACAACCCGTGGGGTTACTGCGGCTGGATCGCCGGGGCCGGGATCAGCGGCGGGCGGGCGTACGGATCGACCGACGAAGTCGGATTACGAGCCGCCGAAGATCGTGTGCACGTCAACGAGTTCCACGCGACGTTGCTGCATCTGATGGGGCTCGACCACCGGGACCTGACCTACTTTCACAACGGGCTGGACGAACGTTTGACCGGGCCCAGCGAAGTCGACGTCGTCGAGGGGCTGCTGACATGATGTGTTTTTGGGCGAGATGGCGGTGGACCGCTTGGCTGTTGGTGTTCGGCGGGCTCTCCGCCACCCTGCCCCAAGCCGTCGCGGACCAACCCGATGACAATGCGATTCCCGAAGTCGAAGAGGAAGAGATTTCGGACTTCGATCGCAACCATTGGGCGTTCCAACCGATCGTGCGCCCCGCGTTGCCTGCGGTCAAACAGACCGATTGGCCACAGACGGCGATCGATCGATTCATTCTGGCTCGCTTGGAAAAGGAATCGCTTGAGCCGGCGCCGATGGCCGATCGCGCCACCTTGATCCGCCGACTTTGCTGGGACCTGACCGGTTTACCGCCGACGGTGGACCAGGTGCAACGTTTCGTCTCCGACCAGCGGCCCGGTGCTTACACGCGGCTTGTCGATTCGCTGCTGGCGTCTCCGGAATACGGAAAGCATTGGGGCCAGTTCTGGTTGGATCTGGCACGCTACGCGGACACCGATGGATTCGAACACGACAAGATTCGTGAACAGGCATGGAAGTATCGCGACTGGGTGATCGATGCGAGCAATCGCGACTTGCCCTACGACACATTTCTCCGTTGGCAGCTTGCCGGGGATCTGGAATCGACCGGCGGTGATGACCCCACGACGGCTACGGCGTTTTGTTTGTCGGGGCCCGACATGCCCGACATCAATTCGATGGACCAGCGCCGCCATGTGTTGCTGAACGAAATCACCTCGACCGTTGGGGCGGTGATCTTGGGGCTGCAATTCGGCTGTGCCCAATGCCATGACCACAAGTATGATGCGATCAGCCAGGCTGACTTTTATCGCTTGCGTGCGTTCTTCGATTCGTCGATCCGATTGCGTCAAAACCAGTCGGTCAGTGTTTTGGCCAGCTATGACGATTCGCCGCGAACGCACTTGATGATCCGTGGCGATTGGCGTCGCAAAGGTGCGGAATTGGAACCGGCGTTTCCGCGCGTTGTGAACGAGCCCGACGCGACGCCTTCGTCGGATGCCGCACCACGCGGTGAACTGGCCGGTTGGATCACCGATCGATCCAATCCGCTGACGGCGCGTGTGTTCGTCAATCGGATCTGGCAACAACACTTCGGCACGGGGCTGGTCGCAACACCCAGCGACTTCGGCGTGATGGGGGACAGCCCGACGCATCCGCAGTTGCTGGATTATTTGGCCGATGAATTGATGCGCCGCGGCTGGAGTATCAAACGGCTTCATCGGACAATCGTGCTGTCCAGTGTGTATCGGGTTTCCGGCGCACGTCCGACGCAAGGCCCGGGACGCGAATCGTGGGATCGAGCGTTGGCGGCCGATCCGCAAAACCGATGGCTCAGCCGGTTTCCCCGCCGCCGTTTGGACGCCGAGGCGATCCGGGACGGATTGCTGGCGGTCAGCGGCTCGCTGAATCACGAAATGGGTGGCCCGGGGGTGCGGCCGACATTGCCCGCGGAGATGATCAAAACGCTCAAATCGGGGCAGTGGAAAGTGACGCCCTCGATGGATGACCATCACCGCCGCAGCATCTACATCTTCGCCCGACGTAATTTGCGTTATCCATTTTTCGCGACCTTCGATCGCCCCACGGCCGACCAACCGTGCGCGCGGAGGAACCAATCCACCACCGCCATCCAATCACTGACGCTGCTCAATTCTGATCTAGTGATGAAGGCGTCGGAGCGACTGGCGAGCGTGGTGGCTGCTGATGATGCCGACGTTCACTCACAAATCGAATCGCTCTATCTGCGACTGTATTCGCGGCACCCCGTCGCGGAAGAAGTGCAGGCGGCGACAGACTTCTTGGCCGGTGGTGCATCGCTGAGCGACCTTTGCCGGGCCATGTTGAACTCGAACGAGTTTCTGTATGTGGATTGATTCGGGGCAGAATGATGGACGCGTGGATTTGTCTGTAACGGCTGATTCCGTTCACGACTCACCCGAGCGCAGGTAGGCCGAGATCGGCACGGCCAGGACGGCGCCGATCACCGGGGCCGTCAGGTAGATCCACAAGTGTTCCAATTGGTTTGCGACGAGCGCCGGGGCGATCGAACGGGCGGGGTTCATCGACGCGCCGCTGATCGGTCCCCCGCACAGCACTTCGAAAGAAATCACGCCGCCGATCGCCAGTCCCGCCGTGATGCCTTTTTCTTTTGCCCCCACGCTGACGTTCAGCACGACGAACAACAAAATCAGCGTCAGCATGATTTCAAAGACGAATGATTGCCACCACGGTCCCGCCGGTAGCGTCGGTCCCAAGCTTTCTTGGTCCGGAAACAGCACACGGAGCATCGCACTGGCCAGGACCGCCCCGATGCACTGGCTGGCGATGTAGGGGATCACGTGTTTGCCTTCGAAGCGTCGGCCCACCCAGAACGCGATGGTCACGGCGGGATTGATGTGGGCTCCGGAAACGTCCCCGATCGAATGGATCATCGCCGAAACCACCAAGCCCCAGGCCAGGGCGATGCCGACCAGCGTGACGCCGCCGTCGGTGACGTTGTTGACCACGACCGAACCGGTTCCGACAAATATCAACACAAAGGTGCCGATGACTTCGGCGACATATTTTTTCATCTTCCTGGACGCTGGCCTGCTAGGAGAAAATTCGGCAAGTGATTTGGCAGCGGGTTCGGCAGATGATACCAGTCTGCCGCGGGGCTTGCGCGAGTCGTCGATCTCCCCGTCGATAGGGTGAAACACCGTTCAATCGCTGCGATCCGAATAAGTCGTTCGAATGTGTGTGCCAGATCCGTCAATTTGGGGGTGGCCTCAGAGTGTCGGCGACTGCGACTGACCTAGCTTTTGATCGAAATCGGATTCTCCCCCGTTCTCGGTATCGTATTTGATCACTGACGTGCACCGTTCCGTTCGAGCACACCGATCTGCCGCCGGACGCCCCCGCAAAGGGGCGGCGATGATCGAGTTTGCCGTTTGTTTGCCGGTGTTTCTGCTGATCACGTTTGCCACGCTAGAGACTTGCCGGATGATTTATCTGCGACAGTCGCTCAAGCTGGCGGCCTATGAATGCGCCCGGATCGGAATCCTTCCCGAGATCACGCCGGCGTCGATCCAAGACCAGTGCGACGTCATTCTGTTGGGGCGAGGCATTCAAAACTACACGCTTTCCTATACGCCCGGCGATCTGTCGACCCTTCAATTCGGCAGTCATTTTGTCACCACCGTCGAGGCCCCAGCGGCGGAAAACGCGTTGGTCGGATCCTGGCTTTATGGCGGTCAAACCGTATCCGAATCGGTCACCATCATGGCGGAGTATTAGGCGATGAAACCGGCACGAGATCTTGGTTGCGAGACACCTTTCCCAAGACGATGGATTGGCAGCCGTCATGGTGCCCGTGTTCGCCGCGGCGCCACGATGGCGGTGCTGGCAGTCTTGATGCCCGTGATGATCGGAATCGCCGCCTTTGCGATCAACGTCGTGCACATGGAAATGGCTCGCACTGAATTGCAAATCGCGTTGGACGTCGCGGCACGCGCCGGTGGTCGGACCTTCGCGGTCACCGAAGACCAGCAGCAAGCGACTGCCGCAGTGGAAAGCATGCTCGCGCTGAATCCCTACGCCAATCAGGTCCTCGCGCTCGGCGAAACGAATCTTGAGTTCGGTGAATCGATGCGGTATTCGGATGCCGATCGTTACAGTTTCAATCCGGGGATGCATCCCAACGCGATTCGAATCGAAACCAACGGAACCAACGAGGTGCCGCTGCTGTTTCCGTCCATGGGCGTTCCGCTTCAACTGCGGCCGATCAAGGCTGCGATTTGCACCAAGGTCGAACTGGACATCGCCTTGGTTCTCGACCGCTCGGGGTCAATGGCTCGAGATTCGCAGGGTTATCGGCCAGACGACTGGATAGCTGGCGATGCGGTCCCAGCTGAGTCGCGTTGGAGCGATGCGGTGGCCGCGGTCGACGAATTCTTAACCGTGATGGAACACTCGATCCACGACGAACGCGTCACGTTGACCACCTATTCGGCGGAGTCGACGACGGACGTGGATTTGACGAACAACTACGACGCGATTCGTACTGCGTTGGACGATCATTCCCAACACTTTGCCGGCGGAAACACGGGGATCGGCAACGGGATCATCGGGGGCGTCGACGCACTCAACCACGGTTCTTACGCGCGCCCCTGGGCGACACGCGTGCTGATTGTGATGAGTGACGGGCTGCAAACGACGGGGGTGGATGAGCTGGAAGCTGCCGAACAAGCGGCCGCCGACAATGTCATGGTCTATGCGATCACCTTCTCCGACGAAGCCGATCAGTCTTCGATGCAAGACGTCGCCGCCGCCGGTGCGGGGAAACACTACCACGCCGACGATCAACAGCAACTCATTCAGGCCTTCCGTGAGATCGCTCGCGGATTGCCGACACTGCTCACGTTCTAAGGTCTCCGTCCATGATCCGACCACGCCAATCCAAATTGCCTGGACGACGCCGACGCGGAGCCGCCTTGGTCGAAATGGCGATCGTGCTGCCGTTGATCATGCTGTTCTTCACCGGGTTGCTCGAAATCGGTCGCGTGCTGATGCTCCAGCACACCGCCGACGCCGCGGCCTATGAAGCCGCCCGATCGGCGATGGTCCCCGGTGCGACAGCGGCCGAGGCCAGACAGGTCGCTCAGCAGCTGGTCGATGCCGCGGGGTTGGCGTCTGTCGTCATCGAAGTCACCCCGGAAACCATCACCGAGCTGACCCCGTTGATCACGGTCAAAGTCGACATCCCGGTCAACGAGAACTCCTGGATCGCGCCGCGAAATGTCGCGGTTCTGGCGGTGTCCAGCGAAGTCACCTTAATGTGCGAACGTCCGCCCGTCACGCGACTGGCCGCCGTCGACGACCTGAACGCCAAGAAGCAATCGATGCAGTCTCCGTCACCGAGCGACTCGCAAACAACCACCGCTGATTCCATGTGATCGCCCCGCCCGCGACGTCGTTCGATGGAAAAGTCGCTCAACGCGACGCATCTTCGACGGAGATGTCATCGGAAGTAAGCCCACGGATGGCAGCGCGAACCCACGGATGGCAGTGGAGTAGTTGTGTACGTCGATTGCGGAGAGTCAGCCCTACTGGCGTCTCAATCCCACAATGTCCACCAGCGACTTTCCAAAATTGGCTGCAATTCCCCACCGAGAGCCCAACGCCTTCATGTACGACCGACAGCGATTCATGTTGAAGCTGTTGTCTTCGAACAGCGCAGTTTGACACAAGACGACTTCGTCTTCGATCAAGAAACAACGCAATGAAGACTTCCGCAGTTGGGTGTCCGTGTACCGTGCTTCGGCAGTCGGATTCACGGTTACTTTCATTCCCTGGTGCCTGAGCCCAAACAGCAACAGCTTTTCAAAGACCTCTTCGCCATAGCCGGTTCCGTGCTCTCGATAAACATCTCGTAAAACGTTGCGTACTGATCGACCGATGTCCCGAGTTGCGCCAGAAACACTTCCTTTCCAGTATTTCCAATCTTCAATGAGTCGTGGCGGCGTTGGAGTGTATGCCACGCGTTCGACAATGACGCGGTCAAGTCCCATGTTGACCAACAGCCCCAGCGAATCCCTTCGGCATTTTAAATAGTCAAATAGCTGGACGAACTCTGCGGGCGATGGATGACGTGGAACAGCTTTTAGTTCGATCGTGATCTTGCCCCAAACAACGAAATCTGGGATCAACCGGTAGACCTGTTCACCGTATAAAAACAGTGGGTGAATCGGTTTGCTAACAAATGGGACGTCATTGTTTCTAAAGCAGACGACCAATGCCTGGTGATAATCTTCTTCGTCACGCCCTACTCCGACATTATTCTGAACATCAAAAAAGCAATGACGAATCGCGTGCGTGCGGTCTTCGTAAAGAATTGCCATGAATAGCCACCCCCAGATGAGAGCAGCGAGGGTACTCCCCGCAGGTAGCTGCGCGAACCCTCGAATCTAACATTCCACTGTTATCCGTGGGTTCGCGCTGCTATCCGTGGGTTCAACACTCTTCCACGCATTCGGCTACTTCGAATTGTGCTAGCAATGACAAAGGAAAACCTTGTATGACACCCGAGCTGATTGCCTGTGTCGAAACGATTGTCCGTGGGCGGATGGAGGGTCAGGGGGCGGGGCATGGGTTTGATCATGTCGGGCGCGTGCTTCGTTCGTCGCGGCAGATCCAGGCGGAAGTCGGGGGTGACCGGTCGATCGTCGATCTCGCCGCGCTGTTGCATGACATCGGCGACGCGAAGTTCCATGACGGAGTCGAAAGGAGTGCGGAGTTCAGCTGCCAAATCCTCGGTGAACTCGGCGTCGATGCGCGGGTCATCGACCATGTCGCACACATCGTCGACAACCTGTCCTTTCGCAAAGGCGACGCTGCGGCGCCGTTGTCGATCGAAGGCCAGATCGTTCAGGATGCGGATCGCTTGGACGCCTTGGGAGCGATCGGGATCGTCCGGACGATCGAATACGGCGCCGCGTTCGGTCAGCCCTTTCACGTCTCGGGCAACCACGACGGAGCGGAGAAGACCGGCCTGCGGCACTTTGACGACAAATTGTTTAAACTGCACGCCCTACTCAATACCGAACCGGCTCGCCGCATCGCCCGACAGCGTGAGGCGTTCATGAGACAATTCGTCGATCAGTTTTTGCAGGAATGGGGCGAGGGTGACAATTGATTCGCCGTCTGAATCCCCCACCGATGGCAAAGCGTCCCGGCGGATGTCATAGTGGTGATCGCAGTTTTCGGCCACGAACCCTTCGCCCATGAGTTTTCATGAATGATTCCCGAAACGTGATCCACCCGCGTGACGAGATCATGCAGACGATGGATCGGATCTATCGGTATCGGATGACGACCACGTCCGGCGGCAACCTTTCGATCCGCGACGCGTCGGGCGACATTTGGATTTCACCGGCACGCGTCGACAAGGGGAACTTGACGCGGCGGGACATCATACGTGTGCGCGGCGATGGCAGCGTCGACGGTCCGCACCCGCCGTCTTCGGAGTTTCCGTTTCACAAAGCGATCTATGACGCCCGTCCGGATGTTCGATCGGTCGTCCACGCGCACCCGGTCGCCCTGGTGGCGTTCAGCATCTGCCGCCAGACGCCCGACACGCGACTGTTCCATCAAGCGTACTCGGTCTGTGGCAAGCTCGGTTTCGCGCCTTATGCGTGTCCCGGCAGCAAGCAACTGGGGGCGAACATCGCGGCATCCTTCGCCGAGGGGGCTGACAGTGTGATCTTGGAAAACCACGGCGTCGTCGTCGCCGGCGAATCGCTCTCCGACGCCTTCAAGCGATTCGAAGCGTTCGAGTTTGCCGGCAAGACGCTGATCAAGGCTGCGGCGCTGGGGAAGGTCAATCTGTTGGACGATCGTCAATTGGCACAGGCCGCCGGCCGCAGTGTCGATTTCGAAAGCTTTGATCCACCGACTGCGGGCGCCAGCGAGTGTGAATTGCGGCGGCAACTCTGTGACTTCGTTCGCCGCGGTTGCCGCCAGCGTCTGTTGATCAGCACCGAAGGCAGTTTTTCCGCGCGGGTTGATGGCGAGGCGTTTCTGATCACGCCGACACAGCAGGACCGCGAGCAACTGGGCGTCGACGATTTCGTCTTGATCGATGGCCAGCGACGCGAATCGGGAAAGCTGGCCAGCCGTGCCGCCAAGGCGCACCAAGCGATCTATCGCAAGCATCCCCACGTCCAAGCGATCGTGTTTGCGCACCCGGTCAACGCGACGGCGTTCAGCGTCACCGACAGCGACTTTGACGTGCGGACGATCCCCGAAAGCTACGTGTTCTTGCGCGACGTTCGGCGTGTCCCTTACGGTGTCCAATTCGGTGACGGCGAGCAAATCGTCGACTATGTCAATGAGAAAACACCGGCCGCGATTTTGGAAAATGATGGCGTGATTGTCACCGGACGCAGCGTGCTGGACGCGTTCGACCGTTTGGAAGTGCTGGAGTCGACGGCCGAAGCGGTGATCAATGCGCGTTCGATCGGCTCCGTTCAAGCCATGTCCGACGATGTGATTGATGAATTGTGCCGCGAGTTCGACCTCTGACCGGCTCCATTCGGTTAGAATCGAGGCATGGTCACCACGGTCAAAACCCTCGCGTTTCTTTGTTTCGCCGCGCTGCTCTCGTCGGTCGTGAGCGCGGAATCGCCTGCCGAGCCGGTCGACAATGACAGCGCGATCCACCATCGCAATGCGATCGACTACCTGCAGCGGGAAGGCCAGCGGTGGATCGACAAGCAGGGTTGCGTGTCATGCCATCAAATCCCCGCAATGCTGTGGAGCTTGCACACGGCCCAATCGCGGGGCCTGGAGGGATCCGAGCAGGATTTGAAGCAATGGACCCAGTGGTCCACGGACCCCGTCAACTTCGTCAAGCCACATCAGAGGAAAGACGTCGACATCGAGAAGACGTTGGCAGGGAATATCGACACGATGGCGGCGTTGATGTTGGCGATCCCCGAGGACGCTAAGACAAGTTGGCGGGATCAGTTTGTGGCCAAGCTCTGTAGCGAGCAGGCCGATGATGGATCTTGGAAAGCCTGTGGTCAGCTGCCCGCTCAGAAGCGACCGAAGTTGGAAACCGCCCAGGCGACGACGCTGTGGGTCACTTTGGCACTGCTGCGACATGGCAGCGAGGCGTTTGATCTCGCGTCGGCGATCCGGTTCGCCGACTCCGGCCCCGAAGCGGTGTCGACCGAGTGGTACGCGGTGCGGATGATGGTCGCCGCGGAGCAGGATCCAGAATCGACCGACGGCTTCCGTGACGAGCTACTGTCACGCCAGCGCAGCGACGGTGGTTGGGGGTGGATCGCCAGTGAGTCCAGCGATGCGCTGGCGACGGGGCTCGCGCTCTATGCGCTCGCAGAGAGCGGAGAAACCGAGTCGCGGGAAATCACGCGCGCCCGTCGATTCCTACGTGATTCCCAAGGTCCATCGGGGGAGTGGCAGGTCCCTGGAACCAAGGCGTCGGCCAAGGGAAAGCCGACACCGACGTCCAATTATTGGGGAACCGCCTGGGCCTTGGTTGGGTTGCTCAGCACCCGCTCGTAGTCTACCGCAGCTTCATTTTCGATTGAGCTGGACAGTCGCCGTCCTCTCCGAGGTCGGCGCAGGGCAACGCGTCGCTTTTTCGCGCACGCGCCGAGTTCGGAGAACACGGCGACTCTCGTTGCCAAGTGAAAAGGGGCATGTCCCAACAACCAAATGGCCCGCAGGGTGCTGCCCGTTTTGAGTATCTGCCCCCGTTTTCGCGAACCACAACAACAGATCGTCTTCCGTCTCCCGCGCGGCCGGCTTCTCAGATGTCCACCGTCGCGATCGATGGATTGAAAAAAACCGGCGGGGACGGTTTCCGGATCGTTTGGGACGGCGATTTCGCTGGAAAACGCCTCGGAACCGCCTAGATCCGCCGTCACAAGCCGTTTCAGCGCCAGAACGGCCGTAAGTCACGTTTTTCCAATGGCTTGCATGCATTGGATGTCCGGGCAAATCCGTCGGAAAATCGTAGTTTTTAACGAAGTGACGATACAATAGAGCACACACGCGCAATCCTCTTTCTTTCTCGGGGTTGTCCGCTCACGGGCCCCCGACACGCGAAGAAACGCGATCGCATGCGACTCCGATCGATTCCCGGGGATTTATCTTGTGCGTTCATTTTTCGGCTGAGTCGGCAGGCCCATTGCAATGACGAACACGCCCAATCTTCTGCAGCTATATTCGGAAACCTACGAACGCGAAAAACAAGTTCGTTACACGCTGAAGGAATACCTGGAAGCGGCCCGCGACGACCCGTCACTCTATAGCAGTGTCGCCGAACGGATGGTGCAAGCGATCGGACCGCCCAAGCAGATCGACACGTCCGGTGATTCGCGTCTCGGACGGATCTTCATGAACCGCACGATCAAGGTGTATCCCGCCTTTGATCAGTTCTATGGTTTGGAAGAAACCATCGAACGGATCGTGGGGTACTTCCGGCATGCCGCCCAGGGACTCGAGGAGCGAAAGCAGATCCTTTATCTGCTCGGTCCGGTCGGCGGCGGAAAGAGTTCGCTGGCCGATGCCTTAAAGCGTTTGGTCCAGCGTCAGCCGGTTTATGTCCTCTGCGCCGGGGACGAGATGAGCCCGATCTTCGAAAGCCCCCTGGGGCTGTTCGATCCGAATTCGATGGGCTTTCTGTTGGAAGAGGAGTACGGCATCCCGCGCCGCCGGCTGAACGGTTACATGTCTCCCTGGGCGATCAAACGTCTGGACGAATTCGGCGGCGACATCTCCAAGTTCTCGGTCGTCCGTGTGATTCCATCGGAACAGCGACGTTGCTGTGTGACAAAGACCGAGCCAGGGGACGAGAATAACCAAGACATTTCGTCGTTGGTCGGAAAAGTCGACATCCGCAAGCTGGAACATTTCTCCCAAGACGATGCCGATGCGTACGCGTACACCGGCGGATTGAACCGTACCACCCAGGGATTGTTGGAATTCGTCGAGATGTTCAAGGCGCCGCTGAAAATGCTGCACCCGCTGCTCACGGCGACCCAGGACGGAACGTATGTGGGAACCGAGAACGTCGGCGCGATGCCCTACCAAGGAATCATCGTCGCCCACAGCAACGAATCCGAGTGGGAATCGTTCAAATCCAATCGCAACAACGAAGCGTTTTTGGATCGGATCTGCGTGGTCAAAGTGCCCTACTGCTTGCGCGTGACCGAAGAACGCAAGATTTATGACAAATTGATCCAGAGTTCCAAACTGGGTGAAGCCCCCTGCGCGCCAGACACGCTGGAAATGATGGCCCGGTTCTCCGTTTTGACGCGGCTGAAAGAGCACGAAAACTCCAACCTGTATTCCAAGATGCGGGTCTACGACGGCGAGTCGCTCAAGGACACCGACCCCAACGCAAAAACGGTCCAGGAGTATCGCGATGCGGCCGGCGTGGCCGAGGGGATGGAAGGCGTTTCGACGCGATTCGCCTACAAGATTTTGTCCGAGACCTATAACTTTGACACCGACGAGGTCGCGGCCGATCCGGTGCACTTGTTATACGTGCTGGAAAAATCGATCTTGCGAGAACAGTTGCCCGAGGAAACCGAACAGCGTTATCTGGAGTTTGTCAAAGAAGATCTGGCGTCGCGATACGCCGAATTTATCGGCAACGAAATCCGCAAGGCGTACTTGGAATCGTATCACAGTTACGGCCAAAACCTGTTCGACCGCTACATCGCCTACGCCGACGCCTGGATCGATGACCAGGACTACAAGGATCCCGACACGGGACAGTTGATGGATCGCGATGTTCTGAACGAGGAATTGGAAAAGATCGAACATCCCGCGGGGATCGCCAACGCCAAGGATTTCCGCTACGAGATCGTCAAATTCGCCTTGCGCTCGCGGGCCAAGAACGACGGCCGCAACCCCGAATGGACCTCGTACGAAAAAATCCGCGAAGTGATCGAAAAGCGAATGTTCTCGCAGATCGAAGAGCTGTTGCCCGTGATCAGCTTCGGTGCCAAGAAAGACAGTGAAGCCGAACAGAAGCACAGCGAATTCGTCGAGCGGATGACCCAGCGTGGTTACACACGACGCCAGGTCCGTCGGCTGGTCGATTGGTACATGCGTGTCAGCAAATCTGGATAGGAAGACGATCCCCATGCAAGTGATCGACCGTCGGCAGAACCCGAAAGCCAAAAGCCTGGGAAACCGACAACGCTTTCTCCGTCGCATCAAGTCACAGATCCGCAAAGCGGTCAATGAGGCGATCGAGAATCGTAGCGTTGCCGACGTGGACAGCGGCGAGAAAGTCTCCGTCACCACCAGCGACATCGGCGAGCCAAAGTTCGGATTCGATTCCACCGAGGGCGATCGCAGCTATGTGATCCCCGGCAACCACGATTACCAGCGGGGCGACCGAATCCGCAAACCCAGCGGCGGCGGATCGGGCAGCGGGTCCGGCGGCAGCCCCGACGGCGATGGCGAAGACGCCTTTGTGTTCATGTTGACCCGCGATGAGTTCCTGGACCTGTTCTTCGAGGACCTGGAACTGCCCAATCTGGCCAAGCGAAAACTCAAGTCGATCACCAGCACCAAGTGGAATCGGGCCGGCTACGCCAACGACGGCTCCCCGCAACGGCTGAACAAATCCCAGACGATGCGACGCAGTCTGGCGCGGCGCATCGCACTCAAACGCCCCCGGTTGCACGAGCTGAATCGGTTGGAGGAAGAGTTAGAAGCAGCCCGAGCCGAGGGGAAAGACGCCGAACACGACGAGGAAGTCAAAGGCCTGGTCCGGCGGATCGAACAGCTCCGTTATCGCATGCAGGCGGTCCCGTTTCTCGATCCCGTCGACCTGCGTTACAACCGTTTCGAGCAGACGCCCAAACCGACCACGCAGGCCGTCATGTTCTGCCTGATGGACACGTCGGCGTCGATGACCGAATCCCTGAAGGACCTTGCCAAACGTTTCTACATCCTGCTGCATCTGTTTTTGACGCGTCACTACCGGGCCGTCGAACTGGTCTTCATCCGGCACACCTACACGGCCGCCGAAGTGGACGAAGAAACGTTCTTTCACGGCCGCGAGACCGGCGGAACGGTGGTTTCGTCGGCGCTGGAGGAAATGCTTCGCATCGTCCGCGAACGTTACCCGGTCCAGGATTGGAACATCTACGCGGCACAGGCCTCCGACGGCCATAACTTTGACCACGACATGCCGAGGACGATCGCGCTGCTTCAACACGAGATCTTGGACCTGTGCCAGTACTATGCCTACATCGAGGTCGGTGAAGAAGAATCGTCGTACACCAGTGCATTGTGGAACGGATACTCGCAATTGGATTCGCATCCCCAATTCGCTCGTGCCAAGGTCTTGGACCCCACCGAAATCTACCCGGTGTTTCATAAACTGTTCGCCAGCAACCGGCAGCCGTCTTAGTCGATCATGGACAATCGAAAGCTACTGTACCAAGGCCCGGAGTGGGATTTCGAACTCCTGCGACGCGTGCACGATGCGATCGAGGAGATCGCGATCGGCGAGATGGGGTTGAATGTCTATCGCAACCAGATCGAAGTGATCACCAGCGAACAGATGCTCGATGCCTACACGTCGCTGGGCATGCCGCTGATGTACTCGCATTGGTCGTTCGGGAAACGGTATTCCCGCGAAGAAATGCTGTATCGCAAAGGGGCGCAATCGCTGGCCTACGAATTGGTGATCAATTCGGACCCCTGTGTCGCCTACGTCATCGAAGAAAACAGCATGACGATGCAGACGCTGGTCACCGCGCACGCGTCCTTCGGTCACAACCACTTTTTCAAAAACAATTACCTGTTCCGCCAATGGACCCGTGCCAGTCGCGTGTTGGATGACCTGGCCTATGCGAAACGCTTCATCGCCGATTGTGAAGAACGTTACGGTTTGCAGGCGGTCGAGCGGACACTCGATGCCGCACATGCGTTGATGCCGCAGGGCGTCAGTCGCTACGCCCCCAAACACCCCGCCCGTGCCAAAGACATCGCCATCAAGGCCGAATCGCGAAAGTCCCATCAAGAAGCAACCTTCAACGACCTGTGGAGAACGTTGCCGAAATCCAAGGAGCGTCGAAAGACGGACCATGACGAGAGCCAAGAAGGCGACGACAACACCCTGCGGCTGCCCGAAGAAAACTTGCTCCGATTCCTCTCGCTGCACGCGCCCAAGTTGAAGGATTGGCAGCGTGAGGTGCTGGACATCGTTCGGAAAACCGCACAGTACTTTTACCCCCAGCAACAAACCCAGTTGATGAACGAAGGCTGTGCGACGTTCGTGCATTACCAGATCATGAATCGGTTGCACGAAACCGGCCAGGTGGATGAAGCGGCAATGCTGGAGTTCTTGCACATGCACACCGCCGTCGTCACGCAGCCCGATTTTGATGACCGGCGATTCAGGGGCATCAATCCCTATGCACTGGGGTTCGCGATGATGAAGGACATCGAGCGAATCTGCGAGACGCCGGAACCGGAGGATTTGGAGTGGTTCCCCGAGATCGCCGGACGAGGCAATTTCATGCAGGTGTTGCGCGACGCTTGGGCGGACTATCGCGACGAAAGTTTCGTGCTGCAGTTTCTCAGCCCGCACCTGATTCGAAAGCTGCGTTTGTTCGCCGTCAGTGATATTTCCGGATCACCGCATTTGTCGGTCGACGCCATTCACGACGAAGCGGGCTATCGTGAGATCCGCCGCCGGATGGCCCACCAGTACGATTTGTCCAAGCGTGAGCCGGAGATCGAGGTGACCGAGGCGGATCTGAAGGGCAACCGGCGATTGGTGCTGACCCATCGTGTTCGTGACGGCAAGATCCTCAGTTCCGATGATTGCAATCGCGTGCTGCGGCACGTCGCCAATCTGTGGGGTTATCGTGTCCGCTTGATCGAAATCGACGCCGACACCGGCAGCACGCTCAACGATTACGACGCCGTCGCCCTGCCGTAGGAATGTGGGAGAGGCTTCCACCTCTCGTTGCGGAGTAATCTTTCAGGCTTGATGACAGCCCAGTAGTCTACTGCAACTCAATTTGCGAACCTGACGATGCGTTCCGAGGGGCGCCGTGTTCTCCGAACTCGGCGTGCGCGAAAAAACGAAGTTCTGCCCCGCGCCGACCTCGGAGAGGACGGCGACGATCCAACGGCGGCCACGCACCCACCGGGATTTCGAGTAAATTGGTGCAGCACACGATGCCCGCCCACATTCACTCTGGAGTCCACACTCTTGCGTACTCTGTTGACTCCCCCCGTGCGAATTAAAGACTGTTTCCTTCGGTTCAGTTGGCTTTTCATCACCTTTGTCTCTCTCTCGGGCCTCGCCCAGGCACAGGAGACACTCGAAGCGGAGTTGAAAGAGCGCGACGCGGATGAACTGGCGCGCCATGCCCACATCTTTGGCGATGCGTCGCGCGGGGCGATTCGGTTTTATCAAACCGGATTGAGCTGTGTTCAGTGCCACGTGGCCGACGATGGTGAAAACCGGCTCGGACCGGATCTGGCGAAAATGAACGAGCGGGCGACCTATGCGCACGTGATCGAGTCGTTGCTGGATCCGTCCAGGGTCGTCCGGCCGGGTTTCCGCGCCGAGCGATTATTGCTTGATGACGGTCGTGTCGTCAGCGGGATGATCGCCGCCGAAACCGACCAAACGCTGACCGTTGTGGTTCCCGGCGACGAGGAACCCGTGAGGGTTGCCTTGGACAGCGTCGAAGCACGCGCGGCGTCCGGATCCATCATGCCGAGCGGGCTGATCAACCAACTCGACGACGAACGCGACTTCTTTGACTTGGTCTGTTATCTGGTCGAATTGGGACAGGCCGGCCCTGAGCAGGCGGCATTGATGAAGCCCGATCCGTCGATGCTCCAACCTCCCCCGTTGCCCGCCTATGAAAACGATCTCGATCATCGCGGATTGATCAATCGTTGGAACGACCGGTCGTTTGAAAACGGCGAGCGGATTTACAAGGGGCTGTGCATCAATTGCCACGGCACACGCCTGCAAGCCGGTTCGCTTCCCAACGCGCTGCGGTTCGCGAGCGGTAAATTCAAAAACGGCAGCGACCCGCTGTCGATGTACAAGACGTTGACTCACGGCTACAAGATGATGTTGCCGCAACGTCAATTGGTGCCGCGTGAAAAGTACGATGTGATTCATTACATCCGCGAGGAGTATTTAAAACCACACAACAGCTCGCAATACACCCCGGTCGATCGGGCGTACCTGGACTCCTTGCCCCCAGGTCGCCTCCGCGGTCCCGCTCCCATCCGCAACCGACCGTGGAGCGAGATGGACTACGGGCCCTTCTTGACTCGCACCATTGAAGTCGTCGGCGAACACTCGAAGCCGCGGCCTGAAGTCACCGACGAAGACCGACGTCGGGGACGACGCGAAAATCGTCCCGCCGAACGGACTTGGCCTGCCGAAACGAACTTCGCCTACAAAGGCATCGCGATTCAGCTGGATCAACACAAGGGCGGCGTTGCCAAGGGATCACACTTTTTGGCCTTCGAGCATGACACGCTGCGAGTTGCCGGTGCTTGGCTGGGGACGGGATTCATCGATTGGGAAGGCATCTTGTTGGACGGCAAGCATTGGCGGTCGCCGCGTACGGTGGGTGAAACACATTTCCAAAATCAGCCCGGCCCCGGTTGGGCCGATCCGCTGACGGGCACGTTCGAAGACACGCGTTGGCGGGCACGCGACGGGCAGGCGTACGGGCCGTTTCCAAATTCGTGGATGGATTACAAGGGCTTGTACAAGCATGGCAACCGCGTCGTCCTGTCCTACACCGTCGGTGATGCGGCGGTGCTGGAATCTCACCGGGTCTCCGAAGAACATGGGCCGGGACCGTTCGAGATTCCCGTCACTTGGATCCGCGTCTTGAACATCGGGAAATCATCGCGAGACATGGCGATCCGAATCGCTCCCCAAAACACCGTTTCGGTCGCCGTCAATGGACCGGAGGGTTTGAAAGCGGAAGACGTGGACGGGCTGGCGATCTTAAAAATCCCGGCGGAAAGCACGCCGGTTGATTTGGAATTGCATATTGCTCATCACGAGACGGATCCGTCGTTCCGGTTCTCCGCCGGACCGGAAGACCTACGGCCACTGACCCATGGCGGTCCTGCCCAGTGGCCCCAAACGCTGAGCACGGAGCCCAAGACCGGAGACGATTCCGGTGGCTTTGCCGTTGACGAACTGACACGTCCGACGACGAACCCGTGGAAGAGTCGGTTGAGAATGTCGGGGTTGGATTTCTTTCCCGATGGCGATTCGATGGTCGCCTGCTGCTGTGACGGTGATGTGTGGATCATCCAGGGGATTTCGCAGCCGGGCGGAGAGTTGCGCTGGCGGAGGATTGCGTCGGGCCTGTTTCATCCGCTGGGCATCAAGATCGTCGATGGCAAGATCTTTGTGGGATGCCGCGATCAGATTGTCGTCCTGAATGACATCAACGGTGACGGGGAAACCGATTTCTACCAGTGCTTTAACCACGACCACCAAGTCACCGAGCACTTCCACGAATTCGCGATGGGGTTGCAGGCCGACGACGAAGGCAATCTTTACTATGCCAAGAGCGCACGGCACGCCCAGGACTCGTTGATCCCGCAGCACGGCACGCTGTTGAAGGTCAGTGCCGATGGACGGCAGACGACGATCTTGGCCAACGGTTTTCGCGCCGCCAACGGTGTCTGCCTCAATCCCGACGGGTCGTTCTTCGTCACTGACCAAGAGGGCCATTGGACACCGATGAACCGGATCAATCGCGTGGTCGAAGGCGGTTTCTACGGTAACATGTACAGCTATGGCGCGCCCGACGATACCCGTGATTCGGCGATGCAGCCACCGCTGTGCTGGCCCAACAAGCCCTTCGATCGCTCGCCCGCCGAATTGTTGTGGGTCGACAGCCGGCGATGGGGCGCGCTCGACGGCGGACTGTTAAGCTTGTCCTACGGTTACGGCAAAGTTTTCCTTGTGCCGCACGAACAGGTCGGCGGTCAGTGGCAGGGAGGAATGTGCCGGTTGCCGCTGCCGGAGTTTGAAACCGGCATCATGCGTGGCCGCTTCCACAGCGACGGACACCTGTACGCGTGTGGGATGAGTGCCTGGGGCAGCAACCAAACGGACAACCCTGGCGGGTTGTACCGGATACGTGCCACGGGCAAACCGATGCACTTGCCCACCGCGATGCACGCCCATCAACGCGGCGTCACGCTGACGTTCTCCGATCCCGTCCAGGTCACCGCCGCTGCCGATCCGAACAATTACCTGGTCGAAACATGGGACCTGCGACGAACGGCCAACTATGGTTCCGACCGGTTCAACGAGCGAACGCTGGACGTCACCGCGGTCGAGGTTTCCGGCGACGGCAAAACCGTCCAGTTGCAGATCCCCGCGATCGAGCCGACGTGGACGATCCAAATCGCGTACAAGCTGCGTGGCGAATCAGGCCGTTCGTTCGGGCGGGTGATTCAGGGCACCATTCATGTTTTGGCGGAGTGATTGGATGGATTCACCAACACTCAGTCCCGTATCATTCCGCCGTCGCGATGCGAACGAGCTGTTCGCGGCGCCCGCGGCCGTCGCCGATGCCGACGCGCAAGTAGATCGAACCGTCAACGATCGCGGGGCTGGCGTAGCAATCGTCGCCCAGCCGATTCTTGGCGACCTGCTGATACTCGTCGCCCGACGCGCCGAAGACGTAAACGTTTCCGGACAGGTCCGCAACGTAAATGTTTCCGTTGCACAGCACCGGTGAACTGCTGAAGCTGCCGCCCAGGCGTTTTTTCCACCGGTTCGTTCCGTCGTCGACCGACCAGCACAGCGCGATCCCGTCATCGTTGACGGCAAAGACGTGTTCCCCGTCGGTGATCAAAGAGGGCTCATAGACCTTCGTTCGGTCCGACCAGATTCGCTCGCCGCTGGAGGACAAACAAACCGTCTCCTTTTCCGGGTATCCGCCGGCGGCAAAGATCCGATCGTCGGTCGTGACGACGGTGCCGCAGGTCGCTTCGGCAAGGCACTCGGTTTCCCACAACAACTCGCCGGTCGCGGGATCGTAGCTGGACAAGCGATCGCCGCCGCTGATCAACACTTGATCCACTCCCCCTACGGTTGCCACGTGGGGACTGGAGTAGGAACTGGCATTGCCGCGTTTGGTTCGCCATGCGATCTCGCCGCTGTTGAGGTCCATCCCCACCAGATAGCCGCCGCCGAAGTTGTCTGCGGCGATGATGACCAGCGACTTGTACAAGACGGGCGAAGGCGCATAGCCGAACTTCGACGCAAACGCACCGATGTCCCGCTGCCAGACTTGGTTGCCCTCCAGGTCCAACGCCGTGACAAAGACACGCTGGCTGTTCAGGTGGGCGGTTACCAGCAGGTTGCCGTCCGAAGCCAACGTGCCGTTCGCGTTGGTCGCCTTGTGGTGAACATCGCGGTCACTCGGGAAACCGCCCTTGTGAACCGTGGTTTGCCAGCGTTGGTCCCCGGTTTCGCGATCGTAGGCGACGACGATCTGTTCCGATTGAGCATCGATCGCCGAGCCAACCACGACCAGATCACCGACGACAATCGGGCTGCTGTGCCCGCGTCCCGGCACGTCGCTCTTCCACACCACATTGGTCGAATCGTCCCAGGTCGTCGGCAGCGGTTGGTCATCGGCAACGCCGTTTCCCTTGGGGCCACGCCACTGGGGCCACTGTCCGGCCAAATCGCTGAAGTCGCGTTCGGAGACGACCACACCGCTCTCGCTGAGTGACACTTCGTCGACCGGCGTCTGCTTGCGACAACCGACCAAGGCGACAAGACCAATGACCAAAAGTTTGAGCGGGGCTTGAGTCATCAGGCTGCGATTGAAAACGAGTGATGTGATTGTCCGCGAATGGCAGAAGCGTTCTCTGGAGGGTGAGTTGAGCTGAATTGACGACGTGTTTCAAGTTCCACCTCGTCAGTCGTCAGATTTCCCCGGCATTTTCTTGTCACCCATTTTCGTGTCTGATCATTTTCTCCCACGCTGCATTTTTCTGCCCCCCCAATACTTCTGCCATCTGTCCTGAAACCATTTGCCGTCCGCTTTGATACTCCCGTCGGGATTGGCTATCGATTGATTCGATCGATAACGGCGGTGTGATTATGCTATCGAACCATCAATTCTTGACGGTTCTTATTTGTTCGGACCCTTGCTCCAATGAAAGCGTTTCGAATCCTGCTGATCCCGGCACTGACTCTGGTCTTGGGAGTGACCGCCCATGCCGATGTGACCGACTTTGGGACGTGGACCCTGGTCGAGGATCCCGACCATCCCGGTTTAAGTGCCTCCGTCAATGCTGCTTCGGCAACGCTTTCGGCGCTGGACACGGCCGTTCCTGCGGGCACGGACATCGGATTTCAAAGTGTCGACGGGGCAACACCGCTGGCTTCCGCCGCCGGGTTTTATTTCAACCCCGACGCCGACTTTTCACTCGCGATCGATTACGACTGGGCGTTTTCGGGCAATCCGACAGGATTCCTGGGCCTTGGTTTCGGGATCGGTGAAGACGGTGACGGGATGAATTCGGCCGGTGTGGCGATGGGCACCTTGGATGGTTCGCCGTTCCTTTCCTTTGGCGGTGCGGCGCGAATCAACGACGTCGACCAAACGCCGGTGGCGCTCGGTGGCAGTCCGTTCCTGAATCCCGCGTCTGAATCGGGGACCCTGTTCGTCGCCTACCAGGCCTCCGGTGGTGACGTGATCGTGGGCGCGTCAACGACTCTGGCTGCGTCTGCCCCAACGGTGTCGCACACCTTCGCCGGGATCCAGAATCAGTGGTCGGGCAGCGATCTGATGGCCAGCTTCTTTCTCCGCAGCGACTCGCCGCCGCCGACGTCGGCCTGGAGTGGAGGAAACGCGGATGCCGTGTTCACGAACTTCCGCGTTTTAGGCGGCAATCCGACCGCGATTCCCGAACCGTCCGCCGCCGTGGGAACGCTGTGGTTGATCGGTGCGTTGGCCTGTCGGCGATCTCGCCGTCGCGTCTAGACGCTGGCGGCAGAACTACTGCGTCTTGAGTTCCATTTCCGGTTCGCCGGTCGTCGTGTTCGCCTCTTCGTCGGTTGATCCCATGAACGGATTGGAATGCGAAACGTTGCGACGACGACCGGAGTGTTCGGTGGCCTCCACCGACAAGGCATCCAACTGCGACCCTTGTTGGACGATCGATCGAACTTCCGACGCGATGCGCTCGGGTTCAAAACCGATCGTTGACAATCCGAGCCAGAACACGAGTGCACAGAAACCTGTGGCGGCCAGACAGATCGTGCCGTGGGCCAACCCGATCAATGCGGCGGAGAAGCGATCACACCTGGCCGCATCCGAAATCATCATCAACACCACGACGATCGAAGCCGGCATCGCCAGAAAACCCAGGGGACCCAAAAAACCGTATCCGACCAGCAGCGTCGCCCCGATCGCGACGATCATTTTTAATTTCAGCCCCGCACACCCCGCATAGCTCGGGATCTCCTCCCCGAAGTACGCCATGCACATTTGTAACGAAAAGACCCAGCACGCGAGAACCGTGACCAAAAACGCCAACGCACCCGCGATCAGAATCCAACCGGTCGAGCCAATTTGAATCGCATCCATCATTTGTGTCTCTTCTCTTTTCGCCGGTACGGTACGCGGCAAAGCACAGCGGTCCGTGCTGCATGGATCCGTGCCACCGATTGCGTTTTTGAACCTACAATGCGTCTTCCCCGATCGCCGCCGACAATACGGCTTAAAAAACGATAGAACGGAATCCTCGTCCCTCCCCAGATCCCGGCGTGACAACGCACCGTTTCTGTGTCGTGATTGCCGCGGCAACCTTTACAACCGCCCCAATTGCCCCCCCGATTTCATTGATGACCATGCATGCTGCCCGATTCGGATCGTTCTTCTTGGCTGTATCGTTCGTAACGCTCTCGGTTCACGCCGAGGTTCCCAAGGGATTGGTCGGCGATGGGGTGGCCGATGACACCGCGGCGATCCAGGCAGCCGTTGATGCCAAGACCGGATTGATCGAATTCGGCCGCGGCGTTTACCGGATCACCAAGCCGATCACGATCGATTTGGACCGCACCGGATGGACCAGTTTGCGGGGCGACGGCGTCGCGCAGTTCAAGATGGAAGCTGCCGGACCGACGTTTCGGTTTATCGGCACCCACGACGGGACGGCCAGCCCGCGGACGGTCAAACCGAACGTTTGGGATCGCCAACGCACGCCGATGGTCGATGGCATCGAGATCCTCGGTGGACACCCCGACGCGTGCGGGATCGAGGCCAACGGCACCATGCAATTGACGCTGACCCGCCTGGTCGTCCGCAAGGCCAAGCATGCCGTCCACCTGATCGGTCGCAATCGCAACGTCACGTTGTCGGAGTGCCATCTTTACGAAAACAACGGCATCGGCGTGTTTCTGGATCGGTTGAATTTGCACCAAATCAACATCGCCAACTGCCACATCAGCTACAACGCCGGCGGCGGAATCGTTTCGCGGGGCAGCGAGATTCGCAATTTGCAAATCGGCACCTGTGACATCGAAGGCAACATGGGTGACGCATCGTCCCCACCCACCGCCAACGTCTGGCTCGATTCGACCGACACCTCCGTCGGCGAAGTGGCGATCGTCGGCTGCACGATCCAGCACACGCACGACGCGCCCGGTTCGGCAAACATTCGGATCAATGGATGGTCCAACGAGCGGCCGTTCACCGACGAACGCCGCACCGGCAACATCACCATCGCCGACAACGTGCTGTCGGATGTCCAAACCAACCTGGACATCACCGCGGTGCGAGGGATCACGATCAGCGGCAACACGATGTGGAAAGGCTATGCGGCGAATGTCGTTGCGCGGAATTGCAAACAGGTCGTGATGACGGGGAACCTGTACGACCGCAATCCACGCTATCACTACGGCGATGGCGGAAAGGCCAAGCTGGGCGTGATCCTCGAAGACTGCCGGGACATCACCATCAACGGCGACCACTACGGTGGCGAGGTCATCGAGCATCCGGCCGCATTGCAACTGCGTCGCTGCGACGGCGTCAACATTCACGGCTGCTCCTTCGCGCGCGTCCCTCGCGCCGGCATCCTCGTCGACGACGTCCAGTTCGGACTGATTTCCAGCTGCCTGTTCACCGCGACCAGCGACGATGCGATCGACGTCCGGCAAGCCGGCGGCAGCGACGTCGATGCCACCTCCAATCGCTTCCGCCGACCGGATTGAGGATCAGTGTCTTTGCCGACGTCTTCGCCGAATCGATCCTGGCAAGTCGACGCGAAACGGCCGATCCATGCGGCCCACTCCTCCTCGGATTGCCTGGCATCGTCTTGCCCCCATCATTATGGGTTGCGGAGTTCGGGGTGGGTCCGGACAGGCCTGAAGGAAGGGGCGAGCGGGATTTTGAGCGCGCGCGGCAATCGTATCGGATACCCTGGTGTCCGCTGATCTCGCCGATCGGCCCCCTCACTCATCTTACTTTTCGTGATTCGCTCTTCGATCGTCGCCAATGCCACTGCTTCATTCATCCCCCGTCGCCGGGAATCGGCGTCGGAACGACCGTGTGAATCGACGTCGACGTCTTGCATCGTTGATCGAGCGATTGGAACGTCGCGAGCTGTTGGCCTTTGACGTCGCGCTGTTGGCCGACATCAATCAGCAAGGTGTTTCCGCAGCGATCGATTCACTAGTGCAGTTTGGTGACGAGGCCTATTTCGTTGCCGATGACGGACGGAGCGGAAGTGAGTTATGGAAAAGCGACGGCACAACGGCGGGAACCCAACTGGTCGCCGATCTGCTGCCGGGGCCGGACGGATCGTTGCCCGAAGAGTTGACCGTGGTGGGGACGGAATTGTTCTTCACGGCGTTGGACGACTTCGGCGAAACCGACCTTTGGAAAACCGACGGCACGACGGCCGGAACGACGTTGGTGTTCGACTCCGATGTCAACGAGGCCTACTACTTTCGCGATCTGACGGCGTCGGGGGAAAAACTGTTCTTCACCGCGTATCAATACCAGACCGGTTACGAATTGTGGGTGCACGACCAAGCCACCGGCGGGACGATGCTGGTCAAAGACATCAATCCCGACCAGAGCATCATCGACCGGCCGCAAGAACTGACGGATGTCAACGGGACCCTGTTCTTCACGTCGTATGAGAACGGCTATGAAAACCGTGAGCTGTGGAAGAGTGATGGCACGGCGGCCGGGACCGTGATGGTCAAGGATCTCGCGATCGACACGAGCGATCCGTTGAATCCCGATCCGTCGATCAGTTCCTATCCGACTTCGTTGACCAACATCGATGGCGTGTTGTTCTTTGTCGCCGACGATCCCAACAGCGGCGTCGAGTTGTTCCGCAGCGACGGGACGTCCGGCGGGACCGTGCAAGTCGCCGATTTGAACCCGAACGGTTCGTCCTACCCGGATGATCTGACGGCTTTCGATGGGCATGTGTTTTTCTCGGCCGATGACGGCGTGACCGGCCGGCAGTTGTTCAAAAGTCACGTGGGTTCCGGCGACACCACGATGGTTGCAGGGGCCGCCGGCGACGGCGTCGCCCCAAACCCGACCGACTTGGAAGTCGTCGGGCAAACGCTGTTCTTTGCAGCCGAGGGTGTGGTGCCGGCGACCACCGTCAGCGCTCCGATCCCGACCCTGTCGGCCGACAATTCCATCGTGAACGGATCAGCCTATGCGGGCGTCGTCTCGGATCTCGCCCGCCCCGATCGCGGCAGTCTTGCCATTTTCGGCGGCAACGGCGTCTTCACCGCAAAGTCGCACACCAGCACGAACGACGGCCCCGGCTGGGTCGCCAACGGCAAGATCGGTGACCCGGGCGTGCAGCTGGACACGTTAGCGGCGAATGATTTTTACCTTGCCGACATCGATTCGGGCGACTTGGTCGATGACTTCTGGGAATGGACGATCTCCGACGCGGCGGGGCTGACCAACATCAACTTTTCCGGATTTGCATCGGGCAATCAGTTCGACGAAGCCCACGAAGGATTGGTGTTTGAATTGTTCCTCAACAACTCGCCGACCCGAACGGCCGTGTTGGAACTGGCCGGCGACGAATTAGATAACTGGTACGCCCCACGCACGGCCGCCAACCTTGCGATCAGCAATTCCGGCGGATCGACCGTCACGACGGCTACCATTCGAATGACGATCGGACGCGACGGGGCGCCCGCGTTTGCCGACGGAGGTTCCGAAGCGATTGTGGTGAACGCGCAATTGACCGCGGACTTGTCGGCACAGACGACCGCGCGCGTTCCCGCCGGTCGCGAATTGCACCGGACCAACGCAGCGGCCGACGGCACGGTGCTGGTCAAGGATCTGGTGCCAGGCAGTGGTTCCAACCCCAGCGATCTGACGCAATCCGGAGGCCTGCTGTATTTTTCTGCCGATGAACCCGTCGGCACCGGGCGCGAGTTGTGGGTCAGCGATGGAACGGCGGGCGGTACGCTGCGATTGATCGACTCGCGGCCCGGCAGCGATGAATACGGCGCGCCGCTGGACGGGGATCCGCAAAACCTGACCGACGTCGGCGGAACCTTGTTGTTCACCACCTTGGATGACTTCAATGACCGCGAGCTTTGGACCAGCAACGGCACCGCGTCGACCACTAATCCGGTCGCCAACATCAATCCGGGAACGCAATCGGCTGACATCCGCAACGTCACGCCGGTCGGCGATCAGGTCTACTTCATCGCCGATGACGGCATCAACGGCCAAGCGGTGTGGCAGGCCGATTCGAACAGCGGTTCGGTCGCAATGATCGCCGACATGACACCTTCGGCGATCGACAAGGTTTCGGGGCTGGCACGGTTCGGCAGTGGCGTGGTGTTTTACAATTCCGTCGCCGGATCCGGCGGCGCGATGTACTACTACGACGGTTCGGGCAGCACCGAATTCTTGGCCAGGGCGCCGGTCGAAGTCGATTTGGAAGGGACGATGTTCGTCGAGAACGCGGCGGAGGGGCGTGTGTACTTCGTCGTCAATGAAGCAACGACAGGCGAGGAATTGTGGAGCAGCGATGGGACGGCGGCGGGGACGGCGATGGTCCAGGATCTCAACGGCGGAAATGTCGGCAGCGATCCGAGGGATCTGACGGCGTTCAACGGCCGGGTCTACTTTTCCGCCGACGATGGCGTCTCGGGACGCGAGCTGTTTTCGGCCAGTGACGACGGGGGCGGCATCCAGATCGAAGGGGACCTCAATCCCGGTGCCGTCGGTAGCGACCCCTGGGATTTGACGACCAGCGGCGGACGCCTGTTCTTTTCCGCCGACGATGGCACCAATGGGCGCGAGCTGCACACGTCGGCCGGAACAATGTTTGACATCAACCCCGGCGGTGCGTCCGACCCCGGTGCACTGACCGACATCGGCGGCACACTTTACTTCGCCGCCGACAACGGAGTCGATGGTTCGGAACCGTTCCTGTCCGACGGCACGGTGGCCACCCAAGTCGCCAACATCGGCCCGCTGAGCAGCGATTCGAATCCCGACGGATTCACCGAGGTCGGCGGCAAGGTCTACTTCGCTGCCGAACAATCCAATCGTGGTGCGTTGATGGAGATTTTCTCCGGGATCGCCGGTTCCCAACTGACCAATCTCACCACCGCCCCCAACTATCCTGATGCACCCGATTCGGTTGCCTTGCTCGACTCCTTTGAAATCCCCACCAATGCGGCGGACAGTTATGGCGCTCGCATCCGCGCCTACCTGACAATTCCGACGACCGGCGATTACACGTTTTGGATCGCATCGGACGACCAAGGATCATTGCGATTGAGTTCCGATGAGAATCCCGCCAACGCAACCCAAATCGCGTCGGTCCCGGCGTGGACCAGCTCTCGCCAGTACGACAAGTATCCCACCGACCAACAATCGGCACCGGTTTCGTTGGTCGCCGGCCAAGTCTATTACATCGAAGCGCTGATGAAAGAAGGCGGGGGCGGTGACAATTTGTCCGTCGCCTGGTCCGGTCCCGGAATCACCGGCCCGACTGTGATCGACGGACAGTATCTCACTCGGTTTGGTGTCAGTCCTGCGGACCTGGGCACTGGAAGGGAGTTATGGATCACCGACGGCACCTCCGGCGGGACCGAGTTGGTCGCGGATTTGCAGCCGGGCATCGAAAGCAGTGATCCCGAACCGCAGGCGTCGACCGGAACGAGACTGCTGTTGAGCGTGACCGACGACGGCGCGGTCGGTCGCGAGCCGTGGAGCAGTGGCGGCGTCGCAGCCAACACCGGCTTGATCAGCGACCTGAATCAAGACCTGCGTTACGGAAGCGATCCGCAACAGTTCCAGCGTTTCGGCAACGACTTCCTCTTTGTCGCCGACAATGGACTGGTCGGAAACGAACTGTTCCGCTTGACAGCCAATGCCCCGGTTCCGCCGACGGTTGCGATTGCGTCACCGCCAGGAGTGTACCCGCCGGTCGACCCGATGCAGCGTTCGACGGTCGAATCGGTCAGCCTGGTTTTTGATGAAGAAGTCTTGATTTCGGAATCCGACATCGAGTTGGTGAACCGAGACACCGGGACGGAGGTGACGTCGTTGATCGTGAATTCTGTCTTCCGCGACGGACAAACGATCGTCGAACTGACGTTCGCCCCCGGCCCCTCGGTCATCACCCGCGATCAAGCCGGCACGACCGGATTATTGAATTCGTTGGCCGACGGAAACTATCAATTGACCGTGCGCTCGACCGCCGTCGAATCTCTGCAGACGGGATTGAATCTCGGTGGCGACTTTGTGCACGGTGAACAGGCGACCGATAGCTTCTTCCGGTTTTACGGTGACAGCGACGGAGACCGTGATGTTGACGGGCAAGACTACAGCCATTTCGGCATGACGTTCCTGCGCACGTCACCGGGCGAATACGATCCCGATTTAGACTTTGATGGCGACGGTGACGTCGACGGTCGAGATTACGGCCAATTCGGACTGCGATTCCTGAAACGCCTGGATCATTCATGAACCGCCATAGGCACCGGCTGAGTAGGTCAATTCGTAGCTGTGAGAATAGATTTCGATGATGTTGCCGAAGGGGTCTTCGCAATAAACCATCCGGTAGGGTTTTTCACCGGGGTAATATTCTCGGACCGGCATTCGCTGTTTGCCGCCGTTTTCGACGATCCGCTTGGCGAGACCTTCCACGTCGGGATCCTGCACACAGAAGTGGAACACGCCGGTTTTCCAGTACTCAAAATTGTTTTCCGGCGTTTCGGCATTCGCAAACTCAAACAATTCGACGCCGATCTTGTCGCCGGTCGCCAAATGGGCAATCCTGAACCGCCCCCATCCATCGCCGAAAACGTCGTCGCACATCACGCCGATCGCCGAGTCATCGGAAACGATTTCGGTCGGAGGCATGATGACGTACCATCCCAGCGTTTGGGTGTAGAACTCAACGGCGCGGTCGAGATCCGTGACGGAGATGCCGATGTGGGAAAACGATCGTGGATAGGTCATGGTGTGCTCGGGGGGAAATGGGCCGGTCAATGCCGGTCGGGTAGCAGGTTCCTGTCAATGAACATCGACATGCTCGACCCGTCAGGCACCAGCGGAACCACTTAACGCCGCGCAGATCCTTAGCGTTTCCGCGGCGGGGCGTATTCTTCGTAGCTCGGGGCGTCGTAGACTGACCGCAGCTGGTCGTAGGTTTGATGCAGTGTTTCCCGGACATCCGCGTACTCCGGTTCCGCATAAACGTTCCTCATTTCCGCGGGGTCGTTGACCAGATCGAACAGTTGCCACTCGTCGGTCCAAGGCAAGTAGAACAATTTATGCGTGTGTGTCCGGACACCGAAGTGTTGCGGGACGGCATGCTCGCCCAGTTCGTAATACGCATAATAGAGCGCATCGCGAATCTGTTGCTCGCTGTCTTTCAACACCGGGACGATCGACGTTCCTTGCACCTCGTCGGGGGTTTCCAGCCCGGCCATGTCCAGAAACGTGGGGGCATAATCAATGTTTTGAATCAACGCCGTGGGCTTCGAACCGGGCTCGATCACGCCGGGCCAGCGGATCACAAAGGGCATCGTGAAGGATTCTTCGAACATCCATCGTTTATCGAACCAACCGTGTTCGCCCAGATAAAACCCTTGGTCGGAGGAATAAATGACAACGGTGTTGTCGGCCAGTTGGTGATCGTCCAGGTACTTGAGCAACCGCCCCACGCTCTCATCGACCGCCTTGACCGTTTCCAAATAGTTCTGCATGTAACGCTGGTATTTCCAACGGACCAACGCGGGATGATCGATCGAGCCGGTCTTGTATTCATCGATAAAGGCTTTGTTTTTCGGCGCAAAGTGCGCGTCCCATCGGGCCTTTTGATCCGGCGTCATGCGATTGTACTCCGGTGTTCCGTAAGACCGGAACTCGGGCAAGGTCACGCCCTGCATCTCCTCCTTGCGGAGTTTCAAATCGTAGGCCCAGGTCATGTGACGATCGATTTCCATTTCGTTCTTCGGCAACGTCTTGCTGCGCGTCGCGTAGTCGTCGAACAGGTTGTCGGGCTCGGGGATCGTGACGCCGTCCAGTGTGCCCAAGTGGCGAAGCGCCGGTGAAAACGTTCGGTGCGGTGCCTTGTGCTGGCACATCAGCAAGAACGGTTTGCCGGCATCGCGTCGATCCAACCAATCGATGGCTTTGTCGGTCGTGATGTCGGTCGCATAGCCTTCGAATTTTCGCTGCTTGCCGTCCATCGAGATGAACACCGGATTGTAGTAGTTGCCTTGTCCGGGCAGGATGTCCCAATGGTCGAACGCGACGGGATCCGTTTTCAGGTGCCATTTCCCGATCACCGCGGTTTGGTACCCGCCGCGCTGGAGCGATTTTGCGACCGTCCATTGCGATTGATCAAACCCCGTGCCGGTGTTGCGCAGGAACCCGTTCTTGTGACTGTGTTTGCCGGTCAGGATGCAGGCCCGCGAGGGGCCGCAAATCGAGTTGGCGCAAAAGGAGTTGCGGAACAGGGCACCTTCGTTTGCGATTCGATCAATGTTGGGGGTCGGCGCGACCTCCGCCAGGCGTCCGCCATAGGCCGAGATCGCGTTCAACGCATGGTCGTCGGAAAAGATGAACAGGATGTTCGGCCGCTGGGCAGCGGCGCCGGGGACGTGGGGCCAGGGGGCGATGGTCGACACGGCGAGGAGCGCCAGGACAATCTTGGGCAGTGCAATCGGTGGTCTCATCGGTCGGCGGTCGCGTCAAAATGGAGGGGCGTGCGGGAAACAAGAAGTTCGATTTACCCAGTTTAGGGACGATCGGACGTCCGGTGGGAGAGGCCGGACGGACGGTTCGTGACGAAGGTCCGTTTTGCCCTCCCTTGGACGGCTCTCTTTTTTTCCTTCTTTCCGGGAACACGTTGCGTCCGGCCGGCGTCTGATCAGACTCTGCCCCTGCTTGATTCGCCAACCGCTGGCGGATCTGGGACAGCAGTGCCATCAACTGAGGAAAACAAGAAGTATGGATGCCGACAAAATTGACGCCATCGTCCGCTCGGTCGTCGTTTACGGAATCGGCCTGGTCGCGCTCGTGTTGGCCGCGCAAAAGTTTCTGTTCTGATTAAAGGTCGAGAGCATCCGACTCGACTTGGCGAAGCACGTCGGCGAACGGGATTTGTTCGCAGACGCCGAAGCTGGCGTGGCGGGACAGTCGCGAACGCACCATCTTGGGGGACGACAAACCGCACAGGAACCGGGCGCGTTGCCTGGCGGTTGAAAAGTGGTCCGGGTACTGCCGGCAGACTTCCTGTAGGGCGCGACGCACGCCGTCACCGATCTCGCGTTTTGCGATCGCGGGGATGTCAAAGGGGCCATCGCCCGTGCAGTGGCTGCAAACGCCGCAAGGATCGTCCATCGTTTCACCGAAATGTTCGGCCAGCAGCCGTGACTGGCAGCTCGACGCACCGGCGATGGTGAACACGTCCTCCAGCCGCGAAACTTCCGACTTCTCTCGGTCCTGTACCCTGTCAAAGTACTCGTCGGCAACAACCTTGGGCTGTTCCAGGCGTCGTTTCCAACGATAACCGTGGACCAGATCGCTGACGTTGACTTCGATCCAGTTTTGCGCGGCCATGAAATCGACGGCTTTGACGATCCGTTGTCTGTCTTGTCCGAGCGTCTTGGCGGCGGTCACCGTATTAAGCGAGAACCACTTTCGGGCTTTGGTCAATTGACCCAACAGCCCGGCCAGAAACTCACGCCGCTCGCCGTCAAAGTTGTCGAGGATGGCGCGGGAGGTCACCAGAGGGCGGATCTTGTAGCTGTCATAGCGCGGCGAGGTGGCTTGCAAGTAGCCGTCCAGTTCCAGGTAGGTCAGCAACGTGCGGACGACCAGGATTCGGATGTCGGTTTCGAACGAGAGCTTGTAATGCGAAACAAAAAATTCGTCCGGTTGACCGTGACAAAAATCGATCATCCGCCCGACGCTGTGACGACTGGGCGTATCCCCGTACGTAAAATTCTCCAGCACGACGCGGTCTTCGGGCAACAACAGTAATTCGCAGACCGATGGTCCGCCGTCACGCCCCGCGCGACCGATCTCCTGGGCATACGCTTCGAGCGACTTGGGCGGGTTGAAGTGATAGACGTAGCGGATGTTCGATTTGTCGATGCCCATCCCGAACGCGATCGTGGCGACGATGATGCCATCGTCGGACGCCAGGAATTGTTGCTGGATGTCCGCCCGTGTCTCGGCGTCCATGCCGGCGTGGTAGGCGGTCGCCGGCAGTCCGTCGTCACAAAGTTGCTCCGCGATCGTCTCGGCCGTCTTCTGTTTGGAGACATAAACCAGCGTGGCCCCGCGGTCTCGCGACGTGATGCGTTCCATCAGCGTCGGGTAGTGACTGGCCGCCGACACGATGGTGCTTTTCAGCTGCAGATTGGGGCGGTGGAACGGCGTGCGAATCGCATCGTCGGGTTCAATGGCAAAGGCTTTGCGAATGTCGTCCAGTACCGCCGGCGTCGCGGTCGCGGTGAGCGCCAGGATGCGGTCGGCGTCCAGTTTGCCCGCCAGTTCAGCCAGTTTCAGATAGTCGGGGCGAAAATTGTGACCCCATTGGCTGATGCAATGAGCTTCGTCGACTGCAAACAGCGACACATCGAGTGAACCGACCGAAGCGAGAAAGCGTTCGTTGAAAAACCGCTCCGGAGCCACATACAGCAGCCGGATCGACCCGTCGCGGATGCCTCGCATGGCGTCGCGGAATTCTTGCTCGGTCAACGAGGAATCCAATCGTGCGGCGCGAATCCCGCGGGCGGCCAACGCGTCGCATTGATCTTTCATCAACGCGATCAGTGGCGAAACCACGACCGTCGTTCCGCTCAACAATTGGCTGGGCAATTGGTAACACAGACTCTTGCCGCCGCCGGTCGGAAACACCGCCGCGGTATTCTTGCCGGCCAGCAGACGCTCGATCACCTCCGCCTGGCCGGCACGGAATTCGTCCAACCCGAACCGATCCCGCAACACCTGACCGGCTTCTCGACCCAACTCCGTTTCCGCCAATGCCATCGCAATTCCCTGTTTATACTGTGCGCTCCAACTGCACACGGCGCCTCCCGAATGCAAACGGCTGACACGCCGGGCGTGCCGATGCCCCATTTCCCGATGTCGCTAAGGTTTACCAACACTGTCATGAAATCAATCCCGCTTCATTCATTTTTGTGTCCGCTGGTCGTTTGGACGCTGATGTGCTGCTGTCAGGTCGGGGCGTGGGCGCAGGAAACACCGCCCAATGTTGTGATCATTTTCATCGACGACATGGGCTACGCGGACATCGGCCCGTTCGGTGACACGGGGTACCCGACGCCGAACCTGGATCGCATGGCCGCCGAAGGACGCAAGTTCACCGATTTCTGTGTGTCCTCGGCCGTTTGCAGCGCCTCGCGGTCGGCTTTGATGACCGGTTGCTATCACAAACGCATTGGCATCTCCGGCGCTCTCGGCCCCAAATCGACGATCGGATTGAACGCGAACGAGACGACGATCGCGGAAGTGTGCCGCAGCAAGGGGTACCGCACGGCGGTCTACGGAAAGTGGCACCTCGGACACCATCCCAAATTCCTGCCCACCAACCACGGTTTCGACGAGTACTACGGCATCCCGTACAGCAACGACATGTGGCCGCTGCACCCGCAGACTGTTGCCAAGCGACGAATCAACCCCGACGCACCGAGCAATTGGGCGGAGTTGCCGATGATCCAGGACACCAAGATCGTCATCGATCGCATGGCACCGGCGGACCAAGAGCAGATGACGAAACAGTTCACCGAGCGCGCCGTTGAATTCATCCGGCGTGATAGCGACCAACCGTTCTTCCTGTACCTGCCGCACCCGATGGTGCACGTTCCGCTGTTCGTTTCCGATGAGTTTCGCGGCAAGAGCGGACGCGGGCTGTTCGGCGATGTGGTGATGGAAGTGGACTGGTCGGTCGGGCAAATCCTGGACGCGATCGAAGACATCGGGGCCGAACGCAATACCCTGGTCGTTTTTACCAGCGACAACGGGCCTTGGCTTTCTTATGGCACGCACGCCGGTAAGGCGACGCCGCTGCGTGAAGGAAAGGGCACGATGTTTGAAGGCGGTTATCGCGAACCGACCCTGATGTGGTGGAAAGGAAAAATCCCCGCGGGAACGACCTGTGACACCTTTGCCAGCACCATCGACTTGTTGCCCACGATCGCCGCGTTGGCCGACGCCGACTTGCCCGATCACAAGATCGACGGCCACGACATCCGCCCGCTGATGTTCGGCGACCGCGATGCCAAAACGCCCCACGAATCGTTCGCGTGTTTCTACAAAGGCGAACTCGAAGCGGTACGAAACGAACGTTTCAAGTTGGTGTTTCCACACAAGTACCGCACACTCAACGGACACCCCGGGGGAACCGCAGGCTTGCCGATCGCTTACCAGCAAAAGATGGCCGAGCGGGCACTCTATGACTTGGACAACGACATCGGCGAAACCACCGACGTGTCCGAAGAGTTTCCAGGCGTCGTGGCCGAACTGGAAGCCGCCGCGGCCCGGTATCGCAACGAGTTGGGCGATAAATTGACCAAGACCAAGGGCACCGAGATTCGCCCGGCCGGGAAACTGGAGCCGGGTGACGAACAGTTGCCGCTGGTTTGGTAGCCGGCCGCTGTTTCCGGACGACAAGTGACGCGATGGGGGCAAAACGATGGGGGCAAAACGATGGGGTGGCGAAATGACGGCGGAATTCGCAGAACCGAATTGTTTTGCCCCCCTCGTTTTGCCCCAACTCCCAACTCCCAACTCCCAACTCCCAACTCCCAACTCCCAACTCCCAACTCCCAACTCCCAACTCCCAACTCCCAACTCCCAACTCCCAACTCCCAACTCCCAACTCCCAACTCCCAACTCCCAGCTCCCAGCTCCAAAAAACTACACCGACCTTACCGATGATGACGATTGGCTTCCGCACAACAAATTCCGTGTGACGATCCGTCGATAAGTGCACGACGCTTCCATTCGTTCGCCTTTAAAATCAACATTCACGGGATCGTCTATGCCATTCCTTCGCGGTAGCCTCGGATTTCAAAGATTCAGTGTCACCGGATTCGAGGCGGACAGTTTCGGCGACGATCAGATCGAGATCCTTTCCAACCACGCCGCCGGAAAATTCCAGACTTCTTCGGAAGAAAATGTGTCGGTCGGATTCTTGGGCGGCGAGCACCTGTTCGACCAGGACTTTGATCCAAGCAAGAATGTGATCAACGAGGCGGCGCATTTTTCCGCCCGATTCGACACCAATCAAATCCCCGCGGCCTATCGTGCCGCTTGGCTGCAGATGGAGTTGGCGGGGATCGCCAAAGACAGCGAAACCGGGACGGTCACCAAGTCGCAGCGCAAGGAGGCCAAGGAGGCGGTCGAGCAGCGGTGTGAGGCCGAAGCGGCGACGGGAAAATACCGCAAGATGCAGTCCTTTCCCATGCTGTGGGACTACACCAACGAGATCCTGTATTTCGGCGGCTCGGTCGGGACGGCCGGGCGGCACTGCATCGATCTGGTCGAACGTGCCTTCGGTGTCGAATTGCGACACTGGAGTGCGGGATCGCTGGCCGAACAGTGGGGGATCGACAACGAGCTGTACGGCGAGGTCGACGATCTACAACCGGTCAGCTTTGTCACCGGGCAAACGATGGGCAGCCACAAGTGGTCCAACGAACATTCACAGTCGCCGGACTTCTTGGGCAACGAGTTCCTGATGTGGCTATGGTGGACGCTGGAAACCCAATCTGACACGATCACCCTGGCCGATGATTCAGAAGTGACGGTGATGTTGGCCAAGACGTTGAGCTTGGAATGTCCGCTGGGAGAATCAGGCAAGGAGAGCATCTCCGCCGAAGCTCCCGTCAAGTTGCCCGAAGCGATGCAGGCGATCCAAAGCGGCAAACTGCCACGCAAAGCCGGCATGACGATTGTCCGCCAGGACCGTCAGTTCGACCTGACGTTGCAAGCCGAGACGTTCGGGATCAGCGGCGCGAAGATTCATCTGGAAGACGACGAAGAGTTCGATGACGATGACCGCATCGACGCGATCCGTCAACTGAGCGAAACGATGGATCTGATGTACGAGACGTTCCTCGGTCGGCGGACGGGGGGCGACTGGAAAAAAGACCTCAAAGCGATCTCCGGCTGGCTGGGCCAACCGACACAGAACAAGCGAAAGGCGGCTTAGTCGGCGGCGGCAGTTTTGATCCATCCGCTGTAATCGCTAGGTTTGCACAGCGACAGCCCCCGCTGAAGGATCATTTTGTCGGGGGCGAGGCATCATCAGGCGAGCGAGTGCTGCGTGACGTACGGTTGCTCGAATCCTTCCGTTGCCCAAAAAAACGGTGTCGCTCTCGATGGAAACATTTATTCAAGACAACCAGCTGTTTGTCGGCTTGGTGTTGGCGTTGGTGGCCGGTTCATTCTTCGCGTTCCACCTGTTGGGCGGAGCCAGCGGATGGTCATCCGATGACGGCTACGACGGTGATTTCGGCGACTGGGACTGAGGGCGAGTCGCAGGCCGTGTAGACTGTTGGCCGTAGAGATGTTTCGCGAATGTAGCGACAAAACACTCGTCTTCTTGCCTCCGGTCACACCAACGATTTTCGAAGTGCCATGTCTCGAATGTGCATCGCCCTGGCGGTCAGTCTGTGCTTTGCCTCTGCTTCGTGGGATGCTCGCGGTGCCGAGTCGCCCGACAAGACCAACGTCGTCTTGATTCTTGTCGATGACCTCGGCTGGAAAGACGTCGGTTGCTACGGAAGCGATGACTACCAAACGCCGCACATCGATCGACTTGCGGCCGAGGGGATGCGATTCACCGATGCCTACGCCGCGTGTAACGTCTGTTCGCCAAGCCGCGCGGCGATTCTGACCGGCAAGTATCCCGCGCGTCTGTTGCTGACCCAGTGGTTACCGTCGGGGCGTTGGGATGCGGAAAAAAGCCGGTTGAAAGAGGCACGCTATCTCTCCAATCTGCCGCTGGAGGAAGTGACGCTCGCTGAGGCCTTGCGCGAATCGGCCTACCGCACCGGATTCATCGGCAAGTGGCATCTGGGAACCGAGACGTATTATTACCCGGAGCACCACGGGTTCGACGTGAACATCGCCGGGCGAGACTACGGCGCGCCCGGCAGTTATTTCTATCCGTTCGAAGGGCAATGGAAGATCCCTTCGACCGGGCAGACGTTGGTGAAAAAAGCCCCGCTTTCCGGAAAACCCGGCGACTACTTGGTCGACCGCTTGGCCGAAGAGGCGGAACGGTTCATCCGCAGCAGTGCCGATCGTCCGTTTTTTCTAATGCTGTCGCACTATGCGGTGCACACGCCGTTACAAGGGAAGCCGGAAAAGCAGAAGAAGTACGAGGCGATTGAAACGTCCCAACGTCAGGGAAAGCCCGCCTATGCGGCGATGGTCGAAAGCGTCGATGACAGTGTCGGCCGCGTGATGCAGACGCTCGCGGACGTGGGAGTCGAGGATGAGACACTGGTGTTGTTGACCAGCGATAACGGAGGCTTTGCCAAAGCGACGAGCAATGCACCGCTGCGAGCGAACAAGGGTTCCAACTACGAAGGCGGATTGAGGGTGCCGCTGATCATCAAATGGCCGACACGCACCATGCCAGGGTCGGTGTCCGACCAGCCCGTGATCGGCACGGATTATTATCCGACCATCCTGGAAGCGGTCGGGTTGCCACCGCGTCCCCACCAGCACGTCGACGGCGTCAGCCTGGTTCCGGTGCTGAGTGGAACAGGACGCCTGAATCGCGACGCAATCTACTGGCATTACCCGCATTACAACCAGCATCCCCAAAGCTTTCCCTCGGGCGTGGTCCGCGCCGGAAAGTGGAAATTGATCGAAGCCTTCGAGACCGGCGAAGTGTCGCTGTATGACTTGGACAACGATCTTGGCGAACAACATGACCTATCGCAGTCCGAATCGGAGAAGGCCGCCGAGTTGATTCAATCGCTGCGGGACTGGCGTCGCGAAGTCGGCGCCGACCCGATGCGACCCAATCCGCAATACCGCGATCGCTGAACAGCGACGCATCACCGTCGCGACACTCGATGCGAGCGTGGAAAATGCCGGGGATCCACCTTCTGGCGAAGGTAGCTACGTTTGCTCAGCGAATGACGACTGGTCGACCAAAAACTTCGCCTTCATCACGGTCACCGCCTGCCCCGTCAATCGCACGCGATCGCCATCGACTTGAGTGTGAACCACGCCGCCGCGTGGGGATGCTTGATAGCCGATCAGCGACGTTCGCCCAAGTTGATCGGACCAATAGGGTGCCAAACAACAGTGGGCCGACCCTGTCACGGGGTCTTCGTTGATCCCGCTTTGTGGGGCGAAGAAGCGGGACACGAAGTCGATCCCGGGAGTGGTCGAAGCCGCGGTAAGGATGACACCGCGCGTCTCGATCTGTGCGAGTCTGTCAAAGTTTGGAGCTGCCGCGCGCAGTGTTGGTTCGGAATCGACGACGACAAAAATGTCTTCTCTCGATTTAGCGACGAACTCCGTGGCAACACCCAGAGCATTTTGTAGATCAGAGACCGTGGCCGAATCAATCTGACCCGTTGGTGGCGTCGCGGGAAAATCCATCGTGATTGACGTCCCATCACTCGTGCAGCTCAGGCACCCGCTTCGGGTTTGAAACGATATCGATTGCGACGCGGCCACACGCCCCTGCTCGATCAACACGTGCGCGGCTGCCAGTGTCGCGTGTCCGCATAAATCCACTTCGAGCGCCGGAGTGAACCAGCGGAGGTGAAATTCATTGGGGTGGCCGGTGGGGACGACAAACGCCGTCTCGGAGAGGTTCATTTCCGCGGCAACGTTCTGCATCCACTCGGCATCACGAGCGGCGTCGAGCAGACAGATCGCCGCCGGATTCCCCGAAAACGGACGATCGGCGAACGCGTCGACTTGCCAAAGGGGGATTTCGTAGCTGGGGGGCATAAAGCGATGTGTTTTGTCAGGCGATGTGAACGGTCAGTGCTGTCCGTCGGCGTTGTCGCAAACGAACGGACGACGCCGTCCCAGCTCGGACCGAGTCTTCTACCTCTCGCAAGGAGTGGCCGATCGGCCGAAAGGTGACCGAGAATCTCTCTGTCGGTGGAATATTTCCAACCTTTTCTCGTGTGCTCTGCGGTCGCGGTCGCACTGGACAGGCTGGAAGCCTATCCCACTAAGACTTGCCGGCAAAATGGTCTCGCAACGCTTCCAGCAAGGCCGCGTAGATGGGGTTGCAGAAATCGGCGACCAGTTTCGGATCGTCCGCCGTGTACTCGGACATCCATTGGGCAAAGGTCGTGCCGTCCGACGTAACGGGCAACAACTGAATTCGGCCGCGGTAGTTGGAGACCGACGACTGCGACACCGGTTCGGGGCCGTCGTCGATCGAATACAGCAGGCTGAAGTTGGCGTCGTCCAAGTCCAACAGCGTTTCTTCGAACGCGCCGTTGAGCACCCGTTTGGCGCCCACGCAATCTCCCGGCAGACCGCCGACCGCCTTCACGCTGGTGATGAACGGATGGCCCCAATCCAAACGATGAAAGTTGCGGATCTCACCCCAGACTTCATCGATCGCCGCGGGAACGATCACCGAGTTGTAACAGGACATCGTGGATCCCAGTTCGATAGTGTAATTGTCGTGCTTGAGACGCGAACGCCGCATCAATCATATAGAATACCGGGCGACGAATGTGCACGGCAGCCAACGAACTTGGCGAACGAACTTGCCCAACCATGGTGTTCCTGATGCAATCTTTGACCCGTCGCAAACTGAATGCGGCTGCCCTAATCCTTTTGTTGACACATGCCCTCGCGGCGACAAATGCGTCGGAGGCAAAGCCGAACATTTTGTTGATCATGGCGGACGACGTCGGTTGTGATGCCATCGGGTGCTATGGCGGTCAAAGTCATCCGACGCCACACATCGATGCGCTCGCTCGAGGTGGGATGAAATTCAATCATGCCTACTCGATGCCGGTCTGTCATCCCTCACGCGTCTGCTTGATGACCGGGCGTTACCCGTTCCGTTTCGGGGCCGCGGGGATGAAGTGGGGGGGGTTCCCCGAAGCAGCCGAGGGGATCTCGATCGGCGACCGTCTCAAGCAGGCCGGTTATGCGACCGCAGTGGCCGGCAAGTGGCAGCTTTGCATGATGAAGAACGATCTCCGACACCCGCGGCGGCTCGGATTCGATTCCTGGTGCCTGTTCGGCTGGCATGAAGGCGGACGCTACAACGATCCGCTGATCTATCAAAACGGCCAGCTCCGCAAGGACACGCGTGGCAAATACGGACCGGACCTGTATGTCGACTTTTTGATCGACTTCATCAGCCAAAGCCGGCGAGACGGGAAGCCGTTTTTCGCCTACTACCCGATGGCTTTGTGCCACGACGTGACCGATGACCTGAAAGGCCGGCACGTGGCATACTACAAACACGGTCGATGGATGACCTATGCCGAAATGATCTCGTCGATGGATGACATGATCGGCCGGTTGGTTGCGGCGATCCAGCAGTCGGGGCTTCGCGAGGAAACCCTGATTCTTTTTACGACCGACAATGGAACCCCGGCAGCAAGCTACTTGACGGTCGACGATTCCGGCACCATGGTCCGCCCCAAAGTGTTTTCGATCCGCGATGGGAACGTTGTTCCCGGGGGAAAGGGAAAGCACGATGACACGGGAACGCGGGTCCCGTTGATCGCCAATTGGCCCGGCCGGATTCAGCCCGGCAGCCAGGCCGATCAGATGGTCGATCTGACCGACTACCTGCCCACCCTGGCCGACGTCGCTGGGTTGGGCGATGAAGACGTCTTTCGTGACGGCGTCAGCTTCGCGCCGCTGCTGCTGGGGCAGCCCCGCAAACGCGATCGAGACTGGATCTACACCGAGCACCGCGGAAAACGAGCGATCCGCTCGCCGCGGTTTCGGCTGTACGACGACGGGCGATTCTTCGATCTGGTGAGCGATCCGCGAGAACAGTCCCCGCTTTCGGCGGGCGATCTGACCGCCGAGGCGAGCCGAGAGCGGGCCGCCTTGGAGCAGCGGATGATGCAGCTGAAATCGCCGGCGGTCCACTGAGACCTGAAATCAGAAACAAAAAACGCCACACGTTTGCGGGAAACGTGTGGCGTTTTTTGAATGGTCGGTGGTGAAACGAGACGCTTGCGTCGGCCGACAGCCTCCGCGGGTCGCGTTCACACCAATTCTTTCTTTGCTCCGACGAGCGTTCGCAATCGTTCAGCCAACAGGTGGGCGTCGAACGGTTTTTTGAACGTCTCGTTGATGCTGCTTCGATCGAAACTCATCGGCTGGCCGTCATCGGGCAGCAACGCGATCAGAATGATATCGGTGAAGTCGGCATTTTTGCGCAGGTTCTGGCAAATTTGCACGGCTTCGATCTTGCCGATCGAAAAGTCGACGATGATGCAGTCTGGCGTGAAGCTTTCGGCTTGAATACCGGCTTCGAAACCGCTCGCGGCCACGGCGACCTTGAACGATTTTTCCGGCGGCAATTCACGCTTCAAGTTCTCGATCAAAACTTGATCTTGGGCGACGATCAGGCACTTGGCCATCGCTTCGTCTTCCAAGTCACCCAACGGCATGCCGTGTTCCTTCAGGAACTTGATCAGGTATTCTCGTGGAATACGACGATCTTGTGATCCTGGGATTCGGTAGCCTTTCAAACGCCCCGAATCGAACCATTTCGAAACAGTTCGGGGTGCGACTTTGCAAATCTTGGCGACCTGTCCAGTCGTAAAGACCTTCATATCAGGCTCTCCATAACGCCTCGTTGATTATTCCCTCGAACAATGGTGCGTCGGTACCCAATGTTCTCATGGCCTTGGTCGATCGATCGTGCCGCACGCTTTCTCGTTCGCTTCATCTGTCTTACCGGTCCTGATCGGCGAGTCAAACTGTTTCGAACCTGAATGCTGTGTGTGCTGCAAACCGAACGCTGGGTCAGGCCACCCGGCTCACATCCTGTGACGCTTACCGAACGGGATCACTTGCTAGGTTTCAAACGTTGTTAAACGGAACATTCCGTTTGCGGGGTAGATGCGGTGACATCCGGCGACCAACGCCCAACGTTCCATCGTTGAAACACGGCGGACATGATGATGGGTGTCGTCATCATGCCTGTGTTTGCAGGAACGTTCGGCTATAGTCGCCATCTGCCGTCGAACGTGGTGGATGTCGCGATTGCAACACGCACCGGCCCGATGCTTTCCCAGAATCCCCCCTGGGCAGATCAACGATTCGGCTGCCACCAGCCCTCTCGCATCACGGCGGTCGAAACCGCTGCGAGGCGAGAAAACTCAGTCGAAAACTGTCGATCCGAGACTTAGTGTCGAGCAAAACCGCCCCAATTCTTTAGGGCGTTTGGAAGGGAACAAGCGTCATCGTCCCTGTGACGGGCCCTGACCGGATCAATCGGGACGGGCCGGTCGATGCGAATGATGCAAAACACCCGTGTTTCCGCGACTTTAGACGCTCCCCACGCCGTATTCGTCGCACCGGAAACGAGGATTTGTGGAGAAAAAAAACTTTTCGTAAAGTTCATTTTTATGCCCGATCGGCCTAGACAGCGTGCCAATCGAGCGGTCATTTGGCCCCCTTGGGCTGACCCACTTCACTTTCAACGCATCGAGCAATCGAAATCAAACTTCCATGCAAGACAACGCACGCGCCTTCTTTGAACAAGCCATCGCAACCCCCAGCCCGTCCGGATACGAAGAGCCGATCCAGCAGCTGAATCGTGACTACATCGCCCCCCATGCCGATCGCGTTCGCATCGACGTGCACGGAAATCTGATCGCCGAATCGGGGGACGTCCACGGTCCGCGGCTGATGTTGGCCGGACACTGTGACCAAATCGGGATGCTGGTTTCCTACATCGATGAATTGGGTTTCGTCTACGCCCAAACGATCGGCGGTTGGGACCCTCAGCAATTGATCGGGCAAGCGATGTCGATCTGGACCCAGGCCGGTGAGGTCCCCGCGGTCATCAGCCGCAAACCGATTCACTTGCTCAATGATCACGAACGCAAAAAGGTCGTCTCGCTGGATGAGATGTGGTTGGATGTCGGTGCGGCGAACGACCAGCAAGCAGCCGAGAAGATTCGCATCGGCGACCCGGTCACGTTGGACCTGCGGATGCGTCCCTTGATGAATTCGCTGGTCAGCGGCCCCGGGATGGACAACAAGACCGGGATGTGGACGGTGATCGAAGCCCTCCGCCGGGCCAAGGAACTGGCCGGCACCGATGGCCTGGCCTGTCACCTGCACAGCGTCTCGACGGTTCAAGAAGAAATCGGCCTGCGGGGCGCCAAGACCGCCGCCGGCGGAATCAACCCCTCGGTCGGCATCGCCGTCGACGTCACCCACGCCTCGGACTGCCCGACCATCGAAAAGAACAAGCAAGGCGACATCCGCCTGGGCGGCGGTCCGGTGATCTTCCGTGGCCCCAACATCAACCCCAAAGTCGCCGCGCGGTTGATGGAACTGGCCGAAGCGAACGAGATCCCGTACCAACGTGCGGCCATCGGCAGAGCCACGCCCAACGATGCCAACGTCCTGCAGCTCCACGGCGCCGGCGTCGCGACCGGATTGGTCGCCATCCCCAATCGCTACATGCACTCGGCCGTCGAAGCCATCTCGATCGACGACATCGATCATGTCGCACAACTGTTGGCCCTTTTTGCGGCCGCACTGAAGTCAGACGACGACTTCACGCCAGGGGGGTGAAGGAGTTGGGAGCTGGGAGTGGAGGAGCTGGGAGTGAAGGAGTTGGGAGTGGAGGAGTTGGGAGTGGAGGAGTTGGGAGTGGAGGAGTTGGGAGTGGAGGAGTTGGGAGTGGAGGAGTTGGGAGTGGAGGAGTTGGGAGTGCTAATAAAATTTCTCCCTTCTCCCTTCTCCCTTCTCCTTCACTCCTCCACTCCTCCACTCCTTCACTCCTTCACTCCTTCACTCCTCACTCCTCCACTCCCAACTCAAATCTTCTGCAGCCGCTCCAGCGGGACGTAGTAGCGTGAGTAACGTTTTCCGTCGCTGAACTTTTGCCCGGCGGGGTTGGGGACCAGGACGGTCGCACGGCGGGTGATGCGGTTGACCCGCCCTTGCATGCGGTGCCCGTCGTGGAAAAAGACGACGTCGTCGCCGACGCGGATGTTGAAACGGACCGCGGCGCGTTCGCGCTGGGTGATCAAGTTGTGTTGGTAATCGGTGTGGCCGAAGTAGCGATTGGCGATCGACTGGTAACGGGCTTCGCTGCAATTGCCGTCATTCCAAATCAACATTTCGATCAAGTGCACGAACTCGTGCTCGGCGATCCGCTGCATCGCCTCCAAGCGGTCGTGACACACGCACCCTGCCACTTCGATCGGACGCGAGACGTCTTCAAAGGTTTGGAACAGCAGGGTGCTGGAGAGGACGAGTTCAAATTGGCGTCGCCCGTCGTAGCTGCCTTCGGGGTACTGCGTGACCAATTTGCCGCCGACGCTGGTCATCCGTGAGGACAGATGGAACGAGATGCCTTCGGCCGAGGCGGCACTTAAAATCCGTCCTTCGAAAAAACGGTCATCGTACATGCGGATCATCCGAGCGACGTCGTCCGCGGCGACCTTCTGGAAATTCGGGCCGTCGATACAGCGGCTGGTCACCAGCATCTGCTCATAGATCTGTCGCCGCCATTGATCGCGCTGCCGCACGGGGAAGGTCCGAATCGCGACTTCACCGGCAAGCCGACTCAAGACGTCGGGATCGCGCGGGGACGGTCGGCCCGGCAGGACCCCCGCCGATGCGGCGCGGGGCTGGCCTGTGGAAGGGCGGGTTCGATTCCTGGTGCGGGTCTGCCGATGCGTCATCCTGAAGCTCACGGAGGGGAGATGCCCGCATTCTAGACGATCAGGGCCGACCAGGAGTAGTTCAATCGGCACGCTCAGATGCCGCCAAGGGGCGCGGGAGGGCACGCCGTCGGTGTGGCGAGAGACACACTGGCGTGCGTTCGGGATAAAGTTCTGGGGAAGGACCTCCCTGCGATTCAGCGACGGCTAGGCGTGGGGTACCGATGGTCCCAAACCGGCGCGTCCCTGAAGGCTGGACAATGCGTTTGCCATCGGCTCGGTCTCGTCGCGTCCCACCACCTCGTCCGTCCAATCGAGTTCGGCATTTCCAAGCAGATCGTCAACGACGTGCGAAGGGAGCGGATCGGTGGAGACTCGTTTTTTCATTGTCACCATATCAGCCGATGGGGCGTCGACGACGTCATCCGATGGCTGATCGAACGTTGCCGACTGATTACCCAGCCAATCCGACACCGCTGTCGCGAAGTTGTCCGTCGTTGCTCGAACTCGTGTCGATGACGTTGTCGAGCTTGCGATTCCCGCCCCTGTCCCTCCACCAGCCGATGTCCACCCGGCGGCGGCATAGGCGACGGAATTTAAGGTGCTGGCCTTGCCGATCGAATCACTCGCTGTCGCTTGCCCGACGGTCCCGCCGGCAAGCAACTCCCTTATTTCAGACGAAGTGAGCTGTGGGTTGGCCGACAACGTCAGCGCGGCCACGCCGGCCACATGCGGGCTGGCCATGCTGGTGCCACTGAGCGAACGGTAGCCGCCGCCGACATAGGTGCCGTAAACACGCACGCCCGGCGCGTCGACTTGAACGGCTCCGCTGCCGCCGACGTCGTTGCTGAAACCGGCTATGCGACCGTCAACGTCGTAGGCCCCGACCGACAGTACGCCGGTCGATGCGGCGCTGTGTCGCGCCGGGTAACTGGGGTTGGCCGCCGACTCGTTCCCCGCTGCGGCGATCACCAACGCTCCCAGCGAGATGGCGTAGTCGATCGCAGCGGCGATCCGTGAACTGGCGCCGCCGCCCAGGCTGAGGTTGATGATTTGTGCGCCGAGGTCAGCCGCATAGCGAATCCCGGCGGCAACGCCGGCATCCGATCCGCTGCCGGAATCATTCAACACGCGGACGGGCAGGATCTTGGCATCCGGTGCAACACCGGTCACGCCAAATCCGTTGTCACCGGCCGCGATCGTGCCGGCAACGTGCGTCCCATGACCGTTGCCGTCATCGGCCCAAGCGTCGCCGCCGACAAAGTCATAGCCCGAGACGTCGTCGATGAAACCGTTGCCGTCATCGTCGATCCCGTTGCCGGCGATCTCGTCGGTGTTGACGTACAGGCTGTTGACCAAGTCCGGGTGGTCAAGGTCGACGCCGGTGTCGATCACGGCCACCGTGACCCCTTGTCCTCGGTATCCGGCCGCCCACGATTCCGGCGCCCCGACGGCATTCAGATTCCAGTCCTGGTTGCCGCCGAAGTAGGCCACGTCCGCGAGCGGCGAAACCGTGGTCGGCTGCGCGGGTGAGTCGGTCGGCTGCGCGGGTGGGGCCGCAACCGGTGCCGGTTGATGCCTCTGTGCGTCCACGGTCAACCGATAGGAGATGTTTCGATAATCGACCGCGGAAATCGCGATGTAAAACTCGCCCGCCGGAAGTGACCCCGAAAGCGATTCGCTGCGACCGGATGAACGAGTCGAGGATCCGATGACGTTGCCGCTGCGATCGAGTACATACAGATCGGCATCACGATTGAGTTGGTCCAACGTGATGCGGACGCTCGCTTCCGAAACGACTTCGAATCGAACCACGTCGATGCGGTCCAACCAGCTGAGACTTCCGGATCGCCGGATTGTGCCGTCGACGGAGCCTAAGTCGGCCGCCGTCCGCATCGTTTCACCAGCCGCATCGGAGGCGTTGTAGTTGACAGCAATGTCTAGCGTGCTTTGAGCAACGCTTTCGATCGCTGGGGGGCTGTCGATCCGATCTGCGGCCACCGACTGGGCCACCGATTGGGCCACCGGCAAGGCGTCGCCGGCAAGCAGTCGGCGCGTTTCGAGGGATTCAACCCCGAGCCGTCGGCGACTGGAAAAATGAACACCACCACGAAATCCTTTTCGTCGACGCATCACACATCCATCACGCACAGAGCGGTTCGCAAAACACACGGACTCGGCGAGCCCGCGGCGACGGTATCAAAACCGCAGGGCCGGGTCAGCTTCAGTTTTCGAGGTGTTGGTTGTGGGGAGCTGGGTTGGTCAAAAAATGGGTTGGTCAAAAAATGGGGGGCAGAAGATGGGGCGTAGGATTGGAGGCCGGGGACGAAGGGGGATGGAAAGTCGGGGCGGGAACATTTTTTGACCAAGAATTCCCCCGGGCCTACCTCCGAATTGATACTCCATAGCCGCCGCGATTATTGCCCAGGTCGTCCAGGTGATCGTTGACCCGAAACAATAACCAGCAATGCTTGTCGATGACCAATTCGACGTCCGATTCAACGCTCTGGATCATCAACGGATCAAGCTGCTGTGCCTCGTCGGTTTTGTTGGGTAAGACGCAAACCAATAATTGGCCGATCGGCCGCTCGTTGGCGTAATGGATCGTGACTCCGGGGGGCTCGCTGATCCACGGTTTCGGATCGTCATCCAGACTGCATCGTCCCTCGGCGGAGATCTTGACTCGCATGCCGGGGGCGAATCGGACGCCGACGCTTTGCCAGCCCTGGTCGGCCGCAATCGTATTCTCAAGCGTGTTTCCTCGCCACAATTTGTCGCTCATCGCCAAATCGATGCGTTCACGCGACCAATCGAATCCGTAATCGATCGTGTGCGTCAAGATTCGCCAGCGCGCTTGGACGATCGGCCATTGTCGTGCCAACCGGCGTTTAAATGCGCTGGTAAAGGCGACCGTTCGTACGCTGCCGTTGCGTGCTTCGGCCAACACCGCCGGTCGATAATCGGGATACTCGGTCAACAACATTGCCGCGACCCAGCTCCAGCCGTACGATTCGACATCGCTTTTCAAATCCGGTGGGTACTGCAGCACGGCATCGAGTGTCGGGATGCGGTGTTCCTCGCGGCGCTGCGACAACAGTTTGAACCGCCCCCAGTAGGGGACCGCTTGGCGTGATTCCGGCACCACGTTGACTAGGACTTGCTTGCCCGTGCCGTGGTGAACCCCCAACATTTCCGCCAGCCCCTCGGCAAACCATGACGGTCCGGTGCCGTCAAACAACTCGATCGCCAACGCGTGTACGCCTTCGTGCAGCAACAGGTGGCGGGTGTAGTAGTCGCTCTTTTGCCGCAACGCCCAAATGTTGGAATCGATGGCATAGCCGAAGGGGAAACGAAGGTCCGGCGGCAGATCTCCGCTGTCGCGAAACCGCTGCGGATCGGACATCACGAACGCGTCGACCCGCCAGCGATCCAACGCCCCCGGTGTCAGCTGCCAGAACCGCTCCCATTGGGGGACCGCGGCATCGAAGGCGTCGACCAACTCGAGCAGCGACTCGCGCGAACCGGAATCCGATTTCAGCACGATGTGCTTGCCTTCGACCGTCTGCATCTCGGCCCGTTGCATTGCAGGCGTTTGTGCCGACCCTTCGGCGGGATTCAACGCCGCGATGCCGATCCAACCGATCAGTGATAGAATGCGGCGACACCCAGAAGCATTCAATTGCTTCCTGAAGACGTACTTCGCGGCACCGCAGAGCGCGGACACGAAACGCCAACCGAATTTGTTCGAACTGTTGTTGATAGATGAGACCATTGCTTCATTCTAACCTGCACGCCACGAAACGACGATTCGCCCCTGGATTGCGATCCGCCGGGATCCGTTGGTGCCTTTTGCTGTGTCCAATACTATTGGTCACGGCGGGCTGTGTCCCCAAAGCCGAACGGGACGTGGTGGTCTATTCGGCGCTGGACGAGCAGTTTGCGACACCGATCTTTGCCGCCTATGAACGAAGTGTGGACCACGAGACGGGGATCGTGGCCAAGTTTGACGTGGAATCGACAAAAACAGTCGGCCTGGTCAACCAGATTCTCGCCGAGCAGAATTCTCCGGTTTGTGATGTGTTCTGGAACAACGAGATCATGCACACCGTCCGGTTGCAAAAGCTGGGGCTGTTGAAACCGCGAACCTGGTCGGTCGCACCGGGGTGGCCGAGCGACATGATCGCCAGCGATGGGACTTGGTGTGGCTTCGCCGCCCGCGCCCGCGTGTTGCTGGTCAACACCGACAAGATTCCCTCCAAAGACGACTATCCGACCAGCGTGGCGGATTTGGTGGATCCGAAATGGAAGCACAACTGCGCGATGGCGCGACCGTTGTTCGGCACCACCGCGACGCACTTTGCCGTGCTCCGTGTCCGTGACGGTCATGATGAAACGCTGGACTTCTTGCGCCAGATTCACGACAACGCCGTGGTGCTTTCGGGCAACAAGCAAGTCGCCCTGGCCGTCTCCTCCGGCGAAGTCGCCTGGGGACTGACCGACACCGACGACGCGATCATCGAAAAGGACCAATTGCGCAAGGTCGCGATCGTGTTTCCGGATCAACAGCCCGACCAGCCGGGGACGCTGCGGATCCCCAACACGTTGGCGATCCTGAAGGACGCGCCCAACCCGGTCGCCGCCGAATCACTGGCCGATTACCTGGTGTCCGCCCAAACCGAAGACCGGTTGGCGATGGGCGACAGCAGCCAATTGCCGATCAGCCGTGACAGCGAGTACCGCCCCCGCGTGATGCCGCGCGATCCGGTGCGTTGGATGAAGGTCGATTTCGAAGCCGCCGCCGAAAGCTGGGACGCCTGGGCCAAAGAGGTGATGGCGGTGTTTCCCGATTGATCATGTGGGATAGGCTTCCAGCCTGTCGATCAATCTCTGTCGTACACGCGACTCCGTTTGAATCCTTTCCGGTGAGAGTCACTGGTTGAGTGCCATCTGCACGACGTTGGTGACAATTCTTGCGGCGTCTTCGGTCCCGTAGCCGGGGCACTGGACGGAGTTCTGACTCTCGAGGGCGCAACTGATGTCCAGCGGTGAAAACACGACCGCCACCACCTCGTCGACTTCGGCGTATTCCAAAATCGGCGGCGAGGTCTGGCGGCGGATTTGTTGACCGCTGGCGCCGCGGCCGATGCGTCGAATCGTCACCGATCGAAGGTCGTAACCGTAGTACTGGGTGGACAGCATCGGGTGATCCGAGGGCATCGATTGCAGCGAGTTCTGGCCCAGCACCGCGGCGAACTCGCGGCGAAACGCGCGGGCAAAGGATTCGTCGCCACAGATCGCGGTGCCCAAGATCACTCCGCCACGCTCGACGAATTGCCGCAGCACGTCGCGTTGGCCGGATGACAACACAAAGTCGCGTCGACCGTGGACCCACAACACCGCGACGTCCGCGAGCGTTTGCTCGTCAAAGGCGACGGGGTTTTCGGGCACGCTGATCGCGACCTGTGTTTGCTTGCGAATGATGGTCGACGCGTTGGGCAGCGCGCGGCGTGCGTCTTCGCCGCCGGCTCCGACATCCAGCCGCGCGATCCGTGTCGTCCCCCGCTCGCTCGATTCCACGCCGTCGGCCTGCAGCACGATCTGGGCGTCCAATTTGTCTTTCAGTTCTCGCCCCGTCGCATAAGCGATGATGTTTTGGCCGATGCGGATCGAATGATCGATCTGGCGGCGAACCGGATCGTCGGGGTCGCCGCGGTGAAACAGTCGGTCGCCCAATTCCCAGCGACACGTCAGGCTTTGCGGCACGTAAAACACTGCGGTCCGGCAGCACGCTTGGACACCATAGACCCAAAACCCGTTGGGCATCGCGCCGATATCGACGTTCCGCTCCGCATTCCAAACCGGATGGGAAGTCGGCAGACGTTCCAGCGGCGCACCGGGATACCACTCGGCACACAGGTTTGCGACGCTGTTTTGAAAATTTGCGGCATTCCCACAACCGCTGTCACCGCTGGCGTCAAAGACGATCGTGCCGCCCTGGTCGACATAGTCTTTCAGCAAGTCGCTTTCGTTGGCATCCAGCGAAAGGGCTTGTTTGCCGCTGATCACCAACACGGGGGTTTGCAGCAGGTCGACCAGCGAGGCGTCGTCCAGCCGCACGGTTTGCCAAGTCAAATCGCGTCCCCAGCCGCGTTCGACGTGTCGCACGAGTTGACGCAAGGCATCGGGGTGCGGTTGCCATTCGGATTGTCCGGCACGATCACGCTGCAATTGCCCGACGACGACTTGACGTTTGCCTTTGGAAAGAAACAGCAGCGCGAACGAGGTGGCGACGGTGGGACGTTCCCATTGTCCGCCTTCCCAGAATCCTTGAAAGTCATCCTGTTGCGCGATCAATCGTTCGGCACCTTCGCGATACCAATCGTGACCGCCAAAGAAACGACGCCCGGAAAGTCGTCCGGTGCGTTCGACGGCGTAGAGATAGTAGTAGTAGGTGTCGGCACTGCCGCCGGGATTGACATCGACACTGAATCGCTGGGCCAGCCAATCGATGCCGCGCGCGATCGGGTCGTCCTCGGTCGCTTCACCGCCGCAACATTCAATCTTGCCGTCGGTGACCGATGAACTGACGTTGCCCAGCCGACCGTTGGCGATGATCAATGACGCGATGCCCGCACAGGTCATGCTTCCCGTCGCCGAGCTGCCTCCGTAACCCCAACCCCCGTTAGGTTTTTGCTGCAGTTCCCAGTAGTCGATCGCTTGCTCAAACACCTTCGGGTCGACCGCCACGCCACGGTCCTGGGCGGCTCCGAGAGCCAACAACGCAAACTGTGCATTGGAGGGGTCGCCGCCGAATTGGCGTTTCCCGCCGTAGCTCCAGGCCCCGATGGCGGTTTGGGATTCGGTCAACCAGGTCACGTTGTTGCGAATCCGCGGCAGATCACTGGCCGATCCGTGTTGGCAAAACACCAGCGTTTGCAGCGCCACCGAATAGGTGCTTTCGGCAACCGTGGCCCGTAAATACGTCATCGCCCGCTTGATCGCCGGGTCGTCACGCGAGACGCCGGCGTTCAGAAGCGCGAGCGTGCACAGCGACGAAAGCCCGCACGATTGGCCCTGAAACTCATCCCAGCCGCCACGTTCGCCCTGTGTGCTGCGAAGATAGGTAATCCCGCGATCGATCGCGCGATTGACCGCCGCGGCATCCACGTCGGCGTGAACCGGTGCGGGGACCGTCCAAAATGCGACAACGACGGAAAAAACTAGCGTGATGCGGCCAAACAATCGGTGGTCCCCCTTTCCAGTAACCTGTCCCACCATCTTACACTGATGCATCAGCGTGGGCGATGCCGCCGGTAGTCGCCACCACGTGACTCGCGAGAGACGTCGATTGTATGACTGCAAGATTTGGCAAACGACTGAGATTCTCTCCCTCTGGGAGAGACGGCGTTTGCGCAGCAAGCAAACGCCAGAGAGGGCTCACGGCTTGCGAAAGTCTTGGCGACTTCCGCTACGATCAAATCCGTCGCTCAAACAATCGACGTCCCAAGCAAGAGCCGCCTGATTCGACCCCCGTCCCCTTTTGGCCCGTCCCCTTTGCAAGGTAGCTGCCCTATCGTGAGCGCCCCGACTCCACCCAATCCGCCGGCCGCCAAACCCGGCGGTCAACCCGGACGTAACCTCGGCGATGTCCTGCGTGAATTCTCCGATCACCAGTCGACGATCCGTAGCGAATTGTCCAAGGTCATCGTCGGACAATCCGAAACGATCGAGCAATTGCTGGCGGCGATCTACACCCGCGGACACTGCTTGCTCGAAGGCGTCCCGGGATTGGCCAAAACGTTGATCGTCAGCACGCTGGCCAGCATCCTGGATGTCAGCTTCAAACGCATCCAGTTCACCCCCGACCTGATGCCTTCGGATATCACCGGCACGCAAGTCTTGGAGGAGGACGAACACGGTAAACGCAGCTTCCGATTCGTCGAAGGCCCGATTTTTGCCAACATCTTGTTGGCCGACGAAATCAACCGCACCCCGCCCAAGACGCAAGCCGCCTTGCTCGAGGCGATGCAGGAACGCCAGGTCACCGTGGGACGCGAAACCTATGCCTTGCCGAAACCGTTTTTCACCATTGCGACCCAAAACCCGATCGAGCAAGAAGGGACCTACCCGCTGCCGGAAGCCCAGCTCGACCGGTTCATGTTCAATATCAAATTGGACTACCCCTCGGCGGCCGAAGAAGAACAGATCCTGACGACGACGACGCGTGGGGAGTCCGCCACCGTCAACAAGGTCTTGTCCGCCCGTGCGATTCTGAACGTCCAGCAATTGGTCACCAGCGTCGCGGTCAACCCCTTTGTCATCAAGTATGTCGCCAGCATCGTCCGCGCCACGCGGCCGTCGGATGACACCGCGCCGGAGTACATTCGCGACCTGGTCGATTTCGGCGCCGGGCCGCGGGCCGGACAGAACCTGATCGCCGGCGCCAAGGCGATCGCGGCGATGGAAGGCCGGTTTAGTGTCGACGTCAACGACGTCCGGCGGATCGCTTTGCCGGTCTTGCGGCACCGCATTGGGACCAATTTCCAAGCCACCGCCGACGGCATGGACAGCGACGCGCTGGTGACGCGACTGCTTGAAGATATCCAGCCGCCGCAACCGGAAAAAATGGCCAAATGAGCTCGTTGCTCTCGCCCGAAGCACTGCAAGGTATCAAACGCCTGGACCTTCGCGCCCGGATGGTCGTGCGTGGGTTTCTGCAAGGGCTGCACAGCAGTCCCTTTCATGGTTTTTCCGTCCAGTTCAGCGAGCATCGACGCTACAACCGCGGTGACGACCCCAAACTGATCGACTGGTTGGTCTATGCCAAGACCGACAAGTACTTTGTCAAACGATTTGAATCGGAAACCAACCTGGTCGGCTACCTGGTCATCGACCTGTCTAAATCGATGGGGTTCACCGAAAGCCAATCGATGACGAAGTTCGAGTACGTGACCTGTTTGGCCGCCGCGCTGACGTACTTGATGATCATGCAACAAGACCCGGTCGGCTTGATCACGTTTGACGAAAAACTGCATGCGTCCCTGCCCGCTCGCTCGCGTCGCGGGCATTTGGGCGACGTCATCGCAAGGCTTTCGAACCTGAAGCCCGCCGGGGCGACCGACGTCCCCGCCGCGTTGACTCAGGTGGCCGCCATGCTGAAGCAGCACTCGCTGGTGATGCTGTTTAGCGATTTGTGGCCGGCCGATGATGGCGAAAAAACGTGGCTGGAACAAATCGCCGACGTCGTCTCTTCGCTGGCAAGACTGCGGCACGCCGGGCATGATGTGATCGTCTTTCATGTCCTCGATGCGGCCGAGGTCGAATTCCCCTACGAAGGCCCGGTGCAGTTTACCGATTCCGAATCCGGACAATCCGTCTCCGTCGACGCCTCCGGGTTCCGCGATGATTACTTGGCCGCGCTGGCCGAATTCCGTGACGCCTTCCGTGATGGCTGTAATCAACTGCAGATCGACTATGTCCCGCTGGATACCAGCATGCCGTTTGATACCGCGCTGACGGAGTATTTAATGCAGCGGCAAGGGCGGTTCTAGTGGGGCAGGATGATGGTGGCAAAACGATGGGGGCAAAACGATGGTGGGCAGAATGTTGGGGGGCAGAATGATGGGGGGCAGAATGTTGGGGGGCAGAATGTTGGGAGAGGTGGATGATGGGAGGTGCGACTTGGTGAGTCGATTCGGGTGGCTCTGCTTGATTGTTTTGCCCCCATCGTTTTGCCCCTTCTCCTGCCCATCGGCGATTGTTTGCCGTCACCTTGTTCGACCGAATATGATGTGACCCTCCCCCCCCCCTCATCATTCTGCCCCGTATCATTCTGCCATCCTCCATGATCCCATCGTCCACGCTCGGTCGAACGTTCCGGCCAGCCATCCTGGCCCTGCTGTTGGTCGGATTTTCCACGCACCCTGCCGCCGCAGGATCCCCCAACGTGCTGTTCATCGCCGTCGATGACTTGGCATCGACGCTGGGGTGTTATGGCGACCCGATCGCCAAAACGCCGAACATCGATCGGCTGGCGGCATCCGGCGTGTGTTTCTTAAACGCGTACAACCAACTGCCGCTTTGTAACCCCACGCGGGCGTCGGTTATGACCGGGCGTCGGCCGGATGAAATCGGCGTGTATGATTTGGACCGCCACTTTCGCGACCAACTGCCCGATGTGGTCACGCTGCCCCAGGCATTCCAACAGCGAGACTATCTGGCGGCACGCGTGGGCAAGATCTATCACTACAACGTTCCCGCATCGATCGGAACCGATGGGTTCGATGATCCGCCGTCGTGGAACCTGACCGTCAATCCGAAAGGTCGCGACAAAAGCGACGAGGCGTTGATCTTTAACGCCGAGCCGCACCGAAAGATCAGTGCGGCATTGTCGTGGCTGGCGGCCGACGGCCGCGATGAAGAGCAGACCGATGGGATGATCGCCAGCGAAGCGATCAAGTTGATGGAAGCCCACCGTGATGAACCTTTCTTCGTGGGCGTCGGGTTCTTCCGTCCCCACACCCCTTACGTGGCGCCCAAAAAATACTTTGATCTGTATCCGCTGGAAACGATCGCGCTGCCGTACGCACCGCCGGGGGATCGAGACGACATTCCCGCCGCTGCCTTCGCGCACAATTGTCCGATCCCGAATTACAACTTGGATCCGCTGACGTTGCGCCGCGCCACCCAGGCCTATTACGCCTGTGTTTCATTTGTCGACGCCCAGGTAGGGCGGCTGCTTGATGCGCTCGAGCGTTTGGAGTTGGCTGACAACACGATCGTCGTGTTCTGGAGTGACCACGGTTACCACCTGGGCGAACACAACGGCATCTGGCAGAAACGCACGCTGTTCGAGCAATCGGCCAAGTCACCACTGATCATTCGCGTTCCCGGTGCGGCGGGCAACGGCCAAGCTTGTCGACGGATCGTCGAGTTCGTGGACATCTATCCCACCGTGGTCGGCGCGGCGGGGTTTGAAGGGCCACCGGATCTTGCCGGCCGTGACTTGGCAACGTTGCTGAAAGATCCGCTGGCGGATTGGAATGGCCAGGCGATCACTCAAGTCTTGCGGCCTGCCGATGATCGATTGGAAACACAAGTGATGGGATGCAGCATTCGCACCCGGCGGTATCGCTATACCGAATGGGCCGAAGGGGCACAGGGCGTTGAACTGTACGATCATCACGCCGACCCGCTGGAATTTGACAACCTGGCGATCGAGCCCGATGCCAGGCACCAGGCGGTGATCGAATCACTGCGCGACCAGCTGCGCAAGAAAGCCAGCGGCAAGATCCCGCGGGTGCCGGTCAACCCGGCCCGGTTGTAAAGTGGGATAGGCTTTTGCAGACCCGAGAGTCGCCGTGTTCTCCGAACTCGGTGGACCGAGAAAGCGAAGCTTTACCCCGCGCCGACCTCGGAGAGGACGGCGACTGTCCAGCCAATCGAAAACGAAGCTGCGGTAAACCCCCCGGCCCCATCGACCGGATCAGCGCGGTGCGGGCGGGGTGAATAGATTCGTCGGTTTGGTGATAGTCGGCGCGACACCGGGGCTGTGTGAATCGAGCCGCAGGCCGCCCGGCGGTTTGGCAGGTTTGCCGGCCGGAAAGACCACGTCATGCAGACTGCCCAGGATCACCACCCGCGTCATCTCCGCGGTGCTCCGCACATTCAGTTGACGGTATGCTTTTTGACGTTCCCGTTCGATCGTCTTGACCGACACCTTTAACTTTGTTGCGATCTGTTTGTTCGGAGCGCCTTCGACGACGTAGTCAACGATTTGACGTTGGCGGTCCGGCAGTCCTTGATACAGTCGATGGCAACGCAGGACATCGAACTGATGCTCGACCAGCGTGCTCAGGCTGACCGCATGTTGGATCGTCTCGATGATCTCGGGGATTTCCATCGAGTTGATGGCGACGACGTGGGCGATCCGCGCGACGGCTTCCGAGGCCGCCATGCCGCTGGAGTCATCCAACACCAACACGACCGGCGCGACCACGTTCTTTTCAAATAACAGCTGCTCGATGCTGGTCCATTGTTGGATCCGCGGATCATAGTCCAATAAGACACACGCCACTTCGTTGTCGGCGGCCGCTTGATTGATCAGCGAAGTGATCGAAGAGGACGTTTGGAAGCGACAGTTCTCCGCCTGTGCTGCCTGGGCGACCTTCGAGAGCCAGCCGGCGTCCTTGCTTGCCGCATACACGACCGGCCGGGGAGTTGGTGTCAGACCCATCGGGGTTTCGTTGTGGTTCAGCATCGTTTCGCCTTCGTTGGTTGGCGTCGTCGGGGGGCGGCGGAAAACAGTCACAACCGCGTCAGGATTTTTCTCATCACCTGTTGCATCGGCTTGTATGAGCGTTCGCCCTCACCAACCGCGAGGGCGTTTACTACGCGGGTGTTCGCCACGCACGCGCAGAAAACGCAGCGTCAAACACACGTGTGTGATCCACGCATGTGGGTTGCCGCAAACGGGGGTCAATCGGGATGGCGGCGGGTTTCAGGTTGGGAGTTGGGGGTTGGGCCGTCGCTTTTCTGGCAATGCGTCACCTGGAATCTGTGACGTTGGTGCGACACACTGTGTGGCGTACTTCTTGATTCCAACGTGATGTGGTGACGGATGACTGTCTTTCGAACCGTGGTGGTGGGGACCGGATTTATTGGACCGGTTCATGTCGAAGCGCTCGGACGAGCCGGGGTGCAGGTCGCCGGTGTGGTCGGGTCGAGTCCGGAAAAGTCGATTGCCGCGTCACGGCGTCTCGGTTTGCCGGCCGACTTCCAAACGCTCGAAGACGCGTTGGCTGATCCCTCGATCGATTGCGTCCATCTGACGACACCCAATCGTTATCACTTTGAACAGGCCAAGGCGGTGCTGCAGGCCGGCAAGCACGTCGTCTGTGAAAAGCCGCTGGCGATGAATTCGACCGAGTCCGCCGAATTGGTTCGCATCGCCCAGGGCAGCGGGCGCGCCGCCGCGGTCGCCTACAACATTCGGTTCTATCCGTTGTGCCACGAAGCGGCCGCGCGGGTCCGCGATGATTCGCTGGGCAGCTTGCTGCACGTCACCGGTTCTTATGTTCAAGACTGGTTGCTCAAGCCGACCGATTTCAACTGGCGTGTGCTGGCCGCCGACGGAGGAGAGCTGAGGGCCGTCGCCGACATCGGCACCCATTGGCTGGACTTGATCCAGTTCATCAGTGGTCGCCGCATCACTTCGGTCTGCGCGGACTTGCGGACCGTGTACCCGACGCGTCAACGGCCGACCGGTCCGGTGCAAACCTATTCTGGCGACGCCCCCGCGGATGTGGCGACCGAGCCGGTCGAGATCACGACCGAAGACTGCGGCGCGATCATGCTGCGGTTCGCCGACGGGGCAAACGGTTGCCTGTGGGTCTCGCAAACCACGGCCGGAATGAAGAACTGCCTGCGTTTCGAACTGGCCGGGGCGAAGCAATCCTTGGCCTGGGACAGCCAATCGCCCAACCTGCTGCAGATCGGTAACCGCGATCGGCCCAACGAGTCACTGGTCCGTGATCCGGCGGCGATGGATTCCACCGCCGCAGCGGTCTCCAGTTACCCCGGCGGCCACAACGAAGGCTTTCCCGATACCTTCAAGCAGCTCTTCCGCAGTTTCTACGGGGCGATCGAGAAAGGCGTCGTCTCGGATCCGGCACCGTACCCGACATTCCTGGACGGGCACCACGAAATCCTGCTCTGCGAAGCCATCTTAAAGAGCCATCGCCAGCAGCGATGGGTGGATGTCGCCTCCACCTAGGTCATGCGGAGGGCATTGATCGGATTGAGATTCTCTCCCTCCGGGAGAGACGGCGTTTGCGCAGCATGCAAACGCTAGAGAGGGGCGACGGTTTACGAAAGTCTTGGCGACTTCCGCTACGAGCTACGCCGAGACGACGTTGATGCGTCGGCCTTTTTGGTCGAATTCGACTTTGCCGTCGACCAGGGCGAACAGGGTGTAGTCATTGCCCTGACCGACACCGCGTCCGGCACGCCAACGGGTGCCACACTGACGGATCAGGATGTTACCCGCGCTGACTGCTTCGCCGCCGAATTTTTTGACGCCACGGCGTTGTGCGTTGGAATCGCGGCCGTTGCGGCTGGATCCCTGACCTTTCTTATGTGCCATCTTTGGAGACCTGAAATCGTTGTGTTTTTTGGGGGTCCAGGAGAATATCGACAGATCCCCTGGACTTCAACCCGTTTCCAGGGGCAGAAAGGCGCAGATTTTGCGACGGGCGTCACAGATGCCGTCAGGATCGGGGGCATCGGTGTCTAGACAACTTTCAATGGCTCCCTTCTCCCCCGGCTTTGCGGGGGAGAAGGGTTGGGGATGAGGGGGGCAGCGGCCTGCAAGAAGCCACTGAAATGAGCCACAGACGGCCCGGGCGTGCGGCCCCTCACCCCCAACCCCTCTCCCCAAAACAGATCGCGGTCATCGGCACTGGGCGATCGAACTCTTTTTGCGCGATCTGTTTTAGGGAGAGGGGGGGATGTCCTCGATTGCGAGCCGGCTAATGTAGACACAAATGCCCGCCAGGAGGGGGCCGTGCAAAAACCGCACGGCCTCTGTCGCCGAGGGTGAATCGGGTCGCGCTAGGTCCGGATTTGTCCGTTGCCTTTGACGATGTATTTGTACGTCGTCAGCTCGCGCAATCCGCAGGGGCCGCGGGCGTGGAACTTGTCGGTGGAGATGCCGATCTCCGCTCCCAGCCCGAACACGCCGCCGTCGTTGAACCGCGTGCTGGCGTTGACCATCACCGCCGAGCTGTCGACGCCTGCGGTGAACGCTTCGGCCGCGGCCAAGTCACGGGTGACGATCGCGTCGGTGTGGTGTGACCCGTAGCGGTTGATGTGCTTGATCGCGTCGTCGATCGAGCGGACCAGCGCGACGCTGATCACCGGTCCCAGGTATTCCGTTCCCCAGTCCTCTTCGTTCGCGGGCACGCTACCGGGGATCAATTGAGCGGCCGCTTGGTCGGCGCGGATCTCGACATTCTCCGCTCGCAGTCGCTCGGCGATCGCCGGCAGTGCCGACGGGGCGATCGACTCGTGGACCAGCAGCGATTCACAGGCGTTGCAGACCCCCATCCGTTGGCATTTCGCGTTGTGAACGATTTTCGCAGCCATGTCGACGTCGGCCGATTGATCGACATAGACGTGGCAGTTGCCGTCGTAGTGCTTGATCACGGGCATCGTCGCTTCGCTGGTGACGCGACGAATCAGCCCTTCGCCGCCGCGTGGGATCGCGACGTCGATGTACTGGTCAAGTGAAAGGAATTCGCCGACGGCGGATCGGTCGGTCGTCGAAACCAGCTGGACGGCCGCCGAGGGCAATCCGCAGTGCTCTGCCGCGGCGGACAGCAAGTCGACGATCGCGCGGCTGCTGTGAATCGCTTCCTTGCCGCCTCGCAGGATCACGGCGTTCCCGCTTTTGACACAGATCGCCGCGGCGTCGGCGGTGACGTTGGGGCGGCTTTCATAAATGAAGAACACCACGCCCAGCGGCACACGCTTCTTCAGGATTTGCAACCCGCCGGGGCGTGTAAATCCGTCAAGGACTTCACCGACCGGATCGGCCAACATGCTGATCTCGCGGAGCGCCGTGGCGATGCCGCCGATTCGGTCCGCATTGAGCCTCAATCGGTCCACCGCCGCATCGGTCAGCCCGTAACCGGGGGCTGTCGCCAAGTCCTGCTCATTGGCGGCGACGATTTGGTCGACCGAATCGATCAGCGCGTCGGCCGATTCGTTCAACCAACGGTTCTTGACTTCCGTATCGAGCGTCGCCAGTGCCGCAGAAGCTTCTTTGGCGCGTTTCGCGGTGTCACGACAGTACGTGGCGAGGTCGTTGGGGGGCGCGGCCGTGTTCATGGACGTGGAAAGATCGGTGAAAGAAAGGAAGCGAAATCCAGTATTCGTCTCTATCACCATAGCCAAACTGTGCCGGGAAGGAACCGCCAGTGGTTGCGCCGAGTCCCTTGCGCGACGGCCTGGAGCCGATGGACGCGGGTGCCGGTTGTGTGGCGGCGGAGAACCGCGGCTAATTTGACCAACGGGCCATAGGGACTTCAGAAACCAACGGTTGCTCCGATTCCGATGCACGTGGCGGCCTGGAGCGTTGACGAGGGGCGACTGCACCGATACGGTTTGGCGTGTCGGCGCCCCCGTCCGCCGGGCGGTGGGTGCCGTCGACTCGTTGCCGACTCGTCTGCCGATCACCGTCCCCCAAACCCCCGCAGTGATTCACCCGGTATGAAGTTCCTGTTTCTCGGAGACATCGTCGGAAAACCCGGCATGAGCGCTGTGCTGCAAAACACGCAGCGGATCCGCGAAGAGTTGGACTTGGACTACGTGATCGCCAACGCGGAGAACGCTTCGGACGGTTCGGGTTTGATGCCCAAGCAATTCGAGCGTTTGATCGACAGCGGGATCGACGGGGTCACCTTGGGAGACCACATCTTTCGTCGCAAGGAGATCATCCGCACGTTGGAAAAAAGCGATCGCATCGTCAAGCCCGCCAATTATCCCGACGAGGCGGCGGGGCGGCGCTGGTCGCTGGTCAAACGGGGCGGACGGCGGCCCTTGGCTTTCGTGTCGATCATGGGACGCGTGTTCATGCGGCCGGTCGATTGCCCCTTCAAGGCGCTCGATGAAGTGCTTGCGGAAATCGAGCCGCACACCGATCAGATCCTGGTCGATGTGCATGCCGAAGCCACCAGCGACAAGCAGTGTATCGGGCGCTACCTGGACGGTCGGGTCACCGCCGTGCTGGGCACCCACACCCACGTCCCTACTGCCGATGCCTGCATCCTGCCCCATCGAACCGCGTTCCAATGCGACGTCGGCATGTGCGGGCCGTACGAAAGCATCATCGGCCGAGACATCGAACGGGTCACCCACACCACGCGAACCGCAGAACCCTGTCACTTTCACGTGGCCACCGGTGACGTGCGGCTGTGCGGTGCGATTGTCGAATCGGACGCCGAAGGACGCGCGGTCAAGATCGAACGTTTCGAGCAACGTGTGATCGTCAACTAATAAAAAAGCCGGCAATCAGATTGCCGGCCGTTGACGCTGGCCGCCCGATCACAGGCGGCGGTTCTCGTTATCGTCCGCTTTAGTTGCGGACGTCGACGTGATTGACCACCTGCAACGAACCGGCGACCGGCAACACGGCCTCCTGAGCGAGCTGCTTGTGATAAAAGCTGCGAACGTTGCCGTGCAGCTGCAGCTCGTTGGATTCCTCATCCACACGCAGCGAACGAAGTTCCGGCACCGAGCTTTTCGCCAGCAGCGCCGAGGCCGCCGTGACGATCTCTTGGGTTTGCATCGTTGTCATGAATAAAGTCTGAAAGCAGTGATGGTTGGGTGACGTTGAAATATCACACATTGCAACGGAATTGCCTACAGGAATTTCAAGAATTTCGACCATTCGTTGCCGCAATGAATGCCCTGCCGCGAGCGCCTTCGCTGCATTCGCTCTGTCCCCTCAAACGCAAGTGATGCGGGCAACGTGGGCAAGCGTTTTCGTCAAGGACGGTCGACAGACATTCTTTGTTTTGCTAGCAAATACATTCATGAAAACAATTTCGGATCCGCGCATGATCCGCCTTGACCGCTGCAAAGGGGCGCCCGTATCTTCCGCCCATCGCTGAGACGCTTGGCTTTGAGCCCAACGCGGCTCGGCGATCGATGCGACTCGCTGGCGTGATCCTGCACTGGCACCTTGGAATTTATTATTCGATTCTCAGGTAGCTGCGGACGAATCGTACGACACGGATTCGACGGATTGAATCACGTGTGACGGTGAAGGCGGCGAGACGCAGGCAAGTGTTCGGCAGGTCCCGGCAAGGACGCATGGGACCGCGTCGAACCGAACCCGAGTGGTCGCCGACCACGCACCATCCACCGGCTCCCGGTCCCATAGCGCGTTATCCTCCGCCCCCCTAGGATCTCGTACTGGACCGGGGGCTTTTTTTATGCGCACGCGCTGCTCGGTCGCTGCATCCTTCTTCTCGTCCCATCGGTCCTCTCCGTCCTATTCGTCCTCTCACCTGATGGAACTGCAAGCCCGACGATCGAACGCGGCGATCACTCCGTTTGATGGTCCGTCGGCTCCAAGATAAACCGATACCCGGCGTCGCGAATCGTCAGCAGGTGGGTCGGTTGGCTGCTATCGGGTTCGATGATCTTGCGCAGTTGTGCGACGGTTTGGTCGACCGCACGGGTTTGCAGGTTGCCGCTGATTTCCCAGACCTCGCTCAGCAATTCGCTGCGGCTGATCACGCGGTCCGGGTTCTCGACAAAGTACTTCAGCAGTTTCAATTGCTTGGGTGTCATCGGGACCGTCTTACCGCCGACGGAAACCTCGTGGTTGAGGAAGTGTGCCGAGACGTTGCCGAATTCGGCCTGTTCGACCGACTCGCGATTGCGGCGCTGCGGCGTCTTGCCCGGGGAGGGCGTGGCATGCTGTAGCAGGTTCTTCACGCGGCTCAGCAATTCATCCAACTCGAAGGGTTTGTTCATGTACTGATTGGCGCCGACGTCAAAACCCCGCGCGCGGTCTTCGGCCAGCGTTCGGGCCGACAGCATCAAGATCGGTGTGGTGACCCCGGCGTCGCGAATCGTCTCGCACACCGTGTAGCCGCTCATCCCCGGCAGCATTAGATCCAAAACGATCAAATGGATCGGTTCGCTGGACGCATCGACCAACCGCAGTGCCGTCGGTCCGTCTTCGACCAGCGTGACGCGGTAGTTGTCGGCTTCAAGGTTGTACTTGATCCCGACCCCCAGGTGCTTTTCATCTTCGACGACAAGGATATGAGGACGCATGGGTGTGGTGGTTTCAGGTTTCGGGTTTCAGGTTTGGCGTGGGGCAGTCGTCGGGCGAATCGACGGCGACGTTTTTCATCGTGACTTCGAAAACGGTGCCCGGGTTTCCGTCGATTTCACGCCGTCCTCGAATCCTGACGCTCGCGCCGACGGACTTGCTGACCGTCCGCACCAGGTACAGGCCCAGGCCGGTGCCCGGCGTGCTGCGTTCCAATTCGTTTCCCAGTCGCACGAATCGGCCGAAAATCTTGCGGCGTTTGTCGTAGGGGATGCCCGCACCGTTGTCGGTGATCGCGACGACGACTTGATCTTCTTTTCCTTTCCCTTCAATGGGGCGAATCGACGCAATGACTTCGGGAGGAGACCCGCCGTATTTGATCGCGTTGTCGATCAGGTTGCGGAATAGGATTTCGACCTGGACCGAGCGACTGCGGATCGTCACGGGGGAACTGTCGACTTTGACCGTCTCGGTCGGCAAGCGGTAGCGCATGCACGCCGCCTCGCCACATTCGGCCAGCATTTGATCCAACCGGAACACCTCCTCGTCTTCCGGTTCGCTTCCCCGGTCGATGCGGGCTGCGTCCAATAGGTGGTTGATCAGGGCGTCCAACCGTTCGACGTCTTCCAGCATGATGCGGTGGAAATCACGTTGCTGGTTTTCGTCGACGCTGTGCCGCGACATCGTCTGCAGGTACAGCTTCAGCGACGCGATCGGGCTTTTCAGTTCATGGGTGACCGAGTCGATGAAATTGGATTGGCGCTGGTTCAAGCGGACGGCCTTGATCGTCAGCGTCAAGTAAACGATCACTCCAGCGAGAATGCTCAGCAGCAACAGACTGCCCAGGATGAACAGCGTCCAAAACAGACCGCTCCGCTCGGAGCCGATGAAGCTGTACACCGCCCAGATCGCACCGAGGATCACCACCAGGACGATCAGGACGACACCCAAGGTGACGGGGGCTCGGAGGGAACGGCGTTCGAGCATAACGGGGTTGATGAAGGCAGGAGGCGGGTGGGCCGACGTCTTCGGCTTAGGGGGGGGCGGCAGCCTGGCACGCTGGATGCCTGGATGGCGGAGCCGGTCCGCTGGTTCAGAGGGCCAGTTTAACGCCGCGCGGCAACTTGGCTGTAGCGGTGTTGCCGCGGGGGGGGGGGCACTTGTGCGAATCGCGTGGCGTTCGTTTTCGGTGGGGCACGCCGCCTTTGTGTTGGCCGCAACGCCTTTCGGGCAGCCGCAAAAAAATTGAACGCGCGTTCATTCTTAGACCGCAACCTGTCGACAAAAACGACGGGGCTTCGCCAGTTTGCCCCGTGCCGTCTTTTCCGAACTTACAAATATTGAGATTCGGTCCGCTTTTTCCGCATTCTGCCCATGACGGAATTTAGGTTCCCGGCAATAATCGAATTATGTGAGTTTAGTTTCCACTAGGCGGAAAATAACGAGAGGGGTCTATGAACAGCCATGTGCAGGTGATTCGGTTCTCAGAAGCGACCATCCGCCAAGTCAGGCTCGATTGCAATCGAGCCATGATCCGCGCCCGCTTTTGTCCACAACGCAGTGAAATCCTGCAGGTGCGATGTATCGACAATCGGGCCGAAACGGAAACCGAATTCGGCAACCAGCTCTGGTATTTCGAAGGGGTCGGTGTTGACGAATTGGACCGCCGGCATCGCGTCTATGGGGTTGTGGAATACTCGACTCAATTCGGCCTGAACGAACTGGTCGAAGACGGGGTGTTCACAACCGAGAACCAGCGCGAGCGGTTTCGCAGTCTGTATGAACGCGAAGTGCAACGCCCCGATTGGCGGCATCCGGGGCATCGCTGGTTGGCTGCGGCGGTGATCGCCGTTTCGATGGCCTGGTTGGGCTATCTGATGTTCGGGGCCGCCGCGGGTTAACTGAACTGTCGCCGTCCTCTCCGAGGTCGGCGTGGGGCAAAGCTTCGCTTTTTATGCGCACGCCGATTTTATGCGCACGCCGAGTTCGGAGAACACGGCGACCCAAAGTCAGGCGGACCGCCTGTACTTGATGGCAGCGCGCGAATGCTTCCTCGAACAGGCATGGTGAACCGGCATGTCCAATCGGTCAGGGCGGGCGGATTTCGTGGCGCCCCGCTATACTGGAGCGGTCAGTCGCCAACTCAACATGATCCGCCGTGTCCCAGCCCATCGTCGATGTCCACCAGCTGCGGAAGACCTATCGCAGCCTGTCGCTGACCGGGCGCCGCCGGATCGACGCGGTTCGCGGCGTTTCTCTGCAAGCCTATCCCGGCGAGGTGTTCGGGTTGCTCGGCCCCAACGGCGCCGGAAAAACGACGCTGATCAAGATGCTGCTGGGTGTGGTCAAACCGTCCGGCGGCGACGCCACGTTGTTGGGGCAACCGATCGGCAGTTCGGCCGCCCGGTCCCGCGTCGGTTACCTGCCGGAATCGTTGCGCGTCGATCGCCATCATTCGGCGCGATCGGCGCTGCGTTACTACGGGCGGATGAGCGGCATGAGTTCGGCCGAGATTAATGCGCAAAGCGATGCGCTGTTAAAGCTGGTCGGGTTGGAAGGCCGCGATCGAGAATCCGTGCGGCGGTTCAGCAAGGGAATGTACCAGCGTTTGGGGCTGGCCCAAGCCTTGCTTCACGACCCCGATCTGTTGGTGCTGGATGAACCGACCGATGGGCTGGACCCGGTCGGACGCAACGAGGTCCGCAAGGTGATCGATCGATTGCGCGACAGCGGCAAGACGATTTTTCTCAACAGCCACATTCTGCAGGAAGTGGAGATGGTTTGCACGCGGGTCGCGATCCTGGCCAAGGGCGAAATCAAAGCGATCGGGCCGATCGACGAATTGGCACATCGAGACGAACAAAAGTTGATCGTCGAAGTCCCCGGTGAGGGGCATGGTGACCGGGCACCGGATTGGCAAGCGATCTTCGCACCGGGGGAAGCGGCGGAAATGGACGTGACCGAGGTCCGCAAGACGTTTCGATTGACGATCGCCGTTTCCGGCCAGGATCAAATCAATGGGGTGGTCGATCGGTTGCGCGGGGCCGGCCAATCGATTTCGCGATTGGAGGTGCGACGTGAATCGTTGGAGGAGACGTTCATGCGGTTGGTCGAAACCGACTCGGTTGCGAGTGCCTCAGCGGAAATCGAATCGGAGCGCCCGTCGGCGGTCGTCGGTGATGGAGGCCAAGCGTGATCAAACCGTACCTGGCCGTGATCGCGGACTCGTTTCATTCCGCGCTCGCCTCGCGGATCCTGTGGATCGCCTTTGTGGCCATCTGGATCTTCCTGGCGGCGCTGGCGCCGATCGGGTACCACGAAGATTACACGACGACGTTTCGCTGGTTCGATTTGGACAACGGCACGCAGATGAAAGCGATGCTGGCGCGGGGGCTGGTCGATCCCAAGGAATCGGAAACGGCGCTGGGACGCATCGCACGAACCTTTCCCGACGACATCCGGCGCAAGCTTCGTCAGGTCGCGCGCGGGGAAGACGTCCGCATCGACAAGGGCGCGCTGGCCGATTCGCTGAATGAATCGTTGGACGATGAATCCTGGTACGATCAACAAGCGTGGCAGACGACGGTTCGCTTGCGCGAGCTTCGCGAGTTGGATGAGATTCCCGAAGATCAGCTCACCACGCCCCAGCGACGGCGTCGGGCCAGGCTGCGGATCGAAGCGGCCTTGCCGGGCGTGTTCACCGCGATGTCGGCCCGCTCGATCACACTGTCGTATGCGGGATTTGATTTTCCCGCGTTCTTCTTGATCGGAAAGGAGCAATTCGTTTCGCTGATCAACCAGTTCGTCGTGCCGATCATGATGGATTGGTTGCTCGGATTCGCGCTGATCTTCTTGGGGATCTTGGTCACCGCGTCGATCGTTCCCGACATGTTGCAACCGGGATCGTTGCACTTGTTGTTGAGCAAGCCGATTTCGCGAACGATGTTGTTGTTGTCCAAGTTCATCGGCGGCTGTGCGTTTGTGTTTTTGTGCGTGACGCAGTTGGTCGTCGGGCTGTGGTTGATCGCGGGCTTTCGTTTGGACATTTGGAACGCGCGGATGCTGTGGTGCATCCCGGTCGCGGTGTTCTTGTTCGCGGTTTTCTTTAGTGTTTCGTTGCTTGCCGGATTGCGTTGGCGTTCGCCGATCTTGTCGATCGGCGTCACGTGCATGTTCGGCGCATTTGTGTTGGTGATCGGGTTCATCGGCGGCTACTTCGACACGTTGGTTCGCGGGCCCGACCGCATCGCCCAGATGTCGTTTGACGACCAAGACGTTGTGGTCACGACGCGTGGCGGCCAGTTGAAGCGTTTTGACTCGGCATCGAACCAGTGGGACGAGTTGATCGAGGGCGATTTTCGTCGTCGCGACTTGATCGTGCCGCCGGTCCGAATCGCGGACGGCAAGATCGCGACGGCGCGAATCCGAGGCGGCCGGTTTAACCTGTACGGCAGCGGATCGTTGGACCTGTTGGTGTTGGACGGATCTCGGCAATGGAAGCCCAACCCGGGACTGCGGTTGCCCAACGGAACGCGGCGTTTGATCGTCGTCGACGACCGGTTGCTCGCGCTCAATAACGCCGGGTTGATGGCAACGAAGATCGACGAAGCGATTTCCGAATCGGGGATCGGGCAAAGTGATCCGCCGCCATCGTCGGGGGAAAGCAGCGGCGAAGTTTCAGACTCCGGAACGGGCGCCGAAGCGGTGCCATCGCCGGAAAGCATCGGGGTCACCGCGTGGATCACCGATTTGATCCGCATGCAGGGCGGCGCGACCGAAGCGTTTCATTCCATCTTGCCCCGCGGCGTCACGTTGACCGATCCGGTGCGGGTGGAGGCGGTTTCGGGGGCGGATTCACTAATCGTTTACTCGCGCGGTCGTTTGATGCGGCTGGAGTTGTCGGCGGAGGCCGATGATTCGGCCGTCGGCGCACCGGTCACTGGCGGCGCATCGCATGAGCCCACCGCAACGCTGGCCGCGGATGTGTTGATGGACGACAACAGTGCGGCGCGGACGACGATGGCCGTCAGCGGTTCCGCGGTGCTCCTGGCCCGGGCGGACGAACCGATGCGCTGGATCGACGCGGCGACGTTGGAAACGCTCCTCGAGTTCCCTTCGCCGCAGGACCAGACGGTGGTGGCCGCCGAAGGGGTGGGCCAGGCCGATCGCTTTGCCGTTCTGACGACCGACGGCCTGGTCCGGATCGCGACGCGCAGCGGGGACGACCTCGTCTGGACGATGCTGCCGCAGCGCGAGGTGACGGCGATCGAATTCGACGCGCCATCCGGCCGGCTGGCGATCGCCCACCACATCGATTCGATCGATTTCGTCACCCTGGGCAGCGACGCCACGCCGCAAACGACCGTCGACCGGACCATCCGCCCCTCCCTGACCAGCTGGAGAAGTGTTGACCGTTATTTGATCACCCCGCTGCGTACGCTGACGCCACAAACGGGGGAATTGAGCCAGACGGTTGCGGCGTTGGTCAGCGGCAAGACGTCCTTTGCGATCGGGGGCAGTTCAGAAGAGGACCAGGAAGTCGTCCAGCTAAAAATCTTGCGTCCCGTCGTCAGTTGCAGCCTTTTCTTGGCCGTGATGTTGACGGTTTCGTCGGTGTATTTTGCACGCCGTGATTTTTGACGGCTCTCGGCAACCGACCGCCGACCAATCGCGGCAAAGTTTGGTTATCATAGCGGCCTTCCCGTTTCCTACCCGCGAGACATCACCCCCGCCATGAAACTTTCCCGCCTGGTCTTTGCTGCCGCAATCGCAGCCCTTGCTTTGGTGCCATCGGTCACGTCGGCCGAAACCCCCGATGGATTTCAGCCAATTTTTAACGGCAAGAACCTGGACGGCTGGCACGGCCGTCCCCATTTCAGCCCGATCAAGTTGGCCGAAATGTCCGAGCAGGAACGCGCCGAAAAGCTGGCCGAGTGGCAAGCCGACGCCGAAAAACACTGGAGCGTCGAGAACGGCGAACTGGTCAACGACGGGCACGGTGCCTACCTGGTGACCGACAAAGACTATCGTGACTATGAATTGCATCTGGAATACAAGACGGTGCCCCGGGCTGATAGCGGGATCTATCTGAAAGCCACCCCGCAAGTTCAGATCTGGGACACGACCGAAGAAGCCAAGTTCAAGCTGGGTGCCGACAAGGGCAGCGGGGGGCTTTGGAACAACAGCGCCGGTGCCCCGGGGAAAGACCCGTTGGTGTGTGCCGACAAACCGTTCGGCCAGTGGAACTCGGTCCGTGTGTTGCAAATCGGCGCGCGGACCAGCGTTTGGCTGAACGATCAATTGGTCGTCGATCATGCAATCATGGAGAACTATTGGGATCGACAATCGCCACTGTTCGTCAGCGGCCCGATCGAATTGCAAACCCACGGCGGTGAAATCCGCTGGCGTAACTTGAAGATCAAAGAGCTGAGTACCGAGGAAGCCAACAGCAAGTTGGCGGCCAAAGGTGCGGACGGGTTCCAGTCGATTTTCAACGGCAGCGACCTGACCGGCTGGGTCGGCGCGACGGACAACTATGAAGTCGTCGACGGGGCGATCGCGTGTAAGAAAGGAAAGGGCGGAAACTTGCTGACCGAAAAGGAGTACGCCAACTTCGTCGCTCGGCTGGAGTTCCGCCTGCCGCCGGGGGGCAACAATGGCTTGGCGATCCGCTCGCCGCTGAAGGGCAATCCGGCCTATGCAGCGATGTGCGAGCTGCAAGTGCTCGATAACACCGCGGAAAAATACGCCAACCTGGACAAGCGACAGTACCACGGTTCGGCCTATGGCATGGCTGCGGCGGCACGCGGGTACTTGCGTCCGGTCGGCGAGTGGAATTTTCAAGAGGTGACCGTTGACGGCAGCACCATCACGGTGGAACTGAACGGCAACGTGATCTTGAAAACCGATCTATCGGAGATCAGCGAGTACATGGCCGATAGCGACCACCCCGGCAAGGACCGTCCCAAAGGCCACTTCGGATTCGCCGGCCACGGCGACGCCGTCCAGTTCCGCGCGCTCTCCATCCGCGAACTGTAGGTCGCGGTTTGTAGAACCGTTGTCCCAACTGTTCCCCCATGACCGCGCAGCGGGCAGAGGATGCCGGGGTCAGCCGCAAGCGGCTGAGGGGGAACAATTGGGGACAATGGTTCTACACTTCAGTCCTCGCCCCGACCCCTGGGAACGAAACCTTCTCTCCCACCTCCCACCTCCCAACTCCCCGCCACCGTTGTGAACAAAGCGTGAAAATGGTAGACTTCGCGGCTTGCGCGAACCCGTAATTTACGGTGATTCCCGCGGTTTTCTACCTCTCCGCTAGGACACCACGTGGCAGACGAAAACGACGAAAACGGCCAAGACGAAGAGAACGGCTCCGGGGATCCGCCGGGCCCTCAAGGTGAAGGTGCCGCAGGTGGTTCAGGCGAGGGGGGTGAGGGTGCCCTGCGGATGATCGATCTGCCGATCGAAGACGAACTGCGGGAAAGTTACCTGACGTACGCGATGAGCGTGATCGTCAGCCGCGCCCTGCCGGACGTCCGCGACGGGCTGAAACCCAGCCAGCGGCGGATCTTGGTCGCGATGAACGACCTGAACCTCGGCCCAGGCAGCAAGCGGGTCAAGTGCGCCAAGATCTCCGGTGACACCTCGGGTAACTACCACCCCCACGGGGAGTCGGTGATCTATCCGACGCTGGTCCGCATGGCCCAGGAATGGAACATGCGTTCGCTGCTGATCGACAAACAGGGGAACTTCGGGTCGATCGCCGGTCTGCCGCCGGCGGCGATGCGGTACACCGAAGCGCGTCTGTCGGCGGTTGCCGCGGCGATGCTCGATGACCTGAAACTGGACACCGTCGACTTCATCCCGACCTATGACGAGGCGCGGACCGAACCGACGGTGTTGCCCAGCAAGTTCCCCAACTTGCTGATCAACGGGTCCGGCGGGATCGCCGTCGGGATGGCCACCAGCATCCCGCCGCACAACCCGACCGAAATCTGTGACGCGGTCATCAAACTGATCGATGAACCCGACACGACGATCGACGAATTGTGCGAAATCGTCCCCGGCCCGGATTTCCCCACCGGCGGCATCATCTGCGGACGGGCCGGCATCCGTCGCGGTTACAAAACCGGACGCAGCACGATCGTCGTGCGCGCCAAATGTCGCATCGAAGAAATGAAGGGCAACCGGCACCGGATCATCGTGTCGGAAATTCCCTACCAGCAATACCGTGACCGCGTCGTCGAACGAATCGCCGGGCTGGTCAACAACGATCGCATCAAAGGGATCTCGGGGATCCGCGACGAGTCGGACTTGAAGGAACCGGTGCGTTTGGTGATCGAGCTGAAACGCAACGAAGATCCCGATGTCATCCTGAACCAGCTGTACCAGTTCTCGCCGCTGCAAGACACGATCTCGATGATCTTCTTGGCGCTCGTCGACGGCAAGCCGCGCGAGTTGACGCTCAAGGAGATGCTGCAGGAATTCATCCGACACCGCATCACCGTGATCCGGCGGCGAACCCAATTCTTGTTGGCCAAAGCGCGACGCCGCAAACACACCGTCGAAGGGTTGTTGTTGGCGCTTGCCAATATCGACGAGATCATTCAAACGATCCGCACCAGTCGTACGCAACCGGAGGCCAAGCAACGCTTGATGGGCATCGAGTGCCCGGCATCGATGATGCAACGCGCCCTGGGCGATGAGGGCTTCCGGCAGTTCCAACTCGAACGCGGCGAATCGGACACCTACACCCTGACCAGCGTCCAAACCGACGAAATCCTCAAGATGCGGTTGGGGCAACTGGTCAACTTGGAACAGGAAAAGCTGACCGACGAGCACAAGCAATTGCTCGAAGAGATCGCCGACTACCTGGACATCCTTGGCAGCCAGGCGCGGGTCTATGGCATCATCAAGGAAGACTTGGAGGAGATGAAGCGCCGATTCGGTTCGCCGCGCCGCACCCAAATCAGCCACGAAGAACTCGGCAACATCGATCTGGAAGATCTGATCACCGAAGAAACGATGGTCGTGTCGATCACGCACGAAGGGTACATCAAACGCACGCCTTCGAGCGTTTACAACACCCAGCGGCGCGGCGGCAAGGGACTCAAGGGCGCCAAGACCGATGGCGAAGACCCGATCGAGCATCTGTTCGTCGCCAGCACCCACGCCTACCTGCTGTTTTTGACGACGACCGGAAAGGTGATGTGGCAAAAGGTCTATGACCTGCCCCAGTTGCCCCGCGATGCCCGGGGCCGTGCGATCGTCAACCTGTTGGCGCTTGGAGAAGGCGAAAAGATCGCCTCGTGCCTGGCCATCCGCGACTTCAACCAAGAAGGCGCTTACGTCGTGATGGCCACCCGCAGCGGATTGGTCAAGAAGACGCCGTTGGAACAATACAGCCGACCCAAACGCGGCGGGATCATCGCGATCAAGTTGCGCGAAGGCGACGAGTTGGTTTCGGCCAACGTGATCGGACCGGGTGACGAAGTGATCCTGGTCACCGCGTCGGGCATGGCGATTCGGTTCAAGGAATCTGACGCCCGGCCGATGGGGCGCAACACCTCCGGCGTCAAAGGCATCTCGCTGGTCGGTGAGGACAATGTGGTCGGAATGGTGGTCGCCGAACCGGAGGCGACGCTGTTGACCGTTTGCGAGAACGGCTATGGCAAACGCACCCCGTTCGGCCCCAACGCGATCGCCGATGAAGGCGGCGAAGAGACCGAGAGTGAGAATGGAAACGGATCGTCATCGGCCCGCTACCGGACCCAACGGCGTGGCGGAAAGGGGCTTCGTGACATCAAAACCAGCAGCCGCAACGGCAAGGTCATCGCGATTGCCCGTGTGGACGACAACGACGAAGTCTTTCTGATGACCGGCAAGGGAAAGATTCAGCGGATCGCCGCGCGGGACATCAGCGTGATCGGCCGCAACACCCAAGGCGTGCGGATCATGAACGTCGATGGCGGCGACACGGTGGTTGCCGCGGTCCGCATCCCGCCCGAGGAAGAGGCCGAAGAAGGGGCTAGCGAAGCCGATGCCGGTGCACCCACGCCGGAATCCGCAGCGGTTGTGGCCGACGCGGGCGAAACGAGTCAGCCCGCCGACGGCGACAGCCCAGGCTCCGACGAGGAAACGAGTGGGGATGGCGGCGAGTGATCGGCGTGTTGGCCCGTTCCGAGGCTCCGCCTCGGAACCCGCCGCAAATCAGGTAAGAAGATTTCGCGGCTATGAAAATGTCGAAATCCCATGGGGACCAAGCTAAGAATTCACCCTCCCTGGCAGGGAGGGTGAAGTTGTAAACGCCTGTTAAATCCCGGAATCACCGGATCCCGCCGCAGGCTCGAAACAATTTCAGCGCATCGACGGTGGGGCGGACGTCGTGAACGCGGATGACGTGTGCCCCGGCGGCGGCGACGGCCAGTGACACGCCCAGCGTCGCAGCGGTTCGATCGGCGGTCTTGTCGCCGAGCAGTTTGCCGATGAAGCCTTTCCGCGAGTGACCGATCAAGATCGGGGCATCCAAGTCACAGAATCTGGCGGTGTGCCGTAGCAGCCGCAAATTGTGCTCGTGCGTTTTGCCGAATCCGATGCCCGGGTCCAGGCAGACGCGTTCCTTTGCCAATCCGGCATCCAAGCAGAACGCCAAACGTTGCTGCAGGTAGTCGTAGATCTCCTCGACCACGTCGTCGTACGTCGGGTCATCTTGCATCGTTTGGGGCGTGCCCCGCATGTGCATCACGCAGACACCGACCTGTGCGTCGACGGCCAGTTGCGGCATCGCCGGGTCGCCTTCCAAGCCGGTCACATCATTGATGATCTCCGCACCGGCATCGATGGCCGCTTTGGCCACGGTCGCTTTGCTGGTGTCGATGCTGATCGGAATCGACAGCCGCCCGGCCAGCCCTTGGATGACCGGCAAAACGCGATCGATCTCTTCGCCGACGGCGACCGGGTCACTGTAGGGCCGCGTGCTCTCGCCACCGATGTCGATGATGTCCGCGCCGTCGGATTGCATCGCCAGCGCCAATTCGATCGCGGCACTCGGATCGTTGTGCCGTCCGCCATCGGAAAAGCTGTCGGGGGTGACGTTCAAGATGCCCATCACCAGCGGACGCGTTTCGAACGTCAGCACACGTTTGCCGATGTCCCAGCGTTTCTCGGTGCGGGCTTCGTTCTCAGGCATCCTCTGATGCTCCCTTACCAGCGGGATTCCATTTGCGAGACGATCCGTCGGGCCAGACGGTCGATGGCTTCTTGGTTGGCCGTGTCGATCGACTGGCCGGCCTCGGGCACAAACCGAACGCTTTGGCTGAATCCGATGCTGTCTTGATCAACGCTCGCCAAACTATTCTGCATCAACCGTCGCCCATCTCGTGACGTCCAAGTCGCGCCGACCGTGATCGCACTGTCAAGCGCCCGTGGGTCGTCGCTGCTGGTTTCGGTCAACACGGCTTTGGATTGCCCCGAGATGCTACACCGCAAAACGGAATCCGCGTTCGGGTTGCTGACAACCTTGTAGGGCGTCCGCCGCTCGACTTCTCTGACCAGGGCGTCGGTCAATTGTGGGCCTAAGTCGTGGCGGAACGTCTCGTTGCGGACCACGGGGATGTGCACGGTGCGAATGCCGCTGGGGTACAGCGCCGCCGAACCGAATTGGTAGGCCGCGCAGCCGTTGAGGAGGAGTAAACACAGGGAGGATATGAATCCGCTGAAAACGATTTTTAGACCGCGTTGGTGTCCAGCTGGACAGCGCCACGTTGACGTAGCGACGCTCGCCAGCGCGTGGAAAACCCCGTGGATCCACCTTCTGGCGAAGGTAGCTACGTTTGACCGGCGCTTGGCCGTAGGCACGGGTTGGGGGGGCGTTGGAGCGGCCATCGCGTGGTTGCCTGTTAGCGGAGCAGCTTCTTGCCGGTCGTTTCGCTGGGCGCGTCCGCCGGAGATTCCTCGCTCGTCTCCTCGGTCGGTTGCACCGAGTCGACGGTCACCAGCGGTGTGGAGCGTTTGGCCGATGGAAACGCCTTGGCGATGGCTCGGATGGCGAAGTTCTGGGTCGGCGTGGCCGGCAGGTCATCGATCCGCGCCAACACGTCGCGAGCCCGATCGGCCTGCGGCGTGGTGGGGTGGTCACGCAGGATTTTGCGATACAGCTGGGCCGCCGCACCATACTCCTTCTTGCGTTCACGATACTTGGCTCGGAACGCAAGTTTCTCGGCTTTGTGGTAGGCGATTTCCGCAGCTGCGCGGGCGAGCAACTGGTTGTACTTCTCTTCACGCAGTTCGTTGGGGAAGCGGCGACGTGTTTGTTTGACCAGTTCATCGGCTTCGTCCAGCACCAACTCGCTGTACTCCGGTCCGCCATAGATTTCGAGCTTGCAACGGATCCCCAGCAGGTGTGCCAGGAACAGGTGGTCGCTGTCGGTGAACGTTTCGCGAAGGTCGGTCAGGAACTCGTCGGCTTTTTCGTATTGTTCATTGCGAATGTGTTCGGCGGCCGCGGCCATGGTCGCGTCGTCAGCCAGTTTGCCGGTCGGGTCGTCGTAGCGGATTTGGTCCAACACACGGACCGCGTGTCCATCGGCATCGCGGAGCGGGCGGGTGGTGTCGAACAGATTCAGCGAGTACCAGGCATCGTCGCCGGCCTTGGAGACATCGATCCAGTACTTGCTGATCGAGAACAGCCGTGCGGCGGCGCGGTCGCCGTGACGGTTGCGTGGAAAGTCCTTTTGCAGTTCTTCGAAGGCGTCGCGTGCGCCGTTCAGGTCATTGGCAAAGAACAGCGACTCGCCTTGCATGAACAACGCGTCTTGATTCAATCCCGATCCCGGTGCTTCTTTGCACGCCTTTTCGAACAATTCGGCGGCCTCGGCGAACATCCCGGTGCGGGTCGCCTTGGGCGCCCTGGCGGCCTGTTTGAATCGTTCGTCGCCGCGACGATACAGTTCCTTGGCTTTGGGGATGTCTTCGTGCTTTTTACCGGTCACATAGCCGACCAGTCGATTGGTGCTGGGCAGACCGCTGGCCAACGTGCCGCCGGCGTTGCTGGCGCTGCCGGACGCCACGCGGGGCGGATCCTCCGCTTGGACCAGCGGCGGTGTTTCGGTTTCGTCGGTGGCCACGGATCCGAACGGCAGTCTGGGGAACCAGCCGCGTGTTGCCGACCCGCCGCCGAAGCTCTGGCACCCGGCCACGGCCGCCAACACGCAGGTCCCTAGCAACGGTCGCAATCCGCATCGGGTGAAGCGGCCGGGGCGGTCCAATTGTTGTTGATTCTTTTTCATTCCACCGGTTCCATCCGGGCGGGCAGGTAAGGTTGCATTTTCGGGGTCGAGCCGAGGATTGCTTGGATGTATCGGTTGATCAAGCCTCGCATCTCCCGATAAACCGACGAGGGAAGCTCGATCGGCAATCGCGTGTGGGGGGCCAGCAATCGTTCCAGGTGATCGATGGTTTCCCCGCTGACCGTCAACAGGCTGTGCTGACGCGGTCGACAGTCGCGACACACGACGCCGCCGGCGATCGGTGCGAACGCGATCCGCGGGCTGTCGCCGATGCGGCCGCCGCAATCGACGCAGCGGCGCGTCGCCGGTGCATGGCCGAGTAATCGCAGGGCCGAGGTGTCAAAGCCGAGCAGTGCCAAGGCGGAATTTCCGCGGCCGTCGATCTGCCCGAGCGCGTCGAGCGTCAGGTCGTACAGCCCGGGATGGGGATCGTGGTTGTCCGTCAACAGTCGAAGCATTTCGGCGATGTAGTATCCGGCATAGACGCGATCCAACGACTTTTCCGCCCCGCGAAAACGACGCTGGAGCTTGGCCTCGGTCAACAGATCGAGCGCATCGGAGGATTTCCGAATCAGCACTACACGACAGACGGCCAGCAGGTCAAGCGAACCTTCGAAGGAACTCTTGGGGCGGCGAGCGCCCTTGGCCAACGCGGCGACCTGGCCGAAGTCGCGTGTCAGCAGCGTGACGACCAAGCTGGTTTCGCTGAACGGGATCGCTCGCAGGACGACCGCCGTGGTCTGCTCGGCAGCCATCTACAGTTCGTCGTCGTCTTCGCCCAAGTCGCCGAGCGTTGCCAGCAATTCGCTCATTTCCGCCGCGGCGTGTCCATCGCCCTGGTGGCGGGCCTGGTCGATGCCGTCGCGCAAGTGCGTCCGGGCCTCGTCGATGCGGCCCAAATCGACCAGCTGTTGGGCCGCCATGAAATAGGCCGGCACGTAGGGGGGAGTGTCACGCATCAGTTCGCCCAGTTTTCCCAAACTGCTGTCGTGGTCCCCTTCGCTGCGCAATTCCATGGCCAGGCTGTAACGCAAGAACGTGTCCGAGGGATCGTCCTCAAGCATCGCCAGGATTTTTTCTTTGCGTGACATACCTTAGAGCTCCTTCGTCCAACGCTGGCCGCGTTGGGTGTTCTCAAAATGCAGTGACGTGAGTTGTTCGTTGAGTTGCGAATGTTCACCGTTGATGGCGGTTTCGACGCGAAAGACACATCGCGTGGCCATCGATTGGATGATCGCGGCGATCAGAAAGGTTTCCGCGGAGGTCAATTCGCCGGGCGTTTCGGTGACCGACAGATCCAGAATCGCCTCTGAGCAGCTCATCACCTGGGCCTCCGGGTCGCTCAACCACAATCGCACGTTGGCCAGTCGATCGCCGTTGCGGTGGTTGATCAATTGGTGGTGTTCGATATCCAAGTGGGCCATCGCCGACGCATAGCGTCCTTGTTGCGGAACGACGGCGGATCGTTCGGCCCGCGTCGTGCGGCGGTACTGCATCATTTCGCGATTGACCGGCGGGCGATACGGGGCCGTCGTGACCACCATCCGCTGAAAACTTTTCTCGGGCGAATACCCATGCCGGCTCAACAGCGACGCGGCGCGGACATCGACGTCGGGGACCCCGATGCCGTGACCGATGGGCGACAGCCCGACGTAACCGCATTGTTGGTCTCGCATCGGGCCGGCCAGGATCGAGTGACATTGCTCGGCTCGGATGCGTTTTTCGGCCGCGGCGAGCAGGTCGTCACAGCATTTCAGTCCGGCGTGGGTGAAACAGATCGCCGACAGGATTGCGACATCGCTGGCCGGCATTCCCGACCAGTCGTCGCCGTGATCGCCCGGTCGGCTGAAATGGCACCAGGCTTCGACATGCCCGTCGATGGTCGCGACCAATAAATCGCGGGGCGAAAAAAACACTCGCGACAAGATCGCACGCTCAATGATGGTCGCACTGATCGGCGGCGGCGACTGGGCCGCCGTCCAGTGCTCGCTCCACACCCTGGCCAACCCGGGTAAGTCTGCATTGCAAAATTCGCGTACTTCGCTCATGGGGGGGATGCCTCGTGGATGACTCGTGGGAAAATTGTCTGCGGAGGCAAAATGCGGTTAGAAAGGGACGGTGGGAAGCCACACGGCGGCGCGGTAATGCAGTGGGGCGCGGGCGGTTCGGTCTCGGGGCCAGCAATCCTGTCAGCCAGGCAGCGGAATGCTGTCCGCCGGACTATGATTGCCAAGCATACCGCCTGGATCGCGAGAACGTTACCGGCTTTTAACCAAGAGCGCTCAGTTAGAATCAACGGGGGCCCCGATGCTGGCGTGAACCGGCTGAATTCCTCCCTTCGCGTTGCGGTGTGCTCCCGAAACTTTACTTTCACCCCCTGGCCGTCGGTGGATCACCCCGCCAGGGTTTCGCAGGCTCTCGACAAAGGCGTCTGGCTGGCGAAAACAGGGGCTCCGAAACGTACACAGGCACCGGATTCAAAATACGATGGTTGCAGGAACAAGCGTGACCGATCTACCCGACGACCGCGGTGATGTCTTGCCTCCCGTGTTGCCGGTGGACCGCCGGGTCAAACAGGGGGGCTGGCTGTTTTTGCTTTCGCTGCTGGTTTTCTTCGTCGCCACGCTGCTGCTGTATGCGCTGTATGCGATCTCACGCAGCGACGATCCGCTGAAACTGGTCCCGCTTCCCAAAACATTTTTGGTCAGCACGGTGTGTTTGATCGTGATCAGTTTTTTGGTCCACGCGGCGACCCGGACGGTCCGTCGCGATCGATTCCGCACGACGGGGTGGTTGTTGGGGATCAGCACCGCCGCGGCGGTCGTGTTCACGGTGGTCCAGTGCCTGGCGATGACGGAAATCCTGCTCGGTCCGGCGACCTTCCAAGGCCCGGGCCGCGGGGTGGCGGGCATGGTCGTGGTGCTGGCGATCTTGCACGCGCTGCACGTGTTGGGCGGCATCATCGCGTTGGGCATCGTCGCGGCCCGTTCGGCGATCGGGTTGTACGACCACGAACGCCATTGGCCGGTCGATTTCGCCGCCCATTACTGGCACTTTCTGGACCTGGTGTGGCTGTGCATGATCGTGACGTTCTGGCTGACCACCGGCGGGTTCGGGTTTTAGTCGGACAGCGGTTTTTTTGTTCGACGTAGCTACGCTCGCCAGAGCGTGGAAACGCCGGGGATCCACCTTCTGGCGAAGGTAGCTACATCTGACCGGCGATTCACAACGTTTCTTCTGCGAAGTGGCGTTGTCCAGCCTGACTTCATCTTTACGTCGGCGGCGGCAGTTCCCTAGACTGCGGCCCAATACGGTGGAACGGACGGCCACAACACCGACACGAGCCAAAGGACGGGCTATATGTATCGCTGGTTACTCTGCTTTCGTTATCTCAAAACACGCTACATCGCGCTGGCGTCGATCATCTCCGTCACGCTCGGGGTGGCGACGCTGATCGTCGTCAACAGTGTGATGAGCGGTTTTTCGACCGAGATGCACGAGCGGCTGCACGGTTTGGCGTCGGACGTGATGATCGAATGTCACGCCACCGGCGGCATGCCCGATCCGGACGCCCACCTGCGTGAAATCGAACGAATCTGTGGTCCGGCCCTGGTCGGATCCTCGGTCAGCGTCAGCGTCCCGGCGATGTTGGGGATCGATTTCCGCGGCCAACAGATCGGACGCCACGTCAATTTGATCGGCTTGGACCCGACCACCTACGACAACGTCAGCGACTTCGGCAAGTACCTACTGCACCCGGAAAACAAAACCTCGGCCAGTTTCCAGCTGCGTGAATCCGGCTACGCCCCCGATCGCAAGCAGCTCGCCGCGGCCGGTTGGCGACACCGTCGCGATCGAGTCACTGAAGAACGCCGGATCGAAAAGCTGGTCGCCCAAGAGCGGGAAATGATGGCCGAACTGCGGCGCAAGGCTGGTGGCCAGTCCGACGAGTCCGACGAACAAGCCGAAGCGGCCGCCGCGGCCGCCGCGGCAGCCGAGGGACCTTCCTTCGGGCCTTCGCTTTCGCAGGAATTGATCTCCGGCAGCAGCGACCAGTTGGTCGCCGCGGTGGACCCGATGACCGAACAGTTTCCCGGCATCATCCTGGGGATCTCCACCTGCAGTGTTCGCCACCGAGACGATTCCGGCGAAGTGGCCGACCACTTCTACGCCCAGCCGGGCGACGACGTGCGGATGATCTTTCCCAATGCGGCGGGCGAAACCAAGGTCATCAACCAAAAATTTACGGTCGTCGATCTGTATGAATCGGGGATGAGCGAGTACGACAGCACGTTCGCGTTCGTCCGCTTGGACCAGCTGCAAGAATTTCGCGGCATGATCGACCCCCAAACCGGCGTCCGTAGCGTCACGACGATCCAATTAAAACTGGCCGAGGGCACCGACCTGAACGCCATCCGCGACGCGCTGCGACATCGTTTTCCGCCCGAGTTGTACGCCTACAACATCCAGACCTGGCGCGATCTGCAAGGCCCGCTGCTCTCCGCGGTGCGGCTGGAAACCACCATCTTGAACATCCTGCTGTTCCTGATCATCGCCGTGGCCGGGTTCGGGATCCTGGCGACGTTCTTCATGATCGTGGTCGAAAAAACACGCGACATCGGAACCCTAAAAGCGCTTGGTGCTTCGGGGCGTGGCGTCAGCAGCATCTTCATGTCCTATGGGCTGCTGTTGGGATTTGTCGGCAGCGGTGCCGGTTTGGTCGGCGGGCTGTTGTTCGTGCACTACATCAACGACATCGCGCGCTTGCTGGAAATGTTTACCGGACAAGAGGTATTTGACCCGACGGTTTATTACTTCACCGAGATCCCCACGATCGTTCATCCCTTCACCTTGGTCTGGGTGATGTGTGGCGCGATCGCCATCGCGGTCCTGGCCAGCGTTTTGCCGGCCATGCGGGCGGCACGCATGCATCCCGTCCAAGCACTGCGTTTTGAATGATCCGCGGAAACGGTGTTCGACACCTTTTTGTGCTAGCGACCGAGAATCGCCTAAAGGCTAGACACCAACGGTTGCAAATGTGTTCCCCCCCTCCCCATGCCTTGAGACCGTTTGATGCCGACTCCTCTCGTTTTGACCGCACGCGGATTGACCAAGAGCTATCACAAGGACCGCATCGATGTTCCCGTGCTTCGCGGTGTTGATGTTGAAGTCCGGCAAGGTTTGGTCACGGCACTGGTCGGCCGCAGCGGCAGCGGCAAAAGCACGCTGATGCATTTGCTGGCCACGCTGGACCGTCCCGACGCGGGCGAAATCTTTTTTCGAGGCAACCGGATCGACAACGCACCACGCGCGGTCCGCGATCGCTATCGGAACCATGAGATCGGCATCATCTTTCAGTTCTATCATCTGTTGCCGGAACTTTCGGCGATCGAAAACGTGCTCGCCCCGGCCATGATTGGCCAAAGCGTTTGGGGCTACTTCAAGTCGCGGTCGGAAAACCGTCGCCGGGCCGAAGCGTTGCTCGATCGTGTCGGATTGTTGCACCGGGCGAAACACCGTCCGGGTGAAATGAGCGGCGGCGAGATGCAGCGGGTCGCGATCGCTCGGGCACTGATGACCGATCCGAAGATGCTGTTGGCCGACGAACCGACCGGCAACCTGGACACCGAGACCGGCCAAGAGATTCTGCGGTTGTTGGCGGATCTAAAAGAGACCGACAATCTGACGATTCTGATGATCACCCACGACGACGAAATCGCCGCCTCGGCCGACGTCTGTTGGCGGATGCAAGACGGACAGATTCACCGTGGAGCGGTCGCCGACGATGCACCCGCCCTTGCCACCCAAGCCGCATAAGCTGCGTTCCAATTGGATGTTCCTGCCGTAGCGGAAGCCGCCAAGGCTTTCGGCGGAAGCCGCAAGAGCTTTCGGCCCCCCGTGCGGTGTCGCAACGCCAGTGCGAGACTCTTGGCGAGTTCCCCTATCCGAAACCCAAGCTGTGACAAAGCACTAGATTCCACCACCGAATACGCCCCCGGCCGGCGGCTTCATTGGGCGAATCAGGGTGTCCAGGTCAAAGTCGCTGTCGTCCTGATACAGCGTCGTGATGTCTCCGAATTGGCCGCCATCGTCGATGCCATTTCTGCCTGCGCTGTAGATGACAAAACCCTGGTCGGTTTGGCGATAGATCAGCGGCCGATCGGTGTACGGGTCGGCCGGAACCGAGGGGAGAAACTCAGGGACCAACGCTTCGAGTTCCGAGGGCAAGCGGCCGTACTTCTCCGAAAACACCCTCACGGCGAATTCGGCAATCAGCATTCGCAACGCGGCGTCACGCCGATGAATCGCATCGCCGGTCGCCTCAACCGACGGTGACACCAATGTCTTCGTTTCGGTTGCCGTTTGTGCTGACAAGTGTGCCGGCGCGTGCATCGCCAGCCGATACTGCCAAGCCAACCGTTGATCCATCATCAAGTCGCTGCGGCGGCGGATCGAATCAAGTGATTCACGCTGGCAATCGATGGTGATCAGCGCGGGCAAAAGTCTTTCAAGCTGGTCGATCGGCAGGTCGTTGCGTATCCGCGTCAAACCTTCCTGGCCAATGCCTTCGATCGCAATGCCCGTCAACGCATATGAAAAATCGCTGCCACGCCCGAGGCCATGTCCGACGTAAATGCAATCGATCCATGATTCACCGGCCTCGGAAAACTGACCGTTGGCAACCATTGCTTTGGCTTCTTTGTCCATGCAGCGCGCCCACGATCTGAAGACGTTCAGCTTCTGTCCCAGGTTGTTGACATCGACTTTGCCGGCCAGCGGATCGGGCCCGCGAAACGATTGGCGACCGGAGCCTCGAATCGATTCGTATGCCGCAGCGATTTTGTCGGCATTCTTTTTGCGTCCCGTTCGGGAAAGAACTTCCAACGTTTGCTCCTTTGGATTCAACCGCATCGATTCCGCCATGGCCGCTTCCAGCTGATGATAGACCGTCGAATCTTGGGCGATCGGATCGGGTGGAGCCAACGGCGATGCCATCTTCACCGTGATCGGAATCAAGCAGATGCCATACAATCCGATCAGGGAGCATGACGCCACCATCGCGACTTGCCGTGTCGACCGCTGTGCGGAGGCATCGATTGATTGAGAACAAAACGCGCCGGCCGTCGCGACACATAGCGTCGTCATCAAGAGTGCGGCCGAATAGGCTCCGATCATCGTCCAGTACGGGGCACCCGGCAAGAAAAACAGCGAACTGGCTTGCATCAACCACTTGCCGCCGACCGCGGCGAACTGAAGGGCTACACCGAGGGCAATCACCAGAGCAATCATCGCAACGATTCGATAACGTGCGCGAAAATCCATGAAGATTGCCGCGATGGAAACCGTGGCCGCCATCATCCATCCTGCTGCAATGAGCATCGATGGCCAGTGCGGAGCGGAGGCGTGCTGCAGCGCGAGCATGTTGATCGCAAAGAGAACCGCCAGCAAAACGATCGCCAACATCACGTCGAACAGGCGAAACGACAGGGCGAAGGTATCGCAGCGGGTCACGCTGCGGGGGCCGAGCCGAAAGGCATCGCCAAACAACATCGCCACCAGTTCAATGCTGAAGAAGACCGGCAAGAACACCAGGAACGTCTCCAGCCAGCCAAAGTCCCAAAAGATGCGAACCGCCCAGCCGACACAGGCCGCTGCAACAATCAGCCCCGTCAACGCCCCCGACCAAAACTCGATCCGCTTCCACAGTGGCGGGACCGTGCGCGGATGTCGCCGACGCACTTGATCACGCCGGACGATGCATCGCAGCAGACTCAACAGCAGTACTGACCCGGCTCCGGCGAGACTGAAGCACACGATCGGCTGGTACGCGTGCAGCGGAAGCAGTAGCCCCAACGCGGCGACGCCGACCGCCGACCGAGCCAGCCAGCGGCCTTGCCCCAATGCCACCCACATCGGGAGCAGGCTGAAGAGGATCCCGGCCAAACCCATCGCCTCGGCCGGGCAGCGAAAATCGGGAAACGTGTGCATGGAGTATTGGGACTGTGGTGGGAGGACTCACAACAGGATAACAAAATCCCGATTTCATCAGGCAAACGCACCCTCGTCTCTCGAAACGACTAGAATCTTACCTCTCCCCTGTTTCCCGCCTCGCTCGCGTTTCGGAGCTCCGCCATGTCGCGACCCTTTCGACTGTTCCTCTCATTCGTGCTACTGCCACTGCTGGGCGGATTCGCACCCGCGGTTGCCCAGGAATCGTCATTTCAAACGCTCTTTGACGGCACCAGTCTGGACGGTTGGCAACACAGTGGGAACTGGGTAATCCAAGACGGTGTGATCACACGCACCGGCAAGGGCGGATCGCTGACCTACAAGGCGGCCAAGGTCCCCGACGACTTTGAGCTGCGGTTCCAGTGGAAAGTCGCTGCGGGCAGCAATAGCGGTGTGTACTACCGACCCGGCCAGTACGAATATCAAATCCTGGACAATTCCAAACACAAGGACGGCAAGAACCCTCGCACCAGCGCGGCGTCCTTGTATTTCTGTATGCAACCGTCGGCCGACGAGACGCGTCCGGTGGGCCAGTGGAACGATGCCCGGATCGTCTGCAAGGGTTCCGTCGTCCAGCACTGGCTCAATGGCACCAAGGTCATCGACTTTGACTACAGCGATCCCAAGTGGGCGTTCAACGTCGACATGCTGAAACAACGCGGTGGCAACTTGGCCAGTCGCGGCGGGAATCTCAGTTTGCAAGACCACGGCGATCCGGTCTGGTATCGCAACATCCGCATCCGCAGCATCCCCGCCGACGAAGACATCGGGCACAGTGAGGTCACGCCGGAAACGATCGCGCCGGCGGTCCTGAAAGCGGAGGCCGAAAAGCTGGCCGGCATCGTTGCCCGTCGCACCGCCGCCCAGAAAAAGGCGGCGGCGACGAAGAAGGAATCGGTTAAGCGGTCCGAAAAGCGACCCAACATCTTATTCATCTTGGCCGACGACCAGTCGCCGTTTGATCTGCAGATCTACAACAAGCAATCGAAGTTGGAAACGCCCAATTTAGATCGACTGGCCGCCGAAGGCATCGTCCTGGACGCCGCTCACCACATGGGGTCCTGGTCCGGTGCGGTTTGCACGCCATCGCGGCACATGATCATGAGCGGACGCAGCGTTTGGCACCTGCCCAACCGTGGTCGATCCAAACAGAATCCCAACGCCGACAATCCCAAGCTCGTCCCGACCGACTTGCCCGATCACACCATGGCCGCCGTCTTCAACCGTGCCGGCTATGACACCATGCGGACCTGCAAGCGGGGCAACAGCTACGACGCGGCGAACCAGTTGTTCACGATTGTTCACGAGGCCACCAAACGCGGCGGAACGCATGAAACCGGCAGCGCCTGGCACGCCGATCGAGTCTTGGACTACCTCGGCCAGCGTGAAGCGACCAAGGACACCGATCCGTTCCTGATCTATTTCGGATTCTCGCACCCGCACGACACCCGAGACGGTCGATCGGATCTGAACGCCAAGTACGGCGCGGTCAATCACACCGACAAGGATTCATTGCCGCCGGCTAATCCCAAACAACCCCAGCTGCCGATCAACTATTTACCCGAGCACCCGTTTCACCACGGGCATCCCGGATTGCGCGACGAAGAAAAGGTCAGCGGCGTCTGGAAACGCCGCGACGAGCGAACGATCCGTAACGAATTGGGACGCGAATTCGCGTGCAGCGAAAACATCGACCAACAGATCGGGCGTGTGCTTGAAAAACTTGAGCAACTCGGCGAGCTGGACAACACCTACATCTTCTACACCGCCGATCACGGCATGGCGATCGGCCGGCATGGGTTGCAAGGTAAACAAAATCTGTACGAACACACCTGGCGCGTCCCGTTCATCGCCAAGGGGCCAGGCATCCCCAAAGGAACCCGAGCTCCGGGCAACATCTACTTGATGGATGTCCTGGCCACGATCTGTGACTTGATCGGCGTCGATGCGCCGAAGACGAACGAAGGCACCAGCTTTGCCCCGGTCTTGTTCGGCAAACAGCAAGTCATCCGCGAGACCCTGTTCGGCGTCTATTGCGGCGGCACGAAACCGGGGATGCGCTGCGTCAAACAGGGCGACTGGAAATTGATCAAGTACGACGTGCTGGACGGGAAAGTCCGCGAGACACAACTGTTCAACCTGGCCGAGAACCCGCACGAGTTTCTGACGCAACATCATGACGCCTCGGTCAGTGCATTGGTGGGAACCACGCCTGCGCCGGAGCAAGTCAACTTGGCCGACGATCCGAAATACAAGGCCCAGCGGAGCAGGCTGGAAAAACTGTTGCTCAAGGAAATGCGCCGCCTGGACGATCCCTATCGTCTTTGGGACCAGCCGCAGCAGTGAGCCGCAACCGTTGGTGTCTAGGCTTTAGCCGATTCCCCGGCATTGCGACCATTGACGTAGCTACGCTCGCCAGAGCGTGGAAACCATTGACGTAGCTACGCTCGCCAGAGCGTGGAAACCCGGGGATCCACCTTCTGGCGAAGGTAGCTACTTTTGACCGGCGATTCACGAAACAAATAACCTTGAACACGATGAAAATCCTCGATCCAAAATCCTACTTCTGCGCACTTCTGCTGATCGCAACCAGCTTCGCAGCCCCACAAACCGACGCCGCGGAACCCACGCGGACCGACACCGGGTTTCCGGTCACACATGTTTTTGCCGCCGGCCAAGACGGGTACAAGGTCTTTCGCATTCCCGCCGTGATTCGCGCGGCCAACGATGACTTGCTGGCGTTTTGTGAAGCCCGTCAAGGCGGTGATGCCAGCGAGATCGATCTGGTGATGAAACGCTCGACTGATGGCGGGAAATCGTGGAACGCTCTGCAAGTCGTGCAGAAGAACAGTGACTTTCGCAGGTACGTCAGCGATGCGGTGACCGAGATCACGATCGGCAATCCGGCGCCCGTGGTCGACCTGCTTGACCCGGAGCATGGCGATCGGATCTGGATGCCGTTCACGCTGGAGAACGATCGCGTGTTCGTCATCTTTAGCGACGACCATGGTGCGACATGGTCACCGCGGCGCGAGATCACCCAAGACGTCAAGAAGAAGGCGTGGGGTTGGTACGCGACCGGACCGGTTCATTCGATTCAAATCCAGCGTGGTCCCGATCGCGGACGTCTGGTCGTGCCGGCGGACCACCGGATCGGCCCCGACGGACACGATGGCGGTGATCTGGGGGCGCACTTGATCCTCAGTGACGACCACGGAAAAACCTGGCGTCTGGGAGCACTGGATGAAACGTACGATGACGCGATCGGCGCCAACGAAACCACGGTGGTCGAACTTGCCGACGGAACGATTTACATCAACACCCGCAACCAACTCGGTGGAAAACCGAGGACGCGTGGGGAAGCCTGGAGCGGTGACGGTGGCGAGACGTTTGATTCACGTGATCCCCGATGGAAAGCATTCCGCCCGGCGCCCGACGTGCTCGATCCGCCTGTCGTGCAAGGTGCATTGCTGGCGGTGAAGAACAACTTGATCGTCTTTTCCGCTCCCGATCAGAACGGCCCCAGCGGGTCGGGACGCAGCGATCTGCGTCTTCGATATTCATCCGATCAGACCAAGTCTTGGCTGGACGGACCGCTGATCCACACCGGACCCGCGGCGTACAGCGATCTGGTGATGGTCGACGACCAGACCGTCGGTGTGCTGTTCGAAAACGGCGACGCTTCCGGCAAGAATGCCTATCAACGCATCAGTTTTGCACGTGTGGATGTTGGGAAGATCCAGCGTGCTGGCGGGGATCAGTAGGATCAAAAAATTCATCTCGAACCGACGCAGATTCGGCATCGAAATGTAGCTACCTTCGCCAGAAGGTGGTTCCCCGGCGTTCTCCATGCTCGCATCGAGCGTGGCGACGGCGGCTACTTCAACCGCACGATAGGGCCCCCCCGATGATCGCATTCAACCGACGATGCCTGTTGACAGCCGCTGGAGTCCACGTGGCCGCAGCAACGTTGCGGTCTGCCGATGCCGCGCAACCATCGATCGGATTCGGGTTCGGCACCTACGGCATGAAAAGTCTGAAGACGGCCGAAGCGATCCGTGCCTGTGCCGAGATCGGTTACGACGGGGTCGAATTTGCGCTGATGGATGGCTGGCCCACCGCGCCGGAATTGCTGGCCAAGTCGGAACGGACGGAGATCCGTCGGCAGTTGCGCGACCTGGGGCTTTGCGTTCCATCGCTGCTGCACAGTTTGCCCTGTTTGCGTTCGGATCAACAGCACACCGAGAACTTGGAGCGTCTCAAGCGAGCCGTTGAATTGGCACACGATCTGGCCCCGGAGAAGCCTCCGGTGGTCCAATCGATCGTCGCCGGAAAGACGGATCGGTGGGAGCCGTCGAAGCAGCGGTTGGTCGATCAGTTGGCTGATTGGGCCGAGGTCGGTCGTGCAAGCCAAACGGTGGTCTGTTTTAAGCCGCATGCGGCGCATGCCGTGCACACGCCCGAGAGGGCGTTGTGGGGTCATGACCAGATCGCCAGTCCCTGGTTGAAAATCGTTTACGACTACAGTCACTTTTTGCTGGAAGGCCTTTCGCTGGCTGAGAGCCTGAAACAACTGCTGCCGATCACAGCTTATGTCCAGATCAAGGACAGTCGCGGCACACCGGCCAAGCACGAGTACCTGCTGCCCGGCGACGGTGAAACCGACTACGCCGAGTTAGTGAGCATCTTGAAAGACGCCGGCTATGGTGGTTTCGTCAATGTCGAGGTCAGTTCACATGTCCATCGCAAGCCCGGCTACGATCCCGTCGGCACGGCCAAGCTGTGTTATGAGCGGCTTGCACCGTTGTTTGAATCGACGGGAGGGAAATGCCAGCGGGACGCGTGAGCGAGCGGCACGTGGGGTTCACCCCGCGTCCAGCGCCCGCCACTGGCTGACGCCACGTGCTGGCATCGCATGCCAGCGGGACGCATCAGCGAGCGGCACTTGTCACGAGGCGAAAACCTTACCCGACATCCACCAATTCCCTGATCACACCGCTGGAGTCTTGGAAAGGATCGCCGGGGTCGACTCCGGCGCGATCGAGCATCGTGTGCCAGAGACGCGACAGCGGAGTCTGTTCCGGCAGACGCAGGTGCCCTTGGTGGGCGACACCGGCTGCTTTGCCACCGAACAAACAGGTCGGCAAGCGGTCTTTGGAGTGTCCGATCCCCATCCCGCTGGAAAAACCCAGCAAGGTGTGGTCCAACAAATTGGAACCGTCGGGCTGTCGGAACGATTTCAGCCGATTGATGAAGTAGTTCCAGTGCGAGAAATAAATCCGATCCACTTGCGCCAGTTCGGCAAGATTCTTGGGGTCGTTGCCGTGGTGTGTCAATTCATGGAATCCCTTGGAAACACCGAATTCGGGAAAGGTCCCGCCGGAGCTTTCTTGGCGGACGACGTAGCTGACCACGCGCGAGGAATCGGTTTCGTACGCCAGCGCGATCAGGTCGTACATCATCCGCGCGTATTTCTCATAAACGAACTGCCCGGCCGGCATGCTGACGGTATAGCTTTCCGAAAAGTCGCTGATGCCGCTGGTGTCGACATTCGGTTTGGGTTTGACGTTCCAATCGATGTCGCGCTCGAGTTGCTTTTCGACTTCGCGGACGCTGCTGAAATACTCGTCCAGTTTGACACGGTCCTGCCGACCAACCGTGCGTTCCATCTGTTTGGCATCCTCCATCACCAGATCCAGGATGCTGCGTCGTTGTCGAAATCCCTTTTGACGCAGTTCGGTTTCCTCCGGCCCGTCGACTTTGAACAAACGATTGAACAGCACGTGCGGGTCGTTTTCCGAGGCCAGCGGGACGCCGTCGCGGTTCCAGGACAGTGTCCGCAGGTTGCCGCCGAATCCCGTGCCGCGTTGCACGCACAGTTGCAGCGACGGAAATCGGGTTTCGCGTCCGAGTTGTTCGGCAGCGATTTGATCCATGGAGACGGAGTTGTTGATCGAGCTGCCGTCTTTGGCCTTCACGCCGGTCGAAAACGTGTAATCGCCTTGGTGACCGCCGCCGTGTTCCAAGTAGGTCCCCGAGATCACGGTGAAGTCGTCTTTGTGTTCGGCGAGCACCTGTAGCGTCGGCGAGAGCGTGTATTCGCGGCCTTCATCGACCGGCTCCAACTGCCGCATGTTCATGCCCGTGCCGAAGTAGAAGATGCCGATGCGTTTGGGCATGGCAGATGCAACGTCGTCTTCAGCAGCGGCGGCAGACGTTTTGGGAAGCATCGCCTCCAGCAGCGGCAGCGCCATCGCGCCCCCGGTGCCTCGCAGGAGCGTGCGGCGTTTCAATCGCGGTGCGTTGATTTTGCTCATGAGTTTACTTCGCTAAAAAGGCGTCGGACAACACGATCCCTTCGACCAGACTGTGCAGACTGTGTCCGTTGGATTTCATTCGATCGACCAAGGCGTCGATTGTAACGCGATCACTGGGCTCGACGATGCGGCCGAGTGCATAGGTGAACATCTTCTCGGCAAATCCCCGCAGGAACCGATCGCTTTGGGATCGCAATGCGGCGCGGTATTGCTGGATCGTCGTAAACTGCGTGCCGTCGGGCAACGTTCCGCTGGCGTCGATCACCGCTTCGTCGGGCCACCAGGGGCGTTCGCCGTCCTGCTTGGTCCGCCACTGCCCGGTGACGCTGAAATTTTCCAGCCCCAGGCCGTACGGATCGATCGTGCGATGGCAGTTGGCGCATGCGGCGATGGTGCGGTGTTGGTCCAAGCGTTGTCGCACCGTCAACCGTTCGCCATCGACGTTCGGTTCGACTTCACCGACATTCGGCGGCGGAGGTTTCGGCGGATCGTTGAACAGGACATCCAGGATGTATTTTCCACGCTCGACGGGCTTGGTTCGGTTGCCGTCGCTGCCCCACTTGTGCACCGCGGCCATCGTCGACAATCCGCCGCGGACCGACGGTTGGGGAAACTGAACGCGAACGAGCGTGTCGCCCGTCACATCCGGGATCCCGTAATAACGAGCCAGTGTTTCATTGGCCATCGTCCAGTCGCTATCCAAGAAGTCCAGCAAACTGCCTTCGCTGCGCAGGATCTCGCGAAAGAATTCGATCGGTTCGGCGTTGATGGCCTCGTTCAGCCCGGCGTTTTCGGATCGATAAAAATCACGATAAAGCCTTTGGTCGATGGCAAAGCGATCGAATTCATCCGCCTTGAGCCACTGACGCGCAAAGCCATCGACCAACGCGTCCGCTTTTTCGTCGGCCAGCATCCGCCGGACCTGTTCCCGCAGCACCTGCGGATCGGTCAGATTCTCCGTTGCAGCCGTCTGCCGTAGCGGTTCGTCCGGAATCGTGCTCCACAAGAACCGGCTCAATCGGAACGCCAGCTCGTTGTTGTCGAGTTCGGTGTCGCCGGTCGGGTCGACGACTTCGCCGGTGCGGACGCCTTCGCTGACCAGCAAGAACGCCGGGCTGCACAGCATCGCCACGATCCCCGAACCGACCGCGTCGGGGAACGATTCACCGTACTCCATTTCACTAAGAACGACGCCGACGATACGATCGATTTCGGTCTCGGTGACGTTGCGGCGAAACGCACGGGGCAGCAACCGGGCAAAGATCTCTCGCGCGTAAGCTTCGTCGAACTCCGACTCGTCGAGACCGCGATGGAAAATGATTCCGGTGCTCTCCGGCGGCCACTGGTCATACAACGGGCCTTCCAACTCGATCCAATCGAACAGGATGCGTGGCAGGTGGTCGGTCGTTCGGGTGTCGGGTTCGATGCGCCCTTGGTTCGGGAAACCCTGTGCGCCCAATTGAGCTTGCAGACGTCCCGCCAGGCTCGCGTTTCCATTCTTTGTCGCTTCTTCGGCGCGTCGACGCAGGTCGCTGAAGTGATAGTTGACCCGGCCGAAACCCGGCGCGTCGACAAACTCGATTCCGATCTCGTTGCCACCGGCGACGTCGAAGGCGCGTTCGACTTCGATCACTTCGGGATGTTCCAGCGTTCCGGGGACCTTGCCGAAATACAGATCGCCGTCGCCGCTGCGTTTGATGCGGATGTAGAGTGCATCGCGATCGCGAGGGTCGGCGCCCAAGCGGACGCGCAAACGATAACGTCCGCGAATCGGGATTAACTGGTCGTTCCAAGGGTGCCGCAGTGCTTCGTCGCTGCGCATCCCCTGGTTCATCGTGATGATGCCCTGGTCGGTCAGGATCGTCTCGCGTGACTGTTTGATGTACGCGATCCCCCCGCTGCTGTCTTCGTACTCCATTCGATTGCGACGCGTGGGAACCGGCGGCGGCCCGGTGACGATCGCCTTTTGGGCAACCAGCGCGGCGACGTCGAAGTACTTTTCCATCAACGAAGGGTCTAACAACAACGCCTTGCTGACGGTGTCAAACCCGTTCATCGTTCCGTCGGGCGGCAGCAGATCGAGCGGGCCTTCGCCGGGCAAAAACTCGACCGCCAACAGGTCACCGACGATGTTCGCGTATTCTCTGCGGTTCAGTCGCCGCATCAGCTCGCGGCCGCCGGTGCTGCCCGATAACATCGCCGCATGTTTAAGCTCGCCGGCGATCCAGTCGGCGACCGCAGACGCCATTGCCGCGGGCGGCTGCGGCTGGTCCTCCGGCGGCATCTCGCCCAAATTCAGGTTGTCCATCACCTCGATCCACTTCGACGCGGTTTGTGAATCGGTGAAATCGGCAGCCAGTGTGTCCAGCCTTAGATCGCCTTCTTGGGTGTCCGGCCCGTGACAATCGACACAGTAGGTTTGGATCAGTTTCTTAACGGAATGCCGGTAGAGCGTTGCGTCGTGCGGTTCGGCGGAATGCACGCTGCAACACGCGATCATGGAAATCGTGCAGATCAGGACGATCGATCGGAATGGGGCAGACTTGATCATGCAGGATCGGGGGTTAGTCCCAGGAAACGGTGTAGGCGATGACGTTGGTTTTTGGCATTTGGTCATTGAGCGTGTTGATCTGGTCTTCCGTGATCCCGGTGCCGTTGCGTGGCAACCACAACTCTCGCAACCACGTCGCTTTGGCCATCTTGATCATGCCCTCGTTGGTCAGTCCGGCGGCGGGTCGAAAGCCGCGGTTGGCCAACCACAACTTGCGAACGCTTTTCGCCGTCGCCAGGTACTCAAACGCGACGTCCTGCAATCCCGGCGTTCGCAACGACAGGTCGCGCAGATCCGGCAGTTCGGTCAACGGCCCCAGTCCCGATCCGGTGATTTGATCCGAGCTGATTGTCAATCGTTGCAGTCGATTAATTCGCCCGAGATGTTTTAGCCCTCGATCGGTGATGCCGCCTGACGTCAGCTGCAAGTCACGAATCGAGATGGCGCCGGATAACGCGGCGATTCCGGCGTCGGATAATCCGGCCTGGTCGGCGGACGTCTCATTGCCAAGTCGAAGCGATTCTAAACGTGGGATCGTTCCGAGTGCTGCCGCCGCGATGTCACCAGCAGCGTTGTCGGTCAGGTTCACGTCACGAAGTCGTTGCAGTTTTTCCAGGGCCGACATCGCCGCGTCCGAGATGCCAGTGCAACGTTGCAGGCTCAGTTTCTGCAACTCCCCGAGTTCGGCGATCTGCACCATGGTCGGTTTGCCGAGCTGAGTTTGTCCGTCCAGCGTGAGTGACTGAAGTCCCGGAAACAGCGACAAATTCGCCGCACCGGCGTCATCCATTGCACCGGGGTGACGATCCGGAGCGGTGCTGGCCAAGCTGCTCAACGGGCAGTTCGCCAGCGACTTCAGGTAAGCCCCTGTGGCTTGATTCTCCCAGACCAACAACGTTTCCAGGTTGCCGTTACCGCTCAGGTGGCTGATCCCGACGTCGGTCAGACGTGAGCCCGCATCATCACCGGTTGCGCCGTAGCATTCAAATTCGGTCAATGAACGGAAGCCGGAAAGCGACTCCAGGTGGTCGTCATCAAGTCGACCATCACGCGGAAAACGCAACGTGTTCAATTGCTTCAGCCGCGTCAGCACGGACAGGTCAAGCGTTTCGACGCCCGATCCGCTCTTGAAGACCAACGCCCGCAGTTGATGCAGCCGGGAGATCACGTCGAGCCCTTGTTGTGAGATTTGTGCATCACGGCCGCGCCAGCCGATGCTTAGCCGCTGCAGATCCGGCAATTTGGCCAAGTGTTCGAACACGGATTCGTCGACACGTGATCCTTCCAGTCGCACTTCGATGTCGATGCCGCGGGACGAATGCAGAGTTCCTCCGGCCGCTTCGATCGCCGCAATCGCCGCGAGTTCGGCCGTGTAGGCATCACGGACCGTGGTCGATGTCGCCGGATCGGCTTCACGGACGATGCGGAATCCGACATAGCAGGCGGCATCGTCGGCATCCCACGCGGTGCGTGAGGAGGATCGGCAAATCAGGTCCCCGTTGTACCAGCACCCGCCACGGATGACATGGAATTCGTTGGTCGTTGTTTGCGGTCGGTCGCGATTGACCGGGTCCACCGCAACGCCGCAGGGTTGGTCATAACGCGGCCGGGAATAGTCTTTATAAACCGTGTCCAGCCACAGATCCTCGCACCATTCCCAGACGTTGCCGTGCATGTCCGCGATTCCCCAAGGGTTACGGGTATAGCTGCCGACTGGTGCGGTGAAGACATGCCCGTCGCTGGGATCATTTTCCCAATCGAGTAACCATTGTCGTTCGGCGGCATGGTTGCGGTGTCGTTCCAGTTCGACGTTGCCCAGATTGGCGTGCTCGTGCACCACGCCCTTGGCAACGTCGCCGAACGAAAACCAGGTCGTGGTTCCGGCGCGGCAGACGAGTTCCCATTCCGCTTCGGTCGGCAACCGATATCGCACGCCGTCGCGTTGGCTCAGCCATTGGCAATACGCCTTTGCGTCGGTCAAGCTGACGCCGACGACCGGGTGATCGTCGGCTTGTTTGAAACCTGGATTCTTCCAGCTGAATTTTTGGTCGCGTAGAAAGTCATGCGATTGATACAGCGGCTTGTCGTCCGGCGTCGGATCCCAGCCGACCATTTTGGTCATGCCGCGTTCGGCGGTCGTTTGATAGCCGGTGGCGTCGACGAAGCGGCGGAACTGGCCGACGGTGACTTCTGTTTCGGCGATGTAGAACGGCTTGGTCACCCATGTCACGTGGGCCGGGCCTTCGGCGTTCCCGTAGCTTTGGCCGGTGGTCGACAACGGGAACGCTTGCTGCAACGCACGTTCGCCGCCGTCGGTTCCTTGAACGAAGCGACCGCCTTCGATGAACCGAAAGGCCGTATCGGTGGTCCGGCTGGATTCTTGTGCGACCAGCAACGGCGATCCACCGCAAACACCCCAAATGATCACCAACGCAGACGTCGCTACGCTCGCCAGAGCGTGGAAGGCGCCGGAGATCCACTTCGATGTAGCTACGCTCGCCAGAGCGTGGGAAATCTCGGGGATCCACCTTTTGGTGAAGGTAGCTACCTTCATGCGTCGACTCACGATGCTGCTTGTCATTTTGCGATCCCCGGCTTCCGACTTGCGACCGCCTGATGGGCCACACGACGGAAGAACATGGCGTCCTCCTCACTCATACCCTGCGGGCGGAACGACGTTTCGGTCGCATCATTTCCGGTCAGCACTTCGTACCAAACCAGTCCCGCCAGGAAACAGCCTTGGTTGTTTCCGTGTTTGAAATCCAAGCGAAACGCTTTTTGGTCGCCGTTGGTCCGCCAAAACCAACCGGTCACCAACGAGTGGGTCTGCTTCGGCAGTGCGGGGTAGACCGGGGTGTCGTAGTCAAACTCTGGATCGACCACCAGCACCTCGCGTCCTGAGGTATTGCGAGCCAATTGAAACGCGGTGCCGACGGGGATGATTCGGCTGTTTAACTGTTCTGCGACACTGTCGTACGCTGCAGCCAGTCGCCGGTACATTTCCTGTTGCGTGATCCCGTCCGATTTCAGCAGCGGAGAATCGGGGCGATAGGCCCATGTCTGGTGAACAAGGATTTCCGCCTGAGGAGCGTGTTCGCGGATGATCGCGACGAGTTGTTCGACGTACGGATGGTAGGATTCCGGTTTGTAGCTGAGCGCACTCATCTGTTGCAGCGTGACGTAATCCCATTGTTCGGCGGCCAGGTATTCCTGCAAACTGTATCGCTTGCCGGCGTCGCCACGGTAAGGTTTCTGGTCGGGATCGGTCGCGGACTTTTCTGCCAAGGCGGCATGTTTCTCGAGCGTGCAACCGCCGATGTTTGCCGTGCCGATGACGATGCGACAAGAACCGTCCGAGTCGGCGATCGATTCGAGATACCGGCACGCGTTTTGAGCAAAGCTGTTGCCGATCGTCAACACACGCACGATGCGGACGTCCGTCTCTTGACCACGGGCACCTGGCACCAGCAACGCGTGACAGATTGCAAACACGAATCCTACATGAAAAGCTTTCATCGCCACTCCCGGTTTCCTCGCCAATGTCTCGTTTTAGGGTTGCACAACCCTGGTTGTTCGTTCGGCCGTATTCTAACTGGACCGCAGCACTTCGGGATTGATTCAAGCACAATACCAAGCGACGTGTTGATTGAATCAGCCGCAGTTATCGCCGCCACACAACCGGGGCTAGCCCGGATTATTCATTAGCCGATGAGCGCTAGCTCACGGTTCATGTGCTTCCACGGCGATTGGCGGAGGAACCGCACGCTAGCGCGTGGCGGCTGATTTGCGCAGTGTGTTTTTGCAAGGTTAAACAGAAGATCTTCGGTTGCATGGCTTTGCGTCGTTTCGCTTCAATGCCGTGAAAAATCCGGGCTAGCGCGCACCTTCGGCTGATCGTTGGATTTTTCATTGCGACTGGATCAACAGGCCGCAAGCGAGTTCAGCTGCGAAAGAATCAGGTTGCGGGTGACTGCTACTGGGCGGTCGTCAGCATCTCGGGACCGCTGCGCGTGCGATACAGAAAGGCATCGGAGGTCAGCAGCGACGTGATCAGCGCGTTCATGCTGCCGCCGGATTCTTTGTACGCGCGATGGGCTGCTTGCAATACCGGCGCGTCGTGCAGCGTTTCGTTGCGGCCCATCCAAAAACGGAATGCGTGGCGCACGAACACCTGTTCGACACGCTCGCTCTCGGCAAGCCGTTGAATCATCTCGATGGCGTTGGCGACTTCGCCGTCGAGCGCGGGGTCACCCGAATCGATGATTTCGCCGCTGCTGTCGACCGGTTGGTTTAGCTCCAGCGTGCGATACACGCCCGCGTGGTTGTACATTTCGAACGGCAATCCCAACGGGTCCATTTTTTCGTGGCACGTCCAGCAATAGGTTTCGCGGGTGACCCGCATGCGCTGGCGCAGCGTGTTGTGGGGCTCGTCGGGCAGCATCGCGTCGACGGTGATCGGCACATCGGGGATGCCACCGCCGAGCAGTCGTTCGCGAATCCAGCGGCCGCGCAGGATGGCGTGGTTATCCATCGCATCGCTATGCGACACGAGCCAACTGGGATGGGTCAGGATGCCCATGCGTTGGCCTTCGGGAGCGGTGGCGAGAATCCGCTCGGGTTTCATCGAGCCGTTGCCAAAACTGCGACGACTGACGCGGGCAAAGATCTCCGCCCCGGACAGGTCCGCGGCGGCGATGCCTAGCTTTTCTTTGTCCAGCCGGTACTGTCGCACCGTCGCGGCGCGAGCCTTTTCGGCCGCCGCGACCGCTTTCTTCTTAGCCGCCAATTCCCTTTGTTTCTTCGGCGTGTCGCCGTCCGGGTTTTCCTTCAGCCACTTTTCAAGGTCATCCAGTTCCTGCCGGGCCAGTTTCAGCGCGGCGTTGTCCTTTTTCTTTGCTTCGGCCTCTTCCTGTTCGACCGCCGCCACCGCCGCATCGTGTTCTTCCTTGGTTCGTTTTCTACCGAAGTAGTACGTGTCTTTGTCCGTGGCGACCACTTTGTCGGTGGTCAGCAATTGTTTCAGCACGTCCTTGTCTTCTTGCAGGATCAATTCGACCAGGCGATCGGTGCTGGCGGTGGCATCGAACATGGCGCGGTAGTGCGATTCACCTCGCACGGTCACGCCGGTTTCCGTTAGCGCCTTGTTGTCCTTGCAGATGTAGCCGGCCAGGTCATAGTCGAAGTAATCGCGAAAGAACTTCAGGATGCGCGGCTTGCGGATGCTGTCGTCGCGGAGCATCCGCTGGACTTCGCGGCGGACATCGTCCCGCGTTCGCATCCGTCCTTCGATGATCGCCGTGCGCAGCTCCTGGTCGGGCCGGATGTAACGCAGTGCGTGATTGACGGCCAAGCCGAGTTCCCAGTCTTGCAGCATGACGCGCCCGTGCGGATCCGGCGTGCCGTAGGGGACCAGTTCCGGCCGGAACAGCGCATCGCGATCCAGGAAGATCGCCGACAATCCCAGGATGGCGCCGTCTTCTTTGCCGAGCTTCTGGATCGATTCGTTGACAATCTGCAGGTATTGATTCGATTCCCGTTCGTTCGGCGGTCGATACGTCAACGCCTCGAACAGAAAATCCACCGCGGCCCGAACACGCTGGTCCGAAACGCCGGCGTCCTTCATCAGGTCATAGACCGGTGTCAGCGGACGCACGACCTTGGTGCTGTAAACCAGGCTAGTCGGTAATCCACGCAGGTCACCGACCATCTTGTCGGCGATCGAATTGGGATCGTCCGTGATCTGATAGGGCTTTGCAATGCTCAGCGGGCCTTCGGCCATGTAGCGCAGGATGTCATCGGCCAGGTCCAGGATCTGAGTCGCTTCGGCGCTGTTGACGGTGTAGAAGTCGGGGTAGTTTTCCAGTCCGTGTTTGCGCGCCGAGGACAGGATCGCGGGGACGCTTTTGACGGACGTGGCGTAGGCGACCGTCCCGCCTTGCCACTTGATGATGCGGTCGACGCCGAAGTACAGCTTCAGTTCGCCGCCATGGTTGGTCGGCACGGCATCACCGTGTGTGCGGAGCCCCGGTTTTTCGGGATCGTACTGCGGTTCGGTGTTGATCAGCTCGTTCAGACGCGTGATGTGCTCTTGCGGCGTCACCCGCCAAATCCGAGCCGGCGAGGAGGTCGGGACAAGCTGGATTTCTTCGGGCAATTCGCCGAACAGCAATTCGTGATCGAGGAAATTGCCTTTGTGGGGGTCACGGTGGGCATGGAAGCCGCCCTTGTCGTGCATCACCCGCGACAGTTCATCCACGATCCAGTCGGAGAATTTTAACCGGTCGACCACCTCCACGTCCGCTGCGTCTGGCGGCGGCATTTCCTGGAGCGAAACCTGGGCCCACACGCTTTTCCAAGTGCCGGCGTTGATCTCGTCGACCGGTCCCAAATCGTGCAGCGACAGATCGCCCTCGGGGGCCGTCTCGCCGTGACAATCGATGCAGTGGTCGGCGAGAAACGCGCCCGCGAAATTTTCGAAGGTCTTCTCGGGCGCTTGCCCTGGGACATACGTTTCGGCATCAACCGATGGCAGCACACCGAACGACAGCCAACACGCGACGATCAGGACGCACGAAGTGGAACGAAGCATCCAGGGATTCTCGTGACGACGTTTCTGCCCTGGGTTGCTCGACTTCATAAGGGTTCCAACTTGGGGTCTGGAAACGATTCTAACCTGGCTCACGCGAGCACTTCCTTCAGCGGACCGTTGCCGGCGTCGTACTTTTGAGCCTGTTTGTCGTCCATGTTGAAGCGGTCGACGTTCTGGCCGACGGCGCGCAACAGGCTGGCATACAACGCGTTGATCGGACGCTTGCCATCCAGTTGGGTGAAGCAACCGGATTTAAAGGCGCCGTCCAGGTTGCCCAGCAGCATCACCGGCCAGTTGGCACCGTTGGTGTGTTGTTTGTCGGCGTTGTTGCTGGTGTAGACGATCAGCGTGTGGTCCATCATCGTGCCGCTGCCCTCGGGAACACTCTCCAGGGCTTCCATGATTCGGACCAGCATGCGGCTGTTGTACTGGCGGATTTTGATCCAGATCGGATTGTCCGGCTGTTCCATGTGACCCAGGTTGTGCCCCTGTTGCTCGATCCCCAGCCCCTTCCAGGCGCCGAAGATCTCCCCGCGTCCCGAACCGATCGTCAGGGTGTTGGTGATGCCCGAGGTCAGTGCGGAGATGCCGAGGTCCAACAGTCGATCGTGCCAGTCGGTTTCGAATTCGGGGTTGGCGTAACGTTCGTCCACCGTCGGTGCGAACTGGCGCAGATGATCGCTGACCGCGCCCAGCCGATTGCGCAGCCCGTTGGCGTCTTTGAATCCCTGGACGTATTGGCCGTAACGTTGGCTGTCGGCCGCCGGAAGCGAACGGCCCTTGGAGGCGGCGAACTGTTCGATTTGCAACATCAAGCTCGTCCGGGCCTCGTGCTGCAACCGAATGTCGCCGCTGGAGATGCCGCCATAAAGCATCTGATACAGATGGTTCGGATTGGAGTGCATGAAGATCGGCTGCCCGGCGCCGCTGGCTGACAATGTCGCCAGTGTCGGCTTGGTCGTCATGTTCTCGATCGAGTCCATGCCGATGCACAGGTGCGGCAGCAGCGTTTGCGGCAGCACCTTGCTCAATTCGTAATCGATCGTTGCCGCACTCGGCGGCACCCCGTCGCTGCCGCGGTAGCCGCCCAGGGCGCCGAAAAAGGCACTGTGGGAGGGACTGGTGTGCAAGCCGTGCAGCCCGTTGATGATGTGCAGCCGATCCTTGTACGGTTCCAGGGGGCTGATCGGCTCGGGCAATTTGGCCTTCCCGAGCGAGCCGCTGTTTTTCATCCCGCTGGGGATGCAGGTTTTGGGGTCGAAACCCTGGTTCTGCATGAAGAAAATGATTCGCTTGGGAGTCGTATTGCCAAAGCCCGGTGACGCGGCAGCGGGGGATGCAAGCAAAGGCTGCGTGAGACTCGAGGGGGCGAAAGCAGCGCCGACGCCGGCTGCGAACCCTCGCAGCATGTTTCTGCGGTTGATCATTATGACTCTCTGTGCGAGATCGAAGAATGCGTGTCGATGGTCCGGCTGAAAACGACGCTAAGGTCGTTCTGGCGATTGCCAATCGCCACCACGCACCGGCCGGAGGGAAGGGGAACGGCCGATCAGGGTAGGTCTGGGGGATGTGGCTGGCGGACCCGATTATATAACTAAATGCTTATCGGAGTCCAATTATTTCACGCTCCAGGAAATTAGGTGCCCGTTCCTGACGCATCCTTGTAGTCACGCCGCAGCTCAGTTTTCGTCCTTGACGATGCCTTCCGAGGGTCGCCGTGTTCTCCGAACTCGGCGCGTGCGTGAAAAAGCAAGCTTTGCCGCGCGCCGAGTTCGGAGAACACGGCGACGGTCGGGCCCCATCGAAAACCAAGCTATGGCGGACCACTCGAGATAACGCAAGCGAAACCCCAGTCTGCAGCGAGTACCCCCCATCGGGGTCAATCTTGTGTTGAAAGCTTCGCCAACTCGGCCAGCTCTCCGGCACCCAGGGCCCGATCAAACACCGCGACGCCGCCGATCCAACCGGTGAATCCGACGCTGCGGGAGCTGTGAATCACGCGGCCGATGGTGAAGGGGCCGCCGCTGCCGTCGTCCTTGGGCGTGTAGATGCCGTGCGGATACCACCACGGATTCAGCCGCAGTGCGACCAGATCGCGTGCGGTTTCGGTGACGCTTCCGTCGGGATGCTTCTGCAGTGTCACGCTGATCTTGGTGAACCGGTACTCCCGCTGTTCGGTCCGTTGGTCGGGGGTTTCGCCGGTGACTTTGACGCTGATCGGCTCGTCTTCCGGTGGATTGTAGAACTGATCGGCAGGAAAGTCCGGGTCTTCACCGGGCTGGCGGCCGGGCGTGCGGTGCCAGTGGCCTTGCATGTAGGCGTTGTAGGCCGAGCCCAGCAGCCCACCGCGACGCGGGTTTTCCAGCCAACGGTCGCCCGCCTTTCCGTCCAGCCAGCCGGTCAGCTCATCGCGGCGGTGATCAAACGTCATCGCGAAGCATTGCCACGATCGATCCAAAACATCGGCCGGAGAATCCGCCGGGACTTCGGGTGACTGTCCGAGCGAGTTGCATTTGTGCAGCGCGTACTTGTTTAAAAACGAACTGGCGCCGTTTTCGGAGACGTGACCACAGGCGCTGCCGGGTTTGTTCAGCCCGGCAAACAGCGCGTATTGCCGCTGGCCGCGTTCCACCTTGCGAATTCCGGCCGTCTCTTTTTGGTGCAGGTCGGTGCCCTCGTGCCAGATCCCTGCCAGGGCATGATTGCCGCTTTCGCGGATCGCCCAGACGACCACGGTCACCGATCGGTCCTCGCCTTTGATGTCCAGCGGAGTGTCGTGCAGACGCGATCGGGGCACGAACAAGAAGGGACGAAAATGCGGATCGGTCTCGCGGCGAATACGGATCGCCTGGCCAAACGGCCCCCGACCGAGTAACGGGAAATCGGCATAAGACGCCGCCCGTCCCTGGCCCCAATAATCTTTCACATAGTTCGCCGCATCCAGCGGATACTCGGTCGGCGCGCCATCGGCGACGTGAGCGGTGAAGCGTCGCTCCCCCTCCGGCTCTCGTTTGACAAAGTCCCAAAACGCGACCAATCCCGGCGTGTCGATGACGGTTTGTCGTGCGGTTTGATCATCCTGGGCGTCGGTCGCGACAGGAATGAACAGGCAGATGAGGAACGCAAGGAGATTTTTCATGGTGATCAACGACGACGGTGGTGGAGTATGCCTGTCGGCGGGGGCATCTGGGAGACAGGTCCCCAGTCTAAACGTTCGGCGTGAACCGCTGAACGGTTTTCACAACGTCTTCTCAAATCATTGAAACTCGTTGTACTGCACTCCCTGGGATCGACCGGAACGCGGTGGAGGCGCGGGGGCGTTCCGCTGGTGCGGATGCGGCGGGGGCTGCAGATGTGGTTGCCGATGCCTCCCCGAAGCACCGGGCGGTGGAGGATGCGTCGCGGTCGAACTGGGGGTGAAGGGCGAGTGTTTGACCGGTGACGGTTCGACCGTTCGGCCCTCGAAAAGCGGGCTGGATGCATTTTCGACAGGAACGATCTCAATCCCTGAATACCAGACGGCAAATCCCAGGACGCCCAGTGCCATTGCAGATTTCAACCACCGGAAACTGAAGTGGTAGCTGGTTGATTGGCCGGCACGCTGCGGCGGTCGACGCTCCAGAAAGCCGGTGATGATCAATGGCAACCGCAGCAACGTCACCACCATTCCCGTGATCGCGTCTCCGATTTGCTGCGTCCAACGTGAGGCGTTTCTTGCTGCACGCGCGCCGTTTGGAACCTTGTTCTCGCCCGACTCGGTCAGCAGTCGTGCCAGGCAGTCAGGCTGTGCAACGGGCGTTAGTGTGCGACAGACATCGCGAAAGGAATCGGGCCGCCGTTCGGGTGACTTTTCGAGCAGTTGGTCGATCAGGGCGACCACCGATCGAGGCACATCGCAGCGAAAATTCTTGATCCGTGGCGGTGGTGACTCCAGATGCGCATGGATCTTTGACGCCATCGTCGAATTGTCTGCGGTCGAAAAGGGCGCTTGTCCCGTCAGCAGGTAATAGAAGGTGCAACCGAGCGAGTAGAGGTCGGCTCGGAAATCGACGCGACGCGCATCGACCGCCTGTTCGGGCGCAAGGTAGTCGAGTGTGCCCATGATTTGTCCGGTTTCGGTCAGCGTTTCTCCGCCGACCGAACAGCGTGCCAGTCCCAGGTCCAAGACCCGCACGGTTCCATCCCGATCCAGCATGATGTTCGCCGGCTTGATGTCTCGGTGGATGGTGTCGTTGTCGACGATGAACTGGAGTGCGAGGGACGTTTGGCGGATGATCTCGCTGGCCGCTGCCACGCCGAGCGGTCCGTGGCGTCGCACGAGTGTTCTCAAGTCTTCGCCGTCGACGAAATCGGTCGCCAGAAACATCTTGTCGCCCACGACGCCACCGTCGGTGCAGCGCACGAGATTGGGGTGGCGCAGTCGGGCGGCGATTTGCGCCTCACGTTGAAATCGATCCAACGTCTGCTTATCGTTTGCGTCGACGTGCTGGAGAACTTTGATCGCGACCGGCAATTTCAACCATCGATGGATGGCATGATAGACCTGACCGTAGGCACCTTGTCCGATCAGTTTTTGGATTTCGTATTCGCCGATCAACCGTCCCGTCCAGTCGCCCGGCTGCAGGTTCGCCTTCGACCGATCCAAAGCGGTTGGCGGATTTCCATCGGCCGACTGATGTTTGACCGGATACTGGACGGTTGGTTGATCCATTTCGTTGCCCCTGACCTCGCGACACCCTTTTCTGACCCGCGTCACGCATCGACGGGCGTGGGCCAACGGCAGACACGTTTCGACGCGATCCACTCGATTCAAAGGTGGGACAATGAATCTGGCCAAGGTTCGGCCGACTCTGATTAGAGCGGCGGTCACACCGGTGACCGTGCCAATTGATCCGGATATAACGCCTTCAACATCGCGGCCAGTCGTACGGTGCCAGTCGAATTGTCATCGCGGGCATCGGCGTTGGTTCCGCGGGACGTGGACGGCTCGAGGGCGACGTCGCGGTTACACTAAAACCGTGTCTCGCTTTGATTTTTTTAGGCAATTTCGCGGTTCCTGCGCATCCACCCCTGCCCGCCGGACCAACATCGGAGTGAAGTCATGCCAATCTCGTCTTTCTTCTCGACGTCGCGCTTTGCCGTTGCAATCCTGTTGATTCTCTGCTGTGCGGCCGCAAGGTCGCAGGAGCCGGTCGCAAGTTTCGAGTTGCAAGATTATTTAGGCGCACCGTACTCGCTTGGTGATTTCGACGAGAACCCGGTCATCGTCGTCGCGTTTCTGGGGACCGAATGCCCGCTGGCAAAAGTCTACGGTGCTCAGCTTCAGGGCATTGCGGACCAATTCAAAGCGCGTGGGCTGATCGTGCTGGGGATCAATTCCAACCAACAAGACACACCCACGGAGATCAGCCATTACGCACGCGATCATCGGATCACGTTTCCGCTTTTGAAGGATCCCGGCAATCGGGTCGCCGATCGATTTGGTGCAGAACGCACACCGGAGATTTTTGTCTTGGACGAACATCGCAGGATTAGGTATCACGGTCGGATCGATGACCAATTTGGGGTCGGGTACGCCCGACCCGAGGCCACGAACAATTACCTGAGACGCGCGATCGAGGAACTCTTGGCCGGCAAACCGGTGAGCACTCCCAGTACCGAGGCGGTCGGTTGTCACATCGGTCGAGTCAATCGTGCACGGCCGACCGGGAATATCACGTACGCGAACCAGATTTCCCGGTTGATTCAGCGGCATTGCGTCGAGTGCCATCGCGTGGGAGGTATCGCACCCTTCGCGTTGCAAAACTACGAAGATGTCGCTGCTTGGGCCGAGACGTTGTGCGAAGTCGTGGAGGACGAGCGGATGCCGCCCTGGCATGCCAATCCAAAGCACGGTGACTTTGCCAACGATGCGCGGATCAGCGAGGAAGAGAAACAACTGCTCTATGATTGGGTCGACAACGGCTCGCCCGAAGGCGACCGAGAGCAACTGCCGCCGGCGAAAGAATTCATCGACGGTTGGGCACTGGGGAGTCCGGATTTAGTGGTTCGAATGCCCGAACCGATCACGGTCAGTGCAACCGGCGTGATGGATTATCAGTACGTGACGATCGACCCCGAATTTACCGAGGGCAAGTGGGTTCGAGCCTCGGAAATCCGACCGGGGGTGCGAAGTGTCGTCCATCACATCCTCGTGTTCGTGGACACGTCTGGCGCCGACCCCATCTTGCAGGAGCGCGGCGTCGGGTTCGAGACGGTGGGCGGGTACGTGCCTGGGTCCCCGCCGATGAACCTGGCCGACGGCGTCGCCCGCTATGTACCGGCCGGTTCCAAGTTCGTGATGCAGATCCACTACACCCCCGACGGTCGCGTCCGCAACGACCAAAGCGAGATCGGGCTTTATTTCGCCGATCCCAAGAACGTCCGGCGGACGATGCAGTCGGGTGTGGTTGTGAATCTCGACTTCGAGATTCCGCCCGGCGAGGACAGTCATCGTGTCGAGGCAACCTATCGGTTTTCTCATGACATGGAGGTGCACTCGTTGACACCTCACATGCATTTTCGTGGGAAATCATTCCGGTACGAATTGATGTACCCCAATGGGACACGGGAAACGTTGTTAGACATTCCGCGCTATGACTTCAACTGGCAGAACTCCTATCGTTTCTCCAAGCCAAAGCTTGTTCCCGAAGGCAGCCTGTTGAAGTGCATCGCCCACTTTGACAATTCGGAAAACAATCCGTCAAATCCTGATCCGACGATTCCGGTTCGCTGGGGCGAGCAAACGTGGGAAGAAATGATGATCGGCTTTTACGAAGCAGTGTTTGTCAATCAAGACCTTTCCGTACCGGAGCCGCAGGTCGACCCGATTGCAGGGGGCCGCTACCGAGCCACGTTTTTCTACAAACCCGATCGTCCGGCAAAGACGATCAACTTGGCCGGCACTTTCAATGATTGGAACAGCTCGACGCATCCTTTGACGGATCCCGACGGCGACGGCATTTATTCGGCCCAAGTGATCGTGGATGCCGGTGAATACCGATACAAGTTTGTCATCGATGGCAACTATTGGACACACGATCCGGCCAGTCGCAGTCTCACCGGGTTTCTACATGAGAGCTATTTCGTGGCCGGACCCGAACGCGACCGGAGGCAGCGATGAGAAGGCTTATGCGAACGTACCTGCTGGTCTGCATTCTCGCGGGCAACATCATCGCCCATGCGGCCGAGTCGGTCTACATCGACTCGTCCGCCGACGGGTCCGCACCGACAGGACTACAGTCCGAGCCGATACCGATTTCGGGCCATCCGACCGTTCTCTCGATGGCGTCGACAGTGGAATCGATGCGGTTGCGAGCGGTTGATGTCAACGGGGAGGTCCGTCAATGGAGCATGGGTTCTCTCGAGCAACCGGAGGTGCTTTTTCGATTGGGCGAACAGCCTGTCTGTGCGATCTTGTCGGCGGATGCCAAATGGTTGGCGTCCAGCGATACAAATGGCGTCGTTACCGTCACCAACATCGAGAGCGGCAAAACCGTTTTTCGTGACGGGGACACCGAGGAGAACACGATGGCATTGAGGTTTTCCAGAGACGCTCGACGGCTCGGCGGTGTGACCAGCGGGGGAGTCGTTCGCGTTTGGGAGACCCGGTCAGGCAGGCTGACCGATCGCTTCGAAGTGACACCGGGGGCCCTGCAGTCGCTGTCATTCGCCGGAAATGGAGAACTGCTCGCGGTCGCTTCTTTCGGACGTGAGGTGGTGGTGTTCGGGCTCGGTCATGCGACGACGCAAACCATTTCGATCGATCGAGCGCGTATCACCGCTACGGCTTTCACTCCCGACAGCAAGCAAATGGTGATCGCGGCTGCCGATGGTACGATGCGGATCGTGGAACTGGGCGAACAGGAAATGCCACGAGCACTCGCGAATCACCCCTTCGCCGTCTGGACCTTAGCGTTCGACGATCACGATCGACTCGCGGCCGGCAGTTGGGACGGCATGATTCGTCTGTTTGATACCAGATCGTGGAAGGTCATCCAGTCCGTGAAGACGCATCAAGAGTCCATTTGCGCGCTACAGCTTGGCACGCAAGGAATGGTTGCCGCGGGAATCGACGGTCGGTTGTTCTATTGGCCGCCAGAGCTTGCTGCCAAACCGCAGCGTGGTTCGATCAGTGGATCAAACGAACCGGTTTGGGTGGCAGCTTACTCGCCAAACGGAAGTCAATTGTATGTGGGAGGGAGCGGAAAACGATCGGAGTTATGGGATCTGGAATCCAAGCAACGCCGCGGCACCGGACCGCTGCATCCCACGGTACGTTGTGCGACCTACTCGCCGGATGGTCAATTACTGGCGACCGGAGGTGACGACACAAACATCGTTATCGCTTCGACGCGAGACGGTACGGTCCGTCACCGGCTTTCCGGTCATCCCGGTCTCGTGTCCGCCCTCGTTTTTGTTGACGATGGGCAAACACTTGTCAGCGGTTGCGACCGTGGATTGCTTAAGTTTTGGGACGTGAGGACCGGGACCGAAGTCGCATCGCGAAAACGTCACAAACAGCAACTTTATTGCCTCGCAGTCTCACCGGACGAAAAGTGGCTGGTGACCGGTGGAGGACATTGGGCCAAAGGCGATCCCGGAGAACTGATCGTTTGGAACTTGAAACGCCGCCGGTTCGAAACGATGTTGGAAGGACATTCGCTGACCGTTTGGTCGATCGTGTTCGCGCCCGACGGAAGTTATTTCGCGACGTCGGATTCGGCCGGCGACGTCAAGATCTGGAATACGGAAACACATGAACTGGAACGCACGTTGAAACATCAAGCATGGCTGCGGCCGTTGGCGATTTCACCGGATGGCACGACCCTTGCGGCGGGACGCGGCGACGGGTCGATTCGGCTGTGGGACACGCGGACATGGAAACAACGCGCTGTATGCAACGGACACGACGGATTCACGTTCTGGCTGACATACTCCCCGGATGGGGCCACCTTGGTCTCCGGCGGCAACGACGGAACCGTGCGGTTTTGGCCGACCGAATAGCGGGCGTCGGCGAAATCGCCCGCACAGGCGACGTCGGATTCGTCCCACGGTCTTTCCGCTTGGTTTCCGTTGTACGGGAAGCCGTCGGTTGTTCAATGGATGTCGTGCCAAATCGGTGTCGCGCGGATGCGCCGCAGCAGAGTTTCTGGATGGACAGTGGGGTCAGGAACGGCGGCGTCTTCGAGTCCGCGGACGATTTGGTGTCCGTCATCTCCAATTGTCCCATGAGTCCGCCGTGTCGACGTTCATGCCTCACGGGTTCGGCTGGCAGCCCGATCTGCCCGACGGCCGTGACTATACCTACCGGGAGCGGAGCATCAGGGAGTCCCTGGGGCGGTTGCGGGGGGCACCCGAATTGCCGCTGCCTGACCAAGTGGATCTGCGCGGTGACAGCGAGGGGGAGTACTTCACCGAGGTCGACGACCAGGGACCGCTGAACGCCTCGAGCGCATTCGCCGTGTTGGCACTGGTGGAATACTTCCAGCGACGCATTCATGCTTGCACCTGCGACGCATCCAGGTTGTTTCTGTACCAGGCAACCTGCCACCGCGGCGCCACATCCGGGCGTGCGGCGACGGACTCGGGCGCCCCGATCCGTGGCACACTGAAGACCTTGATGCGGACCGGCGTCCCGAGCGAAGCGCGTTGGCCCTACCACGTCGAAAACTTTGCCACCGAACCGAGTGTGTTCGTGTCCGCCGGTGCCGAGCGGCCGGCAAATCTGCGCTATTTCCGGTTGGATGAACCCAACACCAGCGGCGCGCGAACGTGGGCCACCGTCAAGTCGTTTCTCGCCGCCGGATTCCCCGTCGTGTTCGGGTTTTCGGTTCCCGCATCGTTGTCGCGAGCGGCGGACATCCCCTACCGCGCCGAGTTGGATGCCACGCGCGGGGGCCAAGCGGTCGTCGCCGTCGGCTACCACAGCGACCACTACGGACCCGATCAAGATGCGTTGCTGATCCGCAGTTCCTGGGGAAGACAGTGGGGAGACAATGGGAACGGGTGGCTTCCCGTCGCGTTCCTGCGGCATCAGCTGGCACGCGACTTTTGGACGCTGTTGTCCGACGACTGGCTCCGCAGCGGCGAACTGACGCGTCCCGTCCTGAGCGACACGTTTGCTTCCGGAAGTCGTCTGTAGAAAAGCCAGCAGCATGGCGCACACTGAAACCGTGCCCCCGTTTCCACTGAGCTCATGATGCGTCACCATGAAATCACCTCGCACCATCGCAACGATTCCTCTCGTGTTGCTGTTCTCGTGCGCCGGGTGCACGCCGACACGTGAAACGCAAACCGACGATGCCAAAAAGCGCGCGATCGTTGAAAACGTGTCCAACGAAACGGCGGCGAACTACTACTCGTATCCCCAAAGCCAGGCCGGCGAAGAGGGCTCCTGGTATGACATCCCCGACTTCTTCGCCGGGATGGACGCGATCAGCATTTCGGACGCCGAGTCGGGTGAGAAGGACACGGCCCCCATCGCGGCCCCCGACGCGCTGCTCGATCCCACGCAACGCAACGGCGACGGATCCGTGGTCCGCCAGCAGGTCAGCGTTGAGCCGCCAGAGCTGAACAACGAAGAGCGGATCGGACGCAACACGTGGATGGTTTGGTGCGCCGGCAACGAAGGGTTTTGGGATTGGTTGTGCACCGACAGCTTGGGATTCATCGACCTGTTGAAACTGGTCGACTCGCGACGGCGAAACCAACGTTTTGCCGACACCGGGATGATCAACGAACCCGGAATGCAGCAGGCACGATCGGCTCGCAAGGACGAACACGGGCTGTGGCTGGACGCGCCCGCCGACGCTCGGGTTCGCGCCTGGCGGACCGCCTACCTGCGCCAGACCTTTGCCGCCATCGCCGAAGGCAAGCACAAGTCTCAAATCGGCCTGCGACGCAAAGGGCCATCGGGAGCGTACGACGGTCCGCCGCTGTACACCGGCGACGGCGACACGTTCAAGGGTGAATCCTACCGCTACCCGTCGCAGTACTTGGCCGACGACAAGACGGCTTACGGGGCGACCAACAATGCCGGGTATGGCGATGCCCGGTATGGGGGCCGCGGTAGCAATGCCGAAGAAGACGGTGGCGATGTCGAAGACTACGGTGGCGACGGCGGCGGATCCGAGCGAAGTCAATCCGAGCGAAGTCGATACGAGCGAAGTCGATACGGCCGATCGAACGCCGAGTCGTACGGGGACCTGGACCGACGCGTCCCGCCGCCGGATCTGTACGGCCTGTCCAGCGGCGTGATCGGTCTGCGGCTGTTCCCCAATCCGTACTTCGACAAGGAGGCGCAGCAGCGCTGGGATGCCGAACGCTTTTACAACGACGACACCTACTACAACGATCCCAGTCTGGTCCGGCCCTACCGAGTGGGAATGAGTTGTGCGTTCTGTCACACGTCCTTCCACCCGCTGAAACCGCCCCGCGATGTGAACAACCCGCGTTGGAGCAACCTGTCGGGCAACATCGGGGCGCAGTACCTGAGCATGCGGGCGACCGTCGGCGGCCAACTGACACCCGATCAATTTGTTTATCACTTGCTGGACAGTCAGCCGCGCGGGACGATCGACACCTCGCTGATCGCATCGGACAACATCAACAATCCCAACACGATGAACGCCGTGTTCGGATTGCCGCAACGGGCGATCCTGTCGCTGTTCAATCCACAAGAGCAACTATCAAAGGAAAGTTCACGTCTGCCATCGCTGTGGAAACATCCCGATCCCAGCCGCCCCGGCGACGGTGTCGACGTGGTCCCCGAGCAATGGGTCGAGCGTGCCGAGCAGCTCGGCGCGGTGGATCAAATCGCTGCGTCGAATGACAATCCGCGTCACGTTCCCAGGATTCTGTTGGACGGGTCGGATTCGATCGGCACCTGGGGTGCCCTGGCCCGCGTGTACCTGAACATCGGCAGTTACTGGGAGCAGTGGAACCAACTGCATCAAGTCGTCATCGGGTTCGACGACCAGAAACCGTTTCGGCTGGCCGATTGCGAGGAGTACTCGGTTTATTGGAATGCGACCGAGCGACGTGTGCCGGGATTGCGTGATTATTTTTTAAAGATCACACCGACAATGCCGCTGCTTTCCACGCCCGGCGGAACCGCGCGCACGCGACCGATCGAGGATTCCGAACGGGCGCGGTGGAAGAAGCAAGCCGAACAGGAAGACCGCGATTTTAAATCGATCCTGGCCGCCGAGCGGGCCAAACGCGTCGACGTCAGCCGGCTCGCCCACGGCCGAACCGTCTTTGCCCGCAACTGCATCGTTTGTCATTCCAGCATCCAACCGGAAAGCACCGCGGCAATCCTGGACGGTTTCCCGACGGACAAGGATTTCGATGACTTGGTGGACCGACGCCTGGACGTGCGCAACGCCTCGGCGAACGCCCCCTCGGCACGCAACGGTGAGTTCTGGGAACACGACCCGGCCCAGTGGCTGGAAGACCCCGCCTATCAAACCTGGGCCGATGCGGTGGTCGAAGAACCGACGTTTTGGACCGAAAACTACCTGTCGACCGACTACCGCGTGCCCGTCAACTTGGTCAAAACGAATGCGTCGCGGGCGATGGCGACCAACGGCATGACCGGCCACATGTGGGAAGACTTCGCCTCGGAAAGCTACCGCGCACTCGATTCGCCGGGCGTGATCGAGTTCTTCAATCCGTACAAGGGTGACGCGGGCGAAATGGACTCGTTCACGCCGCGGCACATCAATCCCAATACCGGGCAGCCCGACGGGGGCGGCGGGCCGGGGTACTACCGCGTGCCGAGTTTGATGTCGATTTGGGCGACCGCGCCGCTGCTGCACAACAACTCGCTGGGGCTGTTCAACAACGATCCATCGGTCGACGGGCGACTGCTCGCGTTTGACGATGCGATCCGCAAGATGCTGTGGCCGCAGAAGCGTTTGGAAAGCAGCAGCTACAACGACGCGACGCCGGAACGATTGCGACGTGACCAGGGGCTGATCTGGCGGACGACCGAGCCGACGTACTTGACGGTGGCGTCGGAGCGCGTGCCACGTTTCGCGTACCAATTGCCCTTTGTCGCCGACCTGCACGAATCGAAGACGTTGATGTGGTTGAAGAGCGTTCGGCCGCTGTGGTTGCCGAGTCTGATTTTTCTACTCGGCGCATTGATCGTATTGCTGTGCAGCAACATCGAACACAAACGCTGGATCGCGTACCTGATCGTCGTCTTCGCCGCGGTCGTGGCCGTTGTCTTGTGGTGGGCGCGGTCCTACAGCGGGGTCGGCTGGGCGGCACCACTGCGGGGCATTCATCCCTGGCTGTTTCCCGTGCTGGCGTTGGTCGCGGTCGCCGTGGTGCTGTGGTTGCCGCTGCCGCGACGAATCGCACGCTGGTGCGGTTATGGGCTTGTCATCGCCGGTCTGGTCGTCGGCGGGTTGGTGTATTTCAAAGCCGGCAAACTCGGTGACGTCAGCATCGGTCCGATTCCGGCCGGGACACCGGTCAATCTGCTGGCCAACTTCAATCCCCAGGCCGAGTTCGCGACGCAAAAGCAGGCGGTCGCGACGTTGGTCAAGGGGCTATCGGAGATCCAGTCGCGGCAGCTGGAACCGGAGGCAGCCGAGCAGGTGATGAAGAAGAAAATCGCGCCGGCGCTGATGGACGTCAACAAGTGTCCCGACTTCGTCATGGACAAAGGTCACTACTTTCCCTGGTTCGATTCGATGACCGACGAAGACAAGAACGCGCTGATCGAGCTCCTCAAGACCCTATGACCACCATGAGCGACCCGCAGGAAACGAACGCGCCCGCCGAATTTGATTACATCATCGTCGGCTCCGGCGCAGGCGGCGCGCCCTTGGCGGCGCGGCTCGCCCGAGCCGGAAAGAGGGTGCTGGTGATCGAAGCCGGGACCAATCACACCCAACGCGGGCCGCGCGACGGTGGCAACGAAGTCTCGCGCGTGCCGCTGCTGCACGGGGCGTCGACCGAACATCCCGATCTGTCATGGCGATTCTTTGTCGACCACTACCCACGCAACGGCGCCGGTCAGCTTCCCGACGGGATCGACGAAGACCCCAAGTGGCACACGCCGGATGCCCAGCAGGGCGAGGACGACTCGCACAAAGGCATCTTCTATCCCCGCGCGGCCGGCATCGGCGGCTGCACGATTCACAACGCGATGATCACGATCGCCGGCCCCGAATCGGACTGGGATGATCTGGCGGACTTCTTGCAGGACCCGAGCTGGGATGGCCGCCAGATGCGAGCCTATTTCCGCAAGCTCGAACACAACGATCACCTCCGCGCGCCCGATCGCCGCCGCCGGCGAAAGAAACGCCACCTTTGGCTCTATCTGTGGAACAGCGTGTTGTTTCTGTTCGGTCGTCGTCCCGATGCGACCGGCGGACGACACGGTTTTCGCGGCTGGCTGCACACCAGTTTCACCGACCTGTCGATCGGATTGCGGGATCGCCAACTGGTCAAAATGCTCAAGGCCGCACTTTGGGTTTCTAAGAAAGAGGGGCTCGACAGCGCCTGGTCCTGGACGCGAACGGTGCTGAAGGGACGCGTCGGCAGATCGCTGGACCCGAATCACTGGGAGACGCAATCCGACAGCCCCGAAGGCGTGGTGCTGATCCCGACCTCGGTGTACGGGGGCGCGAGCACGATTCACCAAAACCGTTCCACCCCCTACGCGATGCTGGGTCGCCGCAGCAGCCCACGTGAACTGTTGCTCGAGACCATCGCCGAGCACGGAGACAAGCTGACGATCTGGACGGATTGTCTGGTCACCAAAGTGATCCTGGAAGGCGACCCGAAGCGCGCCGTCGGGGTCGAACTGCTGCGCGGTGAGCGGTTGTATCGCGCCCACGTCCATCCCAACGACCAACCCGGCCAGCCCGATGCGGTCCGAGTCAGTGAGGGTGGCGAAGTGATCCTCTGTGGCGGAGCGTTCAACACGCCGCAGCTTTTGATGCTGTCGGGGATCGGTGACCCCGAAATGTTGAAAGACATCGGAGATCCCCGACACCCCGGACAGGAAAAACAATCCGTTGAATGCATGGTTCCGTTACCCGGCGTGGGCAAAAACCTGCAGGACCGCTATGAAGTCTCGATCGTCAGCCAGATGAAAAAAGACTTCAGCCTGCTCGATGGAGCGACCTTCAACGTTCCCGCCGATCCCGACGCGACCGACCGTCATCTGCGGCAGTGGCGCGACGAGGGGACCGGGCTGTACACCAGCAACGGCGCCGTCCTGGGGATCTTTAAACGTTCGCGCCCCGACCTGCCCAAACCCGATCTGTTCATCTTTGGGATCCCTTCAGAATTTCGCGGCTATCAGCTCGGCTATTCGCAGATCAGCGATCACGATCGCTTCACCTGGGTGATTTTAAAATCGCATACCCGCAACCGCGAAGGAGTGGTTCGGCTGCGGAGCGTTGATCCACGGGACACGCCGAAAATCAATTTCAACTATTTCGGCACCGGATTGGAGCCTCAGGCCGGTTCCAGTTCCGCCGACCCCGACGTCAAGTCGATTGCCTATGGCGTCGAGTTTGTCCGCAAGATTCTGCGCTCGGCACGCTCGGTCGTGGAGCATGAAATTCACCCGGGGCCACAGTTCAGTAGCGAAGCGACGGTCAACGATTGGATTCGACGCGATGCCTGGGGACATCACGCGTGTGGAACCTGTCGCATGGGACCCGATGGCGACGCCGGGGCGGTATTGGACAGCCGGTTCCGTGTCCGTGGCGTGGCCGGTCTGCGTGTCGTGGACGCCTCGATCTTTCCCAAGATCCCTGGCTACTTCATCGTTTCCAACATCTACATGGCCAGCGAAAAAGCGGCCGACGTGATTTTGGCGGACGCGACGTGCGGCCAACAACAAGACAGCGACCACTATCCGCTCGAATTGCACAAGAAGGAAGCCGAGGTGATCCGGCGGCGTCGCGAGCAAACCGAGTTCGTTGCCGCGGCGGAATCAACCGCGGAGCCGACGTCGGACGAAGTGAATAGCGAAGCGGCGACGGTCGGTTTTGGGCCACCCCTGGGACCACAGGGACAATGGAACAGCGACGTCACGGGGCTGGCGCTTTCCGGCGGCGGCATCCGCAGCGCAACACACGCGCTGGGGGTGCTGCAAAGTCTCGCTCGCAAGCGGTTGCTGCGACGCGTCGATCTGATGTCGACGGTGTCCGGCGGAGGCTACATCGGTTCGTTTCTGGGCCGCTGCTTTGACCGCTTGCGCCCGGAATCCGTCCTCCGCAGCGGCGGCTTGCAATCGACGCCGCCGACGGACCAGGTCGAACAAACGCTTAGCGACTCCCAATCGCCGCCGCTGCAATGGCTGCGCAGTCATGGCAACTACATCGCGCCCAACGGCCCCGGCGCCGTAAGATTGAACCTTGCCGTGTTCGTGCGCAACCTGATCAGTTTGCATCTGGTCGTCGGGCTGGCCATCGTGACGCTGTTCAGTCTGGCCAATGTCATCCGATACGGCGGACTGGACACGACGCTGGGTTTGACCGGATTGCTGGATCTGGGCGAGATGCCGATCGGGAACTTGGTCCAATCACTGATCGGGCCGTGGTTCAGCCCTTGGTTCATCCTGGTCGAACTGCTGTTGCTGTTTCTGGTCTTCCCCCGAATCATCGCCTATTGGATCGTCTCGCAGGACAAACACGAGTCCTTCAAATTTGTCCCGATGCTGATCCTGTTTTCCGTCGCGGGCGTGTTGTTGTTGATCGGCGTGAAAGACGGCCTGCGATTTGAGCCGGTGCTGTTGGGGTTGGCGATGTTTTCGTCACTCGGGCAAGTCGAACTGGCGTGGTGGCGTGGACACCAACGGGAGGCGGCGACCGGATCCGGCGGCGTGGAAACGCAACGACTGCGGACGCGAAACTATTTGACCTATGATCTCGGGCTCGCCTTGGCGCTGACCGGAGCGGCGCTTGCGTTCGCGTTAATCGATACGTTAGGACACGGACTGCAGGAATGGAAACTGCAAGCCAACTTCACTTACACCAAAGCGTTCGCCTCGCTGGGAGCGGGGATCATGGCGATCGTTCCGCTCGCCCGCTGGTTGGCGAGTTTCTTTCGCGAGCAAGGGGCCAGCGGGCCTCCCTCGACTCTGAAACGAATTCTGCTGCGTGACATGACCGCGGGGCTGCTGGCGGTGGTCCTGTTCACATTGCCGTTGGTCGCGTATTCATTCACCTCCCACGCGCTGTTCCAGGGCGGGCTGACGTTTTGGACGGGGGTTTTGGTGACACTCGGGACGCTCGCGTTGACGATTCTATTGGCGTTTCCCAGCACGCTGACGTTCGTCAACCGATCCTCGCTTTCGCAAACCTATTCTGCGCGCTTGGCCCGGGCGTACCTGGGGGCGTCCAATCCCGCGCGGCATCGTCCCGAAGGGATCAACGTGACCGAGGTCATCGCCGGAGACGACGTGGCGTCGATCCGCGACTATCGCCCGCATGAAGCCGGCGGTCCGTTGCACTTGATCAACGTCACCATCAACCAAACCGTTGACTTCGGTTCACGACTTCGCAAACGCGACCGCCAAGGGGTGAACATGGCGGTCAGCTCGCTCGCGGTTTCCGTCGGCGAACACTGGCACGGGGCGTGGACCGACGCCTCGCATGCCGGGCAATCGGGGGCCCGCAAGGTTCCCACCGGTCTGGACCCGATCGCCCGACAACCCGGCCGCCCACATCCCCTGGCCGACCAGATGGACCGCGCCGCCGATCGGGCCGAAATGTTGTCGCTGCGGCAATGGATCGGCATTTCCGGTGCGGCCATCGACCCGGGGCGCGGACGCACGACGCATCTGGGCACCGCCCTGCTGATGGGACTGTTGAACATGCGAACCGGGCACTGGTGGGACAGTGGGATCGCGGCGGCCGATCGAATCGGCTGGCCAAAACTTTCGCCGCTGCGCCGATTCCTGTATCTGATCCCACGCTGCTTCCAGACCCAAGCCCTGCTGATCTCCGAATGGATCGCCCGCTATCCCGGCCCCTGGGAACGGTTTTGGCACATTTCCGACGGAGGCTATTTTGAAAACCTGGCCGCCTATGAACTCGTCCGTCGCCGGGTGCCGCGGATCATCCTGTGTGACGGCGGTGCCGACCCGAGCTATGAATTCGAAGACTTTGCCGAGTTGGTCCGCAAGGTGCGTATCGACTTCGGGGCTCGCATCGAGTCCTTGACCGAGGCGGATTTGGACGCGTTGGTTGCCGGCGGTGTGCTGCCGCAACCGACACGCGAGCACTTGGGCAGCGTCAAACAACTTTACCCGTCGATCGGCTCCGGCGGAAACCCTTCGGGGCCTTCCCAGACTCACGCGGCGCTGTGTTGGATTCATTACCCCGGTCATCCACCGGCCACCCGATCGCTGTTGCTGTATGTCAAATCCAGTTTGACCGGAGACGAACCGGATGACGTCCGCAATTACCATCAAACGCACCCCGAATTCCCGCACGAATCGACCGGCGACCAGTCGTTCGATGAAGCCCAATGGGAAAGCTATCGCAAGTTGGGCGAGCACGTGGGGTCGGCGCTGTTTGACAGTGATTGGTTTTGGAACGTTCCGTTGCCGCCAAGCGATGGGAGGCCGGCATGATTCGACGACAATGGACCTGTTGGCTGTTGTTGATGGTTTTGCCGTCGGTGGCCACCATCGCTTCGGACCATGCCGATCCGATCGACGTGCTGAATCGTCAGCGACAGGAACGCGCGCTGACGGATCTGTTTGTGTTCCCCGTCACGAAAGACCGGACGCCGGCGTTTCCGTTCGAGCGTGACGCCAAATTGCCACTGCACGATCCATTGGCCGATGTCGTGCGTGAACCACTGAGCGACGAACAACGCAAGCAAATTGATTCGCTGGTGATCATCTTGTGCGTCCGTCGTCAATTGACCGATTCAACGACATTGAAGCTGGAACCGTACACCTACAAAATCAACATCGACTACAACAGTTCCGTTGAGTTTCCGATGCGGGCTGACGCTGCCGCGGAAACGGGGAACGCAACGACAGCGGCAGCCGAGGCGGATCAAACCGGGCACTCGCATGCCAGCGACAAACTGTCCGTCGTTGAAGCCTTCGCACGCTATGGCGGCAAGATCTCGCATCCCGAGGAGATCAAGGAAGACATCGTGATCGAGTTTCGGCTCAACAACGATGGCAAGTTGCAACCAGGCTACCCGCGATTTGCACAGCCCCAGGGACTGGATGTCCAGCTCGTCTCGGAGGCGGCAGTCCACGACGATCCGTTTATCTTTCCCGCGTTCTTTGGCACCAACATCGTCGCGATGCAGGCGCGTGTGCCGCTGAGTGTTTTCCCAGACGACCGCACGGACTTTCTGATTTGGGCCACGTCCCACAAGGGATCAGGTCCTCCGATCGATCATGTCGGTCGATCGCTGCGGACCCAGAACCCACGGTTCGAATTGCTGAACACTTTGCACCCGAGCCGACACGTCGCGGCAATCACCAATGAACACGAGCATCCGAGTTTGATGCGGGACATCTTCTTGCGGCTGAACTTCGGTTCGCTGTTCGCCTACCGCCGCTGGGACTTTGTCCCCGACGTGATGTGTTATTCGACGCAGTACCCGGTCGGTTTTCCCAACGGTCGCTTGTTGACCGATGACGTCGCGGCGATCCTGGCCCAGCACGGCGACACGTTGCTGTATGAACTGTCCTATCAAGACGACCGCTATCGCTGGCCGCGTCAAACCACCAACGACGGTCGCAATGACGGTTCGGAAGCGTTTTTGTCCCAGCCGCCGTATCTGTTGCCGGCCAATCCGCAGCGTGCCCAACCGCCCCCATTGCGGTTGTCCACCGCCAGCATCGTCAAACTGACGCTGATCGTGATTGCGTTGCTGTTGTTCTGGCTGTTGACTCATTGGTTGTTTGCCCGCTGGTACCACCGTCGTCAAGTCCGCCGCAGGTACTTGTAGGCCATGGAATTCGATCGCGACCATCTCGGACCACAAGGCATCGATGCCGACGACCAGGCCTACGACGGCTCACGCTACCAGGATGTTAAGGCCGCGCTGTTTCAAAACGCCTACTATTTGGAATGGGGTGACCAAGGCGAGCCGCCCTTGCCGTGCTATGGAGTCACGCTGGGGCGTGTCTTGCGTGGGATCTTACCGAAGGGTTTGCCCTGGCAATTCAAAGCCGCCGCACAGCGGACCGTCGATTCGCACGCGGACCTGCGTTGGGGATCCGATCACCGCGGTTTCCGACGGCTGCTGCACCCCAACGGTGTCTGCCTGTTGGGTCGCTGGATCATCGATGTGGAAAATGAATACAGTGGGTATTTTCGCAACGGCAGCGAAGCGTTGATCATCGCCCGCTATTCGACCTGCTGTAGCGAAACACGCCGCGGCTACATCCGATCACTGTCTTTGGTGGGCAAGCTTTATCCGACCACCGACGTCAACCACCGCGAAAAGCTGCCGACCGCCGACTTCATCACCCAAGAAGACATCGGTGGCCAGCGGACGCCCTACATCAACGACGCCGAACTGCGGAACGCACCCAACGTCACGCCCTGGCGACGCGGCTGGGGGACGCCCATCCTGTTGATCACGGGGCTGCTGTTCAAATTCGTCAACGTCGAACCGGCCATTCGTCAGCTGCACACGATCGCCGAATTGGGAAAGCCGACGGGGGAACCGACGCAAACGCCGCGTTTTATGCGATTGACGGTCGCCGAAGACCAGCCCCGCATCGCCGGCGAGGAATTGGATTTCCGTGATGAAATCCTGGAGCAACTCTACGACCGTGGCAGCTCCGCATCGACCGGTCGAACGCTGACCTTCAACATCGAAGTCACCGACCAGGGCAAACGCCGCGGTCTGTTGTGGCAACGCTGGCGCTTTGAAAACTGGCGGCGGATCGGCCGGATCGAGTTCACCGAAGCAGTCGCGTCATACAACGGCGACTTCGTCCTTCACTTTCACCACCCGACTTGGCGCAGCGACCGCAATGATCCCGACACGACGAGCAGAAAGGCACGATGAGTTGCCCTTCGATCCCGACGCAGATAACCGATTTGCTTGCTTACGCACCTGCGGACTGCTAGCATGCCCCATTGAAGAGGGTGGTTGGAATTCGGATGTCGACTGGGGGCTGGTATGACAAACGACAGGTCCGGTTGGGAACAAGAAGAGTGGCAATCGATTCACCAGCGTCGTGAAAAAGCGTTCCACACGGCGGCTCCGGACGACGCCCACGAGCGTCCCAAGAATTTGATCGGCCTGGCGCTCTCCGGCGGCGGCATCCGATCGGCCTTGTACAATGACGGGTTTCTGCAAGGGCTCTCACACCGCGGTTTATTGCGTTATGTGGACTATCTGGCCAGCGTTTCCGGCGGCGGCTACATCGCCGGTCACTTGATTGCCCAGGCGGAACCGCACGGAGAACAAGACGGCAACGGCGAGGGCAAGCAAGGATCCAGCACGTCAAGTGCGGATCAGACAGCGGGGTTTCACGATGATGACCGCGACGATGAGGGGCGGTTTAAACGTTGGCACTTGGGCCGCAAACCGGGGACGGGAGAAGTCGATTCGCGGCGGTTGGCGGCGGTGGGTGGTTACCTGAGTCGGCCGATGGAAGTCCTGCCGGCCTACCTTTGGTCGTGTTTTTTTAGTGCCACGTTCTACATCGGCATTTGCGGGATCTTGGCGACGCTGGCGGCGCTGTTCTGGCGATCGTTTGACGACCCGACGTTTCGGGCGATGTACTTTGAAGTGCTGGGGATTCGTGCCGGCAACGAATTTTTGATCGCGTTGATTCCGGCGATCTTGTTTCTGGCGGTCTTTGTGATTTTGGAGATCGCGTGGTCTGCGTTTCGCTGGGTGATGGGCGAGAACTCATGGAACCTGCAGCAGAAGCACATTTCGGTCCGGGCCTGGTCGTTCGTGGCATTGGTATTGGCGTTTTTGACATCCATCGCGATTTTCTTGGGAAACGGGACGACCAACGTTCAATCGGCCGCGGGCGGTTCGCTGTACTTGAATCACTACGCCCAGTGGTTGGCCGTGATCGCGGGAACGCTGCAAGTCCTGGTCTTTTTCGGCAGCGACCGTCTGTTCCGATCCGAGCGTGAAGATGCCAAAACGTGGCAGCGGCATCTGCAGCGATTCATCGCCGTCGGGGTGACGCTGTTCTTGGTGTTTTCAATGATTCACTGGATGGGCCGGGAGAACATCAGCCAATTTGCCAACCACCGAGATCCACATTTGATGGTCGGCGACGTCAGCGACTGGCAGACGTTGGAACATGTGTTTGAAACCTATGAGGAAACCCCGTTCTATCGGATTCCCGCTCTGTTGCGTTGGAGCGTCTCTTCGGCGATTGGTGTTTTTTCCGACCCGACCACGCCCCTGAATGTCTCCGACGGCCTGGAAGAGAAATTGAAGTTATCCGATGGTTGGGAGCAGACGTTGGCAACGCGGCGATGGGGGCTGTTCGCCGATGCGACGACGGTGGTGCCGGCGAGTCGCGAGGTTGGAAACGACCAAGGCGAGGAGGGCACACAGGAGGTCCCCTCGCCTTGGATGCTGGAGCATCGACTGCTGGGGGCCTTTTACGCCTACAAACTAGCAATGTTTGATTCAGGTTCGTCGGCCGAAGCGGATGGAGAGCGAAGGACCGGCAGCGAGGACCAGACGACCGGCGTTGCCGCGACCGTGCGTCGTGAATTCGCTCAGTTGAAATCACTCCGCAAGACGCAACGGATGCAGTTGCGTCGATGGAATCAATACCTGGAGAGCCCCGATTTGACCCGCGCATTGCTGGCCGGAATCGGAATCTCTCGCTGGGAAACCAAGCCGACAGTGGATTTCCCGAACTCGTTGTACAAGAACGTCATGGCATTGGTGTCGTCGAATGACTATGAGATGTCCAAGCAGCAGCGAAAGTCGATCGCCAACGCGGCCCATCGAATCCATTTGATTGAGCTTGCCCCGAGTGCGTCGCCGCCCACGACCCCCAGCGATCGGCTCGCCTATGCCGACGTCAACCGGTTGTTGTTGGAAGCCTTGTACCCCAGAGCGGTTCGCGCCAAGGACATCCCCAGCACCTACGTCGTGCCGCCGTTCGACCAACAAGCGCGCCGGTCCTGGCTCGGATTCTGGATGTTGATGGCGACGATCGGTGCGATCGGCGGAGTGTATCGTCACCAAGTCGCCACGGTGTTTCGGTTTTATCGAAAGCAGCTGGGCGCGAATTTTTTGGTGCGTTCGCACCGTCGCGACGAAGCGCTGGGGGAAGTGCAGCTTCATCAACTCGACCCGACACGCGATGGGCTTCCCTACCCGTTGATGTTGGCCGCCTCGCTGGAACCGGCGACCGTCAACGGAGGCTACGTGATCGCCTCGCGGGCGTTCATGTTCAGCCCCCGATACTGCGGCGATCTGGACGATCCCAACAATCGCATTTGTACCAAACAGGTCGCGTTGTCGAAGAACTCCCAAGCCAAATCGGTGACGCTGGCCGATGCGGTGACCTTGTCCGGTGCCGCGGTGACGGCATTCATGACAACCAACCGATGTCTGTCGTTGTTGGTCGATTTCTTCAACACCGGCTTGGGAATGCAGGTCTATCGGACCGAAAAGACTGACGTCAAAAGTGCCAGGCCGGACAATCTGGTGTGGTTGGTGACGGCGGGAATCGCCGCCGCCTTTGCGGGGTTGATCTTCGGGGTGATGCGGGGTGACTGGCCGACCACGCTGACGGCGTTTGCGCTCTCCTGGATCATCGGCAGTTGCGTGATTCACGAAAAAGGTGTGCCGCACTTCCTGAAGATGTTGCTGTTGCCTCGCGAAGTCGGCCCCCACGCGCCTAAAGAGCAACGTGAACGATCGGCCAAGTCGTTTTATGTCGCCGACGGCGGGTTCACCGACTATCTGGGCGTCTCCGCACTGCTGAAGCGTCGCTGCGAACTGATCGTGGTCAGCGACGCCGGGGCCAACGTCGGTGGCGATCACCTGGGCACGTTGGCCAAGATGTGCGAGAAAACCTCGGCGGAGTTGGGGATTCGTTTCGTCGACCTGGATCATGAAGCGCCCATCGATTTCGGTCGCTTGCTGTTCGACGAACAACGCTTGGTGCATCAGCCGTACCTGTGCATGCGGGTGCGTTATCCAGACGGGACCGAAGGCCTGTTGATCTATTGCCAGATGGCGATCTCGGATTCCGATCCGATCGAAATCCAACAGATTCGGCATCGTTTTCCGACTTTCCCCGATGAACCGACCGTCAATCAGTTTTATTCCGAAGATCAGGTTTCCGCCTATCGAATGCTCGGGTACCACGTGGCGTCTAAACTGTGCCGCGAATTGGAACGCTGGACGATGGGACGCCCCGACGCGAGCACCGCCGTCGAAAATGCCCAACCGGTTGGCGAGGGGGCGGAAGACGCGGCGACACGGCCGCTCGGATCACAGGCCTCGTCACCGCCCGGCGCCGCGGAATACGAACGATTTCAGCGTGAACTGCGGCAGGTTCCCGAGCCTGCCGCACGCTCTCCCCAGGACGGCGTCCCTTACTTTGATGTCCTGCAGGAACGACTACTGACGGCGTATCGATTGGCGTGTTATGAGGAAGTGACCTATCGCGAGGACGACATTTTTAACGAGGCGATCTGGCCGATCTCGACCTATGCCTTTCCAAATCTGCACCAACACGTTCGCTCCCTGCAAATCGATTCCGACCCGACGTCGCTGGCCGAATCCTGGCTGCGGATCTACGAACGAAGCGCCGACCTGCGGAGCGTCTATCGCAAGGCGGTGTTGGAAGACATCAATGTGCTGGACACCGGTGCCCAATCGTTTTGCGCGGCGCTTTTTGACCGACTTGCCCAGGAACGACACCCCGGATCGGACTGCAAACCCTTGATCGCGGCACATCTGGCGGCGATGGCCACGGCCTGTCAAGAAGTCCATCGCGGCCGCCCCCATTCGGCCTTCCAGGTCGGCGGCCGCCGCAAAGTCATCGACTTGTGTGAAAACTTGGCCGACACCATCGATCAATCACTCGCCCGACCGCCCTCGATCGCACCCGACCAGCAACTCCGCGATGTCTTGAGCAATGTCGTCGCGGAAATCTCGGAACTGGAACGATCGGTTTTCCAGGGCGGCGAGCACGTGACCACCATCTCGTTTGCACAGTGCGTGTGCGTGATGTGGGGGCGTTTGTCGCGGGGGAAACGCCCCTGTGGCTGGGGAATCGATGGCGTCGCCGAACGAGGCAGTTTGGTGTTTCAAACCGGACGCAAGACCCCGACCGAATCCCGCATGGTCGCCGCGCGTCACGAACTCGATTACGGACTGCGACGCGTCGATTTAAACCGCATCTTGGACACCCTGACCCGGTTGTGGTACCTGGGCTATTTTCATTCCGACGCCGACCCGTTGCTGAATCAGCGGGCTTTTAAAGGGTTCCGGGTTTCCGGATTCAAACGCTGCGTCCGAGCGATGGTCAGCGACGACCCCGCCAAGTGTGTTCGGACGTGGCTGCGGCAGTGTGAATTGAACCGGCGGATTCGACGCGCTTACGAAGACGCGATCGCGATCGATGCGATGGAGTTCAACGTCGGCGCAGATTCCAAATTGGTCGAACTGTGGAACGATCTGAGGCGGTGCGCGACATCGGTCCGAGCCGATGCCGCCGACCAACCGTTGATGGCAGCCCACTTGGCGGCGCTGGCAACGTCTTATGTCCGCCGTGAAAAAACGGAGGCCGACGTGCCCGAGGTCTTGTTCGCCCCGCGGGGAAGAGAACGCCTCTCACAGGCCTGTGTGGAAATCGCATCGCTGATCACCGCCGGCACGAATCACGGCGCCTCGCAGGTCGATGATACCGTGGTGGACAACATGGCCACCAGGCTAGGCGACTCAATCGCCGGGCTGCTTGATTCAGATTTGGTGCATTGCAATGCCAAGGCGATCGGCCATTTCACCCGTTCGATCATCAGCCTCTCGGCAGCCGTCATTTGCAGCACACGCCCGAGGCTGACGGTCCGGCTTCACCACGAAAAAACAGTTGAATCGCTCGATCGATTCACACCCCCCGATGACGAACAACAAATGAAAGACTTCGTCGATCGGTTGGACCAGGAACTGGCCGAAGCGATTCGCTCCGGTGCCCCCAAAGCGGTCCCAACACTGATGCAACTGTGGTATGTCGCGTTGGCCCATCGAAGCGAATTCGAACCGCCAGATGAACCCCCAGCGGACACGCAGGAACTGAAACAAAAGAAAAAGAAGAAAAAGCGGGGAAAAGATCCATCGTCGACACCTGACCGGGACGGCGACGATTAATCGTTGTCGCACCGATGGTCAGAAACGTCTGGCACGAAGGGCACGGGCATGCCTGTACACCAACACGTATTCCCGGCTCATTCACGCCCGACACCGAGATCAAAACCATCACGCTTGGGAGATACACCGGATGCCGCCAATCAATCGCCCGATCAAGGGGTTGTTACTACGTGTTCCCAGGGCCGCGAATGAGGCGCCGGCGGTGGCCGGTCAATCAATCGCCGCGTCAAGCGACAAGTTCGACTTGGAATGGTTGTTTTCGACGTCACCGGCGGAAACCGGATTGGCCGCCACGTCGGCAGGCCAAGCTTGGATGCTCGCGCGGCCCCAAGAGTCCGTCGATGGGGCGAATCCCTGGGACCTGGTGCACGACGCGCGTGAAATGATGTCGCGCGGTGTCGGATTGACGGGCGACGTCGTGCCCGATCTGATCGAACCGGATTTGGTCCAAGACTGGTTGCCCGAGATTCCCGGCCGTGAGATTCCAGATCACCACGCGGGACTTGCCGCCGCCGAGCAGGTTTGTGTCTTTGAGGACCAGAACCGCGAACTGCCCACGCGACCGGGACAGTTTGCCTGGCATTTGGGGGACGCCTATTCACAATTGGCCAGTGCGCGGGCGCAAATCGGCAGCGATCCCGCCGTGGTGCGAATCGCACACCTGGACACCGGGTATGACCCCGAACATCAGACCTTTCAAAACGAGTTTGTCGAAAGACACCTGCAACGCAATTTCGTCGACGGCGGCGCACCGGACGACGCCCGTGATCCGGGCAACACCGGACCGCTACGGAATCCCGGTCACGGAACCGCAACGTTGGCCTTGCTGGCCGGGGGGCCGTTTCAGTTTCGCGGGTCGGGGTATCAGTTTGAGGGGCTGCTGGGCGGCGCGCCGCAAACCCACATCGTGCCGCTGCGTGTCGGCAATTCAGTGGTTCAATTGACGACCAGCAGCGTCGCCCGGGCGATCCACTACGCCGCGAAATTGTGCGACGAAGCGGAGACCTGCGTGCACGTGATTTCGATGAGCATGGGCGGAGTCGCCTCACAGGCCTGGGCCGATGCGGTCAACCAAGCCTATGAAGCCGGGATCATTTACGTGGCCGCGGCGGGCAACAATTTTTCGGCCGGATTTTTCGGCGTCCCCACGCACCAGATCGTCTATCCCGCGCGGTTCCGTCGTGTCATCGCCGCGTGTGGCGTGATGGCCGATCGCACGCCCTACGACGACCTGGGCTTCGGAACGATGCAGGGCAATTGGGGACCGCGATCGGCGATGGCGACGGCGATGAGCGCCTACACCCCGAACATGCCCTGGGCCCGCATCGGTTGCAACGAATTGGTCAGCATGGATGGCGCGGGAACATCCGCGGCGACACCACAAATCGCCGCCGCGGCGGCGCTGTACCTGCAGCTCCACGCGGACGAATTGTTTGATCCGCAAAAGTACCCCGAACCGTGGATGCGTGTCGAAGCGGTCCGCCGGGCGCTGTTCATGTCGGCCGACAAGAGCGCCGATGGTGGCAGCCGGAAAAGGCTGGGAAACGGGATCTTGCAGGCCCTCAAGGCGTTGAGCATCGCACCGGCCGGCAGCACCACGCTGCGCAAAACCGCGACCGATTCGGCCGGGTTCCCGTTCCTGAACGTCTTGTTCCGACGCGGACTGGTCCCATCGCCGGAGGACAGGATGCTGCAATTGGAAGCCACCCAGTTGATCCAGCGTTGGCACAGCACGCAGGAGGAAAACCCGTTGGAATCCGCCGTGGACGACCCCGATTGTCCGCCGCAGGACGTGTCACAAGACCAGGTGATCGCGTTCCTGGAACAAGTCAGCCAGCACCCCGACGCATCAAAGGTCTTGAAAGCCCGAGCCAAAGACTACTTGGATTCCGCGTCAAGAAAATCCAGCAAGCCGAAACGTGCCGCGGCCCAGGCACCGCCCCAAACGCCAATCGAAACCACGACGGCGAAGAGTGTTTTCCAACCGCCATCCCCGCCCTATCGAACGCTGCACGCCTACGCCGTCGATCCCAGTCTGACGACGTCGTTGGAAACCGTCGGCATCAGCGAAGTCGAACTCAAGCTGCCCTGGGAAAAACTTGAACCCGGACCGATCGGCGAGTACTTGGAAGTGGTCGATGTCGATCCGCCCAGCGGCTGTTTTTATGAACCGGTCGATTTGGATGCCCCGGCGCTATTGGCCCAAGACGGATTGCCGCCGTCGGAAGGATCGCCACAGTTCCATCAGCAAATGGTTTATTCCGTCTGCAGCCTGACGATCAACAATTTCGAACGGGCGCTCGGACGCAAATCACTGTGGCGTCCCGGTCCGCCGGCCGAGGGCGCCCATCGGAAAAACGATGCTCACTATGTCCCCCGGCTGCGCGTCTATCCGCACGCGCTGCGCGAAGCCAATGCGTACTATTCGCCGTCAAAGGTGGCGTTGTTATTCGGCTATTTCAACGCCTCACGCGATCGCCCCGGAAACCAACTGCCCGGGGAACGCATCTTTACCTGTCTGTCGCACGACATCATCGCCCATGAAACCACGCACGCCTTGTTGGATGGCATGCACCGCCAGTTTCTGTTGCCCAGCAATCGCGACGTCCATGCCTTTCACGAAGGCTTTGCCGATTGCGTCGCGATGTTACAGCATTTTACGTTCCCCGAATTGGTCACCCACCAGATCGCCAACACACGCGGGGCAATCGACACGCATGAAAACTTGTTGGTGCAATTGGCGTCCCAATTCGGACATGCGACCGGTCGGCGAATGGCACTGCGGGATGCGATCGGCAAGGTCAACGAACAGAGCGGTCGATGGGAATTGCACCGGCCCGATCCGCGAGAGTATGAAACCATCGAAGAGCCCCACGCCCGTGGGCGGATCCTGGTCTCGGCTGTCTTTGACGCGTTCTTATCGATCTACAAACGTCGCACCGCCGATTTACTGCGTTTGGCCACCGGCGGCACCGGCATCCTCCGTCCCGGCGCCATCCACCCCGACCTGGTGGACCGCCTGGCACGCGAAGTCACACGTTCGGCCCAGCACGTGTTGACGATGTGTATCCGAGCGTTGGATTATTGTCCACCAACCGACATCACCTTCGGCGAGTATCTGCGGGCGATCATCACCGCCGATCACGACCTGGTCGCCAACGACGACTTGGGGTATCGGGTTTCGATGATCGAGGCGTTCCGACAGCGGGGCATCTATCCGCACGGTGTTCGCACGCTCAGCGAAGCCAGTTTGCGGTGGCGGTCGCCGGAGTCGGAAGACCCGATGCCGTCCGAAGCACTGATGCAGTACCTGAAAAACCTTCGCGGGGCGGGGAACGAGCACCTGTATGCCGATTCACGCAAGGAGATTTTCAGGCTGCAGCGAAAGATGCGTTATGAACTTCACTCCTGGCTCAGCCGACACCTGAAATCGACCGACGAAAATCATCGTGACGCCCGGTTCCTGGGGCTCGATCCGCAAAAGTCGTTCGAGGTCCATTCGGCGCGGATCGCCTGTCGCGTCAGCCCCGATGGCGACGTGCTACCCCAACTGTTGATGGGACTGTTACAGACGACGACTCAGCCGGTGGACCCCGGTGACCCTAACGGGCCACGCATGTCGTTTGAAGGCGGCTGCACCGTTGTCGCCGATCTCCGCGCCAGTCGCGTGCGTTACTGCGTTCGAAAGAACCTGCAAAGTGCTTCGCGGTTGACGCGACAACAGGAGTTCGCACTGGGCGAATTCGATTCCCTGCAAGCGACCTACTTGGGCGCCCGTTCGTTGGATGTTCGATCCCTGGGCGCCAGATCCCTGGGCGTCAGATCGCTGGGCGAGACGTCCGCCGATGACGATTCGTCGCCCGCACAGGACGATCCGCCGTCTGGGCGTCACGATGAACCGTTCGCACTGCTCCACCGTGGTCCATCCCTCTAGGCATCTGAAATGGCAAAACGCAAAACGGCCGGCAAGAAAGGCAAAACGCGGGCGCAGGCTTCGACCAAGGCCGGAGGGGCGAAACGTAAAACGAGCAAACGCAAGCGTTCGAAACGTAAGACCGTGACACCTAAAACTGCCAAACGAAAGACGTCCAAACGAAAATCCACGAAGCGAAAGAAAACGTCAACGCAAAGCGACCCGCCCGCCGTTCGTGTGCGGATGTTCCGCCAGGGTCTCGGGGATTGCTTTCTGGTGACGTTTGATGTCGGCGGTGACGAACGTCACATGCTGATCGATTGTGGCACCCTGGGAAACAAGGTTTCCGATGTCAAAACCGACGACATCGTCAAACACCTGAAAACGACGATTCTGAAGGACGCTCGGCTGGACGTTGTCGTCGCAACGCATGAGCATCAAGACCACCTGTCCGCGTTCCGGACCAAGGCGATGAAGGCAATCGTCGGGAAGGTCGATCACGTCTGGTTGGCCTGGACCGAGAACCCCAGCGACCCGGATGCCAAGACGCTTGCCAAGTACCGAGACGATCTGGGGAAGGCGTTGGCCGAGATCGCGGCGGCATCGCCCGATTCCGAGGTCGGCAAACAAGTGCACGACTTGATGGGATTTGCCGGCGAACCGTCCGAAGATCCGCTAGCCTTTGCCAAGACCGTCAACGAAGCGATGGAGTTCGTTCGCAGCGGATTGGGAGTCAAACCGACCTACCACGACCAGGGCGCGCTGATCGAAGCCGACTGGTTACCGGGTTTTCGTATTTATGTGCTCGGACCGCCCCGCGACAAAGAACTACTGAAGGATCTCGGCAAGCACGGTAGCGATGAACTGTACGGTTTGATGCGTGCGGCGAAATTGCACGCCGCAACCGCGGAACGTCCGCTGTCGGTTGCCGATCAGGAGGCGTCGGAGCTGGAACAGCCGTTCGATTCGCGGTTTCGTCTTCGTGGTGAAGAGCGAAAACGCGAGTTGTATCCGGGTTACTCGGATGATGAGAACCGCTGGCGTTCGGTCGACGGCGGCTGGCTGAACGCGGCCACCCATTTCGCCCTCCAGCTGGATAGTTTGACCAACAACACCTCGCTGGCGCTGGCGATCGAACGGGTCGCCGACGGAAAAGTGTTGTTGTTCCCCGCCGACGCCCAGCAAGGGAACTGGCTGTCGTGGCACGCCCCGGACCTTCACTGGTCGGTCACCGACGGCGACGGCACGACTCGCAAGGTCACGGCCGCGGACTTGCTATCGCGAACAGTGTTCTACAAGGTGGGCCACCACGCCAGTCACAACGCGACGGCACGTGGCCAGGGATTAGAACTGATGGCCAACGAGGACGAATTGACGGCTTTCATTCCGGTCGATCGTGAACTGGCGCTCGGTCGCAACCCCAAGGGATCCTGGCAAATGCCCGCCCGACCGTTGTACCTGCGGCTCTTGCAAAAATGCCAAGGCCGCGTCGTCCGAGCCGACACGGGGTGGGCGGCGAAAGCGAAGCCAGGCGACAAGATCGAAGAAGCATTGATTCACTTGGCCGACGACCCCCAATGGACCGCCTGGAAGAAATCCCAGACCGCCGCCAAGCACGTCCAAACCGACAACAAGCTGTTCGTCGAGTACACGCTAAGCTAGTATTCCGCCGCAGCTCAGTTTTTCGGCTGGGCTGGACACCGACGGTTACCGAATCTTTCTTTCGGACTCCGTATCGCGAACGGCCAGCGGAGGCCAATTCTTTGAATGGACCAAGCGTTACGTTTTGCCGTCCAACCGTCTCGGCAACCGCACGCGAAAGCGGCTGCCTTGGCCGGGGGTGCTGACGACATCGATCGTGCCCTTCATGGCCTCGGCCAAACTGTGCGTGACTGACAATCCGAGTCCCATGCCTTGACCGACCGTTTCGGTCTTGGTGCTAAAGAACGGGTCAAAAATCTGGTCGATGTGCTCGTCGGCGATCCCGCACCCCTGGTCGGTGACGGTGACGGTCAACCAGTCGGCGTCGGTTTCGGCGTTGATCACAACCGATTGTCCAGGCTGCGAAGCCTGGATCGCGTTGTGCACCAAGTTCAGCAGCACCTGTTTCAATTCGCCTTCGCGCAACACGACTTCGTCCGGCGCAAGGCCCGCGACGGCTTGCAATCCCGCGCAGTCGACTTTGGTGGCGACGTTCATCTTGCGCGCCAGTGGCCGCGCGAGCGAGACGACCACTTCGATCGTTCGCCGAATTGAAAACTGAGTGGCGGCTTGTCGACTGGGCCGATACAGCTGGTACATCTGGTGCGTGATGCCGCTGATTCGATCGATCTCGCGGTCGATCATTTCAAACTTGTCGGCGTGTCCGATGTCCGCGGGCAACCGGCGTTTGATCAACAGCAGGGCGTTGCGGATGCCGGCCAAGGGATTGTTGATCTCGTGTGCCACCCCGGCGGCCAATTCACCGAGTGCGGCAAGCTGCTGCATTTTTGCGCGGTGCTTTTCCAGTTCCGCCACCTGTGCGGTGCGTTCCTGGACCAGTTGTTCCAGGTGTTCGTTGTGCAGTCGCAACTGCTCGCGCATTGCACGGCGGTCTTCGATGTCGCGGATGCTGACGCGAAACCCGAGCGATCGGCCGGCTTGGTCGGTCATCGGTTGCCAGGACACGGCCACCCAGCGGCTAGCTCCGTCGCGGCGTGCGACTTTGAATTCGATGTGGTTGCCCGTGCTGCCCTCGGCCATTTCCTTCAAATAGCCGGCCAACCGGGCTTGGTCCTGCGGGTCAAACAAGGGCAGCGGATAGTCGTCCATCTGCAAACATTCCGCGGCCGAATAGCCCGTGAATCGTTCGACGGCCGGGTTGACCCACAGCAGTTCGCCTTGCGCGTCGTGCCACGCTTCCCAGTCGTAGGTGCAGTCGGCGATCGCCCGAAAGTACTCCGCCGGAATCAGCTGGCCGCGGCGCGGCAGCGGGGGATCAAGTGGATGGGGTTTGGTTTCCTTCAATGTCATTGCGGTTCGTTTTCACCCGATCGGTTCCAACCCGGTCATCGTGCCATGCCCGGTCCCGAAGCGATCGGTTTCCATGCCCAGGCGTTGCAGCATCGAGACGAACAGATTGGGCAGCGGGTAATTGTTGTTGCGGTCGAACGCCAAGTGTTGACCGTGACGGAATCCGCCGCCGGCCAGCAGCATCGGCATGTTCTTGGTGTCGTGGCTGCTGGCGTTACCGAGGTTCGATCCGAACAGCACCATGGTCGAATCAAGCAGCGATCCGTCCGCTTCACCGCTGGCCTGCAATTTGGCAAGAAACCTGCCAAACTCCTCGATCAATGCCGACTCGATCAGTGTCAGTTGAGCGATCTTGTCCGGATCTTTGCCGTGATGTGACAGGTTGTGATAGTCGGCGTCGACGCCGGGGATCACCGGAACGGCGTTCATGCCGGCGATGTTGTAGGTCAGGAAGCGTGTCGAATCGGTTTGGATCGCCAGGTGCATGACGTCGTACATCAACCGCATGCACTCGACGATCCGTTTGCTGTCCGGTTCGTCACGTGGCGGATCGACGTCGACCGTCGGTTTGGGCTTCTGCTGCCAAGCTTCCGCTTTGGCCAGTCGCCGCTCGGCCTGGCGGACGGCTTCAAAATACTGGTCCAGCTTTTCACGGTCGCGTGAGGTCAGCTTTCGTTGCAGCCGACGAGTTTGATCCATCACGACATCCAAGACACTTTGACCGTCTTGCAACCGCTGCATCTGGCGCGCTTGCTGATCCGCTTTGCCCGCCAGAAACAGTTTGCGAAACACGACTGATGGACGCGTCAGCGTGGGGATTTCGACGCCGCTTCGAGACCACGAGAGCCCCGGACCGGAACTGCTAAGGGAGAGCGATGCGAAACGTGTTTCACTGCCGAATTCGGCCGCCGCCAACTGGTCCAGCGAGATCGTGTTGCGAAACCCCGCGCTGTTGGGATGCGGGGCACAGGTCAGGTAAGATTTATAAGACGTGTGTCCGCCCCCGACTTCGGGATGCGACGCCCCTGAGATCACGGTGAATTGGTCGCGAAAATCCGCCAACAGCTTCAGGTAGGTTGGCAACTCATAATCGCGTCCAGACTGTTGTGGGATGATGTTGGGGGCATGCAGGCCCAATCCGATGTCGATCGCGACGATGCGTCGTGGTCGGGTCTGTGTCGTCGCGGCCGAAGCGGTGGATTCAAAGAACGGCAGGGCCAACGCCACACCGCAACCGCGGAGCAGCGTTCTGCGTTGAAATCGTGTCATGGTTTCTCAAAGGCGGGGTGTTGAACGATCGCGTGAATCAGCGAGCGGAAACCGTAGTCGCTTTGACGCGTTTGACGCACGATCTGGTCGACCGTCGCCCGGTCTGAAAAACCGATCTTGCGCCCCAAGGCATACGTCAACAGTTTAGCGGTCAGATTGCGTGCGAGCTGGTCGGGATCGGCGGCGAGAATTCTTTTGAAATCGCGAATGTCCTCGATCGATCGTCCGTCGTCCATCTGTGCGGTCGCATCCACGGGCAATCCGATCCGATACCGCACCCATGCGTAGGTGAACGGCGACTGCTTGATGCCCGGTCGTTGTCCCTCCGCTGCCATCGTTCGGTATCGATCTCGATAACCGCCGATCGGGTCGAAACATTCCAGCACGAATCCCGGCGGATCGATCTGGCGATGACAGGCGGCGCACGAGGGGATGTCGCGGTGTTTGGCCAGTTGTTCTCGGATGGTGGTCGCCCCGCGAATGTCCGGCTCGACCGACCCCACGTTGTCCGGCGGCGGTGGCGTGGGTTGCCCCACGATATTGTCCAAAATCCAAACGCCGCGCTGCACCGGTGAGGTGTACGTCCCGTTGGCGGTGACCTTCAAAACACTTGCCTGCGTCAACAGCCCTCCGCGCAAACCATCGGGTGGCAACGAAACTTTGCGAAACGTCTGGCCGTCGATACCGTCGATACCATAGTGGCGAGCCAGGCGGCCGTTGAGGAACGTGAAGTCGGAGTCCACAAAGTTGACCAGGCTGAGGTTCTCTCGCAGGATTTCGTCGAAAAACATTTCGGTCTCCTGCACCATCGAGATCCGCAGCAGTTCGTCAAACTCCGGGTACAGGGTCGCGTCCGGCTGGGTGAAATCGATGTCGCGCAGGTCAAGCCATTGGCCGGTGAAGTTTTTGGTAAACGCCGACGATTCGGGCGAATCCAGCAACCGTTCCACCTGTTGCCGCAGCACGTCGCTCCGGCGAAGCGATCCGTCGTTTGCCAGACGTGTCAATTCGTCATCGGGCATCGAACTGCACAGGAAGTAGGACAGCCGCGATGCCAACGCGTGTGGGCTGATCTGCGAGGTTCCCGCTTCGTGCAGGAAAAGGAACTCGGGCGAGCAGAGGATCGCCTTCAAACTGACTCGCAAGGCGGATTCAAAGGACCGCCCTTCGGCGACGGCAGCCGCGAACAGATCGACGTAAACCTCCGCTTCGCCGGACTCGACCGGTCGGCGCAAGGCCCGCGGCAACAACCGACCGATGATCTTGCGGGCATCGTCCTGGCCGGCCGTTTGCAGATCCAGGTCGCCCAGCAGGTGAACGCGTCCGGGCGGCGGCCAGTTCTCCAAGGGGCCTTCGATCACGATGTCGCTGACTTCAATGCCCGGTTCGGGCCAGGTGTCGGCGTCCTTGCGTGTGTCGCGTGTGCCATAGCACTTGGGCTGAAACGTCCCCCCGGCTTCGACCAACCGATCGGTAAACTCGATGGTGGTCCACCGGTCCGGGGGCACGTCGTAGTATCCGACCAAGTGGCGTTCGCGGCGATTGACGATCGTATCGCCCGCGTAGATTCGCAGTGTGACTGGTTGGTCGCTTTGCACCGCGCGGACCCGAAGCGTGCCCCGATAGGTCCCCGCGGGAGCCCGCAAGCGGGCAAAATTCACCAGGTTGGTGGGGCAATAGCCCGATTGAAAGATCACCAATCCGTCATCGGTGCGGCGGAACATCTTGCCGATCTGGTTTTCCAATTGCGGACGTCCTCGCCAGTCGACTTGGTCCAGCAAATTGGTCTCGTGACGAATCCGCTGGGGCGGTTGATCGCTGCCGAAAACGGCGTCAAGCACCTGGTCGGCGGCTTCCAAGTAGGCTGCCATCGCTTCGGCCGACACCGCCAGCCCTTCGCCGACCGTGTCGAAACCGTCGGTCGACGAATCCTCGGGCAACCCGTGGATCGTCACCGAAATGTGAAACAGATCCCGAACCGTGTTCTGGTACTCGTGCCGATTAAGGCGACGCAAGACCACGTCGCTGCGATCCGTTTCTGCCTCCATCAAATGGCTGGACAAAGTCGCCAGAAATGCCGCGGATCGTTCCGCGACCGGCTCGGTTTCCTCCGGCGGCGGCATCTCCCCGGCTGACACGCGATCGTGGACGCCGATCCAACGCCGCGCGGTTTCCTGGTCGGACAGATCAAAGTCCAAGGTGTCGAAACTCAAGCCGCCTTCCGGATCGTCGCCGCTGTGGCAATCGACGCAATGGGTGTCGATGAATGCGGACAGGGCTGACGGCGTTTCCCCCCGAGCCGTCGATGCTTCACCAAGTGCCATGCCGACAATCATCGACCAGGAAAAAAATGTGACGGCGACGACCTGTAAAGGATTCATGGGGGACGGTCTATCAGGAATTGGTGTTGGCAATCGCACATCATACTCCAGTTTCGACGCGTCGATACAAAGCCGAGCTGACCGGAGGATTGCGGCTGTCGCAGGGGATGCTTTGGTGGGAAGGAATCAGGATGCGGGGAACGAGCGGCGGCGGCTATACTTGCGTCTCGTTGCATTGATCGATTCTAACCTACCTGACATTAAAGCTGCCATGCACCTGTCACGCCCGACCTGGACACTCTTGTTTGTCGCCTTGATCACCGCCACGTTTCATCGCCCGGCGGTCGGGCAACGTGCTGCGACAACGACGCTTGGACCGTACCGCTATGAAACCAAGCCAGATCATGAAGCATTCGTCGCATTCAATCCGAGTCTGGCGCCGCCGATCGGTGATCTGTTGCTCCGCGAGGGAGATCGGTTGGCGATCTGTGGTGATTCGATCACCGAACAGAAAATGTATTCACGGATCATTGAAACCTACCTGACTGTTTGTGTACCCCAGCTGCGAATCACGGCCAGACAATATGGTTGGAGCGGCGAGAAAACAGACGGTTTTCTGCGCCGCATGGAACAGGATTGTTTGACGTTTCAGCCCACCGTCGCGACACTCGCCTATGGCATGAACGATTCACGCTATCGGCCCTTTGATGTCACCAATGGTCGCTGGTATCAGGACCATTACTCGGCGATCGTCCATCAATTTAAAGAGCGTGACGTGCGCGTGGTCGTCGGATCGCCGGGGTGCGCGGGAAAAATCGCCAGTTGGGTAAAAAGCCGATCCGGTACATTGCAACAACACAACCTGCATCTGTGCGCCCTGCGTGACATCGCGATCAATGTTGCCGATGAGCACGACGTCCGGTTCGCCGATATTTTTTGGCCGATGTTCCAGGCCCAGGTGTTCGCCCCCGCACAACACCAAGCAACCGCTGAAAAACCCTACTTGGTCGCCGGGCAAGATGGGATTCACCCCGGCTGGGCCGGACACGTGATCATGGCCTGGGCGATGTTGCGGGCGATGGGGCTGGACGGGCAAATCGGCACGATCACTGTCGATCCAGACCAGGGCGAAGCGACGGCGACCGAGGGGCATGTGGTGGAGTCTTATAATCACGACACGTTGACGATCACCAGTTCACGTTATCCGTTCTGCGCCCGCGGCGATCTTGATGATCACAACTCCATTCGCTCGGGGATGACACTGGTGCCGTTTGCCGATGACCTGAACCGATTTGTGTTCAAAGCGATGGTTCCCGTCGGGACACGTTGGCAGGTGAAGTGGGGATCGGAGGCCAATACCTATACCGCCGAGGAACTCGCCGATGGTATCAACCTTGCCTGGGATTTTCCCGAAAATCCGTTTTGCGATGCCTTTGATCGCGTCGATGATGCGGTCGCAAAAAAGCAAGCTTATGAGACCCGGCAGGTGAAGAAAGTCTTTCATGGCCGAGAAGGAAAGGTCGACTTTGATGCCGCGGTGGCGCGAACCGAGGCGATTCGCCGGCCGTTGGCCGCTGCGGTCGCCGAAGCGATGCAGCCCGTGACCCACACCATCGAATTGCATCCGGTCCCATAAAATTATCGGTACGATGGTCCCAAAGGGGCTCTGTCTTCATAGGATCAGCCCTCGATTGGCTCCTCCCGAAACCGGGGCGAAGGGTGTTGCGGCCCCTCTCTGGGTGGCGTTGTCTGGCATGAATACGCCAAAATAGGCTGCATGCGTAGGCGTGTTTAGCAAGCACGGTGCTTTACGATCACCTGCGATTGCTTCTTTAGGCGGCCACTGGCCATTCACGAGCTGTCTTAATAAAGATTATGCGAATTTTTTTCGTATAACCTGCTGGTATTTGTATGGAAAAACGGGACGATCATGTAGGTTGACCATAACATAGGCGGCATTGACATGCGTCATGACGCCGGTGTCAGCTCTCTTCTTATTTTCTACTTTCCTTCCCCCCACAGCATTGAACGATGGCCAAGAAAGCAAACAAGCAAGAAAAAGTCATTGACTACTTGAAGAAGAATCCCGAAGCGACCATTGCGGACACCGCCAAGGCTTGCAATGTGTCGGTCCCCACCGTCTCCGCGGCGAAACGTAAGGCCGGATTGACCAGGCGGTCCGCCAAGGCGCCGGCAACCCGCAAGGGAGCCAAGGGCAACGCTTCGTCGGTGATGGATCAGTTGGAGCCCGCTCTGATGCTGATCCAGTCTTGCGGCGACGCCAAAGCGGCCAAGGCTGCAATCGACGACGCCGCTCGCGTATTGGAAATCGCTCGCAAATAAGCGATCAGACTTTCGAGACCATGTAAAGCATCTCGCGACAGATCTGTCGCGAGCGTTCGTCGTACACCGTCGCCTCCTGCGGTGTGCCGTCGGCGACTTTGGGATCTTCATAGCGGATCGGCGATCGCAGGTCACACCCCGAAACCACGGGACATGCTTGATCGGCACTTGAGCAGGTCATCACGGCCGCATAGTCGCTCCGTGGATTCGGTGAATCACTGAAGACCTTTGAAAAGCATTCCAGCGGCTTGCAATCCTCTGAATACCTGACGCGATATCGCGGGTTGTCGGCTTCTTGGTTGTCGGCGTCGACGGCAATGCCGCTGCGTCGAAGCGAATCGACCACCCGCGGATTCATCGCGGTGGCCTCGGTTCCGCCGGAGTACGTCGTGACGCCGGTCAGCCCATGTGTGTCTGCCGCCACCTTTGCCCAGATCTGGGACAGGTGACTTCGCCGCGAATTGTGCGTGCAGATGAACGTCAATCGGGCGGTGCCGGTCTTGTCTAATTGAGTGCGAACGTAGGCCGCGACCTCTTCAAGCTCTGATTTTCGCGCCTCGGGAATCTGCTCAAACTCCCCTCGACGCTCGTCAATCCAGCGGGCAACAGCGGGGTACAATTGGATCGTTTCCATGGGGTTGCTGATGTTCCTTTTGTAGGGTTAACCGCTTGTGGTCGACACGAGAAACATCTCTCGCAGACCCTCGGCGCCTGTCGGTGGTGTCGTTTGCCAGGCGATGATTGCGGCCTGACGCGCGTGTTCGTTCAAGACTTCGTGAACAAATTTTTGTTCGTGTGCTTGCCGGCCGACGAGGATCGGATCGGTGATCTGGAGAGGGCCGAGTGACTGGTTGACGACCCAAGCAAACGGCTCGATCTTTGCGCGGCGAAGGTCGTCTTGCAATTGGGCGGCTTCGTGAACGGGCGTCGATTCGGGCAGCGTGACAATCAGCACCCGCGTGAAGTTGGGGTCGCGCAACCGCGGCAGCAAATTCTCGACCGATTCGGGCATCTGACTGGATTGACGTGTCACTTCGCGATGGTAGGCGAGCGCCGAATCGAGCAACAGGATCGTGTGCCCGGTCGGTGCGGTGTCGACCACGACGAAGCGGTCCTGGCCCTCGGCCACCGTGCGAGCGAAGGCTCGGAACACGGCAATTTCTTCCGTGCAGGGTGAACGCAAGTCTTCCTCCAGTAACGCCCGGCCCTGTTCGTCCAGGTCTGCGCCGGCGGTCCGCATCACCTCCTCGCGATACGCCTGGATTTCTTTCGCCGGGTCGATGCGGCTGACCGATAACCCGTCGATGTTGTCGGCGGCCATCGTCGCGGCGACATGCGCGGCCGGATCGGTGGTGGACAGGTGCACGGGAAATCCTCGTTCGGCCAACGCGACCGCAACCCCGGCCGCGACCGTGGTCTTGCCGACGCCGCCCTTTCCCATCGTCATGATGACGCCATGTCCTTGGGCGGCCAATTCGTCGACCAGTGAATCCATGGCAACCGGCTGGGCGGAGTCATTGACGGGCGCAGGAGCATCGGGGGAGGCGATCTGGGATCCGTCGATCGAGCCGGGGGCCTCTTCCGCCGCAACATCCACGCCCAGTTGTCGCAGTGCATCGACACCGACCAGGCCACGGGCAGCCAGCGGAACCGAAGTGCGATCGAGTTTCTGCAGGCTGATCGGCATCACTGCGATCGCCTGGTCGCAGCGGGATTGCATCGCCGTTGCGACGGGATCCGAGGCATCGAGCGCCCGGAAGACGCCGTTGATGGCCAGGTGTTGATTGGTCACGCCAAGCACGCGAAGCTCTCCGCTGGTGCGGTCGGCTTCGGCGAGTGCGGACGGTTCCGGGCGGGTGACCAAGATCAGCGTGGTCCGCGCGGCATCGCCGAGTGCTTCCACAGTTTTCTTGTAGAGTTTCTGTTGGGCTTGCAGTCCGGCCAATGGCCCCAGGCAGGAGGTGCCCGAGGTGTTTGTTTCCATGAACCCCGACCACGCCGATGGCAGCGTCAGCAACCGCAGGGTATGACCGGTCGGTGCGGTGTCGAACACGATGTGGTCGAATTCCTTTGTGGCCTGCGCGTCGCCGAGTAGCTTGGCGAATTCATCAAAGGCCGCGATCTCCAGCGTGCAGGATCCCGAAAACTGCTCCTCCATGCTTTGGACGGCAGCATCGGGCAGTACGCCGCGATAGGGAGCCACCATCCGGTCACGGTAGTCTTGGGCCGCCTGCTCCGGATCAATGTTCATCGCCCAAAGGTTCGGCACCGCGTCGACGGCCGTCGGCTCGCTGCGGAGTGTCGTTCCCAGCACTTCGTCCAGGTTGGACGCGGGGTCGGTCGACACCAGCAGCACGCGGCGGCCTTGATCGGCCAACCGGATCGCGCTGGCGCAGGCCATCGAAGTCTTGCCGACCCCGCCCTTGCCGGTGAAAAACAAATTCCGCGTCGGGGTCTGTAGAAAATCCATCGCTCTTGCTCCTGTCTTGTAAAACCTAGCAGCACCCCGTGTCGCCACAGCAACCGCCCGAGCCGGCTACCGGAAGCGTGCCCTTGGGGGCCAGTGCGGTCCCGGTCCAAAGCGCCAGGTTTTCGCGAGACGGATACTCGTTGCGGCTGACGACGCGGCCATCAACGATCACCAGCGGCAGACACTCGACGCCTTCGGTGCCGAGCAGCGATTGCACGGTCGGGTTCTTGGTGAATTCCGCCGCGTCCTGGGCGAGGTTGAATCGTTGCACGTCGTGCCCCTGGCTTTTCAGCCAGTCCAGGTCGGCGGCAAACTTTGGCAGCACGGGGTCCACTTGGGGGCCACAGACTCCGGTGCTGCAGCACATGGCGCGGTCGTAGATTTGAACGGTGCTCATTGGGAATTCTCCTCGGGTGAAAGGGCGAACGTTCATCGCCGATAGGCGATTTTGTGTCAATGAAAATCGGTTGATCGGATGCGTTTTCGCGGGGCGTCGTACATGGAGGTCGGTCGTTACAGCCCCGCCACCAAACGTTTCAGTTGTTCCAGTCGTTTCGGGTTGACGCAGTAACAGACCTTCGGTCCGTCGACTTCGCCTTGGATCAAGCCGGACTCTTTGAGGATCTTCAGATGCTGTGAGACAGTCGACTGGGCCAGGGGCAAGCAGTCGACGATTTCACCGCACATGCAGGCGTCGCGGCCGATCAACAGTCTCACGATCTGGACCCTGGCCGGGTGTGCGATCGCCCAAGCCAGCTTTGCCAATTCCTCCGCCGTCGGGTCCGCCTTGAGCTTCGCCGGCGAGGGGTCACACTTCTTCTGGGACTGTTTTTTGGCCATTGAGCCCGACTCGTATTAACGTCTATCGTCGATCAACGATTTGATCTTAAGCCGCGTTCGAGAATTTGGCAAGTGCGGGAATGAAAATTGATGCGTGTCGGCACGCCGCTCGGCTGCCCGATTTGGCCGCAGGCTGCCCGTTAATCTTTGCCCGCGACGTTGACACTGACGCCAATCGTTGTCTTGGCCGGCTTCAGGCACCTGGCGTCATCACACGCCTGCCAATCGACGACGACCTTGAGCGTCGACTCGCCAAGCGTCGCCGCTTGGTTGATGGTGACCGGGACCTTGAATTCAACCTTCCCGGCGTACGTGTTAAGCTTTTGTTTCAGAATCGGATCCACTTTTGAATCAGGTTTCGGCGCAACGACCTCGCCGGCCGTGATTTCGGGATCGCCCGCCACGGAAACCGTCGTCGGGATCAAGAACTCCGCCTCGGGGTTGGCGGCGTACAGGTGCCAGCCGTCGTCGATGTCCAGTGTCACGGTGACCGTCAGCTGCTCACCTGGGCTGACTTCGTGTTTCGACAGATCGACCTGGAAGGTGACCGGGTCAGCCCGCCGGGTGTTCCCGCCGCTGGCTGTCGCGCTGGCCGCTTCCGCCGGTGTGCTCAGGTAGCGAGCGACCCCGATCAACAGGTGTTCGGTCGTGTGAGGTTGCTTGGCCATCGCTCCGGAGAGCGATTGCAGCGTTTTCTGGGCGGATTGGCGATACTTGTCCCGCCCGGTCCGCTCGGCCAGGTCGACCAGCACCTGGGCGGCGATCCCGTTGGTGTTGGGCATGTTGCCCCCGCCGCCAAGATTTTTCGAACGCGCCATCAACGCTTCGTGCGAATCACCGGTAAAGAAGAACCCTCCCTCGACGTCGTCCTCAAATTCATCGAGCATGATGTCGGCCAGGCGGACCGCTTGATCAAGCCAGCGTTGATCGTCGGTTGCCGCGTGAAGTTCCAGCAGGGCATTACAAAAGTAAACGTAGTCGTCCAGGTAACCGGGCAGCTTGGCCGTCCCGCTTCGGAACGTGCGGAGCAATTTTCCGTCGCGGGTCATCGACTGAAGGATAAATGTCGCCGCGGCTTCGGCGGCATCGATGTACTTTGGTTCGTCCAGCACCCCGCCGGCGTGGGCGAGTGCATCGATCATCAATCCGTTCCAACTGGTCAGGACCTTGTCGTCTTTGTGCGGTTGTGGCCACGTCAGTCGATGGTTCAGTAGTTTCGTTTCGATCGCGGCGATCCGATCCAGAAAGGCTTGCTCCCCCAGCGGATGCGTCTTGGCGGTTTCCTCCAGTGGCGAATTCAGGTGGGGAATGTTCTCGCCGGTTTTGCGTCCGGTCGACTCTTCCAGGAAGTTGCCGTCGGGAAGGAAGTTGTAGGTTTCCATGTACAGCGCGGCGTCTTGTTCACCGAGCACTTCTTTGACCTGCTCCGCCGTCCAGACATACGCTTCGCCTTCTTTTCCGACTTCGCCGGAATCGAGCGCGCTGTAAAACGCCCCGTCGGGTGAGGTCATTTCGCGCCGCACCCAGCGATCGATATCGTCCACCGCTTCCCGATAGCGGTCGTTGCCGGTGATCTGGTAACCGTCGACATAGATCCGCATCAATTGAGCGTTGTCGTAGAGCATCTTTTCGAAGTGCGGCAGCAACCAGTCGGCGTCGGTGGCGTAGCGATGAAAGCCGCCGCCGAGATGGTCGTGCATGCCGCCCAGCCACATGGCGTCGAGCGTCCGGGTGATTGGCACGAGCAACGACTCCTCGCCGCTGCGTCGGTAGTGATCGATCAGCAATGCCAAGGTGCCGTGCGGTGGAAACTTGGGGGCGCCGCCGAATCCGCCGTTCTCGGGATCAAACTGCCCGACCAGCTTTTGGGTCGCCTGATCGACCAGTTCCATCGTCAGCGGCACGGGCTCGATGGTCGACGTCGTGCTCGTCTGCTCGGCGGCCTTGGCGAGCGCGTCGGCTTGGCGATCGACGTCGTCGCGGCGATTGACCCAAAACTCGTTGATCTGTTTCAGCACCGAGATGAACGTCGGCTTGGGGAAATAGGTTCCCGCCATCCAGGGCTTGCCGTCGGGGGTCAGCCAAACGGAATTCGGCCAGCCCCCGCGTCCGGTCATCAATTGGGTGGCCAGCATGTATTGCTCGTCGATATCCGGCCGTTCCTCTCGGTCGACCTTGATGGCGACGAAATACTTGTTGATGACCGCGGCGACTTCGGGGTCTTCAAACGATTCGACCTCCATCACGTGACACCAATAACAGGTCGAATAGCCGACCGACAGAAAGATCGGCTTGTTCTCCCGTTTCGCTTTGGCGAACGCTTCCTCGCCCCAGGGGTGCCAGTCGACCGGGTTGTGCGCGTGCTGCAGCAGATACGGACTGGTTTCGTCGATCAATCGGTTTGTGTGCATGTGCTCGGGCTCCTGCGTGGAAACCGGTCGCCCAAGAGCAAACAACGCCATGGCGATGGCTAATAGAGAGGTGCGCATGCGTTGACGCCGATTGACCATGATCGCCACTTGAATGAGTCGTCCAGAAGTGTGTCGGACGGTTCATTGTAGCGGGTGGCACGATCGGCTCCGCGGAGTCACCCTCCCTCTGGGAGGGTCGCGGAGGAGTGAGCGACGACGCGGGGAGGGTTCTCTGTGGCTCGGGGCACTTAAACACCGTGAATCGACCCTCCCCTCGCTACGCTCGACCCTCCCTTCCAGGGAGGGTGAGGTCGTTCACTACCGTGAACGCAGCAACCGCGGGTGCACAGCGTGACTTATTGCAGGATCATGTCGTCGACGGTCATTCCGCCGGGGATCATCGGCAGCACGTGCTCTTGGTAGGGCACTTCGACGTCCAGCACGTAGGGGCCGGGGTGGGCGATCATTTCGCGGATCGCACCTTCCAGGTCGGCCTTCTTGCGCACCGTCGCCGCGCCACAGCCGTAGCCTTGGGCGATCTTCACAAAGTCGGGGTAGCGTTCTCGGGCATAGGAGAACCGTTCCGCTTCGCTGTTCCCTTTCGCTTCGTCGTGATGGATCGGCCCCAGGTAGGTGTGGGCACGGTTGCGATCCATGAAGCGGTCTTCCCACTGCACCACCATGCCCAGGTGCTGGTTGTTCAGCAAAAAGACTTTGACGGGCAATTCTTCGCAGAAGCACGTCGCCAGTTCTTGGACGTTCATTTGGAAACTGCCGTCGCCATCGATGTCGATGACCAACGAGTTCGGCAGCGCCGCTTGAATGCCCATCGCACACGGCAATCCGAAACCCATCGTGCCCAGGCCGCTGCTGGAGTGCCAGGTGCGGGGGCGCCGGAATCGATAGAACTGGGCCGCCCACATCTGGTGCTGTCCGACGCCGACGGAGATTTGCGCGTCCATGTCGGCCGTGACGTCGCTGAGCGTCTTGATGGCGTGTTGCTGCAAGATGCCGTCGAATTCCGAATCATACTTGAACGGGTACTTCGACTTGAGTTCTTTGCAATGATCACGCCACGGATCGATGTCGCATTTGGTGACGGTTTTGTTCAGTGCGTTGAGCGCTTGTTTGACGTCACCGCGGACCGGGATATGGGCTGCTTTGTTCTTGTTCAGCTCGGACGCGTCGATGTCGATATGGATGATCTTTGCGTCCTTGGCAAACGCCTCGACTTTACCGGTCACGCGGTCGTCGAAACGGACGCCCAAGCCGATCAACAAGTCACAATCCCGGACGGCATAGTTGGCGTAGGCCGCGCCGTGCATGCCCAACCAGTCCATCGAGTTTTCGTTGTCCGGCGGGACGGCACCGATGCCCATGACGGTGGTCACGGTCGGGATACCGGTTTTGTTGATGAACTCGTTCAGTTCTTCGCTGGCGTTGCCCGCGATGATCCCGCCACCGGCATAGATGACCGGCCGACGGGCCAAGCGGATCGCCGCGGTGATCCGGCGGATCGTTTCGCTGGGCACCGGGGGCGGGGCGGCTTCGTAGCCGGGCAGGTCCATCGGGGGATCCAGGTCCAAGTTGCTCGTCACGTCGGACAACTGGACGTCTTTGGGCAAATCGACCAGCACCGGCCCCGGGCGTCCGGAGCTGGCGATGTGAAACGCCTCCTTCATCACCCGCGGCAATTCCTCGATGTGGGTGACCAGGTAGTGGTGTTTGGTGATTCCGCGGCAAACTTCGACCATCGGCGTCTCTTGAAACGCGTCCGAGCCGATCGCACGGGTGGGAACCTGGGCGGTCAGACAGACCATCGGGATGCTGTCCAGTTTGGCGTCGGCGATCGCGGTGACCAGATTGGTCGCCCCCGGACCGCTGGTTGCGAGCACCACGCCGACCCGGCCGGTCGATCGGGCATATCCCTGGGCGGCGAACGCCCCGCCTTGCTCGTGACGCGGCAAAATGGTTCGAATCGAGTCGCCGAATCGCGTCAGGGCTTGGTGCAACGGCATGCTGCATCCGCCGGGATAGGCGAACAGTACATCGACCCCGTGATCTACCAGCGATTTGACAATGATGTCGGCTCCGGTCATCACGCGATTTTCAGTGTTGGCAGCTTTTGCGGTGCTCATGAGTGGGAAATTGTTAGCTCGAAATGGAAATGGAGACGTCGAAAGTAGGGAAACTGACATTTACGTGGCAGGGAGAACTTCCGAACCTAGCTGCTTAACGTAAGTGGGGGCCGAAGCTTAGGCAATGCGAAAAACACCCGGCACAGATGACTAGTTGGCTCAATTTGGCAGCGATCGCCCTCGGCGGTGCCGGGGGATCACTCTGCAGGTACGGCGTGACGCTGCTGGCCGCCGCGTTGCCGGGCGGGTCGACGATGCTGGGGACCACACTGGCCAACGTCATCGGATGTGGCCTCTTGGGGGCGTTATCCTCCCTTGCCCCCGCGGATTCGGAGTCGATTGGGCGATTAATGCTGGCGCTGCGGGTCGGTTTCCTGGGCTCGTTGACCACGTTTTCCACCTTCGCCGCCGAATCTTCGATGCTGGCCGGCGAGGGACGTTGGGGGGCATCAGGGGCGTACGTTTTGGCCAATCTGGGCCTCGGTTATTTGACGTTGATTCTTGCCGGAAGCCTGGTCAGGGGATGGATCCAAACATGAAATGCAGGACTTTCAAGACCAGTGGTGCTCCCAGGGGCAACTCCAATCGGTGCGGCGTGTCGTTCAACACGCTCGCAGCCCTGCGACGATCGGCAGACACTCGTTTGACACCAACTGGTTCGCGCAGCCGCCCACGCCACGCTAAACCTCTCCTGATTGCGATCCTGGCCACCACTTTGGCGGCCATCTCACCCGCCGCGGCTCAGGATTTCACGAACGTCCGCGATCCGCTGCGATCGCTGCCTCCGATCCAAGCCGCCCCGATCACATCCGGGCCCACTGCGATCGGGCCCACTGCGATCGGGGCCACTGCGATCGGGGCCACTGCGATCGGGGCCACTGCGAAGGGGATTGCCCCCGACGCGCTGACCTCACCGGACTATTGCGATCACCAGACGCTGCGCGCCTCGGCGACGATCCGCGCGATCCGATTCGCGGGCCAGCGACGAGGCGTCGCGGTCGGTGACCACGGCAGCATCTTGGTGACCGACGACGGCGGCCGATCCTGGCACGCGGTGGAAAGCGGCGTGCAGTGCCGATTGAATGACGCTGTTTGGGTCGATGCCCAGCGGGTGATCGCCATCGGCGGTGGGGTCGATGTGGTCACACGCATCACGCGCGGCGTCGTTCTGGTCAGTCACGATGCGGGAGCTTCGTGGCGCCGATCCGGTGATTCCGAATTGCCGCTGTTGCACATGATCGAGCAAACCGACGACGCAGGTCTCTCCGGCGGTCGACGCCCGACGATCAGCGTGCGCGGTGCAGCGGATCCGATCACCGGGGCGACCTTGTTTCAATCGCGCGACGGCGGCCGAAGTTGGCAGTCGACAGTCGACCCGCAGTCGAACTCCAACCCGGAGCCGCAGCGAGGCTCATCCCCAAAGGGGGCAACGGCCGAACAGTCGGCGTCGCTGGCAAACATGATCCAGACGCGCTCGGTCATCCGCACCTTCTGTCGATTGGACGATCCAACGATGCTCTGTGCCGGCGACCATGGAAACCTCTTTCGCTCAACCGACGGAGGCCAAACCTGGTCCCCTGTGCCTCGGTTGTCGTCCGAGCACTCGCTCGCTTCCACGTCCGGTGGACCCTCCGCGTGCGCGATGCTGGTGATCGCGGCCAATGTCGATCAGATCCCGTGGACGCTAATCGGACGCGAAACGCTGGAGAAACGCTTGCGTTGCAACCTGATCGTCGGCACGGCCGATGGGCGTGTGACGCATGCCCTGGAACAGGCCGCGATGCAGTTGGGTGTCGCAGCGGTGGACACGTTTCGCGAATCAGACACGGACACCTCGTTGGCGACACTGCGGCGTTGGATCGACGTTCATCAGCCACCCATTTTGGCCCTCGCCGCGGGGCTGCCCGCCGAGACGCAAACCGCCCTATTGCAACACGCCGTTGCCGGCGGCAGCGAAAAAGTCGTCCACTATGCGCTCCACGGCCAGGGGGAAACGTTGTTGCACGACAGCGCGATGTTGCCCGATAGCGGCGTGCTGGCCGGTGACTTTGCCGATGACAGTTTGATGTTGGTCGCCGACTTCGATCTGCACGCCAGCCCACACCACGCCCACGCTGGTCCCGCCGACAACCCTTGGGTCGCGATCAACACACGCTACAGCAGCGGTTCACAATCGGCTCGCGGCGACAGTTTGGGCGTGGGCGTTCGACTTGGCCGCGGACATCGATTGCCGCCGCGAAAATCCAAAGCCAGTCATCGTCGATTGCAGGTGATCCAGGGACGGTTGAAGCAGCAAGCCGCGATCAAGAATCTGTTCACTCTGGAACCTGACAAGTTCGCCGACGCGATGCGTCGCTTGTTGGACCAAACGAGTCGTGAAGACCAATTTCGATCCGCCTGGTCGATCGCCCGCCGGTCGACCACCGCCCCGTCGATCGCCCGAGCCAGTGTGGTCACCGTGTGGAACGAAATCGCGCATCGATTCGAGGGATCATCGGCCGCCCAGTTGATGCAGCTTCACGCCCGGGCGCGTCACCAGAGTCTGGAATGGGATCGGCACCCGGTGTTGACGACCAGCCTGGATCCCGCGGGCCGGTCGCTTGCCGAGACCGAGACATCGGCGAGGTCCACCGGAGAGCGTCAATCGCTGCCCGAGACAGCCCACGAATTGCTTCCCACACGCGGCGGTCACGCCGCAATCGTTTCGCCGTTCCAGTCCCACACCTCTCTCGCCGACAGCGCGTCGATGCTGGAGTCGCAATCGCGCGTCATCCAAGCCTCGGCGACACTGCCGCTGGGAGGCAGTCGCCGCAACGGGTTACTCACGCCGTTGCGCCCGACTCCGCCGACACGTAAGCAGGAACTCGATTTGGCGTGGCAGATGCATCCGGTGCGACTGATCACCGAAGACGCCATCGCGCGGCGGCAGCACGGCGTCGCCGATCAAACCCGAACCGAATCCTCCGACGAACCTGCCCCCGCCGACGAACCCGCCCCCGCGACGCCCCAACACGACTTTTCGGCCGACGTGCGCCGCATCGCCGATCGCCAGTCGCCGTGGTCCAGTTTGCTCCAGTCGGCTTCCGAGCAAACCGCCGTTGCCGTCGCGACCGCCTTGCCGCCGCGGCTGGACGGTTTACTCAACGAATCATTCTGGAACACCGACCGCGCCCGACCGGCACGGACACGTGGATCGACGCCATCGACATTGCGATTTGGCTGGGACGAGCGATTCATATACATCGCCATCCAAATCTCCGAGACTCATTTTGCATCGACCGACCAAACCGAACCGGTCGGTCGTCGTGACGCGGACCTGACGCAATCGGATCGCATCCTCCTGGGGCTGGACATCGATCGCGACCTGCTGACGGCGATGAATCTGGGGTTCACACGCGACGGCCGCACGCACGATGATCTGGACGGTTCCGATCACTGGAATCCGACCTGGTACGTCGCCACGCATCGCTCCGATGACGGCGTCGTGACCGCAGAGATCGCGATCGAACAAAACGGACTGGGGGCCTCGGTCCAAGCGGGCGACACCTGGTTCGTTCAAGCCCGATCGATCGCCGCCGGACGGCTGCGACGTTACCCGATGATGCCCGATCCGATGACACGCGTCCGAGTGGACTTCCGTTAGAGCCGCTATTCCAAGTCGCCGATCAGCATCAGCGACGATGCATACCAAGTGTGCCCCTGATACTTTTCGGGTTTGGAATCGAAATCGGCTCGATTGCGTTCGAACAGAATTTCGCGTTTGTCGAGTGTTTCGGATGTCAGGGTGACCTTGACCTTGTGACGCCCCGGCGGCAGGTCCGAGGCAATGGTCAAAGTCGCCATCCGGTGGTAGGTGCAGTAGCCGTCGATCCGCTGACGTGTGACGCCGCCGTTGTCGTCCAAGTGAATGACAACCTCGCCGCCGTGCAGGTTTGACGCACGATGCCTTCCATCGCCTTGTGGATCCGTTCCGGTGACGCTCCGCCGTCGTTGACCGCGAACTCCACGAACAGCAAGTCGGGATGATGCTGCAGTACGTCGCGGCCGAGCCGAAACACGCCAAGATCCGACCCCGTGCCGCCGATCGCCGCGTGAATTTCGTTGACCGTTGCCTCGGGATACTGCTCTTGTAGCCACTGTCGCGACTGAACACGCCATCCGGGCGCGGCAGTGATGCTGCCCCCAAGGTATGCGACATGAACCGTTTCGCCCGCCTGTGCTTTGGCGATGAAGTTCGGCAGCCCGCCGCGGGGATGGCATTCAACGGCCTCGCGGAGCGAATCGTCGCCCAGAGCCGCAGCGGTGGCGGGTATGAAGAGCATCAAGAGAGCAAAGCAACGAATCGAGTCGATCATAGGAAAACGAAAACGGGGAAGAAACAAAACTCGGGGAAAAATAAAACTCGGGGACAGGGCACAAGTCAAATCCGCTGCCGTCACAACATGCTAGCAAAAAAGAGGAGCGGGGGTCGTGGTGCCATGTCCCCGAGCCCATCTGTCCCCGAGCCCATCTGTCCCCGAGCCCATCTCCCACGTAGGACATCCCTTTCGGGGTGTCCTCCTTCAGCCCCCGGCTGAACGCGCGGGGTGCGTGTTAAAGTTGCAGTTCGAAACGGGTGCCGACGGCGAGTGCATCGGGATAGATTCCCGATGGAGTGGAGATGTATTGCAGGTCGGGTTGCACGGTCAGCTTGGGTGTCAGCCTGGCTTTGTAGAACAGCTCGACGACGGCTTCCTCGTTGGCACCGCCTTGGTGGAGGCCTGCCCAGGCATAGCCGGCACCGGCGACGTCCCCGTCACGCCCGGGAATCAGTCCGGTGTAAACCACTCCGCACACCAGCGCGTCGTCAATCGAACTGATCGGGGCCGACCCGTTGGCGAATCTGGGAAAGTACGATCCGAAAATGCCCAGGCCTTGAACCGGTTCTTCCTGCCGCGGCGTCTCGCGGAACAACGTTTGTTCGACCTGGACATAGTAACCGTAGCCCGACGAGAGGGAGGCTCCTGGCACGACCTGGCCCTCTGACTGGTATCCGACTCCCACGTCCAGCGTTCCAGGCAAGTCTCCATCGGCCAGCGCATAGCGATACTCCAGCTCAAGAACCGAAAACGTCACCTCGTTGTCCGAGAATCCCCATCGGCCGCCATCGGCGAGGCTGTCCCAAAAGCCAACTTTGAGCGTCGCTGAGTCGGTCAGCTTTGCCTGTAACACGGCCGCCATGCCTGGGTCGGGGTAGGACGGAAACCCTGCGGACGGCGAGAGCCCAAAAGACGACTGGATGAAGTCCGACGCCAGATCCATGACCAGGAATTCGGTATTCAAATCCTGTTTGCCGAGCCGGACGGTGATGTTTTCATGCAGCAGCATGAATTCCCACCAGTACTCGCTGACCTGCATGATGTTGTCACCGGAGTCGATGTTACTGATCACCTGCGTGTCACCGATAAAGTCGTCGGTCAGCCCGCGCCCGTGGGTGTTTTGGGCGAGCAGCACGAATCGCCCCGGCAGAGGAATCGGCAACTGTTCCAGATCAGTCGTGACCAGCAGGTCGAGCAGCCCCTGGTACCGTGTCGCATTCTTCGTCGCGATTCCGCCCCGCGCGTTGGTGAACAGTTCGCCGTAGTAAATCGGTTCGCAAGTGATCGCGGAACGTGGGCCCAACAGAGGATCGAGCAGAGTCAGATCCGACGTGTCATCAGTACAAACCGCGTCCGCACTGCGTGGCGGTTCCCCAGCGCACCGCTGGCGCGGAACCAGCGATGCAATCAACCCAGCCAAGAGCAGTATGCCATACGCCGGGAGGTGAAATCGGTGGTGCAGGTACCGCTGTCGCGGAAGCATGGTGTCGATCCGAACGAAATCGTGCAAAACCCATACCTTCATGAGTCGGCAGATTGATCGCCCTGATCCAGTTTTGGCCTGCGGGGACCGACGCCCGGATGTGGCGATGCCGGCGTCTTTAATGCCTGGGGCACCTGTTCAGCCTTGGGCTGACCCCGTAGCGTTCAAAGCGACGGCCCGGAAGGGACCGTCGTACCATCGCCCACGTAGGACATCCCTTCCGGGTTGTCCCCCGTCCGCCAACGGCTGAACGCGTGGTGATCAATCGATCTCCGAGCGTGTTGCGGCGGCGACGAAGGCGTCCAAAGTGACTGGCTCTAGGTTCACGCTCATCATGAACGAGGAGTAGGCGAGCGAGGCAGCGAGCCGGCGCACGTCGGAGGCCCAGGGGGGGACATAGCGGGGTTGTTGCAGGAACCCCGAATCAAAGTAGTGGCCCAGCGTCACAGTGTCGCTCATCGTCAATCGCCCGGCAAATAGCCGCTGGATGATCTGGGGTTGGTTGTCGCGGATCGCCACGTTCAATAACACGTGCGTTTCCATCACCCCCTTCAGGTAGGCGCTGTCTTTGGTAAACGCAATGCCGCCACGAACGTCTCCGCCCCGGAAAATGCGTTGGGCCGATTTATACGATTCGCGTTCGCTTTGGCCTGCGTTGAGAAAGATCTTGAAGCAGTCGATGAAATCGGCTCCGTCCAAGGCATGCTTGAGGGCCTGGATCCGCAGGGCCAGCCGGCGGAGTCGATCGATGTCGATTGCGCGGGTCGCCAGTTCTGCGAACACGGCAATTCCTTCTTGCGTTCGAGTCGTTCGCGGGGCGCCGAGTCCAAGGGATCGGAGATTCGTTTGCCGGCGACCGTTGATTGCCGTCGCCATGTGAACGAGCGCTTCGTGTTGATAGAGTTGATCAAAGTCGAGTTCGGAAAACGCCGCCGATCCCCGAATCCGCAAGCGTGTGGTTCCGGCAATCGCCTTGGACGACAATTCGTTATCAACAACCACCTCGACGGCGTCGTCGACGAAGTAGGCGTCGATCGCCTGTTGCATTCGCCGGGCAAACGGCTCGGCGGGCTGATCGGCTTCGCCGGCCGGAATCGAGGCGCCGCCGAGCAGGTGGTCGGTCTTTTCGAGCAGAAACGCTGCCGCATCGACGCCCGTGAACGATTGGCTGGCATAGGCGTCGTCCGGACGCCCGTAAAGCTGGATCGAACGCTCAGTGAACTCGGCAGTGCCCGCGGCCATCAGCATCCGCCCCGCCAGGGCATAGCTCGTTGCGGTTCGTCGCAAGAATTGGAGAATCGGATCGTCGCCCTCGCACGATCCGACAAAGTCGTCGAGCGCCGAAATCTCCGTCCCGAAATCCGGCAAGTTCAACTCGACGACGGGAAGCGCCGGCGTTCCGGCTCGCCAATTCTTGAGAAACGTCTCTTCGAGCGAGTCGGGCCAGTTCAAGTGTCTCAAAACCAGGATCGACTTGGCCAGCTTGGGCAATCGGGCATCAAGCTCTGCGATTCGGTCCGAAAACGCGGTTAGGATTGTCATGCAATTCGGCTTGACGGTTGGAGCGTCGAAGTCCCTTGAAGTTAAAGTGTCCAAAACAAACAACCACGGAACCAGTGCCAGGCAGGGCGTATTTTATCGCCAAAGAAGCGCGACTTGCACTTGGAAAAAGATTCGTGTATTCAAGAATTTTGCCGGCACCACTCCGTGAGCCCCTGGCCAGTTTTCGGGCCGCACCTCGCGTGATTTGGATCGTTCGCAACCTGCTCCAGGAGGGACTTCCATGACTCTAGATCGGCAACGGCTTCGTGTGGAGCTGCAGCGATTGGACTGGGCCCGCCACCTCTCGCCGGACGTGATCGAGGACATCGCGGCAGCCGCAGAAATCTCGCAGTTCATGCCGGGTGACGAGGTGATGGCCACGGGCGCCGAAATCACAAAGGTCTACTTTGTGATTGAAGGAAGCTTGGAAAGTATCTTATTCGATCGCCTCGACAAGCAGATTCATTGCGAGAGGTTGGCCCGCGGTTCGGTACTGGGACTTTTTTCGGTCGTCCTGCCGGAGCGTTCTCACTTGCAGGTGTCAGCGGTCGAGCCTACGACGGCCATCCACTTTACGTTGGACGAATTGCTGCGGCTGACGACCAAGCATCGCGAGTTTCAGCTTTCGATCTTTTCTGCGGCGGCGAACGTGGTGAAGCGATTGGTCGTGGTTGATCGAGACCTGCCCAAGCCGGCCGTGGTCGGCGTGGTGCATCCATCGGACGCCAGTCGTTCCCTGACGGTCGACCTTGTCCGTCGGTTAAGGCAGCTCGAGGAGACTGTTTGCGTGGCCGGCGATGACGATCGATGGTCGCCGAGCGAGGGTGTTCCGTTCAAGCAGCTGTACGAAAACGGCGCGATGATTTCCCCTGATGCAATCACAAACAGTTTAAGGGAATGGTCTTCGCTCGGGCGTTTGTTCATCGACGTGCGCGCCGATCATCCGCAAGACGATCTCAATCGCCTGCTGAGCTACTCGGAAGTCGTGCTGTGGTGCATCGCGCCGGCGGATGTCGATGCCGCGATCGAGCAGCTACGAGTCTTGCAGCGTGCCGCTCCGTGGTTGCGGGACAAGGTGCGGATCGTCTGGTGTCTGACCTACGACGATGCTGCTCCGCCCTATCTTCCGAAGCTCGATGAACTCGCTGCGGGAGATTTTAAGACCTACTCCGGGCAATCATCGACGCAGCATGGAAAGCTGCTTGGGCGAGGCCTGGAGCGGATCGTTCACCATTTGCGAGGCGTGCATATCGGTCTGGCGCTCGGCGGCGGTGCGGCGCGCGGCATGGCCCATCTCGGGGTGCTGAAATGTTTGGAACAGCATGGCATTTTTGTCGACCGACTGGCCGGCACCAGCGCGGGGGCGATGACCGGAACGGTTTACGCCGCCGGCATGGATCCCGACTACGCGACGCAATGTTTCAAAACGGACCTGATGCCGGGTTGGTTTTTTCGCCGACTTCCGGCGGGCGGATACTGGTACCTGATTTACAAGTACCGCTATGACCAATTCGATCCGATGCTACGCAAATACCTGCATGACTTCCGCATGGAGCAATTGGCGATCCCGATGACGACGATCGCCGTGGACCTGGTTGAAGGTGCACTTTTGGAGCGACACTGCGGCGACGCGACACACAATATCTTGGAGAGCATCAATCTACCCCCGTTGGCCTTGCCGATCGTGAAACAGGGGCAAGCCGTGGTCGATGGAGGATTGTTGAACAATGTTCCGGCCAACGCACTATTCGACCAAGGCTGCAACTTCGTCGTCGCGTCGACCGTGACCGCGAGTCTTGAAAAAGACTTTCTGTCGATCCGTGGCAAGCGGTCCTCGGCGGTCAGCGGTTTCTTTCCCACGTTGAAGGTCATGATGCGTCAACACATGATCCAGGGTTACAGCATGAACGATGTCGGCGTTCAGCCCGCCGACCTGGTCATCGCCCCCGACGTCACATCATTCGACCTGTCCGAATTCACGCGTGCCGACGAGATGGCCGTGATCGGCGAAGCCGCCACGAATGAATCGATCGAGCGGCTCAAGGCGATGCTCCGAAAACTGGATCCGCAACTGTTTCGGTAGGAAGACGCCAACCCCGTAGGACATCCCTTTCGGGTTGTCCCCTTTCAGCCCACAACTGAACCCGCGGGGTTCAAAGCGACGGCCCGGAAGGGACCGTCGTACGGTTTTTCGCCGGCCCCGAGGGACCATCGCAGGATTTCTTAGCCGACTGGACAAGGCACGGCGTTCCAGATCTGTGTGGCGTATTCGGCGATGGTGCGATCGCTGGAAAACTTTCCTGATCCGGCCACGTTGATGATCGCCTTTTGCGCCCAGGCGTCGGGATCGGCGTAAAGCTCGCCGAGCCGTTGCTGGGCCTCGGCGTACGATGCGAGATCCGCCAGGTGCATGAAGTAATCGCCGTGATCCAACAGCGACTCGCGGATCGGCGTGAAGATCCCCGGTTCATCGCGACTGAAGTGATCATTGAAGATCAGGTCGAGCGCGGCGCGCGTTTCCGGCTCGTTGTCGTAGTGCCAGTGGGGGCTGTACCACTGGCGGCTGTCGGCGACTTGTTCGGCGTTCAATCCGAACAGGAAAAAGTTCTCCTCGCCGGCCTCTTCGGCCATTTCGATCGTCGCCCCATCGCGGGTGCCGATGGTCAGCGCGCCGTTCATCATGAACTTCATGTTGCCCGTACCGCTGGCTTCGTAGCCGGCCGTCGAGATTTGCTCGGAGACGTCGGTGGCGGGAATCAATCGCTCGGCCAAGGAGACGTTGTAATTCGGCACAAACACGACTTTGATGCGACCGCGGGAAACCGGGTCTTCGTCGATCACCCGACCGACATTGTTGATCAGCTTGATGATCCGCTTGGCCAGCCGATAGGCGGGGGCTGCTTTTCCGGCAAAGAAGAATGTCCGCGGCGGGATCTCCAGCGAGGGATTATTTCGGAGCCGGTGGTAGAGAACGATCACGTGCAAGATGTTCAGCAACTGCCGTTTGTATTCATGGATCCGCTTGATCTGGCTGTCGAAAATCGTTTCCGGATCGACCACCTGTCCGGTCGTGGCTTTTAACCAATCGGTGAATCGTTCTTTAGCGGCCTGTTTCGTCTGACGAAACCGGCTTCGGAACGTCTGGTCGTCGGCCAAGGGTAACAACTGTCGCAATTCACTGAGATCGGTGATCCAAGCGTCGCCGATCGATTCGGTGATCAATCCAGCCCAGTCGCGATTGGCGGCCAGCAGCCAACGCCGCGGCGTCACGCCGTTGGTCTTGTTGTTGAACCGCTCGGGGAACATCTGGGCAAAGTCGGCAACGACGCGTGTGCGGAGCAGATCGGAGTGGATCTGGGCGACGCCGTTGGTGCTGTGCGAGCCCACGATCGCGAGGTTGGCCATCCGGATCTGCCGCTCACCGGAATCCTCGATCACACTCATCCGGGTCGCGCGCTGGTGATCGTCGGGGTAACGTTGCTGCACATCGGCGACGAATCGCCGATTGATTTCGTACACAATCTCCAACAGTCGCGGGCAGACCAGTTCAAAGAACCGCACCGGCCACTTTTCCAACGCCTCGGGCAACAGCGTGTGATTGGTGTAGGCCAGCGTTCGCACGGTCAGCTCCCAGGCCTCGTCCCAACCCAGCTTTGCCTCGTCCAACAGAAGCCGCATCAACTCCCCCACGGCCATCGCCGGGTGCGTGTCGTTCAGTTGGATCGCAACCTTTTCGCTCAGCAATCCCCAGTCGTCATTGGTGCGTCGGAAGCGTGCCACGATGTCGGCCAGCGAACAGCACACGAGAAAATACTCTTGAACGAACCGCAAGGCTTGGCCGGCGCGTGTCGAGTCGTCCGGGTACAGGACGCGAGTCACCGTTTCGGCCAGGACGCGATCGACGATCGCGCCCACGAAGTCCCCCGAGCTGAATTCGCCAAAGTCGAATTGGTCTGGTGATGCGGCCCCCCACAACCGCAGCGTGTTGATCGTCTGGCCGCCGTACCCGACCACGGGGCGGTCATAGGGAACACCCAGCAGATGAGTCGCGTGACCAGAGACGGCCCGAAGCATGCCGTCGTGCAATTCGAATCGACACGCCACCGGGATCTGAGCGGTTTGGCGTGGCTGACAGACCTCCCAAGGGTCCGGTTGTGCCAGCCAGTGATCGGGCTGTTCGATTTGATATCCGTTTTCGATCTCCTGGCGAAAGATTCCATACTCGTATCGCAGTCCGTAACCCATGGCCGGAATCTGCAGCGTGGCCAGTGATTCAATGAAGCAGGCCGCCAGTCTTCCCAGACCTCCGTTACCCAAGCCGGCATCGGGTTCGGTTTCGACGACTTCTCCCCAATCTTGTCGCGGGTCGGACCGCAGTTCCTTGCGGACGTACGGTTCGACACCCAGGTTGATGATGTTGTTGGTCAGCGCCCGCCCGATCAGAAACTCCATCGACAGATAATAGACCCGCTTCGGGTTTTCTCGGTCGTGGGTTTGCTGGGTGAGCAACCAACGCTGCGTCAGGAAATCACGCAAGGTGCGGGCGACCGCCTCGAAACGTTCGCGTTGGCTGGCGTCTTCGGGACTGACGACGTGGTCCAGCAACAGGTGCCGGTTGTAGGATTGGCGGCCGGAATCTTCGCTTGCGACTTCAGGTTCGTCAGACGTGGCGGCGATTTTGGAGTTTGTGTGGTTCGCCATCAAATTTATCCTTTCGAGTCGTGTGGTTGGTCTCACATGGATTGGCAGGTTGTTCAAACGACGGCCCGGAAGGGACCGTCGTACCGTCGTCACGGACCATTGTCGTCGATCGCAAACAGCATGACGACGGAACGTTCGACCACCTGATAGGATTCGCCGAGATGTTCCGGAGCCTCCTGCCAGGGGACTATGTCTTGTGGCGAATCGAGCGCCGTGTCGATCCAACGCCGCCATGGCTGACGGTCCAATCGCGGCAACTCGACCTCAAGCGGCTGCCAGCAAGCGTTGAGGATCAAGTGGAAATGGATTCCCGTGCGGGGCATTTCACCGCCGAAGACCAGGCAATGTGACGTGTCGCTCCAATCGGGCTGGTTCAATTTGACACCATGCCACGCCTTCTTTGCTTCATGCAACATCCTGCTGACGCTGATTCGCTGGCGTTCATGGTCGACGTTGCGAAGCACACGGCGTGCACACAGCAACGAAACGAAGCGATGCAGGTCGGCGTGTCGATCCAGGTTGGTCCAGTCGAACCAGCTGAGTTCGTTGTCCTGGCAGTAGGCGTTGTTGTTGCCTCGCTGGGTGTGTCGCACTTCGTCACCCATCAGGATCATCGGAATGCCCAGCGACAGCAACGTGGTGGTGAGATAGTTTTTCACCTGGCGATTGCGGAGGCCTTCGATCAGCGGGTCATCGGTCGGACCTTCGACGCCGCAGTTCCAGCTGCGGTTGTGGCTTTCTCCGTCCCGGTTGTCTTCGCCGTTGTCTTCATTATGTTTGCCGTTGTAAGACACCAAGTCGTTCAACGTAAAACCGTCGTGGCAGGTGACGAAGTTGACGCTCTGTTCAGCCTCGCGTTCCTTGTGACCGTAGATTTCGGGACTGCCGACGATCCGATCCGCGATCCGCCGCACCGAGCCCGGCTGGCAGCGAAAAAAGTCGCGAACATCGTCGCGGAATTTGCCGTTCCATTCCCGCCAGGCATCGCCGACGAAGCTGCCGACTTGGTACAGTCCCGCCGCATCCCAGGCTTCGGCCAAAAGCTTCGTTCCGGCCAGCACCGGATCGGACTCGATGTCCCACAGCACCGGCGGATTGGGCAGCGGTTGGCCGGATTGGTCACGCGACAAGATGGATGCCAGATCAAACCGAAATCCATCAACGTGCATTTCCTGGACCCAGTAACGCAGGCTGTCGACGATCAGACGGCGGACGACGGGATGGTTGGCGTTGACGGTGTTGCCGCATCCGGAGTAGTTGGCGTAGCGTTCGCCGCCGTTTTCCAACATGTAATACGTCGGGTTGTCGATGCCGCGAAAACACAGCGTCGGTCCCTGATGGTTGCCTTCGGAGGTGTGGTTGAACACGACGTCCAAAATCACCTCGATCCCCGCGCGATGCAGGGCCTTGACCATGTCGCGGAATTCGTCGACTGCGCCGAGCGGATCCCGACGCGAGCTGTAGGCCGCATGAGGCGCGAAGAACGAGATCGGCGCATAGCCCCAATAGTTGACCTTTCCCGGCGGAGCGTCCCAAGCATCGAACTGAAACACCGGCAGGAGTTCAACCGCGGTGATGCCGAGTTGTTGCAGGTAGGGGATCTTCTCGATCAAGCCGGCGTAGGTGCCGCGTTTGGATTCGTCGAGTCCGGAACTGGGATGCCGCGTGAATCCACGCACGTGCATCTCATAGATGATCGTCTGTGCCGCCGGGCGACACAGAGGCAGGTCGCCTTCCCAGTCGTAGTCCGCGGGATCGACGACGACACTCTTCATTGCCGTTACCGAGTTGTCACCGGGATCCGAGGCCGCTTGGCGATCGTAGCCGGCGGGCACCACCACGCCGCGGCCGTAGGGATCCAGCAGCACTTTGGCGGCATCGAAGCGGAGGCCTCGCTCCGGATCGCGTGGTCCATGCACACGGTAACCGTACAGTTGTCCGGGGCGTATTTTCGGAACAAATGTGTGCCAGTAGTGATAGGTTCGATCGTGGTGTGGATCGATCGGAATCACGCGAACCGGGGTCACGTCGTCTTCGTGATCGAACAACAGCAAGTCGAGGCTGGTCGCGGTGCGAGAGAAGAGGCTGAAGTTGACGCCGCCATCCATGACGGTAGCGCCCAGGGGCGAAGGTCGACTCACGATGTTGGCCTGCGGCATTGGATGTGGGGTTGTGTTTCGTTTCGTTCAACCATGTAGGACATCCCTTCCGGGTTGTCCTCTTCAGCCCCCGGCTGAACCCGTGCGGTTCGCTCGACGGCCCGGAAGGGACCGTCGTACGGTTTTAGTCGGCCAGTCGCGACGTCCATTCGTTCCCCCAGCCGATGTAAAGGTCGTGCAGAAAGGCTTTCCAGTCCTCGGCGGTACGACTAGGCGGATAGGGTTCGGGCCGAATCGGTTCGTCGGCACTCCAGACGATCTGAATTTGCCCGTCGCTGCGAATTTGGCCGATCCTTGGGATTTGAAAACAGTGTTGCGTTTCTGGATCGATGCGGACTTCGCCTTCCGGAGCGGCGAGGTGTTGCCCCAGCATGGCTCTACGGATTCGTTTCGGTTCAATGCTCTCCGCGTCACGCACCGCCTGGGCCCACAAGTGAACGCCCGCGTAGGCATTCTCCATCGGGTCGGAAACGACGCGATGGGGATGGACGGCTTTGAATCGGGCAAGGAATTCCTGGTTGGCCGGCGTGTCCAACGACTGGAAATAGGTCGAAGCCACGTAGTCACCTTCGACCGAAGCCATCTCCAGGCCGCGGAGTTCCTGTTCGCCGATGCTGAACGACAAACAGGGCACTTCCTCTCGCTTGATCCCGGCGGCGCGAAGGGTGCGAAAAAACGCAACGTTGGAATCGCCATTGAGTGTATTGAGGATCAAATCCGGAGCGGCTTGCAGGATCGCTTGCACGACCGGGTCGAATTCCGAACTGCCCAACGGCACATAGATTTCGCCGACCACTTCGGCTTCCATGTCTGCCAGTTGGTCCTTGATGACTTCGTTGGCGGTCCGCGGAAAAACGTAGTCGGACCCCACGAGAAAAAATCGCTTTCGGTTCAATGTGTTGCCGGCCCACGCGACGGCGGGAATGATCTGTTGGTTGGGGGCGGCGCCCAGGTAAACGATATTCGGTGACTCCTCCATCCCTTCGTACTGCAACGGGTACACCAGCAGATGGTCGTGCTTTTCAAAGATCGGCCGGACGGTCTTGCGACTCGCCGAGGTCCAGCAACCAAACACCGTACAAACCCGTTCCTCGGTGATCAGCCGTTCCGCTTCGCGGGCATAGACTTGCGTGTCCGACCGGCCGTCGGCGACAACCGCCTTGACGGGACGTCCCAACAGACCTCCCGACTGATTGATTTCCTCGATCGCCAGCAGCGTGGCATCAATCACGCTGTTACCGCTGGCAGACATCGTGCCGCTGAGTGATTGCAGCACGCCCACTTTGATCGGCTCGCCTTGCGGAGTGATCGGCGCCGGGACCGATGGACGGAAACTCCAAAGGACCAGTCCAATCACGAGGAACAAGCCCGCTCCGGCGATTCCGCCGATCAACCAGCGACGTGAGTCGAGCGGCTTGGTGACAACAATCGGCGGAAGCATTGCGCCGGATTGGCTGGGGAGATCGATACGAGCTTCACCGGACAAGGCGGCGGCCACGGCTTCCAAATCACGCAACATCGCCTCGGCAGATTGGTAGCGATCGGCGGGGGCTTTCGCCATCGCACGGGAAACGATCGCCGAACAAGCGGGCGGGACCGAGGGACTGACCTCACGCGGATCGGGAATGCTTTTGTTGCAGTGGGCATACATCACTTGCACGACGCTATCGGAATCATCGTACGGTTGTCGTCCGGTCAGCAGGCAGAAGTAGGTTGCGCCGAGAGAATAGATGTCGGTGCGGGCATCGACCGCTTGGGCCTGGCATTGTTCGGGGCTCATGAAGTACGGCGTGCCGATGATGGTTCCCGACTGGGTCAGTTGCATTCCGCCGCCTGCCGAAGAAAATTTTGCCAGCCCAAAGTCGGTCAACTTGACCGCGCCGTCGGCCGCCCGCACGAGATTGGCCGGTTTGATGTCGCGGTGGACCAACCCTTCGGCATGGGCGGCCGCGATGCCACGGCAGGCGTCGATCAGGATCCGAGTCGCTTCCAGTGCGGTGTACGCACCGCGGGTTTGCAATTCCGCGGCAATGCTGCCGCCGGTCAGCAGTTCCATGGCCAGATAGTGCAACGATCCTGCTTGCCCGATCTCGTAAATCGCCGCGACGTGGGCGTGGCTGAGTTTTCCTGCCGCCTTGGCTTCGGATTGAAAACGACTGAGCGCGGTCGTATTGGCGGCCAAATTCTCGGTCAGGATCTTGATGGCGACGTCGCGTTCCAGCGTCGGATCGTGGGCCTGCAACACGACACCCATGCCTCCTTGGCCGAGCACGCCGGTGATTTCGTATTTGCCCAGTGACTTTCCGATCCAGTTTTCCGCCGGCAGACTCCCTGGCGAAAACTCAAACCCGGTCGTGTCACCCGGTGTCGCGGCCATGCTCTCGGTTTCACCGAATGGCGCTCGCGTGACATCGTCGCGTGGTTCGGGGGAGTCGGCAGGAGGTTTGTTGTCTGGCGACATGTCGCTCTGAATTCGTCTGCTGGGTATTCGCTCGACAGCCCGGAAGGGACCGTCGTACAAACTTTCTAGTTTCCGCCACCCGCGTCACCTTGTTGTTTCAGCCAAGCGGCGTGGTGTGGTCGAATCACCGCGAGAGCTTCGTCAGCGTTGGCGACGCATTGTGGGATGCTCATATCCTCGGGGCTGGCCAGCGGAGATTCCGTTGACAGCATCGACTCCTTGGCCCACTCGATCAGCCCGGGCCACATTTTGCCGACCAGAATCAGCGGGGTGTCGTTCAAGTGATGCACTTGCAAAAGCTGCCAGACCATCAGTGTCTCCAGCACGGTCCCGATCCCGCCGGGTGCCACCAAGAACGCATCGGACGTGAGCACGAATTGATGCAACCGAGTGAAGAATGTGCGGTGTTCGAATGCCTGGCCGACGAACGAGTTGATTTCCTGTTCGAACGGCAGGTCGACACGGATCCCGATCGACTTTGAACGCTCCGGAGCACTCGACGCACCTTCATTGGCGGCCTGCATCAATCCGGGGCCGCCACCGGTGATGATGTCGCAACCCAATTCTGCCAGTGCGGCGGCACAGCGTTTGGTTTCTTCGTAGCCGAACGTGCCGGGCTGGACGCGGGCCGAGCCGAAAATCGTCACGCGGTATCGGTCTCGCCTGGACGGCCGCAAACGGGTCAGATTGTTGACGACATCCCACAGCCCCAGCACGGCATCGGCGAGCACTTCTTTGACCTCGTCTTCATCGCCAAGGCTGACGGTCGATGCTTCTGTTCTGCTCATCTTTCGCTCCGCATGTCAATTTCTGTGCGCTCGTTCTCCGGCAGATGAACGGTCAATGCGGGGCTGGCGAATGGAATCCGTTCGGCCTCGAACTGCCCCATCACCTGGATGTTCAACTGCTCGGTAAACGCCAAGAACTCCCAATAGTTCGCCGGATGGTACCAATAGAACAACACGATTCCGGTGGAGGATTCGTTGACGTCTCGCAAAAACACGCGGGGCGGATAGGCCTCCTTCATCCCTTCGTGCTCGTGCAGGGCATCACGCACAATCTGCACGGCGCGTTTGACTTTGGCGGTCGGCGTGTCCGATGGAATCTGGATTTTCGCCACGCCGCGAATATGGGGGCGACGACTGACGTTCTCGATGTCACAGCGTGCCATGTCGTCGTTGGGAATGGAGACCTGATGGCCGGTCAGCAATCGCAGTTTTGTCGAACGCAATCCGATCTCTTCGACAATCCCGTCATAGCCTTTGGCAACAATCCTGTCACCGACCTGGAAGGGCTTGTCCAGCGTCACCATGATGCTGCCGAAGACGTTCTTGAGTGTATCCTGTGCGGCCAAGGCGACCGCCAAACCGCAGACGCCCGCACTGGCGACAAGCGTCGTCAGTGGAATGCCGAATTGCTGGCCGCCTTCGAGAAAAACGATGATCGCGGCCAAGATGCTGCCCACGCGGCACACCAAACGCACCCATTGTGAATCCAGTCCGTGCGGCTTAATCCAAGGCGTCGCGATGATCAGTGCCGCCAGGTAGTTGCCCGCACCGAGCAACACCACCATCAACGTCAACAAAAAGATCAGCCACGACAAATAGCTGATCACCAACAAAACGGTTCCGCTGATCCGAACGTGCTGTTCCAAAAAATAAAGTGCGCCCAGGGGGACCAGCATCGCCGTCAACGGGGACACGAGCATGACCAAGTAACGCAGCCAATTCGGTCGCAGATGACTCGTTCGCCATCGACCGAAATAGTAGATCGCCACCATCAGCGCGAGCGAGACGCCGATCGTGAGGATCAGTCCGCACCATTGCCAGATGGCTTGTCCGAGCAACCGGACGTGCGCCCACGAAGGTAAACCTTGGATCAACGAACGCGGCAAAAGCCAACCCGGTTCGGAAAGGTACAATTGATACAATCCGGGGGTGACGTATTGGCGTTCCTTGTAGGGAAGATTCTTGACCAGTTCGTAGAAATCGGCCGCGCGATCGACGGTCTCGGGCGAGAACAAAAATTCACCTTCACGCGGCCCCTCCTTGACCCGCTGGATGACGATCTCCGTGTCAGAGACCGCCCATTTCGTAAGCCCCTCTTGGTCGACTTGCTCGGCATCGGGCCAGGAGTCTTCGGGCGCGAGTTCAATTCGGTCCAGCACTTCCTTGAGACAGGCAGCGGTTTCCCGGCCGACGCCGACATCCACCGATTCGGGCACCTCGCTCAAATCCAGGCAGCGGAGGATTCGAGCCGCCAGGGCCCGTCGCTCGGCTTCGCTTTCAAAACTCCGCCCCTCGCGGCTGAAGTCCCTGTAGACCTCGTCCACCGCCGAGAGGAAGGTTGTTAGGGTCGCACGTGGGCTGGAGGTGTCGGTCGCCCTCAACGGATGCGACGGTTCGACCGAAGCGGGCTGAGACCACGCCGTCACGCTGCCAAACGCGAACAGCGCCGCCACCACTACGACCACCAATCTTGCCATCAAGTGCATACTCGCTCAGACCTGCCCAAATGCGCGCCGCCTACGCGGAAGCAGCGGCCTGTTCCAATTCGTTCTTGTACCGTTGATAATCGGCCGAATCCGGCGGGCTGTAGTTCCAGTTTTTGTAGAGCCCGATCACTTTCGTAAAAAAGCCGCGCGCTTCGTCGCGGTCTTTGAACGAATAGTCACGGTCGATCAGCTTCTTGATCAATTGTACACTCTCGAATTGTCTTGATCGTGGCATGCAGGCGTCGATTTCGTCAAACGCGTCCTGCTGCAGGTAGGCCATGTCCAACAGCACCGATTTTTGCCAGATCACGAAGTCCTCCAACGTGATGCCTTCTTCGCCGGTGACCTGCATCATTTGGTTGATCGAGTCGCCCTGCTGCAACAATTCGCTCATTCGCTTGACATCGCCGACCCAGGTGGCGTCCAGGTTTTCGTTCAGCCAGGGCTTTAGCTGGTCCAAGTAGCGCGACCAGGAAATCAATGGGTCGATCGCCGGGTAAAACCGTTTGTAGGCACGATCGTACGATAGCCCCAAAAACGTTTTGACGGTCCCCAGCGTGGACTGGGTGACGGGTTCTTCGAAGTTCCCCCCGGCGGGCGAAACCGTGCCGATCATCGTCAACGAACCCTGCGAACCGTCGGGGCATTTCATCACGCCGGCCCGCTCGTAGACGCTTTTGATCGACGAATCCAGATAGGCCGGGAACGCTTCCTCGCCCGGGATCTCCTCCATCCGCCCGGACGTTTCACGCATGGCCTGGGCCCAACGCGAGGTGGAATCGGCGATCAGCAAGACGTTCAATCCCATCTGGCGATAGTATTCCGCCAGCGTCACGCCCATGTAGATCGACGCCTCGCGGGCCGCGACGGGCATCGAAGAGGTGTTGCAGATGATGATCGTGCGATCCATCAACGTGCCGCCGCTGCGGGGGTCTTTCGTTTCCGGGTACAGCGTGATCGTCTCAACCACTTCGCCGGCCCGTTCTCCACAGGCGACGACGACCACAACGTCCACCGAAGAATACCGCGCGATCGTGCTCTGCAACACGGTCTTGCCGGCACCGAACGGGCCGGGGATGCATCCGGTTCCGCCCATCGCGATCGGAAAGAACGTGTCAATGATCCGGGTGCCGGTCGTCAGCGGTTCCTGCGAGTAAAGTCGTTCGGCGACGCGGCGTCGCAGCAACGGGGCGGGAACGGGGCGCCGGACCGGCCAACGCTGCACCATCGTGAGTTCGCGTTCGACGTCGCCGGATCGAACCCGTGCGACCGGATCCTTCAATGTCAGATTTCCCTCGGCGATCCAGGTGACCGTGACCGACTCGGGTTCGCCGAACGGGACCAGGATCTTGTGAGTCAACGGGCCTTCGGGAACGGTTCCTAAGACGCCTCCGGGCGGGATTTTTGCGCCGACCTGGACCGCCGGTGTGAATGGCCAGGTGCGGTCAAGATCGAGCGGCGGAACCGATACCCCACGGGGCAGGAAGAACCCGAACTCCTTGGCCAACTCGTGCAGCGGGTTCTGCAGCCCGTCGAAGACGCGTCCCAGCAACCCGGGCCCGAGGGTTGCCGACAGCATTTCGTCGGTCATCTCGACACGGTCGCCGACCTGCACGCCGGTGGTGTCCTCGAACACTTGCATGTCCGCGGTGCGCCCGCGAATCCGCAGCACTTCAGCCTTCAGCCGTTCGTCACCGACACAGACATAACCGACCTCGTTCTTTTTGATCGACGCCTGTTCGTCGACTTCGATCAGCACCAAACTTTCGCGAACTTGAACGACGGTCGCCGAATGACCGGCACCGTTTCCTTCATGTGTTTTGGACATCAGTCACCTTGTCGATAAGTTGCGTGAATCGCACCTTGGCTTTCACGGGATCTCCGTTGATCCACGCGCGAAGCATGTCCCACTTCAGAACGAAGGCGACGACCGCGTCGATTTCAAACATGGACAATTCGGATCGGCGCGTCAGCCACTGCCAATGCAGGTCCATCATCAGTCGTTCCAATCCGATCGCATCGCCGGCGGACAGTTTTTCCGTTGCAGGCGGTAGCCAGGGGTAGCAATACTTCAAACCGAAAAACGGCAGCTCCCAGTTCCGCCGGATCGTGTAAGCCAGTCGGCTGTTGCCAAACGCATTGGGATCATCAGGAAAGCCCCGTCCGTCGTGTTTCCGTCGTAGCGCCGCCAGCAGCGTCAATTGCGTCAGCCGAAACTGGACGTAGTCACGCAGTGGTTCGTTGAGTTCCGATTCCAATAGTTGCGAAAACGACTCGATCGTCTCGCGGTCGGATTGCCCCGTCAAACGCTCCGGACGCCAACGAACGATCTGACGGGCGCGGTTGAGCTGATCGGCATGTTTAGGACGCAGTCGGCGCAGTCGTTGCTCCAGTCGAAGCGGCGTGATCGGCAACCGATCGGCACGCTCGAAATGCTGAAGGTACGGCAGGCTTGTGATTAAATCGTAATACATTGCAATGGAAGGACGTCTATCGAATCAGCCAGCGTTGCGCTGCGGTAGCTACGCTCGCCAGAGCGTGTGAATCCCTGGGAACCACCTTCTGGCGAAGGTAGCTACGTCATACCCGGAGACATTCACTCCGCTCCCTCCATGATCGCCTTGAATCGTGGAACCATTCGCTGCGAAATCAGTCGGGCCACGGCGCGATCGGAAAGATCGACCTCCAGTTTCTCATGGACCAGACGAATCCGAGCGCCACCTTCGACCTCGTCATCCGGCACCAACTCCAGCCCCTCCCGCAACATGTCGCTTGACAGGGCCAGGATCGCTTGTTTGCCTTCTTCCTTGAGTGTGCCTTCGCCCAGCAGGGCGCGCGAGATTCGCACCTCGACGTCCTTGTCCTTGATCAGCGATTCCGCCGCCCGGCCCGACAGAACCAAAACGATGTCGCGGATCAGTTGTTCGTCGCGTGTGGCCGAGACCACCAGTCGCTTGACGAACTCTTCGAAGCGGGCGATGACCCGGGCCTTCAGGTCGAGCACGGTGTCGCGGGCGGCCAGTTGCAATGCGTCCAGCGAGGCCGTTCGATGGGCGTCGATTTCCGCGGCGGCCTTGGCCCGCTCGGCATCCGCTTCTTTCCTGGCCGTGGCCAGGATCTCGGCGGCTTGTTTGCGGGCATCGTCCAACAAGCGGTCCGCTTCCGTTTGCGCCGCTTGGACGCCTTGATCGCGAATCCGATCGATCAAACCTTGCACGCCATCGGACGTCTTGGTGGTTTCTTGCATAGGGCAGTCTCAGTGCATCAAGTACAGTCGTTTCGCTCAACCCCGTAGGACATCCCTTTCGGGTTGCCCTTCTTCAGCCCGCGGCTGAACCCGCGAACTCCAAGCGACGGCCCGGAAGGGACCGTCGTACATTCATTCCGGCAACCGTCCCGCCAGCACCAGCGCGAACACGAACGCGAACACGGCGAAACCTTCGATCAGCGCGGCCGGCGCCAGCGAAATCCCGAACACCTCGGGCTTGCTCTTGGACGCATTGATCGCCGAAGCACAGGCGGTGCCTTGCGCCAGCGCGCTGAACAACAACGCCAACCCCGACAACAACCCCAGGGCGAACATGCCCGGCGACTTGTCCGGTGTGATCGCCGCCGGCAAGGCCATCGTGACGACGATGCCGTAAATCGTTTGCGAAGAAGGCATCGCGGCCACGCCGACGAAGCGGCCGAAGCCCCCTTCGACCTCCAGCATCGCTCCACAGGCGGCCATTCCGCCACGCAGGCATCCGATCATGCTGCCGATCGCCCCCAAAGCCAGCGGCGCATAGAGACCGATCCAGCCCAAAGTCATGATGATCAATTCCATAAGGAACCTCCTTTTCGTCGAAACGGGGTGAAGCGACGTCCTTCACTCTTTAAGCCCCAGTTGAAAAACTCAATGACATTCAGCCGCAGTCCGTGGATCACCCCGCTCGAAACACCGAGCAGCATGTTCAACGTGTGTCCGAACAGAAGGATGAGTGCCGCCAACAACAATCCGAATCGCGGCAATCCGCTGTGCATTCCCATCGCCATGTCGTTGAACGCCGCGGCGAGCGAAGCCGAAGCCAGCCCGAGCGCGAACAATCGCAGATAGCTGAGAATGTCGCCGAACGCCGCGGTGACCTTGGTCAACCCCAGCAAGCCGCCGAGTAGTCGCCCCAGCGGCCGCTCATGTCGCGCGGTGTACCCGACCACCAGCAGCAAACCGGCGATCGCGATTCCCCCGCCCAGTACTTTCAGGATCGCGGCCGCCGGGAACGCGGCGCCCACCGCTGCCAACAGGCCGCCGACCACCGCCGCGGCCCAACCGATCGACGCCAGCCCGTCGCGCCAATCGGCATGGCGACGTGCATCCATCACGTTGGCCAGGATCACATGAATCGCTCCCACCAAGACCGAGATGCCCATCATCAACTGGGAATTGTTCATGTCCAACAGATGCAAGCGTCCCGGCAGCGAGTCCGGCGGCGGCGCGATGCCAAAGTAGCTGCCCACCAGCATGCCGTAGATCAAGGAGAACAGAACGATCGACAACAGCATCGGTCGAAATCGCTGACCGGTGGTGCGTTGCGGTGCCGGTTCGCCTAATTCGATGTCGGACGTACTCGTCAGCAGGGCGTCTCCCGTCGTCGGGCGACCGAGTTTTCGCCAGATCAACAGCAACCCCACCCCCAACACCGCCGCATAACCGGCGTCCGCCAAAATCATGGCGAAGAAGAGAGCGAAGGAAACAAACACGATGCCCGACGGGTCCCAGGTCCAATAGCCCGGCGTCATGTAAAAATTGACCAGGTCCTCGCCCGCTTCGACCCGAGGTGCATTGTGGACCAATGTCGGCGGGTCTTCGTCCGGCAGCGGCGGCCGAGATTCGAAAACGAATCCATGCTGCCCGGCGTACGTCGCCAACTCTTCCGCATGCTCGGCCGGCACCCAAGCCTCAAGCGCGAACAAAGGGTCGCGATCGAAGGTCTGGCCGGCCGCAACCGCTCGCGACGCGGCGTCTTCCAACGCGGTCAAGCTTCGGGCAAACAACAGACACCATCGAGTCAGATAGGCTCGCTCGGCTTGGGCGTCTTCGATCGCCAATTCCACTTGCTCCAATTGTCTCGCCAATTCCAGGGGACCGCGCGAGCCGATTTTTTCCCGCGGGACCGGCATGTCTTGGGGCTCCTCGGGTGCCGCCACGACCACGTAGCAAAACCGCTGGTCACGTGAGACGACTTGCCAGGCCGATGGAGTCGCGGATGCTTCGGTCGGATTCGCCGCCGGCAACTGGTCCATGTCGGTGTGTGGGACGATGTAGAACCACAACCGGATCGCGCCCATCTGTTCCGGTGGAGCGAAGTGGAAGTCGCCGAACGGCTTGGCGGCGGTGAGTCGTTGCACCAGATCATCGCGCAGGGATTCCAACGAATGGATTTGGTCTTCCAATTCCAACGCCCGTCGCTGGACCTCGTCGGCGTCAAACAGGCTGCTGTCATGCACTTGAGTCCGTCGCTGCGGCGAGGCCAGCAAGAATTTCAGCGCATCGCGCGATCGGCTCGATGGCCCGCCCTCAGCGACGACGTCCTCTTCATCGCCCAGCGGGATGATCTCCAGGCTGCCGAATCGATGCAGGTCGTCGAGCAGCTTTTCTTTTTCGCCACTCAAGCCGACGAAGGTGGCTCGTTCCAGGGGGACGATACTCACGACGGTCCCTCCTCGGTGTCCCATCCACCGCCGGGCTGTTGTTGTTTAACCTTTGCCAGCTTGGACGTGACCACGGCCGCCCGTTCGGCGTCGCCGAGGTAGATTCGGATGCGTTGGATGTTCTTTTCGGCGGTCGGGATCAAGACCTTGTCGAACAAGTTGACGCGTTGAGTGATTCGGCGAACGGCTTGATCGAGCACCGCCACACGTTCGCCGGCGATCTTCGCCCGGACACGCATCTCAGCGGCATCCTTCAATCGTTGCACGAGCATGTCGACCCAGGGCGGAGTGGCGAGCCGCGAGTAGTCGGCGACAGCAAATTCGATGGATTCGAGGATCGGCAACCGCGTCCCGACGACGTTCTGCTGGCCGACACGATAGTTCGTCATTTCGACCGGACCGATGAGATCCGTCCCCTCGTCGGCCAACATCGGCAACTCTTCGCCGATCGTTGCTTCCAGCGTCTCGGCCGCCTCGATCGCGGCGCGGTGTTCGGCCCTCGCCTTTTGGGCTTCCACCGTCAATTGCCGGCGTTTCAAGTCCAGCGAAGGCAGCAGCTTGCGGTACAGCTTGAGTTGCTGCTGCTGTTGCTGGAGTGAATTTTTGCTGAGTCGAAGTTTTGCCATCGTCATTCGTTACTTCTCGACGGCCCGGAAGGGACCGTCGTACATCGGCTTTGCCTACGCCCCCTGCTTCGGAAAGTACTTGTCGATCAAATTCTGCTTCATCAACAGCTCATCCGGCTCGAAGCACTCCGCCAGCGTCTTCCAACACAAATCCAGCGCCTCGATCACGCCCATCGAGACGCGGATGTCCATGAACCGCTCGCGGAACAGTGCGCCATACTTGAGCAGTTTTTGATCGAACGGCGACAATTCGAACGCCATCGCTTGCTTGCGTTGGGCTTCGACGGCTTCGCTATAAAAGCGGATCATCGTGTTCATGATCTGCGAGTGGTCGTCACGGGTCGCTTTTCCGATCACGTGTTGCTTCAGCCGCGACAGCGACCCGAACGGATCGATGATCCCGCCGTGCAAGTAGAATTGGCCTTCGGTGATGTAACCGGTGTTGTCGGGCACGGGGTGGGTCACGTCGTCGCCGGGCATGGTGGTGACCGTCAAGATCGTGACCGATCCGGCGCCCTTGAAGTCACACGCTTTCTCGTAACGTTGGGCGAGCTGGGTGTACAGGTCACCCATGTAGCCCCGCACCGCGGGAATACGTTCTTGGGCGACACCGATTTCTTTCATTGCATCGGCATACGCGGTCATGTCCGTCAACAGCACCAGCACTCGCTTGCCTTCTTCGACGGCAAACTTTTCCGCCACGGCCAAGGCCATGTCGGGAACGAGCAACCGTTCAACCAGCGGATCGGAAGCTTGGTTGACGAACATCACGGTGCGTCCGAAAACGCCGTGTTGTTCAAAGGCCGTGCGAAAGAAGTGATAGTCGTCAAAGATCAAGCCCAGTCCACCGAACACCAGCACATCGGCATCGGCCTGGAAACCGATCCGCGCCAGCAATTCGCTGTGGGGTTCGCCGGCGACCGAAAAGATCGGGATCTTTTGACTTTCGACCAGGCAGTTGAACAGGTCGATCATCGGCACACGAGTCTCGATCATCTTCGTCGGCATCACCCGCATCACCGGGTTGACGGTCGGCCCGCCGACCTTCGCCTGCGGCTCGGCCTTCAAATCCGGTCCCCCGTCGATCGGCTCGCCCGAACCGCGAAAGATGCGTCCGAGGATGTTCGGGGAATAGACGACTTCCAGGGGTTTTCCGAGGAACTGGACGGTGGCGTCGGTCGACAACCCTTTGCCGCCGGCGAACACTTGCAAACTGGCGAGGCCACGATCCAGGCCGATCACCCGCGCCAAGGACATCTCACCGTCGGTGTTTTCCACCTCCGCCATGTCGCCAAGCGCGACACCGGAGGCACGCAATCGAATCACGTCGCCGACGATTTCTTGGACGCGTTGATAACGAACCAATTGCTGCAAATCGGACTGCATCATCTCACCTGTCGAACCGTCGTCCAATCAATCATGTAAGCCACCCTCCCTGCCAGGGAGGGTTTATTTAAACTTGATGCTATGCCCCTTTTCCCGGTTGTCCTTCCGTACAGCCTCCGGCTGAATCCGTCGTACATTCAATTTGACGCCTCTTCGCCGCCGTGCGGTATCCGGTACAGGGTCGCGTAGAGCGTGGGCACCATCACCATCGTCAGCCCCGTGCCGACGATCAGCCCGAAGAAGATCGTCACGGCCAAGGCGACCCAAAACACGTCTTGCAGCATCGGCAACACGCCCAACACGGTGGTGCCCGCCGCATTGACCACGGGACTCAAACGCGAAACACCGGCTTCCACCACGGCGTTGTATGGCGTCAAGCCTTTCCCCAGGTTGGCGTTCACTTCGTCCAACAACACGACCGCGTTTTTGATCATCATTCCCGACAGACTCATCGCTCCCAACAACGCGATGAACCCGAACGGGGTCTGCGTCACCAACATGCCTCCGGTGATGCCGATCATCACAAACGGAATCACGCCGATGCAAATCAGCATGGGGCGGAATCCGTTGAACAGGGCAACCAGAATGAACAGCATGATCACGATCGCCGGGACGATCCCGGGCACTAAGGCTTCTTGGGACTGCTTCGCACTCCAGTACTCGCCGTCCCAATCCAGACGGTAGCCCGGCGGGAGTTCGATGGCGTTGAACTGGTCCACGACTGCGTTTCGCAGCGTCGGTGCCGTGACGTCATTGGGCGAGCACTGCACGGTGATCGCGCGACGCCGGTCCCAACGCCAGATGATCGGGTCCTCCCAAGGTACCTCGATGCCGTCGATGACTTGGGAAACAGGCACCGACGTGGTCGACAATTTTGGTGTGACTTGAAGCTCGTCCAGCGAGGTGGCGGCGCGCTCGCGTTCGGATTCGACACTCCGCGCCACGATCGGAATCAGATCGTCTTCCTGTCGGTACTGTCCGACGACCACGCCATCGGAAGCACGTTTCATCACCCGGGCCAAATCATCACGCGACACACCGGCCCAGCGGGCACGTTCCTGGTTGTACTGCGGCGACAAGGCCTGGACGCGCTCGCGCCAATTGACGCGCACTTCCTTGGCCAGCGGCGTGTCACGCAGGATCTGTGCGCCCTCTTCGGCCAATCGTCGCAACGTCGCGGGGTCCGCGTTGGCCGGTCCGCTGAAGCGGGCTTCGATCTTCCAGTCATCGAACGCGCCGACCGCGTACTTGCGGACCCGCACCATCGCCTCGGGGACATTTGCTTTCACCCATGCATCGGCGTCGGCGACCAGTTGGTTGACACCGTCCAGCGAGTTGACGTTGACGATGATTTGGGCATACGAGGTGTACGGGTCTTCGGCACTGACCGGCAAATAGAACCGCGGCGGCCCCTTGCCGACAAAGGCACTGACCGTGGTGGTCGCTTCGTGCTGCTGGACGTATTCCTCGATCCGTTGCAAATTCGCGTCGGTCTGCTGGATCCGCGTTCCCTCGGGCGCCCAATAGTCGATCATCACCTGCAATCGACTGGAGTCGGGGAAATACAACTGCGGCACCCAGCGGAATCCGAACACGCTGACCGCCAACAAGCCGACCATGCTGGCCAGGAACAAAAAGCGATAGCGAATGGTCAGCGACAACAACGCCCGGAATTTTTGATACAGCGATCCCTGATACGGGTCGGTCGGTCCCTCGCCCTGCTTGGGGTCCGGCAAGATCGCCATGCACATCAGCGGTACGATCGTCTGGCAAAACACCCAGCTCAACAGCAACGAGATCGCCACGACGGTGAACAGACTGCCGGCATACTCACCGGTGTCGTAGCTGGACGCAAAGATCGGATAAAACGCCATGCTGGCCACCACGGTCGCGCCCAACAGCGGGATCGCCGGTCCGTCGGCCGCTTCGATCGCCGCTTGCTTGCGGTCCATGCCCTTGGCGATGCGCACCATGATGCCGTCGGTCACCACGATCGCGTTGTCGACCATCATCCCCATCGCGATGATCAGGGCACCCAGTGAAATGCGGTGCAGGTCGATCCCCATGATCGCCATCACGACAAAGGTGCCGAGAATCGGAAACACCAATCCGCTGATCCCGATGATGATGCCGGGCCGAATGCCCATCGTGATCGCCAGCAACGCCAACACGATCGCGACCGCTTCCAGCAGGCTGATCATGAATGCGCGAATCGATTCGCTGACCTGATCGGATTGCCACGAAATGCGTTCGACATTAATTCCGACCGGCAATTGGGCCAGCAACTGGTTGATCCGCGCGTCGATTCGCTCGCCCACTGCCACCACATTCTCGCCGGCGGTCGGGGCGATCGCCAACGCGATCGCTTCGCGGCCGTTGTGCCGCAGCAGTGCCGCGGGCGGGTCGACGTATCCGACATTGACTGTCGCCAGATCGCGGATGCGAATGATTTCGTCGCGTCCGTCGGCCACGCTGGTGATCGCCAACTCGCCGATCGCATCCGGGGTGGCGAATTCACCCGTCGGTGTGACCCGCATCCGCTGTGTCTGGTAATCGACGTGGCCGGCATCCACGACCAGGTTTTGCGATTGCAGCGTCTGGATAAACTGAGTCGGTGTGATGTTTAGCTCGGCAAGCTGTGAGGAGGAGACATCCAGATAGATGCGTTTTTCTTGAACGCCCCAGAAGTCGACTCGCGCGACGCCTTTGACGACGCTCAACTCCTTGCGCATGTCCTTGACGTAGCGTTCCAGCTCCGCGTAGCTGTACCCGTCGCTGCTGACCGCCAACAAGAATCCGAACACGTAGCCGAAATCGTCGCCAACCTTGGGCTTGCCGGCCCCCGGCGGCAGCGTCGGTTCGATGTCCGCCACCTTCTTGCGCAGCACGTCCCAAACCTGTGGCAAGCGATCCGACCAGTAATTGCTTTTGATATCCACCTTGATGATGGACAGCCCTGGCCGCGAATTCGAATAGATGGCTTTGACCTCGGCCATCTCTTGCAACTTGGTTTCGATCCGGTCGGTGACCTCCAATTCGACCTGCTCGGCGCTGGCGCCGGGATAGGTTGTCGTGATGGCGGCCGTCTTGACCGAGAACTCGGGGTCTTCCAACTGACCGAGTTGCAGGTAGGAAAAGACTCCGCCGGCGACGATCAACACGATGCCGAAGAACGTGATCGCGCGTTTTTCAATCGAGATTGCAGCCAGACTCATCGACCAACCACCCCGTGCTTGGGGGACGCGTCTGACGTGTTGGATGGCCCTTCCGGGCCGTCCATCGCGGTGCGAGCACCGGTGCGACCGCCCGGAAGGGCCGTCGTACGGGTGCGGGGCGGTGTGCTGTTTTGTGGGGACAGGAGCGTGGGTGTCGGTTTCATAGCAGCTTCACCTCCTGGCCTTCGGTCAACGAGTTGACGCCGGAGGTGACGACGCGTTCTCCCAGTTGAATTCCTTCGACGACCTTCAGTCCGACCGGTGTCAGTTCGCCGGTCTTGACCGCACGGCGGGAGACTTTGCCGCTGCCTTCGTCAAACACCCAGACGTAGGTTTGCGTGTCGTCGTCGGGCAGCGTGAACACCGAACTGGGCGGCACGATCAGATCGGCCTCCTCGGTAGCCTCGCCTTCTTCGCGGTGGTTGCGAACCATCGCGGCCATCCCGGGCAGGATCTTGGCGTCATCGGGTTGTGCGATCTGAACCGTGACCGGATAGGTCCGCGTGGTCTGCGAGGCTTCTCGACCGATCTTCGTGACCGTGCCGTAAAAATCCCGATCCGGAATCGCGTCAAACCGGCAGGCCACCTTTTTGACTTGTGGGACCAGGCCGATCAAAGACTCCGGGATCTGGATCGTGACTTCGATTTCCGACAAGTCGAACATCCGGACGATCGGTTGCTTGGCTTGGACCCGCTGGAAATTGTCGACGTAGCGGACGGAGATTTCACCGTCAAATGGTGCCGTCAACGTCGCATCCTTGAGTTGGTTTTTGGCGTCCGCGACGGCGGCTTCCAACGCCCGGATCTCCGCGCGTTTGGCTTGGATGTCTTCCGGACGGGCCCCGGTCATGCCGATGTTCAACGCCTCTTTGGCGCTTTCGACTTCGGCGATCGTCCGCCTTTTACGGGCCAACGAAATGTCAAATTCCGTCTGCGACACCGCCCGGTCCTTGATCAACCGGGAATTGCGTTCGTGCTCCGCCGCGGCCTGTTCGGCCGACGCCTCTGCTTGGGCCAGCGACGCCTTGAGTTGCTCGATTTCTTCCGGACGAGCGCCGGCTTCCATCGCCGCCAGGTTCGCTTTGGCGCGATCCAGGTTGGCTTGGTTGCTGGCCAGTGCGGTCTCGAAATCGCGAGGATCGATGGCGGCAATCACGTCGCCCTTGGCCACTTCGCTCCCCACGTCGACGGGCAGCGAAATCAGCGGGCCGGCCACTTGAAATGACAACTCGACCTCTGATTTGGCCGCCGCGCGACCAGGAAACTCGCGACCAGAGATTATGGTCAGGTCACCGACTTTGACCGTTCGTACGGGGCGAATCGGCGGCGGTTCCGCCGGCGGGTCGCCACACCCGGACACAAGCGCGGCGGTGACTGTCATGCAGATCGCCGCTCGGATTTTCGATAGTACCCGGGTCATCCGGTCGCTCTCCTTCGTTATTCCTGTTGGCCTTGGGGATCGTCCATTCGCACCAATAACCATTGCTGCGTGGTTCCGTCGGCAAAGTGTACCAGCGCCGGAGCGGAGTCTTTGGTCAAATTGACGATTCCCGTTTCCATAATCGGTCGCGTCTTGCCGACCACGTTCCAGGCCGATCGCTGGGTTTCTTTGTCGACCATGCCTTCGATGGTCTGGGTGCTGTCATCGGCGGTGTTGTTCAGCGTTCCGGAAATGATCCCCTCTTTGCTGATCACCAACTGCAGGAACAACGTGGGCTCGGGGCCCGTTTCCTGGCCGTCGGGGGTCACCGCGAACACGCCCAGCGGCATCCACTCGGTTTCATCGGCCGGGACCTCGGGGGCACTGGCGGCGATCGCTTCGGCTTGGGCCGCATACTCTTCCTCGGTCGCGACGACTTGGTCACCGTAGTAGACCGAGCCTTCTTGGTAGTAGACGTTTTCGCCATAGCCGTAGTAAATCGGTTCGCTCCATCCGTAATTGACCCAGCCGGTCACTCCGCCCCAGGCGGCCCAACGGTACGGACGTGTGATCGCCCACGCGCCCCACATCGGATGGTCGGACCAGAAATCGCGAATCGGGGTGTCTTTCATCTGATCGCGGATCTCGTCGCGGCGGTCCGAGCGAATCTGCTGGCGGTCGCCTCGATTCTCAATCCGTTCGGGCCGATTGCCCACCAACGGCCGATCGGCAGGCAGGTTATCGATGCCCGGTCGATTGCCGATTCCAGGGCGGTCCGCGATGCCCGGTCGGTCGCCTACTCCGGGTCGGTCGCCGATTCCGGGACGGTCGCCGATTCCGGGACGGTCGCCGATTCCGGGGCGGTCACCAACGCCCGGGCGGTTGCCAGCCCCCGGAGGCGTCGCGGGCAGCTGGCTCGGCCGCGGGCCGGAGTCGCGCAAGAAGTCTGCCGCCGCACTACCGGCCAGCCCGCCGGCGACACCACCGGCAATGCCGCTGGCGATGTTGCTGCGACGATTCGACGCCGAGCCACCGGGGCGTGTGCTGGGGAGTGTACTGGGACGCGCGCCGCCCGATCCGCCCAGATTCAGAAAGCTTTGCAAATCACCCGCACTCGGCCGCCCGCCTTGGCTGGGACGTGAGCCCGTGCTGGGCCGCGAACCAACACTCGGCCGGCTGCCCACGCTGGGCCGACTACCGACGCTGGGCCGACTACCGACGCTGGGCGGCGAAATACTGGGGCGTGAGACGCTGGGGCGGGAGACACTCGGGCGCGAAGTGGGACGACTGTAGGAAGGCCGGCTCATCGAAGAGGACGGGCGAGAGAATCCGCCGCCACCGCTGAAACCGCCTCGTGCACCACCGCCGCTAAAACCTCCGCCACGGGCGCCGCCACCCCCGCGGCCTCCCCGAGCCAGCGCGTCGGATGCCGTCGGAAGACTCAGACTGACGACGGCCAAAAACAATAAAACGCGTTTCATTAGATTCACCTTGCCGGATGCGATTGTTCGATTGCATGCCACCGAGGACGCCTGGCGCCGCCCGATGAAACCTCGTCCATGCCGTTGATGACGTCCTTGCCGTGTCTTGCTCACCTGGGTTTTACTCACTTGGATTCTTCTGCCCCGCCTGCTCGAACGACCACCACTTCATCCAAATTGGGTAACAGCTCCCCGGCGACGATCCGATTGATCGATTGCCAAGTCAACGTGTTGTCGTCGACAGACGTCAAAATGTTGGTCGACGTCATCTTGCTGCCGTCGCGCATCGTACCGGTGGACTGAATGTACCACTGCTTGCTCTTCTGCTGCCAAACGCCCTGGCTGAAGCCGCCGTTGGAATCGAACACCCACGATCGGATTTGCTCGGCCGCGGCATCCCAACCGATGATCTGCATCCCCGATTGTTCGACTTGATCACCGACCACCATCGAGAACATCCGCACGATGAAGTTCCGATTCTTCGTCCATTGACACGTCGTTTCGACCCGCCCCACTTCGTCTTGATCGACCCAGCTGCCGATCATCCACTGCAGCTCCTGCAAATGATCTTCGTTGGACACCACCACGGGGACGTCTTCTTCGGTCACTCGGTCCAGCAACCATGCATCGTCACGTTTGACGTACACCGCGGTGTATTCCGATTCCTCCGGCTCCTGTTCCGGCACGATGACCGCCGCTGTGCCGGTCTCCAACGCGACGCTGGGCGAGATGAACTGAACCGACCGGGTCGTCGCGGACAACTTGACGCCCTTGTTTTCAGCAAAGATCGCTGCAAACTGTTCCTCGATCGCCTCGCGGCCGGCAACTTGCTCGCCCGAAATCGGGTTCGTGTACACCGCCTCCGGTGACCACATCGCCGCCAACGCTTTGGCATCCCCCTGGTTAAACGCCGTGACATAGGCCGCGACCTCTTTGCGAATCGTCGCTTCGTCGTCGGCCTGATCTGCCGCCACCGGTCTCACGCACAGCGCAACCAACGCCGCTGCCATGAGTGCAAGAGTCACTCGTTTCACTTGTCGCCTCTCTTTCGGTAATGAAAAGGTTTGATGCATTTATTGACGCTGCGCTCGGATCACAGACAAAACCAACTCGATCCCGCCGATCGTGTCGACGCCGCTGACGTCCACATCCGGTGGTTCTAGCGACATGTCGATGTAGGGCAACAGCCGACGAAACCGTTCGGACCGAAAATGGTCCTCCAAATCCTCGCGCGTTTCCCACTGCGCCCAATAGGTGATCGCATTGTCATCCTCTGCATCGCAAAGGACGCGGCAAAACCGACATCCCCTGGTTGCTTCCGCGGGGCCGGACAAGCTGCAGAAGACCTGTAAAATCTCCTCTCGCTTGCCAGGCGGTGCCACCACTCGCAACACGGCTTGGATCATGCGATCTACCCCAACGGAGTCATTCCCCTTGAATTACATCGGTCCGACCGGCCCAACGCCGCTTGGGCCGGTCACGTCGAAGGCAAAAGGCATACCGGTTTGGCGATTCGTCGCCACAAAGGCCGTAAGTCAATTCCAGAAAACGGCTTGCGGCGATCCGGTCGGCCTGGCCTCGGATCGGGTCGGGCCCATGGAAATGGAGATTCTCCGATATATTGGAGGTCTGCATGCGGTCTTCATCCCTGGCTTGGCCGCCGGATCCCCAGCTTGGCCATCCGCGCTTCCAGCGTCGTCGGCTTGATATCCAGCCGCTCGGCCGCTCCACCGCTGCCGCGGATTCGCCAGCCTGTCTTTTCCAGCACACGCAGAATCTGGTCGCGCTCGACTTCCCTGAGCGTCTTTTGCGTCTCGGCGCCCTCACGTGCGGTCGCCGGCGTCTCGATATGCAGCGTGTCGCTGTCGGCAAGGATCATCGCGCGTTCAATGGCATTGCTCAGCTCGCGGATGTTGCCGGGCCAGTCGTGGTTTTGCAACTGTTTCATCGTCCGCCGCGGAATCGTCTTGATCGATTTCCCCATCCGCCGCCCGAACGCTTCGACGAAGGCCCAGGTCAATGGTGGGATGTCGTCGCGTCGATCTCGAAGCGGCGGCACGTGGATCGGGAAAACGTTCAGCCGGTAGAAAAGGTCGGATCGAAACAGGTTCTTTCGCGTGGCCGCTTCCAGGTCGCGGTTGGTCGCCGCGATGATCCGCACGTCGACCGAGATCGTCTTTGCCGTCCCCAGACGCTCGAACCGGCCGTCCTGCAGCACGCGCAGCAGTTTCGCCTGTAACTCCAACGGAAGCTCGCCGATTTCGTCCAGAAACAATGTCGAACCGTCGGCCAACTCAAAACGGCCGATGGCCGCTGACGCGGCGCCGGTGTAGGCACCCGCGGCGCGGCCGAACAATTCGCTCTCGATCAGCGTGGCGGGCAGCGAAGCACAATTGACAACCGTCATGGGACGGTCTTTACGGGCGCTCAATGCGTGGATCGTTTGCGCCAGCAGCTCCTTGCCCGTCCCGGTCTCTCCGGTCAACAACACCGGCGCATCGGTCGTCGCCACACGTTCGACGTCGGCCAGCACCCGCGTGATCGCGTCGCTGTGTCCGATGATTCGTCCATGACGGTGCTTGACCACGGCGTGTTCACGCAGGTACAGGTTTTCCTGTTCCAATTGCCGCCGCAGCCGAACGTTCTCCGACAGCGCCGCTTGCAGCATTTGTTCGTTCCGACGTCGCACGAGCGCGTTGCCGAACACTTCACCGATCAAACCGAGTCGCGAGAGGATTTCGCGAGACCAATCACAGGGCTTTCGGATGAACGCGAACGTCAGCGCGCCCAACCGCTTGCCGCCGACCTTGATCGGAATGGCGACATTCGATCGGATTCCCTCTCGTAGACAATGCGCCCGCTCCTTCTCCGCGGATTCGGGCAGGTCCTGCGGGATCGAGCGCAGAAACACGGTGTTGCCGCTGCGGAACTGGTTGATGTACCACGGCAATCGGTCGACGGCGAACGGACCGATCGGAAACGGCCGGCAATCTCCCGCGGCATACGAATGCGACACGATCACGTGATCTGCATCGTCACCGAACTCGATAAAGGAGCTTCGATCATTGCCCAGAAACTCCACCAGCGACTTCAGGCTGGCGTCGATCCGGCTGTCGATTTGATCACAGGGAAGATTGACAAACCCGGCCGACAGGTTGGCCAACAATTGCTCGAAGTTGAGCCGCTCTTGAATCTCCAGGTCGGCCCGGCGGTGGGCCGTGAGGTCGACCATCACGCCGACCCAGGCGGCGTCGTCGCGATCGTTTGCAGCCGATCCGACGTCCAGCGGTGATTCCATCACTTCGACGGTCGCGGAATGTCCGTCGGCGCGGACCAGACGTGCCCGAAAACACGACGACTCCGATTCGCCAGTTTGCCAGCGCAGTGATTCCAAATCCGACTGATCGTTGCGGCGGATGAAACTCGACACCGACTCGCCGGTGATCGCGTCCGGGGCACGATCCAAAAGCTGTCCCATGACCGGATTGGCATAACAAATTCGCCCCGCCTGGACCACGTACACGCCGACCGGAGAGCGATCGAAAACCTGGCGAAAGTCCCAATCTGATGGATCATCTGCGCGCCCGTCGTGTCTCCCCAGTGATAGTGCCGATTTCATAGTCCGCGCAACAAGCGTGTCGTCGTTTGTCTCAGTGGGGTTCGCCCCGTCAGTCCAGATCGCCTCGACAACAACCGTTGTTGGCTGCACCTGACGGAGACGGGCTCCAATATAATCGACACAGGATTGGATTGGAGGGCGTGCAATGTGGGCTTGGGGTGGACGTGACCGAGCGTGTAATTTTGAACAGTCCCCCATGCCCCGACGGTCCCTTCCGGGCCGTCGGGATAGACCTGTACGACGGTCCCTTCCGGGCCGTCGCGTGAACCCTACGGGTTCAAGGGCTTTTCACAAGCACAATCAACCCCTGGATCAGCCCCAGTCCGATCAGCAGCCCCACGATCCAGATCACCGGTTTCATGGAGTTGGGGATTATCGGCTTCCGCCGCCGCGGTTGCTTCTTGTCCTGTCGCTTTCGCTTCTTCTTGTTGGTGCCCGTGGTTGAAGTGGAAAGGTTCATGGCGCGTCACCCTGCGATCAATGCCACAAAGTAGGCGGAAAAAATAGCGATCGTCAGAGCCATCCCCGCCCATGCGATCGCAGACGGATCGGACGAAGGCGGCTCGCGTGGATCAGTTTCCGATGGTGGTGCGTACGGATTCATGACACCGACCAGTCTACCACAATCCCGCCCGCGGCAAGCGTCAACGCCCCACCCCGAAATGCCGGCGAGCGGCACCCGAATGCCAGCGGGAAGCGTAACAGCCTGTTGAATTAATCCAGCCGCATGGCGCGAGTCGACGCTGCCAACGATCGACATATCATTTGTCCCGAGCCACTCGCACCGCGTCAAGCCGAATTTGCCGTTCGATTTTCATCCTTGCTAGGTCACAAGCCAGACGCCAAGGCACAAGCCCGCAGCTTTTCATCGAAAGGGCCTTGACCCTCCAGATTTGCCTCCATGCTGCTTTGGGTCCCTGGATCGGAATCTGATTCCCCCTCGTCCAGTTCGAACTCAGGATTTTCCGACACCGGACCGAGCAGGACCTCGTCGCCGTTGATGTGAATGGTTGACGCTGGACGCACGGGGTGAACGGCGGGAGCAGGATCTTCAAATTGCTTGGACGCGCCCCTTTCAAAAAACGCGTCGACGAACTGCCAAGCACTTTGCCGGGGACCAATTCGTGCAACGCCATCGTGCCTCATTGCGATGCCCTTTTCTGCTTCAGCAGACGGGCCAGCTTGCATTCTCGCGAGTTCATTGATCACAAACGGGGCGTCAAACGGGGTAATCAAGTCGTCACCGGTGGTGTCGAAAAAGGCCCCGGGCCAAAGATCCACGTCTGGGGGATCAGGCAGTTCGTTTCCCGTCTGGATGGCGAGTCGGTTGATGACAACCAACGCGTCCAACGCAGAGATCATTCCATCGTTGTTCACATCAAATCGATTGATGGTCAATCATGACCGTCAATGCGTTGTCCGATGTTAAATCGATTCTCTCGACGTTTCTTGGCAACAGTGAATCGACTAGCCTGACTGTCGGCACGAAGTCATCAACCGATGACGGCGGCCGAACAACAAGCGTATCAAAGCCTGCTCCCGCATTCATCAATCAGTCCGATGGCAAGCTGGAAGTGATCAAGCAGCACTTCATGCTCGGGTCGACTTTCTTCGCTGAGTTCGGAACCAGGAGCGAACTGTTTTTCTAGCGTCTCATTTGTCTCGAGGAAGTATCAGGCGTATCCATTATTTCCGCCTTTCGCTTGCCAGTGAATCGTAAATGTAGTCGTGAAATCGAGGTTTTGCGGTTTTTTCAGTTTCTTGTTAACGATTTCTGTTCGTGTTCGGCATACGGTGAAAAGCCCGAAATCCACGCTTGCCGCAGATATGAGCGAAAAAAAGAAGCGAGAGCTATTCACTGACTGCTGGCTCAACGCCGAGCCTGCTATATCGGCGTATGTATTTGCATCGATTTCTCTGTTTCATGATGCTGAGGACGTTGTTCAGCGGATCGCTCACGAGTTGGCTCGGCGGTTTGATGAGTATGATTCTCGCCGTCCGTTCGTTGCTTGGGCATTGTGGATCGCAAAGTCGCGAGTGATCGACTATTACAGGGCTCGCGGACGCTCCCACGAAGTTCTTTCCGACGAATTGCTCGGCAAGCTCGCCGATACGATGGCTCGTCAAGCAGATGATCGGAGTCTGCGGCGAGAGGCACTGGAAGTCTGTCTGGATGAACTCCCGCCAAGATCGCGCCGGTTGCTCGATTTGCGGTATGCGGAAGAATTGTCGATCGATGAGACTGCGCGGGAAATTGGTTCCACCAGCGGTTCGGTCCGAGTTCTGCTGTCGCGCGTGCGGACGGTTCTCGCCAGTTGCATTGAGCGACGCCTGGCAATGGAGAATGCGTGATGCCCGTAGACGATGATTTCATCGACCGCATTCTCGAAGGAGAGGCGTCCGACGAAGAGGCCGCGGAGTTTAAGGCGTGGCTGCTGGTCCCCGAGAACCTCCAGCGGTATGCGTTTCGTGCCGAACTGCATTCGGACTTGCGGCGTTCACTGAGACGTAGACACATTCAGAAGAGTGCGCTGGAAGCGAGCACAGACGGTACCGTCGCTGACTCGGCATCGCTGCAGGAGAGACTTCCATCGCCGATTTTTACTTTGCGACAAATGTTGGTGCTGACGGTAACTGGACTCGTGACGGCGGCCTGCATTCTGATCACATTCGTGTGGCCTGAAGGTAAGCCAGCCCCCGGTGACGCTTACACGGCTACCGTTGTCAGTAAGGTGAACGGTTTGCTCACGAAAGACGCATCCCGATGGGACGACATGCAAATCCCCGTGGGTGATTACGAATTGCAGAAGGGTCTGTTGAACCTGCAGTTCGGCGGTGGAGTCATGGTTTACTTTGAGGCTCCTGCCCGCTTCGAGGCGGTCAGTGACAGACGTATTGTGCTGCACAGCGGGCGACTGTCGGCTAGAGTCCCTCCCGAAGGGATCGGGTTCACGGTGGAAACTCCAGAAGCGGAAGTCGTTGACTTTGGCACCGAGTTTTCCGTCGACGTGGAAGGCGGCGCGAGTGAGGTGCATGTGTTTGATGGGCTCGTGCGCGTCCATCCCGGGGCATCGAATCAGCGTGACGTCTCGAGGTCCGTTGACCTTCAGGCGTCGCAGGCCCTGCGGATTACTGATGGGGCGACTAAGCCCGAAGACATCTCGATCGCGACCGACAGGTTTATTCGCAACTTTGACGAACCGAGACTGAACTACGCTCGCTTGGTCAAGCGGTTATCACCGCTCGTCTACTACCGAATGCCGATTCGTGACCGCGGGCTGGTTTCCGAACCGCCCGAGTACTCCGGCGTTGTCTTGACCGGAGAAGGAAAACGTCCGCCGCATGCCCGCGGTGTGTTCGTCGGCGGATCACTGCGAGTTGGAGCCGATTCCACCGGTCGTGGAGGACGCATTGATTCGCCGCCAGCGTTGAGGATGGGGCGATTTTCGCTGACCGTGTTCGTGTATCTTGAAGCACCCGTGCACGGCGCGATGGTTGCCACAAACCTGCATGATGGTCAGGGCAACTTTGGTCTGTCTCTCGATGAAAACGGATTGCTGCGGGCCGCCATCAGGAGCAGCGATGGAAATGTATCGTCCATCGCGGGCGGTTCCGTCCTGCCACAGAAGACTTGGCGGCATGTCGTTGTGACCGCTGATGGTGAGCAATTGCAGTTCTACGAAGACGGGAAGCTTGTTGCGTCCACACCTTGTGAATCAATGGCAGCCAGCGACTCCGATACGGTCTGGTTCGGAACGGACGCCGAAGCGACGCGGGTGTGGGACGGCCGGCTCGACGAGGTGGCGTTGTTCGACCGGGCACTCAACGAAGAAGAAATCGCAACGCTTTATCGCACCGCTCAAGAGGAGATTGCCAGATCACAATGACGAATCAAAGGAAACTGTTATTGCCAAAGCTTCTGACTCGGACTTTGTCAGCCGTGCTTTGCTTCTTGCCGATCATCGGCCTGAGGGTCGCAACGGCGGCCGACCGGCCCAACGTTGTGATCATCCTTGCGGATGACCTCGGTTACGGCAGCCTCAACAGCTACGGCGCGGATGAGTCGCACATACGAACGCCCAACATCGACCGGCTAGCACAGCAGGGCCGGCGATTCACCGACGCGAATACTCCGTCCTCGGTGTGTTCGCCGACTCGCTACGGATTGCTGACCGGCCGATACGACTGGCGGACAAATCAAAAACACGGCGTGGTCAACACCACGGACCCGCTGCACATCGATACGTCGCGTTCAACGATCGCTTCGCTGCTGAAGGCGGCTGGATACCGCACGGCCGCCATCGGGAAGTGGCATCTCGGGTACGGCACAACGAAGGCCGATTTCACGAAACCGCTTACGCCGGGGCCACTGGACATTGGTTTCGATTATCACTTTGCCGTGCCGCAGAACCACGGAGACGCTTCGGGAATTTACGTCCGCAATCGGCAAGTCGTCGGCTTGCGCAGCGACCGAAATCTTCACGTCGGTAAGTCACCCTATGGTCGAGACTTTATCGGCATTGATGCACCTCAACGCGTCGATGAAGACGTGATGGATGAGCTGACGACCGATGCCGTCACGTGGCTCGAAAAGCAGACCGCCGACACGCCCTTCTTTTTATACTTCGCCCCCGTGGCGATCCATTTTCCCTACACGCCGTCAGACAAAACAAAGGGCGAAAGTGGAACCGGTCTCTATGGCGACTGGATTCACGAGTTGGATCTGTCCGTCGGTCGGATTCTCGACGCCATCGACCGAATGAAGGCGACCGACCAGACGCTGGTCATCTTCACCAGCGACAACGGCGGCGTACTGATGACCGAAGGGACACGTCCCGAGGCGGAAGCGTATCGAGCGGGGCTACGCTGCAACGGCCACTTGCGCGGTCGCAAGCACAGCATTTACGAGGGTGGTTTTCGAGTTCCGTTTCTCGTTCGCTGGCCGGGACATGTTCAGCCGGGAACGGTCTGTGACGACACGATCAACCTCGTCGACATCTACGCCACGCTTGCCGCGGTGATCGATCAGCCGCTTCGACCAGACGAAGACGCTGCTGAAGATAGCTTCAATGTGCTGCCGGCAATGCTCGGCACGCCAAAGGAGGAACCGCCTCGTCCGTCGATGATTGTTCACAGCCCCAACGGAAACTTCGCGATTCGACGTGGACCGTGGAAGTACATCGAAGGCAAATCGAGCCCCACATTGAAACGCGTCCCGCGGCGCGACGAATTGCATGCGCAACTTTTTAACCTGCAGGACGACCCGGGCGAGAAACACAACGTCATCAACAAACATCCCGATGTCGTGAACCGGTTGGCAAGTTTGCTTGAGCAGCAGCGCACCGACGGAAGGTCATCGACGCGAACGCCTCAACGAGAAAACATCAAATGAACAAGCAATTTCTTTCATTCACTTCAATAGTGCTCCTCGCGTTACTGCTAGTAATTTCCTTGTCCGCAGGAACTCAGGCAGCGAATGATAGGCCGCCGAACATCGTCTTCATGTTCGCCGACGATCTTGGGTACGGCGATCTCGGCTGCTACGGGCATCCCTACGCGAAGACACCAGTCCTCGACCAACTCGCCGAAGAAGGGACGCGGTTCACTCAATTCTATGTGACCGGAGTGACGTGTAATCCCAGCCGCACGGGACTCATGACCGGACTGTTTCCGGCTCGCTTTCCGAAATATGCGGCCGACTTCGGGTTCGGCGGCCGCTTGACGATCACCGAACTGCTGAAGGAGCGGGGATACAGAACCGGTCACTTCGGCAAGTGGCACATTGGCCCGGACGACAGCGACGGCACTTATGGGATCGATACGGTCAAAACGATTGGCAAGAGTCGGGACAGATCAGCCGGTAGAGATACCGACCTTTATTCGGCCGCGATTGAATTCATCAGAGAAAACAAGAACGAGCCGTTTTACGTCAACGTCTGGGGGCACGCGACGCATTTTCCCGTGAACACACCTGCTGAACTGGCCGACCAGTTCAAAGATGTGACAGTCGACCGGAAAGACTTCTCGCCAACCATGCAGCACAAGTTCGATGAGTGTCTGAAAATCGGCGGTAATCTCGATGAGTCGATGCGTCAGTATCTCGGCGACGTTTACCAGATTGACTTGAATGTCGGCCGAATCCTGAAGGTCCTTGATGAATTGGGGCTCCGGGAAAACACCATCGTGGTTTTCTCCAGCGACCACGGACCGGCTCCCGTGATTCTGGGAAAGAAAGGTGCGCGGGAATTCTCAAACAACATGCTGGGTTACGCAGGAAAGTTTCGCGGAGGCAAACACGAACAGTACGAGGGCGGCACACGAGTCCCGTTTATCATTCGCTGGCCCGACAAAGTCAAAGCCGACCGGGTCGACACGACAAACGTCTGCTCCTTCGTCGATTGGTTGCCCACACTTTGCTCGATTGCCGGGATTGAGGAACTGCCGTCGCAACTTGACGGAGAGGACGTTTCCGACATCTGGCTTGGGGGCGATCGGCAGCGTACGAAGCCGCTGTTCTGGAAATCCAGCTCAACTGGTAGCACTCCTGCGATACGGGTCGGTAAATGGAAGCTGCACCTGCCTCGAAAGCAACGCGATAGACCGGAACTCTACGATCTTTCCCTCGATCCGAGCGAGGGCAACAACGTCGCCGAAGCTCATCCGGAAGTCGTCGGTCGCCTTGGCAAATCACTCCAAGCGTGGGTGGCTGAACTGCCTGCGAACTATGAAAAGGCGAAAGAAAGATGAACAAGTTCATTCAATCATTGCTCTGCGTCATTTGCCTGCTCGTTTCTCTGGCTTCCGAGTTCAGAGCAGCGCTGGCAAGCGACCGAAAACCGAATGTCATCGTCATCCTCGCGGACGACCTCGGCTACGGTGATCTGTCGTGCTATGGAGCCGAGGACATTGCCACACCAAATATCGACCGGATGGCGACGGAGGGGGCGAAGTTCAACAGCTTCTATGTTTCTCCCGTTTGTTCTCCGACTCGCGCGTCGCTGATGACCGGCAGTCATCCGACTCGCGTGGGTATCGGCGGTGTCATGTTTCCTCGGAACAACCACGGGTTGAATCCTGACGAGATCACGTTGCCGGAGCTGTTGAAAGGTCAGGGTTATGCGACGGCCATCATTGGCAAGTGGCATCTCGGTAACGAAGACATTTTCCAGCCTCTGAACCACGGGTTTGATACCTGGTACGGAACGCCGGCATCCAACAACCAGTTCTATTATCCGACGATCAAGAAGTACGCCGCCGACTGCGTGTTTCGCGAAGGCTACACCCGCGAGGGAATCCTCAAGCGAGAGACAGCGGCGTGTCCGCTGATTCGAGACAACGTCGTCATCGAAGTGCCCGCCGACCAGTCCCAGTTCACGCGGCGGTACACGCATGAGACCATTTGCTTCATCACCGAGAACAAAGACAAACCGTTCTTCGTGTACCTGGCGCACAACATGCCGCACATCCCCCTGCATGCGTCGGAGAATTATGTTGGCAGCAGCAAACGAGGTATCTACGGCGACACGATTCAGGAACTCGACTGGAGCACGGGCGAGATTCTACGGTCCCTGAAAGAACTCGGCCTTGATAAGAACACGCTGGTCATTTTCACATCAGACAATGGCCCCAACACCGGCAAAGGCGGCAGCGCCGGTTCGTTGAACGGCGGCAAAGGCTTGACCTTGGAAGGCGGTGTCCGCGTTCCGTTCGTCGCTCGCTGGCCGGAAACAATTCCCGCGGGAACGGAATCCGACGAAGCGATCACCGGCATGGATCTGCTGCCGACGCTGACAAGACTCGCGGGCGGCGACGTTCCCGACGACCGCGTGATTGACGGAAAGAACATCTGGCCGCTACTCGCAGGAAAGCCGGATGCCAAGTCACCTCACGAAGCCATCTACTACCTGCGAGGCCGGGGCGTGTATGCAATCCGCGTCGGCGACTGGAAGTACCGCACGGCGACCGAAAAGCCTCCGAAGGTGAAGGGCCAGCCCGCCAGCGATAGCAAGTCAAGGAAGGTTGCCGTTGAGACGCTCTATAACCTGCGGGAAGACGTCGGCGAGCAGACGAATCTGATCGACAAGCATCCCGAGATCGCCCAGCGCCTGAAGCAGCAACTGGCAACCTTCGAGACGGAACTCAAAAAGAACTTACGTCCCGCCGGAGTTGCGGGCGAATGATAAACCGGGAACAGACGATGACTGACAACACTTCTCGACGCGAGTTTCTAAGACGCACAGCCGCTCTTGGCGTGGGACTCTCCGCGGCTTCGTTTTCGCAGTACGCGTTGGCTGCACCAATTGAGACGACACAACCGGAGCCAGACGGATTTTTTACGCTTGGCAAGCGGAACGATCACTGGTGGCTGATCTCGCCGGACGGGAAACCGTTCTTCACGATGGGCTTGAACCACATCGATCCGGCGAGTCTGCGGTACCCCGAGAACATCGCAATCTGGCGCGACAAATACGGGGGCAGCACAATTCGCTGGATCGAAGAGTCAGTCGCTCCAAACCTGGAGGACTGGGGATTCAACACGGTCGGATGGGTGCAGGAAGTGACCGTGCGTAAGTGGCGACATTCGCGGGCATTCACGATCGATGAGTATCGAGCGCTCGACATGCCCTATTGCCACCTACTTCCCTTCACCGAATCGCACCAGTGGGAAAAGCACACCGTCCACTACGATTTTCGGAGCAACGACTGGAAGGAATGGGCCGACTACGTCGCACGATCTCACTGTGCTGAGCTCAGTGACGAACGAAACCTGGTTGGCTACTTCTACAGCGACTGTCCGACGTGGACACACTCAAGGCCGGACAACGAATGGCGCGGCCCGATCTTTGATCCGGAACGGCTCAGAACAGAGGCGGGACGCAAAGAACTGACTGAGTTGGCTCACAGCTACTACAAGACCACTCACGACGCCATTCGACGATACGACAAGCACCATCTGATCCTCGGCGACCGATACGAAGCAAACGCTCCCATTGCAATGGAAGTAATCGATGCGTCGAAACCGTATGTCGACGTGCTGTCGTTTCAGGACTTCCGTGACCCGGTGAAACACCTCGCCGAATGGCATAGGAAAACGGGCAAGCCGGTCCTGCTGGCAGACGCCGCGAGAATGAATTGGCTCACCGAGCCGGGTGAATTCACTCAAAACGAAGGCCATTGGTATGCCAAGACGCTGGAGGCGTTGTTCACGAATCCAGGCTGCATCGGTTTCCATCTCTGCGGGGCCTACCAACGCAACCGAGCTCGGCGATACGGTCTGCTGGACGAACAAGAAAAGCCCGACCAGGAAAACGTGGCCCTGATGAAGGCTGCCAATCAACAGATTGCCGCGAGGATGCAACAGGAGTTTGGTCAATGATCACAAACATGAAGACAATCACTTTGCTTCTGACGAGCGTTGTTGCGTTGAGCTCTGCAGGAGCTGCGGACGACCCGCCAAATGCAGAAAGTATCAGCAACCAGGACCAAGCGTTCAACGCCCGCATGGAACCGTTTCTGAAGGAACTGAACCTCACAGATGAGCAGAAGCCAAAGTTCCTGACCATCCAGAAAACGATGTCCGCGAGATGGGCGGAGTTCCAAAATTTGCCCGCCGATGAGCGGAAGCCGAAGCAGCAGGCGTTCTATCAGGCCCGGTTCAAGGAACTTGAGGAGCTTCTTACGCCGGAACAAATGGCGAAGTACCGGGCGATTCGAGCCCGTCGAACTGCCGGAGCAAACACGACGGCTGAGGAGAAAAGACTCCCCAATGTTCGCTTAACCAAGATTGATGGCCGGCACTGGCTCGTTGGCCCGGACGGCAAACCCTTCTTCGCGCACGGCATCACTCATGTCAGCACGAAGCGGGCGAAGTTCGACTTTGCCGAACTGTCCGCAGCCTGCAAACGGTTCGGCTTCAACGCTTATGGGTATGGCTGCCCGCCTCAACTCAAACATGACATGCCCTACGTCGAAAGCTGGAATCACCTCGTTCCGATTTCGTATTACAGAGGCAAAGACAACATCAAGTTTGTTGATGTCTTTGATCCGAAGGTACAGACGCGGCTTGAAGCGGGTGTCAAAGCCAACTGTTTTCGCAGTCTCAGCCACCCGCACAATGTCATCGGATATTGCTGGACGGACCTTGGCTCGTGGCCGCTCGACAATCCATCCGGCAGGAACTGGGTGGACTTCATTCGTGGATTGCCTGAAGAGGCTCCCGGCCAAAAGGCTTACAAAACGTTTCTCAGCACCTGGGATGGTGACGACGAAGCTCGGGACCAGGCCTTCCTTCGCCTGATTGCCCGCGAGTACTTCCGTGTCGTTGGCGGAGCCCAGCGAAAATATTCGCCCGACCATCTGATCTTTGGCGATCGCTTTGACTTCAATACGTTCGACTCAGATGTCGTGAAGGAGATGCTGCCCTACGTCGACGGCATCGCGATCCAGCCGCCTTTCCGGGCTCCATTTCCGAAAGAGAAACTTGATGAGATCCATCAGCTCACGGGTAAGCCGATCCTCTTGTGCGACTTTGCCATTCGGTTCAAGGATGGCGACAAGGACATTCGTAGCTGGAAGGCGGAAAAAGATTCCGTTGCTGCCGGAAAGGTTTACTCCGATTACGTGAAGGCAGCGATCGACACGGATTACATCGTTGGCGTTTTCTGGTGCAATCCGGTTGATACTACGAAGGGATTCGGCAACCCCGGAGTCAAACAAGGTTTTTTTGGCGAGGGTTTGGCGGAGCGGCCCGGCCTGCATCAGGCGGTGAGGGCGTTGAATGTGTACCGTGAAAGCATGACACCAGAGGAGCTGGAATAGTGGTGTCGAAGATGTTGCAACGATTGTTCACTCACGCCGTATTCTGGACCGCTGTGCTCATGGGGGACGCGGGCGTCGAGGCAGCAGAAAGGCCGAACATCGTTGTGTTTCTGACGGACGATCAGGGATACGGTGACCTTGGTTGCTACGGCTCCGATTCGCTTGAAACGCCGAACATCGATCGGCTGTGCCAGCAGGGTATGAAGTTCACGGACTTCTATGTGCATCAGCGGTGCTCGCCAACTCGCCTGGCGTTCATGACCGGCTCGCACGCGCATCGTGCTGGTTGCACCAAAGTCATCTACAACAAAGACCGCATCGGAATTCACTCCGATGAAGTCACGACGCCCGAGCTTCTGAAAACAGCCGCCTACACCACGGGGATCGTTGGTAAGTGGCATCTGGGCGAATGGAACGCGTTTAATCCTACTCGTCACGGCTTCGACTTCTTTTACGGTTTCATGATCGATCTTGATCAGGGAACGGGCATTTATCGAAACCTCGAACGGATTGAGTCGATCAGGCGAAAGACCGACGGGCAGCATTCGCCGAAACTGCTCGACGCCGCGACCACCTTCATCAAGGAGAACAAAGAACGCCCGTTCTTTCTTTACTACGCATCGCCGCTACCGCACACGCCGTGGATTCCCAATGAGCGTTTTAAAGGGACGTCGCGGCGAGGCACTTACGGTGATGTGATCCGTGAGATCGACTGGCAGGTCGGGGAACTAATGAAAACACTCGACGAGCAGGGTGTCACCGAGAATACGCTGTTTGTCTTTGCATCGGACAACGGCCCAGTGCTCGGCATCAATGGTGGTGACGCCGGCCCGTTCCGCGACGGCAAATGGACCGATTTCGAAGGCGGCATTCGTGTTCCGTGCATCATGCGCTGGCCAGACAGAATCAAGCCTGGTTCGACCAACAATCAGATCACCGGGATCATCGACCTGCTGCCGACCTTCTGCGCGATCGCCGGAGTCAGCCTACCGGGCGACCGCGTGATCGACGGCCGAAACATCCTGCCGTACATGACGGGCGAAAAGGTTGAGAAGCCGATCCACGATTCCTTCATCGTCCCCGGCTCAGTGATTCGTCACGGGCAGTGGAAGTTGCTCGTTCGAGACCTGAAACCCGGTGGAAAGAGTGGTCGCGAGGGAAAGCGTCCATCAGCTCCAGCAGGATCGCTTTTCAACCTGCAGGTCGACCCCGGTGAGACGCGAGATGTCTCCGCCGACCATCCCGAAATCGTAGCCGACCTGCGTCGCCGAATGGATAAGGCGGTCAGGGAACTCGAAGCGAACAGCCGACCGATCGGCAGACTCCCCGATACACCATCTTCCGCAACCAAGAACAACGTCAAGAAAACGAAGAACCAGTAAATGCGCTTCACACTCGTATTACCAATATTCGCCGGCGCGATCGTTTCGCTTTTCACACAATCGGCCTGGGCAGCCGCGCCGGCTGATAAGCCGATGAATGTGCTGTTTCTGGTTGCCGATGATTTGAACAGCTGGATGTTGGAAGAAGTGAATCGCTATGCGGGCAAGGTGGTCGCGCCAAATCTTCGCAAGCTCGCCAGCAGTGGAGTGAACTTCACGCGAGCCTATACGGCTGCACCAGTTTGTTCGCCTTCTCGCACAGCCTTCTTTTCAGGGGTCGCGCCGTGGAGGTCGGGAATCTACAACAACGCACAGACCGTCAGCAAAAGTGAGATACTGAATCAGGGTGACGTGTTATCTCTGGCCGGGTTGTTCAAGAAGAGCGGCTACGGCACCTTCGGTTACGGAAAAATCACCCACGGTTGGGACCAAAGACAGCACTGGGACGACAAGGTTGGCCACAAGCGAGATCCAGCTCCTCCCGGAGCACCTCTGGCCAAACTCAGCGGGGGAGAGCAGGACTGGGGGCCCATTCATCTCACCGAAGAACAGATGAATGACACGCTCGGAGCCGACAGGGCGGTTGCCGTCGATGATTTACGCCGCACCGCCAGCAGCCGCAAACAATAAGTTGCGAGTCGGGCTGATTGGCGCGGGCAATCGAGCCAAATGGCTGACCCGAGCGTTGGGGCGTGAGTCTCATCGAGCCGATTTGGTCGCCGTCTGCGATTGCCACCTGCCGCAGATCGATGCCCTTGCGGCTGATAACACGAAAAATCCAAGGGCCGGTGATTCCTGGAAACGCTATCAGAACTACGAGCAGATGTTCGATTCTGAAGATCTAGACGCAGTCATCATCGCGACACCCGATCACGTCCGCGTGCGTGCGGCAATCATTGCCTGTGCCAAAGGCCTCGACGTTTACGCGGAAAAGCCGCTCAGTTTCAGCGTTCCGGAAGGCCGCGCGCTGGTCAAAGCCGTGCGAAAGCACAAACGCGTGCTGCAGGTCGGTACACAGCAACGCAGCACACCGATCAACCAGTACGCCTGCGAGTTTGTGCGCGACGGTGGACTTGGCAAAGTTTCGACGATCCTCGTAAAGAACTACTCAGGCTCTCGGCCTGCGACCGGCCTCGACCAGCAGCCCATCCCCGAGGGCATGGATTGGAATCGATTTTGTGACCAGGCACCGCTGCTCGACTATCACGAACAGCTTCATCGTCGGTGGCGGAACTTCGATGCCTTTACAGGAGGACCCATTTGCGATCGCGGTTCGCACGCGCTGGACATGGTTCACCTTGCGATGGGATGGGAGAACGTGGCGCCAACGCGGATCGAACCCACAACCGAAGCGAAAGACTACTGGGATCGCGGTGTGAGACTTCATTACCCGGATGGCACTGTCATTCGCCTGGAAAGTACAGGTGGCCGGCCTTTGGCGGCATCTTTGTTGGCCAGCAGGGAAAACTCGAAATCAACCGTGGGCGGTTCGCGTGTAACCCGAAGGATCTGCTCGCTCCATTCACCGGGTCACAGACGGAATCGCACGTCGCTAACTGGTTGGATTGCATCGAAACCCGTGAACAACCCAATGCACCTGTGGAAGTCGGCCATCTGATTACCAGCGTCGCACACCTGATCAATATCTGTCGGATCACCGGACGCACGATCAACTGGGACGCCACCAACGAGCAGATCATCGACGATGACGCCGCCAATGCGCTGTTGACCAAGGAACGACGTCCCGAATTCTCGCTTCCCACTGTTTAGCCCCAGGACTTCAAATGCTTTTCGATTCACTCTGTCGTACTGATCGCGCGACAACGCAACGGTATTCTTCAACCATTGCGCTAGTTGCGGTCTTGATGTGCTGTGGCACCTCCTTCGCTGATGATTGGGTTACCTTGTTCGATGGTAAAAGCCTCGATGGCTGGAAACCGTCACGCGACAACACGCAGTTCGCGCTCACCGACAGTGTCATTATTGGCACGAGTTCTGGCCAGACTCAGTTTCTACACACGGTTGAAGAGTACGGTGACTTCGAGCTTGAACTGGAAGTCAAACTTCACGACACCGACTTAAACTCGGGGATTCAAATCCGGACGAAGCTGACGCGTACCAACGACGCCGGAAAGGTTCGTCCCTCCGTTCACGGACCTCAGGTCGATATCGGGAAGTCTCCTGGGCGCAGCGGACACATCTTTAACCAGGGCAATGGTGCTTGGATCACTCCCAAAGAAGACCTGGCCCGGAACGAGCTGATGGTTAATAGGAAATGGAACAAGCTGCGTGTGTTGGCCGCTGGCCCTCGAATTCAAACCTGGATCAACGGCGAACAAGTTGCGGATGTCACTGACGATGAGGCCTATGCGAAGTATTCTTCGGGCGTGATCGCACTGCAGGTCCACGGTGTCAAGAAGTCACCGGAGACAGCACGTCACGTTTCGTTTCGTTCAATTCGCGTACGCAAGGTCGAATCCGCATCTGGAAGGTAACACCCGATCCTCCAAATCTTTCACGAAACCATGAACACCACGCTACGTTCGAGTATTCATTGCATATCGACCCGCCGGATTTGCAGAAGCGAGCCGAAAGCAGATTCACCAACGACATCGACAAACAGACCCGCGCATTCGGTCACATGATCACCTACATGGATCAGATCGTTGGAGACATCATGGCCAAACTCAAAGAGCACGGCCTCGAAGATAACACGCTGGTGCTGTTCACCGGAGACAACGGCACGCACAAGAGCATCACCAGCAAGCTGCCCGGCATGAATCTCCAGGGCGGCAAGGGCTCGATGACGGAAGCCGGCAGTCGAGTCCCACTGCTGGCGTGGTGGCCTGGTCATATCAAGCCGGCAGTCCGCAGCGAATTCTTCTGCCTTGTCGATGTTCTTCCAACGATTCACTCCATCGCCGGCATCGAACTGAACCGCAAGGTAGACGGCATGAATCTGTCTCACCTTTTCGTTGGTGGCGAAGGAACAGATCGCGATCACGTGCTGATTAATTACGGTCGTGGGTACTTCGTCCGCGAGAAACGCTTCCGGCTGAATCAGGATGGCAAACTGTACGACATCCCGATTACCTCAGACGCCTCTCGGTACAGCGAAGCCGTCACGACTGATGCCGCACACAACTTTGACCGCGTCCGTCTGCAGAAGATTCTCGATGACTTCATGGCCATCGAACCGCAGTACAACAAGGGATCGACGGACAGCAGGAAGAAGAAAGAGCGTGTCAAAAGGCAACAGTAATCCGAGTCCAAAAACGACGCCGAACCATGCCAGGTTCCAGCCGCAGCATTCCTGGCAGATCAATTCGGCTCGCACGAAGGAACAAAGCCACTGAGAAGGTAGATATGAGTTTGCGTTCTGGACTGAAACATCCATTGAACGTGTTCGTGCCTTTGTGCGCGATCACGTTTCTGTTTCTGGCATCGTTTGATCGTGTGGCAGGCGCCGCTGAGAAACCCAACATCGTGCTGCGGTTCATCGATGACTGGGCGTGGAACGGCACACCGGTTCCTATGAATGACGGCATGGAAAACTCACGTATGCCGGTCGTGCAAATGCCGAATGTTGAGCGGCTGGCTCGTGAGGGAATGAAGTTCACGGGCGCGTATGCTTCGCCGCAGTGTTCTCCGTCGCGAGTCTGCGTGCAGACCGGACAATCCTCGCCGCGGAACGGCTTTACTGTGTTCATGAATGACCGGGGACAGGACTACTTCGACGAAAAAGGCTACCCGCACTTCCCGGTGATTCCCTGCGTCTCGGACATGACGATCGACGCGGACGCGGTGACGATCCCCGAAGCTCTGAAGCCGCTCGGCTATGTCAGCGCCCACATCGGCAAATGGCACATGCGAGGAGAGCCTGGCGACGAAGAATACGTGCTGCACGACGGCGACACCAGCAACAAACCCGGCAACACACTGCCTGTGGGCGCGAACCAACGTCTGCCTGACGACCTGACCGATCCCAAGCTGATGTACAACCATGCCACATTCCGCCGTCGTCTCAGGTCATCGCAAGCTTCTGCATTTCTACGAGCGACCGGACGTCCCCATGCTGTTTGACCTGACTGACGACATGGGTGAAGTCCACAACATTGCGGCGACGTACCCCGAAGAACACCGCCGACTCTATGACGAGATGATGGAATACTTCGACAAAGTCGGAGCGCGGATCCCGAAACAAAATCCGAATTACGACGCGGCCATCTACCGGGACTCGAAGGAGTACGACAAACGCATCCAATGGGGACCATTCGCAGGCAGCAGGCCACTTGAAGAAGACGAAAAATAGATGGCTCTGAATCTGACACACCAGAAGTGGAGTTACGCCAGACTGTTCTTTAAGTCTAGCCGCTTCCACGAGCCAATTCTGAGGCCCACATGTCATTGCGTTTGAATTCGTCAAGGGCGTGATCCGAGCCCTCGAATGGCGTGCGGGCTGGCCGCGCGATACGCGGCGATTGCGTCAACCGCTGGCTCGAAACGCGTCGGCTTCAGCGCAGCGGTCGGATTCACCGCTGCACGAATGCAAATCAACTTAGTGGGTCCCGCATGGCCCATTTTGACTCGACAAAGGACCGACTCGCGTGTTCAGTGACGTCCTCCATCGCAATCGTCCCAACCGGTTTCCCAACTCCGGCGTCGGCCGCCGGAGCAGCGATTCAGATTGTCGAAAGTCGCATCAGTGGCTCCGACTGAGGGGGATTCGGGCGACGCCGCCGAGCGTTCGGCTTGTCCAACTTCGCTAGGGTTAAAGTTAAAGAAATTCGCATCAATGTCTACGATCGAGCCTGGTCGTTTGAACGTCTTCATACCAGCCAGGGATGATCGGGTACATGCGAGCCAGATTTCCGAGTTTGTTTTCGGTCCTCGTGTCGGATCCTCGCTCACGCTTTGGGTTACGATAAGAACGGTCCTGAGCAACTTCATTTGATGCACGGAAATGCGAGAGTTTTTACCCATGATGCGTTCAATCATTAGTTTGACGGCCTGTTTTTTGGCGGTAAGCGGGTACGCAGATCAGCTCTGGCTTCAGGGCCAACTGCAGCAGCTTTCCGAGCGACGTGCCAGCGGCGATAACAAGCCGGTGGTTATCGAAATTCCGGACGGAGTCTACCGACTTCAGAAAGCTCTCACACTGTCGCCGGAATTGGTCGGGGCTGGATTGACGCTTCGCGCCACAAACGCTGGCAAAGCGATCATCTCCGGCGGTCGTCTACTGCCGCAAGGTGAGCGTGATGAACGGGGCCTCTGGAGAGTTCCACTCCCCACCGATTCAAACCGTTTCGGTCGTCCGCGATTTCTGATGATTGACGGGAAACTCTGCTCGGCTGCCCGACATCCCAATTTTGGATACCACCGAATCAAAGAATCACTCCCTGATCGCCGCAGTGGATTCGTCGCCGCGGCGGGAGATATCCCGGATGGAATCGGCGATGGCTTTGATCTGATTTTGCTGCACGATTGGTCCAGCAGCAGGTTGCCGGTTCAGTCTTATGACGCCCGCACGCGGACGCTGCGCACTGTGGGACCGATCGGCTGCAAGGCCGATCACTACGCCATCGATCACTTCGAGAAACAACCACGCTACTGGCTGGAAGGACATTCGGCATTCGCAGATGTCGAAGGTGAGTGGTACATCGACGCGGATTCGCACGAGTTGGTGATTGTCGGCCGAGAAAACCAGCAAGAGTCACCGAAGGTTGTTTTGCCCTGGCTAAGCGAGTTGCTGGTTGCCTCCGGCACGGACGGGAATCCGATTCGTAATCTTGCGATCCACGGAATTGCGTTCACCGAATCACGATTCGAGATGCCGCCGGGAGGTTACGCCGGCGCTCAGGCGAGCATGCATGAGGCACGTGATGAGCGTGGCGTGCGCACTCCTTCAGGTCGTGACTTCGTCCAGGCCGCGGTCAGGATTGAAATCGCCAGCGGCTGTCGCGTCACCCATTGCAACTTCCGGTCACTCGGTGGCAGCGGGCTCTGGATCGGCGGCAGGACAAAAAACTGCAAAGTCTTCCGATCACGCTTCTACGAGATCGGCGGCAACGGGTTGAACCTTGGCGAAGACAATTCACGCCGCGTCGACGACGAAACCTGGTACAAGACAGCACCCGATCAAGTTCCAACCGGCAACAAGGTCGAGCACTGCGAATTCAGCCATTGCGGTCGTATCCTGCCGGGGGCGGTTGCCATTTGGGGGGCCCTGCACCGCGATCTGGAAATTGCCAACAACCACATTCACGACTGCCCCTACACGGGAATCTCGCTCGGATGGATCTGGAACGACAGCGAAAGTCCGGCCGCCGGAAACGTCATCCGCGACAATCGAATCGAGTTCGTGATGCAGGTTCTTAGCGATGGTGGCGGGATCTACACGCTGGGCCGACAGCCGGACACGCTGATCACTGGGAATCGGATCAGCGATATCCCACTGAACGCCGGACGCGCCGAGTCCAATGGCATGTTTTTGGATCAGGGCACAAGCGGACTGACCATTTCCGGCAACACAATCCGTCGCGTGGACAAATCCCCCTGCGTTTTCATCAATGCGGCGAGAACATCGTGCGAGAGAATCGCTGGGAGTTGGCAACCGACGAAACACCGCCGGTGCGTTTCAACAACACACCCGAAGAAAACATCACGGTCGGAGCGAACGAAGTACTCGAGCCCCAGAAAAGTTACTTCCTGATCGGCAATTCGCTGACTTGAGACACCGTGCCATCGCGTCTGGACGGCAATGTGCATTGGCACGTCGACTGCGGCAAGAACCTCGCCTTCATCCGCGACAATCATCAATCTCCTTGCGTGGAAACATCCCGATTGTGGCCGACGGCACTGACGACAAATCAGTACGACTACGTTTCCATCCAGCCGCACTACGGGACCACGATCGAGCAAGACGTGGAAGTGATTGCACACTGGATGAAGCTCCAACCGAAAGCAACGTTCGTGATCCACACCGGCTGGGCCCGTCATGCGGATTGGGCCGATGATCATCGGGAGTTCTTGACAGGAGAATCTAAGATGGCGGAGAATTGAGCGGATGGCAGTACATCCACACAGAATCGTCTATCCAGGTCAATGGCCTCAGCCAAATCACAATGCGCCTCGTCGCGCGGCTAGATTCGCGTTCTCGGTTCTATGCTTGATCATTGCGACGCAGCATCTCTCCCACGCAAACGATGCCTTTGTTCGACCGCTACCGACTGATTCCCAACCCAAACCGGTTTGGGGACATCGCGACGGACTAAGAATTGGGCTCCACCCCACGCCCGGTCCTGCTGGCCTGATTCGGGTTTATGCACCCTATCTCGATCAGCAATACCCGCGCGTGGTCAACTTCATCTCGATCGAACCCTCCGTTGAAGGTCTCCGAGGACGCGGGCAATCGGAGTTGGAAATGAGCCAGTATCGTCCCGGAGAACGCGGGCTCGTGTTTTGGGCGAGTAATCAACGAACCTCAAATCGCCCGCCCGGGACGCTCGCCTCCGGAATCGTTGATGAAGCGGACGATGTCCTTCGCCTGTTCATTCACACCGAGCCGTTTCGTAACGGTGCCCATCCAATTATTGAATGTTTGTTCCGCAAAACGAGGCCTTACGAAATCGAGTTTCGTATCCATGTGGCGAACGATAGTGCAGAGATGACATTCTGCACGCTGTCGGCGACCATGGGCAACTTTGGGCTTTTGCGACGGATTCATTTAAAACAGAATCAAGTGGTCGCAGCAAAAGACCTCTGGGGTGAAGAAGCGTTGGATCGGCTAGGCTTTCTTCCTTGGCGAAGCTGGCCGGCCGCCGATTTGGCTCGAACCGAGGATGGGCGCTTTTGGGTCCAGTTGTCGACAGATCTACCGAACCCTTCACGCGTCAATTACGATCCACATGTCGCTCCAAACTGGCGATATGTCGGCCACAAAGCAACTCATTATTGGCGCGCCGAATCAACGGCGAAGCCACTTGCCGCAGTCAACGGCCGAAAAACCTACTGGATGTCGCAGTCGCCTATCCCCGGTGGCATTGCGTTCGAGAATTTTGAGCTTCGCATGCCGTTCAGTCGTGGCCAACGGCTCTGGTTTGGCGTTCTCCCCGATGAGCCAAAGCAGAACGAAAGTTCGGACGACAACTTGCCGAGCGAGGACTGAGCATCCGCTACAGCGGATCCATCACAGATAAAGACAAGAAACACGGTGGTCGTGCCGTTCTCCGAAGCGAATCACTTCTCTACCGACCGCTTGGATGATCTGTCGACCATCTTGAAGTCGAGCTTGTCGACCTGGCGGGCCAAGAAACCGAAAGATCCTGCTCAACCCGATCATTATTCGGCCTAAAGTGCTGAGTTTGATCGCCATTCGCCGAAGATCGACAAGTATGTCCCTGTGATGCGTTCTCGGCGACTGGTCGGCCAGTTACATGTGTCGGGGCTGCGCGTCACGCTGAGGGCGAGTTTTGTTAGGTATAACGCCTGGCTTTCTCGCAGCACCGACTCCGCCGCAACAGGCTCCGATGCACCGTTCGCACCCCCCCCGGGCCGGATCGGAAGGAAACGGCACCGAAAGGTAGACCTTATTTCAGCCTCCTGACTCAACCGAAGCATCGATCCAGTCTGCACAGAACGACCGGTAGTGGCGGTATTTCCGCGCGAAGTAGCACCTGGTGGTATGATACTTGCGACATTTCAGCGTCGCATTGGTCCCTCGTCGTGCGGTCACGAAGTTGGGCCAGAGCATAGGAACGGGTAGTCATGTCGCGAATCCACTTTCTAATCGGTGTCTGTGTTTTTGGCCTTGCAGACGCGGTTGTTGCCCAACAAGCCACTGTGCCGAAACCGGATTCAGTGAAGGTCGCCGCTGTGCAGGTCAGTGGCTATGACAAGGGCGAACTTCCACGCCAAGATTTTGACCCGTCGGGCAAGCTAGTGCCGTATATCGATCGCGCCGGTCGCGAGGGAGCTCAGCTGGTCGTGTTCCCAGAATATGTGCTTGGACACACCGACGTGCCTGGGGATGTGACCCAACCGATCTCTGCGGCAGCTCGAGCCAATTCCATCTACGTGATCGTCGGATGCTGGGAGCAGTCTGGCGATGGCACGTTTGCCAATGTGGCCTTGGTCTTCGGCCGAAATGGAGAGATTGTGGGCCGCTACCGAAAGACACATCCTGCCATCGACCACTTCGACGGCGACGATCCTTGGAAACGACCACCCGCTGGCAAGAGCCGCCGGTGGATGCTCGAGAACGATCCGGAATGGATCATGCAAGCGGGGGAAGACTTGCCTGTATTCGATCTCGACTTTGGCCGAGTCGGAATCATGACTTGCTACGATGGCTGGTTCCCCGAACCACCGCGAGTTCTCTCGCTGCGCGGTGCCGAATTGATCGTTTGGATCAACGGCCGACGTGGTACCGTGGAGGACTTCATCGTTCGCTCCATCATGTTTCAAAGCCATGTCGCCATGATCACCTCGAATCAAGCCTACGGCGGAGGCACAATGATCGGAGATGGTCGAAGCCGAATTCTCGCGCAAAGTCCGGCGCGGCAAGAGTCCTACATCACCGCAACGATCAACCTGGCGAGGGTCCGGCACATGCGATCGACCAGCCGCAATTTCGCCCAGCGACGTCCCGACCTGTATGGCGAGCTTGTTCGGCAAGACCTGACTCAGAACGCGACAGCCGAATGACCCCTTCGCTTGTTTCGGTTCCCTCGCGGTTCCCGCCTTTTTCTCCTCGGACACATCGACCGGAATGCTCGTCGTCAAACCGGTTGTGCAGTTCGTCTCATCAGCCGCCGTTTAGGAGCGTTTTTATGCAAAGCGGGTCGCGCTGTGCGGATTGCACGTTCAAATACTCAAAAGCAGCTACATTAGAAGTACATTGAGGTCACCATGCTGGGCCAGAAGATCCGATCAGGCTCGATCATTTGTCTAATGACGTTTTGTGCATCCGGACTGAGCGTGTTGCCAGCCGCGCCGGCAGCCGCACCGCCAAACGCAGCTTGGTTCCCGGAAGCACCCAGCCCGCCCGAGCCTGCAGGAAAGACCATCCTCGCGTCCTCCGTCGAGGAACTGTTTCAAGCGGCGAAACAAGTTCAGCCCGGGGGGACGATCTTGGTGGCCGATGGTCACTATAGCCTGCCGCGATTGCTTGCCATCACAACGAACAATGTCACGTTGCGCGGCCAGTCGGGCAAGCGGCATCAAGTGATTCTCGATGGCGGCGCGATCCGACACGGCGAGTTGATCGGCATCACTGGCGCTGCGGGAGTGACGATCGCCGATCTTACGGTTCAGAACGTCAAGTGGAATGGCATCAAGATCAATTCGGATCGCGGCGCTGACAAAGTGACGATCCACAATTGCGTCCTGCACAACGTCTGGCAAAGAGGTGTGAAAGCACCAGCCATGCCCGAACAACAAAGCGATCACGGACCGCGTCACTGCCGCATTCAGTTCTGCCTGTTCTACAACGATCGCGCCAAGCAGTTTTCAGATGACGAAACCGACACAGCCGAATCATACAACGGCAATTACATCGGCGGCATCGATGCCAAGAATACGACCGAATGGACGATCAGTGACAACGTGTTCATCGGCATCCAAGGCCGTACACGTGAGGGCCGGGGATGCATCTACATCTCGGAGAACGGTCGCGGGTGTGTGATCGAGCGAAACATCTTCATCGACTGCGACATCGCCATCGCACTTGGCAATCCGTCGCTGGGCTACTCGCCACTTCAGGCAATCGATTGCGTCGCTCGAAACAACTTCGTTACCCAGTGCCCGGAAACCGGAATTCTCGCTTGCTACACACGAAATTGCCAGATTCTCAACAACACGGTCGTAGAACCGAAGAGCCGAATGCGGCGTCTGATTTGGGTGCAAAAGTCTAACGAAGGACTGCGGGTGGAGAACAACTTGCTGATTGGGGCACCACCACAGATTGCCAGAGAAAGTTCGATTGTACGAAGTGGCAATATCGTTGGCGATTCATTGACCGAGACGAAGATGGGAAGGGGGCAGAGCTTCTTGTCCCCGGCGGCAGTCGCACAAGCGATCGAGTTCTCTTCAAAGCTTGAAGCAGATCGCAAGCAAGCCGCTGCCGACCGCCTCAAACCTGGAGTCCAGCGCCCCGAGGTCTTGGCCGCGATGCGCCAGGTGCACGCAGGTTTCAACGGACAGTCCGGATATGTTGCCCAGTTCGGTGACTCAATCACGCACTCGATGGCCTTTTGGACGCCGATGGGCTGGGACGAACCACAGCGTTACCTCACCCACGAGGATGGTTTGCCAAATCGGCCCGAGAAGATGCGATGGCGTGACTACGTGAAAGGAACACGCGATAAGGGGCCCGAACACGCGAACGATTCTGGCTGGCGTGTGGGTCAGGTCTTGAAGGCGATGGACGGGGTGCTTGAAAAGCAAAAACCGGAAGCAGCGATCATCATGGTTGGCACGAACGACATCTCCAGTGGACGGGTGCCCGAAGGCTACCGTGCGGGGCTGGAGGAAATCGTCAGCAAGTGTTTGGCGTCTCACTGCGTGCCGATTTTGAACACCCTTCCTCCCCGACGCGGACACGACCAAGCTGTCGATGACGCGAACAAGATCATTCGAGAGATAGCCCGCGAAAAGCAAATCCCTCTGGCTGACTTTCATGCCGCGTGTTTGCGTGTTCGCTCCGGGAACTCATGGGACGGCACGATCATTTCTGATGACGGCGTCCATCCCAGCGGCGGCGAGTCGAACAACTACAGCGAGGAAAACTTGAAGCAGTGTGGGTACGCACTGCGCAACTGGATCAACTTTCTCGTCTACCGACAGTTGTACTTCCGCATCTTCGCAGCGGAACCTTGAGTGAGTGTCTTGTATCGTCCCCGATTCATCGGATCGAAGGGGGAGCTCGTCCGCAGACCGCCCGGCGTTAGCAGATCATTCGTGACGACGTTAAAGACACTCGCTTACGTTCCAACTGAATCTACGGGCCTGTTTTTGCAACAGACTCGCAGAAACAAAATCTAACATTTGTCAGCGAGGAGTGAGCAATTGTGCAATCTCTGTTCGCATATCCAGCCGCACGACCATCGCACCAAAATCTGGTTTCAGTATCCGCCGAAGCCTTGCCTCAGTGCACCCCTCCGCCAATGAATTCAGCCAGACTGGCTATCCAAATACGCAGATTTTGAAGCCGGCATCCCTTCTCACAATACCATCACGCGAGTGTTGTCCCTGATCAAACCAGCGGAGCTCTAGGAGGCACTTCTTCAGTGGCATGCTCATCTCTGCGAAATGAATTGGGATCACGAGATTAAGGACGACGATCGTTCCATTCGTGTGTTCAGTCGCGACGTCGTTCGCAATTGCAAAAGCCGGTTTCCGAACTACGGTGCCGGCCACCGAAGCATCCGGTCAGAGAACCCGGAATTGCGTCGGCAGCGACCGCGTCAGCTGTTTCGGGTTACGATAAAAACGCTCCTCTCTGCCATCGGCCTTTCAGTCAATCCACCAATGAGTCAGTACCTTGCTAGACGACTTTGATTTTTTCGGCGATGTAGGTGGATCCAACAACTCGATTGGCTGTGGAGGGCTACTGATCACGTTTGCCATCGCTGCGCTACTGTTCGTCATCCTGATGGCTTGGATGTCGTGAGAGCGTGAACGTGTTCGCGCCGGCGCTAACTCGCAAACGGCGTGCATGGCTTGAGCGAGAACATCAAATGATCCATGCAAGTGACGCGGTATCGAGCGACGATTCGTTCTTACGACCCAACCTTCGCGGAAACTGGAGGGCCGTGAATCATAGGGCCAGCGGGACAGATGGGGCCTATAAGTCCTATGTGTCCTCTTGGTCCCATTTCACGATCATTGCCGCATCTGCGAAGAAGCGGCAGTGCAGTTCCAGCCTGTGAGCGTTTTATCCTATCATTGTCAGGGACGTTTGATGGGTGGCGCAAATTCGAAGTCCCCCAAATCAAAGCCCCATGAGGTTGCTACACAGCACAAAGTGCATGTCGTGCACCGCAGCGGCCTGTCCCGCAATCGAATCGGTCATCCGGCCATCAGCCCGGCTCGCTTATTGCGTCAGGAACGGTTGATGCCAGGGACTCCACGAGGACCACTGGCCGGTGTCACTCTGCTGGCGAACTCGGCAATAGTAAATGCGTTTGGAACCGAGTTGGTGTTTTGCTTCGGAGGCTCCGATAAAACTTCCGGTCTCCGAACCCACTGTCAGTCGGTCCTGTTCGCGACTTGGTTTGGACCGCCAGACGATTTCATCGCCCGCGTTGTCGGCTGCGATCTCCACTTGCCATGCGCGTTGGCTCCCTGGTCCTCGGTATGGTGTCTTGATCAAAACCGGATTCTTCGAGCAGACGACCGGACCGATCGGCTTGGTCGAGACGACGAAGTTGTCAATCCAACGAGCCTGATCGACGGGAGAGCCCTGGTTCCAATACGCTTCCAGGAATACCGCGTTGATGCCGCGCTCGCTGAATTTTCCTCGCCAATCGAGATTGCGTCTCTCCGCTTCCAGCCGACCGTCAATCCATAGTTGGTTCACTCCATCCTGCTCGCCGGGAGTATTCAGTTTGGCACGGGCTTCGACGCAGACCCACCAGCCGGCCCCATCGCCGCCGTGCAATTTGAACCGCGATGCCGGTTTGTTTCCGAGCCAGCGGAGGTTGTCGAAGTCGTTGTACCTGGTGGTGACCACACGACTTTCGCGGACTCCCGATGCCGGGTCCAATGTGAGTGCCTCTCCACTGCTCCAGACGTGTGCGATCATCGCCTGCCGCCAACCGGGCGGCACCAGGCTGGTCGCGCGGGAAAGCTTCGCCGGACCACCGCCTTTCCAATCGCGAGGATGCTTCACGTAGATTCGCCAATAGACATCGCCGAACGTTTCCTCGCCGCGAACGACATGCGATCGATGAGTGGGCGAGTCGCCAAAAAAGACTTTGCGGCCGCCGATACCGCGACTCCCTTTCGGGTATTCCATGAGGAGCGATCTTCCGACGCCGCCGAAACGCGGCCGGTCAACCAGATCACCGCTCTGTTCGGCATAGCGTGATTGGTTTTTGGCATCGTCAAAGTCGTCGTGCCAAATCACCGCCGGATCACTCGCAATCGGCTGCGGATCGAGTATGACCAAGCTGTCGATTTTTGGGGATTCCGGAGCATCTTGGGCTGCCCCGATCGTGCAACCGAGCACCAGCCAACCACAAGTCACTGACATGCGTTTCAAAGACGTATTCAATCCCTGCATCTCGTGATCCCTCGGAACGTTCACACTAAAATGCGCGTGACGTCAGGCCCTAAGCCGTTCGTGAATCCTGGCGCCGCTTCGCACATTGAGTGTATCATTCCGTTCCGTGTGCGGTGCAACTAAACTTCCTGCCGGTAAACTTACGCTGTCCAGCGAGACGGACATTCGGCCGCATATTGATTGGATTACAATTCGACCGAGTGTCCCATGCCGCCAGTTCAAACCCATCGTCCGCCGATGCCATCCTTACCCCGTCTTTGCTTTCTCGTCGTGGTTTTCTGTGCTTTGGCAGTCGTCGACAGGACGTCCGCACAGGAGCCTCCTTACGACGTGTTCCCCGAAGCCACGCCTCCTTACTTTCGTGTGCGCTACGAGCCATCAACCGAACCGGGCGAATTGATCTTTGCAGTGAACTACACCGTTTGGATTCCACAAGGTGTCGAGACACTGCGTGGGATCGTCGTGCACCAACATGGTTGTGGCGAGGGTTCGTGCAGGTCCGGCCTGACGGGGGCATATGACCTGCACTGGCAAGCATTGGCCAAGAAACACAATTGTGCGTTGTTGTCACCGTCGTATGAACAACCCGGAAAGGCTGATTGCCAGATGTGGTGCGACCCACGCAATGGATCGGCCGCCGCCTTTGATCGATCGCTCGTCGATCTCGGCAAGTTGTCCGGGCACCCGGAACTTGCCTCCGTCCCGCTTGCACTTTGGGGACACAGCGGAGGTGGGCACTGGTGTGGTGGGATGGTGCTGACGCAACCCGAGCGTGTCGCAGCAGCTTGGCTGCGTTCGGGCGTGCCCCTGCTGGTCGCCAATCCCGATCGACCAGAGATCAAACCGTACACTCTGTCCAGGGCAGCGTTGCGCGTTCCGATCATGTGCAACCCCGGCACCAAAGAAGGTGTGACGGTGAAAGACGGTCGATTCGCCAAGGTTTGGCCCGCGAACCTCGCCTTTTTTGAAATGGTCCGCGGTAGCGGGGGCCTGCTCGGAATCGCAATCGATCCGCTGACCGCTCACGAATGTGGTAATTCGAGATATCTGGCGATCCCTTGGCTGGACCAATGTCTCAGTCTGCGCTTGCCTGACCAGCCGGGGCAGGCTCTGCGAGAGGTTTCTCTTGAAGGAGCATGGCTGGCCGAGCCAACCGGTGCGACCGCAATCCGCGCCGCGAAATTCGAGGGTGATCCACTCAAGGTGGGATGGCTCCCAAATGAGACCATCGCCGAAGCGTGGATGGAATTCCGAAAGGACACGAACGTGGTTGATACGACACCACCTCCAGCGCCATCGCGAGTGGAGCTGGATGGGCACCGGCTGCGTTGGTTCGCCGAGGCAGATGTTGAAAGCGGGATTCAGAAATTCATTGTTCTTCGCGACGGCAAATTTCTGGCAGAAGTCGCCGGTAGCGGCAGGAATCGCTTCGGACGCGACTTGTTTCAGAACTTGCAATACAGCGATACCCCCGTTCAACCGCTGGCAAAAATGGAGTTCGTTGATGAATCCGCGGAGCAAGGTGTCAACCATGGTTATTCGCTGGTCACCGTGAATACAGTGGGCCTGAAATCGATACCCACCAGGGCAGTCCCCGCTGCTGTGGGCAAAGATTAGCTGGACAGCGCCACTCTGATCAAGAAACACCGTGAATCGCCGGTCGAACGTAGCTACCTTCGCCAGAAGGTGGATCCCCAGGGTTTTCCACGCTCTGGCGAGCGTAGCTACGCCAAAGTGGCGTTGTCCAGTTAGTCATGATTGATGAGTGTTCGATGCGCACCCAAAACGCTATTGTTTCTTGTCAATCTTGACGACGTGCGTCTGCCGGAGCAGGTTCTTCCAATCGCCGAGTTGGTCAAGCGAATCGATTGACTGGAAACAGGGGACAAGCACATCGAGTTCGGCCAGTAATGTGTCAATGTTGTCGGCTTTCTCCAGTGATCGTTTTCGCAAGGTCGACTCAAAGACGGGCGGGCCATCCAAGGAAGGCGAGTCCGCGGGATAAGACTGGTACCTCTCGGCTCGAGTTCCCTTGCGATAGTAATCGTAGCCTTCGTAACCCGCCGCATCGCTGACCTGCACATGCAGCGTCGCAACCTTCAGCTCTTTCGAGATCATGGTCGCGAGTTCATCCAGGTTGCGAATCCTGTAGTCACCCAAGGCATGCAGGCTCGTCCAAGGCAGCGGTGAATCCCCGTCCGTCCAGGCCATCAAGGCGATGCCGTCAATCGCGGGTAATCCCTCCCGCGGCTGCCAGCTTCGCGAATCTGCGAAGTGGTTCGCCAGCCAATTCGCAACACGTTTAGTACCGGCTTTCGCCAAAACCAGCTCGTAGCTTCCGTCGTGCAGCATCAACCCGACCATTCGTTTCGGTTTCGTGAGGCTCGGGTCGTACTGAGAAATTAACTCTCGCATCTTTTCACGGTCAGCTTTGCGCGTCGGAAGCTGGTCGGCGAGCGTTTCGTCCTTGTAGGTGATGGTTGTCTGCGCTCCAGCTTTCAACAGCATTTCGGTTAATTCAGCGTTGGCATTTTTCGTGCTGTGAAAGACAGGTGGCCTGCCATCGGCAACGGTGACTTGATTGACGTCGACACCTTTCTGGACCATGAGCGTCACCAGCGATTTCGCGTCTGGGTTGTCAATATCAGAGTTTTGGCAGACCCGTTGCAGCAACGTCGATTCCGGACCATCGCCGCCCGGCCGGATGGCCGCGATGTTGGGATCAAGCCCTCCGTCGATCAACTCTCGGAGTTGCGGCCAGTCTCCGTCCTGCATTGCCGCATGCGCCTTGTACCAAACGTCGGGTTGATTCGGTGAACCGGCATTTTCCAGTACTACCACACAACGCTCGTAGTCAGCACGTTTTTCATTGGCGAACTCCGGATGCTTCAAGACGGCCATCCACTCGAACTCTAGGATGGTTCGTGCCGACTCTCCGAACGAGCTTTGGTACAGAGCGTCAGCCCCGCTCTGAATGCACTGCTCCAACCATTCCGCGTTCAAGGAGCGTGCAAGCAGCATCAGGCAAGAATGACCAAACGCATTGGGTAAGTTGATGTCCGCGCCCGCATCCAAGAGTGGTTGCGCACGCCGCTCGAATTTCCGGCTCCCATATTCCTGCGAGGCGTAGGTCATCAACAACGGGGACGCGCCTGCGAATTCGGCCGCACCGGATAACCTGTCACGGTTTCGTTGATTCACGTCGCAGCCCAGCTCGATCAACAGTTGCAACGTCGCCGGTCGTCCGTGCAGCGTAGCGATCGATAAAGGTGTCCAGCCGTCGAACTCGGGCATATCGGCGAGCGAATTCCACTTCACGCCCTGTGAATCTGCCTGGCGCAGCGCATCCAGATCATTATGATTGATGGCAGTTTCGATCTGCTGGGCGGTCATCTTGGGTGCATCCGCCTCGGTCAATTCGAAAAACAACTTGCGGGTTGACCCGCCGATCTCTTGCGCCAACTCGGCGGCGGTCGCTCCTTGACGCGTCGTCTTCTCTAGGTCCGCTCCGGCCGAGATCAATGCGGGAAGCACGTGGCGAGAAGCTTCGGTGATCGCCACGTGCAGAGGAGTCAGGCCGTCTTTGTCTTTAAGGTCGATTTTCAACTTGGGTGATTCAGCCAGCGACGCAACCACTTCAGGCTGGTCCCAGAACGCAGCGACATGCAGAGGCGTGCTTTTGTCGTGATCGCGTGCGTTGACGTCGGCTCCGGCCTCAATCAACGCTTGTGCTGCGGCGACTTGCTTGGCTTCAATCGCAACGTGCAGCGGCGGCGACCCGAACGCGGTGGGTCGGTTCAAATCGGCTCCGTTCTTCATCAATAGCGCGAGGCATGGGAGGTGTCCGAAACGAGCGGCCAGATGCAGTGCCGTCCAGCCCATCGCCATTCCGCCCGTCTCGCAATCGTCCCAAGACGTGTGATAGAGCATCATACGTTCGCCGGTCGAAAAAGGTGTCGCATCGCGACTGATCGCCGTGATGTCCGCACCGGCTTCGATCAGTACCTGGGCAACCTGTTCGTATCCGGCGCGACAAGCCAGCATCAGTGGCGTATGCCCCAGTGTGGACTTGCGGTCATCAACCGCTTCAACCGACTCACCAGATGCAAGCAGCGTCATTACCTGGTCCAAACGACCTTTCTCTGACGCCAGTAGTAGCGACTGACTCATGTTGTCTCCTCGGGGCAGCTTGCGTGAATTGGCTAGAATTGTCGCAGCGCATGACGTTCGCGAGATGGCGCCAGTTTATTGCACCAACTCTCTCTGCCGGCTACGATTGCCCTGCGTGAAGTTGCAAGGTGTCCGATAGCTCGGGCCATTGTAGCGACCAGCTCACACGGGGCGAACGTCCGAGCAATGCTATTCACGCTGACCGGATAGCTGTAAACAGCATCGACGAGCGACTGAAGTCATGCGATCTTCGACTGTATCCACAACCGAAGGCTTTTCGTGAGGGGGCCGTTCGCTGCTGGCGTCACAGCACTTCCGATCGCTTTCCGCAACGCTGCGTTCGTCGTCATTGCCAATAGGGTTTCTGCCGAGACGCGATCAGGTTGCTCCTTGTTCAGCAGCAGCGCGAGATCATCTTCGGTCAACGCCTCTCTGCGGGACAGGTGCCACATCGCACGCCGCACGACGTCCGGATCAGGGTCGTTGAGCGATTGCCGGAGACTGGAAATGAAATCGCCCGAAGGGTCGGCGGCCAATTGCTCGATCGTCGTTCGTCGTACCCGTGCCGAATCGTCCGCGAGGAAAGGCAGAAGCCTTGAGATCACGTCTTCGCGAACATCGGAATTCGGCAGCCAGGATCCGAGCACCCGAATGACCGCGCAACGCTGCAAGGAGTCTGCCCGACACAATCTAACACGTGTCTGCTGCATTGTTGTGTGACCGAGCGGCAACCAAACAGAGCGACAACAAGAACGACGCGGGGGGGAAACTTGCTAGAATGCCCCTCTTCTTTGCAGCGTGGCGGATCCTGGTAATGGCGGAACTGAAATCGGCAAACAACGGCAATGGCATGATGATGGACCGCATGAACCTGATCGAACTGCGAGACCGGCTGACGACTTTGTTCGGCATCGTCATTCTTGCCCTGTCCGGTGCTGCTTCTGCTGCGGAGGGCGCGGAAGCTCCGGACGTGTTGTTCATTGTCGTCGACGACATGAACGACTGGATTTCCTTGCTTGATCCTGACGCTCCGATCAAGACGCCGAATCTTGAGCGGCTGGCACGGCGCGGGATGTTGTTTACACGCGCTTACTGTGCTTCGCCGGCTTGCAACCCTTCGCGCGCGGCCACGCTGACGGGGCTGCGGCCTTCGACAACGGGTGTCTATGGCAACAAGAGCGATTGGCGTGGTGCAGTGCCCGATCGCAGAACGATCATGCAGCAGTTCATGGTCGCCGGATATGACGTGCGGGGAGCCGGCAAGATCTTTCATCATCATCTGGGCGGAGCGTTTCACGATGACGAATCGTTCCGCAATTTCCAGCCGATGCGTCCGCAGAAATATCCGCCGAAAAAACTGAACAACGCTCCCGAGTATGGTTCGCCCAACACCGATTGGGGGCAGTGGCCGAGCCGGGAGGAAGACTCAATTGATTTCCATACGGCCAGCTACTGCGTCGACGTACTGAGCCACCCGGCCAGCGATCCGCCATTGTTTCTTGCGTGTGGAATTTTCAAACCGCATTCGCCGTTTTTTGCTCCGGCTGAATACCACAACGCCTATGGCGACATCGCACTGCCGGCTCGAAAAGAAGACGACTGGAGGGACCTTCCAGCCGGTGCGGCTTCGTTGCTGCGCAGCAAGAAGTGGTTCTGGCAGGGAATGATGGATGTCGAGAAGGAGCAGGAAGGCTCCTTCCAGAACTTCATTCAAGCGTACGCGGCCTGCGCGGCCTTCGCCGATGCCCAGATCGGCCGCGTGCTCGATGCGCTGGACAAGAGCCCGCGACGCGACAGCACCATTGTCGTGCTGTGGTCAGACCACGGCTTTCATCTGGGTGAAAAAGACCACATAGAAAAATTCGCCTTGTGGGAGAAGAGCAATCACATTCCCTTCATCGTGGTTGCCCCCGGCGTAGCGAAGCCCGGCAGTCGTTGCCATCGACCGGTGGACATGACGTCGCTTTATCCGACCTTGCTGGAACTGTGCGGGCTGCCCGCCGATGCGAATTGCGACGGTGACAGTCTCGTACCGCTGCTCCGTGATCCAAACGCGAAGTGGATTTCGCCGGCGATGATGACTTACATGCGAGGCAATCACGCCGTGCGAAGTGACCGCTGGCGCTACATCCGTTATGCGGATGGTAGTGAAGAACTCTACGATCACGATGCGGATCCAAACGAGTGGCACAACCTCGCGGGGCAGAAGCGTTATGCCGAAGTCATTGCCTCGCATCGCAAGTGGCTGCCGACAACCGAGGCGAAACAGGTGCCGGACTTGAAGAGGCGTCAGCCCAGACCCGAGATAAAACGATGAATCCGGCGGCATCGACAATTCTCAATTCATTGATTGTCGTTCGATCGGCGTTGCTACCACCGGCCTTTTCCGGCAACACTGCTATCTGCCCGGTATGATCCCAGAAAATGCAAGCCACTAAGATTAAATCACGCGGAGGCAAGGGCGAGCAATGACCACAATCCTGATGCTGCTCACAGTGATTGCGATTGCCGGCAGTGGGCTGATGGCGGGCTTGTTTTTTGTCTTCTCCGTTTCGGTCATGAATGCTCTGGCACAGATGCCTGCGCAGGAAGGCATGAAGGCGATGCAGCTGATCAATCGCACCATCTTAAACCCTTTGTTCCTCAGCGCGTTCTTCGGAACGGCCCTTGCCTGTTTGCTCCTCGCAGCCATCTCTGCATGGCAGCGGCCGCCCGACTTTGGCTGGGCGATCGCTGGAGCATGCCTGTATTTACTGGGCGGTTTCATGGTCACCGCATTCTTCAACGTCCCGCTCAACAACTCGCTCGACAAGCTGTCGGCGGATGATCCGGCGAGCCACGCAGAGTGGACGCGTTACCTTGCGATTTGGACGCGCTGGAATCATCTTCGCGCAGCGGCATGCATCTTGGCGTGCGTTCTGCTCGCGATCGGGCTGCCGTAGCAGCGGCTGAAAGCAAGTCTAAACCTCAACGAAACGAAATGAAAAAGACGAAAACGGTGCTCGTGCTTGGGCCACAATCTGACATTCAAGGGGCTCTTTGGTCAGCCACGCAGACTCGTGACGGATGCTGTCAAGCGTTTCTGCCAAGCCATTGGGGCAAACGGCTCCGGCAAGCCAAGCAAGTTCGTACTCATGAATACGGCGGGAAACAGGAATCGCAATCTGAATGAGCCGATTTCGCGCGCCCAGAGCTGCGTGATCGGACTTCTGCGTCTGCTGGTGCCGCCCCATCGGGTTAACGAGAATGCCGCGGATTACCTGCGAATGGAGGTTGGTCACAATGACACCGGACTCCAGTGGGCGGTCGTTCGTCCCGACAGTTTGTTCGACGAGGACGACGTGAGCGACTACGAGTTATATCCGTCGCCAACCAGGAGCGCGATCTTCAATCCGGGGCGAACCAGTCGCATCAATGTCGCACATTTTATGGCTGACCTGATCACGAATGATGATGTCTGGAAGAAATGGTACGGTCAGATGCCGGTGATCTACAACAAGGGATCCTGAGCTCAAAGCCCTGAATCTCCGCATTGGCGCGTAAGAAGTGAGAATGCATTAAACTTGACGCGCTGGAAATGTGCGTTTGAGCCAGCGAAACATGGATTTGAACAACGCATGCGTCGGATCACTGCTCAAGTCGTTTCCGCAATGAGTCCATCGAAATGCCGTTCGGGACCGCTGCGCCGAGATGAACCAAAACTTGTTCAACCTGATATGATAGGCGGAGACTCAGAGCAATTTACTAGGAAGCAAAGATTCCACCTAAGACCGCGCCGAAATTTGGTGTTTGAGAAATTCTTGAGGTCGATTCATCGACGAACGTTGCCTAGGAACACTGTGAGCATTTCTTTATTGCACTGCGCCCCCTTGATTTCTCCGATGGTGATGGAAGGCAGCGTTAATCTCGAGCAATATCGCAACTACCTGCGAGTCTTAGCTGATATGCAGCTGAATCCACGATTACGCGCCACGGAAGACGTTTCCGCCGTCGTTCAGATCACAATGTTGCAGGCCCATCGAGATCAGAGCAATTTCCGGAGAAAATCACTTCGTTCTTGGTTCAAAACGATTCTCACCCACACGTTGATGAACCTTGCTAAGAGGTATCAGGCCGAGAAGCGAGATCTACGTACCGAACGCTCGATCGATCAGCCGATGGAGGAGCCTGAGCATCATGGCTGATTCAAGCGGCAGCCACGACGAAGCTTTTGATCGAATCGTCCACGAATACTATCAAGCAGTTGAAAACGGCCAAAGAGTCGATGCGAAGGTGTTCATCGATCAACACCTGGAATTCAAGGATGAATTGCAATCCTTTTTTGCCGACCTGGAAAACGTCGGCTATCTAGCGAACAGGCGGGGTATCTCGGGTACCTTGGCGGCTACACCGACCGACCTCGAGCCACAGACGTTGACTGTCGGTCCGGGGTCGTCGCTCACCTACATCGGCGAGTACCGAATCCTAGAGGAAATTGCCCGTGGCGGAATGGGCGTCGTTTTTAAAGCGAGGCAAGAGAAATTACGTCGGACCGTCGCATTAAAGATGATCCGGTCAGGTCGCTTGGCCGGCAAGGCTGAAGTGGACCGATTCAAACGCGAAGCTCGCGCCGCGGCGATGATCAAACACTCGAATATCGTCGGTGTCCATGAAATAGGTGTGCATGATGGCCAGTACTACTTCACAATGGATTACGTGGAAAGTGAGAGTTTGAGAGAGCGACTGCGTGAAGGATCGCTTGTGCCGCAGAAGGCTGCAAAGTTGGTCGTCGCGTTGGCAAGAGCAACGCACTTCGCGCACACACGCGGCATCCTTCACCGCGACCTTAAGCCTGCGAATATCTTGGTCGATTCGAACGAGCAACCACACATCACCGACTTCGGGCTAGCCAAGTCGCTCGCCAACTTCGATGAAACTTCAGATGTGGACATCACTCGCTCGGGACAGATTATCGGGACTCCAAGTTACATGGCGCCTGAGCAGGCGGCGGCCAAGTATCAATTGGTGGGTGTCGGAAGTGACATCTACTCGCTGGGGGCAATACTGTACGCCTGCTTGAGCGGTCGTGCTCCATTCGTAGCCGAGTCAGCCGTCGAAACGATTCATCAAGTCATTCATCACGAGCCAGTGGCCCCCAGTGTTTTGAATCCGCGGGTACCGAAGGATCTCGAAACAATCTGCCTTAAATGTTTGGAAAAAGAGCCGCACAAAAGATACGGCACGGCCGCGTTGTTGGCCGACGACCTGACGCTGTACTTAGCAAATGAGCCCATTCTCGCCCGCAGGGTGACACCGATAGAAAGAGCATGGCGTTGGTGTCGTCGCGAGCCCAGGATGGCCATTCTATGCACAATCCTCGCGCTCGTTGTCTTGTCAATCGCGACGATAAGTCCGATCCTCGCGGCTCGACAAAGCAAGCTCCGCGGCGAGGCCGAACACCTTCTCACCGAGAAGACTCAATTGCTGGAAGAAAAGGCGGGGCTGGTAAACCAGCTTCAAAATTCTGTCAAAGAACAATCGCGGTTCGCAGAGAAGCTCCAAGAAAGAAACATCGGATTGTCGCGTCAGACTGCGCGTCTCTTTCTTGCTCGGGGTTGCAATCTGTACAGCGAAGGTTTGTATCGATCTTCGAATATTGAGTTTCTCCGTGCGTTCGCCGTGCTCGCCACTTCCGATCCCCTGTCCGATTCGATTCGCTCCGTTGCTTTGGCTCGGTTGACGCATAGCGGAAGGTGTCTGTCGATCATCCCGCACGAATCAGGGATTGGCCCCGTCGTCTTTAGTCGCGACGGAAGTCGCATCATGACGGCAAGTGGTCGCTTCATTCGCGTGTCGGATACTCGCACGGGACTCCCCGTAGGATCTGTCATCGAATACGAAGAACCCTTTCGCGACTCCCCCTTCGCCAAAAGTCCTGATGGATCGCGTATCGTCGTGACCGCGCTGTCGATGCGAAAATCCGACAAGGCCAGAAGTCGTTATGTGGGTAAGGCACGAATTTTGGACACCGCCAGCGGACGGCAGATCGGAGCGTCACTCACCCATGACGGCCGAATCGAGGCTGTCACTTTCAGCTCTGATGGGAAATTCATCATCACCGGTTCGGATGACAATACAGCTCGCATCTGGAGTGCGACGACCGGTGACCCGATCGGGCAACCAATTCAGCATCAAGCGGATGTTGTTTCCGTTGACATCAGCCCGAATGGGCACTTTGTGGCCACCGGGTCAAGCAATAACCAAATAAGAATCTCGGATAATCGCGGGCGGCCCGTGGGCGAACTACTCAAGCATGATGATGTTGAGTATCAGATTGGCGACCCTAATCTGGGCGAGTCTCGCGTCGGTGGCGTCGTCACCTCGCTTGCTTTCGGTCCAGATGGATCGCAGCTTTTGTCGGCGGCAACCTCTGGGATCGTGCGTTGGGACGTGAAGACAGGTCGACGCCTGGATGAGCTGAAACACAAGTACAAGTTCACCGTAGATCCAAGCCGTGAGCGTTTTTTTACGTACTCGAAATTGGGGGTAGAGGCCTGGGATTTCCATACCCTGCGGTTGCTAAGTCACGTTGAAAGTCCTGCTGAAAAGCTCGAGTTCAGTTCTAACGGCAAACGGTTTATTACGATCTTCGGTAACTCTGCCCGCGTCCACAACGCGTTGACGTTGGAGCAGATTGGAGCACCGCTTCCCCACGAGCATCGGGTCCGCTCTGTTGCCTTCAGTCCGACTGCGGATCGGGTCGCCAGTGGGTCCGAAGATCCAACCGTTGCCGGAGGTAGCACGGAAGACGAAGTTCGCATCTGGCGGGTCGAAGCACCAACCCCGCTGCTCCTCAATGGAGTCTATGGGCAAGTGGCTGCGATCAATTCCGATCGGACACGCCTGATCACAACGGAGGAGAATTGGTCACCGGCAACCGACAGTATCGGCTACGTCGCCAAACTTTGGGATGTGGAGCACGAACGTGTCCTTAGCAAAACATCCGTGCACTCGGAGGAAATCACCTGCGTAGCCTTCAGTGCTGATGGTCAACAATTTGTCACCGTCAGCGGGAATACAGCGAGTGTCTGGGATTCCGTCACAACTCAGGAAGCCAGAAAGATCACGTTTGAAGGAGAGATCAAAAGCGTCTTGTTCGCGGAAAATAGAAACTGGGCTACCATCGCATGGAATCAAAAACGCGGTTATCGTCGTGCGGATCTTCCCGATAGACTTCTGTTCGCGAGAGATTTGCGCGTTCAAGTTTGGGAGATGGACGAATTGCGACCTGTCGGTCCCACGATTGAATTTCTCGGGTCATCCATCGCTGTGGCGACAAGTCCCGACGGCCACATGGTCGCATCTGGATCGAATGGCCAGGTACAGATCTGGGACAGCCGATCCGGCGAACCTTTGGGTGACCCTCTCGGCGAAAAAGTTGTTGCCGGTAGCCGAGTTGGACAAGTACAGGTCGCGTTCAGCCCAAACGGAAGTCAATTGATCGCTGGAAGTCATACGCTTCGCATTTGGGATCTCACCAGTCGCCAGCCGATCGGTCAGCACATGCCTCACGACGGTGCGGTCACTTCGATTGCGTACGATCAGGAGGGTTCCCGTGTGGCTACCGGCACCTACGAAGGATGGGGAGGCAAAGCGCGTGTTTGGGATGCGCGGACCGGTCAGCCGCTAACCAATCCAATTCAGTTCGAAGAAAGCACGGTCGACAGAGTCGCCCTCACGAAAGACGACAAGCTGGTGACTTGGACAATGGACGAATGCGGACTTTGGGATATCGGTACAAACATTAGGCCCGAAGACTTCCGAACCTGGTTCGAGCGAGTTCTGAAAGTCACGGTCGGCCTAGACGGTTCGGTGAACATCAATCGCGCGGCAAGCCGAAAACGTGATCATCAACCCGGGACCCGGTGATGACAGTGTCACCGTCAGTGGTGGAGAAGTGGAACGCACCAGTTCCGGTCGAAGCGATAAATGGCGCTTCGTGTCGCGTGATCGGAATCCACCGCACCAGTGGCGATCTCCTTTGGAACACGGAAGTCCACCGTCAAGTTCCCGGACCCAAGCGAGCCCAGAATTCCTACGCCACGCCCACGCCGGTGTCCGATGGCGCACGGGTGTACGCCGCGTTTTACGATGGAACGATCGTCGCCGTCGATTTCGATGGCAAGTTGGTCTGGAAGAACGAAGACGTGGACTTCCACAGTTTGCATGGGCTCGGTGCCTCGCCGATTCTTGTCGGCGGACTCATCGTCATGCCGTTTGACGGCAGCAGCCGCTCCGATCAGCGTGTCGGTTGGAAGGAACCGTGGGACCAGGCCGTCCTGTTGGCCGTGGACAAGGAGACCGGTGATACGAAGTGGCGGGGAGAGCGTGGGCTGTCTCGGGTTGGACACGTGACCGCCATCGTGATCGAAAAGGGGCAGACGGTGGTCAGTGCGGGAAGCGACCGAGTCCAGGCGCACGACGTTGAAACGGGAAAGCGAATCTGGTCGGTCTACAGCCAAGGTGAGGGCGTGACACCCTCACCCGTGCTGGGTGAAGGTCTGATCTTCACTTCATCCAGTTTCGAGGAACCGACGATTCGAGCGATTCGTCCAGGCGGTCACGGGGATGTGACCGAATCGCACATCGTTTGGGAACAGAAACGCGGTGTCCCGGCCTTGCCATCGCCGCTGTATGTCGAGCCGTTCCTGTACACGATCACTCGCGACAACATCCTGCACTGCATCGAAGCGAAAACAGGTGAAGTCGTCTGGCTGGAACGACTCAAGGGCAATTACTCCGCGTCGCCGCTATTGGCCGACGGCCGAATCTACATCACCTCCGAAGACGGTCTCACCACGGTGTTGGAGCCCGGGGCGCGATACAAGGTGATCACCCAAAATAGGCTCGACGGCAAGACGATGGCATCGATCGCAGTTTCCCGAGGCAACTTCTTCATTCGAACCGGCGACAGCCTCTACTGCATCGGCAACCAACCGCGCTGATCAAGCCATCCACGATAACGCGAACTCTCGCCAACGCCTGTAAGCAGGAAGAACGATCGGAGAACCGTCTGCTTGGAACGAGACGGTTGACGGCGGACTGTGTCGGGTAAGCGATCCAGAGCACGCTCACGCCGTTTTCTTGTCACCCATTTTCTTGTCTTCCCGCTGACTGCTGCCGACCTCAGCACCCCCGGCAGGATTCGAACCTGCGACACCAGCTTTAGGAAAGCTGTGCTCTATCCCCTGAGCTACGGGGGCGTGTTGGTGAACACGTTTTACCTTGCCGGTGTGGCCAGGAAAACCTGTCTCCGCTGGACGCGCCATTTCTTTGCAAAGAATCGGCCCCCTCCGTTCGAGGGTCCGCCATAATGGAGGCCTCTCGCGACGCCGAATTCCCTCGATCGGAGACTAGTGAGCGTGTTTGCAGCCAATCGTTCGCCGCATTTTTGGATTTTTGTGTGTTTTGCCACCTCGCTCGGTTGGGGACTCTGTTGGGATCGCTCGGTCGGTGCGCAGGAGACCACCGATGACCAATCCTCCACGGTTTCCGAACAGGAACGGGCGACCGCCGAGAGGTTTCTGCAGGTGTTGTTGCGGCGGCCGCGGCCCGGAACGGCACTGAATCGTGTTTACGGTTTCCATGTGCAAAACGGTTCGTTGGATGATTTCATCGACTCGTTGGACGTTCCCGATGACGCCCCCGATGCCGGTCGGAAACGGATGATTCTGGGCCTGCTGCAATCCCAACGCGGTCGCCACGCCCTGGCGGCAGAGGCGTTTGCCAAAGCCGAATCGCTGCAGGAAGACGACTACGCCAGCAGCTACCACCTGGGACGGTCCCTGCTTGCCATCGGTCAAACGGAAAAGGCCGCCGCGGCGATCGAACGCGCGATCAATCGCAAACCGGCTCGCAACGAGGCGCTCCCCATCTTCACCGAATTGGGACGAATCTATAGCCGCGCCGGCCAAAACGAAAAAGCGCTTCGGGTCTGGCAGAAACTGGAATCGCTGTTTCCCGGCGATGCCCGTGTCGGCGGACAAATTGCCAGCACGTTGGCCGACGAAGGAAACGTCCGCGAAGCTTTGCGACGATTCGAATCGCTTGCCAAGACGGCCCGAAAAAATGATGACAAGATCGCGTTTGCGATCCAGGCCGCCGAAATGCGCCGGCGACTCGGGCAGACCGACGAGTGCACGCGTGACCTGGAGGCCATCCTGGATCGGCTGCGGCCGGGAAGTTGGCTGTACAGCGACGTCCGCAATCGGATCGAAGCCGGGTTCTTGAAATCCGGTGACTACGACGCCTTGGCAAACTACTACAAAGAAAAGCTTGCCGAATCCGAAGACGACCTCGCGATGCAAATTCGCTTGGGACGCATCCTGGTGTCCGCCGGTCGGATCGACGAAGCGGCTGAAACGTTGGCCCAAGCAATCAAGCGAGCGCCGGACGACGCCGGCGTGCGGCTGGCGCTCATCGATGTCCTGGTCAGCAAGGGAGACATCGCCGCTGCGGCCCAGCAGTTCCAATCGCTTGCCGAAAAGGACCCCGACAACCCCGATCTGTTGCTCCGCTGGGGACAGACCCTGTTGCAAGACGATTCACGGCCGCTCGCTGAGAGACGTGCCGCCGCCGCTGGTGTTTGGCAACGCTTGGCCGATCGTCGCGAAGACGACGCCGTCGTGTTGTCGCAGATCGCCGATCGCATGCGCGGGATCGATCGCAAGGACGATGCCATCGGATTGTACGAACAAGCCATCACGGTCGATCCCGATTCGCCACAGTATCGAGAGTACCTGGGCGAATACCTGCATCGTCTGGACCGAAAGGATGAAGCGATCCAAACCTGGCTGTCGATCGCCGAAGGAGACCGTCGCAATCGCGATTCGCTGGTCCGTCTTGCAGAGGTGTTTTCGACGTTCAACGAAGACGATCGCGCGATGGAGGCATGGCGTGAGGCCGCCGAATTGAATCTCACATTCCCCCAAGAATTACGATTCGCACGTCGTTTGCGCGACGCGGAGTTGTACGACGAAGCGATCGCGCGGCTGGACGCAGCCGAAACGATCGCCGAGACTCCCGACGAGCAGGAACAGTTGCTAAAGGATCGCATCGCGACCTACCAGGAAGCCGGAACGCTGCCACAACAAATCGCCTTGCTGGAGGCCGAACCGCCGACGGCCGAGAACCATCGGACTCTGGCGATGATGCATGCCGCCGCCGGACAATGGGCCGACGCCGAGATTGCCATTCGTCGCGCCATCGAAAAGCAACCCGATGACCCGAGAGTGCTGTTGGTGGCCGCGGAGATCGCCGAGGCGCAAAACCGATTTGCCGACGCGGTCGAGACGTTTCAAACACTGGCCCGCGTCGAGGTGCGATTTCAAACCAACTATCTGCAGCGGGTCGCCCAGTTGCAAATGCGTTTGGGGCAAGTCGATCCGGCGATGGAGACATGTGATGCGTTGATCGACGCAAACCCGGCAAGTCCGGAATCGTATCAATTCCTGGCACGTTTGGCCTTCCGTGCCGGACGCGACGACCAGGCGATCACGGCGCTGCGGCGTGCGATGAACATCGCGCCCCGCGACAACGCTCCACGCCGGATGTTGGCGTCCGCCTTCGCCGACCGCTACCGCACCGAAGAGGCGATCGAATTGTATTGGCAAGCGATGCGCTACGAATCGAAATCGGAGGACCGAATCGCGTTGGTCAAACAGCTGGCCCCCTTGTACGAACGACAGAATGAATTGGACACGCTTGTCGGGCGAATCGACCAGATGGCGCGCGAGGACGTCGATCCGCGAACAATCCAATTGATGATTTCGGCGGCTCACGAAGCAGTTCAAGATTATGGCGCGGCGCGTCAAGCCGTCGATCCGCTGTTGGCCGCCCAGCCACGCGATGTTTCGCTGCTGGAGACCATGGTCCGTTTGAGCGACGCGGCCGACGACGTTGTCACCGCGGCCGAGTTTCAAGAACGCATCGTCGCGCTGGCCGACACCCCGGAAAACCGTTTTAAACTGGTCCAGCTACAGCTCGACGCAGACCTGATCGACATCCAGACGGCGCTCAGCGACCGGATTTCACTCGGCTCCGACCCGGCACGGCTGGGCGCAATGATTCGCTCGGCCGTTCGACGCGGGGATCGACCGACGGCGATCGCGATTTGTGAAGCAGCCTTGCAACGCGACCCGGCCTTGTGGGACGTCAAACTGATGTTGGCCCAATTGCTGCTGCACGAGCGTGGTGACGACGAATCGGAAAACGCACCAGAGGAAACCTACCCCGCACCGCATCGTCGCGCGATCGAACTGGCCCGCGAGATCCGGCAGCAGGAGGTGCCGCTGGATGCCTTGCCGCCGGCGGCGCGAAAGCAATCAGGCGGCAGTGCGGCCCGGCCAGCCGGTTACGATACCAGTCCACGTCGCTGGACCAGCAGCTCCTACGCACTGGCACGCGGCTATCGGCTCGGTCGCTACGCCAGCAGCAACTATTCAAGCTCTGCTAACAGCTACACCACGGTCGATCCGTCGTCTTTCGGCCACGCCCGCGTTCTCGCCACGGCGGTTGAATTGGTCGCGATCGCCAAACGTTTTCCAGCTGACGAAGCGCGAATAAAAATGGAGACGCTGATCGATCGGACGGTGGCGCTGCCGGCGGTCGAACAGATTCGTGACGCCGCCGTGATCTGGGAACGGCGGGCATTCCAGTCGATCCTCGGCTATTTGACAACTTCATCGAGTTCGACCAGCGAGGCAGAAAAGGCCCTCACCGAAAAACTGAACTGGCGCCTGGCCGAGTTGGATCCCAAAGAGGGCGCGATGTATTTGCGGGGCATGTTGATGGGCAAGATCCGGTCGGCGGCGCAATCGAAGGCCAACAGCCAGACGTCTGATGCTGACAAGTCCGGCGTGACGCTCACGGCATCACAGGCCCAGTTGGTGATCAAGCTGTACGAGCAGGCGTTGGCAGACGCCACGGCCGGCGGCAACTCCGTACCCTGGTCAACGCTGTCGGACTATCGCGTGATCTTGTCCAGGCATTTCGAGCAAACGGGAGACACGGCACGGGCGAAGCAGTACGCGCTCGAGAAGCCCGCCGCCGATGCGTCATTGAACGAACTGATCAGCGCGATCGGCTATTACTTGAATCTCGACCAAGTCGACCAGGCCGACGCACTGGTCAAGCGACTGCTGCCGGCCGTTCGTGCCGACGGGAGTGGAAGATCGACCTCATCAAGCAGCGTCACCGGGACCGCCGGACACTTGGCAACCGCCGGACCCCACGGTGCCGAATTTGTCGATCGTCATCGGTTTGCGATTCTTGACGCCGTTCTGGCACAAGCGATCAAGAATAACATGGCAGCGGCACGTCGCAGCACGACATTGTCCGACGGCACGATCAGCACCTACGTTCGCAGCGCGCAAAACAGTTATTATTCGTTCCAAGTCAAAGCACCACTGTCGACGGAGTTGCTAAGCCAGTCAGTCGTCAACGAGCTGTCAAGTCTTTTGCCCGGTCCAGAAAGCGGTGGCCAGCCACGCGGGTTGAACTTGACCGACGAGGTGCTCGAGCACCTGGACCGGTCACCTGACGACGCACCGATTCGAGAGCAAAAGGTCCGTCGGGTGCTGGCTGCGTTTGCCCATTGGTGGACGCAGCGACCTGAGGAGTGTTATGACCGCATCGAGCGTTTGAGCCGAGATTTTCCGGACGACGTCGACTTGCGGATCGAGCAGGCGCGATTGGCGAGCGAGTTATCACAACCTCGACTGGCCCTGTCGTTGCTCGATTCGATCGATCCGCTGGACAGCGGCATGTTGGTTCGTAAAGAGATGGCGGCGATGAACCTGGCGTCGCAGCTGGGTGACGTTGAACGTGCTAGGCAGGCCGCTGAGCGTTTGTTCGGGATGCGGATGGACACCCGAACGCAGCTGGCGCTGGCCGATCAGCTCCGCCGTCTGGGGATGCCCGAAAAGGCCGCCGCCGTGCTGCGTCGGCTGCGCGGCGGTCGTGCCCGCGATGAACGAACCGAATTGCAAATCGCGCAGGCGTTCCTGGCCAACGACGAGCATGAAGCCGCCGCGGAGGTCGCTTACACGCTGCTGCGCAAGCTCAGTAGCGGTCGGGCATCGACCAGCAATCTTGCGTACTACCGCCAGCAAGCCGTGTCGATCCTAAGAAACGCCAAGCGGCTCGATCCGCTGATCGAACAAGCCCAACGCCGCGTCGCATCGGCACCGGCTTCGGTTCGCGCCCGCATCGAATTGGCCGAACTCTACACCGCAGCTGGCCGGCAATCGGATGCGGAGGACTTGTGGGGCGAGATCGCAAAATCTAAACCGAACGATCCGCGACAATTGATCGCCCGCGCCGCGGCGCTCTACAAAGCCAAGCAGTACACGGAGGCCACCGAACTGTATCTCGATGCTTTCGAAAAGGACCCGCAATTGCTCAGTCGACATGTCTACGATTTGACCCGCGCCGCCGACCGCGGCGATTCGGATGCCATGTTTCGACGATTGATTCAGTTTGATCCCGAGTCCATCCAGAGTTATCGGTACGACAATCTGATCAACGTCGGGCGACGAAAAGCGTTCACCGATGCGAAGCGAAAGTTCGTCGCTCACGCGTTGAAGAATTCGCAGGTCAAACGAGATTTTTATCGCTACATCCGAAACATCCCCGCGACCGAACGAAAAAAGATTCCTGCAATTCGTCAGGCGATGATCGATGTCATTTGCAGCGAAGACGCATTTACGGCAACTTCGTCGACATGGCGAGTCACCAGTCGGTCATCCGGTGGCACGGCGAACGGGCCGCTGAAGGACATCTTGTCGTTGCTCTGCAGTGACGCTGAGGCGCGCGAGCGATTCGACAAAGCCGTCACCAAAGCCTTGCAGAACGAAGCGACCGCGCCGACGGCAGCTTTTCTGGCGGCGCTGGTCGATGTCGCCGACGAGGAAAAGCGCGATGACGCAATCGAGTCCATCGCCGGGTTGATGGTGTCGGAGGTCGCGGCGGCCGCTCCGGGCCAACCGGTGATCAGTGGCGGGTTGCTGTGGCAAGGCGGCCAGGCTCTGGAGTCGGTGTCCGAGATCAACGAAAAAACATCGCTGTTGGTTTCGATCTATGAAGCCGCCGGACGCGACCAGAGTGTCTCGATGACCGACATGCGGTTTTCCGTCGGTGCTCGACTGGTCGATGCCCTGGCAAAGGACGGTCAAAAGGCTCGCGCGCGGATGTTCCTGTTGGATGCTTATGAGAAGACGGATCATTCATCCGACAATTTGCACAATCCCGGTTATGGCGACTACCAAGACATCCAGTCCTATCTGTCGATCGCCGAGAAGCTGGACGGCATCGGGTATCCGATCGACGCACTGATCATTCAGCAACGGTTGGTCGCCATGCCCGACCGGTTCGCCAAAGCGAAACGTTGGGGCGGCGGATTGTCGTTTGAAAAGGCCGAACAAACGGCCGGGCAATATGCGGCGAAGATCACGACCGAGTCCTCGGTCGACTACTTGAAATCGCTCGGGGAATCGATCGCGGACTGCGAGGATGATCTGGCAATCCGATTGATGGATTTGCCACTGGAGATGGTTCTCGGTGGGGATGCCAAATCGGGACTGCAGATCGCGATCGATTCGGCCACCGGCTCGGACGACGGTCGTGCGGCTTTGACGTCACTGTTCGATTCGCTGCGGGCACATTCACCCCAGCGGCCCGAGGATTGGTCGATTCCTGCGGCACAACTTTTGGTCTCGCTCAAAATACAGCCCGATGACCTGGATTCGTTGGCCGAACAGCTGACCGACCGGCTGCCTGACGAAGCGGCACTGCAGGTCACAGTCACGTCAACGTCGTTGAAACCGTTGGTGGATTTGTTCGTCGTTGCCGCGGCGGCTTCCGAAGTCGACTCCGACGCGGCACGGCGGATTGCAACGGACCTGGGCGAGTACCTGCGTCTGGTTGCGAGCAAACTTCACCAACCGGGGCTTGATTTGGCAGTCGCTTCGTTGAGCGGTGACGACGAAAGGTCACTGAACGCATTTTTGGATTCGATGGAAGCTGCGCTCAAGTCGGGGCAAACACGGAGGAAGACTTATTTCGATGCCTGTTTCAAGATCGCGACGATCGCAGCCAAACGTGGCCAGATCTTGACCTCTGCCAGGGCACTGATGTTGGCTCTGCGAGATGGCCCACCGCCCAGTCGCGTTGCCGTCGCATCGGATGCGTTTTCGATCAACCAAAACCAAAACCCTGGTAGGGTGCCCGTCGACGATGGGATGGAGGATTTGACGGCGCGACTACTGGAATTGGTCGACCTGTATTCCGACGTGACCGGAAAGAAGCTTGGTCAACGGGAGCCCGATGTCGACGTGAAAGTGGATCCCGACACGATCGACACCGACGTCTGGCAGGCACTCGATCAAGCGTTCCGCAACGTCGTCTTGCCGAGTGGTCAGCCCGGGATGGTGTATCCGTATGCCATGCGGATTGCCTCGCGAACGAGTTATGACAACTATTCCAGCGACGATGACTTGAGCCCTCGATCGGTTTCGATCGCGATGGCACGCATCGCGAGAATCGCCGGCACGTCGGACTCGCTGTTGCAGTTGATCGCGTCGCGATTGGAGTCGGTGGCGGACAAAAAGGTCGCCGCGAGTGTCATGGTCGATGCCGCTCTGGCCGCTGGCGACAACGAGGCTTTGGCCGAGGCGCTGGATCGGTTTGCCCAGGCCGTGGACGAAAGCTTGCCGAGTGCAGAGACGCCAGCGACGAAGCCTCCCCAGATGAGCAGCATCTCGTCGCAGACCCAGCAAGAATCGTTTCAGAAAAGCGACCTCGTCGATCTGATGACTCGTACGTTGGTGCCGCTGGTCGCGGCAAAGGACAGCGTCACGCCGCAGACCTATGCGAAGGCGACCGAACTGTTCGCCCGAACCGAGCGGTTGATCCAGTCGGACAGCTACACCGCCGGCCGGCACCGCGAGATCGCCCGGCGGATTCGCGACAAGGTGCTCGCCGGGACGGAGCAAGCGGCGGGGCACTCTGATTCGGAGGACGTTTTGAACCAGCCACTCGATGTGCTCAAACGGTGGATTTTGGGTGGGGGTGGCGGGTAGCTGAGCGGTGCAGCCTTCGCTTCGCTACCCTCGATTCCATACGCACCTGATGGGTTCAGAAACCTCCCCCCTTTCGATCGGCCGGCGGCTTTGCCACCGGCCGATCGAAGGGAGGGGAATCGGCTTTCTTTCCTGGGGTGGCGGTCACTCCGCTGCGCTCGTTCCCTGACCCCAGGCTATGGATGTGGATGCCCTTTGGGCAAACAAAGAAGATCGATGATCACCACTGAGCGAATCGCCCCTACCCTCGCTGTGCTCGCCCCTCCCTTCCAGGGTGGGCTGGCGAAAATCAATGGAACTTGGAACGTTGCGTAGGTTCGGGGACGTTCAGCGATTCTGCTGGATCCCTCGATTGCAAATTGCAAACTGTTCATTGCAAAATTCAAATTTGCCGGCAATCGTCGCTCAAATCATTTCGCAATTTGCACTGTTCATTTTGCAATTTGCAATCGTTGCCGGTTCGCCAGTTTTCGACGCCACGTACTTTTCATCAGGCCACTTCCAGGGAGGGTTTTGTAGGATCGGTAGAGACCGCGTCCTCCGGGAGGGTGACTTCATTTCCTAGCCCGGTTTCCCTCCCTTCCGCCGGTTCTCGGCAATCGCCACGGATTTCGATACACTTCTCCGCACGCGGGAGTTTTCCTGCCCGCACCGCATTTCTTCCCCGCACCAGGACACGACGATGCCGCTGTGGCAGATTGACATTTATCCCGCTGAGAACGAGATCGACCGCGAGGGTGCTCGCACCAGCGAGGAGATTCATGAGTTGGGCATCGGTGACGACGTGCCGGTCGTTTTCGCCCGCGGTTTCTTGGTTCAGGGCGAGATCGACGGCGACCAGGCCGAGCAGATCGCCCAGCGGTTGTTGGCCGATTCGGTGACCGAGCGGACCGTCGTGGCGGTCGCCGGGGATGCGGTGTTGAGCCAGCCGCCGGCCCCCTCGGATGACATCCGGCTGGTCAACGTGTTGCCCAAACCCGGCGTGATGGACCCGGTCGCGGCCAGCACGATCGGTGCGGCCCGCGATTGCGGATTCGACGTGCAATCGGTTCGCACGATGCGAAAGTACTGGATCAGCGGTGTCGATGAGCCGACGTTTCAAACGATTTGCCGTCGCGCCCTGTCCAACGACTCGATCGAACAGGTCGTCGCCGGACCGCTGGAAATGGACCAACTGGATGTCGGCACGGCCTATGACTTTGAACTCGTCCGCGTCCCGATCCGCAGCCTGAGCGACGACGAACTGGAAACGCTCTCGCGTGAAGGCCAGCTGTACTTGACGTTGGTCGAAATGCAGACGATTCGCGACCACTTCGTTTCTCTGAATCGTGATCCGACCGACATCGAACTGGAGACGATCGCCCAGACCTGGTCGGAACACTGCAGCCACAAGACGTTGGCCGGACGGATTCATTACCGCGGAATCGGCGCTGACGGAACGCCCGGCGGTGACGAGCGACAGTATGACAACATGCTCAAGGAGACGATTTTTGCGGCCACGCAATCGATCCGCAAGAGCTTGGGCGATGATGATTGGTGCGTCAGCGTGTTCAAAGACAACGCCGGCGTGGTGACCTTTGACGATGATTTCCACGCCTGTTTCAAAGTCGAAACGCACAATCACCCCTCGGCACTGGAACCCTATGGCGGTGCCAACACCGGGATCGGCGGGGTGATCCGCGACCCGATGGGAACCGGCATGGGGGCTAAACCGGTCTGCAACACCGACGTGTTTTGTTTTGCCCCGCCGGACACGCCGGCCGACCAGTTGCCGCCGGGCGTGCTGCACCCGCGACGTGTGATGAAGGGTGTCGTCGCCGGCGTGCGTGACTATGGCAACCGAATGGGCATCCCGACGGTCAACGGCGCGGTCTATTTCGACAAACGATACTTGGGCAACCCGCTGGTTTACGCCGGAAACGTCGGCATGATTCCCGTCGGCATGGAAGACAAACAAGTTCACCCGAACGATCTGATCGTTTCGATCGGGGGCCGGACCGGACGCGACGGAATCCACGGCGCGACGTTCAGCTCGGCAGAATTGACCAGCGAATCGGAATCGTTGTCCGGCGGCGCGGTTCAGATCGGCAACGCGATCACCGAAAAAATGGTGTTGGATGTGTTGATGCAGGCCCGCGATCGTGGGCTCTACAACGCCGTCACGGACTGTGGCGCCGGCGGTTTTTCCAGCGCCGTCGGCGAAATGGGTGAAGACGTCGGGGCGGAGGTCTGGTTGGAGAAGGCGCCGCTGAAGTACGACGGATTGTCCTACACCGAAATCTGGATCTCCGAGGCCCAGGAGCGGATGGTGCTGGCCGTGCCGCGGACAAAGTGGGACGAGCTGCGTGAGCTGTGCGAGAGCGAAGGCGTCGAGGCGGCGATCCTGGGCGAGTTCAAGCCGACCGGGCAGTTGCATCTGACCTACCACGGCGAAACCGTCGGCAACGTCTCGATGCAATTCTTGCACGACGGTCGCCCGCCGGTGATCCGCGATGCCGTGTACGATCCGCCGGCCGTCGTGCCACTGGATCTGCCCGCTTCCGTTTCGGCGGAAACGCATCAACAGACGCTACTAAAAATCCTGTCCAGTTTGAACGTGGCCAGTAAACATTGGGTGATCCGCCAATACGATCACGAGGTTCAAGGCGGCAGCGTCGTCAAGCCGCTGGTCGGACCGCAATGTGACGGCCCCGGCGATGCCGCCGTGATTCGTCCGCTGCTTTCCAGCACGCGCGGGCTGGTGATTTCCTGTGGCATGAACCCGCACTACGGCGACTTTGACACCTATCACATGGCCGCCTCGGCGATCGACGAAGCGATGCGGAATGCCGTGGCGGTGGGTGCGGACCCGAGTAAGATCGCGATCCTGGACAACTTCTGCTGGGGTTACACCGATCGCCCCGAAACGCTCGGCTCGCTGGTTCGCGCCGCGATCGCCTGCCAGGACGTCGCCGTCGCCTTGGGCACCCCGTTCGTCAGCGGCAAGGACAGCTTGAACAACGAATTCAGCTACTTCGACGACAGCGGCGAAAAGCAAACGATTTCGATCCCGCCGAGTTTATTGATCAGTGCGATGGGGCAGATCGCCGACGTCTCGCTGGCCGTGACGATGGACGCCAAGCAGTCGGGCAATGCGGTCTTCCTGATCGGGACGACCAAGGACGAACTGGGCGGGTCGCATTACTGTCTGAGCGAAAACCGATCCGGCGGCAACGTCCCGACGGTCGACGTCCCGGTGGCCAAGGCGACGTTCGCGGCGGTCCACGAGGCGATTTCGGCGCGAATGCTGCGAGCCTGTCACGACCTCAGCGAGGGCGGTTTGGCCGTCGCGGCGACGGAAATGGCGATGGCCGGCGGATTGGGCATGGAGCTGGATTTGGACGCGGTCGCAGAAATCTCCGCCGAGGGGCTGTCCGACACGTCGCTGCTGTTCAGCGAATCCAATTCGCGGTTCCTGGTCGAATTGCCGGTGGATCTGGTGGACCAGTTCACCCCGATCTTTTACGCTCACGGCGTCCAGGCGGCTCGAGTAGGTACAATAACCGAGAACAGAAAACTGACCGTCACGCGATCCGGTGCCACCGTGCTGGACATCGAAATCGCGGCGGCCAAAGACGCTTGGCAAAAACCACTCGACTGGTAACCGGATGATCTCTCCCAGCTCGCAATCCGATTCGACAACAACGCCGACCTGGACGGTGGTGGTTTCACGCGGACAATCCCGCAACCCCGCCAAACGTTCGCTGGAACAATCCATCGCCGATGCGGCGTCGGTGCTCGAAGGTGCCGACGTGTTGGTCGTTCCGCACCTGTACGATTTGCCCAAAGGCGGAGAGTCGCTTGAGAAGCTGTCCGAGCTGGAAGGCAACCTGATCGTCGTCTCGTGGATCTTTCCCCGGGCGGCCCATTGGGTGTTGGACCGAAATGGCGTTCGCGGGCAATTCGTCCCGGTGGCGATCGGAGACGCCGACGACGAGGACGAAGAATCAGCCGAGCCGGCCGAGTCGGATGTCGATCGCGTTGCCGATTTGTATCCCCGCCCGAAGCGTCAAATCCACTGCATCGATTTAAAGGCCGAGCAGAGTCTGGAACGGTTCACCGAAGCGATCCGGGGGCTGGTCCTGGGGGAAGACGATTCCCAGGAAATGACCTCCGGCGACGCATCGTCGTCCGGCGAGACTTCGTTGCCGATCGTCGGCGGCCAAATCGTCCAGGTCGATGAAACGACGTCCCGCCGCTGGTATCCGGTGATCGATTTCAGCCGCTGCACCAACTGCATGGAGTGCGTCGACTTTTGCCTGTTCGGCGTCTATGGGGTCGATGCGGCCGAAACGATCCTTGTCGAACAACCCGACAACTGTCGTAAAGGGTGTCCGGCCTGCAGTCGGGTCTGTCCTGAGAACGCGATCATTTTCCCACAACACAAAGCGCCGGCGATCGCGGGGGCCGAAACCGGTGGCAGCGAAGGGTTCAAGATCGACCTGTCGAAGTTGTTCGGTGCTCCCGATGGCGGTGACGATGCGATCGCAACGGCCGCCCGCGAACGCGACGAACAATTGCTGCTGGCCGGCCGCACCGCCGTCGGAATCGACGAGCAACTGCAGCGCCGTCAACAGGACTTGATGGCCCAGCCCAAAGACGACCTGGATCGCTTGATCGATTCGCTGGACGAATTGGATCTGTAACGGTGGGTGTCTTCCGCACATCGGTCGGCAATGGCGGATGGCTGAACGATTTCTAGCGGCTGGAGGCAGCTATCGAATGCGGCATCAAAAAAAGAGCACGGCCGAATCAACGACCGTGCTCTCCAGCGTGTGTTTCAAGGACCAACGAAGAACGGTGAACTAGTTGATCGCCTTGTTGACCGCTTTCATCACGGCGGCGACGTTCACCTTGTCGGCTTTGTTGAACTTGCGAGCCGCGACGACTTTGCTGTCGTTGGCGATCACGACCGTCACGGCCGCCTTTTCGTCGATCTTGTAGTTGCTCGGTCCGGTCTCGTGGTCGTTTGCGATGACGACCGGAACCGCGGTTGCACCCGAGGTTTCGGCAACCTTGGTGGCGACGTCTTTCAATGCATCGGCGTCTTTGCCCATCAGCGTCACGAAGCCTTTCAGTTTGGCGTCTTCGTTCGCTTTGACCGCCGCATCAATTTCCTTGACCAGTTCATTGAGCTTTCCACCGGTGTCGCGTGCGAACACCATCACCATCGGGCGCGAGCCGTATTTGCAGCGATAGCAAAGTTTTTCACCTTGCTCGACGCCATCATCTTCGGCACCGCAGACTTTCGTGACGTAGAACGCTCCGATCGCATCGCCAGCCTTCAAGCCCTTTGCGGCTTTCTTCTTCTTTGCCGACTCCTCGGCCGAAACCACCGAACAGACCAGCAAACCAAATACAGCCAAAGGCAACATCAAACGAGACATGCGTTGAATCTCCAACAGAAAGGGAGGCAAAAAAAGGAGGGACGTTTCTCTTACTCTCAAGGGCGTTTTCACAGACGCCCTGCCGGTAATGGGCAAACCATCTTACCATCCGCCACCACAACCCGCAGGTTCGTCACAAAACTACTGCAAAAAAAATCGCGATGGCGATAATCCCGTCCCCAGGCGGAGATCGGGAACGAGGCATCGAGGAGAGTCGCCGTGTTCTCCGAACTCGGCGCACGAAAAAGCGAAGCTTTGCCGCGCGTCAACCTCGGACACCGCAGTGGGTCCGCAGCGCTTTTCTCCCAGGTTTTCTTGTAAGACCCCGCCGATTCGTCCGTGTACAACAATAGAAGCCTCGTCTGCCGCTTTCATCTGATGAACGTTTGATCCAGTGTCAGCCTTTCCCATCACACGACCGAGCCTGCTTTTGCGGTTGCGTGACCGTGAAAATCACGGGGCGTGGAGCGAGTTTTTGGAGATCTACGAGCCGGTGATCTACCGTTTGGCCCGGCGACGACAGTTGCAGGACGCCGATGCCCGTGAGATCGTCCAGGAGGTTCTGCTGCGAGTTGCCGCGGCGATCGACCGCTTCGACCCGGAGGCGTCTGGGTCGTTCCGAGGCTGGCTGTCCCAAACCACGCGGCGCGTCGTCGTGGATCGATTTCGACGACTTGCCGCGACCGCCTGCCCCGTGGGTGGCCAGTCGGATCCGTTTGCGGAGGTGGCCGACGGTTCGGAAAACCCCTTTGAGGTGGAATTCGATTTGGAGCACCGCCGGCAACTGTTTCGCTGTGCCGCCGAGCACCTCCAACGTGAGCTGTCGGCGACGAGCTGGACGGCGTTTTGGCGGACGGCGGTGCAAGGCCATCCGGCACGTGTGGTGGCGTCGCAGCTGGGCATCAGTGAAGGCGCGGTGTATGTGGCGCGCTGCCGAGTCCTGAAACGGATCCGAGAATTCATCGAACTGCGGGAGGCGGAGTGAAATGGTTGCTGTCAATCGATCCTCGTGGGGTAAGGCGTATCAAAGCCATTGTGATGAAGACGTCTTGAAAGGTCTGCTGGACGAATCGCTCTCGGCGGAGATGCAAGCGGTCGCCGAGGATCACTTGGCGGTGTGCGCGCCTTGCCGAGATCGGCTGGAGACACTCGCCGCCGCCCCGGCGCTGTGGACGGAAACGCGGAGCATTTTTGAGGCGGACGAATCCACCCGACACGCGACGGCCACCCTGTACGCGGTGCGACCGGAACAGATTCCGTCGGACGACACGACCACTTCCTGGCTGCGAGCGATCGTACAACGATCGCCTGAAGACGATTCCAGATCGCTTGGCCACATCGATCGCTATCGAATCGATTCGGTGATCGGATCGGGCGGGATGGGCGTGGTCGCGGCCGGTTTTGATGAACAACTTGCCCGTCCGGTTGCGATCAAGTTTCTGGCACCTCATTTGGCCGGGTTGGCGCCGGCGCGTCGGCGGTTTGCCAGGGAAGCCCGCGCGGCGGCGGCGATCGTGCATCCGGCGATCATGCCGATCTATAGCGTCAGCGAGAATTCACATCCGCCCTATTTGGTCATGCCGCTAGTCGGATCAGTCACCGCCGGGCGCAGTCTGCAACAGCGGATCGACCGCGAAGGTCCGCTGGATCTGGAAGCGGCGCTCGGGATCGCGGCTCAAGTCGCCGAGGGACTTGCCGCGGCGCACGAGCGCGGCGTGGTCCACCGGGACATCAAACCCGGCAACATCCTGATGGAGGAGAACAGCCCGCGCGTTTTGATCGGCGACTTCGGCTTGGCCCGCGCGATCGACGACGCCACGGTCACCGTCAGCGGGATGGTGGCCGGGACGCCGCAGTACATGAGTCCCGAACAGGCGGCCGGCGAAGCGGTTAGGGCGGCCAGCGATCTGTTCAGCCTGGGCAGCGTGTTGTACGCCATGCTGACCGGTCGTCCGCCGTTCGTCGCCGATTCGCCCATCGCCGTGCTGCGGAAAGTCATCGACACACCGGTTCAACCCGTGGTCGATCGCGTCGAATCCTTGCCACCCTGGGTCGATCGTCTGGTTCGGTTGTTGATGGTCAAAGACCCAAACGCGCGTATCGTATCAGCCGCCGAAGCCGCACAACTGCTCCGCGAAACGGAAGCCCATGTCCGAAACCCTTCGCGCTATCCGCTGCCGGATCGGCTCGGCCCGCCCCACCGGCTCAAGACCAAGTCGACGATCACAGCGATGATCGCCGCGATCGCATTGTTGATGGTGGGCGGATCGCTGCCGTTGCTGCGGCAGCAAACACCGCAAGGCTCCGATGATAGAAGCACGCCGGGAGTCGATTCCCCCGAGACTCTATCGACGGGGCAGACCTCCTCGGGCTCGTCCGTCACAGCGATTGAGCGATCGGCGGCTCCGATCGAAACCGATGTGTCGTGGCATTGGGACGCGTTGCCTGTCGAACTGCAACAGATCCGCGACTCATTGCACGAACTGGAACGCGACCTGAATCTCGACACCGTTGGCTTCGAATCAATCGATGATCGTCGACATCGGGGCCAACCGGCTAGCGGGACAGCGGCACAGTGACGCCTTCGCGTTCGTCAGAGCGCGGAACTTGCCGGAGATCCACCTTCCGGCGAAGGTTGCAACGTTTGGACGGCGATTCGGCCAGGAGGATCGAAACTCTTGGCGAGTTCCGCTACCGGAGACTTCAGCACGACTTGTTTTCTGTTACTCGCATCACAAAGGACGCATCACATGTTGGAACCGAAACTCAGACGCTATTCCATTCTCGTCGCCGCGGGGACGACCTGCGCTTTGGCGATCGGCATCGTCTCGCTGACGCCGCCGATCACCGCACAAGACGCTTTGATGCTCGATGCGCCCGAGCAGATCATCATCCGGCCGCGAGTCGAAACCAGCTATCGCGAGGTGGTCGAGGATGGTGTGACGCGCCGAATCCCAGAAACTCATGTCCGTTACGAGAGATCGATTCGACGGTATGCGGACGTCAGCGGCATGCCCGCTGGCCAGATCCGACCGCTGCCGCACACACGCGAAATCGGTCCCTTGGTACAGCGGATCGCTGCTGCGAAACCGGACGACGAGACCGAAGAGCTGAAGGAAGAGCTTCGCGGCATGCTTGACGACCAATTCGAAGCGATGAGCGCCGAACAACATGAGCAGATCGAACAGCTCAGCAAACGACTTGAGCAGTTGAAATCGCAACACCAGGCCCGCGCCGATGCCCGCGAAGAGATCATCCAGCGACGGATGAACGAATTGTTGCGTCAACCCGATCCGCTGGCCTGGGACATGAACGCGAATCGCCGCCGTGGTGGTGACGTTCACACGGATGTCACCGTGAGAACGATGCCGTCTCCATCGCTGCCCGCGGCGCCGGTCCGTCCCCAACCGCCTGCCAATCACGACGATGATTGGCGACCGGACCCCAATCGGGATCATGGGGAGCGTCGGCAACTGAATCGCCCAGGCCGTCCTGCAGATCTGGGCCGCCCTGCAGATCTGGATCGCGCGACAACGTTCGGCATCGGCCCGGCGGGCCCCGCGTCGGATCGGCGGGCCGATCACTACCTGGACACCCGCCTCGCTGAGGTGGCGCGCAGCCTGTACTCGGCCATCGGGCGTCACGCGGTGGACCGTACGGAGGAGTCGGAGCGAAACTTGCGCGAGGCGATCAAAAACGCGGAGCGGATGATCGCGACGGTGGCACGCCGCGACGAATCAAACGTTCGAAACACTCCGTTGATCCGCGCGATCGAATCCGCGGCGTCTCAATTGACGGGCTCCGACGCCGATTTGGAGGAGGACGAGGAGATCGTGGTACGGCGAGATCGAGAACAAGATCGCTCGGGCGGGGACGCTGAGGAGCGGGATGAAAATCGGCGGCCGACCGATCGCTAAGAAATTGCCGCGTTTGGGCCCGTTGGGTCCCCGCACGCAGGTGCACGTCGACTGGTCGCTTTCCGATCGGATTGCGTTGGCCAGTCGACGGGATGCTGACGACGTACTATGTCGGGGCCTGCATGTTGTCTCTGAGCTCTGCACCCTTGCTGGCCATCACGAACAATTCGTTGTAACCGAGCTGATAGATCTCATCCGCTTTGTACTCGTATAGATCTTGCTTCAGGTCGAACTCTTGCACGCCAATGTCATCGAAGAAGAGTCGAAAATCTTCGACCAACTCTCCGAGGCTGTCGCGGGTGACCCAAACATCGGCAGCGCTATTGGTGTCACGTGCCGGTCGGTTTTCGGTCCAATGCGCGTGGTTCACCGGGATCCTGCTCGCAGTCGCCCCCGGAAAGACCCTCAGTTCGGCAAAGATCATTCCTCCCGGCTTGAGCGACTTGCAGAGCGCCTCCAGGATTGCGATCCGCGTTTGTCGCATCGGAATGTGATGCAAGCAGAGGAATGAATACGCGATGTCGTAATGATTCTCAGGTGCGGCTCCGGCGTCAAATCCGGACGAAAGAAAGAATTGCGACCCCTGCAGATAATCCGAGGCCTTGGCATGTTCAATCATCTCTCGGCTGATGTCACATCCGTCGACGTGTTTGACACCAATTTCGCGACACGCTTCCATCACCCGACCGACTCCACAACCGAAATCGAGCAGACGCAGGTTGCTGACAAACCGATCGTCACGCTGTGCGAATTGGCGTTTGCGAATTCGGTACTGCGAAATCATGTACTCCGCATAGTTGACCGCCTCGCGTCGAAGCGAATCATAACGCGGTCCCACAGCACCTTTGGCGTCATCGACGCTCTCAGTGATCCTTGAGTAAAGCGTTCGCTGGTTATCGGCGTACTGAAGGAGTTTTGACACGGTTTGTCCTTTTGAATCTAAGAAAATCGACCGACAGGGTCATCGTTGCGCGAGAGTACAGAAATGTCTTGTGCAAGGTCAACGTTGGCTTCGATCCGTTACGCTGACCGCGGATTGTTCACTCCCATTCGGCTCAGCTCTTCCGCAGGCGATAGCGGATGCCTAGGCTGCGTGTGGCTTGTCATTCTCGCCGAGCAGGGGGGCGTACAGCGATTGCGAGGCGAGGGTGGCCAAACCTGCCATCGGTTCTGCGCGTCCACAATGCATCTGCATCCATTGCGTGAAATGACACACCGCCATGTTGGAACGATCGCGAACTCGTTCCGGGGGCTCTTCGGAATTGGTGAATTCTTTCAGCCAGCGGTGGTCGATCATCGGTCGGTCAACGACGATAAAACGTTCCGCGAGGGTGTTCCACCAGTCCGCAATGGTGCCTTTGGGTTCGACGCCCTGGGACCGCAGGAACTTTTCGCACATCATCGTCTCCGGTAGCGGCTGGCCGGCTAAATGCCCGAAGTTGTCGTCATACGTGTACTGCCATTCGGGACCGAAAAGGTCAGGCGTCCAGTAGCGAAGCAGATCTTCCGTCCGTCCGAACATCATGATGTCCGACGGATGGTAGGGGATGTACAAGCGTGTCGCAAAATCAAGCGTCACGATGCGTGCGGTTTGTCGGTTGTCGCCCGCCCCGTGAGGGACCGTAAGCGGGAACCGATCGATCAGGTTTCGGCAGAATTGATCCGCATCACACTGATTGATCCAGGTGTCGGTGCGCGTCTTCAAGACATACCGGCACTCCATCGCGTGGGCTTCTTGGATTCCCCGCGACGTCGATGCAATCTGCAGATTGACGTTTTGCGGCCCGCGATGATTTGGGAGGACGCTTTCGACGACACGCACGCCCAATTGTTCGATACGTTTCCGGTTTTCCACCGGCAGGTCGTTCCAGGTCGACAGGATCAGCACCGCGTGCGGCATCGATTGGCGGTACAGTTGAAGCGTTTTGAAGGTCAGGTCATCACGGCTGATCACCGGTCCTTGCATGACCACGGCCGTGCGGTGTCGATCGTCAGTGCCTGGCAAATCTGCCGACACCGACACGGTGCTCAACCCTGGTCGCTGCGGGATCTTGCGATTCGACGCAATCTGATCCTCCGTCTCGCTCGCGATCAAATTTGACAGTTTGCGCAGTCGGCGAGCGCGATGCTCCGCGGACCGCGAAGTCCGCTCGATGGCCCACAGCAGCAGCTTTGTTTTATTCATCGTGCATTCCCTGTTGTTGCGTTGACGTGAAACGAGTGTCGGCGTCCCCTTCACGCGGCCGGGTTTCGAACATGCCTTTGGGTTTGGTCGGCGGAGACCGATGGCGCCAGAGATCGCGAACGTAGTTGCAACCACTGGGCGAAATGGCACAGGGCGTTGCGGTTGTTCTCACCGCACATTTCGAGCCTTTGATTCACGTTGTAGTTGTACTTCGGCCAGAACAGGTCGATCATGGCACGATCGACCACGAGAAAGCGTTCGGCCAACAATTCCCACCAGTGGTCGAGCTGTTCGGTCACTTCGATTCCCGACCGCTGCAAATAGCTGCGGCATAAGATGATTTCGGGGATCCGGTGCAGCGGCACCCCGTTGAGTTGTTTGGTCTGGTCGGTGGCAAGGCCGGGGCACCGGCCGTCGGCGGACCAATACACAAGCAGGTCCTCGGTTCGGCCGAACATCATGATGTCCGACAGATGATGAGGGACATGGAGATGCGTGGCGAAATCCAAGACGATCATGCGTTGCGTCTGATCGCCGGTCCCTTGGAAGGGAAATTCTCTCAGCAAATCATGGCACAATGTATCGGCGTCGGCCATGTGGATACGGGTGTCGGCGCGGGTTTTCATCGCGTGTCGACACCCCAGTTTTTCGGCCTCCTGCAATCCTCGTCGCGTGGTCGTGATTTGCAGGTTCAGGTTGTGTGGTCCACAGTCGCTCGGCATCTCACTGGTGACCACGCTCACCCCTAGCGATTCGATCCGATCGATCACCTCGGTCGGCGTGCCTTCCCAAGTCGAAAGGATCAGCCGCGAGTGAGGCATCGTCTTGCGATACAGTGCCAGAGTTTCGATCGTCAAATCATCACGCTCGATCACCGGTCCTTGGACGACAATCGCGGTCGATCCGTCTGGGTGGTCACTGCTGTTGGGGTGTGACAGCGAGGCCGTGCTGGGGACCGCCTTCTTGGGATAGTCGTGAAACACACGCCACCACCCGCCATCCAAATCCGCCTCCCGTGAGAGGCGTTCGATCAAGCGACGATAGCGGCGGACCCGCTCCTCCGGATCGCGGGAGACCAAGTTGACGAACCAACAGATCCATTCCCATTTCCACATGATGATACTCGTGACCGGTGAAGGGGGAAGCGAGTCGGCGGCGACGGCTAGGCCGCTTCGCGACGACTGCCGATATCCTGATCCGCGGCAGCACGGATCCGCGATTCAAACCCGCGACGGACAAACCTTTCAAGATCCTCGGGTGTTCCCAAACCGTGCATGACTCGGCCGGCATCGCCGATCGACGCGGTTTCGATCCGCTTGCCGGCACGGATCAGTCGGCTGTACACCGGGGCGACGTAGAATTCGTTCTTCGAACGGTCGTTCTGGCGAATCATGTCTTTCGCCGCGTCGACGAAATCCGCACCGTGGGCAAAGTTGTAAATCCCCACGGTGGCTTCGTCCGACACCACTTCCTTTTCGATCACGCCGACGATCTCGCCCTGGTCATCCCGCTGGACGTAGGACCACTTCGGTGAGTCATCCTTCATCGTCATCAAGAATCCGTCGACGCCGCTGCGCATTCCCGCTTTTAAGTAATCGTCGATTGAGGCATCGATCCATTGGTCACAGTTGGCGATCATCAGCGGCGATTGATTGTCAATCCCATCGCTGGCCAACAGCACGGTGCAGGCGGCACCCGCGGTGACACGATCAAGCGTCCGGATCTCACACCCCGGGGCCGCCTCTCGCAAGATCGACTCCAACGGATAATCCTCGATGTGCGACGACTGGCACAGGAAGAAGAATTTGTGGTCACAGGACGGCCGCAGATTGTCGATCACGGTACGAATCATTGGCACACCGTGGACGGGGATCAACGGCTTGGGGTCTTGATAGCCGGCCTGCTGGAATCGGGAGCCATGGCCCGCCATCGGGATCACAATGTTAAGCATCGGGAGACCTCCTTGAATCGTCCGCATCGATGAATTTGTCGTCAGGTACGCTGGGGGTTTTGATCACCACGGTCGTGGTCGCCTCGAGGGCTTCGAAATCGGTCGACTGCCCGGGATCGATTTGAATGATGTCGCCGGAAACGTATTCCCGGTCGTTCATTCGAACACGCCCCGAGGCGATCACGGTGAATTCCGTCGCGACGGCGTGGTAGTGACTCTTTTCGTGGTCTCCCGCCCGATAGAGCTTGACCGCGACTTCGACGTCGTTGTTCGCGATCAGTGCGGGTTGAAAGTGTCCGACCAACCAGCCGCCGACGAAATCGCGGAGCCGGTGCTTGGTCACATTCGTGGACATCTCGCAGCTTGCCGAGTCTGCCATGGTTGCCTCGTTGTTCGGGGGCTTCGGGCATGGAGTCAATCGCCCGATCCTGGTCTTCAAAAGGATCGAGGCACGGGGGGTCTGCGGTATATCCGATCCGGTCGACAGGCGACAAGGTTGATCACAGCGAGTTAGGCCGCCGCTTTCGCCGAATTCTCGTCCCCGCCGACCTTGGGGCCACGCTGCACCAGAATTTTCTGGTTCTCAAAACGCAGCACGATGTCGGCGATGTCCAGCATGCCCGGGCGGTGCGTGACGAAAAACACCGTGCGATGCTGGCATTGCTCGCGAATGGTGTCAAAAATCAACCGCTCGCTCTCGACATCAATTTGGCTGGTCGCTTCGTCAAGAATCAGAATGTCGGGATCGCGGATCAACGCCCGGGCCAGCGCAATGCGTTGCCGCTGGCCACCGCTCAATCGGTGCCCGTCCTGGCCGATCACCGTTTCATACCGCTCGGGAAGCTCGTTTTCGATGAACGACTCGGCATGGGCCGCCCGCGCCGCGGCGACAATTTCGTCCCGCGTCGCCCCTTCGGATCCGTACCCGATGTTGTAATACAGATCCTCGTTGAACAATTCGGTGTTCTGGGTCACCAACGCGATCCGGCCACGCAGGTCTTTGAGCTTCATCTGCCGAATGTCTGCATCATCAAGGCAGATCCGACCGCCCTGCGGATCGTAAAACCGGCACAGCAGGTTGATCATCGACGATTTGCCCGATCCATTGGCGCCGACCACCGCCACGGTGCTGCCGTGGGGAATCTCCAGCGACGCGTCACTCAGGATCGGATTGCCTTGCTCGTATGCAAAATGCACGCCTTCAAGCGTCAAACTGCGATGGGGACGGGCAGTCGTGACCGCGTCCTCCGCTTCGACAATTTGGCTGGTTTGGTCCAACATCGGGTACAGCAAGTTCGCCGCGACCGCCCCCGTGTTGATCCCGTCAATCACCGAGGCGAGTTTCCGCACCGGGTCACTGGCCCCGACCAACATCCCGAAAAACACGATCATCGATGCCGGCCCCAGCGGCTGGCTGGTGATCTGAATCCCGAAAATGTCTGTCGCCCGGTTCATCACCAAATACGACCCGGCGACGATCGCCGTGCTCATCATTCCCAATGCCAGCAATTCAGTGAGGGGACGATTCAACGCGTTGAAACTGACGATCCGCATCGTGAATCGTTGCATGTCCAAGGTCGCTTTGTCGAAGCGTTCCTGTTCGTGGTCTTCGCGACAGTAGGCCTGGACGGTCTTAATGTTATTGAGTGATTCCAGCATCACGTGATGGAGCCCCATCGCGCGTTCCAGCAGGCTTTGGCAAACGCGTTTCAGCGATCGGCTGACCAGGTATAGCAGGCCGAAGACGACCGGGACGACCAGCATGGTCAATAACAGCAATCGGGGGCAGATGATTGCCGCACCGATCAAACAGGATGCCAACTTCAGCGGCTCTCGCACGGCACCGCCGTAAACGCTGGTAATGCCATTTGAAAGCATATTGGTCGTGTAGGTGATGTGGGCGACGAAACCGCTGCTGGTGTGGCCGGCGAAGCTGGTTTGATCCAGCGTGAGCGCCTTGGAGAAGATCCTGGTTTGAATCCGCCGCGTGATCCGGGCGGCGATCAGCGCCACGATCGCGGTGTTGGCGAACTGGAAGATGTGTTTCAGTGCCGTGCAGAACAAGACGCCCAGCATCACATAAAGAACCGTTTGGAACGGATCTTGGGGCATGTAGCGGTCGATATAGGGTTGGATTTTCAGCGACGAATCCAGTCCGGCTTGCTCGGCATTCTTGCGCGACTGCAGCAATTCCAGTTCGATTTCCCGCTCGCTGCCCGGTTTGACGTTGGCGCGAAGATCGGCGATCTCGTGGTCGATTTCCGCGATCCGGGCGTGGCTGTCGGCGATTTCACCCTCGACCCAGTCCTGCAACGACTCACCGACCATGGTGACTTTGATGACCGGGAAAAGCGCGCCGATATTCAATCCCCAGATCGCACCGTTGCCGACGGCACACAGGGTCGCGACAAGCAGCAGCGGCCAAAAACCTAGCGCATCGGCAAGTGCTCGACCAAAATTCTTCATCAGTGCTTCTTCTTGTTGTGCAATTGCAGCGAAGGACGTGTCGACACAGAATGTCGTCCCCATCGAGGAGAATCTGCCGCACTTCTAGCGAAGATCACTACACGACTTCAATCGGAATGTCAGAACAATGATTGAAATGGAGCGTCTTGCTCATCGCGGACTCTGGACCGAACCGCGTGAAAAGAACCGTCGCGTCGCATTCGAGCGGGCTTTTGCCGCAGGATTCGGCGTGGAAACGGATCTTCGTGATCACAACGGGACGGTCGTGATCAGCCATGACCCGCCAGGTGGAGCGACGCAACCGGAACTGACGTTTGAAGAGTTCCTGGCTCTGTACCAAAACTGTCAGGCGACGGGAACGCTGGCGTTGAACGTCAAAGCCGATGGGTTATCCGCCATCGTCGACCAATTGCTAAAAAAATATAATTTGGACAGGTATTTCGTCTTTGACATGGCGATCCCAGACATGTTGGCCTATTCGAAACTCAAAATGCGCTGCTTTTCGCGGCAAAGTGAGTTCGAATCGCCGACGCTGTTGAAAAATACTTCCTCAACTTCGCCAATCAAGGGGATCTGGCTGGATTCGTTTTCGACGATTTGGTATTCCACCGCTCTCGTCCGCGAGCACTTGGCGTCGGGACTGGACGTTTGTCTGGTTTCGCCCGAGTTGCACGGTCGAGACCCACAGCCCTGGTGGGACGAACTACGTACGTTTTTGCAAACGACTCCACCGGATCATGACCCGCAACCAGGCAGGTTGATGTTGTGTACAGACTTTCCCCACGAATTTTGATCGGCTGCCAGGGAGGGCAACGTAAGTGATCAAGGCAATCATCTTTGACATGGACGGCGTCTTGGTCGATGCCAAGCAGTGGCACTTCGAAGCGCTCAATACCGCTTTGGGACTGTTTGGTTATCGAATCAGCCAATTCGAACACCACCAACGTTTCGATGGCTTACCGACTCGCGAAAAGCTGCGCATCCTGGCAAAAGAGAACGGCTTTCCACACACCTTGAGCGACTTCGTCAACGAGATGAAGCAGCACTGTTTGTTGGAAACCGCCGAAAGGCTTTGTCAACCCAATCCCGTCCACCTGCAAACGCTCCGGCAACTTCGCGACGAAGGCTATGACCTGGCGTTGGCCTCCAATTCGATCCGTCGCTCCGTCGATCGGTTGATGCAGTTGACCACGCTCGAGTCCTTGCTGTCCTTCACGCTCAGCAATGAAGACGTCTCGCAGCCCAAACCCAGCCCGGAGATTTACTCCTTGGCGATCCGACGGCTGGGGTGTTTACCGGGTGAGTGCCTGGTGGTCGAAGACGGTGAATATGGCTTGGCCGCCGCCAAAGCCGCCGGTGCCAACGTGCTGCGAGTCGAAACGGTTAGCGACGTCAATTACGAGAACGTTCGAGGCCGCATCGACGAACTCAAACGCGAATCGGGCCCGCAAGTTTCCGTCGCCTGATGCCTCCGCGCCGCCGACCGCGAGCCCATCAACAGCCCGACGCCCAGCACCATCCACATCATCCAGGATGACAATTCGGGCGCCACGGGATCGTTGCCGGCGGAAATGGTCGATGTGATCCAGGAGGCGTACGAGGAAACCTTGATCGAACCGGCCAGGTCTCCATAGTCGGCGTCGGTGTTGCCGTCCACGCTGGCGATGAAGGAGTGCACGCCGGCCAGGACGTCGCCGCTGCCGAAGTCCATGAAGACCGCGCCGCCGCTGTCGCCCCCGGCGATCAGGTACTCCAGGTCCAGCTGGGTCGCCGTCCCGAAAAAGTTGTCGCCCGCTGACCCGCTGTCAAAGTCTTCGAACAAAATGTCGTCGCTGTAGCCCCCGACGACGCTGCCGTCGACATCGACGACGTTTCGCCCGGCCCGCTTGGTGCCGGCCGGTGCGGTGATGCCTGTCACGCCGGTGCCGGTGACCCCATAGCCGACATGCGTCGCGGTTTGCCCGACTTCCGAGGTGTTGGTGTTGATCGTCGCCGGCGTCACGCTCAATTCACTCGTCGCCAGTCGCAGCAGCGCGATATCGGTCCCGGTGGTCAGGTCGCCGGTCCAGCCCGAATAGACAAATCGTTCGGCACCCACGTGGACTCCGCCCCCGCTGTCGGTCAAGTCGAACGTCCAGTCGCTGGCCGAAAAACCGTCGGCGTCCAAACAGTGCCCGGCGGTCAAGATCCAATCCTGGTCGATCAACGTGGCCGAGCAGATCATATTGCTCCACGTCAACGCACCCACCGCGGGATAGCTGGCGGCCAAGCTGGTGTAACTGGAATCGGCGCGGTCGTGTCGGATCGTACCGGCCGTCGCCGATGGCAACGACACCGCCCCCAGTATCAGCAGCAGCAGCACCCCGGGCCCCCGACGCATCCACCGAAGATTCAACCCTCCCCGGCAGGGGGCGTGCGGTTTTTGACAATTTACCCTCCCAGAGGGAGGGTGGCTTACATGATTGACGACTCCATCTTTTAACCTGGTGCGTATGGCCCACCGCGACCAGGCTGCCATTGGTAGACAGGCTGCCATTCGTAGACAGGCTGCCATTGGTAGACAGGCCAGCGCACGACAGCCCCCAGGCCACCGATCGTGGATTCGTCTTGTCATCGTCTTTGTCGAACGGTTCACCGTTGGCATCGATTCGGGCTATTTCAGGGTGGGAGGCGGGATCGCAACGCCGGCCAATTGGGGTTGCGACGGTGGATGTGGTTCATTGACGCTCCATTGCAGGACTTGTTGCAGCGTCTGGCGGGCTGCGGCCGTCAGCCCGCCCGGGTGGCGTGTCGTGACCAACATTCGCTGCAACGTCGGCCGGCCGGCAAATTGAAACCGGGGTGAGCGAGGCGAACTCCAGCGCGTCCCATCATGCCATCCATAGGCGATCGTCAGCGCGGGCTGGTCCACGTTGCGGGGATGAAGGGTTTGGAAACGAAAGTTGTCCGATGTTTCGGGAAGCTTCCAGACCACCGCATCGCTGAGCGAGCGATATTCCTGGCGGGCATAGCAGGTCTCCGGCGAGTGGCTTGCCAGCGGACCTGCCGCACCTGCGATCAAGGTCACCACCACCACTTGCCCGGTTTGCGGATGCCGATACGCCGCCCGCCAATGGTCGCTCGCCTGCAGAATCTCCAATTCTCTCGGCTCCAGCTCGTCGCGTTCAAGCAACTGCCACGGGCCAAGCGTTGCTGCGGGCTCAAACGCACAGCGCGGAGGCGGTGCGGTGCGCCAGCCGGAGGTCACCAGACAACTGGTCAACGACAGCAGGCAGCCCAGCACGGCGATTTTCGATCGGGTCAAAATCAACTCCATCAGCTTGCGCTCCGATCGCCGGGGGCCTGTGCCGTCATTTCCGTCGGCTGCATCAATGTATTTTGCAACTGCGTCCACGCCTGTCGTTCGCTGTGATTGAGCTGGTTCTGGCGGATCGCGCCCGATCGAGCGACGTTGAAGGAGTCGTTTGCCCGATCACGATTCCCGACGGCCAAGTAGGCGGTGGCCAAATGCAAGTGCGTGATGGGATCGGTCGGGTCGGACGCGTCGGCTGCTTGTTTCAACAGCGGCAACGCCTCGTCGGCACGATCCATCTGCACCAGGATCCAGCCTTTCGTGTCCAAGAAAGCCGGCTGGGGGCCGGTCTGTTCCAAAACATGATCGATCAGTTTCAGTGCCCGCGACCGAGGTTGCGTTCGCGGACCATCACCGGCTTGATCGGCCAACAGCATGGCGAGATTGTTTGCCGCGATCACGTTTTGTGGGTCCGCCGTGACGGCTCGGTCGAGCAACTCCATTGCGGCGGCAGGCCGTTGCCGCCGCGTGTACCAATCCACGATCGCCGTCAGCAGCGTCGTGTCGCCGATCGCCCGCGATTGTCCGCCGCGGATGATCGGTTCCAATCGTGCAGCAAGTGACGGGGAAAGCTCGACGGCGCTGACGCCGACGACGGCTGCCGTGTGGGCTCGCAGCGACGCGTCGACCGCCCAACCCGGGGCGGCAACCAGGGTGACCGCTTCCTCGGCTCGGCCGTGCCGCGCCAGTGCGATCGCCAACGCCGCGACATCTTGGACGTCTTGCTCGGCGGCACTGCGATAGTGACCGATCGCTTGATCCGATCGGCCCACCATCTCCCAGGCTTGGGCGAGCAATTGGTCGGCCGGCGGGGCAGTCTGGCCGTGGCGCTGCTGCCGCCAACGAATCTCCTCGATCGCCCCGCCGGGGCCGTATCGGTCGTGCAACAGACTGACAAATTCCAACCACAACTGTCCGTCGCGCCCAGCCGCGGCGACAGCGCTGCGGTAGCAATCCTCCGCCGCCGGCCGATTGCCGTCGCTGCGCCAGGCTCGCGCGGCTGCCGTCCATTGATCGGCCGCACGGTCGCTTTCGGCCATGTGGGCACTTTCCGCGGCGCGGGACTCGAACACTCGGGCCGCGTCACCATATCGGCCCAATCGAACCAGACATTGGAGCTGCAGTGATTGCAGGGTCTGCCTGCGGCGGGCTGACTTTGCAGACGAGGAAGCGTGCATCGCGACCAGCGTTTGGCATCGCTGGATCGTTGCCAATGCGTCATCGTGCCGACCGGCGTGCAGATCCAAGCGGGCCTGGACCAACATCAGCCGGATTCGCAGCGGACGGCTGGCGGCGTGAAACGCATGGTTGTCGTCCGCCACCAACTGCGCTACCAAATGAGCGGATTCCTGGTGTCGGTCGGACTGCAGCAGCGCCTCGGCCAGTTTCACGCCCAGGTCCAACGGGCGATTCCCAGCCAGTCGCCACGCCCGCAGGTAAGCCGCCGTGGCTTGCGGCCACTGTCTTTGGGAACGCTGCGCGCCGCTGGCATAAACATCCCCCAGGATCACGTAGGCCGCGTGATCCTCGGGCCTCTGCTCGATCGCTTTCCAAAGCAAACGTTTTACGTCGTCGCCTCGGTTTTCCAATCCCGCATCTCGCGCCGACGCCAAGTAGATTCGATAGGCCACGTGCGGGGGGCAATCACCGTCGATGCGCGACCGAGCCAGTTCAATCGACGGTGCGTCGGTTCCGAACAGATGCGCGAACCGCCAAGCCTGGAAATACGCCGGCGCCGTATCGATTTGACCGGCCGCTCGGGTGATGGCCGGTGCGAATTCACTCGCCCTGCGGCGGTCGATCGAATCCGGATGGTCACAACAGTACTGGGCGATTGCCATGGCCAACCGGTCACGCCAATCGGTCGCCGGTCCCAAATGCTCCATCGAGCGATTGAATCGTTGGAGGGACCATTCCGAATCGGCGACGGCGGAAAAACGCAATTCGGCTTCCATGCACAGACGTTGTGCAGCGACGTCGGTGGGGGCGGCCGCGGAAAGACGTGCCGCGCTGCGAAGCGCCGGATCGGCCAGATCAAAATCCAACGCCAATTCCAAATGGGATCGCAACGCCGGCAGATGGCCGGGGGACTGATTCAAAACCGCGGCCAACTGGTCAAAGGCCCGCATCCGCTCGTCCGCGGTTTCCGCATCCTGAAGCAATACCCACGCGTAGCGATAGCGCGGCTCGACCCGCCATGGTTGCAGCGTCAGCAGTCGGCCGTAGCAGGACGCCGCTTGATCCCAGTCGGCATTGGATTCATGATCCCGCGCTGCCGACAGGGTTTGATTGGCCAGCCGATCTCGCAGAGCCGCATGGTGCCCGATCGTCAAAAGAGCCATCCCGGCAAGCACCGCGGGGACGCCCGCCAATCGAAATCCAACCTTGCCCCATTGTCGCCAAGCGGTACTCGGCGACCCCAGGGTTCGCAACATTTCAGCGGCGCTCGCGATCCAGGCCCGCAGCGCGAAGAACAACATTGCGCAAAACGGCAAGACCAACCAATCGACGATCTCGTGGGTCCAGCCGGTCGTTGCGTCATCTTGATAGCGGTCCGCGACCCATGCGACGATGGCGATGCGAGCCGCGTTGGCAACGATTGCCACGGGAACCACCGCCAGCATCACGGTGCCGAATTCCACCGCGGCGTGTCCGACCGACTGCCATCGGCCTCGCGCTCGCCCCGGCGCCCGTTCTCGCCCCCGCACCCGTTGACTCAACACGGTGATGACGTAGCCCAAGGCCGCGACCGCCACCGTCATCCGCAACCCGCTGCAATCCTTCGTGATCCCCACGCCACCGCTGGCCGTCGTGACGGTGTAGCCGTCGGTGATCGCAAACGTCTGCGTCAGCCCCAGCAGGTAACAGCCGCCCCAGGCCGACGCCGATTGCAAGCATTGCGTTGCCAACATTTCCAGCTGAAACGGCAGTGGGATCATGAACGCCAAAAAGCAGACCCCCGGCAGGCTCCAGCGCAGCATCGGCCGACCGGCCAGCAACCCGATCATCGCACTCAAGGCCAGCGGAAGGCTCCAACGCTCCAGGGCGGGCAGATAGAAGTATCCGCCTAGCCACAGCAGGCAATGAGCGGCTACAAGCAACGCGAGTGCGCCGAGCCAGGGTTTCTGGACGCTGGGCATGGACGATCGTCGCATCCACAACAGCCAGATCGCGATCGGCAGGACGATCGGACCGTGGGAATAGCTTGCGTTCAATCGCCATTGCCCGACCAAATCACCCACCACATGACGGTAGCTGCACCATGCCAACGCCCCCCAGACCAGAACCAGCACCCAGCGGGCGTGATCGCCGGGCGATGTTGTTCGCCAGACGCGACGGAAGCGCGCTCCGATAGCCTGCAACTGCGAGTGCACGAGTGAATTCTGTGAGTCGATGGAATGGACGCAACGGTTCCTTGTCGATCGGTGCGACTGACCCCGCCGGACCATCCAATTGTCGCGCGCCCCGCCCAGGAGGAGATTTCATTAGGACTGGTTCGTTGGGACGAACCCGCAGAAACCCGCAGGTCCGAAGGGGGCGCTCAGGAGTGAGCGCTCGGAGCGGGGAGGGGGCGCTGTGGCTCGAAAGCACTCTAATACCACCAATCGCCCCTCCCCTCGCTACGCTCGACCCTCCCTGCCAGGGAGGGTTAATTCTTAGCTTGATGCCTACGGGCTCTGTGCTGCGACGGGACTCTGTGCCGTGCGTTTGGACAGGGTGTTTTACAGGGCCGGGCTTGAGGGGATCTCAGGACAATTCGGCGTTTTTTTCAGAACGGAGGAAAGATATGCCGGTTAAGCAGACGATACGGTGGGTAAGCCTGGAACAACCTGTGGACAATCCGCAATGATCAAACAACTTCGCAAGACTGCCGCCCGATCGATCACCCTGGCGTGGATCGGTTTGACCGTGCTGTTGCCGGCATCGCAGAGCCACGCTCAGGCGCCGGCCGGTCGGCTGGGCGGAGGTTCGACGCGTGCGGGCCATTCTCCCTACCAACAGCGACTGTCGCCCTACCTGGACTTGCTCCGCAGCGACAACAGCATCCTCAGTCCGTATCACTCGTTCGTGCAGCCGCGGCAGCAGCTACGCCAGAACCAGACGCGGCAGTTCCAACAGCTGCAAAAGCTCCAGCGTGCCTTCGATCGATCCGCGACCGGAACGTCCGCCTCATCCGAGCGGACACAGACGGGGCGTGGCGGGACCTTCAACAACTACCTGCACTACTATCAATTCAATTCCGCCTACCGTCGTTGAACGATCGCACGTTCCGGCAACGCCCGGCGTTAGTGCCGATCGGCAGGCTCCCCTCAATCTTCCCCTCTCCATAGCAATCAACAACGTGAATTCCGTCGTCCGACCTCTGCAACGCTTCGCCCTCGGGCTGCTATCGGTATGCGCGCTGGCAAGTACCGGGTGTCAGCTGATGCAAGTTGCTGACGCGCCGAACGGATTGACGTCGATGATGGAACCGGGGTGCGATTCGGAAGCCGCGGTCGCCTTTGTGCCGCGCGAGTTGGACAAGGTGACCGTGCCGATGTATCGCATCGAGCCGCCGGACATTCTGACGATCGATGTCCAGCAAAACGTGTCTCAAGAACAACATGCGCTGCAACCCGGTGATCTGGTCACGATCAGTGTCAGCGGGACATTTCCCGGCGAACCGATCGATGGTGACTACCAGGTCGACTTGGGTGGCGTGATCCAATTGGGATTCAGTTATGGAGCGGTGGAGGTCGCCGGGCTGGGGGTCGACCAGGCGACGCGTCAGATCGAAGCCCACTTGAAGACTCAGCTGCAACAACCCGGCGTTTCGATGTCGTTGATCGGCGTGGCGGGAATCCAACCGATCGCCGGCGAACATCTGGTCGGTCCCGACGGCACGGTGACACTCGGCCAATACGGTTCGGTCCGACTGGCCGGATTGACGTTGGACGAGGCCCGTCATGCGATCGCCGCTCAGATGGCCAGCGAGTTCAGCGATCCGAAAGTCTCGGTGTCCGTCTATGCCTACAACAGCAAGGCCGTCTATGTGGTCACGCAAGGCGGCGGCATGGGGGACGAATTGGTTCGTCTGCCGTACACCGGCAGTGAAACGGTGATCGACGCGCTCAGCCAGATCAACGGCACCAGCTATGTCTCGTCCAGTCGGATGTGGGTCGCCCGGCCCAATCGCGAACAAGGCACCAGCGTGATGTTGCCGATCGATTGGGAAGGGATCACACAAATGGCCGATGTCACCACAAATTACCAGCTGTTGCCCGGCGACCGCATCTTCATCGCGCACAACAAACTCGTCGCCATCGATTCGGCGATCGCCAAGTTCACGTCGCCATTGGAGCGGATCCTGGGATTCACGCTGCTGGGCACCGGGACCGCCTCGCGGTTGTCCGGCAAAGTGCTTGACAAGACCAGCGGAGGCGTTGGGTTCGGCCAATAGCCCGGCATAAACAGATGCAGCATCGTCTCACCTCAATCACACACAAACGATCGACACCGCTCGCGATCGGCCGACTGGCCCTGGCCGGCCTGGTGTTGACGCTGGCCGGTTGCCAGTCCTGGCAGCTTCGCGGCAAACCCGGCGTGGTCACGCCCGCGGCCTACGATTCGATCGTCAACAACGCCGGATACCGCGAAACCAACTGGACCGCCCTGGATCCCTGTGACCCGTGGCAATCGCCGACCCATTACGAGCAGGTCGAAGAGGAATGGTATCTGAACGAAAGCGGCCAGGGGTTGCCCGCTCCGATCGAACAGACCGGTCACGAGGTCCCCGTGGAAATGGCGAACATTGACCTGCAGGCCGTCGCCCCGGAGATCGAAACCGAATCGACCGAAGCGACCGAAGCGGACAAGTGGTACGAGATCGGATCCGAGCCTGGAGACGACGACCGTCTCGAACAAGTCGAAATCGAGTACCTGCGTTAGCGATGTGGGAGAGGCATCCGGCCTGTCCACTGATCATTCGACAATCCACGCGCGGCAAGGAAGCAACAAGCGAGATGGCAACGGCGGTTTTCAACACCACCGATCACAACACAATCCCTCGCATCGACGGCGACGTCGATGACCGTCACGGCTGGGGATTTGCGTTGTTGTTGGCCACAACGGCGACGTTGTTTGTCCGCCCGGCCGACTTGGTTCCTGCGTTGGACAACTGGCCGATCTATCAGTTCTTGATCGTGGCCTGCATGATCGTTTCGGCGCGGGCGTGTCTGAACCAGATCAGCAACGCCAAGTTGATCGAACGCCCGGTCACCGCATCGCTGCTGGTGTTGCTGGTCGCCGTCGCCGTGTCGCATCTTTCGCACGGCTTTCTGTGGGCAGCCCGGATGTCGACCTACGAAGTCGGGAAATTGATCGCGCTTTATGCATTGATCACCGGCCTGGTCAACACGCCGGCGCGACTGGAGTTTTTTGTCCGCTGGTTGACGATCACCATCACGACGATGGCGACGCTGGTGTTGCTGGACCATTTCGGAATCCTCTCCATCGCTGCACTCGAATCGATCCAGGACCGCGGCGTGGTTCAAGACGGAACGGCCGAACAGGTCGAGCGGATTCGTGGAACTGGGATCTTTCAAGATCCCAATGACCTGGGGTTGATCCTGGTCACCGGACTCGTGTTCTGTGCCTCGTTTTTGACCAAACCCCGGACCGGCTTGGTCCGCTATGGCTGGCTGATCCCCGCCGCCGTGCTGATGTCCGCCTTGGCATTGACCCATTCACGCGGTGCACTGCTGTCATTGATCTGTGCCATCAGTACCGGATTGTGCTACTTTCGTGGCGGCAAACTGAGCGTGCTGGCACTCCCCGCCCTCTCGTTGATGGCGTTGGCCTTTTCCAGCCGGATGTCGGACGTCAACGCGATTCATGAAGGCACGGGGCAGGATCGAATTCAGATCTGGTCGGACAGCATGGGAGTCTGGCGGCAATACCCGCTGTTCGGTTTGGGCGAAGGGTTGATCGTCGATGAAATCGGCGTCGTCACGCACAACTCGTTCTTGCACTGCTTCGCGGAATTGGGGTTCTTCGGCGGCACCGCATTCGTCGCCTGTTTTTTGGCCGCCGGGATCGGTCTGTGGTCTTGGCGTCGCCGGCGTGAGAATCGACCCGCCGACCCGATGCCGATCAACGAGCCCACCGATGCAATCCGCCATCGGACGCAAACTCACGGGCAACAGAGCCCCTTGACGTTCGGACCCGGACGATCGCGCCAGACGGGTGATCTCACGTGCGACCGGATGGATACCGTTGACGATTCAGTCATTGAACACGCCAGAGTTTGCGGGTTCCTGTTTGCGGCCTTGATGGGGTGCATCGCCGCCATGCTGACGATCTCGCGGCAGTTCGTCGCGCCGACGTATTTGATCCTCGGGCTCGTGGCCGCTGCGGTCAACATCCCGCTGGACGCAACGCCCCAGGGCAAACCGGTCGACTTGCGGATCGGCAACCGGTTCTTGATCGTTTCGCTGTTGGCCGGTGCGGCATCCTTGTTGGTGTTCTACGTGACCATTCGCCTCTTGGTCCGCTGGTAAGAGACGTCCGCTGGTGATTTCAAACAGGGTGAATCAGTAAATACAAAATTCCATGGTTAGTTTCCGCGTCCTTTCCCGCAACATACTGAGCAACTGGGTGGCGTACGTCATTCAAGTGGCGATCACATTTTTCTTGACGCCCTTCGTGCTGCACCAGATCGGTGACTCGCGGTACGGCGTTTGGACGATCGTGATCAGCATCACCGGCTACTATGGGTTGCTGGACTTGGGATTGCGTGCCGGGATGACGCAGTACATCACGCGGTATTTTTCCAAACGCGATTTTGCACGTATGAATCGCGCCGCCAGCAGCGGGTTTGCGTTGCACTTGGGCTGCGCCGCCTGTGCGTTGCTGGTCACGCTGGCAACGGCGGTGTTGGCGCCGCTGTGTTTTTCGTTTCCGCCCGAGATCGAAACGGAGGCGGTGTGGTGCGTTCTGATCCTGGGGTGTTCGACCGCGATCCAGTTGCTGTTGTTTCCCTTTTCGGTCGCCTTGACCGCGCGGCAGCGTTTTGACCTGATCACTGCCGCCGGCCTATTCAGCCGGATCGTGTCGGCGACCGCGACGGTGTTGCTATTGCTGGCCGGATACGGGCTGATCGGGGTCTGTGCGGCCGGTGCGGCGGGAAACCTGCTCGATTATGCACTTCGCTGGGCGATCGGACGAAAGATCCTTCCCGAACTGACGATCTCGTTGCGTTTGGCCAATTGGGCCAGTTGCCGCGAATGCATGACGTTCGGCTTTTGGAGTGCCCTGTTGGCGGTCAGCCATCTGGTCATCCGCCTTTCCGACGCCCTGGTGATCGGGCTGTTCATGCCGGTCTCGGCTATCGCCTACTTTGCCCTGGCCAATAACTTGATGAAGTACTTTGCGAATCTCTTTGTTCCCGTCAGCCAGGTCTTCTACCCGGCGGCGACGGACTTGGACGCCCACGATGATTTGCGCGGTCTGCAAACGCTGTATCTGAAGGGCACGCGGATGCTGTCGCTGGTCGCAATCAGCGCGGCGATGATCACCGGTCTGTGGGCCAGCGACTTTTACCGATTGTGGGTCGGCGATCGATACGTCCATACCGATTCCTACCACTCCGTCGCACTGTTGTTCCAGATTCTGCTGGTTGGGGCGTTGTTCACCGCCGGCACCGGGATCGGATCCAAAATCCTGTTGGGCCGGCGCAAGTTCAAAGGGCTGACGTGGTTGATGCTGGTCGAAGGCAGCTTGAATCTGCTGATCAGCATCGCCTTGATCCGGCCGCTGGGGCTGTTGGGGGTGGCGATCGGAACGACGCTGCCGGCCGTCCTGTGCCGCGGCATCGTGCACCCGGTCATCGTCTGCGGCAACCTGCAACTCGGCTTCAAAGACTTTAACCGGCAAATCCTCTGGCCGGCCGTTGTCGTCGTCACCCTACTGACGCCGATGGTGATGGCAGTCCACCACGTCACCTCACCGAGCAATTGGACCGAAATGGTGTTCGGGGGAAGCCTGGCCACGGTGATCGCCGCGGCCATGATCGGTGGATTCGGCCTCAATACCTCCGATCGACAGCGTTACCTTTTCCCGACCCTCCGGCGGATGACCCGAATCCGCGGCGTCCTGGAGGCCAAACCATGAATCCGTTTTCCCGCGATCGTCACTCGCTGTACCGCAGCGAAAGGAACCCCCAGCGATGAGTCGTTTTACAGCAACCTGCCGACGCATCTCGCGGGCGCCACGAACACTGGTGTCCCGAGTGATTTCGCGCCGTCACTCCGTCGCGACAAAACGTGACCAGTGGTTCGTCGATTATCACTCCGACCCCTCGCGGCAAGTGGTCGGGTTGCGCGACAAGACCGACCAGCGGCTGAAATTGTTTCGTACCGAAGACATCGCGGGCAAACGCGTGCTGGACGCCGGGTGCAACATGGGGGCGATCGTCAATCACTGCGTGAAACTGGGGGCCCGCCGAGTCACCGGATTGGACTTTGACAGCGCCGCGGTCGACCGTGCGCGAACGCTGTACAGCGGGCCGACGACCGCGTTTCGATGCGACGACTTGGACAATCCCCTGGCTGCACTCGAGCCACATGACACCGTCATGTTCCTGTCCGTCTACGGAACCAAGGAACTGGAGGACCGCAATTCCATCCTCAGCCGATTGGCGGGCTTGTCGCAGGTCATGTACTTCGAGGGCCATCATGGCGATGATCCACGTCAATGCGCCTGGGTGCTGCTCAAATACGGCGGGTTTCAAACGATCGAGTTCCTCGGTCATACCAACGATGAACTTCGCCAAGATTCCATCGGGCGGCCCTTCTTCCGGTGTGACCGCGTCGCGCGTGACGTGACGATCGTTCCCGAGCTGGTCGAAAAACACATTCACAAGGATTCGGCATTCAAGATGGCGGTGGTCGGCCGCTCCGGCGCGGGCAAATCCTACCTGGCCAAACAATGGGCCGCCGACCGTCGCTTTGACGGCGTCACGATCTTGGACGACGTCAACGATCGGGATCAAATCCGCTCGACCGGGCGTCTGGTGCTGTTGGACTATCGCGCCGGAACCTACATCGACGAAATCGACACGTTCGTTTTCTTGGATGTCGACGAGAACACACGGCTGAAACGATTTGACGGCGATCCGCTGCGACAAGACGACTACAACGCCCTGCTGCGGACGCCGCCGGTGCAGGGAAACTTTTTAAGCTTCTATCGAATCGAGGCGAGGCGTGATGGCTGACCACCCTGCCGCACTCGCCGGGCGGAAGGCGTCTGTGTTCATCCCGTCCCGCCCCAGACGGGCAGACCCGGCGCGCGTGTCGGTGATCATTCCGACCTACAACTGCGCCCGATACATCGGCGATGCGCTGCGGTCGGTTGCAACCCAGGCCTATGCCGATCTGGAAATCGTTGTCGTGGACGACGGGTCCAGCGATGACACGTCCGATGCGGTCGACCGATCCGGTGTGCCATGCACGTATTTGACGAACCGGCAGTCCAAGGGGCCGGCGGGGGCGCGAAATCAAGGGATCCGGCACAGCGACGGTGATTACGTCGCCTTCTTGGATGCCGACGATGCCTGGCTGCCGAACAAATTGAATCTTCAACTTGCCGCCTTGAAGGCCGATCGACACTTGGTCGCCGTCGGTGGCGTGATGATCCCTTGGACAGACAGCTCGCCGTCGGTCGCCATCCCCGCAGCGGTTCGGTGCTACAGCTTTGACGAAATGATCCTGCGCAATCGTCTGGGCACGCCGACGGTCGTCTGCCGTCGCGACGCGCTCGCGGCGGTCGGCCTGTTTGACGAACAGATGCACATCTCCGAGGACTACGACTTGTGGCTGCGGCTGAGCCGATTCGGGGCGGTCGGCCGAATCGAAACGCCGCTGGCCCGATACCGCCAGCGGCCCGACGGGATCAGCGCGGGAAACCGTGACCGCACCTTTGCCCTGGACATGCAGTTTGCCCGCTCGTTGCCCCGGCGATATGCCGATGTGCCGGGGATCGGGGCTCTGGTCCAACGCGGACTCGCCGCTCGAGAGTTGGAACGGGCGATCGAATTGTGCGATGTGGAAGGGCGTCACTGGAAGGCGTTCTGCGCGACCGTTCGCTCGATCCGTCATTGGCCGTGGGCCAATCCGCTCGGCCAGCAACGCCCCCTGACCCGTCTGCGACGCGTCCGCCGCATCATGCTGGACGCCGTGCAGACGTGGCGATTGCCAGCAGCAAACCGGTCCCCTGCTCACGCCGCACAGGAGATCGATCGATGAAAGAATCACACCCCGGCGGCATGCCGACCTACATCACCGAACTGGACGCGTTGCGAGGGATCGCCGCGATCGCCGTTTTGTGCTGCCATCTTCCCCGCGGGTTCTGGTTCGGCGCAACCGGCGTGGATCTGTTCTTTGTCCTGTCGGGGTTCTTGATCACCGGTATCATCCAACGAAACCTCGATCAACCGCGATTTTTGCGGGCATTTTATTGGCGCCGAAGCCTGCGGATTTTGCCACTGTATTACCTGGTGATCCTGATCGCCTATGTCGCCAACCTGATCCGCGCCACGCCGGCGGACACATCGGGAATCGCCTATTACCTGGTTTATCTTCAAAACATCCATCAGTATTGGGGCGCCGAAACACCTCCGGTGGACCTCGGTTTAGGGCACACGTGGACCTTGGCGATCGAGGAACAGTTCTACCTGTTGTGGCCGGCGGCGTTGCTACTGATACGCGGGCGTGCAAAGTATTGGCTTGCCGGCGTGCTGGTCGTGTTGCCGATCGCGTTGCGCGTCCAAGGGTTGCCCAAAACGGTGCTGCTGGGCCATACCGACAGCCTTGCCATGGGAGCCTTGTTGGCTTGGACCATGCTCCGCACCCGGTCCAGCGGACGCCAGCGCCAAGCGGTCTGCTATGCGACGATCGCAGGGACGTGCTTTGTCAGCTATTGGGCGCTGTATTGGATTCTCTGTACCAAAAATCCGACGTTGACCGGCGGAGAGTATCTGCAGATGTCATTGCCGGTCGCCATCATCAGCCTTGCCTATCTTGGCGTGATCGGTCTGTTCGTCTCGATGTCCGGTAGCCGTTTGCTGTCGCCGTTTCGCAACAAGGTTTTGGTCGGTTTGGGGACGATCAGTTACGGACTTTACCTGTACCACCTGGTGCTGTACGAGAACTTGGACACGCTGGTGAAGTTCCGCTGGAAGATGGGCGACCCATGGTGGCTGGACGTGAGCAAGCTGATCGTTTCACTGGTGGTTGCCGCGCTGTCATGGCGGTTCTTTGAACAACCGATTCTGCGGCTGAAAGATCGCTTCCGCTACGACGTTAAGTCCGGCGTGGCCGGTCAACTGGCGCCGTCACTGGCAACCGCGGGAGCACCGGCCCATGAATAAAATCTGCATCGCATCATCGGGGTTGGGACACGTCGCGCGGGGGATCGAAGCCTGGGCCGACGACTTGGCTGGCGCGCTGGCCGATCGCGGTGAAGACGTCATCCTGTGCAAGGGAGCCGGCGAACCCCAACGTGACATCGATCGCGTCGTTCCCTGTTGGACCCGCGATGCCGCCAAGACGCGCTTGCTGGTGCAGTCCCTACCCGCGGCACTCGGTTGGCGGATCGGCATGGGCAGCGGCTACGCGGTCGAACAAACCACGTTTGCCCGCAATCTGATCAAAGTGCTGCAGACGGAAGACGTCGATGTGCTGCATGTCCAAGACCCCTTTGTTGCGTTGCAGGTCCAAAAGGCCCTCCGCCGCGGTCGCGTCAAGACGCGAACCATCTTGGCCCACGGCACCGAAGAACCGCTCGAATTTCAACGGCGGATCACCTACCTGCAACACCTTGCCCCCTGGCACCACCGGCAAGCCCGCCAGGCCGGACTGGATCGAGACTCCTGGACGACGATCCCCAACTTTATCGATACCGATCACTTTCGCCCCGGCAGCCATCCCGCACTGCGCGAGGAACTTGGCATCCCGCCAGACGCACGCGTCGTGTTGGTCGCCGCGGCAATCAAGCGAAAACATAAGCGCATTGATTATGTGGTCAACGAATTCCGCACGTTGCTTGATCGACATCCCGACTTGCCGGCTTGGCTGGTCGTCGCCGGTGGTCACGAACCGGAAACCGATGCCCTGATCGCGACGGCAAAGGCATTGCTAGGAGACCGCATTCGGTTTCTGGTGCGATTCCCCCGCGTGCGGATGGCCGACCTGTATCGCACCGCCGACGTGTTTTCGCTCGGCAGTTTGAAGGAGATGATGCCGATCGCGCTGTTGGAAGCCACCGCCAGCGGGCTGCCCTGTGTGGTGCATCGGCACCCGGTGATGCAGTGGATGGTCGGTGCCGGCGGCCGAGCGATCGATCTTTCCACGCCGGGAAATCTGGCCGCCGCCTGGGCGGAATGGCTGGCCGATCCCTATCAGTCACGACCGATCGGTCGGGCCGCGCGACGACACTGTTGTGATCACTTCAGCACCGAGGTGGTGGTCGACCAAATCCTGCGTTATTACCGTCAGGTCTGCGATGACAGGAGGCTGGCCGCATGAGCGTTCCTACCGTCAGCGTCGTGATCCCGGCCTACAACGCCGCGGCAACCATCGCCCGCGCGATCGACAGTTGTCTTGCGCAAACCGTCCCGGTCTCGCAAGTCATCGTGATCGATGACGGCAGCCGCGATGGGCTTGCCGAGATCGTCCGACAGTACCGCCCGCCGGTCATGCTGATCCGACAAACCAATTCACGAACCGCCGCCGCCCGGAACCGAGGCCTGGACGCGGCGACCGGCGACTTCATCGGTTTCCTTGACGCCGACGATCATTGGGAACCGAACAAGATTGAGCGTCAACTGGCGATCTTCGCGGCCCATCGACAGGTCAGCGTCGTCGCCGGCAGATTCTACTGCCAAACGCCCGGTCAATCGCGAACCTTAAACCCGTCCAAAGCCGATTCGTGGTACGACCGACCGATCCGAGCCGCCGGCCCCGATGCCTTCATGATCGGGACGCTGCACTGGACCGGGACGGTGTTGGTCCGACGCCAGGCGATTGAGAAACTGCGTTTCGTCTCGGGGTTGGAACCTGCCGAAGATCGCGACATGTGGATTCGCCTGGCGGCCGGCAACACGGTGTACTTGGATTCGCAACCCTTGGCGACCGCCGTTTTAGAACCGTGCAGCCTGTCACGCGGCAGCATCGAAGTCGACTGCACCAAGATGTTGGAGGTCATCGACCGACACGCCGAGTTGCTCGGTCTTGCGTCGCGGTTGTTCTGGACCAGCTATGTCCGCTATCGCTGGGCAGCGATGGATCCGTCACCGTCAACCGCCCTGCCCATGTTAATGCGTTCGGTGCTCAGCTGGCCGTTGCCGTTTGCGGGGATGCCCGCCATGAAACGACTGGGCCGATTGAAGCGGCTGGCCGTTTTGTTGCGGCAATCGATGCTGCATCGCAACCAACCCGAAGGAGCGGCATGATGCGTGAACAGCTCAAGACAGTGGTGCGATGGTTATTGCAACGTCATTTGCCGGTGACGAAAGTCAACCGCCCGGTCGTTGCGGGATTGTACCGGTCGCACGTTGCGGCGCGAGAGTTGATCGCTTGGACGGCGCGATTCTTCTGGTACGAACCGCTGTTTCGCAGCCAATGCGATCGGGTCGGACAACGATTTTTGATGGAGCAGTTGCCCTATCTGATCGGTCGCGGAACATTGGTCATCGGCGACGACGTTCGGTTATCAGGAAAGTCGTCGTTTGCCTTCAGCTCACGACACGTCGCTTCACCGGAGCTGACGGTCGGAAGCGGGACGTTCATCGGGCACAACTGCGCGTTCGTGGTCGGACGCGAGATTCGCATCGGCAACCATTGCCTGATCGCCGGCGGTGTGCGGATCAGCGATTTTGATGGCCACCCCATCAATGCCGTCGATCGGCGGAACGGATTGACCACACCGTCAAGCGAAGTGGCGGCGGTTTCGATCGGTGATGATGTCTGGGTCGGGCACGGCGCGATGGTGTTGAAGGGTGTCCGAATCGGCGATCGCGCCATCGTGGGGGCGCGGTCGGTTGTGACCAAAGACGTCCCCGATGACACGATCGTGGCCGGCAATCCGGCGCGCGTGGTCAAGTCGCTTGCCCCGGCCGCGGTTTCCTTGTTCAGCGAGGAGGCCGCATGAACGCGCGACATGTCGTTCACATCTCGCTGGGGACTCAGGTCGGCGGGATGGAAAAACTGCTCGTCGAATTCGCCCGCTTCACCGACCGGTCCCGGTACCGGTTGAGCTTCGTCTCGCTGCAACGGCGAGGCGAACTGGCGGCGGAAATCGAATCGCATCGCTGGCCGGTGATTGCGATGAACAAGGCCGAAGGGCTGAAACCCGCTTTGGCCCTAAGGCTCGCCAAAACGCTGCGCCGAATCAAGCCGGACGTCGTTCATACCCACAACACCGCGGCCTATGTTTACGGCGTTGCCGCGGCACGGCTTGCCGGTGTGCCGCGTGTCATCCATACACGACACGGCCAACGCTTCGAATCCTCACGCCGACAAACCTCGCTGTTCCGTGGCCTGTCGCGATGGGTCGACCGGGTGGTCAGCGTGTCCAGCGACGGCGCCCGATTGTCGGTCGACGAAGGCATCGCGGCCGACAAAACGGTCACCATCTTCAACGGTGTCGACTTGCAGCGGTTTGCGATGGTCCCTGACCGACCCCGCGGACGGGCCGTCGTCGTGGCCCGGCTGAGCCCCGAAAAAGACGTCGCCTCACTGATCCATGCGATCCGTGTCGCCAAACAACACGGATGCCGGTTGAACTTGGACATCATCGGTGACGGCAGCGAGCGGCAGCCTTTGGAATCGCTGACACGATCGTTTCAGCTGTGTGATCAAATTCGATTCCACGGCATTCGCGACGACATCCCCGCGGTACTGGCCCAGGCGTCGATGTTCGTGTTGCCTTCGGTCACCGAAGGCATCTCGCTGACGCTGTTGGAAGCGATGGCCACCGGACTGCCGGTCGTGGCCTGTGATGTCGGCGGCAACCCCGAGGTCGTCGCCGACGGCCGGACCGGAATCCTGGTACCGCCACGCGATCCCGCGGCCCTTGCCGGCGCGATCCGACGACTGGACGAAGACCGGCATTTGGCACGGCGGTTTGGCAGCGAAGGGCGTGCCCGCGTCGAGTCCAAATTCTGTGTCCGCAAAATGGTGCACGCCTACCAGCAACTCTACTCCGGCGAGGCAGCGTGATGATCGATTGGGCCTATCAGAACGTCATCATTCGCGGATTCGAATCGGGGCTGAAGCGTCGCAAGACGTTTCGGTACTGGCGCGAACTGGAATCCAGCCAGTGGCGGTCGCGACGGGAGATCGAATCCTTGCAAGTCCGCCGGCTACGCGCGTTGCTGGACCACTGCAACACGTACAGCCCTTGGTATCGCGATCGCTGGGCCGAGTACGGGATCGACGTCCGGGGCATCGCATCGCTAGCGGATTTACGGTCGTTTCCGATCACGACCCGCGCCATGATGCGCGACAATGCGGCCGACATCCGCTCGTCCCAAAACGGCATCGGCTTCGTGTCCAAGGCGACCGGTGGGTCCAGCGGAGCCCCGCTGCGGTTCTTGATCGAACGCGACGCCAACGATCGCCGGGTGGCGGCGGCGTTTCGCGGTTATGGCTGGGCCGGAGCTTCACCGGGGACTCGCCAGTCTCACCTATGGGGAATCAATTTGAGCCCATTGTCGATGCGACAGAAGGTGAAAGAACATTGTTACGCACGTCTACTGTATCGCCGCGACGTTTTGAACAGCTTTCAGATGTCGGATTCTAACGCCGGCCGCTACGTCAAACGATTGAACCAGTTTCGCCCCAAGGTCCTGGTGGCGTACGCCAATCCCTTGTTCGCCTTAGCCAGGGCCATTGATGAACGCGGCATTTCGGTTCACCGCCCGGAATCGATCATCGTCGGCTCGGAAAAACTGTACGACCACCAGCGGGAATTGATCGAGCGTGTGTTTGGGGCACCCGTCTATGAAACCTATGGCTCGCGGGAGTTCACGCTGATCGCGGCCGAGTGCGACCACCACCAGGGGTTGCATGTGACGAGCGAGAATCTGATCGTCGAAGTGGTCGACGACGATGGCAACCCGGTCGGGACCGGCGAAGAAGGTCAAATCGTCGTCACCGACTTGTTCAACACGGCGATGCCGTTTGTCCGTTACGCGATCGGTGATCGTGCGGTGGCAGCGGCCGGCAGCTGTCCCTGTGGTCGAGGGTTGCCGTTGTTGGAAAAGATCGTCGGTCGACAAATGGACGTGTTGCGATTGCCCGACGGCCGCAACCTGCCCGGAGCATTCTTTCCACATCTGATCAAAGACATCCCGGCGGTCCGCCAATTCCAAGCCGTCCAAACGCAGCCGGACAAGATTCAGTTGCACTTGGTCGTCGATGAAACCTGGAACGCCGAGCACGGTGACGCGCTTCGCCGGCGGATCATCCACACGATCGGCGAATCTTCCCAGTTAGAAATCCGGCGGGTCGATCAAATCGACTTGACGGCCGCGGGAAAACTAAGGGTCGTCGTTGCCTACTCCGACCATCGCACCGTCCATCAACCCAGGATTGCGGGATGAGACGCGCGACGCTGATTCTGGCGATCTTGTATCTGTTGTTGCTGGTCATCGGCGCCGCGTTGATGCACACGCGTCTGAATTCGCATTGGTTGATCACCGTGTTTCTGTTTTCGCCTCGCTGGGTCGTCGCGTTGCCGCTGTTGTTGCTTGTCCCGTTGACGCTGCTCGTTCGATGGCGATTGACGCCCGTTTACTTGATTCACACCGGTTTGATCCTGTTTCCGATCCTCGATTTCCAACTGCCGCGTTCCCCGGCAACGTCAACGGAGGCGACGCCAACGATTCGAGTGCTGACGTGCAACGTCGGCGGCGGCACCCTGGATGATCGGCGGCTGATCGAACTGCTCCGCGAACACCAAGTCGACGTGATGCTGCTGCAGGAATGCACTCAAGCGGTTGCCGATCCATTGATGGGACAACTCGGTTGGAACCACCGACAAATGCACCACGTCCTGATCGCCAGCCCGCTGCCGTTAAGCCAGCCGCGAATTTTGGGCCGGCAGCCGCGAGCCAATTTCAATGCGGTGGCGGCCATCGGTTGCCAACTGACGCTGCCGCAAGGCGATCGAATTCAATTGGCGTCGATCCATCTGCCCACCTTTCGACCGGCATTGGAAAAGATTCAAAACTTTGATTTCCAACACGGCCCCGACGCCATCGACCGACTGGGACAGACCCGCCGCGGCATCTCAATGCGCGTGGCCGAAGCGGTCGGCGACGTCAATTTTCCGACGATCCTGGCGGGGGATTTCAACGTCCCGGTCGAAAGCGTCTTTTACCGTGATTATTGGAGCCCCTATCAAAACGCGTTCTCGATCGCCGGATCTGGATTGGGTTACACCAAGTACACCCGTTTTCATGGGATCCGAATCGATCACATCTTGGCCGATAAAAACTGGGACGTCCTTTCCGCCCAGGTCGGCCCCGATTTGGGTGGCGATCACCGCCCGGTGATCGCGGAGCTAGCCAGCAGGTCCCGCCCATGAACATTCTGTACATCGCGACGACCTACCCGACCCCGACCAGCCCTCGCCAAGGGATGTTCAATCGTCATCTGGTGGACGCCCTGCGGGCCGGCAACGAGGTGCGGGTGATCGCACCGGTTCCGTGGCTGGAACGTTTACGGCCGCTCCGTCCTGGTTCCACGCAAGCGGAATCACCCCACGATTACCATCCCACCTACGTCTACCCGCCGAAATTGATGCGGAGTCGCTACGACGAATTCTATTGGCAATCGATCTTGCCCGCACTCAAACAGATCGAAAAATCCTTCGCACCGGATCTGGTGATGGGCTATTGGTTACATCCCGATGGCAGCGCCGCCCAGCGCGCCGCATGGCACTTCGACTGCCCGTGCGTTGTGTTTTCCGGCGGAAGCGACCTGCGACTCCTGCCCCGCAACTCTGTCCGGCGCCGCGTGATCCGAAAGGTCTTGGCCGACGCGGATCGATTGGTCGTCGTCAGCGGGGACTTGGCCGCCAGGGCGATCGATCTTGGCATGCCGGCCGACAAGATCGATGTCGTCTATCGCGGCGTCGACCAAGAGTGTTTTCATCCGCGTCCTCGTTGTCAGGCCCGTGTCGCGTGCGGTTTGCCCGACGACGCGATCGCTTTGTTGTGGTCCGGCCGATTGGAACCGGTCAAAAACCCGACGCTGCTGTTGCGTGCCGCCCAGCACTGGCGGCAGCATTGGGGCGATCGGTTGCAAATCATGATCGCCGGTGATGGTTCGATGCGGAAAGACCTGATCAAGCTTCGCTCACAACTGAACTTGGATTCGTGCGTGCGATTCGAAGGGAATCTCAGCCAGCAAGAACTGGCCGTTCGCTACAACGCGGCCGATGTGATGGTTTTGACTAGCCACAGCGAAGGGGTTCCGAACGTGTTGTTGGAGTCCATTGCGTGCGGCGTGCCGTTTGTCGCGACCGACGTCGGCGGGGTGTCCGAAATTGCGACTCTGGGCGTCGACCGACTGATTGCCGACAACGACCGGGACCAGTTGATCGATGCAGTCGTGCGGCAGGTGGAGCAACAGGCTGTCATTCCGTCGGAAGTCCCGCGGGCGTTTGTGCCCGACGGGTTGCCCGAAATGGCGGCGCGTTTCGAAGCGGTCTTTCGGCGAACGCTGGCGAATTGGAATTCAAAATTCGGCAAGGCGGGATGATGACTCGCGATCAACGACGCCTGCTCTTGATTAGCTACGCCTACCCTCCCGTGGGTGGCGGCGGTGTTCAACGCAGCGTGAAATTTGCTAAGTACCTGCCCCAGTATGATTGGCGACCGACGGTGCTGACCGCGGCCGATCCCTCCGTGCCGGTCCGCGACAGCGATTTGTCGATGGAACTGGATCCGGAAACGACCGTGCTGCGGGCCCGCACATTCGAACCGTCGTATCGAACGAAGCAAAAACTGATCGCGACACAAACCGAGTCTTCGTTCTCGCCGAAGCAATGGATCAGGCGGTCTGCCCGCAAGGCGGCGATGGCGTTGCTGCAACCCGACCCGCAAGTCCTGTGGAACCCGTCCGCATCGCGACTGGCGACACGGACGCTTCGCGACATTCCCCACGAAGCGGTCTACGTGACCGGTCCACCGTTTTCGTCCTTCTTGCTGGGCCGGACGCTTAAGCGTCGCTTCGGATTGCCGTTGGTCTTGGATTTTCGCGATGAATGGTTGTTGGCCAGTCGTCACTTTGAAAACCACCAGCGATCGGCGATCGAGATCCGTCGGCAGCGGAAACTCTTGGACAAGGTACTGCGGGCGGCCGATGCGGTGGTGGCAACGACGCAAGCGAGTGCGAACGAACTTTCGCGCCAGATCGACGCTGCCGGCGGGCGGGCTTCGGTGCACTGCATCTACAACGGCTACGACGAAGACGACGTTGCGCAGCGGTCGACCGAGACGTCGGCCTCGGATCGATTGCGGATCGTCTACACCGGCACGCTCTGGAAACTGACGGACATTTCGCCGCTCGTCGACGCGCTGCTGCAATTGGCCACGACGGATCCCGATTCGGCGGCCCGCATCGACTTGGTCCTCGCGGGCAGACGCACGCCGCATCAGGACGCGATCGTCCGAAAGCTGGATCCGACGTGCGTCAACGTCCAAGGCCACGATTACCTGCCGCACGGCCAGTCGCTGGAATTGGCCGCGTCGGCCGACGTGTTGCTGTTGCTGTTGGCTGACCAGCCGGGCGCCGAGCGTGTCGTGCCGGCCAAACTGTTCGAATACCTGGCGCTCAGGCGACCGATCTTGGCCGTTTGTGGCGACGGGGAAACGGCCTCGTTGGTTGGTCGGCACGGACACACGTTGCGGTTTTCTCCCAGCCACGCCGACGGCATCGCCCGGTGCCTGGTCAAACTGCTCGACCAGCGGCCGGTGGTCGCCGATGCTGACGCGCCCTCCCTGGACCAATTCTCGCGCCGTGTTCAGACCGGCCAGCTGGCCGCGATCATGAATGCCGTCAGTCGATGTCGTTCATCCCTCACGTGATCCCCGCAGATAGGACGGCGAAAACGGCCCCCAAATGTCGACCCTAAAGGGGTTTCGACGATTGCCGTCGCGTCGTGGCCTCGCTCCGGATCCGTGTAGTGCACGCTGTTCTTGTTACCATCCTGTCGGGCTCCCTCGTGGGGCTGTTCTATGCCTACCTGGGATACCCGCTTCTGATCGCCGTGCTGGCCCGTGTTTTCGGACGTGATGCAACCCCGGTCGCAGCGGTGCTGCGCCAGGAGTTGCCCGAAATCACGGTGCTGATCGCGGCCCACAACGCCGCGGACTACCTGACCGAACGCATCGAAAACATCCTCGCGTGCGATTATCCGCCCGAGCGATTGAACATTCTGGTCGCCTCGGACGGCAGCACCGATCGAACCGGCCGGGTGGTGTCGGAATTCAACGACAGCCGGATCAAGGTGGTCTCGTTCAAAACCCGCCGCGGCAAGGCGGCCACGTTGATCGACGCCGTCGGATCGGTCACCAGTCCCGTGGTCCTGTTTACCGATGCGACCACGCGCTTCGATGAGCATTCGGTGCAGCGTCTGGCACGCCATTTCACGGACCGGCGCGTCGGCCTGGTCGCCGGAAAGGTCACGATGATCGACGAGCACGGTTCGGCCAGCGAATCGTTGTACTGGAAATTGGAAAACAAGATTCGTGCCTGCGAAGCACGCTTGGGAATCACGTTGGGGGCCAGCGGTGCGATCTATGCCGTCTCGCGGTCGATGTTCGTCGCCCCGTCGCGTCCGACCATCAACGACGACATGGTGCTGCCGATGTTGGTGCGGATGACGCATCCATGCCGGTTGGTGTTTGACACGACGGCACGAGCGTATTCGTCCAGCACCGGTGGGATCCGGGCGGAATTTTCGCGTCGCCAACGCATCGGTCTTGGTGCGATGCAGTGCCTGGGGGTGCTGGGTGGGTTGCTGCGGTGGAAAAACTGTGGCCAAGCGGCCGCCTTTGTCTCCCACAAGCTGATCCGCTGGACCGGACCGTTCTTGTTGATCGCGGCCTTCGTCAGTAACCTCTGCCTGGCCACCACGCCGATCTATCAGACGCTGGTGGTGCTGCAAGTGCTGGCCTATGCCGCGGCCGGCTACGGCGTGGTCGCTTCGGGACGCAGCATTCCGGCGCGATTGGCGCGTGCCGCGACGTCGTTCGTCGTCATGAATGCCGCGATCGGTGTGGGGATCTGCCGTTGGTTTGGCGGTCATGATACAGTGATCTGGAATCCGACCCGGCGTCCGAGTTGGAGCCACATCCCAGCGACATCCGAAATGGTTCCTACCACTGAAAAACGTGCTGCGTAACGTTCACTTGATCGCTCTCTCTCCCTCGACCGTCAAGGTTCCCTTGTGATGCTGATCCGGGGCATGGGGCCGACGACGTTTGCCCGCGCCTATCGAGCCGGACAGCGCCCGACACCGCGTCCGAGGCACGTTTTTATCGCCGTTGCCGATCACTTTGAACCCGAGCGTGACGGGGCGTCGCTGGAGAGACAACGGCTGCGTGTCGATCGCTGGTTGACGGACTATCCCGCGTCGGTCGATGGTTGCTGCGACTCGCGCGGCCGCCCGCCGCAACACACGTTCTTCTATCCCATCGAATGTTACACCGCCGAGCATTTGGACAAGCTCGCGAAACTGAAACGTGCAGGCTATGGCGACGTCGAAGTGCACTTGCATCACGACGATGACAACGCCGACTCGTTACGTGAATTGTTGCTGCGATCCACCAGAACACTGCACACGCGGCACGGATTGCTGCACCAAGACGCCTCCGGCCAAATCCGCTATGGCTTCATTCACGGCAATTGGGCCCTCGACAATTCACACCCCGACGGGTGCCACTGTGGCGTCAACAACGAGCTGACCGTGTTACGCGAAACGGGATGCTACGCCGATTTTACGATGCCGGCCGCTCCCCACGCCGCACAAACTCGCACGATCAACAGCATCTACGACGCCATCGACGATCCGCAGCGATCCAAGTCGCACGATCTGGGCACACCGGTCACCGTCGATTCCGAACGTCCGGCCGAGGGGTTGCTGATGATCCAAGGCCCGTTGTTGGTCAATCACCGCCGCCCGTGGCAAAAACCGCGACTGGAAAACGGCAACGTCGCCGGGTCGCAACCGCTGTCGTCGCACCGAATCGACGATTGGTTGAAAGCCCGCGTCGGCGTCGCCGGCCACCCCGCATGGCAATTCATCAAATTGCACACGCATGGTGCTTGGGAAGCCAACACCGACCAGTGGCTCGGGCCGTCGGCAGCAGCGTTCCACCACGGCTTGCGTGAAACGTCCCGGCGGTACGGATTCCGTTACTACTACGTGACCGCACGCGAAATGGCGGCGCTGGTCGAACAGGCCCGGCAGGGACGCACCGACCCCGATTTTGACGATCTGAGCATCACCAACCAACCGTAGCGGAACTCGCGGAGAGTTTCGTTGCCGCTTGGATGCTTGCCGAAAGCCTTGGCGGCTTCCGCGACGGTTCTGGAAATGATCACGCCACATGCTGCGTCAGCTCGCCCACGGACCCGTCCGCCGGCTCGGTGTCGACCGAGACAACGACATTCACCGCCGTGACGTGACGCCCCGACTCGGGCGTGCCTTTCGCCTTCAACTTGAAACACAACTGTCCGGCGATGTACGGCAGCGTTGACAACAGCAACTTCAGATCCTGGACCAGACTCGCCGTGCGAATGTAGTGCAGGTCGCAGGCAACTTTGTCGGGAATGCCGACGATCGATTCGTCGTACCCCAGTTTCAACTGTGCAAGCCCGGTGATCCCCGGACGCACCCGAGTCCGCTGCAGGTAGCCCGGCACTTCCTCGGCCAGGGTGCTGACAAATTCGGGGCGTTCCGGACGCGGCCCGACCAGACTCATGTCGCCCGCCAGCACGTTGATAAACTGCGGCAATTCATCCAGATGGCAACACCTTAACCAACGCCCCAACCGCGTCACTCGCGAATCGTGGGGGCTGCTCCAGACGGGGCCTGTCTGCTTTTCCGCACCGGTTCTCATGGTGCGAAACTTCCAGATGCGAAAGTTTTTTCCGTTCTTTCCCACCCGCACCTGACGATAAAATATCGGGCGTCCGTCACACACCAAGATGGCGAACGCAACGAGCGCCATGATGGGAATCGCGAGCGACATTAACAACGTCGTCGTCACGAATTCGAGAATCGTTTTGACACGAAAGTAGTGCGTCGGAACTGCAGGCGATTCCAGCGCAGCGTCGAGGGACGTTGCATTGGGTGCGTTTGGGACGGCAGGATGCGGCGGATGAAGGATCCTCTCCGAATCGGTCGCGAATGCCACCACGGATGCTGCGGGAGTGGTCAAGGGTGCTTGCTTCATGAATGGGTCGCTTTGCCTGGGTGGGTCGTCACGTCCTGGGAGGGATCCTGTTGATTCGATTCGTCTCCGTCGGCTTGAACGCGACGGATCTCTTCTTGCAGCTCGCCGATTTCCTGTTGCAGTGCGGTTTCACGGTCGGTGTCCTCGGCGATGAGCGACTTTTTCGGCAACGCTCGCTTTTGGTCGGGGCTCAGACGCAGCCCCGGCTTGCCGCTGCCCGGGTGCAGAATCGAACCGGACAGCGGGATTCCGGATTCGCAAGCCGATTGCTCGCACAGCACCAGTTGGTTCCAGCGACTTTGGTCGACGAAAACAGCGATCACGCTCGAATCGACCTCTTCGGCCAGCAATGCACCTTCGGCGGACCCCATGATCGACGGGCCGTTGATAATGATGGCGTCGTAATGTTGACGCATGGCGGCGATCACCGCGCGGAGTGTTCGCGGATCGATCCAGGCTTGATCATCGACGATGGTTCCGACCGGGATGAAATCCACCGCGTCCTGGTTGGTCGCGATCAACAATTCCGCGATCGCCTGGGCCGATGGCGGTTGCGCCGCGACGGCCAATTGACGGATGCCGGGCGACTGGGCCGCCCCCAGAGCGTGGCTCAGCTCGGACCGGTCGGTGTCGCAGTCGACCAACAGGACGCGCCGCCCGAAATTGCCCAACAACACCACCATCTCCTGCGAAACCACGTGCCGTGGTTCACCGGCGATGCAACTGGTGACCATCAACGTCACCGGGCTCGTGCCTTCTTGGTTTCGCAAGATGATCCTGGCGGCCGCCTCACGCACGCCACCGCTGACTTGTTTTTGACGCAACCCGAACCACGCTTTCGGCTGCGATGCGGCGTAGGAATTGGTGCCGAAGACCGGGAACGCGGATCGTGAAATCAGATCCCGTGGGGACCGCACGCGGCAGTCACGCCATTCCAGGTAGCCGATCATGAACATGACCAGCATCCATCCGCCCATCCCGCTGACCGCCGCCGCTCTCAATTGACGCGAATGATTGGCCTGTTCGGGCAGCGTCGCCAGCGATTGCAACGCGACGCGGGGTTGCGATTGGGATTCGATCCGGAACTCCTGCAGCGTCTTCCACAATCCGTCGGCCAGCCGGCTTTGGCGATCGACGGCGTGACGCGACATGTCCAACGGCACGGCGGTCTTGGGCGTCGTGCGCGACACGACCGAATTGAGTTCGGTCAAACGCTCACGCAAAAACTCTTTCTCGCTACGGTTCAGCTCGATCTGCTGTTTCAGCTTGGCCAGCAATTGCTGACGCTCCGATTGGGCCTGAATTTGCAACGTCTCGCTGATCTCGGCACGCGTGCGTTTGACCAGCTCTTCGAGTTCACCGGCAAACAGGTCTCGCTGGTCGGTCAAACGCCGCATCTGGGGCGATTCGGCACTGGCGGCAATCTTTTCCATCTGCTGGCACTGTAGCTCCAGCCCCAACAACTGCTTTCGCGCCGCGATGATCTCGGCGTTCTGCCGCAACAGTTTCTCGACGACTTCCTCGCTGACCGCAGACGATTCGCTGTGGCTGGCTTGAAACTCGTCCAGCTGACTTTGCAATTGGTTGCCCCTCAGCTGTGCCGCCTGCAGTTGCTGGGCGTAGTCGCGATAGGATCGAAACTGCATTTCGTCGCGAATCGTCAGCGATTCCGAACTGTCCGAACCCACCGACCGTGCGACGCTGTTCAGTTCGTCCCACAGGGCGTCCAGTTGCGAATCCGCGGCCGCGACGGCATGTTCCAACTGAGTTTCACGGAGCTGGCGGTCCGAGGCGATCCGGTGCGTGATCTCGTCCAGGTACGCCCGCGTGATCGCATTGCAATACGCCTGGGCCGCCTGCGGGGATTCGTGATGAACGGTGATGCTGATCACCTCCGATCCCGACTGGGTCTCGACCCGCAACAAACCGTCCAACCATTCGACGCGATCCCCCTCGGGAATCGCATCGGGCAGCTGACGGACGTCTTCATCATCAAACGCAGCGGACAGGACCTGGTGGGATCGTACCAGAGCAGCCTGGGAACGGAAGAACGCGATGTCCTCGGACCGGGATGTCTGTGGCGCAAAGACCACGTTCGATTTTTCGCGGACTCGCACCAACGCTTCGGCATGGTAATTCGGCCGAATCATCGTCCAGGCGGCCAGCGCCAAGGCCGCCGCAAAAACGCTTGCCACGACGAAGGTCAACACGGCATGGTGGCGACACGCCAGCATCAGGTCGCTGAATTCGGGGATCCCGCGATGGAACGATGCCCCGATCGCGTTGTGCATCGTCGGCGGCTGGACAGCAGAGGTCACCGAGCGGCAACCGGTGTCGGAATGGATTGACATAGAGTTAGGTTGCTCGCTCGTGCCGAAAATCTGTGCCCCTCCAGCCGCCGCGTATTGAAGACAAACAAAACGCTCGGCGACGACTGACTGGTTGGTGGCTCGGACCCCCGACGGATTTTCGTCATCCCTGGGCGGACTTTTGAGATAAATGGGCATGCCCCGCACAGGGACAGCAATCGGGCGAATCTAAGCCAACGCGATCGCCGACGCGTTCGACAAACTGATCGGCAACCTGCCCAACACCCGCACCGGCGTGAGGTTCAACCGACAAACCCGCGATCCCGCTGAACTGGCACGATCAAGCGAGCGCCCGCATCAGCTTGAACATCGGCAGCCCGAACCCGATCGCCATGATCAGAATCACGACGAGCGCCAGAACCAACGCCCGCCATCCGATTTGGCGCCGCGACTCCACGGACGCCACGGTCAACCACCCCAGCACCATCCCCGCCGCGACCATCACAAACAGGACGCTGACGACCGGATGAAGCAACACACGGGTCAGCCGAGGCATTTCCAACTCGAATTCCTCAAACAACGACAACAGGATCGGCCGCAGCACCATCATCTTGATCGCCATGCCGCACCACAGCAGACAAGCCAACAGGTACACGATGGACGTGCGCTGCGGACGAGTCTCCGTCGCGCCGGCCTCCGAACCACCGGGCGGGCGAAACGGATTGCTCGGTCGGTTCGATTCGTCCGGTGGCCTGTGTGTCATGATTCGATCCCAGGACGCGTTGGTGTGCCGACACTCACTCGCCTACCGACGGGTCCGGCGGCGTGTCGGAATTCGAAGATGATGGGAAGCTGAACAATTTGTCAATCCAAGTCCCTGGAAAACACTCCGACGACTTGCACGCGGAACACCAGTAGCGGAATTCGTGCTCCACCATTTGACCGTCTCGTAACTTGGGAACGACAAAACTTGCTTTCTTGATCGCCAGGATTCCGTCGCAATGTCGACACTGGGGGGGAAACGCAACGTGAACGATTGCCAATGGTACCTTGGCGGTCAGAATCGCTGCGACGATCCAAGTCACTTCGCTCCATCCCAAGTCACCCAAGGTGCCGCTGAAAAGCACGGGCATCAACAACCCGACACCGGCCGCCGCCGCAATCGTGCGGACGATTCTCGTCAGACGCAGGTGTGCTTTGGCTGTCAAACGGTGCTCAAAGGGTAGAAAGTATTTCGACGCGGCAACGCCGACACTCAAGATAACAGAATTGCTTTGCGACGACGTCCCGTAACAAGCAGGCAAACGAACATCACCGGAATCCAGATCGCCAGGCTTGATGGTTCCGGCACGGGACGGACGAGCATCGCGGCCCGTTGTCCAATGAGTTCGTGTGTCGCCGCTGTCGGATGAACACCGTCCCACCACAGGTATTCGTCCGGCGTTGCGACCACCTCGTATGGGAAGATCGGGACGCTCGAAGAGAGTTCGACACGCAGGGCGGGGTCGACAACGTTGCTGAATCCGAAGGCCGCAGGATCTGAACGGACCTCGTCAAAGATCCCCGCCACGTCGAGTTCATGAATGGTCACGCCAAGACTGGAACGAAGACGGTCGATTTCGGCGGCCAGTCCTGCATTAAACGCAAAGGAGAACGCCGCCGCGGAGGATGCCGCCGGAGTGCCCGCAAGTGACGGCGTCAGGCTGAGGGGAATCAGGTTTGCGACCAGAAACTCACGTGCCCCCGCTCCGGCAAGCAACTGGATCTGATCGGATAGGTTCGATACGGCAAGTCCAGGATCGAATTGACCGAAGAAAAAATCGTTCGCACCACCCCACAGCGCATAAAGGTCATTCGGTGCGGCCACACCGCCGTTGGACAAGAGGTGCAGCCCCACTTGCTCAGACATGCTGGGAACACCGAACGGCGAGGGCACCTGCGTCCCGGTCATCGCCCCGATGAACGCATAATTCGTTCCGCCAAGGAGGGCTGGTCCGGGTGAAGTTTCGCCAAGACCGCTCGCCAACACGTCGACCCACAGCGCCCCGTTGCTTGCCGCCCCGCTGGCAAACGGCGGCGACGGAAACCGGCTGCCTGGTACAGGAGCGAACGCCGCACCACCACTCGCGGCGAATAAATTTCCGGTGTCCGACAAGCTGTCCCCGAAGACAACGACGCCCGCCGCGCTGTGCTGCAGTCCGCCTCCACCAATCCAGACCCAGAGAAAGAGCAACGTCGTGAGCGGGACGGTCGCAAACTTTGGGAAAGCTGCGAGGAAAACGGATGGTCGCATCGCGATGGCCTCTGGCGTCGGGAAGGCAAGAAATGGAGATCGGTCTTCTTCCAACAAGAGAGAAAGGACACCGATAAGACAATCGAAAGACTCCTTCCCCGGAAAAAAAGACAACAGGGCCGGGCTGACCGACCGCGGCTTTGGAAAAACAAATGTGTTTTTCTCCGGTCTGTCGCATCGCTAGTGCATCACTGGTTGGCCGGCCTCACGCAAAAACCAGCGTGCATGCCCGAGACGTCGGAGCGGTTCCCAGCCGCCGTCGGTCCAAAGGTCGCGTTCCTTTTTGAAGTACCAGGGCATCGCCGGCCCCTCGGTCGCATGACGCCGAAGCATCTCATACGCTTGAAACGGCTCGCCCTGCCGCCGTAAATACCGCACCAACGTCAGCACAAAACGGTGGTCGGTGATGTCGACCATTCCGCACAGCTGGGCAAAGGCGGATCGGAACTCGCGATTCTGCGCGACGGGGTCTTCGATCGGGGCGTCGACCACGACATCGGGAAGTTCACGGTAGCCGATCGCGCGGACCTTGCGATACGCGGCATCCACCGCCCAGGCATACATCTGACTCTCCTCGGGCGTCGCCGACACGTTGATCGCCGCGTCCTTTCCCATCGAGTTCTGCGCAACCATTTGGTCGGGATCAATCGGTGCCGGCAGTCCCCCAAGCCCTTTCTCGCACCGCCGCAACACCTGATCCGTCGCCGCAATCACGCGATCGAGATGCCGCTTGCGAAGCGACGGGTGGTCGAGTGCCAATAAATAGGATCGCCACGCATTGATGTCGGCCGATCCGTCCTCGGGCTCTCCGTGTCGCTGCAAAACTTCCGCCGGCGTGGCCCCCGAAACGACACTCTTCCGTAACGCTTCTTCGGTCGCATCATGGTCGTAATACCACAACCAATCGTGTCGGCTCGGCTGCGAACTTCGGCGATCACTCCCGTCACCAACCGATTGAACTAACCGCGGCGCAGCAACTTCCACGGACGGATCGACGACGGCTTGCAACAGAATCCAAGGGGGCTGACGAGTTGCCAGCCCCAGTTCTCCCATCCGCCTGCTGTGTCGATCCAACCATCCGGATTCCAAAAACGTCCACGACTGTAGACGACGATCATCCCAGCGCGGCACCGCATCGTCGGATGCCTGAAACAATCGCCCAGCGTCACCGGATCCGTCCCCGGCCACACCGCGATACCACCATGATCGGACGAAGGGGCCGCGTTTCAACAACTGACTCGCGTTGCGCCGCACCGCCTCCGGGACCTCTGCCGGTGGCACTGGCGCTAGCGAAACAGGCCGCGCCGTCGCCGCTGGCACCATGGCGTTCGGCCCCGCAAGCCGATCAGCCGCCAGGTCTTCTCGCCTGACGTCCGGCACGGACTGCGGATGCTGCAGCATCGTTTTGACCCGATCGCCAAACGAGATTCCCGACGCGTCGTCTGACCGAGAATCGGCGGAATCAGAATCGGCGGTCCGCGAGGGGCGAATCCAATGGTCCGGCGAAACGGTCGTCCGCTGGTTCACCATCACCGGAACGCTACATCGATGCGACAGTTCGGCAAGCAACCGAGCCGTGTCCGTCGAGTGTCGGTCCGCCGTGATCAGATCGACCAAGACCACGTCGCAGCCGAGTTCTTTTGCCGCGTTCATCGACGCTGCCAAGTCCGCGGGCATCAGGCCGCCGACGTCCAACCACACCAGTTCAAACTCGACCGAACGGCTCGCGGCAGTCAGCAAGGCAGCCAGCGGCGATTCGTCCCATTGTCCCCGGCGGTCTCGTGCCGTGCCCGTGATCGTCCAAAGACGCAACCGAAGGTGATCGCCTGATTCACCATTCACCGAGTCGCCGGCCGATTGAGTGAGCTGCATCATCAGAATCGAATCGCCACGACGAAACAGCTTCGCCTGATTTAATTCTTCTGTCGTGATGACGAACACTTCGCCGCCGCCCATTTGCAAGTCGGCGTCCCAATCACAGGCCACGTGCAGCGCCCCCCGCGAATCGATCATCGCGATCACGTCGCTCGGATAGTTCGATTCAACGATCGGCCGCAGTGAATCCCATGGCGGCGGCGCTGGCCCGATCCGCTCGGCGCGCTGTTCAAATTCAGGCCGGTCCGGTCCGCAAGCGACCCCGCGATAGAGATCACTTTCCGCTCCCAGCGTCCACGCGTCGGGAAGCCGCACGCTGCGGCCACAGACACCCTGGACCGTCCGATCGGAAATCGAAATTTGCTGCGGTTGGCAAGCCGACAGAAAAACTGCATTGCCCAGCGCACCGGAAACATCCAGCGCACCGGAAACATCCAGCGCACCGGAAACATCCAGCGCACCGGAAACATCCACCGCACCGAGACATTGCCGCAGCGATTCGAACCGCTCGACAGGAACCCCGCTGCCATCGACCGGACCGATCACGCCGACACGCAACCGCTGGGCGCCGGCAGGTTTCGCTGCGACTCCCGCAGTCAAAACCAACGCAAACAAGAACAAATGTGGCAAGGGGAAGCGTCGAACCATGAACCATTCCGCATCAGTGACTTCGAATCAGATTGTCTCGTTCATTCTATTGAAACACGAAGGCCCTGAAGTTGTCGATGTCGAGTTCCCGTCGTCATCGTCACGATTGAAATTCGTTCGCCACCGCGCTGCGGACTCCAAGGCCGCGTTCTGTCGCGGCGTCAGCAGTGCGTGGGGAATGAATCCTTCGCCGCACACGTCGAAAGACAGCGGGATCTCCGTGTTTCGGGGCGTTTCGCGGGGATCGCTCAAGAATCGCGAAAAAGTTTTAGGGGGACGGCGGAGAAACTCGCAGGGATGTGTGAACCAAGACATCTCCTGGCGAGATTCGCTCCACAGCCCTTCTCTGAATCATCCTCAAGCATTGCCGGAAACAAGACCCATGAAACGCGTTTGCCTTGCTCTGATCGCTGCCATTTGCACGCTGAACTCAATGAACTGCTTCGCCGGTGAGCGCTGCAACAACCGGGGGCCGGTCACGACCTACCGTCCGATCGTCTTTCAAACGACAAATCCCACGATGACGTATCGGGCCAAGACCACTCCTAAGAGCCCCGTGACGCGACGCCCCGCCAGCCCGCCGGTGTTGACAACCGCCGATCGCCTGAAAGCCGCCAAGGCCGCGTTTCGCGTCGGACACAACAACAACGCACTCGCCCACGCGAGCATGTTGATCCAGCAGATGCCGAACAACTCCAATCTGCTGCAATTCCGATCAATGATCTACTTTCGAAAGGGCGACTTTCGCCGAGCGGCACTGGACGCCTATGAAGCGGTCCAACACGGCCCCGTCTGGGATGCATCGGTCGTGCAGAGTCTTTACGCGTTCCCGGTCCTTTACCACCGAGAACTCCGATCGATGCGGGAAGACTCGATCACGGATCTGCAAACACTCTTTCTTTCGGCCTATCACCACCTTGTTGCCGGCCAACTCGAAGAAGGACGCCAAACACTGCAACGAGTCCTGGCGATCAAACCTGACGACAACATCGCCGCGGCACTGATTCAAGTGATCGATGCACGTCAAGGCTCAAACGACTCGACTCGGCTCGTCAACACCGGTCGCTAATCTGCTGCGATCCCCCATCCCCCATCCCCCATCGTCCAACATCACCTCGCTCACGAGAAACGGAAACATGTCACGCTTTGCAATTCCAACACTTTGCCTCGCCTTCGCACTCACCCTCGTCAGTCACGTCCAGTCGGTCCAGGCGCAATTCGGCGGCGTCAATTTTTCTGGATCACGCGGCCGCGGCAACATCTCGATCAACCGACGTGGCGGCATCGGCGTCGGCCTGCAATCTCGCAGCGGACGAAACGTCGCCGTGGGAGTCAACGGCGGGACCGGTCGAACCAACAATGGACGCGCCCGTGCCACGGGAACGGGCGGAGGCATCGGGGTTGCCATTGCCGATCGAAACAGCAACGCCCGTGCCTACGGAAACGGTGGCTTCGCCATGTCCCGGGCCAGTGGCGGAAGCAGCGCGACCGCATTCGCCGGTCGAGGGTCCACGGCAGTCGCCAAAGCGTCTGGCGGCAGCGTCGCCCGCGCCGAGGCCTACAACAACAGTCGCGCCCGAGCGGTCGCCAGAAATGGTAGTGTGTCACAGGCTTATGCCTCCGACGGCAGCGTCGCCAAGTCGTATGCCGTCAATGGCAGTCGTTCCTCGGCGAGGGCCCAACGCGGCAGCACGGCGTACTCGCGAGCGTCGCACGGCAGCGAATCCACCGCTTACGCCGACAACGGATCCCGAGCACGTTCCCATGCCTCGTGGGGCAGCCAGTCTGCCGCCGTCGCACTCGATGGAAGTGTCGCCGAAGCGAGCGCACAATACAACAGCTCGGCGATCGCCATGGCCAGCAACCAGAGTTCCGCTTCGGCGTTCGCCCGGTCGGGCAGCCAGGCGGTTGCCGTCGCGGAAAATGGATCACAAGCGGTCGCCGACGCGTTCTGCGGCAGTCTGTCGGTCGCCGAAGCCTATGACGGCAGCCTCTCGTTGGCATCGGCCCGTTCGGGCAGCACGGCGATCAGCTTTGCGGAAAACGGCAGCTATGCCAACGCAGTGGCCAGAAATCGGTCCGCTGCCGAAGCCGTCGCGGCCGAAGGAAGCATCGCCGAAGCCTTTTCCGGAAACAACTTCGCTGCAAACCAAACCAGCCCTCTCCGCATTGATTCATTCTGAACCAAGACGCTGGATGTAAAGCCGGAGTCGCTACCTTTCTGCCCCCTTTTCCGCTCGACAATCGCAACCCGAATGCCAAGGCGAGACAGAATACCAGGTCTTCTGTCGCCTGAATGGACTGCCGGCGGCGGAATGCCGGGCTGTTCCCTGATCGTGCAGCCTGGTCGGCTTTCAACCACCCTGGCCCCGTCTCGCCTCCACTGAAACGGCTCGGTTGATCTGCACCCGGTGATTCATGCCGACAACTCGACAGCCGACGGTCGCACTCCCATCGCCCGTCACTCCCGCAACCTGATCCCGGTCCTCGTCGCGGATCGGTTTCCGTGGCGATCAAGCAACGTGGACACCTGAAAGACGGCACACCGTTTGCGACGGCGGCCGACCGGACCAATGGATCGAACGGCCCTCTGTCGGCTGAACAGTTCAACCACACGCCCAAACGACTCCGCACGAATTCATCGTCACGGACACAGAACGCACCGCAAGCGTTGCTCCTGCCGTCGGTTTTTGTGCTGGCACCGCGATCCTTTCTCTCGCCACCCACAACGGACCCTGCTCCCATGACAGACCACGAACGCAAGCCCACGACGACCGATGCGGGCATTCCCGTTCCCAGCGATGAACACTCGTTGACCGTCGGCCCCGACGGACCGATCCTGCTGCACGATCACTACCTGATCGAGCAAATGGCGAACTTCAATCGAGAACGCATCGCCGAACGCCAACCGCACGCCAAAGGATTCGGCGCCTTTGGACAGTTCGAAGTGACTCACGACGTCAGCCCTTACACCAAAGCGGCGGTCTTTCAGCCGGGCACCACGACGGAAACGTTGATTCGTTTTTCCACGGTCGCCGGCGAGCGTGGCAGCCCAGACACCTGGCGCGACCCGCGAGGCTTCGCGCTAAAGTTCTATACCTCGGAAGGAAACTATGACATGGTCGGCAACAACACGCCGGTCTTCTTCATTCGCGACCCGCTGAAGTTCCAGCACTTCATTCGCTCGCAAAAACGACGCGCCGACAATGGCCTGCGCGATCATGACATGCAGTGGGACTTCTGGACACTGTCCCCCGAGTCCGCTCATCAGGTGACATGGTTGATGGGCGATCGTGGCATCCCCAAAAACTGGCGACACATGAACGGCTACTCCAGCCATACCTACATGTGGGTCAACAAGGACGGCGAACGGTTCTGGGTCAAATACCACTTCAAAACTGACCAGGGCAATGATTACCTGACCCAAGATGAAGCAGACCAATTGGCCGGACAAGATGCGGACTACCATCGACGCGACTTGTTCGAAACGATCAAAAGCGGAGACTTTCCGAGCTGGACGCTCAAGATGCAGGTCATGCCGTTCGAAGAAGCGAAAACCTACCGCTTCAACCCCTTTGACTTGACCAAGGTTTGGCCGCACAGCGATTATCCGTTGCATGAAGTTGGCAAGTTGACGCTCAATCGCAACCCGACCGACCATCATACGGAGATCGAACAAGCCGCCTTTGAACCCAATAATCTGGTCCCGGGAATCGGCGTCAGCCCCGACAAGATGCTACTCGGTCGAATGTTCGCCTACGCCGACGCACATCGGCATCGACTGGGAGTCAATTACAAACAGATCCCCGTCAACCGGCCGCAATGCCCCGTCCATAGCTACAGCAAAGATGGCGCGATGCGAATCGACAGCGTTTGTGACCCCGTGTACGCTCCCAATTCTTACAGCGGACCAAGTGCCGATGGGCAACGGTTCCCGGAAGATGCCACCTGGGCGACCGATGGCGAATTCGTCCGCGCGGCCTACACCTTGCGAGAAGACGACGATGATTTCGGGCAAGCCGGAACCCTCGTCCGCCAGGTCATGGACGATGCCGCACGCGACCGACTCGTGTCCAACGTCGTCGAGCACTTGAAACAAGGCGTCTCGGACAAGGTGCTGCAGCGGGCATTCGAGTATTGGCGAAACATCGACCAAGAGACGGGCGACCGGATTGCCGCCCAATTCCAGACAGCGTAGTCGCCGATTCGGAACACGCCGCCACGCGGGAGACATGGCACGCGGGGGACATGGCAATCAAGAAACGGCAACGGCGCTTTTGGCCGCCGTTCATCGACACCGCGGGCGGCGTGATGCTGTAAACCGCTTCACGCAAAGATGCCGATCGCGGAATCTATTTTTTTACCGCCCTCGGCGGGGTAACCGTTCAACTTCACGGGTAAGAACCGGCAACCCGTTGCCATGTGTCGCGCGCCGTTTTGTCTTCACCATCAACGACCTGACTTCGCGTCCATTGATGCTTGGTGCCTTCCGCGGAGATCGAGATCCGGTGCTTGAAGGTGCTTTTTTTGCCGTCGCCACTGCTGCCCACGCCCTCGTTTATCCAGTCGTCCCCGTCCTTGTAAAGGATCGCCTGAGTGGCTTCGCCATCGGATTGACCCCATTGTGATCGAATGCGTTTCGCATGACGATCGAAAACAATGAACCAAATGCCCGATGCCTCTCCGTTGTAAACGTTGACGATCATCGTTTTGCCGTCTCCGGCGACGCGACAATCGGCGTGCCCCACAAAATCCTTGCCGTCATAGCCGGTGCCCTTGCCTACCCATCTCCCTTCCCAGGCATCAAGAAACTCCTGAAACTCCGCCGGCGAAGACTCCTGGGCGAATAAAGGAGAGGAGAAAAACAACGCCGCCAAGACCACCAATACGCTGCAATTTTTCATGCGACTGCACCTTACCATGGGCTCCGAGAGAAAAGGATTTGATTCAGCCCCCCTGGATTTTACTCCCAGAGCCAGGCTCGGACTATCTGAACACCCCTCCAGTTGCCCGGTTTGCACGACGGCGTCGCATTGATGCTAGCGGGAAGCGTGACGGCCTGTTGATCTAATCAGCCGCACGGCGCTGGCCGCGGTTCTCGCCGCCGCAAAACCGGGGCTAGTGCCCATCGGCTAATCGTTAGCTGTTTCGTTTCGACTAAATCAACAGGCCGGTGAGCGAGCGGTATGTGGTGGGAGTTTGACATGGCATCAGGCTCGGGCCACTGGCTCGGGCCACTGGCTCGCGCCACGTGCTGGCGTTGGCGCGGCTTCAACGCGACACGTTCTCTCGGCCTCATGCCCTTCTAAGAGACCGTCCAGCTTAGGGCGATCGTTTTTCTGATGTACGAGTTTCTGATGTACGATTTTCTGATGTGCGATTTTCTGATGTACGATTTTCTGATGTACGATGGTCCTTCCGGGCCGCCGACCAACTCGTAACCGATCGGTCAGATCAATCGGATTTGTCGCGATTTGCCTCAGCGCCAAGCTGGGCGGCCCCCTGAACCAAGACACCTGTAGGGAAAAGCTCTCGTTCCCCGACTGCCCGCAAGTTCAATCGAGCGGCGGAGCGACAAAAAAACACCCTCAGGAACACAGGTTCATGAGGGTGTTGTTGATCACAGCGGAGGACACGGGACTCGAACCCGCAGCCCCTTACGGGGTACCTCAGTTCCAGTGAGGCCGCTCACCAATTCGCTTATCCTCCGACTGGATTCCAGTTTAGCGTTTCAAGTTCCATGCTCCAAGCTGGGTTAATCCGAACTTGGAATATGAACTTGAAACCCGGAACTTCTACAGCGACGTTTTGGCGCCGCTGATCAGTTTGATGAACTCGTCGTTGCTTTCGAATCGGCCGAGTTGCTTGGTCAGCTGTTCCATCGCGTCGCAGGGGTGCATGCTCGAGAGCGTTCGCCGCAACATTGTCACTGCTTCGTAGGTTTCTTCATCGTGAAGCAACTCTTCGCGACGCGTCCCGGATTGGCTGATGTCGATCGAGGGCCAGACGCGTCGGTCGGCCAGTCGGCGATCGAGCACGAGTTCCATGTTCCCGGTTCCCTTGAACTCTTGGAAAATCGCTTCGTCCATGCGGCTGTTGGTGTCCACCAAGCAGGTGCCGACGATCGTCAGCGAGCCGCCTTCTTGGAACGCCCGGGCGGTTGCGAACAGCTTTTTGGGGATGTCCATCGCTTTGATGTCCAAACCGCCGCTCATCGTCGCCCCGCCTCGGCCGCTGCGTCCGACCCATTTGTTGAACGCGCGGGCCAGTCGCGTGATCGAATCGAGCATCAAGAACACATCCTGGCCCATTTCGGCCAAGCGGCGGGCGCGATCGATCACCAATTGGCTCAGCCGAACATGACTTTCGACGTCCATGTCCAAGCTGCTCGCGACGACCTCTCCGCCGACCACATTGCGACGCATGTCGGTCACTTCTTCGGGGCGCTCGTCGATCAGCAACACGATCAGTTTCAGGTCCGGGTGATTTTCCGCAATCCCGCTGGCGATGTCTTGCAGCATGACCGTTTTCCCGCTCCGCGGCGGCGCGACGATCAACGCACGCTGACCTTTTCCAAGCGGCGCCAGCAAATCGATCACCCGGTTGGTGACCGGCCGTTGGCCACGCTCGAGCACCAGCCACTCCTCGGGGTTGATCGGGGTCAGCGTGTCAAAGCTTTTGACGTCCGGATATTCTTCGGGGGGAATCCCGTCGACATCCAGGATTTCGCGAATCCGCGGCCCCTGCTGGCGCTTGGCCTGCTGCATCATCGCTTTGATGTAGACGCCTTGCCGCAAACCGAAACGCTCGATCATGGTTCCCGGAACGAAGGGATCGCTGCGTTCGCGGGAATAGTTGTTGTCGCGGCTGCGGAGGAACCCGTAGCCGTTGGGGTGCAGTTCCAGGATCCCTTCGCACTCTTCCAGTGGGGCGTCGCTGGGGATATCCGCGGGTTCGCGATCCAGGTTCTGATCTCTCGAGTTTGCACCATTTCCGCCACCGCCACCGCCGCGTCGCCGTCGGCGCGAGCGTGATTTACCACCACCTCCGCCTCCGGATTGTCCGTTGGAGCTCGGGCCGCGACGAGGAGACCGTTTCTTTTTCGCCATGTGTAATCCAGAGAGCGCCGACGCGCTAACAAGCGTCTTCCGGACCCGAAGAGGGGACGGAAGGCCGGCCGGCATTCATGTAAAGAATCCGCAGGATGGAACGATAAAGGACCCGAACGCGAAGCTGCGGAAATCATCCCGCGCAGGGTCAAACCAAGTAGTTTTCGTTCGCCAACGTGTTCTCGTGTTGGCGACTTTGTTTTCGCCGGTCGGCACATTCGCCGCACTGACGGTTCAACAACCACTCGCCACTGCCGGATCAATCCGGAGAGCGAGAAGTCGCGATTGATCTTCTCACCTGAACGATCGCCACCGGATCACAGGCAGACTGCGCCGATGGAGGCACGGGCCGAGGCAACACGAACCGTGGGCAATCGGAGTCACAGGCTGGACCGAAGTAGCGGGCGACGCGGGCCGCCAAGCAAAATGCCGTTTCCTCTGGCGTGTGTCGATCTTAGGGGTGTTCGGTATCCCGGGAGCATTCGGCCCCGTGGACACTACCAATTCCTTTCCGTTTCCGTCGCCCGACACCTGGACAGGCCGATGCTGGGGGAACCCCGACTCTGCTCCCATCCTTGAACCGACCGGTGGCCAACCAACGGGATGAGAGGCTCATCAACCTTTTCGGCTCTCAACAGCCGAATCGCAGAATCGTCGTGGAGCGACGCAGTGAATCGTGGAGCGGTGGGCCTTCAAACCAGTAACACCGCCGACTAAAGCTATCCGAAATATAGCCGAGCAACAGCAGGTGTCAAGCGAAGCCTAAAACCGACCCCTCTGGCGGGCGGGCCGCCAGTCCGTGCGAATTCGCGCTCTCCGCACGGTTTCCTGGCGGTCTCGGAGACGACGATCTCCGGAGCACGAAAGATGACTTCGAAACCTCCGCCGGATGAGCTGGCGTTAAAGTCGCCCCATTTTGTACTTTCGGATTAAGTGACAGCCTTCCGCCGGCCGATTCAGTCACCAGGCGCATGCTCCGGATCGCCGATTCGGACGCGCAACACTTCAGTTTTTCCTCAAGGATCGACACAGGAACGCAGGATGCGAAACGCCGCGATCTATCTCGTTGTTTTCACGCTCACCGCTCTCGGCGCGCACTCATCGTCTGCTCAAATCGCTTGGGAGGGCAAGCTTCGCGACGCCCACACCAAGGCCAAGCAGCAGGGCAAGCTGATGCTGCTGCACTTCTACACCGACAATTGCGTTTATTGCGATCGCTTGGAAGCCGGTGCCTTTCGCAGCGCCTCGGTCTCCCACTCGATCAACCAGCATTTTGTGCCGGTGAAAGTCCACGGGACGAAAAATCCCAAGCTCGCCGAGATGTTCAAGGTCACCAAGTACCCGACCGACGTGATCGTGACCACCGACGGCAAAGCCCTGTCCCACTCGGTCAGCCCCCAGCAACCCGATCGCTACATCGCGATGTTGACCGATGCCCAAGTCAGCTACGCCAAGACGCGTACCCTGGCCAGCACACAACCGACCGCCCCCGCTGCCACGCAACCCGCCGCCACGCAACCCGCTGCCACGCAACCCGCTGCAACCACCGCGGCGACAGGCGTTGCGGTGAATCATTCGCTGGCAAACCACACCCTGCCCAAGTCGACCGCGGCTGGCCCCAAAGTCGACATGGCACCGGGCGAATTGCCGGTGCAAATCCCGGCCCCCGGCGCGGCGATGGAATCCGCGGCCCCGGCCACCGCGACCGACAACTCGCGAAAAAACCAGTTCATGCTGCCCGGCGGCACCAAGGGGAACGTGCGTTCGGCCAGCGTGACCAAGTCCGGATCGGTCCAAGCCTCACTGGCCAGCGCCCGAGCCGGCGGCATCACGCTGCCCACCGACCCGACCACAGACATTGCAACCGGCGACACCGCCGAAACGACCAGCCCCGCCGAAAGCAAACCCGATCTCGCGATCCAAGGCTTCTGCGCCGTCTCGGTCGTCAATCGTGGCCAGTGGGTCGAAGGCAAACCGGAACTCGGCGTCATCCACCTGGGCAAACTCTATCTGTTCGCCGACAAGGAAGCGATGGAACTGTTCCTTTCCGATCCGATTCCCTTCACGCCGATGCTGAACGAAATCGATGTCGTTCGCTTCTTTGAAGAAAAGAAGATCGTTCCCGGCAAACGTGAATGGGGCGTGATCGATCCGATCCACAACCGCATGTTCTTCTTCGCCGACGAAGCCGCCATGCTGCACTTCGAAAAGACGTTCGACCGATACCTGGACGCCTCCATCGAAGTCATGGACCAAGCGATCGAAGAATCCAACCCCGGCGTGTAAGTGGGATAGGCTTCCAGCCTGTCGACAGCGGGCTCGGCGTCCGTAAGCCCTCCGCATCTCAATAGGCATATCTGGCGATGTTTCCGGAAAGTCGCCGTGTTGTCCGAACTCGGCGCACGAAAAAGGAAGCCTTGTTCCGAAGCCGGCCTCGGAGAGAACGACGGCTAACGTCACCGCGTCAGATCACGCAGCCCCGGATCGGGCTTGGCATATCCGGGACGCACACCGCTGGCGATCGCCATGCCGGCGATCAACGAGACGATCGCGACGGCGATCCAAACAAACCGCGCCGCCGACATGCCGTAGCGGTCCACCACGCTGGCGATCGATCGCAGATGGTACGGTTGCTGCCAAGGGCCGACCGCAACCGCAAACGCCAACGTGCTGCCGACGAACGCGACGGTTGCGACGAAGAGGTCGTTGTAGCTGGTCATGGTGTCACACCCTGGGCTCGCTCGGTACCGTGATTCAGATCCGTCGCTCAATCATCCTGCGTCGCTCACTCAGACATCGCTGCGCCGCATCCGACGTCGCAGCGCCCGCAGTTGAACACGGGCGCTTTCCAAGTCCGGCACGATCTCGATGCATCGCTCCAGTGACTTTGATGCGGCCAAGTATTCACCGGACATGATCTGGCATCGCGCCAAACCCTGCCAAGCGGTGTAGTGAAACCGGCAACGCCACAAGCATGCAATGTAAGACTGAGATGCCTTGCGATAGTCGTCCAAGCCGTGCCAACAACTGGCCAGTTGAAAATGAGCCTCGGCGTACATCGGCGCCTGTTCCACCAAGATCATTGCCGGGGCGAGTGCCGCGGCAAACTCACCGCCATCGGTCAGGTGCATGACCTTGAGCAATTGTTGATGATGGGTCGGCGCCGCATCACGCAACAACAAACCGCGAAAAGAATCATCGGCGACCAAACGCACACCACGATCGACATCACTCAGGGCGCGACCGAGCGGATCGACCGAGCGGCTGTTGCCGAGCAGGCCGAGTGCCATCGCGGCGGCGCGACGCAGTTCGACATCCCCGCGCTGAAGCAGCGTCGCCAAGGTCGTCGGCGAGTAATGCTCGTCAACCTCGGCCGCATACCGTGGCGCGTCCGCGCTGGAAAGAAGTCGGCGATAGGCTGTGGCCAGTCGGGTTGTCCGCACGAGAGGTGAAGTCACTTTGCCATCCGTCGAAGGTGGGAGAAGTCGTGGTGCAAGTCGCGTGTATACTAGGCACAAAGGTGTTACAGGCAACCGATCCCTGCCAGAATTCCAGCCCCGGTGGTCCACGAGTCTAGTTGCCCGCCTGGGCCTCCACAACTCGCCACTTCACCGGGCCGAAACGACGGGTCAACCACAACCCGCCGATCAAGCCCCTTCGCGTTCAATCTCGCCGTCCCGCCCAATCCCGACAAAAGTGTCTTGCGAATCCAGCCTTTGCCATCACCGATGACGATGCCCCCGGAACCACGCGGCAGGACTTCCGGTGCACACTTCAGGACCCTACTTGGTGCCGGCGTCTTGGCGGTGATCACCTTTCTGCATCCCGGCGAACTGTCTAATCAAAACTTCGCGGCGGAACCACTGAGCCAGAAAGATGAATTCGCGCAGCGGCTTCAAGAACCACACACCGGGCTCGTTGATGGCCGGTCATTGCGCCTCGCCCTCCAGATCGTCTCCCGGCATCAAAATCAACCCAGTCGACACATCAACACCTGGATCGATCGCAGGGTCAACCCAGACTCTCTAGTTTCACCCGGCAGCCTCGGACCAACCCGCTACGCTTCGCTCTGCAAGATCGCTGCATCGGCCGGTTGCGTTTGCTATCCGGTGGACAACTGTGTCGTGATCGGACGCCCCGCCTGGGTCGCCGAACTGTCCCGCCACATTTTCTCTCACACCGACGACGCCGCTCCGAACCGTCGCCCAAAGCGCGGCGCCGCCGGCAACCCGGTCGACCTGCACTGGCCCGATCTGACGACTCCGAACGAAGCGTTGGAGATCGTTCGGGGACACATCGACGACCGCCGCGCCGCGGTCCCGGCGGCTGGCGCGTTTCCGCATGACCTGTGGCCGGAAACGTTGCTGCGTGACATTTCACCGCAGCTGGCGGTGCAATTGATCGCCGGACAGTTCTTGGACGTGCGGGAAACCGACGAAAACCAATCGCCGTTTGCTCGGACGTATCAGTTTGCCGGTGCGCAGGACGACTTGGAATCGATTCGAAACCTCGATCCCAACCTCCGCGTTGATGTCAGCGGTGGCCGACTTCGGTTGCAAGCCACTCCGGCCGCCCACCAAGCGTTTTGCCGACGAATGTTGGCGATTCCCCAAGGAGACTCGCCTGCCGGCCAACCGGTTCCGGCCGGGGCAAACGCCCTGGAGATCTTGAAGCAAAACGAGCGTGTGTTCTCGTTGGAGGTGACGGACAAGCCGGCAGGGCCGCTGATCCAAGCACTGGTGGCACAGTTGGGGCTGCAGTGTCAATTCGATCCCGCGGCGAACCCCCAGTTGGAGAAACGGGTCTCGCTCTCAGCGGTCGACCAAACACTTTGGCAGCTTGTACGGTTGATCACTGACCAAGCATCCTTGAAGATCGATGCAGCCGGCGACAAGCTTCGCGTCTCGGCAAACAACTAACCGCATCGTCTTTTCGGCCCTCGACGCGGCCGAATGCTCGTGACGGACGAACGAGTCACCTTCGAAAGAATCCCACACCATGGTCGAAAACATCCCGCTGATCTCGCACCACCACGATGGTCTTACGATCGAGGGTTTTTCGCGCGCGGCCGTGCAGACGTGTTGGCGAGTCAACGAGTTGAAGTTGCTGTTCGACGTGGGGGCGCAGCCCTGGGACTTCATGGGCACACCGACGTTGTTCATCAGCCATGCCCACTTGGATCACATCGTGTCGCTGCCGTCCTATGTGTCGCGGCGGCGGATGATGAAAATGGATCCGCCGGTGATCTACCTGCCCGACTCCGCGGTCGACGAAGCCTGGGACATGTTGCAGACGTTCCGTCGTTTGGATCGCGGCGCGATGCCTTGCGAATTGGTCGGACTGAACGCGGGCGACGAAATCGAGCACGGCCGCGAGTACTTGGTGACGGCCGTTCCGACGCGGCACACGATCACCTCACTCGGCTTTATCGTCTACCACCGCCGCCACAAGCTGAAGCCCGAATTCGTGAACCTGTCCGGGCCTGAAATCCGCGACCTAAAACTCGCCGGCACCGAGATCACGACCGAGCAGCGCGTTCCCGTGTTTGCCTACACCGGCGACACCTCACCGCCGGGACTGGACAGCAATCCCGAGTTCTACAAAGCCAAGGTGCTGGTCAGCGAACTGACCTTCGTCGCGCCCGAGCATCGCAAAGAAAAGATCCACAAGCACGGCCACATGCACGTCGATGACTATCGCCAGCGCGCCGATCGCTTCGAGAATGAACTCGTGATCGCCGGGCACCTGAGCACGCGTTACCACGACAAGCAAGTCAAAACGATGGTCCGCCGCGTGCTGCCCGACATGCTCAAAGGGCGCCTCAAACTCTGGATCTAACCCGTGGGATAGGCTTCCAGCCTGTCAAGCAGTATCATGTACGACAGCCCTTCCGGGCCGTCGCTGGCGAGTACGATGGCCCTTCCGGGCCGTCGATGCCTGCCGACTCAGTCCTCCTCAAAGAACCGGATCGCACCGGGATACGACCACAGCTCGCCGTTGTTGGCCTTGACCGCGGCGATGATCGGGAACACGAAGTCCAGGATCACGATCAGAATCACCAACGGGATTCCGATCAGCACCATGCACAACAGCCCGGCGATGAAGGCATAGATCAGGCTGCTGATCAACCAGTTCATCATGCGGTTGCCATGGCGCCGCGCCAGATCGGATTCTTCCTTGCTGATCACCCACATCACGATCGGTGCGACGATCCCCAATCCCGAGACGACCAGCAGCTGCGACAGGTGCATCAGCGTGCAATAGGTGTCCTCGTTGACACCGTGAATCTGGCCGGCAACCGCCCCGCCGCCGAACCCCGACACCGCCGATTGAGGCTGCTCGTTGAGCACCTTTCGCTTGGCCTCTTCAAACTCGATTTCGGTCAGCGACCCCGCATCGCGAAGAGCCTGCAACCGAGCCAGTTCATCTGCAATCGTCATCGTCGAGGAACACTCCAAAGGGTTTGGGAAATCGGTGGTGGAAGGACGAAGCTGCGATCCGTAGCGGAAGCCGCCAAGGCTTTCGGTTTCCCCCGGGGATAGTCGCCGTCCTCTCCGAGGTCGACTTCGGGAGAAGCTTCGCTTTTTGGGGTGCGCCGAGTTCGGAGAACACGGCGACTCTCGAAACACATCATCAAGGACGGAAGTTGAGCCGCGGCTGTTTTCTAGGCTCACGCGGGCGAGCGACGGGGCGCCAAAAAGCTCATCGCCCCAGATCGCCACCACCGCCGTATTCTTCGGCATCGGAAACGTCGACCTTGCGGTAAATCTCGTCCACCGGCAATTCGCAATCAATGGACTTCAGCTGAGCGACGCCACCCGGCTTGTTCAATTCCTGCAGCAACCAGTTTCCGTCGGCTTGGAGCGAAAAATGTTCCACATGGAGGCGTTCTTGAGCGATCAACAAATAGTGGCGGAGAGACTGCAGGTTTCGGTATTGCTCAAACTTTGCGCCCCGGTCGTAAGCTTCCGTCGACCTGGAAAGCACTTCGACCAAGACGACTGGGTTGGTCAGCGTGTCCTGTTCGTCGTCATTGAACTCAGGTTCTCCGCAAGCGACGGAGACGTCGGGGTAGGTCATCAATCCGGTCGTCGGAATTTTCACACGCATGTCAGAGGGGAAGACCTGGCAATCCGAATCGCGGAGCCCAAGATTGAGCGAGGTAACGATATTACCTGTGATCAGATTGTGCCGCCGGCTGGCGCCGGCCATGGCAAACACTTCCCCCCGGTAGAATTCGCTCTTGGAGTTGGCCAGGCGTTCTCGGGCCAGGTAATCGGCTTCGGAAAGCGACGGTCTTGGAATGCTGGACATGGCGGAGCATGGAGCCGGAGTGGGGTGGATCGCGAGCGTCTATTTTCCCCGCTGAGCCCCCCACCGCAAGCGAACCGAGAAAAGACGGAAAAAAACCGCCCAACACCGCCGCTTGCACGAACCCGGTTCGTGTTGAATAATCTCCCTACTTGGCCGGCGGAGTTTTCCCACCGCCCGAGCGACATCAGCAGCCGAAGTGGCGGAATTGGCAGACGCGCTGGATTCAAAATCCAGTTCTGGCAACAGAGTGTGGGTTCGAGTCCCACCTTCGGTACTTGTGGTGAAAAAACGACTGACGGCGATCCGCCGTGAGTCGTTTTTTCATGCGCCGTGGCTGCTGGCATGACGCCGATGCGGCATGGATCACAGCCGCACCGTGGCGCCAGGCTGAAACTGCCTCCGGTGACGCAATCGACGTCACGAACGGGCTTGCATTCGGCGTGATCTAGCGCATTTCATTCTGGCTCCCTTCTCCCCCACGACGAGAGCGAGTGGTGCTCGCTCTCGTCGTGGGGGAGAAGGGCTGGGGATGAGCGACGGTCTTAAATTGTGGCAAGAGGTCAGATCGAAAATCTTGAATTTTTCGATCCCGTTTGGTTCAGGATGGTCAGGGGCCAGCCCCCGAACCCCCGAGATTTTCTTAGGCATCGCGCCGGTGTTCAATGATTTTTGGAAATTTGGGTGACGCGATTGTTGCGCAGCAGTAAACTTGAGCCGCTGAGTGAAACGCAACAGGGCTCTGCAGAGATGCAACCGTGCCAGGGATAACTCAGTCGCCGGTGTGTCAATGACGCATCGAGCACGTGTGGCGACTACGGTCCTAGTTTAGCGACGGTGCCGTAGTCGCCTTTTGCTCCTTCTTCGCATTGACCTGAGGGTTCTTCCATGATTCGCCGCGGTGAATCATGTTGTTGAGAATCGTCAGTAGTTTGCGCATGCTCGCTACCAAAGCTAACTTTTTGGTTTTGCCTTTGGCGATAAGTCGATCGTAGAAACGTTTGATGATTGGGTTGTGTTTCGCTGCAACCAGTGTCGCCATGTAGAGCACGCTTCGGACTTGTGAACGTCCACCTCGGACCTTTCGTTTCTTGTCGCTCTTGCCAGTTTGTTTGGCCAACGGAGCAACACCGACAAGCTTGGCAATTTGACCTCGGTTGAGTTGTCCCAGTTCTGGCAGCTCGGCCAGGAGTGTCGCAGCAGTGACTGGACCAACCCCACTGACGCTGAACAAGATTTCTACTTTGGGATCGACTTTACTGAGGTCCTTGAGCATCTTTCCGATGCGTTTGTCGAGGCTTTTTAGCTGCTTTTTCAGGTGCGAAATCGTTTCCTTGATTTGTTGAGCGGCAAACTTGTCACGGGTTTGGCTGAGTCGGTTTTGCTCCTGGGAGAGCAAATCTTTCACTTGGGTTCGACAGCGTACAGATGAAAGAAATTCTTTCTCTTGCGCCGTGCGCGGAAGTGTCAGATGGAGTTCCACATCTTCGCCAAAACGGCGGATCATGAATGCATCGATCACATCTGTCTTCTCCGGATAGCCATGCCCTTTGGCAAAGTCACGGACCTGCCTCGGGTTGGCCACGCAAATCGGTACACCGGCGTCGTGAGCCTCCTCCACAATCAGATATTCGTAGCCGCCAGTGGCTTCACAGACAACCAACGTATTTTCGGTGTCTTGAATTCTCTTGAACAGCTTTTTGCTAATCGCTGAAATCGTGTTGGGCAATTGTTTGGCAATCATTCCTGCGGAGTCATTGACATCAATTTTGTCCGACGCGACGTCAATACCAATGACGCGGTTGTACTTCTGTTTCATAGTTAAGTCCCATCCTAGTGAATACGACCTGACCCCACGCGAGAGCGCGATTGGGTCGATCAAGCGACGGTTCGGGTTCAAAACGAACTGCTGTGCGACTCAAGCTCATCCACGGCGTTGATTACCACCTAGGGGAAATTACGATCTACACAGCAGTGTTGGGAAACTGCTGCAGGCAGCCACCCAACATCGACAGCCCAAACGATGATCAAATCGCCTGGAATTGCCAGTCAGGCGAGATACTAGGGGGCCGGCGCTGTGATAGACTGGGACGTGCTATGAATCCCTACCAGCCACCAAGGACCGATGACGCTCCATGCGAACCACGCAAAAAGCGTCGTGTCGTCGCGGGCCTAACGACGGGTGATCGTGTTGCGTTGCTGGTGCTGTTCAGCGGTATTATCGGTGTTGCCGCTTCGACGCTTACGGTGGCGCTACGAACTTGGTAGCAGGCTTCCCATTGAGCCGCTCTCAACTTCACTTCCAGCCTGTCAGTTACCCGCAAAACAATCCCACATGCCAGCACGCCGTGTCAGCCAGTAGCCCGAGACTGCGCGCACCAACCATCCCGTCCACGCGCCGGTGGCTAACGCGTCCCGACGGCATTCCCACGAATCCGTCGCGCGCACCTACCCTGGCACCCTTCTCCCCCGGCTTTGCGGGGGAGAAGGGCTGGGGATGAGGGGGCCAGCGTTGTGATAGACTGAGACGTGCCATGAACCCGTACACCCCTCCGACCGATCCAGAGACACCAAAACCCAAACCGGTTGAGAATCAAGCCGGTCGGTTGGTCGCGATCGTGTTTGCCGGATTGATTCTTGGCGGGACATTCCTACTGGCCGCGCTGTCAGTGCTTCGGGAGCCAGTTTGGCCTTAGTAGCCCAACGCCCTGGTTCGTGAAGTCATGCCACGCCAGCTCCTTCACTCCCCCTCTCCCAGCTCCCGACTCTCCTCTCCCACCTCCCCACTCCCATCTCGCTGCTTGCTTGGCAACCCCGCCCGTTCCCGCTCCTCAGCTTCCCACTTCTCCCGCGCGATCTCCAACCGAATCTTCTCGCGCAACTCGACATCCCGCTGCTGCATCCCCTCCAGCCAATCCTGGTCCTTGTCGGCATAAACCTCCGAGAGCGTCTCCTGATCGCTGTTGATCGCAACCTCGTGCGCCGATACCTCCTTTTCCGGATCCACGGCACCAAACGACGTTCCGCCCCAGGAATGATCGTGGAACTCTTCGGGATGCCGCGTGTACGTCAACACATCCGACACGTCGTCCATGTGCCCATAGAAGAACGCGTCGTCGACGATCCGACGCCACAGCGGCTTCAGCACCTGATGGATCATCGCTTGGGCACGCATCCGAAACCCGATCCGCCCGTCCAGCATCGCCAGCCGGCCGCTCGAATACGTCGTCCGAAAGAAGTTCTTGGCCAGCAACTCGTACGGATAATTCAACGCCGCCGCGATCGCCCGTAACGAGGCCTCCACGAACGGTGCGAACGTCGAACCAGGCCGCGACGGATCCACTTTCACAAGGTCGTCGTCGCTATTGATCCGTTCGACCATCCCCGGAAAGATCTCTTCGAATGGGTTGCCCTGTTCGTCGAACTCGCCCGACGCCATCCCAGCCGAGATCTCCGCCGGCGTACCGCCGCGTTTGCCGGTTTTGATCACGATCCCAAAGCAGGCTTCGATCTGCTTGCCGATCAATTCCGCTTCGTGGAAATCGTCCAAATCCTTCAGGAACGCGAATGCCGCGCACAGCCAGGGGATGCCACGCTTCTGGCCGGGAAACATCGACTCGAACAAGTGGACGACTTGCTCTTGGCCGGCGGAGTTGTAGCGGCGGACGAATTCGTACTCGATGTCGTAGCGTTTGCCGTTTTTGACCTGTTTGCGGATGTAGTACCCGACGATTTGATCGGTCTTCGCGTGATAGCGAATCCCCATCCGCACGTTTTCGTCGTCGCGGAAATCCGGCGGCGTTTCCACCCGCATCGGATCGATGACTTCGACCGTCAATCCGATCGGACCCTGGAACGGCGCGTCGCGGAACAGCACGAACGCTTCGCCGAACATCGCGTAGGTTCGGCAGATCAGCCGCTGCGCTTCGTCGAGCGATTGACGCCGGGCGCGGTCCACCCCGCGATTGCTCCAGCGTTTGCAGATTCTCTTAAGAGTCTTGTTGGCGAGATCCGCTTGTTCCTTCGTGAGAATCTTGCTTTCGGTGATCTGCGGTCTGCAGCCGAGTCCGACGCCGATCTCGTGCGAAACGCGGCCCTCGATCGCACCGTGGGCGTGCGGATTCGACTGGTACAGTTCCCGAGCGCGGAACTGCATCTCCTGCTGGCTTTCTTCCAACTGGTCATTGATCCCGCTGTGGTCGTTGAACCAACGTCCGTCCCGGTGCGGGGCGGACCGAACTGACGGATGCGCGTGACGTGAGCGTCGCCCGAACCCCTTCAAGCGACCAGCCTGCTCGGCCAGCAACCGGCGTTTCAACCGCGACGCAATCCGTCGCTCACCCCAAGTCGGCGCGAGGGTGAAGATCGCCTCGTCGATCGCATTCCAAACCCGCTCAAGCCGCGAGGCAGCCTTCCGGTCCCCAGGTCGACGTCGTCGTTTCGAACCATTGAGAGCGATCATTTGGTCAATCGAGCCCGGTGACGCGTGGGGACCATCTTCGAGACCGATTCCATCCGCCCGATCTCTTCATTGATCCACTGCAAAAATTTCCGGCAATCCTCCAACGACTCCATCCGATGGCTGCGATTGCGGATCGAAAACTAAGCCGTCGCCCGTTTTCCGCCGGAAAACGTCGTCCGCATCGCGGCGACAACGTCACGGCGAAGTTGTTGGAGTTCGGAGAGGTAGAAGTGGTCGGCCATGACTCAAGCATGGCTACGATACGCATCCACTCAACAATTCAGTTCCTATTGATAGGATTTTGCGTCCGCTGGTCAGTAAGGGCACTGGGGGCTCCGAGGAACACAAACAATGCCCCAACCTGATCACCCCGGTTACTCAAGTTGCATCGGAGTTGTCTGTCAGCGAGAATGCGTGCGGACCTCTCAATGTTTCAACCGCAGATGAATGAGTTGCGTCAACTCAAATTACCTTCCTCATGCGATGATTTGCAAAGTCACAGTCGGCGACATAAACGAAAAAACTGGGCACACTGACTTTCGAGACCTATTCGTCGCCTCATTCGATGAATTGGAATGTTTGTTCGATGAGATTTACGCTGATTTTCTCCAGCAAATCGGAGCTGACCCCTATGGTCCCGAGCCGATCGATGAACATAGCGGCGAGGTGATAGGCGGAATCGGAGTGTCTTGCAGGAACAATTCTGGGGGTCACATTGAAGTAGGGATTGGCCGAGAGTGGTGGCTACTAACAGACCTTACGCTCGATGAATCGTCCTGGGTTGTTGAAGAGAATCCGCCCGACCACGACTTCATATTCTTTCTTGCAGGTTGGCACTACACTGGAATTGGACGCGAGGACGTCATCTCAAGAGAAAAGTGTCTTGCCGCGATAGAGATGTGGCTTGACGGCATTGCTCCGGTCGGCCATGGCTCAACACACGGATCCAACTGAGTGGACAAGTTGAGTCTACTGGTAAGATCGATGTCGCTCGAACCCACCCGTTGATTCCTTCCGCTCCCCGACCATTTGAATCGTCATTCCACGAGATATATGAGAATGGAAACTTTGTCGCCCTATTCTCCGCCCGCGCAAACGGAAGAGTCGCAACTTACCGACTTTCAGAAAGCGGTTTTGCGCAACGTGCTCATTCGCCGCAATTCCTCATCGCAACTTCGGTTTGTTCTGCGTCAGTGGCCGGCCATAGTTGGATATGCCGTTATCTCCGGATCAATGTTCATAATGGTCTTCGCTTTGGTGTCAGAACCTTTGCTCCTGTACCTGATGGCAGCTTTTTCGCTTGGCTTTTTCGTTGCGTCAGTCGCGTCGATTTTTGGTGAATGCATACGACAGTTTCGTATTTGGCCGGCGATGGACCGGGTGATAGATTGGGACGTTCTGCAACGATTGGTTGAGTAGTTCACAAATGGACCATCAATACGATCGACCTGCTGAACCTTACCGCGATGCTGGAAACCTCGCAGACCACGCCTCGTTCATGACAGATTTACCAGACGGTTACGTTCGTCCAAAGCGTCGACCTCCAAAGACGGAACGCGTCACGATCGCAAAGTTGTTGGTTTCAACTGGCCTCGCAGCCCTGGGATTCACGTGCGTTGCATTTGGACAGGTGCACTGGATGGGGTGGTGTCTTGTCCTCGGTTTTTTTGGAGCTGCTGCCGGAAATGCAAAACACGGTGCGGAGTGGATCCTGCCTGGATTTATCTTAGGCGCGTTACTCCTTCCGTTTCTGGCTATTGTCATATTCTTCGTCTCAATCGTAGCGATGTTCGCATACGTCATCTGGACTGGTCAGGAGTTGCGCGGATTGGGTTCGTGAGCGCCACTCGCGACGCTGCGCGAAGACGCTTCGGGTATATTCGTGCAGTAACGTCCTGACGCTCGGTTTGAACTGCGGCGAGGCCCCGGTTGGTTTCACGATGCCGTGATCTGGGGCAGATGTTGCGGACGCGACAATCATTCGCACCGAGTTTCCGCTGACGTCATTCAAATACCGATGGAAATCTCTACCTACCAATTGGCACGCCGCTGCAAATCAGGGGCAAAACGCTGGGGGCAAACACCTTCGCCGCCTCTTACCGCCGCGCAGCTAAAAGATTCTCGCGAGACCATCGACGATCCACTGCCTGAATTACTCGTTGACTTGTACTCGACCGTTGGCAACGGCGGCTTCGGACCACACGGTGGGCTGCTAGGTCTGCGTGGAGGCTTTGTTGGTCTCGATTCGCAAATGACGATCGATGGGATGTACCACGAATTCATGTGGGACGTTCCTAAGGAAGAAGGTTGGGACTGGCCCGCGGATCTTCTCCCGATCGCCGAAGGCGGGTGCGGACTTGTCTATTGCATTGCCTTGGATTCAACAGACGCTGACATTCATTTGTTGGACCCGAACGGATTCGAGTCCGGAGACAATTTGCTAGACTACGTCCAGTCGTGCCAATGCACGCTCCACGACTGGTTATACGATTGGTCACTCACCCGACCACCAGTACGAAAAGCTTTCAACGCGACCGGGCAATCACTGCTCAGTCGATTGCTATGCTTTCTGCGCGGACATGCAAAGTAGGACTACCACCGAGTCGAGCACATCTCCCCCCACAGATCGGAGCCTAAGACATGAGGCAAACAGGATGGCGATGGCCGTGGCAGAAGCCTGAGGCCCCCAAGCCGGTGCGTCCTCCTAAAATCGGCGGGACAAGAGCGCCCGCCAATGTCCAAGCCATCGACTTTACGAAACCGCACGATTTCCATTTCCGAATCGCCTACGACAAATCGGCAACCCAAGTCTTTGAACGCTGTCTTCTTGTCGGATTCACCACGCCGATGACAGACGAGGAAAACCCTCCGGCCTACGAAGAGTTCACGCACAATCGATGGATCGTGCTTCAGCGAGAAGATGGTCGTCGAGTGTACATCCCGCGCGACAACCTGCTGTACATCGAAGATTCTACGCCTATCGGCGGAGCGACGACTTCGAGTGCAAGCGAATCAGGCGATGTTCGCGAATTGTCGAATTGAGTTTATTGGAACTGCGAGTCAATTGATGCGTCAGCGTGATTTTCGATCTCTCCCCAAGACAGTGATCCACCATCCGCAATGAAAAAGAGAAAACTTGACCAATCGACGCGTGATCAAATCGTTGCGGATCACTTTGCGGAGCTCGACCGATGTGTGCTGCCAGCGTCTATCGCTATCCTCAAACGTTCGAAGCAATTGACCCCAACCGAATCGTGCTTTGGTGGCGTGTTTGTCGGTCGCAAGGATTCCGAATGGCCACACCAATACTCTCGACCACTTGAGGGTGTTCTGCAAATCCGAACGAAAGACCTTCCCTATCGTCCCAAGCAGCTCGACAAGATTGCTTTGATCCAGCTTTTTTGCGTTTGCGATCGTCCAGATAAGGGGTTTCCGGTGATGCCCAGCTTTGATGTGGATAACTGGTTTGCAGTGCGCACCTTCGCAACCTTGCGCGGCTTGCGTCCGATGATCCGTCCTGCTCGCACGAACCTAAAGCCCTGTCGAATCGAGTGGAAAAAGGTTGAAAACGAGATCCCAACCTACCCTGATGACATTGGACTGGTCGATGATGAAAAACAAGCACGATTTCGAGGTCTCGAAGATTGGGCAAAAACCGAACGCAAGCACTACAGTGCCCACGAACGCACGAAGGTTGGTGGCTGGCCGGTGTCCTGTCAGAATGGCCTGAATCACCGAGGGTACTGCGTTCAGATTGGAAGCGAAGAAAAGGCCAACTTTATGTGGGGGCACGATGGAGTTGCTGTGTTATACCGCGTGCGAAATAAGTGGTCACTCGACTGGGATTGCTTCTAACGGGCATTGAAATACTCGACCTGCCCCATCAATCATCCTGGTCACGGATTCGAGACGATCGGTGATTGGCAGCCTCTTTAGCGGCTGAGTGATCAGAGTCAAACGCAAAAGATTCGTCTCGTTCAGCCGCATATTGGATCCTCAACGTGAGTGACAAGATCATCAAACGCCTCAAGTGGGATGCCGGTATTCAGGCTTACCTTGGCAACATCACCTTTGCCGGCCAAAAAGTTGGTGTCGGGGTTTGGGGGCAGAAAGACTCTCAAGACTATAAACATCTGCGCCAGATCGCCGAGGATGTGCTTCAATCCTGGCCGAAACTCAAACCAAAGCTATTCCGGTTAGTCGACGCGGAAATCAAAGCAACCAATTGGATGCCCCCCCGGACCCGTTTGACTTGGCGGCATCTCCAATTGTTCTCATTCAACATCCAACGTGACATGTCAGAAGATGCCAAGATTTTCTACGATTTCAGCTTCAACGTTCCCATGCTGTTGCGTGAAGACGATTTCATCGAGGTGATGAGGTATCTCGATGGCTCAAGTGAGTCGGCAGAGATTCGCTCAGCACTTTGATGGAAGGCTAGCGAACGACGCCAATGGGATTTGCCCTCGGATTGCACCGAATCCCCAAACCGCCTGGGATGCGTGGCCGTGAGACGCGGGTTTCCGCTTGAAAACGATCGTACCAGGAAGGAGACATCGAATTTCGGGCGACTGCTGGAGACAGCTACAGCTGAGGGATCTCTGAATCGCAAAGGCATTGGTGTCGGTGTGCAGGCTTTGACCGCCCACTGTCGCTGCAAAGCAGCGATCGGGAATCGCCTAAAGGCTAGACACCAACGGTTGCCGAATCCTCCTTTGTTGATTCCTGTGCCATTCGGGGCGCATCTCTTTTTCAATTAATCGGACCTCAAACGAAGGTGTTGGCCTGCTTGGTTTCGTCACTTCTACACGCGCGCCTTCCGTCCCAACCACGACTTCCGCATCGCAATCCGCACCGGCGCTGTATCGAGCGACACCACACTTTTCCGCTCCGGTCGGTAGCCGCAGTTTGCGCAGCGGTAGTACCGCGTGCGGGTGTTGAACTTGCGGTTGACGCGGGTCGTTTCGACTCGCAGCGTTCCTTTTTGACAGACCGGGCATAGGTCGTCGCTCATGATCGTCGCCTCCGGATGAATCGGCCTTGAGTGTTTGACTTGCGGAGGAAACCGCCCGAGGACGGTTTCGTGGCGGGTTGCTGCTTCGGGGATGACGCGAGCTTGGTTTGACGTTGCAGTCGTTGGTCGCGGTTCTCGGCCGGGAAGCGGCGCTCTTTGGGTTGCCGCTCCCACTTGCTGTTGGTGAACACTTCGGCCGACGTCCGCGCGTAGCGGAAGACGTCGCGGAAGTCGACCGGGATCGTTGATTCGTCGATCCGGACGTGCTTGCCCTCGAGCGGGTTGTAGCGCTCGTTGAGGAGCTGATCGAACAGGTCCAGGTCACCCACGATCTGACGCGGCAGGATGATCGACGTCGGGTCGCCCGGCAGCCGGCGGACCATCGCGTTGTCCAACCAGTTTTGCGTCACCATCGTGTTGACCTGGATGCACTGCAGACCGGAGATTTCGTTCGGGTTCTTGGAGCTGTTTCCCCCGAACCGGTTTTCAAGCTCCCGCTTGCCGAACATCTTGATCCCCATGTTCCCGTACCGGGCTCCCTCCAGCGGCCAAACCCAGGGCGATCGCGGCTGGTTGACCGTCATGCAAAACGAAAATACCTCTTCTTGACGGTTCCCGTCCTTGGAATCGATCAGGTTCATCAGGCTGTGGATCGGATGACCGTCTTCGTGTGGCCAACCGTCCGAAGCCGACCACGACGTCGAACGAATTGACACCGGTCACATCGCTTTCGGATCCGTCCAGCGTGATCGATTCACGGCGATCCATCCAAACGTGCCGAAGGAACCAGGCGGCCAGTGGATCCGGAGAGGCCTTGAGCGCATCCCAGAGTGGACCGCCCAGCTTTTCGGTCTCCAAGTCACGGACCACCGCGCCGTGGGACTGCACAGCGTGACGATCGTGCCGCAGGGGAGGTTGCGTCGGCAGAGTGCCAACAAGTAGTCCGCGATTTCCGCGTCCGACTTACCGGCGTCTTCATGGGGTTTGATTTCAGCCAGGTAATCCATCGTTGCGTTCCTTCGCGGTTGGATCGCCCGTCGGGCGAGCGTCGGTGGGACGGAGTTCCAGATACAAGTTCAGCTGGGCGTTCACTTCCGCGATCTCCACCCGCAGCTCTTCGCGGTCGCGCCGGCAGCGTGCGGCTTCTTCCTTCAGCGTGTCGCGGTCCGACTTCAGTTTCGCGATCTCGACCGTGTGCGATTCCTGAACCACTTCCAGTTGCTTCGCAACCTGACCAGTGGAAAGCCTGAACATGAACACCACCGCGGATGCCAGGGACGTAATGATCGCAACGATGCCACCCGTCACCCAAGTCGGCAAACTCGAACTGTCACCATTCATACCCATCTCCATGTCAGCCCAACCGTGGGATAGGCTTCCAGCCTGTCGAATCCGAATGATAGCCGTGACCGTCTGGTTGCTGGCGTGCGGGAACGTGCACCGCATCGACTTGCCCAGCGTCGTGCCGGCGACGTGGGCATTGGTCAGGATCAGCGACCGGCCGTTGCGAACACCGACCAGGGAGCCCGAGCCGCAAACGTTCCCGTTGCTGACCTTGCAGCATCCCTGGCTGGACGGCCCGAGCGGCTTGGTGGAATACGACGCCTGATCGACGTCCGCGGGCAGAGTGAGAGCTTCCGTCATGCTCACGCTCCGACGCCGACGGCGATCAACAATTCGACCAGCAGCGGGATGAACACTTTCATGAACGCCCCAAAGCCTTCCCAATCGATCGCCGTGCGATCGATCTCCCCGCTGGTTTTACGCGGCAGGTCATCGACCGCGGGATCCCCGGAGAACGCCATCTGCGTGACGGCCAAGTCCTCGGCGGCCTGCCGAAACGACGGCGAGATCAACGCGACACGCAGCAGCGCGGCGTCACGCACCGTGATCACCCCACTCCGCCGGGCCTTCCGAGACGCCTTGATCACCGCCCGCCGAAACCCGTCCGACGCTTCCGTCTCAATCAAATTCTCCGCCGCATCAAACGGCATCGCCCCCGCAGCCGGCGTTACGAACGCCGACGCATTCGTTCGCGAAACCACCGCCGGCGAAGTCGGCCCCAACACCACCGCGCCCGCCGGCACCGACTGACCCACACCCCACGGCGAAACCGCCGCGGATTCCGCGACCGAATCGCTTGAACAATTCGGTCCGGTACAGACATTCCGTTCCACCTGACGAGAAACAGACGCGTTGCGAAGCAGCAAACGCCTGATCGGCCCATCGGAAAACCCGACAGCAGAGAGAGACGACAACGACCAGCAGGACACCGCAGAGAGCCCGACGCATAAGATTGGCCTGAAGATTCAAAGAGAGAGAGGCTTACCAAAGTCACATCTCCCGAATCCTACAAACCCCACCCCGCCCCCTCCGCGTCAGCAAGCGGAGAGGGATTTTGCTGAAAAACTAGGACCCAAGCCAAGACAACGTGGAGCAGCAGTCTATGGACCAAATGCCAGAAAACTGGGACGCCCCAGAAATGCTCCGGTGTCGGCCGCAGCACCAGCTAGAAGCTCTCCAAACCGAGGCCGATTGATTTGACCGACCGAAACGAACATAATACGTGCCCCCGAAGAAGCCAGCCCGCTTGGCCGCGGCGACTACGCCAGTCTGGAACGCAGATTTTGGAAAAGAGGGTAGGTCTCAAGAAACTCTCGCTCCAAAGAAGCAAATAGCAATTTGCTTAGAATTTCGTCGGTACGGACCAGCTGAGGACTAATTCTTGCATTCAAGAATGATATTCTTAGGTGAGTGACAAAATCATGGCCATGCATGAACTTTCGCTCGTCTCCTGTAAACGAATCCAGCAGTCGAACAGCCTCGTCATACAACTTAGTTGCGCTGTCGGATATTCCTCGTGTGCGTGCAGTCTGCAAAGCATACGCCTCCAAATCTAACTCACGGTTCTTACGCATGAGTTTTTC
>NZ_JACEHH010000010.1 GCF_014154935.1 Stieleria mannarensis
GGCCGACCCCTTCACGGTAATTCGCTCAGCCGCCGTCTCAGTTTGCGCAGCACGCGCGATTTGGATTGGTACACGCTGGCCACCGACAGTCCGGTGGTTTCGGCGACCAGTGACGCCGGTTGGCTTTCGATCGTCGTCAACCAAAACGCGTTCCAGGTCGTCGGTTCGAATTCGGCCTCCACCGACTTCAAGACCTGACGGACCAGCGGGCTGTGGATCGAATCGCCATCGATCGATTGGTCCAACGAGTCGGCTTGTTGTTGCAATCGCGTCAACGCCTCCGTGCCGCCTTCGGCTGGTTGCCGGTCGGCGAGTCGCCGAAAGTGGTCTCGGACACGGTTGCGGGTGATCGTGGCCAGCCAGCTGCGGAAGCTGCCCGATTCCTTTTGGCGTTCAAATCCCGAAATGCCTCGGGCGACCGAAGCGAAGATTTCTTGGACGACGTCCGCAGCGTCGCTTTCGGCGACACCCGAGGTTCGGCACCAGCGGTACACGATCGGGCCGAACGTTTCCACCAGCCGGCTCCACTGGGCCGGATCGTTCTGCTTGACGCCCTCGAGAAACGGCTGCGACAGCGTCGGGTGCTCGGGGCGGCGTCGGTCGTCGGGGGTGGGATTCATAGGGGAAAGTCTAACCGAATCTTTTTCGGGGAAAGTGGTGTCAGACGTCTGCGTTTATCTGTGTGGAGGCCGAATGCCAGCATGTGGCGTGAGCCAGTGGCGGGGTGAACCCCACGGGCCGCTCGCTGACGCTTCCCGCTGGCATGACAGGCTGGAAGCCTATCCCACAACTGATGCTTGAACCTGATTTAAAACCTGAGGAGAATACGATGATGACAGCGACCGAGTGCCCGACCGTGGAACGATTGAGAGCGTATTCGCTCGGGCAACTGCCCGACGCCGAAAACGACGAACTCTTTCAGCATCTGCGGTCCTGTTCCACCTGTCAGGCCGAATTGGAAACGGTGGACGATGCCGAAGATTCGCTGATCAGCGAACTGCGTCAGCGCGATCCCCACGCCGGCCTTACGGACGAACCCGATTGCAAACTCGCGATGGCCAAGGCGCTGGGCGCACTGGCGGTCTCCGATGAGCTTTCCGAAACCGGGATGCATGCCATCCCGCGTACGATCGGTGAATACGAAATCGTCCGCCTGCTGGGCCGCGGCGGCATGGGCAAAGTCTTTCTCGCTCGGCACACCAAACTCGGACGCCAGGTCGCCGTCAAACTGTTGTCGAGCCATCGATTGGCCGACCAACGCACACGCGATCGCTTTGATGCCGAGATGCGTGCCGTCGGACAATTGAGTCACCCGAACATCGTCACCGCACACGACGCCCGCGAGATTGATGGCACGGCGGTTTTGGTCACCGAATTCATCGACGGATTGGATCTGGGCGAGTTGGTGGCGCGGATCGGGCCGCTGGGCATCGCCGAGGCCTGTGAGATCGTGCTGAAAGTCGCCGCGGCGCTGCAGTACACCAGCGATCAAGGTTTTGTGCATCGCGACGTCAAACCGTCCAACATCATGATCAGCCGCAGTGGCGAAGTGAAGTTGTTGGATCTGGGATTGGCCCGCTACCAATCCGGTCGGGCGCAGGAGTTGACCGCCGCCGGTCAGGCGATCGGGACCGCCGATTATGTTTCGCCGGAACAGGTCACCGACGGCCGCGACGTGGACTGTCGATCGGACATTTATTCGCTCGGATGCACCCTGTTCAAACTGCTCTCGGGCAACGCGCCCTTCGACGATCAATCGCACCGGACCGTGTTCGCCAAGATGACCGCACACGTGTCCGAGCCGTCGCCGAGTCTGGGCGAACGGGCCGCCGATTGCCCGCCCGCGTTGGTGCGGTTGGTCGATTCGATGTTGGCCAAGGACCCTGAAAAGCGTCCGCAATCGCCGAGCGATGTCGCGGCCGCCTTGGCGACTTGGGTCTCCGGGCATGACTTGGTGTGTTTGGTCAAAGACGCGTCCGCTGCCGAAGCGCAAACGCAACCCCTGCCGCCCTCGACGTCGGCGCAAACTCGTCCGTGGTATCGACGTTCGGTCCCGTTGACCATCGCGATCGCATCTGGGCTGTTGGGCATTTTCATCGGGCTACTGATGGGCCTGTTCATCAAGATCACCTTCCCCGATGGGACGGTGTTTCAAGCGCCGCTGGAAGGGGCCACGATCGAAGTCGTCGAGGGAGACGACGCAGACGCCCAGGACGCGAAAGCGACAGACGTCACCCCGCCGGCCGCCAAGGAAACGTTGGCCAAGCGGGCGGCGACGCGGCACAGCGACGTGCTCGAAAAACTGTCGGGAATCTGGTTGTTGGAAGGCTACAAACAACCCAACGCCGTCATGCCAGACGGCATGCTGTTGGCCATCGACCAGAACGAATTCTATGCCGTTACCAAACAAAACGCCCAGGCGGATTTCCATGTCTCCGCCGGCACGTTCACGAGATTGCAGAAGGATCACAATGGGCTATGGCTGACAGCGGATGATGAGGTGACCGGCAACCGCATTCAAGTCGGCTGTCAGTTCCCCGACGAATCCTCCATGGTGTTTCAATTCGATCCCTTCTTGAACACCGCCGAAATGCCGTTCCAGGGGCAGCTGAAGAATCAAGGAAAAGGTCAGGTCTATCGATTCAAAAAGATGGGAGCATTCTCTGACATCTATAATCGTCGGCCGGGAGGCCCCGGGTCGGATGAGGACAAGGCCTTCTCGATGATTCGGATGCTGAAACGAACGGGAGTCGACGAATATCTCAGACAACGTGACGCGTATCTGAAACAACACGCTGGCAAGACGGCTGAACCGGTGGTGCAGCAGGGTTCGGTGAACCACCTCCGCCAGATCGGACTCGCCTTCAACAACTTTCACGACGTCTATCGCAAGTTCCCCGGCTCGGTCAACGTGCAAGAAGGCGCCGTGCGAGCGGGAAAGAAAAAGGTGTATCCCTTCAGCTGGCGGGTCGCGATCTTGCCGTTTGTCGAAGGAGCCAGGTTGTACGAGCAATACAGATTCGACGAACCCTGGAACAGCGAACATAACCTCAAGCTACTCGATCAAATGCCGGAGCTCTACCGCAGTCCGAGCGCGCCCGATAGCCAACCCGGCGGTCACACGAATTACCTAGGCTTTGCGGCCGGCAATAGCGCAATCGGAACCGAAGGCGGCGTCGGCCGCAGTGAATTTCGTGACGGCACCAGCAACACCTTGCTGTTGATCGAAACGAAGAACAGCGTGCCCTGGACCAAGCCGGAGGACCTAAGCGGGAGTGACGACATCGAGTTTTTCGATCCAATCACGTACCTGATGGTCGACGGCAGCACGCGGACGACCCCGGTCCTCGATCGGGACCTGCTGAAGAAACTGATCACCCGCGACGGCGGCGAAGTGATTGATCGGTGAGGGATTGCCGGGGATGACAGAAAAATGTGGGGCAGAAAAATTGGTGGGTATGAAACGACAAGAAAATGGGTGACAAGAAGATTGTGCCGGTGACTTCATTTTCTTGTCACCGATTTTCTTGTCTACTTCTCGTCATTTTTCTGCCCGCTATTTTTCTGTCACCCGTCTTTGTTCTACCTAGCCGCAGAAGTTGTCGACCACGCCGATCCCTTTCACGCCTTGGCGGCGGAGCCCGGCGGCGGCCGAGGCGACGGCGTGTTTGCTGGTCGTGCGGGCGTCGCGGACGATCAGGCTGGAATCAACGGCGGATGCGATTTTTGGAGTGGCCCAGGCGCCCGCGACCGGGCCGTCAAACAACAGCAGATCGAAACAGCCGTCGAGTTGTTCCAACAGCAAGTCGATTTCGGTCGCAGTGATCGGCATGCCGCGATGCTGTGACAGAACCAGCGGCAACAGCGTCACGCCGTCTTCGATCGATGCGATCGCGGCGTCTTCGATCCGCGTGCCCTGACGGAGTGCGGTTACCCAATCGGTTTCCACTTCCAAACGCAGCAAGTCGGCTTGGCTGGGCGTCTGCAGGTCGATGTCGACCAGCGCCACGCGAATCCCCGTGGCGGCCGCGGCGATCGCGGTTCCGATCGCGACGGTCGAACGCCCCTCGCCGGCGGACAGGCTGGTGACCAGGACGCTCCGCAGTCCTTCGCGAACCGATTGGCCGAGGTGTTCGGCGATCGAGCGAAAGAAGGCTTCGTCGAAGAACAGTTCCGCGACGGTGGAGGGAAGATCGAACGCGTCGACTTCCCAGGTCGCGCCGGCCCAGCGTGGGGCGGGCGGCTCGGACGCAGAAGTTTGCGGCTCGATCGACGCTTGGGGTGCCGGTGAAGCTTGGGGTGCCGGTGAAGCTTGGGGTGCCGGTGAAGCTTGGGGTGCCGATGAAGCTTGAGGGACCGGTGAAGCTTGGGGCTGGACCGCCGCAGCGTGCTCGATGGAAGTGTTGGACTCAACCGGGGCAGGCATCTGAACCGGGGCAGGCAATGGGCTTGGTGCGGCCGGAGGCCTCGTCGTTTGAATCGGACGCGCCGGTACGGTCGCGACCGGGTTGGGTTCCGCGCTGACGGGTTCTTCTGCCAGCGCGTCGATCGCGACGGACAGTTCGTCAATCTCGTCGGCGATCGCCTCCATTTCGCGAACGTCGTTTTGCGGCTGGGGAGGCGCGACGTCGGTTGTCTCGACCGGCGTCGCCACCGGGCGATCGATCCGCAGGACTTGCCCGGTGGGCTGTTCGCTCCAGACTTCGTTGAGTTCCACAAAGGTGTCCGAGACCGTCATCGATTGTCCGAGCAACTGCTCGACCACCTTTGCCCGATCGACGGGCGCCGGTGGCAGATGCGATGGCGGGGGCGACGGGTGTGCCTGATCCGCGACGGATTCGGTGACCGGAGTCGCTTGTTTCTCGGTCCGTTCCGCGACCTGCTCGGTCATCCGCTCAAGGCGTTCTTCGGTGACCGGATTTGCCGCCGCGTCGACTGCCGCATCGGGCGTGTTTGCAGCGGTGGGCTGCATGCCAGCGCGATGGCGGTTGCGAGTGTATGCGCCGATGAACGTCTGGTTGGTCTTCATGGTTCTGTTGCTTTTAAATCAAATGACAAACACGGGGCGCTGCGAGAAGGACTTTTGGGCGGTCGAAGCTGCCCGGGGGAAACGTGGCGTCGTTCACTGCGCCGCCGCCGATTCTTCCCAGGCTTTCAAGATCTCCAAGAAGTTGCCGATCGCGTACGGGGTGTCGCTGTAGCGCAGACCATCCTCCAGCCGCAACCGGTCCTCCATGCCCGCCGGCAGCGGATCGGAAACGGCATCGGATGCTGCGTCGGTTTCAGACGTGCGGTAGGCCACGACGGACTGATTCGATTCCAGACTCGGCGGCACTGCGGGAATGTCTTCGGTCGCCGAGGTAACGGGAGTGTCCAGGAGTGCTTGGGCGATTTCCTCTGGCAGCGCTTCCGCTGGCAGCGCGTCGGAGGGCAACGGTTCGGCTGGCAACAATGCCGAGGGTTCGCCCAGTGCGCCCGACGGCGTCGGAGCTTCGGCGATGTAGCTGGGAAGAGTCTCGGCAGGCGGTGTTTGGTTTTCTTGGGTGGCAACCTCGGGTGTCACCACATCGTCGGTCGCGGCGATCTGCTGGCTCAGGCCGGTCGACGACGGATCGTCGCTGATGTCAAAGTCTTCGGTGATCACGACCACGGTTTCGCCCAGTTCGTCGCCATCAACATCGGCCAGCTGCGATGGATCGTTCGGTGAATTGGAACTGCGGCCGAAGAGGAAGGCCATGCTGACCAACAGCAACACCAACATCACGATTGCCGAACGTGTGGCCCAGGACGCTTTGGCGCTGGCCCATTTCATCGGAGCACCATGGAAGGCTGCGACGCGTGATTCCTCCATCGGGGTTCCCGCATCGGCTGGTGGGCCCATGGGGTCGTGTCCCAGGTCGGAATTGTCACCGGTGCCGCCGGGCAGCGCGGAATCCGAATCGACCGGCGAGAACGGTTCGGGGCGACTGAGGTGGCTGTGGTTACCCGAGGGTGGATCGACGTGGCTGGCCGGAGGCCCGCTGTGAGCGTCGTGAATCGAAAACCGGCCGCCCTGACGCTTGCGCTGCAATCCCTCCGGCGTTCGGTCGGGAAGTTCGAACAGGGTCGGCAACGCTTCGGCCGGCGAGTCAAGTGGCTCGGCCGGTGGGGCGGGGATTTCACGGAAACCCCCACTGTGGCGGTGTGTCTTGTTGGTTCCGTTGGGATTGGCGTCGCCAGCGGGGCTGCCCGGGCGATCGTCGCGCGTCGTTTTCTCGGGGCGAAATCGTCCCGGTCGCGAACTTCGAGCGTGATTCGTCGTGTCTGGTTCCTGGTCCATCAGTGATTTTCCGCAGCGAGTTTCCACGCCTGTTTGGGCAAGAACGTCAAAAAACCCCCGGAATTGACCCATCCGTGGATCCATTTCCCCTTGGGGACCACCGACCGGCCCTGGATGGGTTCATCGGTGTTCAACGGTGTCTGTCTTCAGGCTTTTGCGGAATAGCGAAACTTGGCCGGTTACGGCAAGGCTGAATGTGGTGTTGTGGCGCACTTTCGTGGTTCGCCTTGTGATTTTCCACGGGACTAGGACAATACACCCTCGTTGAACCCAACCTAAAAACTGCGATTGAGAGAATGCTGCAAGCCAATTCGACCGCCGATCTGCTTTCCGAACTCGTCCGCGAACGCATCCTGCTGCTCGATGGGGCGATGGGGACGATGATTCAGCGATTGGGGCTAGATGAAGCCGGGGTGCGTGGAGAGCGTTTCGCCGATCACCACAAGGACCTCAAGAATTTCTCGGACATTTTGTGCCTGACGCATCCGGAGAAAATCACCGACATCCACCGGGCCTATTACGAGGCCGGATCGGACATCGTCGAAACCAACTCCTTCGGCGCGTCGCCGGTGGGGATGGTGGAATTCGATCTGCCCATCGAACTGGTCGACGAAATCAACCGCGCCGCGGTCGCGTGTGCGCGAAAGGCAGCCGATGAGTGGACCGAACGGACGCCCGACAAGCCGCGCTTCGTCGCCGGATCGATCGGTCCGACGACGATGCAGCTGGCGATCAGCACCAAAGTCGACGATCCGTCGTTTCGCCCGACGACCTTCGAAGCGATGCGCGCCAGCTATCGCGCCCAAGTCGAATCACTGGTCAACGCGGGGGTCGACATCCTGCTACCGGAAACGGCGATCGACACGCTGAACTTGAAGTCGTGCCTGTTTGCGATCCAGGACTTCTTCAATGCCGGCGGACGCCGCGTGCCGGTGATGGTCAGCGGCACCTTCGACAAGGGCGGCCGAACGTTCGTCAGCGGCCAATCGGTCGAGGCCTTTTTCACGGCGCTGGAACATTTCCCGATGCTGTCGGTCGGAATGAACTGCGCCCTTGGTCCCGATGTGATGCGTCCACACATCGAAGAACTGTCCAACGTTGCCGGAATCCCGATCAGTTGTCACCCCAACGCCGGTTTGCCCAACGAAATGGGCCAATTCGATCTCGGCCCCAAAGCGATGGCGGACATCGTCGGCGAATTTGCCGACAACGGTTGGATCAATATCTTGGGCGGATGCTGTGGCACCACGCCCGACCATATCCGTGCGATGTCCGATCGCGTCGCCGGGCTGAAACCCAAGCAGGAAACCCCCGGCCCGGTCTACACCCGCCTGTCCGGTTTGTTGCCGATGGTGATGCGGCCCGAAGTGCCGTTCACGATGATCGGCGAACGAACCAACGTAACCGGTAGCCGCAAGTTCGCCCGACTGATCCGCGACGAAGATTACGACACCGCGGTCGAAATCGCTCGTGAACAGGTCGAAAACGGCGCGACGATTATTGACATCAATTTCGACGACGCACTGCTGGACGGTGCGGCGGCGATGGTCCGTTTCCTGCGATTGATCTCCGGCGACGACGTGACCGCGTCGGTGCCGGTGATGATCGACAGCAGCAAATGGGAAGTCATCGAGGCGGGGCTGCAAAACGTCCAAGGCAAAGCGATCGTCAATTCGATCTCGCTCAAGGACGGCGAAGAAGCCTTCATCGAGCGGGCCAATTTGGTGCGCCAGTACGGTGCCGCGGCCGTCGTGATGGCCTTCGACGAACACGGCCAGGCGGCGACCGAGGACGAGAAGGTGCGGATTTCCAAACGCGCCTACGACATCCTGGTCAACCAAGTCGGATTCCCGCCCGAAGACATCATCTTTGACCCCAACATCCTGACCGTCGCCACGGGCATCTCCGAGCACGACAACTACGCCGTCGACTTCATCAACGCCATCCGCCGGATCAAGAAAGAGTGCCCGGGAGCGAAAACCAGCGGCGGGGTGAGCAACATCAGTTTCTCCTTCCGCGGCAACGACCGTGTCCGCGAAGCGATGCACAGCGCGTTCCTGTACCACGCCATCGAAGCCGGTTTGGACATGGGCATCGTCAACGCCGGTCAGTTGGAAGTTTACGAAGAGATCCCCAAGGACTTGCTGGAACACGTCGAGGACGTGCTGCTGAACCGTCGCAGCGACGCGACCGACCGTTTGTTGGAACTGGCCGAGACGTTCAAGGGAACCGGCAAGAAAAAGGCCGGCGAAGATTTGGCATGGCGTGACGCGCCCGTGGCCGAGCGGATGAAACATGCCTTGATCAAGGGCATCGACAAGTTCATCGAAGAGGACGCCGAAGAGGCCAGGCAGAGCTTTGATCGATGTCTGCAAGTGATCGAAGGCCCCTTGATGGACGGCATGCAGGTCGTCGGCGACCTGTTCGGCGAAGGCAAGATGTTCCTGCCTCAAGTCGTCAAATCGGCGCGTGTGATGAAGAAGGCGGTCGCCTACCTGGAACCGTTCATGGAGGAAGAGAAACGCGCCGCGGGATTGGAAAATGCTTCGGCACGCGGAAAGTTCCTGATCGCCACGGTCAAGGGCGACGTGCACGACATCGGCAAGAACATTGTCGGGGTCGTGTTGCAGTGCAATAACTTTGAAGTCGTCGACCTGGGCGTGATGGTCAACGCCGACGAAATCTTGGACGAAGCGGCCAAGCACGACGCCGACATCATCGGGCTGTCCGGATTGATCACGCCCAGCTTGGACGAAATGATCAACGTCGCCCGCGAGATGAAGCGTCGCGGTCTGACAGTGCCGTTGTTGATCGGCGGGGCGACCACCAGCGCCAAGCACACCGCCGTGAAGATCGCACCGGCCTATGATCGGCCCGTCGTGCACGTCGTCGATGCCAGCCGCAGCGTCGGTGTGGTCGAACGGTTGCTCAGCGACGAGCTGCGTGATGACTTCATCGAAAAGAACGCCCAGGATCAGGTCAAACTGGTCGCCAGTTTCAAGGAGCGAAAACAAAAGCTGGTGCCGTATGCCGAGGCACTCGAAAAACGCTTCGCAACCGATTGGGAAAACGTCCGCATCGACCAACCCTCGTTCACCGGCACTCGTGTCTTAGAGGATGTCCCGCTGGCCGAGGTGCGAGAATACATCGACTGGTCGCCGTTCTTCACGACTTGGGAATTGAAGGGCAAGTATCCCAAGATCTTTGACGACGACGTGGTCGGCGAAGAGGCCAAGAAGATCTTTGACGATGCCAACAAGTTGCTCGACCAAATCATCGCCGACGGCAGTTTGAAAGCCCGTGCGGTGTACGGTTTTTGGCCGGCCGCCAGCGATGGCGACGACGTGATCTTGTACACCGATGAAACCCGTCAAACCGAACTGACGCGGTTCCACTTCCTCCGCCAGCAATGGGAGCGAAAGGGACAAAAGGACTTCCGCAGTCTGGCCGACTATGTCGCTCCGGTCGATAGCGGTCGCAAGGACTACGTCGGCGGCTTTGCCGTCACCGCGGGGCTCGGTGCGGCGGAGTTGGCGGCCAGCTACAAGGCCAAGCACGACGATTACAACGCCATCATGGTCCAAGCGGTCGCCGATCGTTGTGCCGAGGCGCTGGCGGAGAAGCTCCACCAGCAGGCGCGCCGCGATTGGTCCTACGGTGCCGAAGAATCGTTGTCGACCGAACAATTGATCGACGAAGACTATCGAGGCATCCGCCCGGCCGCCGGCTACCCGGCCTGCCCCGATCACACCGAGAAGCGGACGTTGTTCGACCTGCTTGATGCCGAAGCCAACGCCTCGGTGGAATTGACCAGTTCGTTCGCGATGACACCCGGCGCGTCGGTCAGCGGATTGTATTTTGCCCACCCCGACGCCCGCTACTTCACCGTCGACCGCGTCACCAAAGACCAGATCGAAGACTACGCCGGCCGCAAAGGCAAACCGATCGCCGAGATCGAAAAATGGCTGGCCCCCAACCTGGCCTACGAGCCGGAGTAGGCACGGTCTTCGAAGCACGCTGGTGTCTAGCCTTTAGGCGACTCCCCTCGCTGCTTCGCAGCGACCCCGGCCCGTCGCCGGTGAGCCGCTTCGCGATGACCCTGCACTTATCGCCAGATCCCGCCGCCTGGCGCCAGCCTTAACGTGCACCATCATTCTGCCTTCCCTCTTACGTCGCAGCGACGATCACGCCTGTTTCGTGCACCCGACCGGTGGACTTTTGTTTTCTCCCATGCGGGGCATTTTCTTCACGCGAATATTTCGCAGGTTTTTTTTACAGGGGTGTTTCGGGCCCCGCTATATTCGTTCGGTGTCTTCAGGAGCCACCGCAAAAGGATGCCGTGGCGTTGGGTTGTCACGCGTCTCAGGGGGCAGTGTCGTGGTTGCTAGAGAGAATCATTGCGAAAGAAACCTTCGTCCGTCCCAACGGTCGGGGTTCACCTTGGTCGAACTGTTGGTCGTGATCGCGATCATCGGAATTCTCGTGGGGCTGCTCTTGCCTGCGGTCCAAGCGGCGCGCGAGGCGGCTCGCCGGATGAGTTGCAGCAACAACTTCAAGCAGATCGGGATTGGGCTTCACAACTACCACTCGGCATTCAAGCAGTTGCCCAAGCACGGCACGGGAACACCCAGTGGCAATGGTGGAAACCCCGAGGGACCCAATCCGGGCGCGGCACCTCGGTCGAGCAATCGCTTGGAAGTCAGCTGGTTGGTTTCGATGTTGCCCTACGTCGAGCAACAGGGCCTGTGGGATCAAATCGGCAATCCGCTGACCGACGCGAGCACCGGAGCGGTGTTTCCTCCGATGGGACCGTGTCCGCGCCGCTCGTTGGCTCAGCACGCCAACGCCCGCTACGAACCGTGGCTGACGGAGATCCCGATGTTTCGATGTCCGAGTGATCCCGGCGTCGGATTGCCGGCACAGGGACGAACCAACTACATCGCGTGTGTCGGTGACTCGATGAGAAGCTGGCATGGTGGTCGCCGCGACAACGGGACCGACTTTGGCGCTGCCGGCCCGCGCCATCGGCAGGCGTCCTGTCGCGGGGTGTTCGTCCATCGTTTCGATTCGAAATTTCGCGATATTCTGGATGGACTGTCCAACACCATCGCCGCCGGTGAGATCGCGACCAGTTTGGGCGACAACGACGTCCGCACGCGTGCCGCGTTGGCACCGAGTGGCCGAGACACGATCTGGCTGGAAGGAGGCGTGCAGGAATGTGATGTTTACATCGATCCCGACCGGCCCCGGTTTTGGTTGGCAACCGCCACGTTCACCAACCCCCATGGGCCCGGCGGTCACCCGGAACAGAAACGGGGGTTCCGCTGGGCGCACAGTCGATCGTTGTGGGGGATGTTCACCACGATTTCGCCCCCGAATTCTCCACTCTGCACGGACTGGAACAACTTCAACGCAGGCATCCTGCCGCCCAGCAGTCGGCACCAGGGAGGATGCCACATCTTGTTGACCGATGGTTCGGTCCGCTTCATCACCGATTCGATCGAGGCGGGCGATCAGACCAGTGCCCAGGTCGGAATCGATGCGAACATGGTCCCGCCGGGCAGCGCGAGTCCCTTTGGTTTGTGGGGAGCCCTCGGCACACGAGCGTCGTCCGAAGTCATCTCGTCGGAGTTTTAGTTTGCGGTGCGGGTTAGCGGTTGGATGGAGTTTCCATTCGTTCGGTTGACGAGTCAGTGTCTTTTTTTCCGTTGAGGATCGCGATGAAGAAGTGGAATTGGAGTGTGTTGGTGATGATATTTGCCGCCATGGTGTGCGTCGGATGTGGTGGTTCTGCCGAGCAAGTGGAGACGACCGCCGAGCATGACGAGTTGGCGCAGTGGGTCGACGAAAACCCCGAACCCGAAGAAGTCGATCCGGACGCGCAGTAAAGGTTGCGCCCGTGACTGGTTGTGCATGGCCGTTGGCCAAAGCGTTTTCGTGGGCCGGTGTTCCTGGGGCGATGCCCCAGGCTACGGGTGTCCTTGGCCGTTGGCCAACGAGTTACGGTGTCAGTTCGGTCGTTCGGTCCGACCGGACAGGCTCGGCCAAAGGCCGTTCACATCCCTAGCCTAGGGCAACGCCCTAGGTTTTCGGATCGTGCACGATCGGTTTGGCCAACGGCCATGGACAAGACACTACAGGCAACCCACGGATGGCAAAGCGTACCCACGGATGACAGGCCGCAAACCATCGGTGAGCTTACTGTCGGCACTTGCCCGAGGATTCGCGGTAGGCGGTGGCCATCATTTCGTTGGTCGCCATGCCCAGTTCGCCGGTCACGGTCGGAGGCCGGCCGCAGAGAATCGCGTCGGTGAAGTCGCTGATCAGCGGGGCGTGCAGGTTGGCGTGCGGCGGATGGGACTCGGTGCGGGCGCCATTGGCGGTGATGATCGTCAAATCGCCGGCGTTCAGGTCTTCGGTCGTGGCGCGGCCGTCGGTGCCGATCACTTCCAAACGGTCCGGAGTGTCGACCGTGCCGAAGTAGCACTGCAAGACGCCGTGGCAGCCGTTTTCGAATTCGATCAACAGCGACGCCATGTCTTCGGTGTCGTGTTCCGGCGACGGAGCACAGGCTGCCTGGACATGCCGCGGTCGTCCGAACAATTGCAGGAACAAGTCCAAGCGGTGGCTGCCGATGTCCATCAGCGGCCCGCCGCCACCGAGCGCCTTGACCACCCGCCAGTCTTCGGTCGGAAACCGATTCGGGTTTCCCGTGGTCGCCAGGATCGAAAGCGGTCGCCCCAGCGTGCCGTCGGCGATCAATTCCGCCAGACGCAACACGACGGGGTAAAACCGGCGGTAATAAGCGACCCCCAACGTCACCTTGGCCGTGGAGCAGGCGGTGATCATCCGCTGGCACTCCGCCGTCGAATAGGCCATCGGTTTTTCCACCAGCACGTGTTTCCCGGCCTCGGCCGCGGCAATGGTCTGGGCACAGTGCCGGAACACCGGCGTGGCGATGTAGATGGCGTCCAAGTCCTCGCGGGCAAACAACTCTTCCGCCGACGTCAATCGCGTGGGGATGTTGAACCGGTCTGCGAAGTCCTGCAGCAGGTGTTCGGTTCGTCGGCACGCGGCTACCAGCTCAGACCTTTCGTCGGCGATGATCGCGTCGGCGACCCGTTTGCTGGCGATATCGCCACAGCCCAGCAGTCCCCAGCGTATCGTCATGATGTTCTTGGTGTTTCCTAGAAAAGTCGTCAGCGGTGAGTTTCCGCGGGAAAGGCTTCTCGTAGTCTACCGCAGCTCAATTCCTGGGGTAGTCGCCCCGTTCGGACAGTCGCCGTGTTCTCCGAACTCGGCGCCCAAAAAGCGAAGCTTTACCCCGCTCCGACGCGACGTCCAACGAACCCATCGGGGCTAGGCTTTCAGTGACACCCTGACCTCTTGATCGCTTTTGGGGTGCGACGTGTCAAGTGTATTGAGCCTGAGCTGGAGTTCAGAATCGGTAAAAGTCCCATGGACCCAACCGCTTGGTTGCGTAGGTGATGCCAGCACGTGGCGTGAGCCAGTGGCGGGCGTTGGTGGTGGCCTGGCGAAAACCAATGGAGCTTGGAACGTTGGGTAGGTTCGGGAATGTTCAACCATTCTGCTGGCCCCCCCTCGATAGCATATTGCAAATTGTTCATTGCAAAATTGAAATTTGTCGGAAATCGCCGCTCAAATCATTTTGCAATTTGCACTGTTCATTTTGCAATTTTCAATCATTGCCGGTCCACCAGTTTCAGACGCCACGCAATCTTCATCAGGCCACGTTGGTGGAGCGGTGACCGTGGGCCGCTCGCTGACGGGCGTGTTGATTTAATCCGACCCGACGTGGGATCAGCCGTTTCACGCGAGCGCACGGGCCTGAACCATCGAATGAACGCACCGGGGCCCGGAGGCTCGCGCCATACGGCTGATTAAATCAACAGGCCGTGACGCGCCCCGCTGGCATCATTGGTTTAAACTCGCGATCAGGTACTCGATCAGGTCGGCCATCGCTTGGGGCGAGATCGCTTTTTCGAAGCCTTCGGGCATGATCGATTGGTTGGTGTTTCGCAGCAATTCGATGTCCTGTCGCAAGATGGTGTCGGAGACGTTTTCCGCACGACGCAGCGTGATGCTGTTGGCGTTTTCCGATGCAATCATCCCCGCGATCGTTCGGCCGTCGGTCGTCAACACGACGTAATTGACGTATTGCGGATTGACTTCACGATTGGGATCCAGCACGTTGGTCAGAATTGATTCTCCGCCGCGTGTTGCCGCGGCGGCCAGACTGGGACCGATCGCGTGTCCGACGCCTGCCGATTGATGACATCCGGCGCACTGCTGTTTGAACACTTCGGCCCCGCGTGCCACGTCGCCTTCCAACTGAAACGTTTCTTGGTAGCGCTCGAGGACCGATTCACGCGACGGCCCCTTCGTCACCGCCAAAAATCCCTGGGCACGCTTTCGCAGTTCCGGATCTCGGCTCGATGCGAGCGTGTTCCAACGTGTCAACGAGATGTCAGCGGCGTCGATCGTCCCTGCATCGATCGCGTCCAGCACCGCGGTTGATCGCTCGGTCGTCGCGAACAGCACATCGCCGGCGGCGCGACGAAGTCGAGGGCTCCACGTCGGCCAGGGTTCCAACAGAATGTCGATCAACTCGGGCGAATCACTACGGTCCAGCGCGGCGATCACGGCGCTCTGCAATTCGGACGACTCGCTTTGACGCAAAACCTTCACCAGTGTCTCAAACACCTGGTCGATCGGGGCATCATCCAGCCAGCCGATCGCCCGAATTCGGTCGGCATCGGAACGCTTCGTATCGGCAACCTGGTCCAACGCGATCGGGATCAAACCGGCGGCAAGCGACTCGGCGCGGTTATAAAGTTCCTTGCCGATGTCCGCTTGTCGATCCGATCGATTCAAACGTCCGATCGCCGGCAACAGGCTGGGATCGGGCGTCGCGTCCACCAACGCGGCGAGCGAGCGACGTCGCTGGTCGCCGGAATCGCCGCGGTCGATTTGTTTTGCAAGTTCCAGCAGGAACGGGGCGAGCCGCTGGACCGAATCAGAACGCAACAATGCCGCAAACAATTGATCCGTCTGGCCGCCGATGGAACTTGAAACGGCGGTTTGGATCCAGCGGTCGCTGGGGTTTTGCAGCAGCAACTCGGCGAGCCACCGTGGTTTTGCATCAAAGTCAAACTCGCCGAGCGAAAATGCCAATTGATAACGGACATCGATCGAGGCATGGCCTGCAAGCGGTTTCAGTGATCGGATGACGGCTTGGTCGGACGCAAACCCTTCGGCCAACCGAATCGCATGGCGGACGACCTGGGGATGTTCGTCCTTAAAACGACCGATCACATCGTCGGGGGTGAGCAATCCCAAACCGGACAGCGCGTAGAGCGAATGCAGTCGTCCCTGTGGCGTGGGGCTTTGTTCCAGTTGTCGACGCAATGTCGCAGCGATCGACTTGTCCTGACGCTGGTAGATCAAGCGGGCCGCGGTTTCGCGATGCCAGGCGTTGGTGTGCATCAGCAGACGCGCCAGCGACTCGGTGTCCATGGCGTTCAACTCGGGCGTCGGGCGATGTTGATAACCATCGGGGACAACGCGATAGATTCGGCCACGATTGCGTCCGGAGGTCAGGTCCAAGTGCTGCTTGATTTCCGGTGGCAAACTTTTGGGGTGCTCGATGACTTCGCGGTAAACATCAACGATCGACAAGGCACCATCCGGACCGCACTCGAATTGGGCCGGGCGGAACCAATTGTCGGTCGATGCGAGGAATTCCGACTGGGGGTCGATGCGCTCTCCGATCAACTGAACTCCCGCCGGCGTCAGACGTTTGCGATGGACCAGGTTACTGCCGACGTCGCCGACGATGGCCAAGGAGTGATCGGTTTGCGGCCAGGCATCACCGCGATAGATCGTCACGCCGGTCGCGCCGGTGAAGTACCCTGCGGCCCGTCCGCCGCCTTCGACCGGGCCGCCCACCAAGCCTGCGACGCGGAGTCGGGTGCGGACGATTCGCCACGGTTCGACCGGGCTGATCCGAAACACTTCCGCTTGCGGCCCATCGGCGGCGATCGACTGGCGAGCCGACGGGGCGACCAGCAACGGATTGCGGCGGATGTAGCGGTCTTCGTACATCACTTGTTGCAGGTGGTCGCTGTTGGAAGAAACGAATTTTCGTCCCCAGTCGTCGAAGCACATCCCGTGTTGGGCGCCGCCGCTGGTCAACGTGAACTCGTACGTTTCCGGATCAAACGCCATATCATGTCCGCGGACTTCCACGGCTGCCGATTCGTCTTGGTCGGCCCGTCGCACCTTGCCGCCGACGGTGCCGCATGCCAGATGGATGCGGTTGTCCAAGCCCCAATGGAATGAATTCAATAGGCCCTGGACGTTGCCGATCGAAAACCCGGTGAACACGACTTGCTTTGAATCGGCGACGCCATCGCCGTCGTTGTCTTTCAGATAAAAGATGTCGGGCGCATCGGCGACGAATAGTCCTCCGTCGTAAGGAAACAACGCGGTCGGCCACAGCAGCTTGTCGGCATAAACGGTGTGTCGATCGAAGACGCCGTCGTTGTCGGTATCGATCAACCGTGTGATCCGTGAAATCTTGTCATCACGGTCTTCGCTGTAGCCGCGCATCTCGCAAACGAACAATGCGCCCTCGGCATCCCACTGGATTGCAACGGGGCTGTTGACCAACGGTTCGGCGGCGACCAGTTGGATCTGGTAGCCGTCGGCGATTCGGAAGTCGTCCAGCGTGTTGCCCGGTTCGGTCGGTGCGATTCGCGGCAACTGATCGGCAAAGTCGGCCGCGGGGGAAAGCGTGCAAAAGAGCAGGGCGGCCAGGTAGGGAGGGATCAAGCGGTGGGGCAGACGGTTCATGAGGTGTCGGTTTTTGAGGCGGGGAGGAAGTGGGATAGGCTTCCAGCCTGTCGATGCTGAATTGACAGGCTGGAAGCCTATCCCACGGATGACAGGCTGGAAGCCTATCCCACGGATGACAGGCTGGAAGCCTATCCCACGGATGACAGGCTGGAAGCCTATCCCACGTGTGGCTACTCGGTCTTTCCGAGCAGCAATGCGATGTTGTCCATCAGGACTTGTTCGCAACTTTTGTCGACGCGTGAGGCCCGTTGGCTGGTTTCATAGCCGCCTTGTCCGTAGGCGATTTCGGTGCCGATGTAGCCCGGTCCGTAATCCCCGTAGGCGGCCATGGCGACGTGCAGGTCGTCACGCATTTTCTTTGCGGCCAATTGGTATTCGACGAACAGTTCGCCGGGCATGTGCAGGACGCGGACGTCGCCGACACCCAGACACGTCAGGTCGATCTTGTGACCGGATTGGCAGCGACCCAGCCACGCCAGATTGGCCGGTGCAGATTGGGCTTCGGGCGACGACGGGGTTTCCAGTGCCGCTTGCAATTGATCGCGATCCAGATGCGGGGCCGGGGGCAACGCCACCGGGGCGACCGACCAGGAAATCGAATCCGCCGTGATCGGGAATCGCTCGGCGGAATCAAAGGCCCGCTTCATGGCGTCGGCAACGCGGGCGGCCAGGATCAAACGGTTCGCCTTGTTGCCGTCGTTGTACTTGCCGGCGCCGATGTTTCCGCCGGCGCCGTTGAAGTGGATGTGCATCGTTTCGGGGACGTCTTGACCGCGGATGATCCGTGCGATGCCGGGAAAGTCCGGACTGGGGACTCCGGTGCGGTAATAGCTTTGTGGATGGCAGGCGTAGTAGGTCAACGATGCGATCGCTTGGTCGCCGTTGTAAAACACCAGGCAACTGAGTTCCGGATCGATTGTACCTTCGGGTTCGGCTCGCATCGCGGGGTCACGGCAGGTGGTGTAACGGGTCGCTTTGACATTTCCGTCGGGGCCGAGCAGACGCCGATTGGAGGCGACCTTTTTGACGTCCGCGGTGCCGAATCCGGCGTGCGTGATCGTCTGGGCGTGGGGCAGGGCAGCGGCCACGGTTTGGCCGAGCCGCTGCAGCACGTCGCGTTGGAAGGAACTTTCGAACGTACCCAGGTCGGTCGCCCCGGCGTGGTGCAAGATCTGTTCGGCGGTGAAGTCCGAGCGTGGCGCGTCGTGTTGATGCAGGCAATGCACCGCCACGCGATCACGGGTCGTCTGGGCGGCCTCTGCCAAGGCGTCGCGGAAGGCGTCGTGGGCACCGTTGGCGATGCCGATCCAATCAAACGCACACAAAACGATCGGTTGGCCCGAACCGACGATCACCAAACCACGACAGCGCAGTCCCAGTTCGTCCTGGCGGCGAACGGGATCATAGGCCATCATCGAACCGACCGGTGGCGTGACATCCAGATCGAAGGTGGCAATTTTGACGGGGGCGGTTTCCGCCGCGAATCCGTCGCAGTTTTGAATCGAAAGCCAGCCGAACAGAATCACGGCGATCATCAGGGGCCGTGGCCGATAAAACGTCGCTGCCTTGGCCAGAAGGTGGATCGCTGGGGGTTTTCGCGTTCCGACGAGCGTCGATACCGTCTCGTGAGGCTGTCCGGTTTGGTGGGGGCGATGAAAATCGGTCGACATACAATCCTCGCGGTGGGAATCAGGTGAGCCGGACAACGCCACGGTCCAGTTAAAGCATCGCGAACCGTCCGTGAAACGGCACTGCCCTCGCCAGAAGGTGGGGGCGGAGGGCTTTCCACGCTCTGGCGAGCGTGGCTACGTCAATCTGACGCTGTCCGGTTACAATCGGGGCTCCCCATCATAGCCTGTCAGTTCACCGGAAACACGATTGATGCGTTGCCACCGTTTTGCCGCTGTTTGTTTCGTCGCTTTGATCGCCAGTGCGGTGCCGAATGCTGCGACGGCCCAAGAGAGAATCGCGCGGCAATCGACCCCACCACCCAATGTGCTGTTTATCGCAATCGATGACCTGAACGATTGGGTCGGCTGTCTCGGCGGGCACCCCAACGCGTCGACGCCCAATATCGACCGATTGGCCGCACGTGGCGTGTTGTTTTCCAACGCCCACTGCCAGGCGCCGATCTGTGGCCCCAGCCGGGCGAGTCTGTTCACCGGACTGTTGCCGTCGACGTCGGGGATTTATGGTCAGATCAAGGACAAACTGATTCCACGGGCCAGTGACATCACCGCCAGGGCGACGTTGATGCCCGATTACTTCGAACGGCACGGTTACACGACGTTGGCCTGTGGCAAGTTGTTTCACAACGGGGACGCCGCCAAGGTGTTCGACGACTACGGCGGGCATTCCAGTTTCGGCCCGAAACCGAAACAGCGATTCAAGTACGATCCCGCTTGGTTTCCCGAAAAGATCGGCGGCACCCAGACCGATTGGGGCGTGTTTCCCGAGTCGGACGACTTGATGCCGGATTACCACATCGCCGCCTACGGTGTCGAGCAGTTATCTAAGAAGCATGACCAGCCGTTCTTCCTGGCGGTCGGATTCATGCGACCGCACGTGCCGTGGTATTGCCCGCAGGAATGGTTCGATAAACATCCGATCGATCAAATCCAATTGCCGCCGTACTTGAAGAACGATCTGGACGACGTTCCGGAGCTGTCGCGGCGGGTCAACGAATTGCCCGCGATGCCGACGACCGAGTGGGCGATCAAGGAGAACGAGTGGAAGAACATCGTGCAGGCCTACTTGGCCTGCACCACGTTCGTCGATGCCCAGGTCGGCAAGGTGCTCGATGCGTTGGACGCCAGCCGATACGCCGACAACACGATCGTCGTGCTGTGGTCCGATCACGGTTACCACGTCGGCGAAAAGAACCGGTTTGCCAAGCAGGCGCTTTGGGATCGCGCCAATCGTGTGCCCTTGATCGTTTCCGTTCCTGGTCGCGCGGGAGGCAAGATCTGCAAACAACCGGTCGGATTGATCGATTTGTACCCGACGCTGTTGGACCTGTGTGGTCTACAGGCCAATCCGATGAACGAGGGGCGTTCGATCGTTCCCTTGGTGGACGATCCGGAACAATCTTGGCCGACGCCCACGATCACCACCTATGGAAAAGACAATCATGCGATCCAGACCGAGCGCTATCGGTTTTATCGCTACGAAGATGGTTCGATGGAGTTGTACGATCATCAGGTCGATCCGAACGAATGGAAGAACCTCGCGTCGGATCCGGCGATGAAGCCGGTCATCGACCAGCTGTCGGCTGCATTGCCCGAGCGCAACGCCCCACCGACGAAGTACAACAGTTATCCGACAAACGAGTATTTTCTGGCGAAATAGTTTTCTGGCGGCGGCAACTCGAAGCGGCCAGCGGCACCAGCATGCGCGTTGGGGTGCAGGTTGCCCAAAGGGCATATACACCGGTAGCCTGGGGCAACGCCCCAGGAGGCCGGTGAAGGAAAACACTTTTGGCCAACGGCCATGCACACCAGCAACGCCGGGATCGGAAAACGCATTGTCCACGGCCGTTGGCCGAACTTTTCGCGGACCAACGGTCCCACGTCAATCGGCTGTCGTCAACGTCGCGCTATTGGGCCTTTCGCCGCCCGGGGTCGCTGCGATCGCAGCGAGAGGAATCGCCTAAGGGCTAGACACCAACGAATAGACACCAACGGTGGCTGGATCGTTTACAATGGTGCGTCCTGCCAACTACCCCTTCCCACCGAATACAAAGGTCTCTCCGAAATGCGTTCCTTCCTGATGTTGTCCTGTGTGTTGTTGTCGTTCGTCACCTCGGACGCGATGGCGGTTGACGTCGGCGACAAGGCGCCGTCCTTTGAAGCGATCGATGATACCGACGCGACGTGGAAGTCGGCCGATCATGTCGGCAAAAAGATCCTGGTCGTTTACTTCTATCCCGCCGACATGACCGGCGGTTGCACGGCCCAAGCCTGCGGGTATCGCGACAAAATGGAATCGTTCACCGCCGACGGGGTGGAGGTTGTCGGGGTCAGTGGCGATTCGGCCAAGAACCATCGCATCTTCAAGAAGGCGCACCAGTTGAACTTCGCCCTACTGGCCGACACCGACGGCAAGGTCGCCAAAGCGTTCGGGGTCCCGGTCACGTTGGGCGAAAAGACGGTGACCCGGGAGATTGACGGAGTCGAAACGGATTTGTTGCGGACTGCGACGGCGAAACGTTGGACCTTTGTGATCGATCGGGACGGCAACATCGCCTACAAGGATTCGGCGGTCAATGCGAAACAAGACCCGGCGAAGATCGAAGAGGTGATCAAGTCGCTGAAATGAACGGCGTCCGGTCGATCGTGTAACGGCGCAATAGCGTGCCTGCCAGGGCGATGCCGCTCAGGTAGGCCGCCTCGACCCGGGATCCGCCGCACCAGTCACCGCAGGCGCCGATCCCCGTGGTGGCATCAAACAGGCACTCTTGATTGAGCGGCCGGGCGGGCACGGCGTATCGCCAGCGGTGTGCGGTTGCGACTTCGGGACGCGTGATCTTGACGCCCAACAACGACGCAAACGCCGACTGCAAGGCGACGGCTACGTCGGCGGGATCGTCGTCGACATGCAACTGCGACCAATCCGCCGACGCGTGAACGACCCAGGCGTTGGGCGTGGTTCGTCCCGGTTTCCGATCGTTTCTAGCGATCCACGCGATCGGGCTGTTGTCGACAAACGCACCGTCAAAGGCGGCTTCAGGCAGCGACGGATCAGCCAGCATCAATGCCCAGCAGGGACGCATCGTGACCGAACGTACGACATCAGCCAATTCGGTGTGGCCGTCGATCAAGCGGAGTGTTTGCGGCGGCGGGCAATTGCACAGCACGACGTCAAACGGGCCGTGTGTTTCGCCGTCGGCATTTTCAATCTGCCATTGTCCCGATCGATTGGTCAGGCGAGTGATCGGTTTTCCCAGTTGCACCGTCAGGCCTTTCGCCAGATGTTTGGCGACGGCGGTCATCCCTGGGATGCCGATGTAGCGGGGCATGTCGTTCTTTTCCCCGAGCAGTTTACCGCGATCGCTGAGGTGGACGATCCGTCCCATCCAGGGTTCGACCAATCCGTCGTGGATCCAACTGCTGACCAGTCTGCAGAACCGCGCATCTCGGGCGGTGAAGTACTGGGCGCCATGATCAAACCGTAGCTCGCCGGCACCGTTGGGCGACGTCGCGCGTCGCGTGGCCGTTCGTCCGCCCACGCCGCGCGATTTGTCGAACACCGTCACGTCGATGCCGTGATCGGCCAACGTCCGAGCCGCCGACAGGCCTCCGATGCCGGCGCCGACGATCGCGACACGCGGCAGCGAGCCGGCGATCGGGCGATCGACATGCCGGCGGTAGCCCTCCAGATCGATCCGTTGGGCGTGTTCGTCGGTGCGGCGCGGTCGGATCTTGCCGATCACCGGTTGCTCGGGTGTGAACGGACGATCGAATTGGCCATAGCACCACAGCACACCGCCGTAAGACGCGGGGTTGCGACCGTCCAGCGCGTAGCGGTGGTTCAAATCCAACGTCACCTGTAACGCGCGATGGGGGGATTCCAGCCAGGGCAGCATCGCCTTTCCCCACGTCATGCGGACATTGTTGTGCAGCTCGCCATGTTTCAGCAGGCTGCGTTGGGCGGCATCCCACAGCGGACGCCCCGTGTCGGCCCGCGCCAACGTTTCCCAGCTACAATCCTGTTCGCGCGCGTCATCCTGGTGCCGGCGAAGCGACTCCTGGGCCCAATCGGGCAGCGCGTCCAGGCTGTCGATGATGTCGCGGTTGTGAAAGCAGTAGTGGAACGCCAGCTCGCGCCACGTCAGCAATTCGTCGAGGAACTTTGTCGCGTTCCGCTGTGATGCTTCACGGGCGATCCGAAACGGGCTGACCATCCCGTAATGCAAGTAGGCGCTCATGCGGCTGGCGGTGCCTTCGGCCAGCGGATCATTGCGAGCGTGTTTGTAGTGTTCCAGACCGCGTTCTTTGAAGTCGTTCCAGCGCGCATAGCCAACGCGGGATCCACCGGGCGTGTCCGCGACCGGGGCGACCGAGTGATCGATGCGACACTGTCCGATCAATGATGCCAGATCGACGTCTTGTAAGCAGATCGGTTCCAAGCCCAGCGAAGGGATCAAGTCATCGACGTCACACATCGGCACGTCGATGGTCTGTTCGGGATAGGGCGCGTTCAGACGCGCCTCGTGCAGCGGTTTTGCGTGGCGGCGAAATTCGGCGGCCGAAGTGCACGTCTGACCGAGCAGCGTGACCGGTGCGATGCAGGAGCAGTCGACGGTCGCCACCGGGGTGCGACAGGTCGTGACCAATCGGTCCAACCAACCGACCAGCGGCTGCACCGGCATCTCTTCGGTAACCAGGCAAGCCGCCGCCCGCGTCAGGTTCCGCAAGTAGGGTCCGCGTTGGCCCTGACGTTGCAAATGAAACGCCGCCACGATGCCGCGGTCGGACAATTCGCGTTGCACGTCGCGATGCCCCTGCAACATGAAGGCGTGCAGCCGGTCGGAGGCGTACGGGTAATCCTCACTGAGTCCGTGATAAACCAGCAGCGGCAGACCATTTTGCCGGGCCAGGCAAATCGCGGCGTCCAACGCAGGGTTTTCGTGAGCCCGCAATGCATTGTGCATCCAGTACAACACAAATTGACCGGGCTCGTACGCCCCCCGGTCGGGCGGCGCGAGCCAACGAAGACGCTCGGCGATGTGTTGGGGCAGCGCGATGTCCAAGCGTTCTGGTCTCGGTCGGGGTAACGAAAGTCCTGCGTCTAATGGTAAGCGAATGTCAATCATTCGGCCGGTTTGGTCAATCGTAGCTGCCTTCGCCAGAAGACGGTTCCCACGCTCTGGCGAGCGTAGCTACGTCCACGCATCGCCGTCACGTTGATCGGACCGGATCAACAGGCCGGCGAGCCGTCCGGGGGCCAGGCCGGGGGTGAGAAAGCGGTCGGGGGCCAGCGACGAGGAATCAGTGTCACGTTGCAGGTGGTTCACCGCCGCTGCGGCTGCTAGGCGTCCGCTGATCACGGCGCCTTCCATCGTGGCCGGCCAGTCGGTCTGCGTCCAATCCCCTGCCAACGACAGCCAGGGGACATTGGTGGTGGCCGCCGGTCGGATCGCATCGACTTCGGGGCGAAGTGAAAACACGCTGTTGGGATCGGTGACCCGTCGGTGTCGCAACAGCGTCGCATCGCGGGCCGCCGGAAATGCGTGGCGAAGTTCGGCCAGGACGGTGTCGATCAGCGTCTGTTTGGTTCCGGTGATCGCCGGATGCGAGCCGCTGATCACGACTTGATAATAGTGATGTTTTTCCTGCGAACCGAACGGCGCGCGGAACAACCACTGGGCGACGGTGCCGACCATCACCGCATGGTCCATCGGGGTGATGGGCGAATCAAACCAGAGGTGCAGCCCCGTGATCGGCGAGGACGGAATCGCTGAAATCGCCGGCAGATCCGGCAGCGCGTCGCGCCGGCCGTCGGGCCACTGATCAAACAGCTCGGCGATCCGGTGCCAGGGGACGGCACAGATCACGGCGTCCGCGTCCAGTGTCTGCGTCGACGTGATCACACGCGCCTCCGACGTGATCTGTCGCACCGTTTGTCCAGATTGAATTTCCACGCCGCGCCGCGTCAGTTCGCTTGCCAACTGACGCCCGAACAGGTCGGCCAGCGGGACGATCGGAACCAAGACATCGCTGGCGCCGCGTGAGGCGGCGAATCCGTCGATCAACACCTTGCGGGCGGCGGCCATCGAGACACGCCGGGTGTGTTCGCCCAAGGCGCTGACCAAGATCACGTCCCAGAAATCTCGCACCGTGTCCTCGCTTTGCCGTGCGTCCGAGAGCCACTGGTGTGCGCGGCAGTTCCGCAGCGTATCCACCGGCGTCCGCATCAGTTTCCACAGCCCGGATCGGATCTCGCGTTTCTGCCTCGCCGAAAGGTAACGCTGTGCGTGAAGCGTCCGCAGCAGGTGCAGCGGCGGCGGCAGCCAGCGACTCGGGGCGAACCGGCTGGGCGGATGATCGGGATGCAAGAAGGTCAGCGAGCGGTCGCGGCGCAGGTGTTGTTCCAAGCCACACGCTTGCAGCAAGTCGATCAGGTTGGTGCAGCATCCCATCGCTGCGTGTTGGCAGTAATCGACTTCACCGCCGGTCTGGGGATCGACGTACGAACCGGCTCGGCCACCGGGCAGCCGCTTGGATTCCAACAGCGTCAGACGCAGTTCGGGATGGACGCGAGAAAGCGTTTCGGCGGCCGACATTCCGGCCAACCCGCCGCCGACGATCGCGACGTGTGGCGGCGCGGGCGCACGCTTGGTCACGATCCGACCTCGCTGACTTCGGTCGGCGGGACGGGCAGACGATGGAAGATCGGTTTGACGAAGTGTTGGGAAACGATTCCGAGCTTTTCACCGGTTCTCAGTTGAACCCGTCGTGTGGCGACCGCGCGGGGGTTTTCCGCGATGCGATCGAGCAACCGGCGGTAGGTTCGCCACATCATCGAAAACATCGGGCGACCGTCCCGACCGAGTGCATCCCAGACGTTCCAACCGCTGACGTAAAGCGTCTTGGCGCGGCGGATTTCGTCTTCGATCAAGCAAACCAATCGGTCGTCCGGTCGCGGTTGCAACAAGTCGTCTTCACACAAACCGTGTTGGGCAAAGTGTTGGCGAGGCAAATAGATCCGCCCCCGCTGGGCGTCTTCGGAGATGTCACGAAGGATGTTGGTCAGTTGAAACGCCAGCCCACAGTCGACGGCCGCACGCATCGGCAACGGGCCATTGAATCCCCAGATGTGCAAGCAGGCCAAACCGACGGCCGAAGCGACCAGGTAGCAATAATGTTCCAATTGTTCGTAGGTGTCGAAACGTGTTTTCTGTTGATCGGCCAGAACGCCGTCGACGATTTCCAACAGGTAGCGTGTGGGGATTTGAAAACGTCGCGTCGAATCGCGCAGGGCCGGCATGATTTCTTGGGCGCGACGGATCAGGTCGATCGGCCAATCCGAGGTGTCGTCGGCCAAGCCCGGTGACAGCGGTACCCGGTCGATCGGCGTGTCACTGATCAGGTTCAGTGCCGTGGTTTGTCGCCACCAATCCAGCCAACGGGTCCGCAGGGCCGCCGGTTCGTTGCAGTCGCCGATGTCGTCGGTGATCCGTGCAAAGGCATACAACGCGTACATCGCCCGCCGTTTCTCTCGCGGCAACAGCCAGAACGAGCGATAGAAACTGCTGCCGCTGCGCCGCGCGATGCGTCGGACTTGTCGGTAGCTGTCGTTCGTGATGGAGGACGATGGCATGGTTTAAAGTCTGCCCACGATCGCGCGCGCGACGAGCCACCCCTGCGTGAGTTTCCCCACCGTCGGGCGAACCCTCAAGACGTCGAAGTCAATGTCTCGAATCGCCTGCAGTGTCGCCAGACCACCGTGGGCGAATAATTGAATGTCGCTCCGAAGCCACTTGGGGACATGATCGGCCAGCGGCAATCCCTGCCGAAAGCAGTTTTCAGCTTGGTCGCAGAGGAACGCCAGCATTTCACGCAGGGCAGGGGGGGTGGAGCTGGCAGACAACATCGACGGCGTGACCCCGAATCGTCGGCGGACGTCGCCGGGCAGGTAAATCCGCCCGATCGCATGGTCGCGCGAGACGTCTTGCCAAAAATTGGCCAATTGCAGCCCCGTGCAAATCTTGTCCGAAAACGCCGCCGTCGTGGGGGTCAGTGAATCGGCAAGCTGCAGGACCAGGCGTCCGACCGGGTTGGCCGAACGCGAACAATAGTCCAACAACTGAGCCGTCGTTTCGTACTGTTTCATCCGTTGGTCCTGCCGAAAGGCCGACAGCAGGTCATCAAAGGGCTGTTTGTCCAAATGAAACGTCGCGATCGTGTCGGCCAAGGCGGGAAACAGGCCATCGGCCGGGGATTGTCCGTCAAAGACGCAGTCGATTTGCTGTTGCAGGCGGTCCAGCCCTTCCAGGGCGATCGTGTCGCTGGCGGACTGGTCGGCCACGTCGTCGGCGGTACGACAAAACGCATAAATGTTGTAAAACGGTTGTCGCATGCGTCGCGGCAGTAAAATAGAAGCGACCAGGAAATTCTCGTAGTGCCCTGTGGCGAGCCGACGGCAAAACTGCTCGCTTTGTTTTAATTCGATCGGCAACGTGGTTCCGGACGACATTCAGGATTGATTTGATGAAGATTGTGCTGGCCGCCCCCCGGGGATTCTGTGCGGGGGTCAACATGGCCGTCGACTCGCTGGAGTTGACGCTGAAACATTTTGGTGCTCCGGTCTACGTTTATCACGAGATCGTACACAATCAGTACGTCGTCGACACGTTCAAGCAAAAGGGGGCCGTGTTTGTCGATTCGGTCGATCAGGTCCCCGAAGGCAGCGTGCTGATGTTTTCCGCACACGGGGTGTCGCCGGAAATCCGTGCCGCAGCCAAGCAACGTAACCTGACCGCCCTGGATGCCACCTGCCCGCTGGTCACCAAGGTGCACCTGGAAGCGATCAAGTACGCCAAATTGGGCTACACCATCGTCCTGATCGGGCACCAAGGGCATGACGAAGTGATCGGCACGATGGGCGAAGCGCCCGAAGCGATCGTGTTGGTCGAGAATGAAGCGGACGTCGAGCGGTTGCGGGTCGCCGATGAATCCAAATTGGCACTGCTGACCCAAACCACGCTTAGCGTCGACGACGCCAACCGGATCATCACCAAGCTGCGAGAACGGTTCCCGGCGATCCAAAGCCCGCCCAAAGGCGACATCTGTTACGCCACCCAGAACCGGCAAGACGCCGTCAAAGCCCTGTCCCAAGATGCCGACGTCGTCGTCGTGCTCGGCAGCCAGAACAGCAGCAATAGCGCGCGGTTAAGGGAACTGGCCGCCGACCGAGGCAAACGGGCGTTCCTGGTCGATGGACCCGGGGACCTGAAACGCAACGATTTTAATGACTCCGACACCGTGTTGATCACCGCCGGTGCGAGCGCGCCCGAGTCGGTGGTGCAGGAGACGATCGCGTGGCTTCAACGAGAGTTTGATGCCGAGGTGGAAACGGCGACCGTGCGGGAAGAGTCGGTGGAGTTTCCGTTGCCCAAGCCGTTGCGGGCGATCTCGGTGGGGCAGTGAAGGAGTGAAGGAGTGAAGGAGTGAAGGAGTGAAGGAGTGAAGGAGTGGAGGAGTGGAGGAGTGGAGGAGTGAAGGAGTGAAGGAGTGGAGGAGTGAAGGAGTGAAGGAGTGAAGGAGTGAGATGGGGCAAAACGATAAGAAGGCAGAATGATGGGGAGGTTGGGTGATGGACGCGTCAGGTTACGCGATTGAGTCGATCTTTGAGTTCGGGCATTAAAATTGTTTTGCCCCCATCGTTTTGCCCGCTGCTCCCGGCTCTGTTCATCATTCTGCCAATCCTTACTCCAGCTCGGCGATCTGCAGGCCGCGGAACAGCACATCGGTTTCCGGATCGTGACCTTGGATCATGATCGTTCCCGCTTCGGTGCGTTTCCCTTTGCGAGGGTTTTCGTGTGCTTCGCGGGTGTCTTCCCAATCACTGACTTGCACCCCGCCGACCCAGGCGGCGATTTTGTTGCCGCTGGCGTGCAGCAGCACGGTTGACCAGGCCGCGTTTTCTCCGGCGATCACCCGGGCGTCTTGGCGACGAAAGATGCCTCCGGTGCCGCAATCCAGCGGCGTCAATCGGTTGCCGTCTTTGAATCCGTTGTTGATCTGGCATTCATAACCCATCATTTCAGCGCCGGGGATGCAGCGAAAGAAGATCCCGGAATTCATTTCCGGGTCGTCGATCTTGTACTGGGCCAGCAGGAAGAAATCGCCGTAGGACTGTTTGGTTTCCAGCTGCGTTTTGCCGCCGCGGACATGTAGGTCGCCGTCGTCGTTGACCGTGAAGGACCCGGGCATTTCCGGGTATTTCTTCCACTGTGACAGTTCCGCATCGAGCATCGGTTTCAGGTCCAACGGTCGGATTTTGATGTCTTTGAACTCCACGCGACCGGAATTGTGTTGCAGCCCGATGCGTTGGGGCGCCAAGTCGGCCGGATCGGTGTACCGGCACACGACGTTGCCATTGAGCGAAACGGTGACCTGGTTGCCATCGGCGATGACGGACATGGTTCGCCACTGGCCCGGCGTTTGTGGCCCCGCCGCTTCGGCGTCGACCTTTTGCCGTTTGACGATGCTGCCGGTGGGGAACGGGTTGTCATCGGGGGCGATGTTGATTTCATAACAATCGCGTGTGATGTCGGCCGGTCGAAACGGGGTGCGAACAAACACGCCGCTGTTGGTGTCTTCCTGGGCTTTGAAGTCGAAGGTCAATTCAAAGTCACCCCAGGTCGACGAGGTGCACATCAGGCATTGCTCACCCTGGTCGACGACGATCGCGCCGTCTTGGACGCGAAAGTTTGCATCCCCGGTGATCTCCCATCCGAACAGCGTGTGCCCGTCGAACAGGCGGATCCAACCGGCCGCGGCTTCTTCGTCACTCAATCGGGCGGCCAGCAATTCGTCGGCGCTGGCCGAGTAGGATTGTGATGCGAGTGAAGCTGGTGCAGGTTCTGACGGAGCAGTCGCCTGTTCGGCGGCTGCGGCAGGTTCCGCAGCCGGCTGTTCCGCCGTCGGTGTTGCGGCATCCTTTTGGCCGCAACCGATCAGCGAACTCGCCAGGACGAGTATCGCACAGGGGGCGAACGCGGCGGTGAAGGGCGTGCGCCGGTGGGTGCGGCGCGAGTCGTTCAGGTGCGGGTGCATGCGGCTAGTACCCATAGGTTTCGAAATAGTGTTTCCAGGCCGAGCGGATGGTCGCTTCGTCTTGGTCGGACAATTGGTGGCGATTGGTTCGATAGGAGCGGTGTTCGCTGGCCGCCCAGGATTCGATGACCGGGCGGACCGAATCGAAGTCGCTCAATTTGAGTGAGCGATAGATCGTTTCCAACATCGCCACTGGATCGGCGACCAGGTCTTCGTAGCGGATGTCGACGATCCGATTGGGGTCGATGCCGGGGCGATCGCGAAGGAAGGCGTCGTACATGCGGCGCAGGCAGTCGACGACGTATTGTTTTTCGGGGTTCAACGTCTGGTCGTCGCCTGCCCGCGCAGTCGGACTGACGGTCGAATCGTCACTCGGATCTCGGGCCACCTGCATGCCTTGGGCTTCGGCCAATCCGGCCCACAGGCGGCAGGTCGATGGGAACAGCGCGCGGGGATCGCGGGTGACGTGAATGAATCTGGCGTCGGGGAATTCTTTGGCCAATGCGGCGATGCGGCCGGTGTGAGTGGGGCTTTTGATCACCAGCGGCCGTCCGGTGACCGTGCTGACGCCCAGCAGGAAGCGACGCAGGGCGGCAAGCCAACGCTGCAGGTCGGTCGGTGAGACGTCTTGGAAATCCAAGTAATTCAGATCGACGGGCGGTTCACAGGGAAACGCGATATTCCGGTAGGGTGACGGCAGGCCCAGGTTCATCAACGCGAATTCGTCTTCTTGCGGCCGTTCCCAGCCGGCCGCCATGTTGTCCATCGGCCGTTTGCCCGGCAGCAACCAGCCGAAGAAACGCTGGAAAATCCATTCGGTGACCAGAAAATGATGCGGGGCGAAACACTGGAACGTGGTCGGACTGCTGTAGCGTTCGTCCAGCACCAACAGCTCGTGCAACAACGTGGTGCCGCTGCGCCAGTGCCCGATGATGAACACCGGGGGGCCGTGTAATTCGGCTTTGGCAAGGCGTTTGCGGAAAAACAACTGCTGGATCCACGCCAGCACCGTGTTCCAGGGGGTCGCCAGCGAAACGCCCAACAGGTTGGGCAACCGGCTCGGGTGGATCCGGAATCGTCCCTGACGCAACAGCCCCCACCAGGTTCTCGGACGCATCCCGTGCCAAAACCGCGGTGCGTAGAACGGGTAGCGGTGAAACTCCGCCCGCGGCTTGGCCGCTGCGTTGTCGTCGCGTCGGGTTCGCTCGGCGGGCGGGGCGTTGTCGGCAAGGTTCGCTGTATCGACAGGGGAGGCCGGCCGGCGGTGCTCGGTATCAGTCAACGAAGGACGCTGCGGGGTTAAATGAGAGAGATGAGAGAGATTCGAAAGGCGGGGTAATGATCGGAGACATTGAACCAAATGGCTGGGCAGACTGAACCAAATCGCTGGGCAGACTGTACGGAAGGCTAAACCCTAATCTAACTCAGCCCACCCCGATCGCGAAAGCGCCACCCACGCGCTACAATCTGCCAGCATGAGTGATTCTACTGAATTATCGTTTGCGGATCTTCAGCGGCACATTCGTCAGATGTACCACGAGAAGGACGTTGCCAGAGGGGTGGAGGGCACGTTCATGTGGTTGATGGAGGAGGTCGGCGAGCTGTCGTCGGCCTTGCGGGGTGACGATCGAGCCAATTTGGCCGAAGAATTCGCCGACGTGATCGCTTGGCTGACGACGATTGCCAACGTCGCCGAAATCGACCTCAACGCTGCCTTGGTCGCGAAATACGGCGGCGGGTGTCCCGGTTGTGGCAAATTGGTCTGCGAGTGTCCCGATTCAGAAAAACCATGACCGATCACGTCAAGTTTGCCGCCACCACTGCGGTCTTCTTGCTGCTGTTGGGATCAGCGGCCATCGCACAGGATTCCGCACAGGACCCTGTGCCGAGCGCGGACGCAGAATCGGCGGTCGCCGATGCCGCTCCGGCTGCGGTCGTTGTCGGCATCAACGGGCACTACCGAGTCGGTCGCTGCACCGCGGTCCGGTTGGGCGAATCGGTCCGTTCGAGTCTACCGGAGGACACGCCACGGTCGGATTTCACGCTGCACACGCTCGACGGCGACGGTGTGGAGGTTCGATTTGGGGCTTATCCCGCGGTGCCCGACCAGACTCAATCGAGCGAGCTGGGGTATGTGGTGCCGGGGTCCGAAGCGGCACCGCTGGAGATCCATCGGGCCGGCGAATCCGGCACCCAAGTCGTCGCCAAGACGCGTTTTCCCGCGGCCGGTGTTCCCTCACGTGGCCCCTCGATGATTCCAGCCGGAATGCCCTGGGTGGTCGCGATCGGCGATCCATTGGGGGTGGACCAGATCGGTGCCTCCAACGTGTTGTTGGACAAAGCGGCCAGCATCGCGGTGAGCGAAATCGACACCGCCGACCGATTGCCGTTTCAACCGCTCGGCTATGACGGCGTGGACCTGGTGATGGTCAACGCGACCGGAGTGCCGGTGCTGGAGGCGATGACGGAGGCCCAGCGCGGGGCGCTGGTGTCGTGGCTGCGTCGTGGCGGACATCTGTTTGTCTGTCTGGGCGAAGCGACCGAGCGGACGGTGCAGGCGGCGCCGTGGCTGATTTCGCTGTTGCCGGTCGACGAGGTCACGGTTTCGCGGTATGACCCCGCGGCGCTGGAGACGTTCACGTCCAGTCAGACGCCGCTGGACATTTTTCGTGGCATCAAACTGCCGCGACGCGAGGGCCGCACGCTGATTTCCGGGCGGACGACGCGGCGGGTGGCCGCCGTCTTGGCCGCGGATTACGTCGTCGGGTTGGGTCACCTGACCGTCGTCACGGCGGACTTGGATCGTCCTCCATTTGCGGGCTGGCCGGAACGGTTGGATTTGGTCAAAGAGGTCGTCGGCGAGTTGCTTCAGGAGCCAAACGCAGAACGCGACACTCGGACGGGATCGACGGCCTTTGCTGACCTGGCCGGCCAGATGCGCGGCGTCTTGGACCAGTTTGTGATCAAGCCGCGGTTTAGCTTTTCGGTCGTTTCGTTGATCGTGATGCTGTTGATTGCCGCGATCGGACCGCTGGATTATCTCTTGATCAACCGGGTCTGGGGCAAGCCGCTGTTGGGGTGGATTTCGTTTCCGCTGGTCGCCATCACGCTCTCGGTATTCCTGGTCTTTCAGGCGGCACCCAAGGTGATCCCCGACACGGCATCGACCGCTTCACCGACAGCGGCATTGTTGCGGGCGAATCAATTTCAAGTCACCGACATCGACTTGATCGATGGCGCCGGACGCGGGTTCGCCTGGTGCTCGCTGTACTCGCACCATCCGGCCCGCGTGGACGTTCGTTATACCGCCGGAGAAAACTTGCAACCGCTTGCGCCGGCATCGGATCGATCGCCCGGTGCAGCCCCGCCACGCTCGTTTGTGTTTCCGATGGGGTACCCCGGTCGGGAATTCGGTGGGATTCAGTTGGCCGGTGAGAACAGCGTGTTCGGTGATTATTCGGTGGTGCCCGCGTCGATCGACAAACAGGGCCAGCAAGGGGTGGCGACGGAGGTCCGTGGATTGACGATCGCCCCGCGGAGCAGCAAGTCGATTGCCACACGGGCGACGTTTGCCGTCGAGACCGTTGAGACCGCTCCGGTGACGCGGCGGCCCGGAAGCGAGCTGTTGCGGGGCAAGTTCGTCAACCCGTTGCCCTATGACATCCTGGACGGCGTGTTGGTTTATGGAAACTGGGTGTATCTGTTGCCGACGCGTGTGCCTACCGGATCGGGTGTGCCGGAGTTGAGCGAGTTGAGGCAGAAGAATTTTCGTTGGCGATTGACTCGGCAACGATCGTCCGAAGACAGCACGACCACGACGACTTCGTGGACGCCGAGCGATTTTTCGGACGCCAAGCGTGTCGCCGAGATGATTCTGTTTCATCGCGCCGCCGGCGGAGAACTCTACACCGGACTTCGCCACGACGTGATCGGTGACCTGGACCTGTCCGGGGTGCTGGTCGATGACCGCTGCCTGTTGATGGGGCGGACCGAAACGCCGCTGTTCGAGTTCGATGTCCAAGACACGATGGATGAATCCGCCGGTTTCGTCCAACCCGGCGGCCGCGTGTTGTCGATGGTCCGCGTGGTCATGCCCGTCCGCGAGACTCGCCTGAACTGATCCGCCAGAACGTTAGGGCGGCAAAAAAATAAATTCCGCGTTTGGCAAACTTATAAGAGCAAGGGAGTGGAACGTATCCGCAGCGATCGATGGTTCAATGATGGTTGATTTCGATCGAAGCAGTTAAACTCCCTTGCTCTTATAAGTTCCGGTCCGGAAAACCGAGTCGAGAACGCATCGAAAACGAACCACTCAATCACTCGGCGATGTGCGTTCAATTCTCTTCCGGCAGTGTGAAGTGCGGTTTTCGAACACTCGCCTCACGTGAGCGGAAGAAACTGAGAATGGTGAAACTTGAGCGAGATCGGTCAGAAGCCAAGTGGACATCGCTAGAAGGAATCCGTTTCCGAAAACACCTCGGTTTTATCAGACGCGAACATCACTGTGGGAATCGAGTTTTCAGCAACGGATTCCTTCAAGCAAATATGCCAAACGCGGAATTTATTTTTTTTGCCGCCCTTACGAGAAAAAACTCCCGTGATCAAAACCGTCGATTTGACCAAAAAGTATGGCGATGCCTTCGCGATTCGCAGCATCGATCTGGATCTGAAGGCAGGCGATCTGTTCGGGTTTATCGGACCCAACGGGGCGGGGAAAACGACGACGATGCGGATCATCGCGACGTTGCTGGAACCGAGTTGGGGCGAAGCGTATGTGTGTGACCATTCGGTCCACACCGCCCCCAAAGAGATCCGGCGACTGGTCGGGTACATGCCCGACTTCTTCGGCGTCTATGACGACATGACCGTCGTCGAGTACCTGGAATTTTTCGCCGCCGCCTATCGGATCAACGGCCAGCAACGCCGCGAACGTGTGAACGAAATGCTGGAAATCGTTGACCTGGAATTCAAACGCGATGCCTTTGCCAACACACTCTCACGGGGACAGACCCAACGACTGGGCCTCGCGCGAACCCTGTTGCACGACCCCCAGGTTCTGTTGTTGGACGAGCCCCTTTCAGGGTTGGATCCGCGGGCGCGAATCGAAATGCGTAACTTGTTGCGCAAGTTGGGTGAAATGGGGAAAACGATCATCGTCAGTAGCCACATCCTGCCGGAGCTGGCCGACGTGTGTAACAAGGTCGGCATCATCGATCGCGGTGAACTGAAACAAAATGCCGAGGTCACCGAAGTGATTCGCATGGTGCGAGAGCATGTCGTCTTGGTGATCCAACCCAACAAACCGGAACAATTAAACGCGATCATCGACCTGTTGGCCGGGCATGACAAAGTGCAAAGCTGTGAACTGGGGGATGCGGCCGTCCGAGTGATTTTGAAACCGGAGGTCGACCAGTACAGCGAGCTGCCCAAGCTGTTGATCGAAAACAACATCGACTTGAAGCGTTTCTCCGAAGAAGAACTCGATTTGGAGTCGGCCTTTATGGCGCTGACCAAGGGCACCAGCACTCGGATGTAGCAACCGGGGGATCGGGAAATGACACCATCTGCATCAAGCGAACAGGTGGAACCATTAGTCAAATAATTCACCCTCCCTTCCAAGGTCGTGCGGTTTTTGGCAATTCACCCTCCCTGGAAGGGAGGGGCGAGCGCAGCGAGGGGAGGGTCGATTCGTGGCGATTGGGTGGATCCGAGCCACAGCGGACCCTCCCCGCGTCGTCGCATACTCCTCCGCGACCCTCCCAACGGGAGGGTGAAGTCGTAAACTTCTGTTGTTTCAGAGGTTAAACAACGCACGGCCTCTTCCAGGTAGGGTTTCGTCTTCAGTTGATGCCGATGGGAAGGGTAGGTGATGGCACTGCCTGTCCGGTGGCGATCGCAGCGTGCTAGGATTGTCAGACGCGAGGTGGCGATCGCGATTCCCCGTTGTTTCTGCTGCCGACAAGACTCTTCTCCCCCCAAGTACATCTGATGCCTGACCCGCAGTCACCCGGACAGTGGTACATCAAAACCACCAATGGAATGCGTGGCCCCTATCCCATTGAGAAGTTGCAGCGGTACGTCGATGCCGGCGCGATTCTGCCCAACGCCGGATTGAGAGACGGAAAAGGCCCGTGGGTCGCAGCGGCGACGGTCCAGGGCCTGACGTTTCCCGCCGAATCGATAGCCAAACTGCGCGCGGCCCATCGGACCGCAGCACCGGGGGCTGATCAAGCGGCTGCCAATCCGCAACGTGCCGCGCAATCACCAACAGACGACGCACCCGATCAAACGCGCGGCGACGAGGATCACCAGCGGCGGATCGCAGAACTGACGCAACGGGAACAAACGCTCGAGGGTCTGGCAAAGACGCTGGACGCCCGTGGCAGTGAGCTGGACGCCCGTGACAGTGAGCTGGAACGGCGCGAGGTAGAGCTGCGGGCGCGACAGGAGGAATTGGAGTCCAAAGGTAATGAACTGGAATCGCTGCGAGAGGAACTGCAGTCACAGCGTGGGGAACTGGAGTCACAGCGTGAACGGTTGGAATCGCAGTCGGCTGAGCAGACCGCGTTGCTGAAGGACCAACAGCAAACGCTTGCCGATGACCGTTCACAGTTGGCCCAGCAGCAAGCCGAATGCGAAGCCCGACGCGATGAGTTGGAACAGCGCGAATCGCAGCTTGCGGCGCGGAGTGCCGAAGTCCAGCAAGCCGAGAGTCAACTGACGGCCGAGCGAGAGGAGATCGACGGGCGAACACAGCAACTGGACCAGCGCGAGCAAGAACTGGACCAGCGCGAGCAAGAACTGGTCGAGCGTGAGCAAGCGGTTGACCGGAAACAAGCATCGCTTGAGGAACAAGCGACGTCGCAAGCGGAGCGTGAGAGCGAGATCGACGGTCGCCATGCCGAAGTCTCCGACGCAACGGCCGAATCGATTCTCAGTGAGAAGCGGAAACTGCTGCAAGAATTCGCCGCCCGCCAGGCGTCCTTGTCGCAGCGGGAAGCCGACCTGATGCGTCGCGAAGACGAATTGACTCGGCGCGAATTGGACATCACCGTCCGCCCCGGTGCCTCGGTTATCCCAGAGCCGACCGCTCAGCCGGAACCCCAACACGACCAGGCCACGCCAGAGCAAGCGGCGCCAGAGCAGGCGGCGCCAGAGCAGGCGGCGCCAGAGCAGGCGGCGCCAGAGCAGGCGGCGCCAGAGCAAGCGGCGCCAGAGCAAGCGGCGCCAGAGCAGGCCGATGTGTCCTCGATCGACGTTGTCTCCGCCGACGCGTCCCCGCCTGCAGCGATCGACCAGGACAATGCAGCCGAGCCGGCCGTCGAGCGGCCGGACGAGTCGATGGCCGCCGACGCTGCACCTGCTTCGTGGGAGGACGTTTTGGGGCGAACCGATGAGCGGGCCGACGCCTACGAATTGGCCGTCAACGATGCCCCACGCTATGGGCCGGTGACGTCGCAAGACCAACACCAACTTTCTGAAACGGTTGGGCCCGACGAGGATCCGGTGGATGCCGACGACGGAGCATCCTCGGGGGCGCAGCTCGATGATCCACCGACGCATCACGAGGATTTGCCGGAATCGGATGTTCCGCGGCGGGATCGCTTGCCGTCGGAGATTCTGCCGTCGGAGTTGCCGCATTACGACGGCGTTTCTCAAGCGGCGGAGTCCGAAGGGAACGTGGCGGTCGCCGCCGGTGTCCCGGCGACGGACGCGGAGTTGAATCGGTTGCGCCGAGCGGCGTTCGAGGAACGCTTCGGACCCTGCTGTCGCTATGACGTCGATGACGACCCCACGATGCGCGTCGATGTCTCGGTCCATTCCCCCGAGGGCAATCGAGACTTCATGACGCTGGTCACCAGCGGGATGAGCGACTATCCGATTCCGATGCCGAATGGACAGCGGAGCGTGCGGGCCGAACTGTTGCTCTACGTCACCCACCTGGATGACTTGGCCATCCAGATCGTCCGTGGCGCCGCTAAAGAACCCTATCGGAAAAAGAAAGGGCTTTCGATCGGGACCACCGGGTCACTCGAAGGGTTGCACGACCTGATGCCCGACAGTCAACAAAAGGACTGTGTCTACATGTTGCCGGTGATCGAATCCGATTCCAAACCGATCCAGACCGAAGCGGGGATCGGCGGCGTGATCCAGTTGTTCTGGTTGATGACGATCACCGAGGCGGAACGCAAGCTGATTGACACCGGCGGGATTCACAAGTTCCTCTCGCTGCTGGAAAAGAACAGCCACGCGGTGTTCTTTGACCCGATGCGCGAGTGTTATGTGAAACGAAAACGCTGGTTCCGACGCTAGGTGACACTGGCCAGACGCATCACGAATTGTTCCAGCATGAACCGGTCGCGGCCGTCGGCGCTGTGGGTTCCTTTCAGCCGCAAATCGGCATCGAGCAGCCAGGCGAGCAGCTGGACGGCTTTCTCGCGTTTCATCCGTTTCATGTCGGCGATCGCACGCGAGATCTCCGCCGGACGATGCACGCCGGCTTGGGCCAGTGAGTCTTCGAGGGTCTGGCGTTTGCCGGCCCGCTCGGCCGCCACATGGGCCGACGCGGCCAGCCCCAGGCGTCGCAGCGACCAGGCGATTTGCGGCAGCAGGGCGATCGCCGGTTGCCCGCCGGAAATCAATTTGTCGAGTTGCTTGATCGCCTCGGCGGCGTTGCCCGAGGAGATCGCGTCGGTGATCTGCCAGATCGTCTTGCCTTGCCAACCGGCCACGACGTCTCGCACCAACGGTTCTTCGATGGTTTCACCGGGCGGTAGGTAGAGGGCGAGTTTGGCGATCTCGGTATCGAGGAACCCGATGTCTTCGCCGAGCATTTCGATCAAGGCGTCGGCTGCCCCGCCGGTCAGCTTGGTTTGATGGCGTGCGGCCACGTACTGGGTCAAAAATTTGCGCCGGCTGGCCGCCGTCGCGCCGGTCTTTTGCCCCGTCTCGCCGCTGCAACAAACCAGAACGTGAGACTTGTCGAGTGCCTTGTAGACCTTGGTGTTGGAGGCCAGCGATTCGAACTGCAGCACCAGCCGCGCCGCCATCCCGGGCTTGGCCAGATAGGTTTCGATCTCGGGGCGATTGGCAGAAACGAACTTGTCGGCATCGCGAATCACGACCGTCCGTTTTTCGCCCATGTCAAACAACGAGGCGGTCGACAATTCGTCGTTGATATCCGCCCAACGACCCGTCGTCCCGTCCACCTCCGTGACATCCGCCGCACCGGCCAGCACCGCGGTCGCCCAAGAGGTCAATGTGCTGTCACCCCCAAACAACCCCGCCACGGCAAAGTCGACCGGAGCGGCGCCGGAGTGGGCAGCCAAGAATTCAAACGCATGAGTTTTCGACATCGGCGTAGTCTAACAGGCAGAACGTGTCCAACGAACCAGGGCTGGGCAGGCAAAACGATGGGGGCAAGACGATGGGTCGGGGGGGGGGCATTTACTCGGGTCTTGGCTATTGTTTTGCCACCTTTTCACTCGTTACGAGAGGTATCGTCATGCCTATTGAAGTTGATTCCGAGATTCAGGTGCTTGACCGCGATGAGTTCCAGTCATTCGCTTACCAAGTCATGGGAATCATCTTCTCCGCTCACAATGACTTCAGTCGACTGATCGACGAGACGCCGTTCAAGAACATCATCCGTCGACGGTGTGAATTGGCAGGCGTCTTGCCCGCTCGACGCGAGGTCGAAATCAGGCTGTCGCACAAACACTTTCGCAAGTCGTATTTCATGGATTTGCTGCTCGGGCATGCGTTGATGGTGGAAGCCAAAACCGTTGATTGCCTGACACCCGCTCACGAAGCTCAAGCCATCAATTATTTGCTGCTGACGGGAATGAAACATGGGCTATTGGTGAATCTGCGAACACCACGTGTCCAAAAACGTTTCATTTCAACGAATCTCGATTCGGTCGCACGTCACCGATTCGCAGTCGATGCGAAAAGGTGGCGGGGTGTCGATGACGCGAGCGTGCGTTCGCGAGAGGTTGTCGAGGACCTGTTAGATGATTGGGGCGTCTTCTTAAACGCCTCCCTCTATCGTGAAGCCTCCATGTGTTTGCTCAAAGGATCCCAGAGTGGATCCGTGCGTGTTCCAATTTTTGACGGAGACTTTCAGGCTGGATTGCACGACGTGTTTCTGATCGACAGTCACACGGCGATGTCCATCACAACGTTGACCGACGGAATCACTGAAATGGAGGAGCAACTGAAACGACTGCTGTGCCACACCAGCCTTCGCTGCATCCAATGGACAAACCTAAATCACCACGATGTCAAAATGGCAACAATTGAGTCATAACTCAATCTGCGTCCCCAAGGTGCTGCCTATTGTTTTGCCCCCATTGTTTTGCCCCTCCCGCCTTCACCATTCTGCCATCCTTCCCTACTTCTTCTGTTTCCTGCGGCGGTCGAGCCAGGATTTGTATTCCCAGCGGTGTTGCCATTGTTTCAGGTGGGGCTGGTAGTCGGGGCGGTCGACCCAGAACATCGGTTGGGGATGGTCGGCCGCGACGGTCCCCTGCGGGTAATCTCGGCCGGCTTCGCTGGCGTCGGTGGATTCCAGCCAGTCGCGGAGTTGTTGTCGCAGGGATTTAAATCGTTGGGGATGTTGTGCGGCGACGTCGTCGGATTCGTCGACGTCCTTGACCAGGTTGTACAGCTGGAACGCGTCTCGGTTGAAGTTTCGCGTCAACAACTTCCAGTCGCCGTCGACCACTGCGGCCGATGTCTTGTAGCGAAAAAAGATCGGCTCAGGGCGTTGTTGTTCCGCGTCCGACGGCCCGTCAAACAGATGCGTCAGGCTGATGCCGTCTCGCGGTCGTTGCGGGGCCGGGTGCGGTTGATCGGCAAGCTCCAGCAGGGTCGGCATCATGTCCATCACGCTGGCCGGGAAAGCGGTTTGCCGCGGCCGAATTGTACCGGGCCATTCGATGATGCCCGGCACCCGCAATCCGCCTTCGTAAATCGTTCCCTTGTTCCCACGCAGTCCGCCGGTCGTGGCCGGTTTGATGTTCGGCAACCCGCCGTTGTCGCTGCAGTACCAAACCAAGGTTTGTTTTTCGATCCCCAGTTCACGCAATCGGCTTCGCAGCGCGCCGACGCTGCGGTCCAGCGCCACCAGTTCGCCATAGTGATGCATCGACGCTTCGTTCAAGTCGGTAAACGGCGCGTTGTCTTCGGCGGACGCTTTGAACGGGGAGTGCGGTGTGCCGTACCAGATGACGGTGAAGAACGGCTGGTCGGCGGCGGCTTGTTGTTCGACGTGCTTGAGCGCTTGCTGCATGATCACGTCCGACGAATCGCCGCGATGATCTTCGAATTCTCCCTGGCGGCTAAGCAACGGATCGCGATCGAAGAAGTTGGTCACCGACAGCCAATGGTCAAACCCGAACGTGCCGGGATGAAACCGGTCGTGTCCGAGAATCGGTGCGCCGGGACCACGCAGTCCGTTCAGGTGCCACTTGCCGAAGTGCGCCGTCTGGTAGCCCGCATCGGCGAGTACCTCGGCCAACGTGATCTCCTGGTGCCGCAGCGCGTAGCCGTGTTCGGGAACCCCGACGCGGTAACACGATCGTCCGGTCAACACCGCCGCGCGGGTGGGCGAACAGACCGGAGCACCGGCGTAGAACCGATCGAAACGCAGCCCGGATCGACTCATCGCATCCAAGTGCGGCGTTTGCAGTCGCGGGTGACGGTTGTAACCCGTTTCGCCCCAGCCCTGGTCGTCGGCCATCACCAAGATGATGTTCGGACGGGCGGCGTGGCAGGCGAGGGGAATCAACGCCAGGATCAACAGCAGGCAACGCATCACGGGCTCCGAGGCGGGGAAGGGCAGGGCAGGGGAGCATAGTGTAGCCACAACGGATCCATCCGACGTCCATCATCGGACGATCGCGCCATTTTGACGTCGCGACGCTCGATGCAGGCGCGGGAATCCCCGTGGACCATCTTCTGGCGAAGGTAGCTATGTTTGACCGGCTGCTATCGCGAGCGGAAGCCTAGAATTCGAGCCCGCGGGGCCAGACCACCGGTGGCGATCGGTTGATCCAGCAAGTAGCTGCCCGTGTTGCCCGCCTGGTCGGTCGCGTCGATGCGCAAATAGATTTCGTGCGGCAACTTCGGATCGGCCGGCCAAACGTACAGCCCGTCATTGCGCAATCCCGCGGCGATGGTCGTCCACGGACCGTCCAGCGAATCGCTAAACGCGATCGAGACGGGACGGTTCATCAGGTTTTCGTCGCTGCACTCATAACGAATGATCAACGATCCCGTCCGGTCCCCTTCGCCGTAGCGGGCCGAAGTGATCTTGATCTCCGGCAAGGTCTGGTCGACGATCACCGCGATGTCGGGTTGGTCGCCGGGCAGCGGACGAGGGCTGGCCAGGCCGTTGTTGCCGAGCACCACGATCCGGAACGCGAACACGCCTTCGCCCTTGGTTTCGATGTCAAACGGACTGGTTCGATCCGGATCGGCGCCCCAGCGTTTCCACGTCCGGCCGGCATCCAGGCTGCCGTACAGTTCGACCGCTTCGACTCCGGACGCCCCGACGGCTTCGAGTTCATATTCCAAGCTGAATCGGTTCGAGTCGCTCCAGCGAAAGGGAACGGTTCGGGCCAGTTGGGCGCGGTCGTAACGCAGTTGTTGTTCGCGGCTGAGTTCTGCGGCACGCTCGGCTCGATAGCGACGCTGGTCCTCCGGCGTGCTGCTGGGAGCCGGCGTGGGGATTTGCTCGGGGCCCGATTCGGCCCCCGGTCGGTTCGGCGTGGATGGCGGGTTCGGCGTCGTCGCGGCACCGGGTGTGATCGGACGCATGGCTTCTTCCAGCGTGCGTGAGCGCCGGGCTTCTGTTTGCGGATCCGTTTCGGCGGCCGGCAGCGGCAGCGATTCGGTGATCGGGTCACCGGGCGATCTCGGCGGTGTGAGATTGATTGTCGGCCCATCGACCGCTTCCGGAGTCGGCGCGGGCAGCATTTCAGGTGCCGGCGTCGGGGCTGCAGCGGGCGGCTTGTTGGTTGCAGACGGTGTGTCGGTTGCCGATGCGTCGGTCGCCGGGGCCGGATCAGCTTGGGGCGTCGGCAAGACCTCGATGCCTTCCGGGGTCAGCTTTGCCGTCAGTCCCGAAGCCGGTAGCGTTCGGGGCCCGGTTTCATTCCCGGCCGCTGAATCGGCTCTGGCGGTCCGGCCGGCGGGTGTCGATTCGATCGGTCGGGTCGCCGGCCGGGTAGCGGCGCCGAAGGCCGAGCCGAAGGTGGACAGCGAGCGCGGGTTGGAGCCTTCGTTGCGGGGTGGCGGCGTGTTCCGCATCGGGTTCGCACCGGCGGGCGATCGCAGCGTGCCGGGCGATGGCCGCAACGGGCCCGCGCCGGGGGACTGCAACGCCGAATGATTCGGCGACGTCGCGGCCGGATGATTCGCGCCGGCGGCAGAGGGGGGCGCGCCGGCGGCAGAGGGGGGCGCGCCGGCGGCAGAGGGGGTCGCGCCGGCGGCAGAGGGGGGCGCGCCGGCGGTCGGTCCGAGCAGATAGCTGGGCGGGTCGCTCGGGCCGGCGACGGTTTGGGCGCGAAGCTGGTTGCCCGCCGGGGCGGTCGCTTCGGATTGCTGGTCTGCGGCATGATCGCTAGCGACGTGATTGTCAGCGACGTGATGATGCATCGCGTCGATTTCCGCTTGTGGATCTTCCCCGGCGTTTCGTTCTTCTTGCGCCATCGAGTCCTGGGGCGACACCGCCAGATGTGGCAACTTCGTTGCTGCGACACGCGGGCGGCGGAACGTCTTGGCCTGGACCGACGCGTTACCGATCGAATCGGTCGCCGTGATGTGGACCGACATCTGTCGCCAGTCCTCTTGGGGCCGGATCGCGAAACGGCCTTCGTGATCGATTTGTGCGTTGGCGACGGTGACCCACTGGCGTTTGACATCGGTCGCGTACAGGACGCGCAGCGTGGCAACCTGGTGTGGGTCGGTCAGTTTCAATTGTGCCGTGACGTTTCCATCGGAGTCGGCGCCCCCGTTGAGCTCGATCTCCGGCCCGGTCGTATCGATAAAGATTTTGCGTTCCGGAGTCAACTTTGCGGTCGGCTGGGGGGGCGGGTCCAGGTCGGTCGCGTGCGTGAACCAATAATCGCCGTCGGCGGTCGCTTCGAAGTGAAATTTCTTGATCGGCAGCGGCTGCTGGGCGGCTTGGGTCCAGGTTTTTCCGCGGTCGGCCGAGACGTACAGCCGCACCAGGCTCGCTTTGGTGCCCCGATCCATCTGAAATGGGATGTCAAAAACGCGAGATGTGAGGACAATGGCGTCCGGGTCGACTTCCGCTGCGGCGGCGGGGCCGGTCCGGACGGCGAACATCGCCAGGAACACAAGCGTCCCCAGGGATGCGGCCGGCATCCACGGGGATGCCGACAGAATCGATTGCGGGCGATGCCCGATCGCCCTGACGAATTGGCCGAATACGCCCATCGGAAATGCCGGAGTCGAAAGAAACGGATGTACCTCAATTTCCGGTTCGGCAAAAGAATGGGCCGATCTTGATCGGGATGCGGGAAAAAGTGGTGCATCGATCGTTTCGTACCCTGACGGGAGTTCGCCAGACGGACCAGATGAAACAGGCCATAAAATTTGACGATGCGTTCGGAGTGTCGCCGTGTTCTCCGAACTCGGCGAGCTGCGAAACGTCGCCGTGTTCTCCGAACTCGGCGAGCTGCGAAACGTCGCCGTGTTCTCCGAACTCGGCGCGGGCGCGAAAAAGCGAAGCTTTGCGCCGCGCCGACCTCGGAGAGGACGGCGACTGTTCCGCCCAATCGAAAACGAAACTGCAGTAGACTTATGAGTGAGAGTTGATGATTCAGTATCAATATGACGTGGTGGTGATCGGGGCGGGACATGCCGGGACCGAGGCGGCGGCGGCGGCCGCGCGGCTGGGGGCCCGCACGGCCCTGTTGACGACCAATCTGGACACCGTCGGGCAGATGTCCTGCAACCCGGCGATCGGTGGCGTCGCCAAAGGCCAGATCGTGCGCGAGGTCGACGCGTTGGGCGGATTGATGGGCAAGGCGATCGATGCGACCGGGATTCAGTTCCGATTGCTCAATTGCCGCAAGGGACCGGCGATGCACAGTCCCCGCGCCCAGGCCGACAAAAAGGCCTACCAGCAATACATCAAGCACGCCATCGAATTGCAGGACGACTTGGACCTGCGCCAGGAGACGGTCGAGGATCTGTTGACCGAAACCAGCGGCGAAGGCGAGCGGGTGGTGGGCGTTCGCGTCCGCGGCGACGCCGAATACCGTGCGCCGGTGGTCGTGCTGACCACCGGCACGTTCCTGTCGGCGATCATGCACACCGGAGAGTCCAAGACGGCCGGCGGACGGGCCGGCGAAGGGACGACGACCGGCATCAGCGGCGCGCTGAATCGGTTGGGATTCCAGATCGATCGTTTCAAGACGGGCACGCCGGCACGATTGAATCGCCGCACCATCGACTATGCCGGTCTGGATGAACAACCCGGCGATGACGATCCCCAGCCGTTTTCGTTCCTGAACGATTCTCTGGCGATCGATCAGGTGCCTTGCCACATCGCGATGACCAACCAGGCGGTGCACGATTTGATTCGCGCCAACCTTCATCGCGCGCCGATGTACAGCGGACAAATCCAGACCCGTGGTCCACGCTATTGCCCTTCGATCGAAGACAAAGTGGTGCGGTTTGCCGACAAGAGTGCCCACCAACTGTTTCTTGAACCGGAGGGGCATCACACCGAAGAGGTGTACGTCAACGGGATCTCGACCAGTTTGCCGCGTGACGTTCAAGACGAAATGTTCCGTTTGATTCCCGGATTGGAACGGGCGTCGATCATGCGTTACGGATACGCCGTGGAGTATGACTTTTGTCCGCCCACGCAGCTCTGGCCGCATCTGGAATCCAAACGCGTTGCGGGTTTGTTTTTGGCCGGCCAGATCAACGGGACGACCGGGTATGAAGAGGCCGCCGGCCAGGGCTTGATCGCGGGGCTCAATGCCGCCCGCCAAGTCGCCGGCAAATCGACGTGGGTGCCGACCCGCGACCAGGCCTACCTCGGCGTCTTGGTCGACGACCTGGTGACCAGCGGCACCGACGAACCCTATCGCATGTTTACCAGCCGCGCCGAATACCGGCTGCTGTTGCGACAAGACAACGCCGATCGTCGCTTGACTCCGGACGCGGATGAACTTGGCCTGATCGATGCCCAGCGGCGACAACGGTTCGCCGACAAACTGACCGACATTGACAAGGCGATCGAGTTGCTCTCGGCGGTCCGAATCAACACGCCCAAGGGAGACGTCAAGGGAGACGTTTACCTGCGCCGCCCCGAGGTCGATTGGGCGAAGATGTGCGAGTTTGTCCCCCAGCTTGCCGATATCGGCGGCCAAGCGGCACAGCAAGTCGTTTACGACATCAAGTACGAAGGCTACGTCAGTCGTCAACGCGACGAGGTGGCCCGGCAGCAACGGATGCTCAAAAAGAAGATTCCCGGCGGTTTCGACTATTCATCGATCGCCGCAATGCGAAACGAAGCCAAGGAGAAACTCAGCCACATCCGCCCCGTCTCGCTGGACCAGGCCCAGCGGATCAGCGGGATCACGCCGGCGGACATCGCGCTGTTGCTAGCCTATCTGGAAGCACCGTCATCAAGTTGATGCGGTCGGACCGTCGCCGTGTTCTCCGAACTCGGCGGGGCGAACGGTAATCGTCCACCACGCTCGACCGCCGATCAAAGATCGCCACCAAGCGATCTTGACCTCGCCTGGGGATTCGGTAAGATTCGTTGGTCGGGCAAGATCGGCAAGCTTGAGGGTTTTGGAGTTTGCTGTTGCCTACGTTTTTGACGCAAATTGGCGATGAAATGCTCTTGTGCGGAAGCGTGGGGGTTTTGCTAAAAGAACCTTGTCGTGCTGGTTTGGTGACCGGCACAACAGTGTCGGCAAATGCTAGCACTGAAAGGACATGGAACAGGGTGAGCCTGGTTGAGGGTTCACTCACGACAAACGCACAGGTTGGGAAACGGCTCGTCCTGCAGGGAGGATGGTTTCTGCGATGACCACGAAGACGGTCTTTACGACAGGCGAAGCGGCTAAGATCTGCAAGGTCAGCCAGCAGACGATCATTCGTTGTTTTGACAACGGGTCGCTTAAAGGCTTCCGGGTTCCCGGAAGCAAATTTCGGCGGATTCCACGTGAGCAGCTTTATCTGTTCATGAAAGACAATGGGATTCCGACCGACGCGCTCGAGAGCGGCAAGAAGAAGTTGTTGATCGTCGATGACGACCAGGATTTGGTCGAATTGATGAAAGACGGCTTTGAACGCGACGGGCGATTCGACATCCGCACGGCCAACAACGGGTTTGATGCGGGGATGGGCGTCAAGGAATTTCGTCCGGACCTGGTGGTTCTGGACGTGATGTTGCCCGACATCAACGGCAAAGAAGTCTGCCAGCGGGTCCGCAGTGATCCGGCCTTGGACATGGTCAAGATTCTTTGCATTTCCGGGATGGTGGAGCACAACAAGGTCGATGCGCTGCGTGCCGCCGGTGCGAATGATTTCATGCAGAAGCCGTTTGCGATCGACGACTTGGTGTTGCGATCCTGCGATCTGTTGGAAATGGAACGCAAAGTCCCGAATTAGATGAATGCGGTGACGAGTCTCCGCGACCAATCGAACGAATCCCCGTTTCCGGCCTCGTCGCTCGAGCTCGGCTGGTGGGGTGTTCTGCCGCCGATCGACCGCGCGGGCAAACGTTGGTGGTTGCCGCTGTCGGATGCGGCGATGGTTGCCATCGCGACAGCGATTTCCGCTTCGGACGCGCAGTGGGACAATTCGAATCCGCTGGTGGCCCGTCGCGTGACAGCGGCGTTTCTCGAAGATCCGCCGTTGTTGTTGTTCGCACTGCTGCGTTGGCCTGGCGATGATTTTGTTTCGGTGACCGAATTGGCCGAGTGGTTCATCGGCGCCGCGCCGGGTGAGTTTTCCGCCGGAGAGTGGATCGTTTCGGCACCGCGAATCACCAAGATGCACCAGCATCGTTGGTCGCGCCTGCTGGCCCGCAGCCGAACGACCGAGCCGAAGGACTGGATCGCCTCGGCGGCCGAGTGGTTGCAAGTCTTGGGGCCGGTGGTGGAATCGGATTGGATCGAGCGCTTGCCGGCGGTGATCTGGGACGGCGGCTCCGAGCCGAAACCGAAACTCGAAGGCAGTCGTCTGTTGCAGCGATTGGCGCGAGCGCGTGAGCGGGAATTGGCGACCGAGAACAGTTTGTCGGAGCTGGCCGAGACGCGGAAGTTGGCTGCGGCGAAACAATTGGCGTACGGGTTGAGCCACGAGATCAACAACCCGTTGGCAAACATTTCGGCGCGGGCCCAGCAGCTTGTCCGTGACGAAGCCGATCCACAGCGACAGCAATCGCTTCAGCAAATCGTCCAGCAAGTCTATCGGGCGCACGAGATGATCGCGGGATTGATGTTTTTCGCCAACCCGCCGGAGACCAATCGAGAACGCATCGATTTGAATGAGTTGGTCCGCGAGGCCGGGGACGAGTTCCGCTCGATCGCGTCGGACGTCGACATCCGCTTGATGGTCGAGACGCTTGCCGACCCGGCATGCGTGATGGCGGACCGCGCAATGATGTTGGAAGCGATCCGCGTTCTGTTGCGGAATTCGATCGAGGCGATCGGCAGCGGTGGGACGGTGGTGTTGTCGATGGAGCGGGAGGAGGCCCCTTCGCGGGATCCGCAGTGGTTGATCCACATCGCCGACAGCGGACCGGGGCTAAGTGTGGAGGCGTCCAGGCATGCGTTTGATCCGTTTTACAGCGGCCGCGAGGCCGGGCGCGGCTTGGGATTGGGGCTTTGTCGTGCCTACCGCGTCGCCCAATTGCATGACGCCACGATCCGACTTTCCGGCGGCCTGGCCGGTTGCGTCGCCACGATCGCGATCTCGGAGTGAACGGGTTGCGCTGGTGTCCAGGCTTTTGCCGCTCAGCGTTGTTGCTTGGCCCGTCGATTGAATCGGTGGCGGATTTGATCGTAGCGGAAGTCGTCAAGACGTTCGTTTTGCAGGGGCGGAAGCGACATTTGCCGTGTGGGCCCTCTCTGGCGTTTGCTTGCTGCGCAAACGCCGTTTCTCCCAGAGAGAGAGAATCTAAATCGGTCCCTCAAGGCGAGACACCAATCCTCGCGCCATTTCCTCCCATCGATGCCCGGTGTTCGATCGAGCGGTGATGGTCGATAATTCGAACCTGTCATCCAATTGGTCGTAACGGGTCACCCTCTTCATGCTTGATTCTGCTTTGGAAGTGCTGCGAATGCAGGCCGCCGGTGAGGCATCGGCGGTCGAAATTGCCGAGCGCGCGATGGACGCGATCGAGGCGTCTCAGACCGTGCACAACGCCTACACGCACGTCGATCGCGAGTCGGCGATCGCCAGCGCAAAAACCATCGACGCCAAGCGGGCCGCCGGAGAACCGCTCGGGGCGCTGGCCGGCGTGCCGATCGCCGTCAAAGACGTGCTCTGCACCTCGGACATGCCGACGACCTGTTCCTCGGAGATGTTGCGTGGATTTCGTCCACCCTACGACGCCACGGTCATCGAAAAACTGCGTGCCGCCGACGCCGTGATTGTCGGCAAGACGAACATGGACGAGTTCGCGATGGGGGCGAGCACCGAAACGAGTGCCTTTGGGATCACCAAGAACCCGTGGGACACCACCCGCACCCCCGGCGGCAGCAGCGGCGGGGCGGCCGCGGCGGTGGCCGCCGGCACCGTGCCGCTCAGCCTGGGGACCGACACGGGGGGCTCGATCCGCCAGCCATCCGCGTTTTGTGGTGTGACGGGATTGAAACCGACCTACGGTCGGGTCAGTCGTTATGGGTTGGTCGCCTTTGCCAGCAGCCTGGACCAGATCGGCCCGATCGCCTGGTCGGCCGACGATTGTGCGCTGTTGATGAACGTGATCGCCGGATTCGAGCCGCGGGATTCCACCTCGCTGGACCAGCCCGTCCCCGACTATACCTTGGCGACCGAATCCAATGACCTTCGCGGCATGCGGATCGGCGTGTTGCGTGAATCGTTGCAGGCCGAGGGGATCGACGAATCGATTCGCACCGCGGTCTCCCACGCGATCGGCGTGTTGGCAGAACTGGGGGCCGAGATCGTCGATGTGGATCTGCCGCACCGCGAGTACTGGGTGCCGACCTATTACGTGATCGCGCCCAGCGAAGCGAGCAGCAACTTGTCGCGATACGACGGCGCCCACTACGGGCATCGCGCCGGCGAAGAGGCCAAGGATTTGGTCACGATGTATTGCCGCAGCCGTGCCGAAGGGTTTGGGGCGGAGGTGAAACGTCGCATCATGGTCGGGACCTACGCGCTCAGCGAGGGCTATGCCGACGAGTATTACAACAAGGCGCTGAAGGTGCGGCGGCTGATCCGCGGTGACTATGACGCCGCGTTCTCGCAAGTCGATCTGCTGTTGGGGCCGGTCACGCCGACGCCGGCGTTCAAGTTGGGTGACAAGGTGGACGATCCGATCCAGATGTATCTGTGCGATTTGTTTACCGTCGGCGCGAATCTGGCCGGTGTGCCGGCGATCTCCTTGCCGGGCGGATTTGACCCGGCGGGATTGCCGATCGGGATTCAATTGCAGGCGCCGACGCTCGAGGAAAGTCGCTTGCTGTTTGCCGCATCCGCCTTCCAATCGGCGACCGACTATCACACCCAACGACCGAAGCAATAAACGATGTCACAGCTACCGACCACGACGATCATCGGACTGGAAGTCCACGTCCAATTGAAGACGGCAACCAAGTTGTTTTGCGGTTGCAGCACCAAATTCGGCAGCCCACCGAACACCCAGGTCTGTCCGGTTTGTTTGGGATTGCCCGGCGCGTTGCCGGTGATCAATGAACACGCGATCGAACTGGCCATCCGGGCCGGGTTGGCGATCCGTTGTGACATCCCGCCGCTGACCAAATGGGACCGAAAACAATACTTCTATCCCGATTTGCCCAAGGGCTATCAGATCAGCCAGTTTGATCTGCCGATTTGTGCCGACGGCTGTTTGGAGATCACCGATCCGGCCGATCCCGATGCCATCCGTCGCATCGGGATCATCCGCGCCCACCTGGAAGAAGACGCCGGCAAAAGCATGCATGACGAAGCGGCCGGTCGTGCCGACAGCCGCATCGATTTGAATCGCTGTGGCACGCCGCTGTTGGAAATCGTCAGCGAGCCCGACATGCGAACGGCCGACGAGGCATTGGCATATCTGATCAAACTGAAAGAGATCATGACGCACCTGGGCGTTTCGGATTGCGAAATGCAAGAGGGCAGTTTGCGCGTCGACGCCAACGTCAACCTGCACATCGACAAGCACGGCCAGCGGATCGCCACCCCGATCGTCGAAGTCAAGAACATGAACAGTTTTCGCAACGTCGCCGCGGCGCTCGATTACGAAGTCGAACGCCAATACGCCGAATGGGAGGAAACCGGACACACGATCCAGACCCACGGCAAACGCACCTTCGGCTGGGACGACGTCAAATGCGTCACGTATCCCCAGCGTGAAAAGGAAGAGTCGGCGGACTATCGCTATTTTCCCTGCCCGGACCTGCTGCCGATTCGAATCCCTCGCGAGCGTGTCGAACAGATCCGCGCGTCGCTGGGTGAAACACCCGAAGAGACACGCGAGCGGTTGCAATCACAATACGGCATCAAGGCGTACGATGCCGATGTGATCGTGTCTCAAGGCCGCGCGATGGTCGAGTACTTTGACGCCGCCGCGATGGCCAGTGGCGACGGGAAACGGACCAGCAGTTGGATCCAGCAAGACGTGATGCGAACGCTGAAAGAGCAGGGCAGTGACATCGAATCCTTCGGCGTCTCAGCGGAACAACTCGGCAAGCTGCTTTCCAAAGTCAAAGCCGGCGAATTGACCAACGACCGTGCCCGCGACGTGTTCAAACACGTCAGCGAAAACGGTGGGGGTATCGAAGATGCAATCAAGGCGTTGGGGATCGAAGCGGTCGACGATTCGGAAATGGAATCGCTGGTCAAAGAGCTGCTCGCGGCCAACCCCAAGGTCGTCGACGATGTCAAGAACGGCAACCAGAAAGCCGTCGGTTCGTTGATCGGTCAGGCCCGCGGCAAGAACCCCAACGCCAACCCGCAAAAAATCCGTGAGATCGCCCTGCGATTGATCGATCAGGCGTGAGCAGGGGTGGTCGACCCGTGGGGCATGCTGTGCGTGACATCCAGACGAACTCAGATTCTCTCCCTCAGGGAGAGACGGCGTTTGCCCAGCAAGCAAACGCCAGAGAGGGCCCGCGGCATGCGAAAGTCTTGGCGACTTCCGCGACGACGGCGGGCAACAACCCGTACCAATAGGGAGTCAAAGAACAGTCCCACCTCTCGGCAGCAACGAATTGATGAGCAGCATTCCGGCCAAGCCGCTCGTTTCGATCGACGATTTTGGCGATTGAGACGCTTGAAGCGTATGTGCTGGTGGAACAAACCGTGAAATCGGCAGTGGTCTACGCCCGCGGGGATTCGGGCTTTGTTCGGCGCGAGTACGGTGCAGGGCGGGCCGTCCGGTTGCCGATTGAAAACCTGACGCTGGATCTTGATCGAGCGTATGAGGGACTGGGATAAGCTTCCGCAACTCAATTTGCAAACCTGACGATGCGTTCGAATAGTCGCCGTGTTCTCCGAACTCGGCGAGCTGCGAATAGTCGCCGTGTTCTCCGAACTCGGCGAGCTGCGAATAGTCGCCGTGTTCTCCGAACTCGGCGCGGCCGCGAAAAAGCCAGGCTTTGCCCCGCGCCGACCTCGGAGAGGACGGCGACTGTCCAGCCCGATCGAAAACGAAGTTGCGGTAGATAACGCGATTACATCAACAAAAACGCTCGTGACGATGAGACGGAGGATGTCATGGACAATCGCGAACCGCATCCCCGACGCGATCCGTTGTTCGTTCTGATCCTGCTGGGCGTCTGTGTCGTGACCGTGTGGTTGCTGTTGATGCCGTTTTATCCGGCGATCGCGCGGGCGACCATGAAACGCTTTCATCTGTCGACCGACTCGTTCGCTTTGTGGGCCGTCCAAGCTCCGGTTCCGGCGATGTACAACTTCGGCAATCGCTATGAGATCCGCGATTTGCCCGAAGGCTTGATCACGCCGGTGATCGATGCCAGTCGCCCCCGCTACATCAATCACTTTCCCACCCGGGTGCTGACATTTGCCAACGGGCGTTACTCGTTGTTGCATCCCGGCCAGGACCGTTGGGTGACGCTGTGGTCGTCCTATCGCGGGCAAACGCTGATCACAAAGATTCATGCCAAGCCGATCGGTGAAGGCCGGTTCGAGTGGATTCGCGAATCGTCTGAGTTCCTGTCGCCCGAGGGAGGACCGTGATGGATGCTGCAGCGACGCCTGAACCGCAGACCAGTGATGTCGAGACCCTGAGTCCAGGTTCGGTGCGGGTGTTGTGGGCGTACTTGATCGTTCAGATCAGCGTGTTCGGCTCACTGGCGTGGAAGTACGAATTCTTCATGTTGGCCGATCAGGTCTATCACCGCTTGCTGCTTTCCGATCCGTTCTTTCCTGCCTGGTTGCAATCGGCCGAGGTCGTCCGCTGGGCCTACCTGGGATCCCTCGCCGCGATCATCTTGGGCGTGGTCGGGATGTTGCCCTGGGTTCGCACGCTCAGCGCGCTCGGCCAAGTCGGGTGTTTGGGCGTTTTGTTGATCCACCAAGCCAGCCACAACGACATGACGTTTGCGACCAGCTTGTGGGCGTCGATCTGGGTGTTTTGGTTTACCACGCGGATGGATCGCGACGAGCCGAGTGAGTTATTTCGTCGCGGGGCGTTTTTATCCCGCGCGATCGCCTCGATGATCTTGCTTGGCGGTGCAGTCGGAAAGTGGACCCCGGAGTATTGGTCGGGGGAGGTGTTCTTTGACATTTATTTTCTCGACCGCGACTTCTGGGTGTTCAACTACTTGCGCGAGACCTACGACGCCGAGACGTTACGTGGGATTGCGACCTGGTACAGTCGCAAGGTGATCGTGGTCGAGACGCTGTTCGGATTCGGGCTCTGGTTGTTGCCGCCGAAATGGGCAGCGGCGCTGGGCATGGCGATCTTCTTTTCGATCGCGTTCTTTTCCAATCACCTGCTGTATTCGGTGTTGCTCTGTCTGGTCGGGCTGTCGTCGGTCGGGTTTTTTGTTCCGAAGGCGAACAACGGCTCCTAGGCGGATTTAAAAGGGACGGGGGTTGATTGCGACGCTGATCGAGGATCAAACGCCGGCCGAGCGTTCATCGATCGGTTTCGATTCATTGTTGAACGCGATGACTTGGAGGCCGATCCGAGCGATGGGGCCGGCCGGGATGATCAGGACTGAAATCGGGTATCTACTCGGCAAAATGATCGGTGGTGAAGGAAAGGTGCGCTTTAAATGTGACTCGCGTTGTCCCGGCATCAACTGAATCTGGGCGGTTAGGTCTGGCATCGGGATCTTAAAAAAGATGCCACCCCACTGAGTGCCTTGACGATGTTTCGAGATCGATACGATCGTGCCAGGGGCGATGCAAGAGTGAAAACACCTCATGCTAATGCTTTCAACTTGATCGAATAAACGCTTGCGGCGGCAACCGTTCGTTCGCCTGCCGTGTTACGCTAAAACAATTCAGCGTCAGGTGCCTGCGATCAATCGATAAAGTTCTAGAATGCAGAATGAATGACACAGTGCTTCGAATTCTGATGGTCGTCCAAACCATCATGCTGGTCATTTGTTCTGTTTCCTCAAGTCCAACGCAAGATGAGCCGGGCCATATGGTTGCCGGCCTCGAAAATTGGAAAACGGGAGCATTTGATCTCTATCGCGTCAACCCGCCGTTAGTGCGGCTGATTGCGACGTTGCCCGTTTTGGCGATGCCCCATCACACTGACTTGTCGCTCTTGCGTGTCGATCCGTTTGCGCACCGAGCCGGCAGCCGGCCCGTGTTTCGTCTGGGCGCGGATTTTGTTGATGCCAATGGGATTCGCACGATGTCGTTGTTGCGATGGGCGCGGTGGATGGTGATTCCATTCGCGCTGCTCGGCACCGTGGTTTGCTACTATTGGGCCAACGGGCTGTACGGAAAACTGGCGGCACGGATCGCGGCCTCGCTTTGGGTATTCTTTCCGATGGTCATTGGACATGGGTGCTTAATCACTCCCGATGTTCCGTCAGCATCCGTGATTGTTTTGGCATGCTTTTTGTTCCGGCGATGGTTATTCGCTCCGGGGTGGCACAATGCGACGTGGATGGGCATCACGCTGGGATTAGCGCTGTTGACTAAGTTCACGGCACTCATTCTTGTTCCGATTTGGTTCCTGTTGTGGCTGGTGGTACGTGGCTTGCTCTTAACCGATCGCTCCCGTGGACGATGTTTTAAAGATGCGTCGATGATCGCGTGGAGCGGACTGCTTTCTGCTTTGATCATTCATGCTGGATATTTGTTTGAACGTTCTTTCGAACCTCTTGGTGAGTTTGAATTTGTCAGCCGAAGTCTTGGTGGTGACGACCTGACGCGAGGCCGTGTGGGCAATGTCTTTGGGGGGACGGTCCTACACTCAATTCCGGTCCCTCTACCTGCAAATTATCTGCTTGGGATTGATGTACAGCAACGGGATTTTGACCAACCGCGTCTTCCGAACTACTTATTTGGAATACACCAGTCCGAGGGCTGGTTGGCCTATTACGCGTGGGTACTGTTACTGAGAGCACCGGCTGGATTCCTGCTGCTGGCGTTGGTGCGGAGTGTGTCATTGCCATGGGCTACGGCGAGTCGTTGGCAGACCGTTGAGGGCACGACCTTGCTTGCGCCGGCAATCGTCATCTTTGTCGTCGCAAGTCTAAAGACGGGACTGAATCAACACGGTAGGTATCTATTGCCTTGTCTGCCATTTCTCTGTATTTGGCTAAGTGGTTTTGCAGCCACGTGCGATCACCCTGGCCAAGCCGACACAAAGCGAATTGACCGGGGGAATACTCGCCAGCTTGGGTGTCAAACACGGAACCGGCGGATTCGTGGCATGTTTTTGCTAACGCTTGTTACTCTGCACGGTATCGAGTGTTTGACGGTGTTTCCGCATTGCATCAGCTTTTTCAATGTCCTTTCAGGTGGTCCTAAGCAAGGTGCAGACTACTTGCTGGGTAGCAACATTGATTGGGGGCAAGACCTGCGATGGCTTCAGCGCTGGCGGGATTTGCAGCCCAGTCACGCAAAGGACCGAACGTACCTTGCGTTCGAGGGGCAATACAATCCATTTGAACTGCTCGCGGATTCCATCGACGAATGGCCTTGGACATCAAGTGACCAAGCCGTGGCGATTGATCACCGAGCGTCGTACGCGGTTTCAACCAATGTTCTTTATGGAATGCCAGTTTCGATCATTGACAGAGACGGGAAATTTGTCGAAATGGATTCGCGACCGCTGGAGCGATTGCGTCGGGAAGAACCAATTGGCTGGGCTGGCTATTCAATTCGCATTTTTTCTGCAACGCAGCTTAAAAGAGCTTATGGGGTAGCCGAAGAAAATTGAGAGGGAAGACAGTGAGCCGCGACTAGCGTCGCGTTCCCTGTTCGCGATGGAGCTTTGCATCGATGCTGTAGCTGAAAAAATGGACGGAGGTATCACACATGGAAACGTGAAAACCAGAGAAATGTACAGCGCCAAATCGTCGTTCGAGCGGCTCCATGTGTCGTGAATCAGCCGCAGGTGGAACGTGTGTCCAACGGGTCGTGTCGAGATCAACGCCGCTAAACATGCTCTGGTCGTGACCGTTGTCGGCACTTGTACCATATCCCAGTTCCGATACTCTTTTCTCTCCGATCAGATACGTGTAGGACGTTCCGTCCGAAATGTCAGAGAGCCGGGCGCTTCCCCTTTCCCAAGAAACTCCCGTTACTTTTTGCGAATCGATCCATGGGTATGATCGAATGTCGGTTAAAGAAGCTGACCGTGGGCCTGGCCCCGAGTTGCTGACCCAGTCTCCCTCGTTGATCGCGTAATCCGTGCGATTCGAAAACTGAACATTAGCCGCATTGACGTAGTTGATCTCTGCGGCGACGGGCATCGTTGGTGCACCCGGACGACTTGGGCATCTGAAAATTGAGATGGGAATTGATGCCATCTCCGCAAGTCGATTGGCTCGTTCTGTCCCCGACACGGCGGAGATGGACGAACTGATCTGCCCTTGTTCGATGAAAGGGAGCAATTGAAATGCCCACCCACCGGGTTGTTGCTCCTCCGTTCCACGTCCCGGTTCCCCCATCCAGCGGAATCCCCATCCGTTTGTCGGTATGCGACGATAGGAATTGTGAAATTGGTGGATCCCCAACGCAAGTTGCCGAAGGTTATTGCTGCACGCCGTCTTGCGACTTGCTTCACGTGACGCTTGAACGCCGGGAAGTGCAACCGCAACCACCACGGCAACGATTGCGATGCAGACCAGCAGTTCGATCAACGTCAATGCACGACGAGAATGTTGAGTCATCATGTGCCTGTCTTGCGTATCGGTAGCGATCACGTTGCTCTGGCTCTGTACTTTGAGATGCCCACTGCGATCGCCAGGACGACGGCAGCGATGATCCCAAGTAGAACCCTGAAAAATACTCCTGAACTCGACCGCTGCTCTGGAAGATCCCAAAACTCCTTCGACGCCCGGTCCGTTACATCCTTCCTTGAGACCTCCTTGATGGATTCGATTTCAACATTCCACCGGTCATCGTTTCCGTAGCTCCAGTCTCTCGATTCTGTGCCGCCTCCGAATCCGAAGCGACCGGGGACAAAGATGTCCTTCAGTGCAAGGTAGTCGTCCAACATCAAGGTGCTGTATCCTTGGTAGTTCGCTTCCTCGACCTTGAGGTACCTGTCAATGCGCGTCGGAAGCCAATGCTCGGCTTTCGAAAACTGAACATGCAGATGCTGCACCATCCCACCTGCCCGGGGACCCGCCGCCTTTTTTGCTTCTTCGGTCAACGGTTCAAAACGGACTTCAATCGCATCGTCCGATCTCGACTCAACTTCGAACGAACACAACTCGCTCAAAGGACGGTCTTGCAGGCTGATTGCAACAGGCAAATCCAGGATTCGATCGAACAGAAATAAGGGAGCAGGATCACGTCGACTGGGTGAAACATAGCCGACCCGATAGCGTTCACTCTTTCGGTCTTTCTCTAGAAAGGAATACGCGTTGGGTTCATCAATCGCCACGTACCAAGGCTTCAGTGGAGGCTGCAGACCGGCTGCAAGCGCGATGCGTTCACCCTGTTCAACGAGATACTCCGGTCGATCGGCATAGATCGTGACACGACTGTACTCGATCCCCTGGTCCCCAAAGCCGTGACGCACAACTTCCGCCTCGATTGCAACTGGAGGCAAACTCCTGAGTCCGCGTTGGTTTTCAATCCAATGATCCCACAACATCGGGACAGTGATCGAATCCGCAGTGCGTTCATGAAGCGGAAGTCTGTCTTGTGACCGAGCGACGGATGCATCAAATGAACACGAATAGCTGAAGGCAAGTATCAGCAATGCACCCCAGGATCTTAATTGTAGCCACTTACGCTCAGGAATCCGTTTGTCGGAAGTCGACTTCGCAAGTAATACATTGACCCCATAAACTAGATTAGCTTTTGACATCGACATTGACAGTTCGCCTTAAAACGAAATCGCTCGCACTGAATCAAATAGTGTGCACCACTTATCCACACGCCATAGCTGGGGGATGCGAAGAGCCCGCCGTTCAGCCATGGCGTATGGAAGATCGTGTCACACGCTTGCCTACTACACTACAGCACAGTAACACGGTGTGCCTGCACCACCAAACGGGTGCATGCACCGATAGCACTCAAACTCACCCGAAACACCGCTGCATTCCCCAGAGCAGACGTAGACATAACTCCCACTCCCAGCATCCCCTACCTGATTCCACGCGCAAGTGTCAGTACACGCGGCGTGTGCAATCTGAGACGCAGCAAACACGGCCAAACCAAGAACCAAACCACTTAAAATAGAACGCATTCTACTTCTCCATCGTGACGCTAAAAAAATCGACGGCAACAACGGGCTGACGTCTGGAATCGGTGTAGATCAATAGCCGCTCATGAAATCGACCAGGAGTCGTGCTGACCAGGCGCGCTTCGAACTGCCGAGACTCATGCGGTCGAATAAAGCCTGCGTAGCGACGCGTCCCCATGCATGAGCAACTGGTGGTGACGCCGACGACTTCGACATCGCTGCTTGATCGATTGTGGAGTTGGAAGTTGACAAAAACTTCCGTATTGATGGGGATTTCACCGATCTGGTCGACATACGCGAGGATCGGTTTGGGACCGTTGATCAGACGATCGCCCCAATCTTCGATGCGTTTTTCCGTCGCCAGCCATGTCACGCAGGCAAGACCGACAGTAAACCAAATCGGTACTTGATGGAGCGACCATAATTCTGACAGCTCGCTTATCGCATCCGTCAATCCTTGATGGGAATACAGTCTTACCAAAGCAACGGTAGCCGCCACGGCGCAGATGGCGCCGGTAATCACTGGATGGATCGCCACCATCCCGAAACACCCGCAATCCACATACCCCAGGCCCCAGCGAATCAAGGAGATGACGGCGAAGACCGAGAATACGAGTACACAAGAGAGCTGTTTAGCAGCTGTCGCTACGCTTGAGTATAGAAAAGTAGCGTAAGCAAACTCGAATACGATCGAGACCCAGAGAAGAGAGCTCGGAAGTTGAAAATGAAGATCCGCGAAGTCGTCTGACGTGAGTGTATAGACCTTTAGGCCTGCACTCACGATAAGCCCCAAAGAGACTAGGAGAAAACCGCTCCTATCCCAAGTTTGATTCGATTGGTGAATTTGCCCCGGCATCCGCCCCTCACCTACTCCACCGTTCTGTAACGCGATTGCGCGGATTGCAACCACACGCACCCTAGACTTCTAGGGGGGGGGCGTCAATAGCCTGGCTCTCGTTTTTTCAAAATAGCTGAACTAAACCAGTAGTGACATTCAGGCTGTTCAATAGGCGATCTCGATAAAGGGGATGGGGGACGACGTCGGTGGAACTGGCGATCTGTGTTTGAATCGGTTCGTTTGTCTGATGGCGCGATCGATGGAAAGAAGGAAGCTGTCTGGCGCGAAACGAGTGGGCGGTTAGTGCTTTCTGATTAACGGTTGCTGCGAAGCAGCGACGGGGGAATCGCCTAAAGGCCAGACACCAACGGTTGCTGAATCAATCCAGACGGAGGCGGTTGTCGGAAGGTGCGGTGGCGATTCTCGGGAAGTTTTTTTAATTCTGCGTGACAATTCACAAGCGACTCAGCCAACAATAGACGGAGAGAGGAAGGGAAATCATTTTAAACCTCGAACTTGAGTGCTCGCGCCATGCCGAATCTGCCATCACGCCGTTTAACGCCGCGGCGGCGTCTGCGGTTGCAAAGGTTGGAACCACGCCTGCAGTTGGCCGGAGACGGGGTGAACGTCGAATTTGGTGACTGGCACAACCAAAGCAATGCCTGCGACGTCAATGGGGACGGCTATGTGCACACGATCGATGTGTTGCAAATCATCAATTTGATTGGTGATTACGAATTGTCGACGATCGAGACGATGCAATCGGCTTGGAACGCAGACGTTCCCGATGCCACGGAACCCTTCGGTGGATTTCATCCGGATGTCAGTGGCGACGGAGTGATCGGGCTGGTGGATGTCTTGCGCGTGATCAATCGATTGGCGATCCAGCAGGCGTCGGCGCCTGTAAACGGGCAGGTCGCGGTGATCCCGGATGACCAGGGAGAACCGACTTCGGTGGTGTACACCGCGGACGATGGACGATTCAAGTCGGTCGGAGTGGATGAACCCGGCGTGACGGTCGTCTGGAATCGAGGCAACGTGTATCTGCGCAATCAGGATTATATGCCCTTGATCATTGCCAAACCGGCAAGTGGCTTGTTGGTCGCCGAATATGCCAATGGCGATGGAGCGGCGACGGTCACGCAGTTCGGCGGCGACGGAAGCGAAACGATTGAGCAGTATCTATGTATTCCCGGCTGGTCGATCGGCACGCCGCTCGTGATTCTGCCAACGGAAGAACTCCCCGTGAGGCCGCCGCAATTGGTGGAGCCCGACGATGTTCGTCGGCCGATCGAAGGATTTGAAGAGACGTTGGGTGCGATCGTGTCGCGTCAAACGCATTACGCCGACGATTCATCGATCGAGTTTCTGTACGAAGAAGCGTCGGCACAACACCTGATCTCCGTGACCGCCGCACTTCCATCGGGACCGTCGCTGACGGTGAACGTCGACTGGACGTTTCTTCCACCGGACTTGGAGCAGCGGATCTGGACCGCGCTTCGATCGGACAATCCGCCGGCGTCTCCGGTCAGTTTGTCCGAACTTTTGTCGGGTTAAAACGTTTGAATGAAAGGACTACTTCATCATCTCCTGCAGTGTCGCGAGGTCCTGTTTGATCGCGGCGAGGTGTTGGGGGACGAGTTCCGATGGGCGATGATCCAGGTATTCTTCGTGCAGTGAGATCGGGCCGGTGAAGTCGCTGTCGGCGAGCATTTTGAAGAAGGATGGGTTGACCCGTCCTTCGCCGAGGGGCACGTTTTTCATCTTCGCGCCTTCCCAGACGAAATCTTTGACGTAGACCGTGTCGATGTGGTCGCGGATCATGCGAAAGGTCGTCGGCCAACTGGTGCCTCCCTCGACGGTGGCATGCCGGATGTCATAGGCCATGCCGATATCGGTCGGCGCGATACCGGCAAGGACGCGATCCAGGTCCCAAATCGCGGCGCCCATGTACTTGTTGCCGGCGTGGTTTTGGTACAAGCCGGTGATCCCGAAATCATGGTTCAATGCGGCAAGATCGACGAATTGATCGTGCCAATTGGCGATTTGGTCGTCGATCGACAGGTCCGGGGCATAGTGAACATATTTCATGCGGTAGCGCGTGATGCCCAAGGTCGCGGCGGTCCGCAACACACGCTCGGTCAACGGATCGCCGGGGTCGTTGATGTCGGAGGTCATGACGGTGATTTTCAGGCCGCATTTGGCCAGCGCTTCGACCAATTTGGGCAATTGGTCGGCGCAGTTTTGCGGCTCGATGTGTCCGCCGCGACGGATCGGGGCTTCGATGCCGTCATAGCCGATTGCCGCGATCTTTTCGGCCAGTTCGTCAAAGGAGAGCGAGTTAAACGGTTTGGTGAACACGCAGATGGTATTCTTAGATGAGGCCGCCTCGTCATTTCCGAGCGTCGATTTTGCGTCGGTAGCGGTCATGCCAGCGGCGAAACTGGCGGCGGATGCGGCGAGGAAGCAACGGCGACTGAGGGTCATGGATGCTAGATTCGGTTGGTGTGGATGATGTGGGATAGGCTTCCAGCCTGTCTGAATGTTGGGGCGACAGGCTGGAGGCCGATCCCACATTGGACATGACAGGCTGGAAGCCTATCCCACGTTTAGAAGAGGGAGTTGACCCATGATAACTCAAACACACTGGTACACGGAGACAGACGACGGGCGGATTCTGTGTCAGCTCTGCCCGCGGGCCTGCCGGATGAAGGATGGCGATCGAGGGTTTTGTTTTGTTCGCAAGAACGTCGGCGGCCGAATGGTGTTGGACACCTACGGCAAGAGCACTGGATTTTGCATCGACCCGATCGAAAAGAAACCCTTGAATCATTTCTTGCCCGGCACACCGGTGCTCAGTTTCGGTACCGCCGGCTGTAACTTGGGGTGCAAGTTTTGTCAGAACTGGGACATCTCCAAAAGTCGTGAAGTGGCACGATTGAGCGATCGTGCGATGCCCGATGAGATCGCGGTGGCGGCACAACGATCCGGTTGCCGCAGCGTCGCGTTCACGTACAACGATCCGGTGATTTGGGCCGAGTATGCGATCGACACGGCACAGGCCTGTCGCGATTTGGGGATCAAGGCTGTTGCCGTGACCGCCGGTTACATCACGCCGACCGCCCGCGGTGATTTTTTCGCTGCGATGGACGCCGCCAACATCGATCTGAAGGCGTTCTCGGAGGACTTTTATTACAAGGTGACCAGTTCGCATCTGCAACCGGTTTTAGACACCATCGAGTATGTCTGCAACGAAACCGATTGTTGGGTCGAACTGACCAATTTGATCGTTCCGCGTGAGAATGATTCGGCCGATGAAATCCGGCAGATGTGCACGTGGGTCATGGACCATGTCGGGCCCAATGTGCCGATTCATTTCACGGCCTTCCACCCCGATTTCCGAATGACCGATCGCAACGGGACAGACTCGTCGAGACTGGTCATGGCTTATGAGATCGCCAAACGATGCGGGTTAAACTATGTGTACGTCGGCAACGTGCACGATGTCGCCCGACAGAGCACGTATTGTCACGGTTGCGGTGCGATGTTGATCGAACGTGACTGGCACCAGTTGGGACACTACACGTTATCGGGGAATCGTTGTTCCAAGTGTGGGGAGACGATCCCGGGGGTGTTTGAAAAGGCGCCCGGGGATTGGGGCGGACGGCGGCAGCGTGTCCGGATCGAACCACTGGAGCCGCCAAAGCAGCAGGTGCCAAATCAGCAGCCGCGCGAACCGATCGATGCGGCGAGATCTGGAAGCGACGAAACACAACGGCAACCAACGGTGGAGGGGAGTGCAGTGACGATGACAGACCTAAACGATCTGACGAAATTAACCGAGGATCAGAAACAGACGATTTTGAAAGCGGGCTCGGCGATGGTCCAGGCCGCGGTCGGCGGATTGGATCTGTCCGTGGCAATCGAGTCGCTCGGTGATTTGGCCGAGCTGCCGATCGACGGCGTGTTTGTGACCGTCAAACGTGGCGAAACGCTGCGCGGCTGTTGCGGCCGTCAGGGCGGGGCGATGAAACTGGGCGAAGCGATGGCGGATTCCGCGGCGCGGACGGCACGCGACCCACGGATGGCGCCGCTGTCGATGAGCGAATTGCCGTACTTGGATTTGTCGGTTTCCCTGCTCGGCCCCCTGCGACCGATCGGCGTCCAAGGGGACCAACGCGAACAGGCCGTCGAAGTCGGCAAGCACGGTTTGCGCATCCAGTTCGGTCACAACAGCGGACTGCTGTTGCCACAGGTCGCAACCGAACAGGGCTGGAATGCACACCAATTCCTCGATGCGGTCTGTCGCAAGGCGGGGTTGCCGGCCGGCGTTTGGCTGCGCGACGATGCCGACGTGAGGTTGTTCGACGGCGTCCACTTCGGATGTAAGTTCGAAACCGATCCCTCGCTGTTGCGACACGAGAACGACTTGCTCAGCAAAAACGAATTGTCGCTCTGTCGCGACTGGGTGCGCAGCAATTTGATCGCGTTGCAGATCGGAGCGACGCCGATGTATTACGCGATGGGCGTCAGCGATCTGGAAGTCCTGGGGTTAATCCTGTCGATTCGACATCCCACCCACGGTTCGCATCAGTGGTTGCAGTTGAGTATCAAGGACACACGGCCGATGCAAACGTCGTTGTACCAGATGACCGAACAGGCATCGCTGTGGTTTGATGAACGCGTGTTTTCGGCGAACGAATGTGAGGTGGAGTTGGCTGTGTTGAGTGATTGCGTCCATCACGGACCGGTCGAGGATGCGGACATGCGGGGGACCGATGGCGGAACACGCGCGATGGTGTTGACCGATGGCCGGCGTTGGGCGATTCAGTATGACCGTGGGCAAGAACCACCCGCGTTGATCGAAGCGGCTCGGTCGATGGAGGCGTTTCGTGGTGACGAACAGCTGTATTCGATGCACTGTGATTGTTCCTGCGATTCCATCTCGGTTTCGCTTGGGCCGCGCGCCGACGCCGAATTCACGGTCCGAAAACCCGCCGTGGCCGGTGCGTTTTATGCCGCCGAGGATGCGGCCCGCGAAACGGAAGTCGATGGGTTGCTCAAGGGGTTACCGCCCTGTGAGAAACGCAAGGCGTTTGCCGTGATGGTGCCCCACGCGGGGCTGCGATACAGCGGACGGGTGGCGGCGGAAATTTGGCGACGGATCGAGGTCCCCGATCGCGTCTTGATCATCGGGCCCAAACACACGGCCGATGGCGTCGATTGGGCCGTCGCGCCGCATCACCATTGGCAACTCAGTGCATCGGTCCAAATTGCCGGCGACGAAGAACTGGCTCGCGAGTTGGCCGAACAGATTCCCGGCATGGAACTGGATTCGCGGGCCCACGCGCGCGAGCATGGGATCGAAGTTCAATTGCCGCTGATGAATCGGCTGTGCCCCGATGCCCGGCTGGCTGCGATCGCGATGCATGGCGGGGACTTGCCGGCGTTTGAAGCGGCCGCGTCGGCCCTGGCGGACTGGATTCGCGAGCAGGATCAGCCTCCGCTGTTGGTCGTCAGCAGCGACATGAATCATTTCGCCGAAGACAGCGAGAATCGTCGCCGAGACCGGTTGGCACTCGACGCACTGGCCACCGGCGATGGTGCGGAATTGCTGCGCGTTTGCGGCGAAGAAAACATCAGCATGTGCGGCCAAATACCCGCGGCGATCGTGTTGATGGTGATGCGAAAGCTGGGCAAAACTGCCAAGGCGGAGGAAATCGCCTACGCGACCAGCGCTGAGTATGGCAGTGGTAAAGACCGCGTGGTGGGGTATGCGGGGGTGATTTGGCAGGATGCGTGAGCTGGCGGGATTGGATTGCAATCCGTCAGCAATGCGTCTTGCGGTCAGGGGCGGGTTTTCGGTATGGCGTAAGGTTTCACCAGAAGATCAGCCACGAAAAGGATTTTGTGTCGATGCGATTGTCTCGTTTTCATTCCCCGGGCCGACGGTCTCGCCTGGTCGCAAGCCTCGGCTTGACGGCGGTCGTCTGCGTTCTCCTTTCCAGCCAAACCGGGTGCCTGGGCCTGCTGTCCAACCTGATTCATGCCTCCGGGGCCGACAAGACTCCGGCCGCCTATGACGGGTTGGAGGAATCACGAGTTGCCGTGGTGACGCTCACGGAAAACAGCCAATTCAGCGATGATATTTCGGCGCGGATTCTGGGCCGCAACGTGATGCAGTGGTTGGCCAAAGAGGTGGATGACATCGAACTGGTGCGCGATGACAAGATCGCCAACTGGCGCGACACGCACGGCTGGGACCAGATCGAATTTGCCGAAATCGGCCGTGGCGTCGACGCCGAAAAAGTGCTGGCGATCGAAGTGACGAATCTGAAACTCCGCGACGGAGCGACCTTGTACCGGGGCCGCGCCGATGTGCACATTTCCGTGATCGATGCGAAGACCGGCGACGAACTTTTTAGTCGAGACATCGACGATTTTACGTACCCCAACACCGCCGGGGTTTACACCAACGAAACCACCGAAGCCCGGTTCCGAAAACTGTACTTGGGCATTTTAGGCAAGCGAATCGCGCGGCAATTCTACCCGTACGACCGACACGAGGATTTTGCACTCGATTCCATTATCGCACGCTAGGACGAACAACAACGAAAATGAAAGTCAACGAGTACTTTGACGGGAATGTCAAATCGATCGCGTTTGAAAATAGCGAAGGCCGAGCGACGGCAGGCGTGATGGCCATTGGCGCCTATGAATTCTCCACCAGCGAGCACGAGCTTGTGAAAGTCGTCTCGGGTGAATTGAAGGTGAAGCTGCCCGGTGCCGCCGAGTTTGCCTCCTACCCGACCGGGACCGAGTTCCGTGTCCCCGCAGGAGAAAAATTTCAATTGCAGGTCAAACAGGCGACCGCTTACCTTTGCTTTTATGGTTAGTCGTTACAGCACGCCTTTGGTGCTGGGAACGCTGTCCGAGCGCGGGTCGGATTCGGCAGCCATGCGTATCGCCCGGGCGACCGACTTGAACACGCATTCGGCGATGTGGTGTGCGTTGCGGCCGTGGTGCAGCACGACGTGCAGATTGCAGTTGGCATTGGCGGCAAAGGATTGCCAGAAATGTTCGACCAGTTCGCTGTCAAAGGTCCCGATCTTGGGAGCCGCGATCGGTGCGTGGTACTCGAACGCATAGCGTCCGCCTAAATCGACCGCTGCGGTGACCAAACATTCGTCCATCGGCAGCGTGAAGTGGCCGTAGCGACGGATGCCCGCACGAGTGTCCAAGGCTTTGTCGACCGCTTGGCCGAGCGCGATCCCGATGTCTTCGGCGGTGTGATGGTCGTCGACATGCAAGTCACCCTTGGCATCGACATCCAGATCGGTCAACGCATGTTTGGCGAGCAGGTCGAGCATGTGATCGAGAAATCCAATCCCCGAGTTGCGTGTCCCCGAGCCGTCGCCGTCCAAGTTGATCGAAAGACGGATGTCGGTTTCACCGGTGGTGCGTTGGATGGTGGCGGAGCGTGACATGGGGGCTTGGTTGGGGGCGTTTGGGATTGGCGAGTTGGCAGAATATAGCGGCGCAATAGGACCAATGGGACATAGGGGACGTATAGGTCGTCTATGTCCTATAGGTCCTATTTTCCCCTGCGGTCGACAGCTAAGCCGAGATAGGACCAATGGGACAGATGGGACCTATGTGTCCTATCGGTCCGACCCACCGGCCGCCCTACAGCGATTCCAAGAACCGCTGGATCATCATCAAACACGCTTCGCTTTGTTGGTCGGTTCCGACGGAGATTCGCAGCCCGTCGCCCCAATCGGGGAAGTCCATGTAGCGGACCAGGATTTGGTGTTTTTTGAGGAACTGGTGTAGGTCCGCGTGCCGGCCGCTGGGGTGTTGGCACCAAACAAAGTTGGCGTATGAGGGCGTCACGTTGAATCCCAGTTCGGACAAACGGGTTTCCAGGTTGGCCCGCGTGGCATTCATTTTTGCCACGACTTCGGCCAGCCAGTCTTGGGAGTTGATCGCCGCGGTGGCCGCGATCGTCGCCAGATAGTCACAGTTGTAACTGTCTTTGATGTTCGACAATTTTGCGATCAGCGACGGTTGGGCGACGAGGAACCCGAAGCGGATTCCGGCCAAGCCGTAGGATTTACTGAGCGTTCGTGTGACGAGGATGTTGTCGTGGCGCTGGACCAGGTCCAGGCAATTGAAGTCGGCAAAATCCGCGTAGGCTTCGTCGACGACCAAGGGGCAGGGCAACGTGGCCGCGAGCTGCTCGATCTGATCGGCCGGGACCACGGTCCCACTGGGGCTGTTCGGATTGGGCAACAAGACCAGACGCAGGTCCGCGTCGCCTTGACCGAACATCGCCGGCAGGTGCCAGCCGTCGAGGAACGGAATCTGTTCCCAGGAGGCGCCTTGGATATCGGCCAAGGTTCGGTACAGGATGTAACTGGGGTAGGGCAGACGCAACTTCTGGCCTTCGCCGACAAATCCACGGACCAGGATGGTCAGGATTTCGTCGCTGCCGTTGCCGGCCAGGATCCAGTCGGGACCGGGCAGACCGAGCGCGTCGGCGGCGGCCCGGCGGAACAGGCTGGCGGTCGGATCGGGGTAGCGATTGAGTGGCCCGGCGGCGGCGTCTTGGATCGCCGAAACGACCGCCGGCGGTGGCGGGTAGGGGTTCTCGTTGGTGTTCAGCTTGATGTACTTGCCCGGCGGCGGTTGCTCGCCCGGCGTGTAGGGCAACATCCGCGAAAGGGCAGGGCGGAGGTCGGTTTTTGACATGGAGTTGGGAGTTGGGAGTTGGGAGTTGGGAGTTGGGAGTTACTTCCGGATTGAGACGCTGCGGGCGTGGGCGGTCAGGCCTTCTTTTTCGGCCAGTCGCTCGACGTCGGGAGCGATCTGTTTCATCGCGGCTTCGTCGAATTCGGTCACGCTGCCGCTGCGGAGAAAACTGTTGCTGGACAGTCCGGCGGCCCAGGTGCAGGTGCCTCCGGTCGGCAGCACGTGGCTGGGGCCGGCCGCATAGTCGCCCAGGGCGACCGGGGTGTGGTGGCCCAGGAAGGCGGCGCCGCTGTTTTTAATTTTGGCGATCTGGTCGTGTGGGTTGGCCGTTTCGATGTGCAGGTGTTCGGGGGCGAACGAATCGGTCAGCTCACAGGCTTGGGCTTCGTCGCGGACCAGGATCAACGCCCCGAAGGCTTCCAGGCTGTCGAGTGTCAAATCGGCGCGTTCCAGTGAGGCGAGTTGTTTGGCGACTTCAACACTGACCGCGTCGATCAATGATTCGTCCCAGGTGATCAGGATCGCGCTGCCGGGGGAGTGTTCGGCTTGGGCCAACAGATCGGCGGCAATGAAATCGGGGCGGGCGGTGCCGTCGGCGATCACGATCACTTCGCTGGGGCCGGCAAAGGAATCGATGTCGACGGTGCCGTAGACGTGTTTTTTGGCCAACGCGACGAACAGGTTTCCCGGGCCGACAATCTTGTTGACCGCCGGGACGGTGTCGGTCCCATAGGCCAACGCCGCGACCGCTTGCGCCCCACCCATCCGATACACCTCGGTGACGCCGAGTTCGTGGCAGGTGGCCAGCATGTCTTGGTTGTACGCTCCGAAGGGGGTGGGGGGAGCGACGACGGCGATTTCCGCGACCCCGGCAACTTGAGCCGGAACGACAGTCATCAGAACGGTCGATGGATAGGCCGCCGCGCCGCCGGGAACACAGACTCCCACCCGTCGCAGCGGGACGTAACGTTGCGTCAAAGTCACGCCGGGCTGGGGCTGGATGGTGACGTCGCGGTGCAGGATCGCTTTCTGAAACGTGGCCACGTTGTCGCGGATTCGGCGAATCGATTCGATCAATTCCGGGTCGGCGGCGGCGTGTGCGGCGGCCAAGTCGGCGGCGGGGACACGCAATTGGTCGGCGGTCAGGTCGGCTTTGTCGAGGCTACGGTTGAATTTCAGCAGCGCCTTGGTGCCCTCGCTTTGGACTTCCTGGCAGATTCGTCCGACAACTTCGATCGGCGTCAGCGGCGCCCCGAACACCTCTTCGGTCAGCGCCCGTCCGCGGGGGGACACCACGTCGCCTTGGGGGCTGAGTTTGTCACGGAGTTGCTGCAGGATTTCGGCGGATCCGACGCGTGCGTCGACGCGTTGCAAGTTCACAGTTCGGATTTCAGGGGCGGACATCGCAGGTTTCTATCGAGCTCGAATGATGGACCCGGAGGCGGACGGGGGCATGGCGATCCGGGCGGAATCCCTATGATAGCGCCCAACCCCGGTTGGAACCATGCGGCGATGCGACACGCGCGGCCGCGGATGGTCAGGGAACAATACACCGCAACAAACGTGGAACACAGCGGATCTGAGATCGACGGAGAACTCAATGACGGCGGATCAGGGCGAGGGGACTGAGAAAGGAAAGATCGATCGGCGGGCGATGTGGTTCGCGATGCTGCTGGTCGCTGGGGTCGCGCTGGCGTTCCGTTTGCCTTCGTGCCGCGAGAGTTTTTGGCTCGATGAGCTTCATTCGGCGTGGGCGGTCGCGGACCGTTTTTCTGACGTCGCGCCCCGGGCGGCGGCGGGCAACCAGACCACCGGCTACTTCCATCTGCTGTGGGCCTGGTCGGCGCTGGTCGGCCCGGGCGAATTGCCGATGCGGATGAGCAGCGTGTTGGCGAGTGTGTTGGCGTCGGTCTTGTTGGTCGTTGGGGTGACGTGGCGGACGGGAAAGACGTCGGCCGGCGCGGTCGCCGGCGCCGTGTTGGCGATCGATCCCAACGGGGTGTTTTTCGGTTGCGAGTTGCGGGCGTACGCGTTCGTCATGCTGTATGCGGTGCTGGCCGTTTGGTCGATGATGGCATGGCTGGGACCGTCGTCCGAGAGACTTGATCCAGGGGCGCGGAACGGAAGTTGTCCCGGCGGAGCGCGATGGCGGCTGGCGATGTTGTTTTGGATCTGTGTTGCCGCGCTGGTGCACCCGACGTCGTTGGGCGTGTTGGCGTTGCTGGTTCCGCTCGCGGTGCCGGTCGCCTGGAAATGGCGGCGACTGCGTTTGTGGCGCGCCGATTTGATCGCCGGCGTGATCGTGTCGGCGACCCTGGCGGCGCTGGCGATGTCGTCGCTGCCGGAATCGTGGCAGCGGCGGGGATTGTGGAAAGCGTTCGGGCAGGCGACCACTTGGTGGCAGCTCTGGTACGCTTGGTCCTGGGTGCCGATCGTGATGCTGCCGGTGGGCGCGGCGGCGGTCACGTTCCTAGCACGTCGACTCGTGTTTTCGTTGCGGCCCGATCCGACGGGGCACGGCGATGGCTTGCGCCGGCACGCGGACTGGATCGGCGTGCTGCCCGGATTGGCCGGGGCGATCGGGACGGTGCTGTTCTTTTGTGCCTCCTATTTCGAGTGGGTGCCGCTCTGGCATCGTCGTTACTTCGTCGCCGCGCTTCCTTTGATGGCGTGGACGGCCGGTGAGTCGTGTGCGATCTGTGTTGCCGCGGTCGGCGGGATGTTGCGCCGATGGAGTGGTCAACGCAGTGACGCAAATCGAATCATGACGCGGGCAATCGGAATCGCACTGGCGGTGCTGCTGGTCGGTCACATGCTTTGGTACCAGGGCACGTTGCAGACACTTGCCGCGGGGCGTTGGCCGGTCCAGTGGCGTGGGGAGCATTGGCGCGGTGCGGTGGCGGCGGTCCGCAAGGAAATCCGCGACGGAGACGTGGTCTGGTTGGACAGTCAACTGATCGAGGCGAGTTTTCTGCGGCAGCCGATCTCAAGTGTCGGATCGATCCCCGATCGCCAGTGGGAATACTTGGCGTTTCCGCTCCGCGGCCCCTACAGACTCGATCCCGTCGTGGTCGTCGGTGCCTATGAGCATGAAAGCTGGATGAAACATCAGCTGGAGAATCTGCCGCGGCCCGGGGCCAGGGTTTGGCTGATTTCACGATCCGGTGTGCGGTCGAGCGAGCGATTGATCGAGCGGTTGAATCGTTCTCGGTCTGTTTCGGCCGAGCAAGTCTTCCCCGGCCGGCCGGTCGTGTATCGATTGGATTTTGGTGGGTGAAGGAATCAAGTTTATTGTGAGTCGAGACTGGGCAGAGTCGTATACTGAAGCCGGTGTCTAGGCTGAAGCCGATTCTCGGTCGCTCGTCGGTCGGGGAGGGATCAATGCACGACGTCCTTTCCAGGTCGTCGCGGTGAGTTGCTGCCGGCGACGGCCCGGAAGGGCCACCGTACGTGGAGCGTGGGAGCGGCGAGCGGCGAAAGGCTGGACACCAGCGCACGTCGTATTTTGTGGAAATTCGAGACATCGTTCACAACCAAATTCTCTTGATGAAACCGTCTTTCATTGCCGTTGTGATCGTCGCGTTGGGGATCGGCCAGGCATGCCTGTTTCCGGCGGGCGTGACTGCCGTCGAACCAGACGCCGCGGTGGATTCCGGGGCGGCCGCGCGGGGCTATCGGTTCTTGACCGAAACGGCGGTGTTGCCGAGTGATTTTCATCAATCGACGTTCGACGCGTTGTGGACCGTTTGGCCCGAACCGCTGCGCGGTGAAGCCGAGAAGGCGTCGCCGCAGCGGCGCCGCGAGATGGCGTTTGAGCGTTACGGTTTGACGACGCGGCCGGGGGACGATTCCGGGAAACCGTTGCAATACGTCGTGGATTCCAAAGGCGCCTGGACGATGAACTGTTTCTCCTGCCATGGCGGAACGGTCTACGGCGACGTCACGCCGGGCGCCCCCAACAATCGGTTTGCATTGCAGACGTTGACCGAGGAGATCGGCAAAGCGAAATTGGAGTTGGGGTTATTGCCCGGGCGGATGGAACTGGGCGCGATGTTTGTGCCGTTGGGGACGACCAACGGGACGACCAACGCGGTCGTGTTTGGGATGGGGCTGATGAACGGTCGCGACGAGAAGTTGAACTTGGTCCTCCGGACGCCGAAGTTTTTCACCCATCACGACATGGATGCGCCACCGTGGTGGCATTTTCACAAACGACCCAACATCTACATCGACGGCTTTGCCGCCAAGGGGCATCGCGGGTTGATGCAGTTCACCCTGGTGCCCGAGAACGGTCCGGATTTTTATCCCCGTCACGAGGCAGATTTTAAGGATGTGTACGCGTACTTGAGTTCGCTGCGGGCGCCGGTTTTTGACGGCGTGATCGATTCAAAGTTGGCAGAGCAGGGCAGGGCGGTCTTCCAGGCCAATTGTGCCGAGTGCCATGGAACCTACGGCGCCGAGGGTGACTATCCGAATCGACGTGTCCCGATCGGCGAGATCGGCACCGACCCGGTGCGGTTGAACGCGCTGACGGTGGAGGGGCGTAAGAAGTATGCGCGCAGCTGGTTCGCTCATGCCGGCGAGGCGGATCAGCAGCAGACGGTGGTCGATCCCGATGGCTATGTCGCACCGCCCCTGGACGGCGTTTGGGCCAGCGCGCCCTATTTTCACAACGGCAGTGTGCCGACGCTGTGGGACGTGCTGCATCCCCAGCAACGGCCCACGGTCTGGCGGCCGACGTCGACCGACATGGACGCCGAAAAGATCGGGCTGACGGTCGAGGTGGTTCCGCGAATCCCCGACGGCGTCACCGACATGGCGGTGCGGCGCAGTTACTTCGACACGCGGAAATTCGGCAAAAGCAACTTTGGCCACGATTTTCCCGACTTGCTCAGCGAGACCGAAAAGCGGCAGGTGCTGGAGTATCTCAAAACGCTGTAGTGGCGGCCAGGAATTCCCGCCGATCGACTCTGCCATCCCACTGGGGTCTCTCGGCGATGTGGCAGGACTCCGCAGTCAGGTGGAGAGGTCAGAAGATTTTGGAGGTTAGAAAATTGGCTCCAGCGAAGGGAGATGGGATTTCACCATTTTCTTACCCAAATAATCTTCTTACCTGAATCAGCGTCTCGGGGAATCGGTTTAACGATCGAAAGTGGGAGGTTTCCGCCGGCCGGTGGGGATCTACTCTCCGTCGCCGTCCAGGCGTATAACAGGGCCTCCCAGTTACGAGCTTTTTCCCCGCGTGATGGCGGGACAATCGGAGTAAATCGATGAGCAAAACGCAGATTTTGGCGGCGCAGGCAGGTGAAATCACTCCGGAGATGGAGTTTTGCGCAAAACGCGAAGATCTGGCGGTCGAATTGATTCGCGACGAAGTGGCGGCCGGCCGCATGGTGATCCCGGCCAACAAGGTCCACGCCGCGGGCGCTCTGGAACCGATGTGCATCGGGGTGGCGGCCAAGTGCAAGATCAATGCTAACATCGGCAACAGCGCCGTGACCAGTAACGCCGGTGAGGAACTGGAAAAACTGCACACGGCGGTTCATTTCGGCGCCGACACGGTGATGGATTTGTCGACCGGCAAAGACATCGACAACATCCGCCGGCAAATCATCGAGAAAAGCCCGGTGCCGATCGGGACGGTGCCGATCTATCAGATGCTGGAAGAGCTCGGCGGCAACATCGAAGACATGAACGCCCAGCACTTTCTCGATATGGTCGAGCACCAGGCCAAGCAGGGCGTCGACTACATGACGATCCACTGTGGGGTGAAACTGGAGCACCTGCATCTGAGCATCAACCGGGTGACGGGGATCGTCAGTCGCGGCGGTTCGTTGATCGCCAAATGGATGATGGCTCACAACAAGCAAAACCCGCTTTACGATGCCTTTGATGACCTGTGCGACATCATGCGTGAGTATGACGTCACATGGTCGCTGGGCGATGGACTGCGACCCGGTTCGATCGCCGATGCGTCCGATGAGGCTCAGTTTGCCGAGTTGGAGGTGTTGGGCGAGCTGACCAAACGCGGCAAAAAGAACGGCACGCAAGTGATGGTCGAAGGGCCGGGGCATGTGCCGATGCATCAAATCCAAATGAACATGGAAAAACAGGCAGAGCTTTGCGAGGGGGCGCCGTTCTATGTGCTGGGGCCGTTGGTGACTGACATTGCTCCCGGATACGACCACATCACCAGCGCAATCGGCGCGGCGATGGCGGGTTGGCACGGTGCGGCGATGCTGTGTTACGTCACTCCCAAAGAACACCTGGGATTGCCCAACGAAGAAGACGTCAAGCAGGGGGTGATCGCCTACAAGATTTCCGCCCACGCGGCTGATGTCGCTCGCGGCCGCAAGGGGGCTCAAGACCGCGACGACGCGCTCAGCAAAGCCCGGTTCGAATTCGATTGGAACGAGCAATTTCGGCTTTCGCTTGACCCCGAAACCGCGCGCCGTTACCACGACGAAACGCTTCCCCAAGACACCTTCAAGAGCGCCCACTTCTGCAGCATGTGCGGTCCCAAGTATTGCTCGATGAAGATCACCGAGGACATCCGCAAGATGGCCAAGGACAAGCAGCTCGTCGGGCTGCCGGTCGCCGAGTGAGTGGGTTGCCGGTTGTCGATTGCGACGGATGCGGCGTCTGCTGCATGCACATGGGTTTTCCGGCGTTCAATTTGACGTTGGATCAGTTGTCCGACGTGGAACGCATCGATCGGGCATCCCTATCGGATGTGGCGTCGGCTGACCTGGCGCGTTGGGTCGCCATGCCGGTGGGCCTGCGCGATGGGATTTTGGAGCAGATGGCCGGGCACGTTGCGCCGAGAAATGGGGCGCTGGACGGACCTTGTACGTGGTTGGACCGACAGACAAAGCGGTGTCGCCATCATCAGCACCGGCCACAGGTCTGTCGCGATTTTTCCGTCGGGGGCGTGGGTTGCCTGCAGTGGCGGGCGGCGTATGCCGACGCGAATGCATCGTAGGGTTTGCGGTGGATGACCGTTGTCATCAATCGTTCGACCCTCCCCTCGCTACGCTCGACCCTCCCTGCCAGGGAGGGTTAATCCATCACTTGGGTACGCTGGCCCTCGCTACGCGGCCGGCTGTTCGCTCGGCTTGGTGCCGATCAGGATGCCGGTGCCACGCAGTTTCCAGAGGAAAAACAGCGAGCCGACCAGCATCAGCGCGCTGGAGACATAGAACATGCTTTGCGGGCGGTTGATGAACGCCGGCATCACGGCCCAGTACAACAGTCCCGCGACGGTCATGAAGGCGAAGGAGACGGCGTTGGCGGTGCCGAGGAATTGGCCGCGCTCGTCATCCGGGGAGAGTTTCTGCAACAGTGCCTGGAGCGGGATGATGTAGAAACCGGCAAAGAAGCCGGCGCAGAAGATAAAGAACGCGACGTTGCTGAGCGCGACGCGAACCATCGGTCGGGCGTCGGGCATCCAGGGCGGAACGGCGGCCAGCAGGAAAAAGAACACCACCAATCCCGCCGCGCCGATCGTCGTCAACCGCGGTTCGATTTTGTCGCCGCTGATGAAGCCGGCAACGGCACAGCCCAGGCCGATCGCAACGCCCAGCACGCCCATCAGCACGCTGGCTTCGTCGTCCCCCACGCCCAGCACTTCGGGGTACCGGAACAAGGTCGAAAGGGCCAGTCCGGCCAGCAGGTAAAAGTAGCCCCAGGCCATCATCACCATCAGCAATCGCGTTTGGCCCATCTTGCGGATCGTTTCGATGTAGATCGCAAACGGGTTGTAGTCGATTTGCAGATCGCGATCGCCCGGTTGCAGACGCGTGATCATCAAACTGGCGACGAATCCCAGAATCGCGGTGGCGACAAACAACGCGAGCGGAAGCCAGGCCGTCCGCGCCACGCCCTCGGCCCCGTGATAGCGGACACTTGCCGATCCGGCGATCACCGTGCCCAGAATCACCGCGATGTTGGTCATCATGTTGATCGATCCGTTGGCCCGGCTGAGGTGACGGTCGCTGACCAACTCGGGGATCATGCCGTACTTTGCCGGGCCAAAGAATGAGCTTTGACAGGTCAGGGCGATCAGCGCCAGCAGTGTCAGGTACAGGTTTTCGAAATAGAACCCCAGGCCAGCGGTCAGTGCGATCGGTATCTCGGCGATTTTGACCCACACCGTTACGGTGCGTTTGGAGTAGCGGTCGGCGATTTGGCCGGCGAAACCCGACAGCAGTAGGAACGGGAGCGTGAAGCAAATGCTGACGATGCCTTCGCCGCCATCGCCGAGTTGGCCTTCCCAGACGCCGCGAACGACGGCAAAGGCCAGGATGACTTTCAACAGGTTGTCGTTCATCGCCCCGAAGAATTGAGCCACCATCAGGCCCAGAAATCCGGCATTGAACAGCTTGGCAGGAGGCTCTTTCACGGTGCGGCGCTGATGCGGTTGGTGGCGATGCGTCGGTCGGGTGTCGGCCGATTGTAGCATCACCCCTGTCCCGCGATCAGATCGGTTTTGGATGGATGCCAGCACGTGCCGCTCGCTGACCGGCCTGTTGATTTAGTCGAAACGAAACAGCTAACGACTAGCCGATGGGCGCTAGCCCGGTTTTGCGGCGGCGAGAACCGCGGCTAGCGCCGTGCGGCTGATTCGATCAACAGGCCGTGACGCTTCCCGCTGGCATGGGTTGCCAGCACGTGACGTCAGCTAGTGGCGGGCGCTGGAGGCGGGGTAAAACTCTTCGGCCGCTCGCTGACGCTTCCCGCTGGCAGGGGGCTGGATCGACGAGCCTGGGAGCCTCTCTCGACCTTATTGGTTGAGTGATTCTTCGACGACTTCCTTTCCAGATCGCGTGCCCAGGGCGCCCCACAAGCCGTAGGGGCTTTCGACACCTGCGGTCGGTTGGGGGGCGTTGGAGTTGCCGGATTCGACCGAGTCGGTGATGAAGACGACGGCGCCGTCGCCCATCAGGACGTGGCAGCCACCGGGGTGTCGGCTGCCCGGCGGCGCGATCGCTTCGTTCTCCGGGAACCCGTTGGTGCAGAGTCCCTTGTTGGGCGGCAGGATGCAATTGACCTCGGTGTAGACCGGGCGTGCGTTGCACCAACGAAACCCTCGCCCGATGCCGACATCGGCCGGATACGGCTGGTCGCCTGGAAAGTTACCCAACATGCCATCGGGGTCGAGCCAAAACCCCGGGCGGTCCGGGTTGACGAAGTTCTCTTCGCAGTAGTTGGGGTTGGCCGCGATCGACCCGATGATGCTGACTGCAGGCGTCGTGCGTTTATCGCCGTCGCTGAGGTCGGTGATGATTTCGCCCATCGCGATGGTGTTGGAAAGCCCGTCCAGCACGTCGCGGAAACGCGTGAATTCGCGTGGCAAGAAGAACCCACGGTTCAACTTTCCGTTTTGGTCGTCCAGCGAATTCACGATCTGTAAGCCAGCATCCTTCGCTCCGAACGTCATGCTGCGGTTGTCACCACATTGTGGTCCGTAATTGGAGCGTCCCATCGCCGGCAAGCCTTCACCGGGGTCACTGGGGCAGCGGAACGTGGGGAGGTCCGTCCACCACGGGTCATAGCCGTTGCGGGCGGGATCGGTCGCGCTGCCAGGGGTCGGTGTCGGACCCATGGCGGGAAACGTGAAGGCGACCGGCATGGCGATCGGGAGCGGTTGGCTGATCGCTTCCCAGAGCGCTTGTTGTTCCATGTAGGGCGTCAGCGGGACCAGCATGCTGAGCAGTTCATGGTTGCCAAAGTTATTGCTTTCCCACCAACTGGTCACACCGCCGGGGCCGTTGACCAGCGGCGCGACGGGGGTCGTGCCGCCGTAATTCATCGGCAGCCGCTGATAGGCGGAGTGGTAGTTTTGCAACGCCAATCCGATCTGCTTGAAGTTGTTGCTGCAACTCATTCGTCGTGCCGCTTCACGTGCCGCTTGGACGGCAGGCAGCAGCAGTCCGACGAGGATGCCGATGATGGCGATCACCACCAACAATTCGACCAGCGTAAAGCCGGCTCGGGGCGAATCACGTCGCATAGAACACTCCAAGGTTACGGAGACAAAAGAAAGGGATTTCGGTTCGGACGAGTAAACGGCTCACGTGGCGCAAAACTATTGGCCCATCTGCTTCGACATTGCTTCATCGTACTTCGCCTTTTGCGCGTCCGACATGGCGTCGTATCCCGAGGCCGTCGCGTCGCCACCGGTCGGCTTGCCGACGGTCGTCGAGCTGCCACATCCGGTCACGGCGATACCGCCAATCGTCAAACAAAACAGAAGGAGCACTGAACGCGTCATGGGGGATCCGGTGAACAGACGAGTCGCTGGTGGGGGGCGACGGCTGGAAAAGAGCAGAAATCCTCAGCACTAGACTACACTTCGCCAGATCGCACATCAAGCAGCGCCTGGGTCGACGTCAAACCCCCGCTGACGATTGGCGGATTGCCAAGACCGTCGGCAATTGCAGTCCCCCGCGATCGGCGATCAGGTGTTGACGGCGCACCAAGGCACTTCGCTAGAGAAGACGCGCAATCGGGAAAGACATGCCGCATCGTTCAACCTTTCCCCTAGTGCCGCGGTTCTCGCCGCCACAAGACCGGGGCTAGCGCCCATCGGCTGATCGTTAGCTTGGCCATTTCGATTCAATCAACCGACCGGATAGTTTGATGCTGACAGAGCACGAGGCCGCTACTGCGAGCGGTAGTGCCGGACCGCTTCGGGCAGCGGGTATTCGGTCAGATCGCGGTCGCCCGGCCAGTCGACGATTTCAAGCAGCCGCCGGTAGCCGCGTGAGACCAGTTGGCGTCGCTGGGCGACGAAATCACCGTCCAGGTGGGCCAGTGCCATCGGTCCAGCGATGACCACCGGCTCGAACTGGTCGTCATCGATGAATTGAGCCAGGACGGGGTTGCAGCGGATGTGTCGCTCGGCGGCCGTGTGCAGGGTTTCCGGATCGAGCTCGCCGATGACGTAACGCAGGTACAAGTCACTTTCGACGATCGAGGTCACGTCTTGGCCGCAGACGTCGCAGCGGTAACCCTCGTCACACTTCATCACATCTCCAGCACGTCAAACATGTCGTACATGCCTTCGGGTTTGTCGCTCAGCCATTTGGCGGCGGCCAAGGAGCCGGCGGCGTAGCAATCGCGGCTGCTGGCGGCCACGTTCAATTCGATCCGTTCGCCCAGCATGCCGAAAACGATCGTGTGTTCGCCGGGATTATCGCCCACGCGAACCGCGTGGTATCCGATTTCGTTGCGGGTTCGCTGGCCGGTGTGGCCTTCGCGGCCGTGGACGTGTTTGGTGTCGTCGCCCAATTTTTCGGCGATCAAGTCACCGAATTTCAGTGCCGTTCCGCTCGGCGCGTCGGCCTTGTAGCGGTGGTGTCGTTCGATGATTTCGATATCCAACCCGCCCGGCACGTCCAACAGTTTCTCGGTGATCTGTTGGGCCAGTTTCATCGACAAATTGACTGCCAGCGACATGCTGGGGGCCCAGACGATCGGGATACTTTCTGACGCTTCGTTCAGGCGTTCGACTTGGGCGTCGGTCATGCCGGTGGTGGCCACGACGAGTGCGGTTTCGTGCAGTTCACATTTCTCGATACAGCGATCGATCGCCTCGGGCAACGAAAAATCGATCACGACATCGGCATCCGTGGGCCACTTGGACGACAGCGGGATGTCCAGCGTGTCGACGCCCGCCAAGTCGCCGGCGTCCTGGCCGAGCAGCGGGTGTTGGTCGTTTTCGATCGCCGCGACCAGTTCCAGGGCAGAATCTTCCGATGCCAGCGCGACGACTCGGCGACCCATGCGACCGGCCGCTCCGTGGACGGCGATTTTCAGTGGAGTGGACATGGTGGGTGGGGTGCTCGTCTGGGGAAGCGGGTTCGAAAGGGGAACGGAGCCGTAATGTAACTCTTGGCGACGCGGGGCGGCAGGGATGCCGATGGGAAGAACCCCCCGGGCTTCGTCGACACTTGATTCAGGGGTCGGGCTGGACTGTCGCCGGCCTCTCCGAGGTCGGCGCGGAGCAAAGCTTTGCTTTTTTGCTCCCGCGCCGAGTTCGGAGAACACGGCGACTCTTAGAGTGCAACCACGCAGTGGGCCCTGAGTTCCCGCAGGTTGATCTGGGCAAGCGGGGCGAACGATTCTACCGTGTAGGGCCTTTCCAGTTTTCAGCGGACAACCTTACAACGCGGGCCAAGGAATGCTGGCAACGTCAACACCGGATCATAGAAAGACAATGAATCAGGCTGAATCGACCATCGACGGCCCCGAGACCGCACCTGCCGCTGCGACGTCGCGACCGCCGAGGTCGCTGGTGGGCCGATTTTGGGTGTTTCTGGGGATCGCGGTGGTCGGCGGAGGGTTGGATTTGTGGACCAAGGAGGCGGTGTTCCGCTGGCGCGGGCTGCCGACCCAAAGCGACATCTGGTGGGTCTGGGAGCCGTATTTCGGGATCGAGACGGCCGTCAACATCGGAGCGGTGTTTGGGGTCGGGGCCGGACGCGGCACCTTTTTCGCCGCCATGAGTGTCGTCGCCGCGATCGGCATCGTGATCTGGTTGTTCTGGTTTCGGGCGGCCGAATCACGCTGGTTGACCGTCGCGCTGGGGCTGGTCGGCGGCGGAATCATCGGCAACCTTTACGATCGGTTGGGATTGTGGTGGCAACCCGGCTACCCGGAACAGTGGCAAAGTGGCGTCCGCGATTGGATCTTGTGGCGGATCAACGAACAGTGGACTTGGCCGAATTTCAATATCGCCGATTCGCTGTTGGTGGTCGGTGCGGGGATGTTGCTGTACCAAAGTTTTTTTCCGGGGCAGTTCATCGACTCATCGGCCGACGATCAGAACACGCCAGATCACGAGACACATTCAGATTCAGACGCATGACGGATTTAAACATGGACTCATCGACATTGCAGGGACCTGCCGACTGGTCGTCGCTGGAATCGGGGCGGCTTTCGGCCATGGTTTCCATCGCCCGGGCCGCCGGAGAACACACGCTGAAGTACTTCGGCACGGGAGAGTTGCACGTCGATGCCAAAAGCGATGATTCGCCGGTGACGATCGCCGACCGGGAAGCCGAACAGCTCGTTCGCCGAAAGATCGCCAAGGCCTTTCCCGAAGACACGGTCCAAGGCGAAGAGTTCGCCGAGACGGTGGGCCAATCCAATTACCGCTGGGTCGTTGATCCGATCGACGGAACGAAGTCGTTTGTGTGCGGCGTGCCGCTGTATTCGACGTTGTTGGCGCTGGAGAAAGACGGCCAACCGATCGGCGGCGTGATCTTCATTCCCGCTCTCGGCGAGATGGTGGTCGCGGCGTTGGGGCAGGGGTGTTGGCACCAGCGCCGCGAGACCGATGGGGCGCCGGCGGAATGGACGCGGGCTCGTGTCTCCGAACGAAGTGAGCTTTCGCAGGCCGTGTTCGTGACCAGCGAAGTGGGCTCGTTCGATGCCCGCGACCGGGCGGAGACTTACAAACAGATCGAACGGGCGTGCTGGATCACCCGGACCTGGGGCGACGGTTACGGTTACCTGATGGTGGCGACCGGGCGGGCCGACGTGATGATCGATCCGATTTGCAACGCCTGGGATGTCGCTGCGATTCTGCCGGTGATGGTCGAATCGGGCGGCCGTTTCACCGATTGGAAGGGCGTCGCGACGGTTCGGGGCGGTGACGGCGTGGGCACCAACGGAGTGCTTCATGATGCCGTTTGCCGGATCTTGGGTTGCGATTGACCGCGGCGGGGTGGTATTCGGTCGGAGGCGACGGCCCGGAAGGGACCGTCGTACAGAGGGGCGGTGAAGAGTCAGGACACGGGGACGGTTTGGCGGCGGTGAGTCGAAGTCCCCCACAATATCAGGAGCATGCAGGATGCATTGGCGAGTCGGATTGCTGGGATTGGGGTTGCTTTCGGCGTTGGTCGTCGGCGGTGTGGCGGACCAGCCCGGGACGTACGGGATTCCGGAAAACATCGGTGCAGAAGGCTTCGAATCTGGCTTGCCCCCCGAACAGGTGTCGCAGCCGAGCGGCGCGTCGCTGATGCAGCTGTCCGCGTCGGAAAAGGGGCCTCAGGTTGCTGCGGCGGGGGAGTTGATCGGGTTTAACGGATTTACCGGCTCGGGAAGTCAAACAATTACGCTGGTTCATACCGGAAAAATGCAAATCGCCGTGTATCATATCGATAGGTCGGGCCAGATCCGCTTGGTCAGCAGCCGCCCGATCGATGCCGACTTCTCCTTATCGCTTAACCTGACGAAGCCACTTCCCGGACAAATCCGGCAACTTGGCAGTCCGGCGAAGTAGCGACTGCCGGTGATCCGAGCGATAGGGAAACAGGGCAATCAATCATCAACTTTGTCTTTCCCCCGCTCGAATCAATCCTCGCCCATGTCTTATCTGTCACTTGAAGAAGCTGCTTCGAAACTTGGCATCAGCACCGATCGCCTGGTCGAACTTCGCAGCCAAGGCCAAGTCCGCGGTTTTCGTGACGGTTCCAGTTGGAAATTTCCCGAGACGGAGATCGACCGTTTGGCCGACGAACTGGCCGACGGCTTCGGATCGGGGATCCTGGTCGACGAATCGGGGATGGGATCGGGCAGTGTGATCGGAGGCGATTCGCCGGGCGAGGGCGAAGGCAGCGATCTGGGCATCGGCAGCGAGACGCCCGGCGAGGGCAGCGACGTGAACCTGGTCACCGGATCGAAAGAAGATGGCAGCGATGTCGAACTGGTCACATCCGACAGTGGCAAGCTGAGCGACGATTTGGAGCAGGACTCGCTGTTTGAGAGCGACGAAAACGCGCTGCAGGAAATCGATTCGGCCGAATTGAAACTCAATGACCCGGCGTTGATGGACGACAGCATCGATTCGATCGACATCGCCATCGATCCCAAAGAGGGCAGCACCGGTCCGGTCGCCAAAGCCGAAATCAAGGACGAAGCGGAGAAAATCTCGATCAGCGACGTGGATGTCGCTGACGACGCCAGCTCGGACGAAGAGTTCGCGTTTTCCGGATCGCTGGACGAAGACGACAGCGACGATCTGCTGTTGGGCGAAGACAGCGATAGCTTGGATCTGGATTCGCTGAGCGAAGATGAACTGCAGGTCAAAGCGGCCGGGGCGAGCAGTCTGGAACTGATGAACGAACTCGATTCGCCGGATTCGGGCGAGAAGATGAAATCGTCCGGTGCGGACGTCTTGAGCGAATTGGACTTGCTGGGCGCCGAACAATCCGGCAGCGGCAGCGGGCTGATCTCCGGCGACAGCGAAAACCTGCTGACCTCCTCCGGGCTGGGCAGCGGACTGGGGTCCAGCGTGATCAACGAAATGGATGACGCCCTGGACGAAGACGACGACTTGGTGATCGCCGACGACGACGCGGATCTGATGCTGGACAGTGTCAGTGACATCTCGGTCGCCGGGGACAGCGGGATCAATCTGATGAGCCCCAGTGACAGCGGCTTGTCGCTCGAAAGTGAGCCCTTGGATTTGGCCGGCAGCAGTCTGTCGGCGCTGGATTTGGGGGCCGAATTGACCGACGGCAGCGGGATTTCGGGATCCAGTGGCAAGAATGCCGGCGGCAGCGGCTCGGGCTCGGACGAAGAATTCCAACTCTCGCCGTCGGGCGTCGGGCTGGATGCCGATCTGGAAAGCAGCTCACAGGTCATCGAAGTCGAAGATTCCGAAATGGTCGGCGACGCCGTTGATTTCCAGGATGATTTCGGCGACGACGCGGGGTTTGCCGACGCCGGATTCGGTGACGCCGAAGCGGTGGCAGTCGACGCGTTTGACGAAGCGCCGGTGGCCGAGGGCGGACTGGGCGAAGACCCCATGGCAGGGGAGGCGATCGAGATGGACGAGGTCGACGAAGCCCCCGCGGTCGGCGCGGCCGTCGCCGGGGTGGGATACGAAGTCCCCTTCTCGTTGATGCAGTGTTTATCGCTGATGTTCATCATCCTGACGCTTTCGTTGGGCGGCATGCTGATGTCCGATCTGGTCCGAAACATGTGGGCTTACAACGAGATCTCCGCGCCGGTGAGCGCCCTGACGGATTCGCTGATTGGCTTAATGGGCTGGGATTCCTGAGCCCCGGTCTGGGCTTTCAGCGCCTGTGAGTCCCTGGGCGGATTCGTTAAAGGGGCTGATGGGCTGGGATTCCTGAGCCCGGTCTGGCTGTGGCGGGTACGAAGAACGGTGGTGGCGCGTCTATACTGACACTGCTCGGATGCCACACTCCCGCCGGAAACGGATTTCACCCTCCCGCCCGCCCCGCTTTTGATCGCGCCCATGATTCCGGATCTGACAGAGAACTTGCACCGCCACGGTGGTGGGATCCGACGACGGTTGGCCGTGCTGCCGGTGCTGATACTGGCGCTCGTTTGCCTGGCCGGTTGTGAGCAGCCCGAAGGGATCGTCACCTACAAGATCCCCAAGAAGGTCCCCGAGCAGCTGTTGCCCGGTAAAGAACGCTTGCTGGCGGTGATGGTTCCCCGCGGCGAAAAAGTCTGGTTCTTTAAAGTCTTGGGCCCCGAAGACGCGGTCGCCCGGATCGATGACGCCTTCAAAGCATTTGTCAAAAGTGTCCAGTTCGATGCCAATGACGAACCGGTTCTCGAATCGTTGCCCGACGGCTGGCGTCGCGGCGGAGAAAAGCCGATGCGATTCGCGACGATCGACATCAATACGCCCGAAAAACAACTCGACCTGAGCGTTTCCAATCTGTCGGTCCCCGGCACAATGGACCGAGACGCATGGGACGACTACGTCCAACAAAACGTGAACCGGTGGCGCGGCCAAGTCGGCTTGGACCCGTCGACCGAAACCTGGTCCGGCGGCGAAGCGATCGATGTCGACGCGGCCCAGGGCGATGCCGTCTGGGTCGATCTGGTCGGTGTCCCGGGCGCTGGATCGGCGCCGATGGGAATGATGTCCGGTGCAGGAATGCCTGGAACTGGATTGCCCAGCGCCGGGATGTCCAGCGCCGGGATGCCCAGCGCCGGTCCGCTGACGAGTCCAGCGGGCGGGGCGACCACGGCGGCGACGCCGACGTCACCACTGGAATTTGAAACCCCCGACGGTTGGAAAAAGCTGGACGTCCGGCCCGGCGGGATGCGTGAAGCCGCCTTCCGCGTCGGTGAGTCCGAAATCACGGTGATCACGGCCGGTGGTGACCTGCGCAGCAACGTCGCACGTTGGATGGGGCAGGTCGCCGGAGATTCTCCCGAGGATGCGGCGGTCGACGAGATGCTGGCCGGGGCACAGAAATTCGATGTTTCCGGCCGCCCGGCGCAGCGGTTTATCATCGCAGGCGACGCCGAAAAGGGACAGAAATCGATCGATGCGACAATTGTTGAAATGGCAGGCGGCCGCAGCAAGTTCATTAAAATGACCGGTGACGCGAAAACGGTCGCGGATCAATCCGAAGCGATGCAAGCGTTTTTGGATTCGTTGTCGTTTTAGGATGGTGGGAGAGGCTTCCAGCCTGTCGAGATGCGAGTGACAGGCTGGAAGCCTCTCCGACTCGGGAACGCGATGGATCGATGGCGATAAAACACAATGGTAGATAGAAAATGGCGACACTCCCCAATCCCACCGGCCAGTTCCCCAAAGAGCGTGATGAATCGACGGTGATCTCGTCGGCCGACGTGCTTTCGGCGATCGGGTCATTGAAGCTGACCGTCGGCTTGTTCGCTGCTTCCCTGATCATCGTCCTGGTCGGGACGCTGGCCCAGGACGAGATGAACATGCAGGACGTCAAGGAACGGTACTTCGTTTCATGGATCGCGTGGATGCATTTCGACGACTTCATCCCGCAAGCGTTCTATCGTCACGCCAATCCGATTCCGGGGGTGATCCCGTTTCCCGGTGGGGCGTTGATCGGCGTGTTGTTGATGATGAACCTGATCGCGTCCAAGGCGACTCGGTTCCGCGTCTCCGCGTCGGGCGGTCGATTGGCTGCGGGCATCCTCTTCATCTTGGCCGGTTTTGTTGTCGCCGGATTGATCATCGCCAGCGGACACAGCAGTGACGGATTGCAGGGCGCACCGCCGATCTCTTACCCCGCACTTTGGAACGTGTTGCAGGGGATCGGGATTGCCGGTGCGATCGGTTTGACCGCCGTGTCGACGAATGTCAAACATCGTTCGCTGCGCATTGCCGGTTACATCGGCGCGGCACTCTTGGCCGGCGTCGTCGTTTACACGTTGTTCAGCGGTTCGCGGATCGGTGATCCCGGATTGCGGATCGTTTGGCAACTGGCCAAGGGGCTCGGTGCCGGTGTGATTTTGTTGGTCGGATGTTTGCTGATCTTCGGACGCCAGGGCGGCAATTTGTTGCTGCACTTCGGCGTCGGGCTGTTGATGTTCGGCCAATTCGCCTTCGGTGACCGCCAGTTGGAACAACGGATCAGTCTGGTCGAGGGCCAATCGACCAACGCATTGATCAATCTGGACAAGATCGAACTGACCTTCGTCCAGCCTGGCGAAGAAGAAGACACGGTGACGGCGATTCCTGGGACGCAGATTGACCAGGCACTGTCCAGCGGCGAACTAATCCGCGACGACGCCTTGCCGGTTGATGTGAAGGTGGTCGCGTTTTACGAAAACTCGGATCTGGTCAATCCGAAACCGACCGGCAACCCGGCGACCAAGGGGGTCGGGTTGGAAGTCCAGGCGGTCCAGGCGCGCAAGCGTGGCGGCACGGATGGGGAAGTCAACGTGGCGTCGGCCTACATCGAATTGATCGACAAGGAGACGGGCGAGTCGCTGGGCACGCACCTGGTCAGCCAAATGTTGTCCGACCGAGAGACGTTGATCCCCGGCGGATCGGCCAAGGACGTCTACGACGAAGTCACGATCGGCGAGACCGAGTACAAGGTCGGGCTGAAGTATCACCGCGAGGTGAAACCGTATTGGGTTCACTTGGAAGACGTCCAGCGTCGCAATTACAGCGGGACCGAAACACCGCGAGATTACAGTTCGTACATCCGCATCGTCGACACGGAAACCGGCGAGGACCGTCGTGAACGTGTCTGGATGAACAACCCGCTGCGGTATCGCGGCGAGACGTTCTTTCAATCCAGTTACACGCCGCTGCCCGGTGGGAAGGAGATGACGGGGCTTCAAGTGGTGCGCAACAGCGGCTGGCTGATCCCGTATGTCGCCTGCAGCATCATGGCGCTGGGCATGCTCGCACACTTCACCGGAACGTTGAAACGTTTCGTCGGCAGGCGCGAACGCGAGCGGGCCAAGGAGATGGCGGCCATGAGCGCCGATGAACGCCAGGTGATCACGTCCTCGCGACCGGCCGTGATCGCGTTCAACGTCGCCGCCGTGCTCGCCTTGATGTTGCTGATCCCGTGGTCGGCCGCGATGACGACGCTGCGTCCGGGTTCGCGTGACAAGGGCTACGATTTCTACGCCGCCGGCAAGATTCCCGCCCAGTTCGGCGGCCGGATGTTGCCGCTGGATTCCTTTGCCCGCCAAACGCTCAAGGCGATCAGCAACCGAGAATCGCTGCCGATGGAGAATGCTCCGGGCGCGATCAAGAGCCGTGTTGATAAGAAGTCCATGTCGGCGATGCAATGGTTGATGGAAGTCGCGATCGATGATCCGGCACTTCGTTACCTGCCGATGTTCCGGGTCGATGCCGAAGAAGTCCGCAGTCAATTGAAGTTGGAACGACGCAAGAGCAAGCTGTACTCGCTTGACGAGCTGTTGGCCGAATGGCCCAAGGCGGACGCGTTGATCAAGGCGGCTCGCGGCAAGGACGAAGCGGCGTTGTCGTTCAAGGAACAGAAACTGCTGGAGCTGGATCTTCGCACGCGTCAGTACATGGTGACCGCCGAAGCATTCCAATTGCCGCGGCCGCCGGAAATTCCAACGGACAACCTGCCCGAAGGCATCACCGAAGAAATGGTGCAGCGGTTCGCGCTGGGTGAATTGCAGCGAAGGATGGAATCGATCCAGACGATGCGGACGGCGCGGATCATTCCTCCGACCGCTGACGAGGCGGCCGATGCGGTCAATGATCCCGATTGGACCGCCTTTGCCCCCGCGTTCTTTGACGATGCCGCCAAGGGCCCGTCACAGGACTCCGATCGCAAACTGGCGTCGGATCCCTTCAGCCGAATGATCGAAACCTATCAGGACGAAAAGAAGGATTTTGAAGGGTTCAACCAGGCCGTCGATGACCAGTTGGCACTGTCGACCGCCTATCCGATTCCCGGGTTGAATTCCAACAAAGTGGCGCTGGAACGTTGGATGGAATCCAATTCGCCCGAAGTGCGTTCGACGATTCTGTACATCCTGTCCATGATCATGGCATTGGCGTTCCTGGCCGTCGGTGACCATCGATTAAGAAACGCGACCTGGGGCGTGTTGCTGGTCGCCGCCCTGATCCACACGGTCGCCATCTTGAGCCGGATTTACATCACCGGTCGCGCGCCGGTGATCAACATTTATTCGTCCGCCGTGTTCATCGGTTGGGCCGCGGTGTTGGGCGGGTTGGTGATCGATCGGATCTTCCGTTTGGGATTCGGTAACTTGGTCGCCGCGACCGCCGGAACGCTTTCGTTGTTGGTCGCCCGAGGGCTGAGCAGCGGGGATACGATGCCGGTGTTGCAAGCCGTGCTGGATACCCAGTTCTGGTTGGCGACGCACGTGATCAGCGTTTCGCTGGGTTACGTGGCGACGTTGGTCGCCGGGATGCTGGGCATCGGCTACCTGATCAGCAACTGGGTCGGGGCGGAAGAGAAAGCGGGGCGATCACTGTACCGGATGGTGTACGGGGCGGCTTGCTTCGGGATCCTGTTCAGCACCGTCGGGACGATTCTCGGCGGGCTGTGGGCCGACGACAGTTGGGGCCGGTTCTGGGGCTGGGACCCCAAAGAAAACGGCGCCTTGCTGATCGTGATTTGGAACGCGCTGATGTTGCACGCCCGTTGGGACGGGATGGTCAAGGCACGCGGTTTTGCGATTTTGTCCATCGGCGGCAACATCGTCACGGCGTGGAGCTGGTTCGGGACGAACGAACTGGGCATCGGATTGCACAGTTACGGCTTTACCGAAGGCGTGTTGATGTGGCTGATGATCTTCATGGCCACCCAATTCGCGTTTTTGATCGCGGGGCTCGTTGCCTGGCGAAAGCCGGCGTGAGGTGCAATCTGGTCAGCTTCGGCGTAGCCACGCTCGATGCGAGCGTGGACAAACGCCGCGGACCACCTTCTGGCGAAGGTAGCTACGGTTGACTGGCGACGTGCGAAACGTGGCGCCGTCCGCGCACCCGGCCACTACTCCGCCATTTGCCGCCGTCCCAAATTGCCGTAGCGGTGGTAGTCGTCGGAGATCGATTGCTCGTTCAAGTAACGCAACATTTCGATCTCCGCGTCATCGAGCACCGTTTCGGCGATGATGCTGATGAATTCGTTCCTGCAGGCGTCGTGGATGATCGTGGGAAGCGACTTGGTGGGCAGCAGCAGACGCAGGCGGTCGACGCGACCGTCGGAGATCTCGTCGGCCAACGACACGTCGGATTCCTGCACCCATTCGCAGCGCCACGTGGAGCTGGCGTTTTCAATCAGGTGATCTGAAATCGCTTCCAACGTCGGGATCAATGCCTCGGCGTCATCGGCGATGGAATAGGTCACGACACATTTGGCCGCCGCCGCGGCGAGCATGGAGATGGCCAGATCGCCAGCCGTTTCATCGCCCCGCAGCCGGACACGAAGCTGGCCGACCGGCAGGTAACGCCGCCAATTGTCTTGGCCGGTCAATCGGAAGTGGTCATGCATCGTGCCGGTAAGTTCCCGGACGACTTGTCTGGCCGATGCCGCGAATCGCGAGACGCGGTTGGCGTCGATGTCGGCTGTGTCGATTGACTCGATCGCACGTTGCGCGTCGTCGATCGATGTGGTGTCGGCCGTCTGTTTTGATGCCGCGTCACCGGGGGCATTGGTGATTGCGTTCGCATCGTTTTCCAAACGCATCAGCGGCAGGACGTAGTGTGGTCCACCGGCTTTGGCACCCGGCCCATAGCCGCTGCTGCCGATGCCGCCGAAGGGTTGACGCAACACAATCGCGCCGGTCGTGGGGCGATTGAGGTACAGGTTGCCGGCGCGGATATTGTCACGCCAAAGTTCTTGCTCGCGGTCGTCCAAACTTTCCAACCCGCTGGTCAGACCGTAACCGGTCGCATTGACCATCTCGATCGCTTCTTCGAGTCGAGTGAACGACATCACGCCCAGCACGGGACCGAACAATTCGGTGCGATGAGTGAAACTGCCGCGGCGAACGTTCCATTTGATTCCCGGTCGATACAGTTGGCGATTGTCTCCGATCCGCCGCGGCATCACCAACCATTCTTCACCGGATTCCAATTCCTTGATGCCTTGTTCCAGCTCACCGCTGGGCGGACGAATCAATGGGCCGACGCGAGACGATAGATCCCAAACCGATCCGACCGGCAGGCTTTCCGCCGCATCGGCTAGCGTGTTTCGGAAGTCCTTGTCGTTGTAGACCTCTTGGTCGAGCAACAGCAGCGACGTGGCACTGCATTTTTGTCCGGAGTGGCTGAAGGCACTGTGCAAGACATGCTTGATCGCCAGGTCACGGTCGGACAGCGAGGTGACGATCGTTGCATTCTTGCCGCCGGTTTCTGCGATCAGGTGTAACTCGGGCCGCAGCTTGAGCATTGTTTTGGCGGTTTCCGTGCCGCCGGTCAGAATCACGGCCTCGATTCGCGGGTCGGTGACCAATCGTTTGCCCGCACCCGACCCGCTGCAGGGAATCAATTGCAGCGCCGTCTGGGGAACACCGGCGTCCCAAAAGCACTTGGCCAACAGATAGGCCGGCAAGACGGTATCGCTGGCCGGTTTCAGAATCACCGTATTGCCGGCGGCCAGTGCGGACACGACCCCGCCACAGGGAATCGCCAGCGGGAAGTTCCAGGGGCTGATCACCGCGACGGTCCCGCGCGGTGATGCCGAAAACGGACTTTGGCGATCCTGGGCACGCTGCAGGTACGCCTGGACGGTCAACGGGTAGAACTCGGTGAAATCGATCGCTTCGCTGACTTCCGGGTCGGCCTCGCCGATCAGTTTTCCGCCGTCGATCATCATCGCACCGATCAAGTCGCCGCGTCGCTGGCGCATGTTCTGTGCGGCCGCTCGAAACAATTCGTACCGCGCGTCCCAGGACATCTGACGCCATTGATCCGGATCGTTGCTCGCGCACGCGATCGCATCATCGACGTCTTGGTCGGTCGCCTGGGTGAATCGACAGGCGACGTGATCGGGGCGTGACGGGTCGGCCGATGCTTTCAAGGCACGATCGTCCGACTCGGTGGATGCATTCGGATCCCGTGTTTCGCCGCCGACGTTCAAGGGGATATGCACGGCGCGGTCATCACAGCGGTCTTTCCAGTCGTTTACGATCGACTCAGCCCACTCGCTGTGCTGCGTGAGCGCCCAATCGGTGTCCGGTTCATTGACGAAGGAACTCCAATGGGCCGCTGCGGCCGGTTGGGTGGGTGGCTGACGTCGGTCTTGGCTGCGACGGGGCTGTGCCGAAACGCTGTCGATCATCGCCAGTGAATCGCGAAAGCCGTCGGCCAGTCGGTTCCAGGTGTCCGAGTCCGGCGTCAGGCGGAATGAATAACGCAGGAAGTTCTCTTTGCCGGTGTTTTCGTCCAAACGGCGAATCAAGTAGCCGATCGCATTGATAAAGTCTTCACGGCGACAGGCCGGGGCGTACAGCAGCATCCGCGGTGCGGATTCAAATAAGGCGCGGCGTTGGTGATTGGCCATCCCTTCGAGCATCTCGAACTGCATCCGCTCCAGCGCCGTCGATCGACCCGACTCGGAAGCGTCGGCCGCGGTCAGCGGTGTGCGCGATCCCCACAGCATCGCCAGCGCGATGTCGAACAGGTTGTGCGACGCGACTCCGATCACCAGATGGCCTTGGGCGGCGGCCGCGATCATCGACCGCAACATGCGTTTGAAATTCGCATCGGTTTGGGTCTTGTCCGTGTACGGCGTTTGTGGCCAACCGCCCAACGAGGCTTCGACACGCTCCATCTCCATGTTGGCGCCCTTGACCAACCGGACGGTGATCGGAACACCGCCGCGTTGAACTCGCTTGGCCGACCAGGCGATCAGATCGGTGAGGACGTTGAAAGAGTCGGGGATGTAGGCTTGCAACGCAATCCCGGCACGGACCTTTTCCAGCCCCGGTCGATCGAGTGTTTCGACAAACGCGTCGGCGGTCAGATGCAGATCGCGGTACTCTTCCATGTCCAGATAGACAAACTTGGAACTGGACGTGCGATCGGGGCGGGTGAATCGTTCGCGGGCGGCGGCGCGATACAGCAGTTCCAAGCGATCGGCAACGATGCCGACGGTGTGACGGCGGGCGATCGTTGAAACCTGGCTCAGCAACGTCGTCAGTTTGACGCTGATGCACGCGATCTCGGGGATTTGTAGTGCCCGCAGGTAGTTCTGCAAGCGACGATTCGCTTCTTCTTCGCCGAGCAACGATTCCCCTAGGAAGTTGACGTTCATCAGCACGCCGGAGTCCTGGCGCGCGGCCAAGTGTTCTCGCAACGGTTGGTCTTCGGCCGGCAGGATCACGTTGGCCGTTTCCTGTCGCATCTTGTCTTTGACCAGCGGCACGGCGACGCCGGGCAGGTAGCCGCCAAAGGTTTGGAATCCGCGGAGCATGGTTTGTTCCAACGGGCTGAAGAAACGTGGCACGCCTTGGACGTCCAAGATGTGCGTCAACTGATCGGCGACGCGGGCCGGGCTGTGCGTGCGAAAGGCCTGGTCGGTCATCTCCACCAGCGTGGCCTTGTCCTCGGGCCGGCCGATCATCCGGTCCAATTCGGCTTGTTGATGACGTTCCTGAGGGGTTTGCAAGGCACGCGAGCGAAGCAACAGTGACTTGGCAATCTCGATCGCCGCGGCGGCATCGTCATGCGGGTGTTGGTTTGCGATTGCCAACAACGTGGCAAGGTCCAGCGGGGGCTCAGTCATCGCAGAAGGTTCCGAACGTGAAGGTCGAGAGCGTGGAATTGTTTTATAGCAGCAATCGAGCGTGTGTCCGTCTAACGTCGATGCCGACCTGTGTGGTCAGTTGATGATCTGCCGTTAAGAGCGGGCGTACGGCATCGAATCACTCCAGGGCTCATCCCCAGCCCTTCTCTGTGCGCAAAGCCGGGGGAGAAAGGAGCCATGGAAAAGGATGTAGACGCCAATGCTTCCAGTGAGGGGCGCGGAGGAGTTTGCGTTCAGAGCGGGGAGGGTTCGCTGTGGCTCGGAAGCACCCCATCACCACCAATCGACCCTCCCCTCGCTACGCTCGACCCTCCCGGCCAGGGTGGCCTGGTGAAAAGTACGTGGCGTCGAAAAGTGGTGAACCGGCAACGATTGAAAATTGCAAAATGAACAGTGCAAATTGCGAAATGATTGGAGCGACGATTCCCGGAAAATTTGAATTTTGCAATGAACAGTTTGCAATTTGCAATCGAGGGATCCAGCAGAATCGCTGAACGTCCCCGAACCTAACCAACGTTCCAGGTTCCATTGATTTTCGCCAGGCCACGGCCAGGGAGGGTTGGTTCTCCGCTTCGCTACTGCTGGCGGATCGAGGCGTCGCCGTCCAGGTTGCGAACGCTTCGAAACGCTGCGGATGGTAAAGCGTCGTCGGCTGGGGCGGGGGAAGAGGGCAGTAGGATCGAATTCCACGCCGCCATCCAGCGGCTCGGCGGGGCCAGCATCGCGGTGATCCGGTCGGCATCGATCAGTTCTGCCGGTGGGGCGGCGATCGGCCGACCGCGGGAGTACAGCACGACGTTGTCGCCGATGCCGGTCAGCGTCATCGTTTCGTCGCGGATGTCAAAGTTCAGCGCCAATTCGCACTCGATGCCGTTCGGATTGGGAACCAATTCACGCTCGTCGACGGCCATCCCCAGGTGATCTCGCATCGCCGCCAGCAGCGGTGTCTTGATCCGCAAGTTCGCCGGCTTGGACGATTTGAGTGTGCCGACCAAGTTGACCGATTCGCCGGGATGAATCACGCAGCGTCGAAACTGGACTTCCGCTTCGCCGATCACGCGGTGCGGCAAATGATCGGTCAGGTCGTTCAAGCTGAGCTTGTTCAGCGAGGAAGATCCCAGGTCATAGGTCCAACCGTGGGGCGTTTGCCGGCATGCGATCACGCCGACGAATTCCGCGTTTGCTCCCAGATGCTTGATCGCCGGTGCGTACTCGGCCAAGGCGGAGCAGGGCAGGGCGGTGCCTTCGGTCGAGAGCACCAATTCGGTCGCCGGCAGTTCGCGATTCCGATCGCGGAACAGTTCGACATGCAGACGCGGGCCGACGTGACGTGTGGCATGCCCGGCCCGAGCGATCATGCGAACGCTGTCGCCCTCCGGCGTGATCTCCGCCGAGACGTCGACCGGGGGCATCGATCCGGTGCGGCTGAGGATGCTGACGTCGGTCGCCAGGATCGAAATCGGAACCAACGTCTGGGCCGGACGGCTGATCAAACGGTCGTGCAGCATCGTCCAAGCGTGACCGAGCCCGGCCGACTGGAATTCCGGCTGGTGCAAAATGATCGCCGCCCGCTCACGTTCGACAAGGTAATCGATCAATCGGATTGTCACGACGTGCTGGCGGGAATCCGGATCGCGGACGCGGACGTTTTCCAACAGGTACTTGCCCGGCGCGACACGCTCGCAACGACCGATTTCAAACACCAACCCCGTCTGCAGATTCAGATGATGCGTCAGCTCGGCCAGCTTGTTGGCCTGGTACCACGGCGTCCAGGTGACCAGGATCGAGAGGAAAACGATCGAGGTCGGGACCGCGCAGCAGAAAACGAACAACAATCGAGCGACGGCTCGCTGGGTCCGTTCATGCATCCATGCAATCCCCTGGGGTGGCGACAGTTCATTCAAGATTCTAGGTGGCCGGCGGGGGACAAGGGTAGATCGTTTCGGCCGCCGAGGGTGATTGGAGGGAAGAGAGTTTTGCTAGCAAGTAAGGGGAGTGGGGAGTGGGGAGTGGGGAGTGGGCAGGAAAATGGGGGGCAGCCGGCAGTAGGCAGTTCGAAAAACCTGAAACCTGCCGACTCGAAACTTCACTCCACGGGCGTGTCGTAGGCCCAGATGACGGTTTCGATGCCGTGGTTTTTCAGCCAGGCGTGGACGGTGGCGTAGCCGGCGGCGGCGTCGCGGGTGGGGGATAGGTGCAGGTAGACGAGTGATCGGCCGTCGCGCTGCAGGGGGAAGGTCTCGCTGAGGAGTTCGTCTTCTGGTTCCAAGCGGTAGGCGTCGACGTTGACGCTCGTCTCTCGGAGGGGATGGGCCGGGTGCAGGTAGCCGAGTTCGGGCAGCAAGGGGGCCAACGCGTCGGGCAGCGTCGGAGGCGGTCCTTTTTGCTCATGCGGGCGTTCGTCTTGTCGCCAGGCCTCGGATTCGGACTCGAAGTCCAGGTAGGCGTTGTAGAGACGTCGCGCGGCGCCGTCGCTGGATTCGGCTTGCTCGCCGATCCAATCGATTCGATTCTGTTGGATCTGTTCGAAACGCTCGGCAGATTGACGCATCAGCTTGCGAAAGTCCATCGGTTCGTCGTCTGCCGCCGCGTCATCCTGGTCGGCCGGCGGTGGCTGTTCCCAGGGCAGCGGTTGGGTTTTGCCTTGCAGGACACACAGTTTGGCTTGCAATCGCAGTTGGTCTTCGGTCGCTTGGATCTTGGGGGTCCAGGGGGCGATCGCGACCGAATCGCCGATGTTGTACGGCATGTTTTCGGAGGCTCGGATCAGTTCGTCGGCGGTGTCGCTGGAGACGGCGACGATCAATTGTGGGAAGTCGCCGTCGAACGATCGCCGCCACCGGGCATCGGTTAGCCGATCGAGTCGTGGGTCATTGGCCGCGAACGCTTCGAAGCCTTTGGCAAAATCTTCGTCGTTGAATCGGGCAGCGTCGCGGTCGGCGATTGTGCTGGTGAACACGACGTTGCCGAGTCTTGCGACCGAGTCATCGGTCGATTCGACCAGCGTGTCATAGGCCTTGCGGGCGGCGTCGGCATCGGCAAATCGCCACACCAACAAGTCCAGTTTTGTCGCCGTGGGGTCGACGTCGGGAGCCCCCAGCCGGAATTGACCGTCGTCGGTTTCGACTTGTTCATACTGCGATTCGAATTCGGGCAGGTCGTCAAACAACCCGCCACCGACACTGGCCAACGTGATCACGATCATGCCCACGACGCCGGAAACCAGCCCGCCGAAATACAGGGCCCAGATCCCCAGGGTCGCCGGCCAGGAGGGCGGTCGGGTGATCACGCTTTCGTAAACCGACAGCGTCAATTTTGCCAGGGTCGACGTGCCCTGGGTCGGCAGATTGGCACGTTGGATTTCATCGACGACCACGCGGATCGCATCCTCGGGCATCCTGTCGTTGCTCGGTTGGGGCAGCTCGCGATCGCGGATCGATTCGGTGACCTTCATCGTGCGCCAGACGGTCGGTAACCCCAGTGCCATTGCGACACCGATTCCAAACAACAACTTTGCATCGAGCAACCAAGCCACCAGCATCAGCACCGCGATCGTTCCGATGCGGAACAGCAAGTCGATGACTTTGGATCGTGAAAACAACGTCACGTGCGCGACCTGGCCTCCGTCCAGGGGCAGAAACGGCGCCAGGTTCAAGACGTTCAGAATCAACGTGATCAATCCGCCTTTGACGCACCACTCGTTGCCGAGCATCAGACCGGCACCGCCCAGCACCAGTCCGATGGCGATGCTGGGCAGCGGACCGGCGAGCGCGACGATCGCCTTTTTCCAACCGTTGACGCGATAGTTGCGGCCGCTGACCGCGGCACCCAGCAACGGGATGAAGAACATGTGGATGTTCTTGTACCCGAACACTTGCATCGCGACGTAGTGTCCTAGTTCGTGGACCAGCAGGATCGGGACCAGGATCAACACCAGTTCCAATTCCCATTGCCACGCGCCGAGCCCGATGAACAGCAAGATGGAAACGGCCAGGATCGCCAATTTCGTCAGCCACCCGGATTGCTTGGTTTCCTGTTTTCGGACCGCTTCGATGATCGGCCGCGTTTCATCGGCGAGCAGGTCGTCAGCGAGCACTTCCGTGGCAGCCACGGCATCGGCGGGAGCGGCCGGCTCTTGGACGTTTGCATCGGCCGTGATCTCGTCGGAGACGTCGACCAGCTCGGCGACTGGGACGTCATCGTCAGCAACGGCAGTCTGGCTTGGAGCCGGAGGGACGAACACGCCGCGATCGACTTGGAAGTCGACAAACTCTTTGTGCGTGTGTTCCAATAAATCAAACGCCGAATCGGTATCACCGGCGATCATCGGCCTTGCGTTTCCCAACACCTTGCGAACATGGGTTTGGTGCAGATCACGCAACTGGTTCGCATCGACTTTGGGATGGTACTGGACGTGCCAGTCGGGCGGATCGAGCAGGTCCCGGGTCGCGGAGGTCGTCAGGATGATTTCCCCGCCGGGGCCGAGTGAATAGAGCGCCAGGCGGGCAAACTTGTTGCGGCGTTCCAAGTTGGGCCACAGCCGATAGCGGATCCAGGCCACGGTCTCGCCGTCGGGCGACCGGTAGGCCGCGCCGCCGTAACGCGTATTGTTCTGTCGGTCGTTGATTCCGATCAGGTCGATGCGGTTGAACCCCAAATCGTGGACTTGCGAATCCAGATCCGTGATCGCGTTCAAAATCTCCGGGTCGACTTTTTCACCCGGCACGCGAAATGGTTGCAACGAGGCGACCGGGGGAAGGTCGGTGGATCCGGGCAGGGGGATCCGCAGCAGTTTGACGACGCACGCGATCAGCAGCACGATCGGCATCGTGATCACGTTGCCTTCGTACATGTACTCGCGGATCGAGACGTGCGGGGCGCTCAGCTTATAGAACATGAAACACGGGTACTCTTCCGGAGTTTAGTTTTCGATGGGGTTGGACAGTCGCCGTCCTCTCCGAGGTCGGCGCGGGGCAAAGCTCTGCTTTTTCGCGCCCGCGCCGAGTTCGGAGAACACGGCGACGCTTCGAATGCATCGTCATGTACGCAAATTGGGTTGCGCTCGGCTTTCAGGCCCGACCGGAGAATAGGGCGGCTTCTTCCAGCGTGATCAGACCCTGAAACGCTTTGCTGAGCGCGCTGACGCGGAGCGTCCGCATGCCTTCCTTGATCGCTTGTTTGCGGAGTGCTTCGACCGATGCGTTTTCAAAGATCATGTCGCGAAGTTTCGACGACAAGGTCAGCATTTCAAAGATCGCGACGCGGCCGCGGCAGCCCGACCCGTTGCATTTCGCACAGCCGTGTCCGCGATGGAAACTCGCCTTGGCCGCTTGTTCTTCGCTGATGCCGAGCGATTTGAGTTGGGCGGCGGAGATCGTCACGGGGGCTCGGCAATGCTGGCAGATGCGTCGCACCAACCGCTGGGCGACGATCACGTTCAACCCCGCGGTGATCAAGAAGGGTTCGATCTCCATGTCGCGCAATCGCGCGATGGCCGAAACGGTGTCGTTGGTGTGCAACGTCGAGAGCACCATGTGGCCGGTCATCGCGGCTTGAAACGAGGTCTTGGCGGTTTCGGTGTCACGGATTTCGCCGACCAGGATCACGTCGGGGTCTTGCCGCAACAGTAACCGCAGGACCTGGGCGAAGTCCATGTTCAATTCACGCCGGACATTGATCTGCGTGATGCCAAAGACGTCAAATTCGACCGGGTCTTCGATCGTCGAGATGTTGCGGTCCATCTGGTTGAGCCGATTGAGCGCGGAGTAGAGTGTCGTCGTTTTTCCGCTACCGGTCGGGCCGGTGACCAGGCACATGCCGTACTGTTGGCCGGTGGCCTGGGCCATCAATTGGGCTTCTTTGGGGTTCATGCCCAGTTTGGTCAGGTCGGCTTTCAGCCCGGTCGCATCGACGACCCGCAAGACGATTTTCTCACCGAACCGGGTGGGGACCGACGACACCCGATAGTCGACGTTGCGACCGCTGATCACCAATCGCAAACGGCCTTCCTGGGGACGCCGTCGTTCGGCGATGTCCAATTCCGAGAGCACTTTCACCCGTGAGGAGATCTGGGGGTAATCGGCCGCGGGGCCGGCGGCGATTTGGGACAACACCCCGTCGACCCGCATCCGCACGCGAAACGCCTGTTCGAACGGTTCGAAGTGAATGTCCGACGCGCTTGCCTGGAACGCCTTGGCGAAGATCGAGTCACAAAACGCAATGTTCTCGCTGCCCGATTTATCGGTTTGCGGGCCGTCTTTCCCCGACGAGGAGTGGGACACCTGGGGGGTGATTTGCGGGGGCTGATTCATGGGAGCGAGCGTGGTTTGACGCGGGGCGGGTTCCGAAAAGGGGCGTCTTGTGCGATTCTTTGGCGATGAACGCAAACGACTTTGAACGATACGACGGCTTGATTTTTGACTGTGACGGCACCTTGGCCGACTCGATGCCCGTGCATTATGTCGCCTGGCGCGAAACGATGTCGCGTTATGGGATCGAATTCAAGGAAGAACGATTCTATTCGATGGGCGGGATGCCGAGTGCAAAGATCGTCGCCTTGTTGGCCGATGAACATGGCGTGGACGTCGACGCCGAGGCGGTTGCGGTGGAAAAGGAGACGCATTTCCAAAGCTTGATCGACCAAGTCCAGCCGATGGCGGCCGTCTGCGAAATCGCCGCGACCTTTCACGGGAAAAAGCCGATGGCGGTCGCCAGTGGCAGCGGACGCGTCGTCGTCGAAAAGCAATTGATCGCGCTGGGGATCGACCACTGGTTTTCCGTCGTCGTCACCTCCGAAGACACCCAGCGGCACAAGCCCGAGCCGGACGTGTTTCTGGAAGCGGCCCGGCGAATCGAGGTGAAACCGGAAAATTGTGTCGTTTTTGAGGATTCTCCGCTCGGTTTCCAAGCCGCCCAGGCAGCCGGGATGGATTGGGTCGATGTCCGATAGGCCGCTACCGGCGTGCTATCCTTAGCGTGTCGCGACGCCGGCGCCTATTTTTTGGGGATCGGCTGGATCGTCGCCGTCCTCTCCGAGGTCGGCGTCGGGCACCGTTTCGCTCTTCGGACGCCGAGTTCGGAGAACACGGCGACTGTCGCGACGCACCGGCAAGGACGCCAGTTGAGCTGCGGTAAACTACTGGTGCTGCGCCCCGAATCGCCCTGTTTTTACGCCTGAGCCGAGATGACTCGACACGACGTCAATCGTTCTGATTTCTCAACGCTTGACGCAGGAAAACTGCTGCCGGGATGCTCGCTGCCGATTTTGGCTGGGGATGGCTCGGCTGAGGGAAACCGGCCGCAACATGCCTTTCGTCGATTCGAGCCGTTGCCGATCGATGGACTGCAGCGGTCGGCTTTGCGGTCGCTGGCGGATTCCTGGGTCGATGTCGCCCGGTCGCTCCAGAAGATGCACGACGCCGGGCTGTGCTACGGCCGCATCACGTCGGCGTCGTTTCATAATCGCGGGACCGAGACTGAACCGGCAGCGACGCTGTGGATCGATCCGGCGCTGGCCGCTCAAGCCGATGCTGTCCACCGCGGTGACCCGGAATCGATTTACTGGACCACCGCGCGTCTGCAATCGGGGAAGCCGCCGCAACCGGCCGATGACTGGTACGCGCTGGGTATCGTGATGGCCGAAATCGCGTTGTCCTCCGCGGCGGTGCACAAGATCTGGGAACTGAGCCGACAGGATGGGAAGTTCGTTGAAAGTCTGATCAAAAACTTGAAACGGTCACGGAGCGATCGACGGCTGCGAAAACTCGCCATCGCGTTGATCCGCGAAGGGGCAAGCGGCAATGTTAGCGACGCGACGATCGGCCACTTGAGCACGCGTCTTTCGTCCGGCGGCCGAAAACCGACTCTGGTTGCCGCCGCAGCGTTGCTGTTGACCTCGGCCGCCTTGGCTTGGGCCGCCTATCAGAACGTTCAGCAACGAGATCAACGCGACCAGCAAATTGCGGCCTTGGAATCCCAAGTGGATGAATTGCGGCGGCAAGCCGAGTCGATTGAAATGACCGCCCCCCCTGCGATCGCGACGCCGGTGGCCGTCGCGGTCCCCGAACCGGCATCGGTGCGTCCCAGCGACCGTGACCGTTGGACCGATGCGATCGCCGGGCGGGCGTTGGAACAAGCGATCGCGGCATCCGCTGATTTCCAGCCCAGCGAGTGGCGCGAGCGTTTGGTCAAGCTGCGACAATTGCCCGGTCAAATGCAATGGCGGATCGCCGACGAAACACTTCGCCAACTGTTCCAGCGCGCCGTCGATGCACCGTGGGATGATGTGGTCATCCAGCAGGCTCAGGACCGCATCCTCGCCCTCGGCCAGGCCCATTCCCGTTGGACCCAGTGGGCTCGCAGTGATCGCAGCATCGATGAAATCCGCACGCAGCATGACCTGATGCCGTCCGGTTTGGTGAAGGAGTTTTTGGGACAATGGCTGGCCGAGGCACTGGAGGTCCGATCGTTTGATCTTCGTACGCGAGTGATCAACGTCGCTGAAGGCAACAAGTTTCTGGCACACGTCATCGGTTTCGAAACGCCGTCCGATTCGGAAACGGTGGATTGGGAGTGGGCGTCGGTCGAAGGGACCGATGAATCGATTGGCTTGCAGATCGAAGGCTATCACGCCGGCGAGACGCTGACGTATTGGGTGCAACAAGACAGCTCGATCCCCTATTGGGATAAAACCGTGATCGAGCACACGTTCGATAGCCCGCTGTTGATTTGGCAACTGGCCAAAGGGTTGAAGCTGGAGAACAGCGAAAGCGGCTACGCCGTGCTGCTTTCGACCAACGTCCGCTTCGGGCCTCCGGTGAAACTGGAGTCGTCGTCGGCCGCGGAGGTGGTGGTCGATGCGGGGGAACGGAAAGTGGTGGATCCGATGGATGATTTGCCGTTCGGGTTGGATTGATGGGGGCAAAACGATGGGGGCAAGACGATGGACGGTAGGATGATGGAAGGCAGAATGATGCGGGGCAGAATGATGGAAGAGAGAACGTTGGCAGCAGGTTGATAGGGCAGGGGGGGAGTATCCCAGAGCCGGAAATGATGTGCGGCAGAGAGGTGTGGTAGGGCGAGGCGGTGGTCGGTCCTGACATTGTTTTGCCCCCCATCGTTTTGCCCCTTCCTGTTCCGCCGCAACTGCATCCCTTGCCGATCTCCCGACCCGGCATTTTGAAACCTGAAACTTGAAACCGCTCGGAGAACACACTGATGCGTTACCTACTTTGTTTCCTCATCACCGTCGCCGTGGCCTGTCCGTCACCGGCGGTCGATCCGAGCGAGTGGCTGTCGTTGGGCGCCGACAAGTCGTCACCCAGGCGTGCGAAGGTCGACACGCGTGAGCTGTTGCAGCGTTACCCGGTCGGGAAGTCTTGGGCGGCGTCGAAGGTGTTGCGGATTCGCGGGTTGGCCGTCAACGAGAACTGGGGCATCGAAGGCCGCACCAACGTGGTTTACACCAATCGTTATTCCAGCAAGACCCGCGTGGTGTCCAACCAATTCGGCGACGTGACTTTTGAAATCGAAGTCTTGGAAGCGTCTCAGCAACGGATCACGAGTGAGAAACGGTTGCGTGTTGCCGATTTCAGCGAAGCGTCGCCGATCCTGAAGATCGGTTTGGAGCAATTGCTCGACGTCACCCGTACGGCATTGCCGCCGGCCGACGTCGCCTACAAGTTGGTGGTGACGTACGGCAAGGTCGACCCACGGTACGAACGGGCGTTGACGCGATTGGCCGAAGTCAGTGGGTTTGACGTCGAACGGTTGACACAAATCGACGAAGCCCAACTTGTCGAAGACCCCGCGCAGTATTCCGGATGCACGTTCGAAGTCGTTTGGTCCAACGGGTTGGGCGTGACACGCGTCCGGCAAACCGATGGCCCGGTCACGGTCAAGCTGGATGACATTCGGCGTTGGGCCGAAGCGGCCGATCCGTTGTTGGATTACTACGTGATGGAAAATGTCGACCGTCCCGTGGGCGACAGTTGGGAAGTCGATGCCAAGGACGCCAGCGGAATGATGGTTCACCAGCAAGGCGGACAGTCCGACGGTTCGCTGAAATTAAAATACTTGCGTGACGAAACTTACGACGGCCAGACCTGTCGTCAGCTGGCGATCCAGCGCGGCGAGCTGACGATGTCACTGGACCAGAACGCCAAACGCTACGACGCCCGCGTCCGCGGCATCCAAGGACGCGTGTTTTATGGCAAATCGGATTACCTGGTTCTGCTGGCCAACGGGACCTGCGACATTCAGGCCAACGTTCGCAGCAAGAATCATTTGCTGTTCGGCACGAAATGGCAGCGCGATGTGAAAACGGATTTTCGCTATGAGGCCAAGTTGTTGGGCAAGGGGCAGTGATTCGTTGACGACGCGACCGTAGAAATAGGTCAAAAGATTGGGTGGTCAAAAAATGGAGGGGGAGATCGGCGGGACATGTCCGTGTTGCCAGATGGCGGGCGGGGCAGGGCAGGGGAGTTGTTCGCGGTGCGGGTTTCCGCTGACGACTTATCGGGCACTGGAAGTCACGCCCGGTTCGAATCTGGACGGCGGAGTCGTCACGCGGCCCGCGATTGAATTTCAAAATGCCGGCGCGGTGATTCGGTTGGCCGATCACCGCGGCGTGATCGTCGGCCGCGATGATCAGGCGTTTGATGGATTCGACGTGCAGACGTTTCGGCATCGCGAACTGCAGCCGCGGCACGTCGCGTTCTTGGCGGGCGAATCGGACTCGGTCTGGCTGGTCGATCTGTGTCCCGATCAGCGAGGCGTGTTTGTCGATGGGCGGTCGACGTCGCTCGCACAAATGGTCGACGGTGCGGTGGTTCAAATCGGTCCGCTGGGGTGGAAGTTCAACCAGACCAAAGGCCTGCTGGCGCCGGTCACGCCGATCGCCGGCTTCGATCTTGCCGTGGATGCGGAAGTGGACGGGCGTTTGACCGCGACCAAGCTGCACCTTTCCCGCGGTGAAATGACGGCGCTTGTCGGTCCCAGCGGTTGTGGCAAGTCGACGTTGTTGGAAACCATTCGTGACGGCAGCGGACTGGCCGGAGACGTCGACACGGCCGGCCGCGTGTTTTTCGTGCCGCAACGTGATTTGGTGCATCACGACTTAAGACTCCGCGATGCCTTGCTCGCGATCGCGGGGCTGTACGGACGCCAGCCGCTGCCCTTTGAAATCGACGCGGCACTCGATTCGGTCGGGTTGCCCGCGTCGGCCAAGGACAAGTTTCCGGGAGAGCTGAGCGGCGGGCAACTGCGTCGGTTCCGGATCGCCGGGGCGCTGTTGTCCGGTGCCGGGGTGATCGTGTTGGATGAGCCCGATAGCGGGTTGGATCACGAGACGGCCGGCGAAGTGATCGCGCTGTTGCGCTCGTTGGCCATCCGCGGTGCAACCATCGTCGCGGTGACCCATCACCGCCATGTGCTCGATTCGTTTGACCGCGTGATCACGATGCGCGCCACGCCTGATGGGGGCGCGGTCGAGGGCACCGCCGACGCGGCGCCGTCGTCGCCCGGTCAGTTCGGATTGCCAGACGATCAGGATGACGTACCGTCGGCGATGTATCGTTTTTGCAATCGGATGGCGATTCTGTTTCGTCGCGAACGACAAAAACTGACTTCGCCGAAATTGTCGCGTTTGTCACTGGGACCTCTTCGCGTCCCGCATTTGGTGATCGGATTGCTATTGGTACCGGTGTTGTTTGCCGTTGCGATTGCGATCAGCGTGCCGACGGACCCGGATCGCGATGTCGCCGATGGGCTTTATGGGCAGATGGGGCCGATCAATCGGTTGGGGTTTTTGGCGGTCGTGTCGGTGATCTGGATGTCGGCCAGCGGAAGCCATCTGTCGATCACACGGGATCGCGAGCTGTATGATTACGAACGGTCCTACGGCGTGACGTGGGGGCAGTTGTTGTCGGCCAAGACGGTCGTGCTCGCGATCGCCGGCATGCTGCAGACGCTGGTGTTTGCGGGGTTGCTGTACGTCATTCGTGATCGCTGGTTGGCGCGTTCGTTTTTTGTCGACGAGCGGGCGACACAGTTGCCCGGTGTCGTGCTCTGTTTGTTGGGCGTGTCGATCGCGGCGACGATGTTGGGGTTGTTGATTTCGGCGATGGCCGGGCGCGGGCCGTTGTTGGCCGCGGCGATCTTGCCGGTTGTCATGATGTTTCAAATCCTATTCAGCGCGCCATTCGCGATCTCGGACCCCGACGGTTACGAGCCCCTGGCCGACTATGATTCGCTGACGGTGTTGACGCAGCAGCAGGATGCCGAAGAAGTGGACGACGACGATTGGGAAGACGAGTGGGAAGACGAGTGGGAGGATGATTGGGTGGAAGAACAACGACCGCTGTGGGCCACGTCACTGTTTTCCTATGCGACCTTGTCCCGTTACGGGGACAAATGGTTGCGTTCGTTTGCGGTGACCACCGAGCCGCCCGAGCAAGCCGGCTCGGTCCAGCGGAGCTCCGCCGCTGCGTTGGCGGTCATCTCCGCGATCTGTTTTGCGGCGTCTTGGTTCGTGTTGTGGATGCAGTCGACTCGGTTGGGGATCCGGCGGGTGCGGGCCGTCGGGTTGATCGCGGCTGCCGTCATCCTAGGCAGCCATTCGACACCGGCGCTAGCGCAGCCGCCGACCGAAGCATCGGCCGAGCCGGGATCAACCACGATCCGGTTGTCTCTGGTCGAGGGGCGTTACGACGAAAACAAACTGCGGCGTGCGATGGGTGGGCGAGCCGATGGCACGCCGCGGTGGCGCGAATTCGGCAACCAAGATCGCCTCGGGTTGGTCACGCTGGAGCTGGTCGGAAAGATCCAGTTCAAGCTCAGCGACGACGAGTTGGTGATCGAGCTGAAGCAGACGCCGAAGTGGGACCTGATGAAGCAACTGGCACCGCCGCGGTTGATCGGGCGGGAGGACGTCGGTGATGCCGATGATGTGGTGGTGTTTGTGCACGGGCTGGAAGGCGGCGAGTCGACGTTTGCCGGGGCCGCCGAAGCGTTGGTCGAGCAGGGGATCGCGTCGATGCGATTTGATTACCCCAACGACGGGCCGCCGGCGGAGATCGGTCGTCGGTTGGCCGAGCAGCTGACAGAATTCGGACGCGAGCATCCCGACGCAAACGTTCATCTGGTCGCGCATTCGCTGGGCGGTCTGGTGTCGACCTGGGCGGTGACCGAGAGTGATTTTCCGGCCCGGATGGTCCCGCACGTGGTGACGCTAGGAACCCCCTTTCGCGGTTCGGCGTTGGCGTCGTTTCATGACGAGCTGGAGTTGTTCGACGTCGTGGTGCGGTTGGCCACGGGGACACGCGGGGCGCTCGACACGGTCGCCGACGGTCGGGGGGAGGCGGCGGAGGCACTCCAGCCGGGCAGCGATTTTTTGCGGCAATTGCATCGTCGGGAGCGGCCGGCGGGGATTCAATTTCATCTGGCCGCCGGGACCAAGAGTTTTTTGACCAAGTCGCGACGCGACCGATTGGCCGCGGCGTTGCCGGGGGAGCTGGCACGTCTGGCCGTCTCCAAGGCCTACGCCGCACGGATCAACCGGCTGATGGACGCCGAGGAGCTGTTTGATGGCAAGGGCGATGGAGCGGTCACCGTGGAAAGTGCGTTGGGTTTGCCGAATCCGACGAGCACGAAGACTTTTTCGGCCACTCACACCGGTTTGGTGTCTGTCGACGGGCCGTTGGAGTGGGTGTTGCAGGTCACCGGGTTGGCCGAACCCGAGAAACCGCTGGCAAAGTAGGGGCTTTCTCCATTTACAAAACGGCCCTGCCCCTCGTACACTGCCGGGCTTTCCCGTGCCCGCTATCGGTGCGCCTGTTGGGTGCTTCGACCGGCGGGGTGTTGTCTATTGACTCGTGATTTTCCTGTTTCAGCGTGTTTGATTCCCTTTCAGACGGTTTGCAGTCGGCGTTCAAGAGCTTGCGTGGCAAAGGCAAGCTGACCGAAGGCAATATGCGCGAGGGGTTGGAGATCGTTCAGCGGTCTCTGCTGGAAGCGGACGTCAGTTACCCGGTCGTCCAGGAGTTCATGGGGCACGTGACCGAGCGGGCGCTCGGCAAAAAGGTGCTGCTGAGTCTGCGGCCGGAGCAGGAACTGGTCCGGATCGTCCATGACGAATTGGTGTCGATCCTGGGCCCGGTCGACCCGTCGATCCATCTGAAAAAAGATGGCGCGACGATCATCATGCTGTGCGGGTTGCAGGGCAGCGGGAAAACGACGACCTGCGGCAAGTTGGCGCAGTTGTTGATCGAGCAAAAGATCAAGCCGACGTTGGTGGCGGCGGACCTTCAGCGTCCCGCGGCGATCGAGCAATTGAAGGTGATCGGCGAGCAATTGGGCGTGCCGGTCTACAGCGAAACAGACAACAAAAACCCCGTCCAGGTCTGCAAAAACGGCGTCGCCAAAGCCGAAGCGGAAGGCTCGCGGGTCGTGATTTTGGACACCGCCGGACGCTTGGCCATCGACGAGGAGTTGATGGCGGAACTGGCGCGGATCGACAAAAAGGTCGGCCCGGACCAGGTTTACCTGGTCGTCGACGGGATGACCGGCCAGGATGCCGTCAACAGCGCCGATGCGTTCAATAAGTCGTTGGAGCTGGACGGCGTCGTGATGACCAAGCTGGATGGTGACGCCCGCGGCGGGGCGTTGCTGTCGGTCAAGCACGTCACCGGCGTCCCGATCAAATTCATCGGGACCGGCGAACATTTTGATGCACTCGAGCCGTTTCGTCCCGAAGGGATGGCCGGCCGAATCCTGCAGATGGGCGACATCGTGGCCGCGGCCGCGGAGGCGCACCGGATCGTCGACGAGAAGGAACGCGAGGAGTTGGAAGCGAAAATGGCTTCCGGCGACTTCACGTTGGACGATTTTAAGAACATGATGGAGAAGGTCAGCAAGCCCGGCCTGATGGGCCGCATGATGGGCTTGATGCCCGGCATGGGCCAATTCAAGGAAGCGTTGGAAAGCGAAGAGGCGGCCGGCGGCATCCGGCAAACCATCGGCGCGATCAATGCCATGACCGCGGCCGAACGGCGCAACCCCAAAATCATCGACGCCTCGCGTCGGACGCGGATTGCCAAGGGGGCCGGGGTGCAAACGCCGGTGATCAGCCAGCTGGTCAAACAGTTCGAAATCATGAAGCCGCTGATGCAGGGCATGGCGGGTGGCTCGATGATGGATCGAGCCAAAATGATGCAGCAGTTGCAAGGAGCGATGGCCAGCGGCAACGGCAGCCTGGATGGCATGCGGGTCAAAAAAGGCACCGGCAAGCGATTGTCCAACGCCGAACGCGCCAAGTTGCGAAAGCAACGCGAGAAGCTGAAGCGTCAAAAAAAACGAAACAAGCGATAGCAATTCACCAACACAATTTATTTTTCCCTGGAGTGAGTTTGAAATGTCAGTTCGAATCCGTCTGAAAAAGATGGGTCGTACCCACCGACCTTTCTTCCGAGTTTGTGCGATGGACCAGCGGTCGCCGCGCGACGGTCGGGTGATCGAAGAGTTGGGATACTACGACCCGATGTGCCCCGAGACCGACGCGCGTGTTCAGCTGAAAAGTGACCGCGTCGATCACTGGTTGAGCGTCGGTGCGCAGCCGAGCGAAAAGGTTGCCGTGTTGATCAAGAAGTACGGCACCGAAGGAACGCACCTGGAAGCCCAAAAAGAAGCCCTCGAGCGACTCGGCAAGCGAAAGGAATACACGCCCGCTCCCGCCGCACCGCCACAGCCGGCTGCCAAAGAAGAGCCGGCTGCCGAAGAGGCTGCTACGGAAGAACCCGCCGCCGAAGGCGAAGCGGTTGCCGAAACCGAAGCGACGGCCGAATGATCCGACGCGGTTGAACCGTTCCCTTTTTATCGGCAACCAGGATCGCGGGAGAGAGACGAGTGCGATTTGATATCGTCACGCTGTTCCCGGCGATCTTCGACGGTTACCTGACGCAAAGTTTGTTGGAAAAAGCGATCGCCAAGGGGTTGGTCGAAATCCACCGACATAACTTGCGAGACTGGGCCGCCGACACGCCGCACCGAAAAGTGGACGACCGCCCGTTCGGCGGAGGCCCGGGGATGCTGTTGCAGGTCGATGTCACCGTGCCCTGCGTGGAGGACATCGAGCGGATGGCACAGACGCCGGCCAGGAAGATTTTGCTGACGCCGCAAGGCAAACGCTTTGACCAACGCATGGCCGAGGACTTGGCGACCAGCGACCGAGTGATGTTGCTGTGCGGACGGTACGAAGGGTTCGACCAACGAGTGGTCGACCTATTGGAACCAGAGGAAGTGAGTGTCGGCGACTTTGTCCTGAACGGGGGTGAGGTCGCGGCGATGACGATCATCGACGGCGTTGTGCGGTTGTTGCCCGGCGTGCTCGGTGACGAAAACAGCCATGTCGATGATTCCTTCAGCCGTGGGAACCGGTTGTTGGAATTCCCACAGTACACGCGGCCACGAGACTTTCGCGGGCACGGTGTTCCCGACGTTTTGCTGGGCGGAAACCACGAGGCGATCGCCGCGTGGCGGGCCGAGCAAAGCCGGATCCGAACGAAACAACGTCGATCAGATTTGTTCGACGAAGAAGAATAGATAGCACCCATTCCACGCCCGAGGTCTGGTGACTTCGGCGATCAGTCAGACGAAGAGAGTAGAACGATGAGCCAAGCAATTCTGGCCAAGGTCGAACAGACCTCCATCAAAGAAAACCCGCCGAAGTTCGAAATCGGCGATACCGTTGACGTTCACCTGCGAATTCTCGAGGGCAACAAGGAGCGGATCCAGGTCTTCACAGGCGTCGTGATCGCGATGTCCGGCAGCGGATCGAAGGAGATGTTCACCGTCCGCCGCATCGTCGCCGGCGAAGGCGTCGAGCGTAAGTTCCCGCTGCACAGCCCCCGTATCGAAAAGGTCGAAGTCAAACGCAGCGGTGTCGTCCGTCGCGCCAAACTGTACTTCTTGCGTGACCGCGTCGGTAAGGCCGTCCGTCTGAAAGAACGCCGCCGATCGTAGCGGGAACCAGTGGGATAGGCTTCCAGCCTGTCAGTCCACTTGGCATTGCGACAGCCGCCAACGGTTTGCTGAAGCGCTGGACGCGAAAGGGGCAATGCAACGTTGCCAGCCCGACGCGTGAGCGAGGGGCGCCGGGTGGCCCCTCGCTCACGCGTCGGGCTGGCATGATCGTTGTGGGTTCCGAGCATCGGATTCATCCAACAAGCCAATCGCTGTTTCGCGACCATGCAACGCACCTCGCTGCCCGCTGCGATTCGCCGAATTCATCATCGCTACACCGACTGGCGTTACGGGCGGATCGATCCCGAAGCGCCGATCGGCCGCCAAGGCGAGCAGGTGGCGGCGCGGTTGCTGCGCCAAAAGGGGCTGGTGGTCGTCGCGGAAAGCGAATCCGACCGCGCCGGTGAGATCGATGTGATCGCCGCCGACAAACGCTCGCGCAGCGTCATCTTTGTCGAAGTCAAAACGCTGCAAACGACTCGTCCCGGACACCCGGCCGATCGGGTCGACGAAAACAAGCAAGCCCGGATCACCCGCGCCGCGCTGCGGTTTCTTAAACGCCGCAACCTTCTCGGCACGCCCTGCCGATTCGACGTGATCGCCATCTGGTGGCCCAAGGGCGAACCGGCGCCGGTCCGCGTCGAGCACTACGAACACGCCTTCGAAGCCGCCGGCGATTTTCAAATGTGGTCCTGACCCGATGCCCGCCTGCGCGCGCACCCATCATTCTGCCCCGGATCGTTCCGCTATCGCTCTATGGGCTCCCACCGACGTGATCGGAAACCGGTAGCCGCGAGGAGAGGTAGGAAGATTTTGGAGGTAGGAAGGGGCAGCGGTTAAGAACGCGACCTGGGAATCGCTGCCAAGAAAGGCGATTGGAACGCGAACAGACGGACAATGTTTTTGCTTACCCGCTCGATTCGCTAGACTGGAGTGGGCAATGGTCGCCGTTCTACTTTTTCAAGCCTGCGGTTGAATGAAGATGCTTGTCAAAATGCTGGTCGCGATGGGCATTTTGATCGGCATCGGTACATTCGGTTACAAACCGGCGGTGACGTATTGGCAGCAGCGGAATCGGGTGCGATGGGAGACTGCGGCGATCGTCCGCGGGGACGTGACCCGCTACGTCAATTCCACCGGTTCGGTGCGACCGGTCCAGTCGGTCTCGGTCGGATCGGTCGTTTCGGGGCCGATCGACGCGTTGAACGTCGACTTCAACGACCAGGTCAACAAGGGCGACGTGCTAGCGACGATCGACCCGCGACTGTTCAAAGCCGACGTGGCCAGAGACGAAGCGACGCTGGCCACTCGTCAGGCCGAACGGGAGCGGATCGAGGCCGAGTTGGTCCAGGCGAATAAGAGTTATCAGCGCGGTCAGAAGCTGTACGCCAAAAGTGAAGGTTTTTTGTCCGAGTCCGAAATGGATGCGTTGGTGTTTGAATTGCAATCGCTGGAGGCACAGTTGAAGGTCGCCGAAGCGATGATTCAGCAGGCCGAAGCGTCGCTGGAAAATTCTCGGGCGAACTTGAATTATTGTGAGATCACCGCGCCGGTCGACGGCGTGATCATCGATCGAAAGATTGATCCCGGGCAAACGCTGGCGGCTTCGTTCCAGACGCCGGAGCTGTTCATCGTGGCGCCGGATTTGCGCGACAAAGTGCACGTGTTCGCATCGGTCGACGAAGCCGACATCGGTCTGGTGCAAAAGGCGCAATCCGAATCCCGGCCGGTGACGTTCACGGTCGACGCGCACCCGGATGAGTTGTTTACCGGACGGATCGAACAGATTCGTGTCAGCAGCGTCGCCAACCAAAACGTCGTGACCTATCCGGTCGTCATCGCGACCGGCAATCCCGATTTAAAACTGTTGCCCGGAATGACCGCCAGCATCTCCTTCGAAGTCGACTCGATCACCGATGTGCCCAAGTTGCCCAACGCCGCGCTGCGTTTCTTTCCCGACGACATCGAATCGGTGCGACCGTCGGATCGGCATCTGATCGACGGGTCGCTGTGGAAGTCCACTGACAAACGCGACGAGGACCAGTCGCAATTGCCGGCGGTCGAGAAAGCGGCCAAGCGCAAGTCGCGTAACAAACGCCACGTCTGGGTCGACGATGGCCAGTGGTTGCGGGCCGTTGAAATCGAAACCGGGCTGAGCGAAAGCGGGTTCACGGAGCTTAAGTCGGGCGATCTGTCGGTCGGTGATTTATTGGTGACCGGCAAGCAGATCAAACAGTAGTCCATTGAAAACGTAGCCTTCCATGTCGCTTTTAGATACCGTTCGAATCGCGTTGCGGGCCTTGTTGAAAAACAAGATGCGCGCCGTGTTGACGGTGATCGGCGTGGTGATCGGGATCGCGGCGGTGACCACGATCGTGTCGATCGGCCAGGGTGCCAACCGGTTGGTGCAGGGTGAACTGGCCAACCTGGGGACCAACGTGATCTTTGTGATTCCCGGGCAAACCACCGACGGCGGTGTCCGCCAGAACGACGCGCCGTCGTTGACCGCCGGTGATGCCGAAGCGATCGGTTCACAATGCCCGGCGGTGTTGGCCGCATCACCCCTGGTGTTCACCGGCGGTCAAGTCATTTACGGCAATGAGAACTGGAGCCCAAAGGAGATGCTGGGCGTCGGCACCGATTTTTTGTTGGTCCGCAATTGGCGACTGGAGGCCGGTTCGTTCTTCAGCCAAGCCGACCTCGATTCCAAGGCCAAGGTGTGCGTGATCGGACAGACGCTGATTCCGAAACTGTTTCGCACCACCAACCCGATCGGTCAGACGTTGCGGGTGAACAACGTGCCGGTGCGTGTGATCGGAATCCTGTCCAAGAAAGGCGCCAACATGGTCGGTGATGATCAGGACAACTTGTTGTTGATGCCGCAGACGACGGTCCGCAAGCGATTGCTCGGATCGCCGATGGACAACATCCACGCAATCATGGTGTCGGCGCGGAGCACGAATCAGATGAGTGTGGCGACGCGTCAGATTCGCAATCTACTGCTCGAGCGGCACGACATCGCACCGGGGGAAGAAGATGATTTCGACATCACGGACATGGAGGAGGTCGCGGGGATGTTGGGGATGATCACGGGGACGTTGACGTTGATGTTGTCGGCGATCGCGGGGATTTCGTTGGTCGTCGGCGGCGTCGGCATCATGAACATCATGCTGGTTTCGGTGACCGAGCGGACGCGCGAGATCGGCATTCGGATGGCCTTGGGGGCTCGCGGTCGAGACATCTTGAGCCAGTTCTTGATCGAATCGGTGGTGTTGTCCAGCATCGGCGGCGTGATCGGATTGGCGCTCGGGACGGCAATGTCGATGGCCGCGACGATGTTGATCAACGCGTACAAGCCGGGCACGGATTGGCCGATGGTGGTGTCGTTTCCCGCGGCGTTGGTGGCGATGGGGTTTGCCGCGGCGGTCGGCGTGTTTTTCGGATTCTATCCCGCCCGCCGCGCCAGCAAGTTGGATCCGATCGACGCGCTCCGTTACGAGTGAATCGCGTGGCATTGATCGAACTTCGAGACGTCAGACGCGAATACGACTTGGGCGAAGTCAAGGTCCATGCGCTGCGCACGGTCAGTTTGGAGATCGAACAGGGCGAATTCATCGCGCTGGTCGGACCGTCCGGCAGCGGCAAGTCCACCCTGATGAACACGCTGGGGTGTCTGGATCGGCCGACGCACGGCAGCTATCGGCTTGACGGTGAAGAGATCGTTTCGATGACTCGTGACCAACGGGCGCGGATTCGCAACAAACAGCTCGGGTTCGTGTTCCAGAACTTTAATTTGCTCAATCGAACCTCGGCGCTGGAAAACGTGGAACTGCCGCTGATGTATGGCCCGCGGATGTCGGCTCGCCAGCGGCACGATCGGGCGCGGGAAGTGTTGGACCAGGTCGGGCTGGGTGACCGCTATCATCATCATCCCAGCCAGCTCTCCGGCGGTCAGCAGCAGCGCGTCGCGATCGCCCGGGCACTGGTCAATCGTCCCTCGATCTTGATGGGGGATGAACCGACCGGGAATTTGGACTCAAGGACCAGTCGCGAGGTGATCGCGTTGTTTCGGGAGCTAAATGAACGACAGCGGATCACAGTGATTCTGGTCACCCATGATCCGGGCATCGCGCGCAACGCCGAACGCACGATCGTGCTCCGTGACGGCCGGGTGGTTGAAGACACGACCGATTTTGCCAAGGCCAAAGCGGCCCTCGAGTTTGACGCGGACGCGTCATGAATCTCCTTCACTGAACATCATTCTGCCCCGTATCATTCTGCCGTTTCTCCTGTTCAGGGCAGGCAAAGGGGCAGAATGATACGGGGCAGAATGATGTCGGACCGGAGAGCTGTTAAACTGTCGCGTCTTGCGCCAATCCGTTGTCTCTCAATCCATGCATCCGATGTTTCGCTCCTTCGCCATCTTCGTCGCGTCTTTCGTCATCCTGTTCAGCTCGACCGCCCTCTCCCGGGCCGGCGCCGCCCCGTCCAGACCCAATGTGATCTTTATTTTGCTCGATGACATGGGCTGGGGGGATTTCGGGGTTTTGTTTCAAAACGATTCGGCGCATTCCAAACGGCATCAGACGCCGATGTTGGATCGGATGGCTGCCGAAGGGATGCAGTTGCGCGATCATTATTGTCCGGCACCGGTTTGTGCCCCCAGCCGATCGTCGCTGTTGACGGGCGTGCATCAAGGTCATGCGGAGGTGCGTGACAATCAGTTCGACAAAGCGTTGGCGGACAACCACACGCTTGCCACGGTGATGAAGGCGGCCGGCTACAAGACCTGGTTGGTCGGCAAGTATGGTTTGCAAGGCGCAAAGAACGGCCAGGATGACGACTGGACGCCGGCCGATTGGCCCGCCTATCCCACCAAGCGCGGGTTCGACGAGTTCTATGGATACGTCCGTCACCGTGACGGGCACGTGCATTATCCCGCCGAGCATTGGGATCGGGGCGACAGCGAATCGCATCGCACGCCCAAGCAGGTTTGGCACAATGATCGAGAAGTCAGCAAGGAGTTGGCCAAGTGCTACACGACGGATTTGTTCGCCGCCCGCAGCAAAGATTGGATCACCAAGCATGTCCAAGGCGGTTCGGGGCAACCGTTTTTCTTGTACCTGGCCTACGACACGCCGCACGCGGCACTGCAGTTGCCCTCGACCCCGTTCCCCGACGGCTATGGTCTCGGCGGCGGGTTGCAGTGGACCGGCAAGCCGGGGGCGATGATCAACACGGCGGTCGGAACCGTCGACGGCTATCGGCACCCTGATTACACCGGCAAGGGCTGGTCGGATGCCGAAGAGCGGTTTGCGACGATGGTCCGTCGGATCGATCATTCGATCGGCGACTTGTTGCAAACGCTGCGTGATCTAAAGATCGACGACAACACGCTGGTGGTGCTCAGTTGTGACAACGGACCGCACCACGAGTCGTACTTGCGAGACGCGCAAGGCCAAAACGTCAATTACACACCCCAGTCTTTCCAGTCCTATGGTCCCTTCGACGGCACCAAGCGGGATGTCTGGGAAGGCGGCATTCGCGTCGGAACGTTGGCCTGGTGGCCGGGGCAGATCGCACCGGGATCGATCAGCCGCCGGCCCTCGCAGTTCCAGGATTGGATGCCGACGTTTGCCCGTGCCGGTGGCATCGCACCGCCGGCACGAACCGATGGCGTCTCACTATTGCCGACGCTGACGGGCAACGGCACGCAGCGTCCGGGGCAGGTCTACATCGAGTATTTCAATGGCGGCAAGACACCTACCTACAACGATTTCCAAGCGTCCAAACGGAACCAACGGCGCCGGCAAATGCAGGTCGTGTTCGTCGACGGGTACAAGGGCGTGCGAGTTGATATTCAAGACCACAAACAGCCGTTTGCGATCTACGATCTGAAAAGCGATCCGAAAGAGCTGCACGATCTGGCCGGGACGGGGGGGGAATTCGCCAAGTTACAGCAGAAGATGCGCGACCGGGTGCTGCAGCTGCGTCGGGCCAATCCGTCGGCGTCGCGGCCGTATGACGATGTCGCGATCCCGGCGGTGAACATGGACAGACAATCCGGTTGGGTCTACGACGTTTACTCCGGCCCGTTTCCCTATGTGCCCGATGTCGACGACTTGCAAGCGACCGCGTCGGGGCGTTCGGATGAGTTGTCGGTGAAAGATGCCTCGGGGGCCGTTCGATTTCGGGGAGTTTTCATCGCCCCCGAAACCGGGCTGTATCAAGTCACGCTCTCGACCGACTCGCCTGCGTTCGCGCGGATCCATGACGCGACGTTGATCGATGCCGATTTCGGATTCGACCCTGGCAAGACTTATTCAACCGAGATTCGGCTGGAGAAAGGCATGCATCCGGTTGCCGTCACGACACTCGCCGATGGCGACGTGTCGGTGGAATTGAATTGGCAGCGGAAATGATCCGGTCACCTGGCTGATTGCCCGCTGATTACCCAGCCAAACGTTTTCCAGTCATTTTTCTGCCCCTATTTTTCTGCCATCGATTCCGTCGCCGTTAGCGGCGGAAGACTCGCAGGGTCAGCATCAGTTGATCCGAGTCCAGGTCGACGTTCAGGTTTCCTGCCGGGGCACCGCCGGCGTTCGACACAAGGTTGGTGTTGGCGTTGCCCAGGTCCAGGCGTCGGTAACCGAAATCAAGCTCGACGTTGGACAGTAATTTGCACGTCAGCCCGATCCCGAACTGGTAGGCGATGTCATCATCGTCTTTGACGCTGGAGACGACGCCGTCATTGGCTTGGAATTCGAAGTGCGACCAGCCGATGCCTCCGCCGGCATACACCTCCAGGTTCTCGCTGATCGGTTTATCGATCCACAGGTTCGACAGCCCGGCAAAGCGGTCGGTGAACGCGCCGCGGTAAAAGAACGTGTAGGGGCCGGGCGGTCCGGGAAAACTATTCAGCGTGAACTGCGAATCTTCCAGGAACATGTACTGGGACTCCAGGCGGATCTGGTAGTCGCAGTAATCGAATTCGCGTCCGTAGGAGAACGCATAGGCTTCGTTCGTTTCGTGCTCCTTGCCCGACGCGTCGAAGTTCCCGTTGGTGTTGCGACCGGATCCTTCCATGGTCAGGAAATCGCCGGCGAAGGAACCCGCGACGTAGCAGTCCTTGAAGTCAAACAACTGGGCCGAGGCGGAACTCATTCCCGCAATCGAGATCACCAGGGCGAGGAAGAGTTGCTGTCCGAGACGCATCTTCGAATCCTTTCGGTTGGGGGAAACAGCGGTCACTTATTCAAGCAGCAGGTCAAAAGCATCCCAGCTTCCCCGCTCTAAGGGGTTTCGGGCCGCGCCGCGGGCGCGGTTGGGGAAAAGATCAATGCCCCTCGCGACGCGAATGACCGGACCTGTTTGACCAATCGCTACGGTCTGCCAACATCAGCCGGCGAGGCAGCCAGCAGGGGAGCACCCCATGCTTCCGCCATCTCTCACCTGATTCCCACCGAATTGGCAGGATGTGGCGGCTGAGCGGTGAGGTAGGAAAATTTTGGAGGTAGGAAAACTAGTGAATTCGTATGATTGGTGCGTTTCATCATTTTCTTACCGCCAAAATCTTCTTACCTGATTTCCACGACGGAAAAACTGGCGGCGCATGCATCCCGGCGGTGCGGCTGATTTCCGCATGGAGGGCGGACTGCGGGTTTGCCCCCGGACGGTTTGGGTTACACTAGCTCGATTCGAATTTCATGCCCCAAGCATCGTCGTCTGAGGTCTATGTCTGGACAAGTTGAAGCAGCACGGGTTCAAGCAGCACAGACTGGCGCTGAACCGACAGGATCGGCGCAGGGGGATCTTTCGGGGGATGATGTCAACGCGATCGATCGCTTGCAGCAGGCGTATGCGGATTTGCGCGCCGAACTGTCGCGGGTGATCGTCGGTCAATCCGAAGCGATCGAGCAACTGGCGATCTGTTTCTTTGCCCGCCGCAACGCGTTGTTGGTGGGGGTGCCGGGGCTAGCCAAGACGTTGCTGGTGGCCAAGTTTGCCGAGACATTGTCGCTGAGTTTCAGTCGAATCCAGTTCACGCCGGATCTGATGCCGATGGACATCACCGGGACGGACATTTTGCAGGACACCCCCGAGGGGCGGCGTGAATTCCAATTCGTCCGCGGCCCGATCTTTGCCAACGTCGTGCTGGCCGATGAAATCAATCGCGCCCCGCCGAAGACCCAGGCGGCGCTGTTGGAGGCGATGCAGGAAGGCAACGTGACGGTGCTGGGCAAGGAATTCGCCTTGCCGTCGCCCTTCATGGTTTTGGCGACTCAGAACCCGGTGGAGCAGGAGGGGACGTACCCGTTGCCCGAGGCTCAGCTGGACCGGTTCATGTCCCTGATCGAATTGGGGTATCCCAGCGAAGCGGAGGAGATCGAGATCGCGCGGATGACGACCGGCCAGCGCCAACCGGTGCTGGAATCGCTGTTGTCGGTCGAGCAGATCTTGAGTCACCAAGACGTCGTGCGTCGCGTGCCCGTGCCCGATCACCTGTATGAATTCGCCGCCAAACTGGTTCGTCAAACCCGTCCCGACGGCGGCACCGCGCCGGACTGGTTGATCCCCCTGGTCGCCTGGGGCGCCGGGCCACGCGCCGTCCAAAGTCTGATCCTGGGGGCCAAAAGCCGAGCGGCCCTGTACGGCAGCTACATGGTTCGCCAAGAAGACATCCTGGCCGTCGCCCCGGCCGTGCTGTCGCATCGCCTGGTACTCACCTTTGCCGCGCAAGCCGAACGGATTTCGGCGCGCGAGATTGTTGCCCGGTTGGTCTAGGTTTCAAGTTTCAAGTTTCAAGTTTTTCGTACTCCCAGCTCCCAGCTCCCAGCTCCCAGCTCCCAGCTCCCAGCTCCCAGCTCCCAGCTCCCAGCTCCCAGCTCCCAGCTCCCAGCTCCCAGCTCCCAACTCCCAACTCCCAACTCCCTCCCTTTCCCACCCTCATGCCCCAGCCTGGATCTCAGCCCAACACCGCAACGGAATCGTTTTTCGATCCCGTGCTCGCGGAGCGATTGTCGGCGATCCCGTTGACGACGCGGCAGTCGATGTTGGGGACGGTTTCGGGGCGGCACCAAAGTCCGCATCGCGGGTCGAGTGTCGAATTCGCCGAGTATCGACGCTATCAACCCGGCGACGATTTGCGACGATTGGATTGGCGAGCCTATGGGCGGAGCGATCGTTATTACGTCAAGGAGTTCGAAGCCGACACCAACCTGCGACTGGTGTTGGTGGTCGACGGCAGCGGATCGATGGGGTTTGGTGACAAGTTGCACGCCGCACGCCAGATCGCATCCACGCTCGCCTACATCGCCATCGGTCAAGGCGACGCGGCCGGGATGATCTGTGCCAGTGAGTCCGACAGTCAGTTGTTGCCGCCGCGACGCATTGCCGGACAAACCTCGTTGTTGTTTGAACGCCTGAAGAGCATCGAAGCCGCCGGGATGACGACGCTGGAACAGACGCTGCACCGGCTAGCGGAGATGATTCGGCAGAGAGCGTTGATCGTCGTGATCTCCGACCTGTTGTTCGAGCCCTCGGCGCTGCGGAGTGCGATCGAGCATCTGGCGTTTTGTAAACATGACGTCGCACTGTTCCACTTGATGGATCCGTCGGAGTTGCAACCGAACTGGGATCGGCCGATTCGATTGGAGGACATGGAGGGGGAAGAATCGATGCTGGTGGATCCGGACGAAATCGCTGCCGGCTATGAGGAAGCCGTCCGGGAGTTTTTGGAGAAGGTCGAACGGATCAGCCGCGAGACGTCGGCCGACTACCATCGCGTGATGCTGGACCGGCCGATCGAGGAATCGCTGATGAGGTTCTTGGCGGGACGGGCAAGAGAATCGGCGGGATGAGTTTTCTGAGACTCGGTGCCCTGTGGGCGCTTCCGTTGGTGTTGATCCCGATCGTGATTCATCTGATTCACCGTCGCCGGCATCCGAGTGCGCCATGGGCGGCGATGATGTTTTTGCGCCGTGCCAGCCAAACGCGTCGCGGCCCGGCCAAGTTGCGGCGTTGGTTGATCCTGGCGGTACGAACACTTGTGGTCGCAGCCGTCGTCGGCGCACTGGCGCGCCCCCTTTCCAGCAGCCGTTTCGGCATCGCGGCCAGTCGAGTCGTTTCCGGGGCACCTTCGATTGTGGTTTTGGATCGCTCCCCCAGCATGCAGCGAAGGACCGCGTCCGGGTTGACGTATCAAGCGGCCGCACTGCGTCGTCTGTCCGAGACCCTGCAGACCCTTGGGACGCAGCGTGTCGTGCTGATCGACAGCGTGAGTCTGGCACCGGTCGAGTTGGCGGACGTCGATGCGTTGACGGATCCGTCGGTGACAAGCGGCGCGGCCTCCGCCGCCGATATTCCCCAGATGTTGCGCGTCGCGATGCAGACGATCCGCGACAACGATCATGCGGTCGCCGACGTTTGGGTCTGCAGCGATCGCCAGGCCAGTGATTGGCGCGCTGACGCTCCGCTGTGGACGCAAATCGCCGCAGCGGCAAAGGGGATGGGCCCTGGGGTTCGATTGCACTTGTTGGATGTCGCCAGTGATCCACGCGTCAATTCGTCCGTCACGGTGACCCGCCAGCGTCTTGTCGACCACGATCAAGGGCAGGAGTTGATGCTTTCGATCCTCGTCCAACGCGACGACGACGATGCGGTCCAGATTCCGGTGAGGGTCACGGTCGGTGGGGTGACGTCCCGCTTCGATGTGCAGGTCGATGGCGGTCGGGGCGAGTTGGCCGAAGTGCGTGTGCCGTTGCCACAGAGCGCCGGTGTCGTATTCGGTCAGGTCGCAATCCCGGCGGATGTGAATGTCGCCGACGACGATTGGTTTTTCGTTGCCAAAGCGGATCAGGACCGCCCCATCGGCTTGATCGCCCAGTCCCCGTGCCTGGCCTTGGAAGTCGCCGCCGACGTGTTGGGCACGAAGGTCGATACACCCAACGCTGAATTAAGCGGGGCAGGGCAGGGGAGTCGGCTGGCGGGCCGGGAGGATTCGTTGCGTGATGCGGCGTGCTGGTTGTGGCAGGGGCCACTACCGGTCGGCGAAGATGCAAGAGCCGCCCGGCGATTTCTGCAAAGTGGCGGAAGCATCGTTTTCTTTCCGCCGATGGATGTCGATCGCGAGCGTGAATTCCAATCGATCCGTTGGGGCCAGTGGTCTCGTGATGACGTTCAACAGGCGACGTTCGACCAATGGGAATTGCCGATCGCCGCGTCGTGTTCCATCGACGGCCAGTTGGTTCGCGTGGCGACGATCGGACAAGATCAGTTGTGGATCGGTAAGCTTCGTGTCGGTGATGGAGCCGCTTGGTTTTGTGGTGCCGACGTGATCGACGGTGACAGTTTGTTCGTCACAGACGGCTTGGTCTTGTATGGACTGGTGGCCGAAGCACTCGGCGCCAGCCGCTTGCATGTCGGCGGTGATCAAGGGTTCGTCGCTGGGATCGATGACCAGCGACTGAAGCGACAATTGGGACAGAATCAAACGCTCGACGACGCGATCGTCGAACCACTGCTGGTTGAACCACTGCTCGTTCGAGGCGACACGGCCGATGCCATTCCGCTTGGGCACGCCGCCGGGGTGTTTTCCGTGCGGGCCTCTGCCGAAAGTTCTACCGATGTGGTGGCGATCAATCGCCCGGTTGCGGAATCTGATCGAAACCCGATCACTGAATCGCAACTTCAATCGCTACTGGGCAACGTTCGTTGGAACCGTGTCACTCTGGGCGACCGACAAGATGGATCCGGTGGCGGTCTGGTGCAAGAGATCTGGGGCGCGATCTGGGTGCTGATGATCCTGGGGATGTTGTGCGAAGCCTGGTTGACGTTGCCGACGCGGACGCGGGGGCAATCGTGATGGTGCTGATTTCCGGTGCGTCGATCCTGGCGGTGGTTTGGTTTGCATGGCTCGCCTGGAAACGAAGCGGGCGACGCGTGCGGGTGGCGGTGGTCGAAGCACTGCGTGTCGGATTGGTGACCGCCGCGATCATCCTGCTGTGGCAACCCGAGACGACTTACCGTGTCGATTCCGACCGCAAGGGTGACGTCGTCGTGCTGATCGACCGCACGGGGAGCATGCAGACGGCGGACGTGCAGATCGAACGCGAGGCGGTCGCCCGGAACCAGATCGCCGACAGCATCGTCAACGATCCGGCGTGGGAACAGCTGGACCACCGGTTTGAGAAAGTGGATGTTGCGGTGGCCGAGGCCGACGACGGCGGTAGCGACTTGGGCGGCGCACTCGATCGCGCCGCCGAGCGACATCAATCCGCCGTCGCGTTTGTGCTGGTGTCCGACGGGGATTTTAATCGTGGCCCGTCACCGGCGCAGGCGGCCGCGGAACTGGCCGCACGCCGCGGCGGTCGGGCCCGCGTCCACACCGTCCCCCTCGGCAGCCCCGATCGCTTGCCCGACATTGAACTTGTTTCGGCCGACGTGCCCACCTTCGGCGTCGTCGGCAAACCGGTTCGAATTCCGCTGACGATCCGAAATTGGTACGACCAAATGCGCGACGTCAGCGTGCAGTTGCGCGAAGACGGTTCTCAGGTCGACTCGCAGCAGGTGACCATCGACCGCGGCGGCCGGTTTGACGGTGCGTTCGTGTGGCAATCCGAGCAACCGGGGACATTTGCGATCAGCGTCGAGACGCCGGTGCAGGATTCGGAAACCAATCGGGAGAACAACCAACTGACGAAGACGATCGAGATTCGCGAAGAGAAGCTGCGTGTGTTGATCGTCGAAGCGGAGCCGCGATGGGAGTATCGGTATCTGCGCAACGCCTTGTTGCGTGATCCGGGGATCGACGTTTCCTGTTTGCTGTTTCATCCGCAGTTGCCGGGTGTCGGCGGTGGCGGCGAAGACTACTTGGCGTCCTGGCCCGCGGATCCCGCCGAACTGGCTTCGTATGACGTGATCTTTCTGGGCGACGTCGGCGTCGTCGAAGGGCAATTGACGGTTCAGCAGTGTGCGCAGATGCGTGGGTTGGTCGAGCAGCAAGCGGTGGGTTTGGTTCTGATGCCCGGCATGCGGGGCCGACAAGCGTCGCTGGTATCAAGTGACCTGGGCGACCTGTTTCCCGTCCTGTTGGATGCGTCCGCGCCGCAAGGAGTCGGCAACAGCGCGCCGGGGGCGTTTGCATTGACCGGCCCAGGGCGACGCAGTTTGCTGACGACACTGGATGATGATCCGCAATCCAACTGGGCGGTATGGGAATCGTTGCCCGGGTTCTACTGGCACGCGGCGGTGACACGTGCCAAGGCGGGCAGCGAGGTGTTGGCGGTCCATGCCGAATCGAGCAATCAATACGGACGTGTGCCGTTGTTGGTCACGCGACCGGCCGGCGCCGGCAAGGTCTTGTTCATGGGCAGCGATGCCGCGTGGCGTTGGCGGATGGGAGTCGAAGACAAGTATCACTATCGGTTCTGGGGCCAAGTGATCCGTTGGATGGCATATCAACGCAACATGGCGGTTGGCCAAACGATGCGGCTGTCGTATCGACCCGACCAGCCACAGCTTGGCGAAACCGTGACGTTGCGGGCCAGCGTGATGACCAGCAACGGCGCGCCGTCGCAAGCCGACGTGGCGACCGTCGAATTGGTTTCGCCGGCCGGCGGCAGCGAATCGGTCAAGCTGGAACGACAGGATTCGCAGTGGGGTGTGTTCGTCGCGCAGACCCAGGTGGACCAGTCCGGCGTCTACACCGCCACACTCCGTCACCCCAGCGAAGCGTCCACCGTCACCGCCCGGATCGCGGTCGGGGGCAGGGCAGGGGAGCAACTGGGGCGACCGGCACGCTGGGATATAATGCGTGAAGTCGCCCGGGTCGGCCGCGGCCAAACGTTCACGTCCAACCAAATCCCAAAACTCGTCGACCGACTCAACCGTCTGCCACCGGACCCCTCGACGACTCGCCGGATCCAGTGGTGGAATCATCCCGCCGTGTTGTCCGCGATGATCGCCGGGTTGACCCTGTTTTGGATCGCCAGGAAATGGGCCGGAGCGGTTTGAGAGTTAAGTCGTCAGTCGTCAGGCGTCCGTTTTCAGTTTTCAGTTCTTCTTACTCCCAACTCCCAACTCCCAGCTCCCAACTCCCAACTCCCAACTCCCAACTCCCATGTCCCACCCCCAGCCGCATCACATCGCGATCCCCGAGCGTTTGCTCGGCAAGCTGGCTGCGTTTCGGCGAGCGCTGTTGTGGCAGGTTACTCGGGACCACGCGTTCCGATGTTTCCTGATCGCCACGCTGGTGTTCTGGGTGTTGCTGGTTGTCGATCGATTCATCGAGACACCGCCGGCGATTCGATTGATCTTGCTGGCCGTGATTGTCACTGCGTTTGGGATCGCATTGGTGAGTCTGTGGCGGGCGGTCTGGGATTGTCGATCACCGCTGGGAGTTGCGGCTGTGATTCGGCGACGGGACCCCGTGTACGGCGATCACTTGGTCGGTGCATTGGAGTTGGCGGATTGTGAATCGGAGCAGGCTCGTTCGGTGACGTTGTGCGTCGCGGCGCTCGAGCAGGTGGCCGATGAAGCCGCAGCGAAAGACTTTCATCAGGCGTTACCCGAGTCACGTGCGGGCGTGATGGTTCGCGGATTGATGGCGCTGCTTGCGCCTGCCGTCTTGGTACTTGCGTTTGCTCCCGCGTTGGTCTGGAACACGGCGTCGCGATTGGGTGCGCCATTGGCGACGATCCAGCGGTTGACGTTCGTGAGATTGCCACCGCTGCCGGAAGAAAAGATCGTGCCGCGCGACGAGCCGTCGGATTGGACGGTGGCATTGGATCCCGACAGCCGTTGGGTTCCGGGTGACGCGACGCTTTGGATCGGTGACCGGCCAGTCATGGCCCGGTTGATTCACTCCGACGATTCCGTCACGCCGCGCTATGCATTCTTGCTTCCGCGATTGTTCGAGCCGGTGTCGGCCGAGCTGAGGATCGGGGATGCCAGGGGGCAAGTCCGCTTGGTCCCCAAGCTGCGGCCTGAATTGACGGACGTCGTCGCGACGGTTCGGTTGCCGGATTATCTTTCCCACCGCAGCGACGGGGGGACGGTGCAGACCGAATATAGTGACGGTGTGATCCGAATCGTCGAGGGTGCCGCGGCGACGCTTCATTTGACCGTCTCGTCGGCCCTGGCGTCCGCGTCGGTCGACGGGGTGTCGGTGGAGGTCCAGGAAAACCGGTTCATCGCGGAATTCGGGGCCAGCGCTGAAAACATCCGGTTGGACTGGACCGATCAAGACGGGCTGACGGCGGGCGAGCCGATGGTGGTCGCGGCAGAGCGCGTTGCGGATCAGCGTCCGACGTTGATGGTCGACAACGATGGGATTCCGCCACGCGTGCTGGACAGCCAAGCGTTGCAGTTCACCGTGACCGCACGCGATGACTTTGGGATTCGTCGGGTCGGCATGCAATGGGTCAGCGACTCTGGCGACGACGATGCCGACTCGGGAGAACGGGTCTTGGGATCCGGCGACGATTCCGGTTCCTTTGCGGCTGTGTTTCAGGCGACGTCACTGGACGCCCCGCCGGGCGAAGTCCGTGTGCGATTTTGGGCCGAAGACGATTTTCCGGGGCGCGAACGTGTGTATTCCGATCCGGTCGCGATCAATGTTCTGACCGCCGACGAGCATGCCGTTTGGATCGCCGGACAATTCGCGCGTTGGCGTCAATCGGCGATGGATGTTCGCGATCGAGAACTGAATCTGTTCTCACGCAACCGCGAACTGGCTCAGGTCGCCGCCGCCGAGCGTGATGACCAGTGGCGTGCCGCGGTGGCCGAACAGGCCCGGGCCGAAGCCTTCAACGGTCGCCAATTGGAATCGCTGACCACCGAGGGGGAAACGCTATTGCGGCAAGCGGCCGGCAACGAGGAAGTCGCGGTGGACTATGTCGAAAAACTCGCCGCGACGATCAAGACACTGCAGGACTTGTCCGACCAGCGGATGCCTCGTGTCGCCGAGCTGCTGGAAAAAGCTTCCAAGCAGGACGACGAAGATTCCAAGTTCGCGGAACTGGCCGGTCAGGAAAGTTCACAGGGGACGCTGGACGAACCGACGGGTGACAAAACGGCGGAGGAGTCCTCACAGAACGGTGACGAAGAATCCACACCGCAAATCGGATTGGCGGGGACGACGATCATCGACACTTCCAAGCGGTCGGAAGAAAAGGAAACCGAGGACGCCGAGGAAGACGCGTTGCAGATCGCGATCGAAGATCAAACCGATCTGGTCGCGGAGTTTGATGCGGTCGCCGAAGAGTTGAAGGAGTTGATGGGAAACATGGAAGGCAGCACGCTGGTCAAACGCTTGAAGTCGGTCAGCCGGTTGCAAGAACGGATCGCGATGCAGTTGGGGCGCGGAATCGAATCCACCTTTGGCGGCTCTGCCGAAGCCAACGGCGATCGTTCGGAATCGGTCGTTGCCGACGCAATTGAATCTGCGTCGCGGGTCCGAACGGTGCTGGACGACTTGGAAGCGTTTTGCGAGCGACGCGAGATCAAGCACTTTCAATCGGTGTTGGATGAGATGAACGAGGCGCGGGTGTTGGAACAATTGTATGCGCTAAAAGACCGTGTCGTGCGGCGGCCTGGCGTTTCGATCAGCGTGGCCGAATTCTGGGCGGACAACTTGGACCGCTGGGCTGACGACCTGGTGGACCCGGGATCGGAGCAAGCCGAATCGGGACCGCAAAACAAAAAGTCACTCTCGCCGGCATTGGTTGTGGAAGTGTTGCGGGTCTTGCAGGCCGAAGTGACCTTGCGCGAACAGACTCGGGTCGCCGAGCAGGGACGCGAGGCGATGGCGCGGGCGGATTATGTCAGCGAAGCGATTCGATTGAGTGAATCACAGGATGTGGTGCGTGACCGATTGGATGCCGTCGTGGACACGATCGAAGCACTGCCCGACGGGGCGTTGAATTTTGGTGAAGAGATCGAGGTGTTGTCGTTGGCCAGTGCCGCGATGGCCGACGCATCGAAGACGTTGGTCACGCCGGAAACCGGTCCGGTCGCCGTGGCGGCGCAAACCGAGGCGATCGAATTGTTGCTGCGGAGCAACAAGGTCAGCCCCGAAGGCGGCGGCGGTGGCGGAGGAAGCGCCGGGGGAGGGCAGGGCGGTGAGACCGATCAGGCGGCGATCGCGCTGCTGGGCGAAGGGCTGAATCAACTCGCCGTCACGCGCCAAACGAAAACTGCGTTGTCACTCGGACGCGACCGCCGCGAAGTCCCCGAACGCTGGCGGGCAGGATTGGATCTGTATTTCGACCGCTTGGAACAACGCCGCAGTGCGGCGAACGGGGAGGCGGGACAATGAGCGGTTGGATGGTTCGGACGCGAGCAAGCAACCTGCGGGGACGACCGACCCGCGATTCATTGCGACCAGAGGACGGATGCGACACAAAGCACCATGGCTCCCTTCTCCCCCGGCTTTGCGGGGGAGAAGGGCTGGGGATGAGGGGGCCCTGTCTTCGATGCCTCGCCGACTTGTGTAGACCCCAATGCCTGGCAAACGTAGCTACCTTCGCCAGAAGGTGGATCCCCCGAGCTTTCCACGCTCTGGCGAGCGTAGCTACGTTGCGAGCCTTGCGGTGTCTGGTTTGCGCAGCGACGGTGTTGCTGGCGAATTCCGCCAACGCCCAGACACCTGCGGTGACGGCGGTGGATTCATCGTCGGCCAACATCGGCGAGACGGTTTCGCGGGACGTGCATGAGATCTATGCCAAGGGGTTGGGCTTTTTGCGTCAGACTCAAAATGAACGGGGCACGTGGCCGGCGGGGGAGGGCACCGGGCCGGGAACGACGGGGTTGGCCGTGTTGGCGTTCTTGGCGTCCGGTGAAGACCCCAACTTTGGTCCCCATCGCGACGTGATCCGCAAAGGGTTGCGGCACATCATCGCCGGCCAGTCGGCGGTGACCGGGTACATTTCGCCCAGCATGTACCACCACGGATTCGGCATGTTGGCCTTGTGCGAGGCCTATGGGGTGGTGGACGATTCGGACCTGTATGCGGCCGACGAATCGGACGCCCGGCGCAGTCTGGCCGAGGCGACCGAGTTGGCGGTTCGCGCGGCGTTGACGGCACAAAAGAACAATCGCAGGGGCGGATGGCGGTACGCACCCAATGCCAGCGACGCCGACACGTCCGTCTCCGGCGCCGTCGTGATGGGATTGTTGGCGGCTCGCAACGCGGGGATCGAGGTGCCGGATGAATCGATCGACAAAGCCATCGACTACTTCGTCAGCATGACCGCCCAGGACGGCACGGTCGGCTATGCCAGCGCCAGCGAAGGCGGCGGCGAGTCGGTCGCCCGCAGCAGCATCGTCAACCTGGTGCTCGCCATCGCCCGACGAAAGGATGTGCCGGCCTATCAATCGACACTGCGGTACATCGTCGGCAATCGCGATGCCCAACCGACCTGGCCCGAATACGCACGCTACTATCAAGCCCAGGCCTACTTTCAATCCGACGTCGCGGTCTGGAAACAGTGGAACGATCGACTGGTGCAACAACTCAAACGCGAACAAAAGCCTGACGGAAGTTTTGACGGGGACCTCGGAGTGACCAATAGCACCTCGATGTCCCTGCTGGCGATCGCATTGAACTACCGATTTCTACCGATCTATGAACGATAAACTGCAAGAGGCTGCGCCCGCCGGTTTGAGCCATCCGGCTTGGGAGCGATGGAGCTTTGCCCGGCCGCGACAACGATCCGTCGGCATCATCGCTTTACTCTCGATTTGCTGTGCCGTTCTCTGTCGCGCCGACGAACCGACGATGCGTTTTTTGATGGCGGACGGGAGCACGGTCGAAGGCACCCTGTCGGCGGCAGAGGCGGAGGGGACGGTCCAGATCAACAACCCGCGGTTCACCCAGCCGATCGTCGTGTCGACCGATCATCTGTTGGAAGCTCGTCGTCCGTCCGCCGAACCCGACGTCGCAGCCGATTCCACCGACGATGCAGGGGCAACGAGGGTTGCCTTCGAATTGAACGACCGCAGTCGGTATGTCGGAGAGGTGGTTACCTGGCAAGACGACGTGATCACACTTGAAACCGAGTCTGTCGGTCGTGTGTCGTTCGGAAGCGAACGCGTGGTCCGCATCATGGACGTCAACAAGATGCCGCGCCCGATTGCTTCGCTCGCCGATTCACGGTTTCGGTATCGCCGCGAAGCCGGTTGGGAATTTAACGACCAAGGTTTGTTCGGGGCGACCGCCCAGACGGCGACGGTTGCCGATCTGGATCTGCCCGATCGATTTCGAATTCGAATCGATGTGACGTGTCAGGGGACGCCTGATTTTGAATTGATCCTCGGTGATCGTTCGACCGGCGGGGCAGGGCAGGGTGGTGGTCGGATCGATCGACGCGGTGGATCGCTTTCACGATTGCCGACCGAAACACTGGTCACCCGCATCGAGTGGTTCGACAACAGCGTCTCGTTGGTCCGCAGCAATGCCAGTGTTTCCGATGCCGCGGTGTTTGACCTGACCGATGCGATCGATCGGTTGACGCTGGACCTGTATGCCGACCAAACATCGGGTCGCTTGCTGGCTTATCACGAGGGCGTCAAACGTGGCGAGGTGTCGCTGGTCGATGACCAACCCGTGTTGCGTCGCGAGTTGACCTTGATCAACCGTGGCGCTCCGGTCCAGGTGACTCAGTTGGAATTGTTGCAGTGGGACGGCCGCGTTCCCGAGTCGCGTTTGCTGCCAGATCGATACACGTTGCTGCATGATGGATCGATCGTCGAGCAAGTCGCCCGGCAAGGGGACGCTGATCGGATTCGTGTCGGTGACGCTTGGTATCCGATCCAGGATCTTGCTTGGGTGGAGTTCGGTGGGGAGACCGTTGCGGCGGTCGGGTGTGAATTGGTTTTGCGTGATGGTTGCCGATTGCGGGGCGAGGTCCAAGGACGCGACACCGCCGGGGCGATCGTGTTGCGTGATTCGACGGGCGTCCGTTTGGTCGTTGCACCGCCGTCGGTGGTGCGCTGTGTCGGACGCGCCGACGACGACACCGCGCCGGCCGGTGATGCGTCCGAGTTGCGGGCCGATGGGATTCGGTTGTGGGGGCGGCTGTTGGACGGATCGGGCACCGGGACGACATTCGGGTGGCGGGCGGCGTTGGCCGAAAACGATGTCCCAATCACGGCAGACGACGGTGTCACGATTCTCTTTGCATCGCCCTCTGATGTGAACGCGGATGTCGAATCGGCGTCGGAACGTGACCACGGACTATTGACGCTTGTCGGCGGAGATCAGCTGCCCGGCGAGTTGATCTCGATTCAAAGCGATGGGGTCCGATTTCGAAGTGTGGTGTGTAACGAAATCCGAGTGCCGCTGGTGGATGTCAGTCGCGTCGAAACGGGGCCGGCGGTGAAGGTGGAACCGACGGATTTGCCGTGGCTCACGAGCCTGCCCAGGCGAATGGTTGATTCGCCGCCGACGCATTTGTTGGTGTCTCCGGACGGCGATGCGCTGCGAGGCCGGTTGTTGTCGCTGGACCAACAGGACGTGCGGATCGAAGTCCGTGACCGAACCCGTCGGATCGATCGTACCGGCGTGGCGGCGGTGATTTGGTTGGGGCAAGCGGAGAACGGCGCGGAGAAGGAAACGCCGTCGTGTCGTTACGTGATCACCACCCGCGACGGGGCGCGGTTGGGGCTGCAGACGGCAACCTTTGACGGGTACGTCTTGCAGGGGGCCCATCAATCATTCGGGGACTGCCGGATCCCCGTCGATTTGTTGCAGCGTCTGAGTTTTGGACCCCGAGAAACGTCGCGGCAAGAACGGTGGGAGCTGGTGCCGGTGAAGCAGCCGAAGACGTTCCAGTGAGAGGGTGCGACGTCGTGCTTTTGCCTTTCGAGGTTGTTCGGCTCTTGGGATTTAACCCTCCCTGGCAGGGAGGGGCGAGCGAAGCGAGGGGAGGGGCGATTGGTGGTGTTTGAGTGCCTCCGAACCTCGGCAAGCCCTCCCCGCGTTGTCGCTCACTCCCCTTCGACCCTCCCAGAGGAAGGGTGAAGGCGTGAACGTCTGATAGAGAGGAAGTTAAAAGACGCACGACCTCTCACCCGGCGGGGTCTTGCAGGTTGTTTTCGTTGAAACCCTTTTGCCGCAGCAGGCAGGCGTCGCAGTGGCCGCAGGGTTTTCCGCCGGGGCCGGGATCATAGCAGGACAGGGTCATCGAATAGTCGACGTCCAGCCGGAGTCCGGTTTGAATGATTTCGGCTTTGGTCAGATCGATCAGCGGCGTGTGGATCGTCAGTTTTCGGCCGCTGGTGCCGCTTTGGGTCGCCAGGTTGGCCATCGCTTCGAACGCGGCGATGTACTCCGGTCGGCAATCGGGATAGCCGCTGTAATCGAGTGAGTTGACGCCGATGAACAGATCGACCGAGCCGATGGTTTCGGCCAAGGCCAACGCCAGGGACAGAAACACGGTGTTCCGCGCCGGGACATAGGTCACCGGAATCGCGTCGCCGATTTGTTCGACCGAGTCGGATTTGGGAACGACGATCGACTGATCGGTCAACGCCGAACCGCCGAACTGGGACAGATTGATTTCGACGATTCGGTGTGCGACGGCATCGAAGTGTTTTGCCAGGGCGACGGCGCGATCGAGTTCGTATTCGTGACGTTGGCCGTAGCGAAAGCTGAGCGCATGGATGGCATAGTTTTGCTCGCGGGCGATCGCCATGCAGGTGGCGCTGTCGAGTCCGCCGGAGAGCAGGACGACAGCGGGGGGGCGTTTTTCGGTCACTGCTTTTTCCACAGCTTGCGCCCGATCGACGGATGGTAGACCGTCCAGTGTTCGCTGTTGGTCATGTCCGATTCGATCAGGCTGGTAAAGGAAGTGATTTTGGCGTCCAGGTTGTCGATGTGATGCAACGCGATCGCTTCCAGGGTGGCCGGCAGGCGTGGGCTGCCGAATTCCAGTTGGCCGTGGTGGGAAACGATCAGGTGTTCCAGTTGCAAACGCAGCTCGTCGGGGAACGTCGCCTCGGCGTCGTCTTCGTAACGGCTGATCGCATCGCCCAGCATTTGCACGCCGATCACGACGTGCCCGACCAGTTGGCCGCGGTCGGTGTAGCTGAGTTCGCCGCTGGCGGAGATCTCTTCGATCTTGCCCAGGTCATGCAGGAAGGCGCCGAACATCAACAGTTCGGTGTCCACGCCGGGGTATCGGGGACCCAGGAACTGACAGATTTCCATCAAGTCCACGGTGTGCCGCAGCAGCCCGCCGGGGTAGGCGTGGTGGTTGGAAACCGCTGCGGTGGCCAGGCGGAGTCGGGCGACAAAGTCGTCGTCGGCCAGGAACGTGTTTCCGAGTCCGCGTAGGTGAACGTTGCGCAGGTTGCCGACCAGCTCGCGGAGGGTCGCCATGGCTTTGTCGGATGCGGCGGCATCGAACTGGTCAAAGTCGCCGGGGTCGACCTCGGTGTCGGCCAAGTCGTCGATCGCGGTCAGGATGATTTGCAACGCACCCTGGTGGACTTGGGTGCGGCCGACGCAATGCACATAGCCGCCGCGGTGGATCTCTTCGTAGTCCGAATCGTCGGCGTTCCACATCATCGCGACGATCGTACCGCTGCGGTCGGCCAACTTCAGCAGCAGGTACTTGCCGCCTTGGCGATTGACGCGGATTTGTTTGTCGGCCAAGCGAAAGGGCTGGTCGAGAGATTGGCCGTCGGACAGGTCGGTGACAAGCGTTCGAGGCACGGCAGATTCCCTTTGGCGGGGCAGAAAGTGATGAGATGATGCAAAGGATGCGTGCGATGGGCGTCGCTGGCAAGGTGTGATGGCGGTGGATCGGTGATGCCGCACTCCCCCAACGGTACGAATTCTCGCAAAGTGCTTCGTTTATGGTGGCGGAATGTTATACTAGGCCCCATGTCGACTCAGATCTCTTCTTCCGGCAGAACACGTTCCTCGGTCAACTTGGTTCGGTCGTCGCATTCGTGGACCGAAGCCGAGAGTGCGGCGGGGTTTGTGTTGCGCTACTTGTCACCGATGCGAAAACAGTTGACCGCCGTGATGGGGTCGACCGAGGAGGCGGACCAGGCGCTGCGGATTTTGCTGACCCACTTGGTTTCGGCCGGATTCGGCGAACACCGCAAGGGGCGATTGAGAGACTTTCTGGCGCGGGCGGTCAAATCCTGTGCCAAGGCCCGGCTGACCGAACGCGGGGAGACGTCGGCGGACCAGCAAAACGACTCGGGGGTGACCCTGGATCCCAAGGGATGGCTGGTGATGTGGCGAGATTGCTTGCTCGAACGGGCGTGGCGGGCGTTGGAACGGATGCAGCACCAAGACCCCAGCCGACCGTTGTACAGCGTGCTGTGGACCAGCACGATCCATCCCAAAGCCAGCTTGGATGAAATCGCCGCCGAGGTCGAAAAGGCCTGCGCGGTGAAATTGGACCAGGTCAAACTGCAGCAGTTGAAATTAGAAGCCAAAGCCGCGTTCGCCCAATTGCTGGCCGACGAAGTGGTCGAAACGCTGGAAAATCCCGACAAAGCTGCCGTCAAAAAGGAGATCCAGTCACTCGGCATCGGCAGCGCCTTCAGCGGATTGACGGTCTGATTGACTTTCGGACGCATTTCGTTGATCCGCAACTTGTGATTGAACTGGGGCCTCGATCTGTCATAATGGTGGGGTGTTCAACATTGTCGCACCCGGCACCATTGGACGCACCGGTCGGCCCGGCCGGTCCCACCTTCCCCCCCACCAGCCGTTTTATCAGGCAACGACCACTGTTTCGCCGCTGTATCCTCAAGCCGTCGGAAATTGAACGCCCGCTTGTATCGCGAGCTGCGATCAGGACGCGGCTGTTCTGACGATTGCCCAGGCGTTCGGTGCCGTTCTCGTTTTGGAGAAACTCACGCGATGTCCATTTTCTTGCGTTGCCCGTACCGCTTTGTTCTCGCCGCGTGCACGGTGGCAATCTTGGTCAGCGGGGCGTCACTGAAGGCCCAGGAGCGAACCGCCGTGGATGACGAGGGGCGGATCGTCGATTTCCAACGCGACGTCGTTCCCATTCTGCGGGTGCGTTGTTTGGAGTGTCACAACGAGCAGGAAGCCAAGGGCGACTTTCGTGTCGACGACGCCGAGACGTTTTTGTCGTACGTCGAACCCGAGGACGCCGAGTACAGCACGGTGTTGGCCGACTACATGCTGTCGGATGATCCCGACATGCTGATGCCGCCTCCGTCCAAAGGCGGCCCGCTGTCACCGCAAGAGTTGGCGGTGGTTCGGGTTTGGATCGATGAAGGCGCTCACTGGCCCGAGGACGCGGTGGTCGACCCTGTGTCAGAGCAGGGGGCCGAGGAAGCGGCGGCCGAACCGGTGGTCGTGGCGCCCAAGTCACTGCTGGATCGCGTCTGGGCGTTCCAAGGGTTCTTGCATCCGGCCACCGTCCATTTCCCGATCGCGCTGTTGTTGTTCGGGGCAATGTTCGTCGTGTTGGGTTGGAAATGGCCCAGCTTGGGCCAGCAGGTCCCGTTGGCGTGTCTGTTGTTGGGGGCGTTGATGGCGATCGCATCGACCGCGATGGGATGGTCGTTCGCGATGGAGAAAGGCTACGGTTCGTGGACCAAGGTCGACATGGACAGCGAAGTGTTCTGGCATCGTTGGAGCGGCGTGATCGTGACGGTCACCTCGGTGGTGTTGGCGCTGATCGCGCTGCGAGCTTTGGCCACGAAGAACATCAAGTTGGAACGGACCTGGAAAGTCGGTTTACTGGTCGTCGCGGGCATGGTCGGGGCGGTCGGACACCAGGGCGGCGAGATGACCTATGGCAAGGATTTTTATCCCAAGGCATTTCGGATTCTGTTGGGCACCGAAGGCCAACCGACCGACGTCGAATTCGCGGAGGAACCCGCGGCGCTGGCCGATGATGAAGTCGTCGCCGGCACCGTCGCGCAGGCGTCGTCGAACTGACGCCTCCACGTCGGTCCGCATCGTTCCCGCTCGGCAATTCAACCACGCGGGCAATTCAACCACGCGGGCGATGCCTTGCCAAAGCTGCTCTCGCCGGTCAAGCGGACAGGCGTGCGCAAATTGCTCTTTACAGTCTTGCGGCGATTCGGTTTAAGGGGGGGATTCAGATTGCCACGCAATGAGTTCCCGTCGTGACAAGTTGGCCGAGCGGCCAAACCGCACCTCATTTCGGGGATCTCGTTCGTGTCGACGCTCGTGCCGAGGCGTCGGCATGGTTTATTTTCCATCGGCAGGAGAATAGTTCCATGGAAAAGGGAATGGATCGCGAAGACATCCGCAACAGTGTCGATACACAAAACCAAGTCGACCAAATCTTTGAAGCGCTCGACAAACCGGCGACTGAGCGGAACGGAAGCAAAACCTTCCCACAGGATTTCTCCGCATCGGGCACCGGAAAAGGGAATACCGGAAACGCAGCGAGCATCGAAAACTAAAGCACGCCGCGAACCCGGGTAAACGGTAGTGGACGACGCGAGGAGTCCTTACCGCCGGCAATCCGAAAGGACTCGTCGCCTCGTCCACTACCCGGACATCCAAGCTGCGGACGGACCACCAAGGTTCGATTTTGATTGAGCGATCTCGCGTCGCACGTTGTCGCGCGAGAACGCAGTGTTGTTGCAGAGAAGGGCAGGGAAGCGAGCGAACCGACCATGGCTGTTCAAACCGAATCCGAAGCCGTCAGCGGGCTGCTATGGAACGATGAGTCCGTGCTGCGGTGGAAGCACGAGAAGACGGTGGGCGTGCTGATGGCGCTGAGAAAGTTGTTCGAAAGCGCTGCCGAGCGAACCGATCGTGAGGTGGAGTTTTTGCACTTGCTGGATTGGTGCGAACAGGCGGCAAAGAATCCCTTTGAGGAAGTCTTTTGTCATCCGCGAGCCTATCACTGGGCGCGGGTCGCGTTCGATTTGGTGGCAGCGGTTCATCGGGGAGCGACGATTTCCAACGGAACCGCGGAGTATCTGCAAGGGCTTCGGATCGCCGATTCCGACGTCGGCTTGGCGTACCACTTGAACCAATTCAACTTGTTTGTCGCGGCGCTGGCGTTGCACCGCGAAGAGGCGGTTTCGTTCAGCCCGACACCGCTCCACACCCCCGATGTCTTGCCAGGAACGGACTATTCGATTTCGAATCCGGCACGCCAGGTCCAATTGTGCGGTGTGCACGCCGACGGCGCGTTGGGCTTGCTCGTCGATGGTGACCACGTGAAGTGTCCGATGGGGGAGCGGTCCCTATCGACGACCGGGGAAACGACGCTTCATGTTGCCCCCCGGGTCGTCTGCGGAGACGGTGCCATCACGTTGCAGCCTCATGCGTTCAACGTGCCCGGTCTTAAAGATATTCGTTCGGTTGCCTCGGCGTCGGTCGAAGACCAATCTAACGTTGTACCGGTTTTAGAGCACACTCTCGAATTGATCCGTGCCTTTGACCCTGAAACGTATCGCCAAATCGGGAGCTACATGCGTGTGATCGCATTCAAACCATCCGGCGCCGGCGGCGTCTTTAACACCAGTTGCTCACGTCTTCCCGGTGCATCGATCTTTACGGCAGCGGGAAACGCGATGATGCTGGCGGACGATTTGATTCACGAGTTTTATCATAATCGTTTGTTCGCACTGGAGGAAAAGTTTGCGTTCCTCAGCGACGATTCCGATCAGGCTCGCCCGACGACGTTCTACTCCCCCTGGCGTGAGGATCCGAGACCGATCTATGGGCTGTTCCACGCCGCGTTCGTGTTTCAGCGAGTGCATGGGTTTTGGATTGCCGCCCTTGAATCGGGCCAGTTGACCGGGATCGATCAGGCGTATGCGAAATCACGTGTCGCAAAACTAGGGTTTCAGTTGCAAACCACACTTGCGCAATTGCTTTGCTGGGGAAACTTCACCACCAAGGGGCGCGTCATCTGCGAAGCGGTCGGCGAGTCATTGCGGCGCGGTCTGGTCGTTGCAAAGTCCCTTGGCATTGATGACGACACGCCGATGGTTCATTTTGATCCACAAGCGGGATTTGGGTTCAGCCTCAACGACACCGGTCAAGCGATACGTGCCAAAGACGAATTGACCAGCCACATCTGCCAATACGACGTCAACCGACGCACGGAGCAAGTCGTCAAAGATCACTTCGAGCAAGTCGTTGATTTCGCTTCGGCGATGGCGATCTTGATTTGACCTCTGGCCTCAGGCGACCCGCTTTCGTTTCCCGCGGCGCAGCTTCCGATAGATGGCTCGTGCCGGGATCTCGGCGGCGCGCCATAGCGGAATGATTCGATCCGCTGGCATGGCAGAATGGCCGTGGCAATCATCGATCGCGCGCATCGCGTCGATGAATTGGGCATCAAACCGCTGGTGCACCCGATCCCGTGCCGTTCCGCCGCCGCCGTAGTCGACCGGAAGCATCGGGTTGGTGTTGATTTCCCACACCTGAAGTTTCCCCTCTCGCACGCCGTAGTCGATTCTGCCGAAATCGATTCGGGCCATCCGAAAAATCGCACACAATTCATCGTGATGGGGATTTTGGCACAGGTAGTCCCATTCTTCGGCCAGGTAAGGTTCATCCAAACATTCCCAAGACTTCACACACCAGTCTTTGGCAAAGAACAGGTGCCGCGGAATGATGCGATCTCCGATCTTGAAGGCAGCGTATTTGCGGAAAACACCGTCTCGGTCGGAGACGTCCAGGAACTCGACGACGAGTTTGTCGCGTCGTCCGCCGGTCGCATTTTCGAATTGAGTTCCCCAGCGGTCCAGTTGGGATTGGTCGTGCAGCAGCGGCGACAGCGGTCCCTTGTGGTCGTCTTCGCCACGAATAAAGACCGGAAAGCGTGCCGGACGTGGACGATCGGCTAAGCGATGCACGTCAAAATCGTTGACGGATCGATTCACGAGAGTTTTGAGCAGGTCAAACCGCAGCCGCGTGTCGGCGGGTGAATTGAGGACGCGAAAGCGATCGTCACCAAGCATCCGCTGTCGGATGATCGAGGCCCGCTTGCGGGACGTGGCATCCAGCCGTTCCAGGTCGGAAAAAACATAGGTGCCCGGGGCATATCGCTTTTGCAGGAAAAGTTTTCCGTAGCATCGTGGACGCACCGAATCAGCCAGTGCCGCACCACACGATGCCAAGCACTTGCGGATCGTGTAGTTGTGCCGTTTGGTCGTCAGAAAGTAGATCATCGTGCGGGTAAAAAAGTCGGGAAACCGGGTGCCGTCGGATCGCTATCGATGTGGGATAGCCGATCACAGCGATGGCCGTCAACGGAGGTCGTGACGCTGTGATTCGGCTGTCGTTGCGTCCGACGGTGCGCTGATCGTCGCTCCCGCACGCGTTTTCGACTCGGGTGATTTCTGATGATCCTCCGATCGCGTATTCTGTGGTGGGAGACGTTCAGGTCAGCAATCATGCATCGATGGACACGGGGAAACGAGTGGCGAAAACCGCAAAGAAAAAGAAGCAGGGATCGAAGCTCTCGGCACGTCAGGCTCGGATGGATCGTCCGCTGCCGGAGGATCGGTTTCTCAACCGCGAACTGAGTTGGCTGGCGTTCAACCAACGCGTCCTGGCCCAGGCGGCCGACGGCACGTTGCCGATTCTCGAACGCGCCAAGTTTCTGGCCATCACCAGTTCCAACTTGGACGAATTCATGATGGTCCGCGTCGGGGGACTGAAAATCCTGCACCAACGCAATCCCACCCAACGGGATCCCGCCGGGATGGTGGCATTGGAACAATTGCAGGCGGTCGCCAAAAAGGGGCACGAGATCGTGTCGCGGCAGTACCAGTTGCTGCGGGACGAAGTGCAGCCGAAATTGGAGGCGGCGGGGATCGCGCAAGTCGATTTGACGCAAGCCAGTGAGTCCGAGCACGTCGCCGCGACCGCCCGCTTCTGGCGCGACGTCTTTCCCGTGCTGTCGCCCCAAGCGGTTTCGGCGGACAGCTTTCCGCTGTTGCAAGGTCTGGGCCTGCACCTGTTCGTCCGCCTGAAACTGGATCCGGAGACGCGATTGGGGAAGGCCAGTGGCGGTTCCGATTCGGACGACGATTCGCCGGCGGAGCAAACGTCGGAGTATGCACTGATTCCGATGGGCCGATCGCTGCCACGCGTGTTGCCGATCTCCGGCGACAAACGCCACGGGTATGTGTTGCTGGAACGCTTGACGGCACATTTCGTCAATGAATTCTTCCCCGGCCGCGAGGTCGTCGAGTGTGTCCCGTTCCGGCTGACACGCAACGCCGACATCGAATTCCGTGAAGACGCCGCCAGCGACCTGTTGGGCGGGATGGAGGAAATCCTGGAGAACCGCCGCTACGCCAGGCCCGTTCGACTGGAGTACGGTGCGTCGGCCAGCGAGGAGGCGGTGGAGTTTTTGCAGAAAGTCCATCAACTGCACGCCGAAGACTTGTATCCCATCGACGGACCGATCGATCTGAGTTTCCTGTTCGCGCTGCACGGCGAGGAGGGGTTCGATCAACACCGCGACGAGGTTTGGCCGGCCAAGCCGCACCCGCGGATCGATCCCGAAGAGCCGATGTTTGCGACGATCGCCGCGGGCGACCTGTTGTTGGTGCATCCCTACGATCGGTTCGATTCCGTCGTCCGGCTGATCGAGGAGGCCGCTGCCGATCCGGACGTGCTGGCGATCAAACAGGTGTTGTACCGGACCAGCAAGAACAGTCCCGTCGTTGCGGCATTGGAACGCGCCGCCGAACGTGGCAAGTACGTCACGGCGATCGTGGAGTTGAAGGCTCGGTTCGATGAGGCGCGGAACATCGAGTGGGCCAAGGAAATGGAACGCGCCGGGGTTCAAGTCATCTACGGAATCCACGGACTGAAAACACACGCCAAGGTGTGCATCATCGTACGACGCGAACCGCAAGGCATCGTCCGCTACATGCACTTCGGCACCGGCAATTACAACGAAGCCACGGCCAAACTGTACAGCGACATCTCGCTGTTGACCTGTGACGAAGTGTTGGGCCGCGACGCGACGAACTTCTTCAATGCGATCACCGGCGCCAGCCAGCCCCGGGCGCTGGAAGAGCTCGCCGCAGCACCGACGACGATGCGACGCCGGTTTTTGGATCTGATCGAAGAGGAAACGCAGCGCAGTCTGCAAGGCGGACGCGGGCAGATCACCGCCAAGCTGAATGCCTTGGTCGACCCCGAGGTGATCGACGCGCTTTATCGCGCCAGTCGGGCAGGGGTAAAGATCCGGTTGAACGTGCGTGGCCAGTGTTGCTTGCGGCCCGGTGTGAAAGGGCTGAGCGATTCGATCGAAGTGATTTCGATTATCGATCGATTCTTGGAACACGCACGGATCTTTTGCTTCCATCAGGACGGCGACGAAAAATTGTTGATCGGCAGCGCGGACTGGATGACCCGCAACCTGGATCGGCGCGTCGAGCTACTGGTGCCCGTGGCCGACCGCAAGTGCTGTGATCGGTTGAAGGAAGTGTTGGAAACCTATTTTCAGGACAACACCAATTGCTGGCAGATGATGCCCGACGGCGAGTACCGTCAAAAGGACCGCGGCGACGAACCGCCGCTGCGTTCCCAGCGGGTGCTATACGACCGTGTCGTCAACACCTGGAAAAAGGCCGAATCGAGTCGCCGCGCGACGTTCCGCCCGATCAGCGCGGGCAGCTGAGATGAATAGGCTTGGGTGACTCGTACCCGGGCTCCGCCTGGGGGTGGGTTGGCGAAAATCAATGGAACTTGGAACCTTGGGGAGGTTCGGGGCGTTCAGCGATTCTGCTGGATCCCTCGATTGCAAAATGCAAAATGCAAACTGCTCATTGCAAAATTCAAATTTGCCGGGACTCGTCGCTCAAATCATTTCGCAATCTGCACTGTTCAATTTGCAATTTGCAATCGTTGCCGGCTACACCGTGACTTCGACGCTCAGCGAATCTTGATCGGCGTAACGTTGGCGGATCGGCTGGATCTCTTGGGCGATGAACTCGTCGACTTGTTCGGGGGCGCGGCCGACGAAGTCCAGCGGGTTGATTTCGGTGTCGAAGGAGACGGCGGAGAAGGCGTCGTCGTTCTTCAGTCGCTCGATCATGTCGTTGGGTTTGCCTTCGGCGTTGACGCGCTGGGCGACTTCGCGGCTGTGGACGCGAATCCGTTCGTGCAGGTCTTGTCGATCGCCGCCGGCTTCAACGGCCCGCATCATGATGTTTTCCGTTTCCATATAGGGCAGTTCCTTGGCCAGGTTGTGCTCGATGGTTTTCGGATAGACGACGAAACCGCTGGCGATGTTTTGCATCAGCACCAACGAGGCGTCGATGGCCAGGAAGGCTTGTGGGATCACCAGTCGGCGGTTGGCGCTGTCGTCCAACGTGCGTTCCATCCACTGCGTCGCGGCCGTCATCGCCGGGCTGCTTTGCAGACTCATCACGAATCGTGTCAACGCACAGATCCGCTCGCTCCGCATCGGGTTGCGTTTGTAGGGCATCGCCGAGGAACCGATTTGATGTTTTTCGATCGGTTCTTCGATCTCCTTGCGGTTGGCCAACAGCCGGATGTCGGTGGCGGTCTTGTGCAGACTTTGTGCGATCCCGCTGAGTGCGTCGAGCAGTTGGGCGTCGACTTTGCGGGGATAGGTTTGCCCGGTCACGGCGTAGGTCTTGTCGAAGCCGATTTTTTCGGCGATGCGGCGTTCCAGCTGGCGGACTTTGTCGTGGTCGCCGCCGAACAGTTGCAGAAAACTGGCTTGGGTTCCGGTGGTCCCCTTGGCACTGCGGGCGCACAGAGTTTCCAGCCGGTGTTCGATCTCGTGCAGATCCAGGACCAGGTCATAGGTCCACAGACAGCATCGTTTGCCGATGGTCGTCGGCTGGGCCGGTTGCAGGTGGGTGAACCCCAGGCAGGGCAGGTCGCGGTACTCGGCGGCGAAGTTGGCCATCGTGTCGATGGTGGCGGCCAGCCGCCGGGCGACCAACCGCAGCGCGTCGCGGATCAAGATGACGTCGGCGTTGTCGGTGATGAAGCAGCTGGTGGCGCCCAGGTGGATGATTTTTTTGGCATCGGGGCATTGGTCCCCATAGGCTTCGACGTGGGCCATCACGTCGTGGCGTCGAATCCGCTCGTATTCTCGGGCCACGTCTAGATTTAGATTGGACTCAAACGCACGGAGTTGCTCCAATTGCGTGTCAGAAATATCGATTCCGAGCTCTTTTTCACTCTCGGCCAGGGCAATCCAGAGGCGTCGCCAGGTCTGGAAACGTCGATTCGGGCCCCACAGCGTTGCCATTTCTCGAGACGAATAGCGTTCGATCAGGGGGTTTTGGTACGTTGATTCGGCGGGATTGGACGAGGATTGGGTCATTTCAACAGTTTCGGGACGTCGGAATCGAAGGCGTTTCGTGGTTAAATCGAGTGCGATAACATACTGGGCTCGCGATGGGTGACAATTCGTCGATTCGATCGGCCGCCACTCGTTGCGAGTAAGTCTCGCTCCCCCGAGATTCACATGCCGCTGGGTTCAAACATGCATTTGAGCAGATTTGCGCTTTTCCACTCCCTGGCGTTTTTTCGAATCAGCGGTTTTTTTCCGAACATCATGGCAGCTAGGTGTCAGCGTTTGCCGAAAGATATTTTTATGAGAATTGGTCTTCATTTGATCCGATCGTCGGCGGCATTCCTGTGTGGATTCGCCCTTTTGTCCCTCGGCCATTTGTCGATCGCTGCCCAGCCGGTGCAGCAGGCGCAAGCGGCCGACGCCGCCCGAACTGCCGAGCAATCCGCGGTAGCAACAACGGCTGTCGAGAGTGAACCGGCGGCGCCGCAGCAGGCACCGGCGGGCGGTTATGTTCCGGCGGTGGACGTGTTGCCCGAATCGACCGCCGGGATCGTGCGGATCCCGGAACTGCCCACGTTTTGCGACGCCTGGGAGCGGACCCAGATCGGCTTGCTGTTGGCCTCGGCCGAAATGCAACCGTTTCTGGATGATCAACGCGAACGCGCCCGAACCTACTTTGATTCGCTCGACCGTAAGATCGGATTGAAGCCCGATGATCTGTACGAGATCGCGTCGGGGGAGGTCGTGGTGGCGTGGATGGCGTTTCCCGATGACAAGCGTCGTCCGTACGCGTTGGGCGTGATCGCCGACATCCGGGGCCGAAAGGCGGAAGCGGATGCGGCGGCCGAAAAGATCGATGCCGAATTGAAGGCCGGTGGGGCGACGCGCAAGGATCTCACGTACGGTGAGGATACGATCCGTGTGTACCGCACCAAGCCGAAGCCGGGGCAGTTGAAGATCGAAGAGATCGCGTTGACCTGGAACGACCAGCGTTTCATCGCGGCCGATCGCGCCGGAGTGATTCGGGATGCGTTGGACGTGTTGGCAAACAAGTCGCCGGCCAAGGCATTCTCCGCTCGCGCGTCGTACCAACAAGTGCTCTCGGAATCGTCCAAGTCGATCGAATCAGCCGACGACCAGGGCGCGACGCTGTGTTGGCAGTGGTATGCCGAGCCGTTCGCGATGGGGCGGATCTTGCGCGAAGTGTTTGAATACGATCGGCGTGACGACTTGGACGTGATCGAGTTGCTCGAACGTCAAGGATTCGGCGTCATCGAAGCCGTCGGCGGCGTCGGCATGGTCGCCGGCCAACGGTTCGACATCCTGCACTCGGGCATCGTCCTGGCGCCGGGAAAGCTGACCAAAGCCGCCCGCATGTTGCAGGCCAAGAATGCGATCCGGTTGCCGATCCCCGCGTGGCCCACCGACGACTCCGGAGCGTTCTTTCGATTCAACTGGGAGCTCGAATCAGCTTTCTGGGCGGCTGAGTCGTTGGTCAACGACGCGCTGGGCGAAGACCTGTTTCGCCCGATGATCGAAGGGATCCGCGATGACCCCGAAGGCCCGCAGATTGATATCGCCAAGGACTTTTTGCCCAACCTGGAAAACGAGGTGATCCTGATCACCGACAACACCATGCCGGCCGGACCGGAGTCGGATCGGATGTTGGTCGCGCTGCGGATCAAGAACGCCGATGTGGTTGCCAAGGTCGTTCAAAAGGCGATGGAGGTCGAACCCGATGCGATCAAACTGGAGGTCCCCGAGTTTGATGTTTGGCGCGTCGAACGCGGCAAGAACGATAGCGACGACATCGATGCCCAATTGGCCGCACTGGGATTCGACGAAGACATCGAAGACGAAGACACCGCACCGCTGTTGAACCATTGGGCCATCGCCGTCGTCAAAGGACCACAGACTGACGGGGCGGATTACCTGATGTTTTCCAGTCATAGCGAGTTGCTGGTCAAGCTGGGAAAACGTGTCCGCTCGGGGGCCGAAAACGATGGCCTGGCGTCGACCGAGGCCACGCAAACGATCGTCGCTGCGATCGATGATCTGAACGTCGGAAACCTGGTGACCTATGACAGCGTTTTCCACCCCAGCATCGCGTTGCGGGCACGTTACGAATTGCTGCGCAAAGGTGAGCTGAAGGACAGCGACTCGTTGATCGCCAATCTGTTGCGGCGGATCGTGGAGAACGGCGAAGAGGGAGAGCCGGATCCAATCCAAGCCGGCAAGCTGCCGCCGTTTGAATCGATCAAACCGTTCTTCACCAGCGGCGGCGCGTTCTGGGAAAAGACCGACAGCGGCTGGACGATGACCGGGTTCCTGATGGCCAAGTAAGCCAGTGGGATAGGCTTCCAGCCTGTCGATTTCCGCAACGACAGGCTGGAAGCCTATCCCAAAGCGGTGCTAAAGCACCTTTTTTAGTTCTTCGATCACGACGGGCAGCACGCGGGCTTTGACGTCGCTGAGCGTGCCTTCTTGGAACGCACCGGCGGCCGCCTTGTGTCCGCCGCCGCCGAACCGCTCGGCGATCACGTTGACCGCCAGGTCGCAGCGGCTGCGGAATGAGATTTTAAACCCGCCCATGCGTTGGCCGACAAAGATCACGGCGGCCTTGGTGTTCTCCACCGCCAGGGTCAAATTGACCGAGTCCTCGGTGTCACTGGGCAATGCTCCGACCGCTTCGAAGTCGCGGGTTTCGACATACGTGTGCATCAGCGCCCCGTCGAGTTCGCTTTCGGTCCGCGAGAGGATCAGGCCGCGCAATTTCAACCGAGCCAGCGTGTCACGTTCATACAGGTCGCTGTAGATTTCCGCGGGAACCACGCCGGTGTCCACCAGCCGTGCGATCACGCGGTACGTGTCCGCGTTGACGCTGCCGAAACGAAACCAGCCGGTGTCGGTGGCGATCGCCGCGAACAGCGGCACGGCCATCGGGCGGACCAGCGGAACGCCCAGCGCATCGGCCGCCTGCACGACCAGGGTGCCGCAGGCTTCGGCCTGGTAATCCTTGTACATCGTCGCCCCCAAGTCGTCTTCGCCGACGTGGTGGTCCAGGACCATTTTGTCGCACGATGCGGCGCGGACGACATCGGCCATGTCGCCCAGTTGGACCCACGCGCTGGTGTCCAGGATCATGATGCAATCGGCCGAGATGTCTTCGGCCTGGACGTCCTCGCCCAGGATTTCAATGTTGCCGGCCGGGTCGAGAAACTGCAGCGACGGCGGGACGCGATGGGCGTTGATGATCCGGACCTGTTTGCCCAGTTTGCGAAGGATGTACGCCATGCCGAGCTCGCTGCCCAAGGCGTCGCAATCGGGGCGCACGTGGCTGACCAGGACGAAGGATTGGTAGTAGCTGATCTGGTCGGCAAAGCGTTTCCAGTTGACGGTCATCGGGAATGGATCACGTTAGGGGGCAACCAGCAATTGCTGGGCGAATCGGATGTCTTTTCGAAGCTGGTCGGTCAACGCGTCGACCGAGTGGAATCGGACCACGCCGCGCACACGGTCGATCAATTCGACGTCGAGTGTTTGATCGTACAGGTCGCCGTCGAAACCGATCAGGTGGACTTCGACTTTGGTCGCGTCGCCCGATTGGAACGTCGGGCTTTCGCCGATGTGGATCGCCGCCCGGTGGCGGGTGTCGCCGACCGAGGCGTATCCGGCATAGACGCCGGCGGCAGGGATGACCACGTCGATCTGTTCCAGGTTGGCGGTGGGAAAACCGAGCGTGCGTCCGCGGCGGTCCCCGTGGCCGACCCGGCCGCGGATCACATGCGGTGTGGCCATCATCGCCGCCGCCGTGCGGACGTCTCCGCCGGCCAACAAGTCGCGGATTCGCGTGCTGCTGATCATCGACCCGTCGACCGATTCCATTTCCGCGACACGAAATTTGATGCCATGCTCACCGCACCACGTTCTGAGAGCCCGGACGTCGCCTTGGCGGTCTTTGCCGAAGCAAAAGTTTTGCCCCTCGACCACGCCGCGACAATCCAGCGTGTCGCAGACCAGGGCGTCGAAGAATGCCTTGGCCGACAGGTTCAACAGGGCCGGGGAGGTCTGGCAAACGAGCAGGAAATCGATGCTCAGTTTGGTCATCCGCTGTGCCCGCTGGTCGATCGACGTCAATCGTTTCGGCGCCAATTCGGGACGCAGGATCGCGATCGGGTGGGGGTCGAACAGACAGGCGATGGCCGGGCCGCCCAGCTGATCGGCCAATCGACGCGTTTGCGCGAGTAAGCTGGCGTGGCCCAGATGGACGCCGTCGAAGTTTCCGATGCTCAGCACGCCCCCCCGCAGCGCAGCAAGAACCGCCGAGCCGGTGATGTCGGGAAGCGAGACGATTTCGGTCACGGGAGTCGAGAGGGCAGGGAAGGGTGGTTCGCGGAAACGGGGGCAGGAGCACATGACAGTGGCGAAGCGCCGTGCGAACCTAGCTACCTTCGCCAGAAGGTGGATCCCCGGCGGTTTCCACGCTCTGGCGAGCGTAGCTACGTCAAAGTGTTGCCAAAGCACTAGTTTGGCCGATTCCTGGCGATCGGGCGAGGTGGGGACGAAAAAGTCACCGCAGTCGGTCGAACAGCCATTTCGGGGCTCCGTTTCGCAGCCCGTCGATCAACACCGCGATGATGATGATCACGCCGATGATGATGTGCGTGTAGGTGTTGGGGATCGACAGCATGGTGCATCCGCTGCTGATCGTTTTGATGATCAGCGCCCCGATGATCGTTCCCAGCACGGACCCCCGTCCGCCGCTCAAACTGCCTCCGCCGAGCACCACCGCGGCGATGATCTCCAATTCCTTGCCGGTGCCGTCGGACGGGTTCCCGTTTTTCACGTTGGCAAAGTAGAGCAGGGCACCGACGGCGACAAACACGCCCGCCAACGCGTAAACCGCGGCCGTTGTCAGACCGACGCGGATCCCGCACAGCCGTGCCGTCGAAACGTTCGAACCGATCGCGACCACGTTGCGGCCGAAGACGGTGAAATGCATCAGCGCGGCGACCAGCAATCCCAACACGATTGCGATCAACGCACTGGCCGGGATGTGCAAGAAATCGATCCAGTAGTGATCGGAGTTGCTGCCGGTGTAACACAGGTACCGCAACCAATCGGGCAAGTGTTCCGATTCGGGGTACACGGTCGATTCATCGGCGATCACTTGGCCCAGTCCCAGGAAGATGGTCATCGTGCCCAGGGTGACGATGAACGGCACCATCTCGGTCAAACTGATGATCAAACCGTTCAGCAATCCGCACAGGACGCCGACGGCCAAGCCCAAGGCGAGCGCCGCGGCGATCCACGTCGCCGCGCCGGCCTGGTCGGCGGGGATCGTGTAATCACGAAAGGCGATCGCCAGCGCGGTGCCGCTAAGGGTGAGTGCCGTTCCGGCGGACAGGTCGATCCCGCCGGCGATGATGATCATCGTCATGCCCAGTGCGGGGACGGCGATCAGGGCGGCCGAGTTGACGATCACACGCGCATTTCGCGGCGAAAAGAATCGGCCGCTGCCGAACTGCCAGTCCAGGATGGCAAACAGGGCGATGATCGCCAACAACGCCAGCGTGGGGCCGTGCCGAAACGAGGTCAGCCAATGAAATTTGCCCCGTCGTGTTTGATTTTCAGTCATCGTTCTTCCACCGCGGCCAACGCCGCGACCATTAATTCCTCTTCGTCCCATTCGCTCGCATCACGCGACTCGGCAAGCCGTCCACGGGTCATCACGCCGACCCGATCACAAACCGCCAACAATTCCGGCAGGTACGAACTGACGAACACGACCGTTTTTCCCGCGGCCGCCAACTCGCCCATCATGCGATAAATTTCCGCTTTGGTGCCGACGTCGATTCCCTTGGTCGGTTCGTCCAACAGATAGATCTCGGCGTCCTGCGCCAACAGCCGGGCGATGGCGACTTTCTGTTGATTGCCGCCGGACAGTTCCGCGACCGGTTGCACCGGATCCTGTGCTTTGATCTCCACCTTCTTGATCCATTCCCGGGCGTCGCGAAGCCGGGCGTTCAAATTGATCCATCCGGCTCGGCTGTAGCGATCGTGATTGCCCATCGCCAGGTTTTCGACGATCGACAGGTTTTGCGCAAGGCCTTCGCTCTTGCGGTCTTCGCTCAGCAGCCCGAACCCGGCCTTGCGGCGTCCGCGCACGTTGTGTGGCAGGCGTCGGCCGTCCAGTCGGACGTGTCCCGCGTAAGTCGGTTCCAGGGCATACAGGCAACGCAGCAACTCGGTGCGTCCGGCGCCGACCAGTCCGGCCACGCCAAAGATCTCGCCACGCCGCAGCGACAGCGAAACGTCTTTGGGCATCGGTGCGGCGCCCAGGTCCTCGACTTCCAAGCGGACGTCGCCGATTTCGTGGGGGACGTGGGGGAACAGGTCGTCGACGTCTCGGCCGACCATCAACGAGATGATTTGGTCGTCGGTGATCGATGCCAGCTGTCCACTGCCGACGGAGTTGCCGTCACGCAGAACGGCGTAATCGTCGGCGACGCGGCGGACTTCTTCCAAGAAGTGGCTGATGTAAATGATCGCCAGTCCGCGGCTGCGAAGGTTGTCGATGATTTCGAACAAGCGGTCCACGTCGGCCGCCGGCAGCGAACTGGTCGGTTCGTCAAACAGGATGATCTTGGCATCGCTGATCAGCGCCCGGGCGACTTCGATCAATTGTTGCGTGGCGACCGATTGGTCGCCGGTCCGCGCCTTGGGCGACAAGTGCATCAGCCCGACGCGGTGCAGCGCTTCGCTGACCGCGGCGCGTTGATTGGATCGCATCAAGGTCCCCGCACCGGTGCCGGCGCGACCGAGCATCACGTTGTCTTCGACGCTCAAGTCCGGTGCCAAGGTGAGTTCTTGGTAGACGATCGCGACGCCGCGGTCGCGCGCGTCGATGGGGCTGGACGGGCGAAAGGGTTGACCGCCCAGCGACATCGTTCCGGCGTCGGCGCGGTGGGCGCCGCTGAGTGTTTTCAGCAGCGTGCTCTTGCCCGCGCCGTTTTCACCGATCAGGGCCAGCACGCGGCCCGCTTGGGCGGAGAGCGAGACCTTGTCCAGGGCGATCGTGGGGCCGAACCGCTTGCTGATTCCGGAGACTTCCAGCAACGGTTTCACTGCACCGTTTCTGGTTTGAGCAGCGTTTGATATTGCGGCTGGTCCATGTTCTCCGGCGTCGCCAGGTACTCGCCGGTGCTCTGGAAATCCTCCGCGGATTTGCCGTTGATGAAGTCGACCATCGTGATGACGGATTGGTAACCCATTTGCACGGGGTCTTGCAGCACGATGCCGTGACAATGGCCATCCCGCATGCCTTGGATCAAGGCGTCGCTGGGGTCAAAGGCGATGAATTTGATCTTTCCCGCCATCCCCGCGTTTTTGATCGCTTCCAGGGTGCCGTTGGCGTTGGGTTCGCAAACGGCAAAGATTCCCGCCAGCGATTCGCCGTGCAGTTGCAGCAACTGGTCGGCTTTTTCTTTCGCACTCGTCGCGTTGTCGCCGGCGTATTGGTCCGAGGAAACGACGGTGATGTCGGGATACTTTTTCAGTGCTTCCAAGAATCCTTCTTCGCGCTGTTCGGTGCTTTCGCTGCCGGCCAAGTAACGCAACAAGATCACGTTGCCTTTTTCGCCGATCGCTTTGGCCATCGCGTCGCCGGCCATCTGACCGCCTTTGAAATTATCGGTTGCGACATAGCTGACGATCTCGGGGCCATCGTCCAGCCCGCTATCGAAAATCACCACCGGGATGCCTTCGCCGATCGATTCTTCGACCGCGTCGACCAGGCCGCCTTTTTGGTTCGGTGCCAACACGATGCCGTCGACGCCCATCGTGATCATGGATTTGACGACTTCGATCTGGCTGCCCGTGTCGCTTTCGACCACCGGGCCGCGCCAAAGGATTTCGACGTTGCCGATTTCTTGGGCTGCTTTTTCGGCGCCGAAGTGTACCGATCGCCAGAATTCGTGGCTGGTGCCCTTGGGGATCACCGCGATGCGGAGTTGCTTGCCGTCGCCGTCGCCGGCGTTCGATGCGGAGGAATTGTCGGACGAAGATTTGCAACCGGCCACGATCAACGTGACGGCCAGCAGCATGACCAGGGGAAGGATGAAACGTTTCATGAGCGTGCTTGTGAAGCGATCGGGAGAAGGGTTGGAGGGAAGCCGCAATGATAGTCGATGCCGACACGTGCCGTGGGACAGTGGCGAGGCTGATTATTCCTAAGCCGCTGGCCCACCCGCGCTGCATCATTCTGCCCCGAATCATTCTGCCATCCCTGCCGTGGTTCCGACCGACGCGGCTGGACACCGTGTCTGAGTGGAGAGGTAGGAAGATTTGGGAGGTAGGGAAATTGGCTGCATCGAAGAGAGGGGGCGTTGCAATCTCTTCGGACAGAGTTTTCGCCACGTTCAAAGAACGGGGAGGGGCCGCTCGCTGACCGGCCTGTTGATCTAATCAGCCGCACGGCGCTAGCCGCGGTTCTCGCCGCCGCAAAACCGGGGCTAGCGCCCATCGGTTAATCGTTAGCTGTTTCATTTCGACTAAATCAACAGGCCGTGACGCTTCCCGCTGGCATTAAAGGGACTCAATGACGTCCGGTAGGGCTTGCAGCAGTTCGGCGCAGGTCATGCCGGGTTGTGAGTGCTTGGTGGCTGCCGCGTCACCGGCCAAGCCGTGAATAAACACGCCCAGTCGAGCGGCGTCCCAAGGGGCAAGGCCTTGTCCCAGCAGCGACGTGATGATGCCGGTCAACACGTCGCCGCTGCCCGCGGTCGCCATCCCGGGGTTTCCGCTGTTGTTGACGTGCTCCACGACGTCGTGGTTGTCCGCCTCGCGTCCGACCACGACCGTCGGGCCACCTTTGACGACGATCGTCAGGCCGTGTTTTTCTGCCAACGCTTTTGCGGCGGCGATCTGGCCCGGCCGATCGCCGGCCGACACGCCGGTCAGCCGCGCCAATTCACCGGGGTGCGGTGTCAGGACCAATTTGGATTGGTCGCGGGGCAGGGCAGGGCGGTCGAGCAGTTGGTGCTCGGACACCAGGTTGATCGCGTCGGCGTCCATCACTCGGAAGCAATCGTGTTGTTGCAACAGTGCTTCGACGATCCGCTGCGATCCGGGGCCGGTCCGCATGCCGGGGCCGCAACCGATGGCATCCCAGGGGTGCACCGAAGGCAGCTCCGCGAACGAGGCGAATTGACCATCGTCGGTATCCGGCAAGGGGATCGTCATGATCCCCGGATGGAAGCCCGCAACGGTTTCCAGGCAGCGATCGGGGATGGCGGTCGAGACCAGTCCGGAACCCGTTTTCAATGCAGCGATGGAGGACAGTGCGATCGATCCGGCCATGCCACGCGATCCGCCGATCAACAAGACACGTCCGAAGTCACCTTTGTGGGCATCGGACGCCCGGGCGGGGAAGGGCAGGGGAGGTGCAGGTTGGGACATGATGGCTGACGTCAGGAATAGGGGGTGGTTTTTGCTGGGGCGAAACGTTTGGCGATCTGCCACAGATCGGAGTGATCACCGTAGCGGAAGCCGCCAAGGCTTTCGGCTCTCCGCCGCTGGGGCGAAACGCATACGGATTGTTGGTCTAAGTGGCGGATTTGTTCGTAGCGGTCGCCGCCAAGGCTTTCGGCTGCTGAAGGCGGACACGAGTCTTCCAGCGTGGGCCCGCGCTGGCGTTTGCTCGCCGCGCAAACGCCGTCTCTCACAGAGGGAGAGAAAATGTCCCTCGGCGTGTTCCGTTACTGTGACCGTTCCAGTTGTCGCACGACCAACCCGGCCAGGTAGGCGGCTTTGAATCCGGCGTCGATGTTGACGACCGCGACGTTGGATGCGCACGAGCTGAGCATCCCCAGCATCGCGGTCAACCCACCGAGCGTCGCGCCATAGCCGACGCTGGTCGGGACGGCGAACACCGGGACGCTCAAGTGACCGCCGACGGCGGCCGGCAGGGCGCCTTCCATGCCGGCGATCACCACCACCGCGGCGGCCTGGCGCAGGTGCGGAACCGCGGCCAACAACCGCGCCGGCCCGGCCACACCGATGTCGTCGAACGGTCGGAAAGGGATTCCCATCCAGTGCAGCGTTTCGATCGCTTCCTCGGCCACCGGCGCATCGGTGCTGCCCGCGGTGACGACGGCGACGTGTTTGATCAAACCGGCATCGGCGTTTGGGGTGTCGGTTCGGGGCAGCGGGCTCGGCGGCGCCGCGTCACCGATACCGACGGTCAGCGTGCGGGCGACCGGGTTGTAGCGGGCTGCCGAAATCTGAGTCCGGACTTGCTCGGCGACCGCCGGGGTGACACGCGTGGCGAGTGACGGCTGCCCGGCGGCCTGCTGGGCAGCGATGATCGACGCGATCATCTGGGCCGGTTTCCCATCGCCGTAGATCACCTCGGGGAACCCGCAGCGGCGCTGGCGGTCCAGGTCCAGCGTGACGCGGTCGGATGTTGCGGATTCGTCGGCGGTCGCACCGGTCGCCAAGGATGTCAATGCGTCGGCGGCACTCAGGCGTCCGGTTGCGACCTCGGTCAGCAGGCGGGCGAGCGGTTCGTCGTTCGATTTGGGGGGCGGATGGGGAGGCAAGGATGGGCCGTGGCGAAAAAGGGGAGCGGTCGGTGACGGGGCAGGGCAGGGCGGTCTTGCCCAACGCGGGTTTGCAACTCGGCGCCGCGCTGGTCCAATGGGCTGCAGTTCCATGTTATCCAAACAGGGTGGTCCGGGCGAAGCCGACGTGGCTGGGTGTTCGCGGCCCCCAGTCCCGGTGGGCCGGCAGCGGCGTGCCCGGTGACCCGACACTTCCACTTGAACAGCATCAGCAAAGGCATTGGTTCATGTCGACTAAAAAATGCGTTTTGGCCTACTCCGGCGGTCTGGATACCTCCGTCATCTTGGGATGGTTGCAGGACCAGGGCTACGAAGTCCATGCCGTGTATGTCGATTTGGGGCAGCCCTGTGAAGACCGCGATGCGATCATGAAAAAGGCCCGTGATTGCGGTGCCGCCTCGGCGCGATTGATCGACGTCCGCGAAGAACTGTGCCGTGACTTTGCCTTTCCCGTGCTGGCTTGGCAGGCCAAGTACGAGCAGATCTATCTGTTGGGGACCTCGATCGCACGACCGTTGATCAGCAAGATCTGTCTGCAAGTCGCTCGCGAGGTCGGCGCGGTCGCCTATGCCCACGGTGCGACCGGCAAGGGGAACGATCAGTGCCGTTTCCAATTGGCCGCCGAAGCGTTGGATCCGAAGGTCGAGATGATCGCGCCGTGGCGGATCAAGGAGTTCCGCGAAGCGTTCCCCGGTCGAACCGAATTGATCGCCTACTGTGCCGAAAAGAACATTCCGGTCAAGGCCTCGACGGCCAAGCCCTACAGCAGCGACGAAAACGTGCTGCACATCAGCTACGAAGCCGGTGAGCTGGAGGAGTTGGATGTCAACGGTGTGGAATTGGTCGAGTTCGGCATGGGCGTCAGCCCGCAAGAGGCTCCCGACGAAAGCGAATCGGTGACGATCGGTTTCGAATCCGGTGTCCCGACCACGCTGAATGGCCAAGCCGTCAATGCGTTGGAGATGGTCGAACGACTCAATGACATTGGCGGTCGCAACGGCATCGGTCGCATCGACATGGTCGAAAACCGATTCGTCGGGATGAAAAGCCGTGGCGTCTATGAGTCGCCCGGCATGACGATCCTGTACGACGCGTTGATGTACGTCGAACAATTGACCATGGACCGCGACCTGATGCACCTTCGCGATCGCTTGGCCCCCGAAGTCGCCGAGATGGTGTACTACGGGTTCTGGTACACGCCCAAGATGGACGCGCTGATGTCGTTCATCAAACAAGCTCAAGCCGTCGTGACCGGCGAAGTCACGTTGAAGCTGTACAAAGGAAACATCTCGGTCGATTCGCGAAGCAGTCCCAACAGCTTGTACGACGCCGAAATCGCCACAATGGAAGGCGGCGGTTCCTACAATCAAGACGACGCCGAAGGTTTCTTGCGGATCCAAGGCTTGCCCAGCCGCGTCCAAGGCTCCGTGACGCCTCGCAAGTATTAGGCACTTGGGGAATTGGTTCCTCGGGCGTTTGACTTCAATTCACCCTCCCTGGCAGCCATTGGTGGCTACACAACTTACCATGGCTCCCTTCTCCCCCGGCTTTGCGCACAGAGAAGGGCTGGGGATGAGGGGGCCGGCAGTCTGCCTAATGCGAAAGAGATGAGGAATAGATGCATCGGGGGGCGGCCCCTCACCCCCGGCCCCTCTCCCCAAAACAGATCGCGAGCATCGTTCAACCGCGATCCAAGTCTTTCGCGCGATCTGTTTTAGGGAGAGGGAGCCCTATCCTAATTTGCGAGCCGACTTGCATAGACAACAATGCCCTGTCAGGAGGGTGAATTCGTCTGTCCGCTCGCTTCGCACGCGGGCAATCTAAAGCAGGGTCATGGGGGTGTGTCTCCACCTGGAATGACTGCCTCGGCCCTATTCTGATTGACCCGCGCGCCGGTTTGGCTTAGCCTGCTTGGCGCGAATGTGACGATTACTCTCAAAATACAGGGGCTGATGTCGCCGTTCGCGTTGCCCGTGCGTTTCAAAACGCGAAGGGGTCTTTTCCGATCGGCTCGTGCGTTGGCAGAGCCGAATCCTTTGCAAGGTGAGAGCGATGCCGTTGCGGACGAGTGCTTGGATCGGGGTGTGGGTTTGCCTGGTTTTCATCGGCATGTCGGGCACGGCAGCCGATGCGGGCACCTTTGAGGCAAACACGCGTCGTGAGATCTCGGTGATCAAACGCAAGATTCGGGCCGCGCAGTTTCTTTCGCGGGCCACCTTCGGTCCCAACCTGCAGCAGATCGAGGCGCTGGCTGAACGGATGGGGCAGATCGGGACACGGCGTGCCTGTGAAGAATGGATCGATCAACAGATGGCACTGCCGGCCGGCTATCACCATCCGCTGGCATTGGACATGATCGCCCGCGACGGGCTGACGTCGACCCAGGGGGACGTTTGGATCCAACGTTACCGCTACCACGCCTGGTGGCACTGTGCGTTGGCCGGCGAAGATCAACTTCGCCAACGCGTGGCTTGGGCATTGATTCAGATTCTGGTGACCAGCCAGGACGGTGCGGGGTTCAATGATCAGAACCCCGGACATCACAGCGGGGAAGGGCGGTGGCTTGGGCCGACACACTACTATGACTTGATGGTCCGGCACGCGTTTGGGAACTATCGCGAGTTGTTGGAGGATGTGACCTATCACCCGATCATGGGTGTCTACTTGAGTCATATGCGGAACCGGAAAACGGACGAGGCCAGCAACCGGTTTCCCGACGAGAACTATGCCCGCGAGATCATGCAGTTGTTCACGATCGGGTTGTACGAACTTCATCAGGACGGTCGGCTGAAGACGGATGAGTCGGGCAATTTAATTCCGACCTACGACAACGAAACGATCAAAGAATTCGCCAAGGTCTTTACCGGGTTGGCGTTCAAGCCCCATCCCAACGCGACGGGGACGGGGCAGTTTTGGTGGGGCAACGAATTCGAGGCACCGATGCAGATGTTCGATTTCGAACATGAACCGGGCTTGAAAACCTTGCTCGGCGGCGAGGTGATCGGCAGTGAAAGCACCGTGGATGGGGATGCGGATATCGCCGCGGCGCTGGACAATCTGATCGCCCACGACAACGTCGCCCCCTTCATCTCGCGCCGACTGATTCAGCGGTTGGTCAAGAGCAATCCCTCGCGTGGTTACATCCGTCGCGTCGCCCGCAAGTTCGAAGACAACGGGCAAGGAGTCAAAGGCGATCTTGCCGCGGTCGTCAAGGCCGTGTTGCTGGACCCCGAAGCCTGGAGCGGACAACGGTTGCTCGGACGCCGCCGACCCTATCAAGTGGAAGTGATTCCCCGAGGCACGGATTACTCGACGTTGACCGAACCGGTGATTCGCTACACGCGCCTCCTTCGCGGCGTCAACGCGACGAGCAATCATCACAGCGGACGGGCGATGTTGATGTCCCAGAATTACAACTGGACGCAAGAGCCTTACTTGTCGCCGACGGTGTTTAATTTTTATCTGCCCGACTACCAACCGCCGGGGGACTTGCTCGGCTACACACCCTCACGCCGGGTCCCGAACGGATTCTTGTCGTCGCCGGAGTTCCAGATCAAGACACCGGTCACTTCCAACCGCTTGGCCGGCCGATACATTTGGGACATCTCCAATCAAATGTCACAACAACGTTGGTCCAACAGCACCAGCGGCGTCTCTCATAACAGCGACATGATCTTTCATTTGGAAGACGAAGAATCGCTGTGCACCGAGGACGAAGACATGCACGAGCTGATGGATCGATTCGACTTGCTGTTTTGCTACGGATCGATGCCGCAGGATTACAAGGACCGGGTGGTCGAGGTCACGACGGCGGAAACGCAGTGGATGAAGGACAACGCCCAGTACCGTCCCAGGCTGGAAGAGTTTCGGGTCAACGCGGCGCTGATGGCCACCGTGCTGTCTCCGTTCGCCGCCGTTACCGAATAGCTCGTTACCGAATAGGTCGTTACCGAATCGATTGCCGCGGATCTTGTCGCTGGCAGCTGCCACTCCAACACTTTTCTCCCACCGGACCGATTGCCATGAACCCCACGCATCGCATCCATCGCGAGCCACTTCGTCGCGATGTTTTGAAGCTAGCCGGAGGCTGTGCGGCGCTGACCAACACGTCACTGCTGTCCACGCTGTTCAGTCTGTCGGCCACCAACGCCGCCGTCGCCGCAAATGACTTGAGCGGCTACAAGGCGCTGGTCTGTGTGTTCTTGTACGGGGGCAACGATTCTTTCAACATGCTCACGCCGCTCGAGCCCGGCGAACGAGCCGATTATCTGGAAGCACGCGGCGGTGTCTACGAGGCGGGCAACGGCGCGTTGGGGTTGCCCGAAAACGAACTGCACCCGATCACCGACAACGCCACCGGCCGCCGCTTCGGAATCCATCCCGGCATGGGGGATGTGCAACAGATTTACCAAAACGGTGACCTGACGTTCATTTGCAATATCGGCAGTTTGGTCGAGCCGACGACGATGGCGCAGTACCAGGCGCGAACGAATCTGCCGCTGGGATTGTTCTCCCATGCCGACTTGCAGCGGCACTGGATGACGTCGGTTCCGCAGACGCGTTCCCAAGTCACCGGTTGGGCCGGCAGGATGGCGGACCTGATTACCAGTCAGGTCAATTCGAACGACAGCATCTCGATGAATATCGCGCTCAATTCGGTCAACATGATGCAGACCGGTGGCTCGGTGATTCCCTATATCGTCACCAACTCCGGCGCCAGCGAAGTCGGCTGGTACGGCCAGACCTGGACCCAGGCAAAGATCTATACCCAACTGACCGACGACGTACTGTCGCGGTCCTACGGAAATCTGGTCGAAAAGACCTTCGCCAATGCGAATCGCAACGCACTCGATTCGGCCATCGCGTTTAACGAGGCCGCCAATGCGGTCAACTTAAGCACGACCTTTCGGACCACCAACAACAACCTGTCCAGCCAATTGCAGATGGTGGCCAAAACCATCGGTGCGCGGTCGACCATCGGTCATTCCCGACAGATCTTTTTTGTCAACATCGGCGGCTGGGACAACCATGATGAATTGATCAACAACCAGCAAACCAACTTGACGCGGGTCAGTGAAGCATTGAAAGACTTTTATGATGCGATGACGGAACTGGGCGTTCAGAACGACGTCGTGACCTTTACCGCAAGCGACTTTGCACGGACGCTCAATAGCAATGGTCGCGGCAGCGATCATGCCTGGGGCGGCAACCAAATCATCATGGGCGGATCGGTCAAAGGCAATCAGTTGTGCGGGACCTATCCCGATTCGCTGGCCCCCGGCAACCCGCTGGATCTGGGCCGCGGTCGTTTGCTGCCCACCACATCGGTCGACGAAATGTGGTGCGAGTTGGCGATGTGGTACGGTCTGGAAAATGGCAACCAGATGGAAAGCATTCTGCCGAACATCCGCAATTTTGTCGGCAGCGGTCAGACGAGTTATCCGCTCGGGTTCTTGATGTAACGTCCCGTGGGATAGGCTTCCAGCCTGTCGGTATCCACGATTGACAGGCTAGAAGCCTATCCCACAGCGGTCAATCCAGCGTGTCGTCGGGCAATGGTTCGTTGCCGTTAGGTGTGACCAGTGCGGCGAAGGTCCGCGGCGGTAGGTCGTTGGGCAGGAAGTGGCCGCGACCGTCGACGGTGGCCATGGTGACGCCGCTGGAGATTCTGCCGCCCGGTTCGATCCCGACCGTTCCGTTGACCACGCCTTGCATGGCCGTGTAGTCCAGGTCGACCGGTTCGGCCCAACCGCCGATCGCGCGGTTGATCGGTGGCGCACCGGCAATCACCAGGATGGTCTGTGAGGCGTTGTCTTGGATCTTGTCCGGCGCTCGCGGGCCGGTCGGCGGGAACAGCGTTCCCGGGCCGGTGATCAAGTAGTATCCCGATTGGGTGCCGGCGCGATTGGTGTCGTTGGGGTGAATGTAGACCGACGGCATCGCGTAACTCGCTTGCAGGTTCAGCTCGTGATCCCACGGCTTGCTAAGGTCAAACTGGTCGTACAGTTCTTGTTCGCCCAGATACGGCAGGATCAAAACGCGCCAAGAATGCATCGGCAGCCCGGCGCTGTCGCGGAGGGTCGCCGGCGGATAGGTCCCGTAGTCGGCCGCATAGGCGTTCAGTGCCGCCGCGATGCTTTCCAGGTTCTTGATCGATGCATTCTGTAAACGGATTTCGGCCAGGCGTGACACGCTGGCACCGCCGAACCGGAGGGCGGCAAATGCGATGCAGACCAGCATGGTCAGCACCACGCCGGCGGCGATCATCACCCCGAGCGGTCGTTTGCGCTGGGCCAGGTTCTCGTTCGACGCCGATCCGGCGAAGTCGGGCAGGTGAATGGGGGCGCCGCACGAAAAGCATTCGCCGGACTTTCCACTGTATTGGTCTTCAACCTGAGTTTGCGCGTGGCAATGCGGACAGGTAAACAGGTAGGGCATGAATGAACAAACGCCTTGCGAGACGTGGGGTGCATGATGATGATTGACGAACGTGCCCGAATAGCCAAACGTCAGCGGCGTTGCGGCACGAGCGGTTCATTCTAGAGGACAAGACATTGAAAGTGGTGTTGCAGCGGGTCAGCGAGGCAAGCGTTTCGGTTGCCGGAGAGGTCGTGGGCGAAATCGGGACCGGGTTTTTGGCCTTGGTCGGGATCGGCCATGGGGACGACGAGGCGGTCGTCCGCTGGGTGGCGGAGAAGACGGCGGTGCTGCGTGTTTTTGAAGACGATGCGGGAAAGATGAATCGATCCGTGATCGACGTCGGTGGCAGCGTCTTGGCGGTCAGCCAATTCACGTTGTACGGGGACTGTCGCAAGGGCCGTCGACCCGCGTTTACCGACGCCGCCCCGCCGGAGACCGCCGAGCGGTTGTACGAGTTGTACGTCAAGGAGCTGAAAGGGCAGGGGATTGGTGTCGAAACCGGCGTCTTCGCGGCCGACATGAAGGTGGCGCTTGTGAACGACGGCCCGGTCACGATGTTGCTGGAACGGGGGAAGGAGTGAAGGAGTGAAGGAGTGAAGGAGTGGAGGAGTGGAGGAGTGAAGGAGTGAAGGAGTGAAGGAGTGGAGGAGTGAAGGAGTGAAGGAGTGAAGGAGTGGAGGAGTGAAGGAGTGAAGGAGTGAAGGAGTGGAGGAGTGGAGGAGTGGAGGAGTGGAGGAGTGGAGGAGTGGAGGAGTGGAGGAGTGGAGGAGTGGAGGAGTGGAGGAGTGGAGGAGTGGAGGAGTGGAGGAGTGGAGGAGTGGAGGAGTGAAGGAGTGAAGGAGTGAAGGAGTGTTGCCCCTGCTCTCCCAGCTCCCAGCTCCCAGCTCCCAGCTCCCAACTCCCAACTCCCAGCTCCCAGCTCCCAGCTCCCAGCTCCCAGCTCCCAACTCCCAACTCCCAACTCCCAACTCCCAACTCTACCGTCGTTCGGTTGACGCGCGTGAGGCGTTCAGGCCGAAGTCGGGTGGTTGCCATTGCGGGACGGTCCAGTTCGATGGCGGCGAGGCGGGGGTGTATTGCCAGCCGGGTTGTGTCAGATCGTACTTCGCTCGCTCGCGCAGACGTGCTGCAATCTTGTTGTCACTCCAGGCCGTGTAGCACAACCCGAACAGTAACGCGTAGACGAACACGTTGGCGATCGCGTCGTTGCCGAAGAACTTCAGCGCCGTCCCGAAGGACTTCTTGGTGCGCAGCCGTGCCACGCCGACTTCCACCGCCCAGATTTCATCCAAGATCAAGTGGACCAGAAAGCCGACGACGACGGCGACTGCTTTGTAAGCGCGTTCGGCGTCGCTGGTGGTCGGCATGGCCAGGTAGGCGATCAATCCGGACACCGCGGCGGCCGGCAGACTGTGCCACATGCCGCGGTGCACCGTGAACCGTTTGAAGAACTCGAACGCGCCGAATCGAATCACGACATAGATCAGCATCGCCGCCAACGCCATCGACTCGTGGGACAGGTCGTAGTCGCGGAAGCGATTCAGCATCATCATCGGCGCCACCGCCGCAGTGAACATGCTGATCTCGCGCAGCGGGATGCCGCCGTCGCTGTCCAGGTCCGGCAGCATGCCGCTGACCGAACACAGTCCGCCGGCCAGGATCCCGTTCTCCAGCGTCATCCCTTGCGAGGTGACGCCCCAGTATCCATAGGCGATCCCGACGAGCGTGCTGGCGCTGATGTGCGTTTTGAAATCTGCCACGCTAGCAAATGGGTGAGCGGAAACATGGGGCAGGGGAGGGCGGTCGAAAAATAGGCTGCTTGGTACATAACGCTTTTGGTGGTCCGCTGCCAAGACAGGATTGCGATTGGTCTTCGCTTGCACCGCAAGGATTTCGTATAAGACGCTTCGGCCGCACCGCCCTCCCCTGGCTTCGCTCGATCCCGTACGCATCAAGTTAAGAGATGGAGCATCGCTAAAGTGCATTCACCCTTCCTTTCAGGGAGGGTCGCGGAGGAGTATGCGACGACGCGGGGAGGGTTAGTTGTGGCGCAGAAGAACTCAACCACCACGAATCGACCCTCCCCTCGCTTCGCTCGACCCTCCCTGCCAGGGAGGGTGAAGTTGTAACTTGATGCTTTTACCCCCTCGCTGTGCTCGCCCCTTCTTGCCGGGGAGGGTTGCTTTCTCACTTAAGGACATTTCCCTGTGGAGATCTATGACATTTTGATGCTGGTCGTGCTGGCGGCCGCCGCCATCTTCGGCGCTGTCAAAGGGTTTGCCTGGCAGTTGGCGTCGATCGCTTCGATCGTGGTCAGCTACTTCGTGGCGTACCGGTTCCGCGAGCCGCTCAGCCATTCGATTGTCGCCGAGCCGCCATGGAATCGCTTTCTGGCGATGTTGATCCTGTTCGTCGGGACGTCGCTGGTGGTTTGGGTTGCGTTCAATATGGTCCGCCAGACGATCGACCGGCTGAGGCTGAAGGAATTTGATCGCCAGATCGGGGCGTTGTTCGGGCTGCTCAAGGGTGGTTTGTACTGCACGCTGATCACGCTGTTCGCCGTCACGCTGATGGGCGACACGGTCCGGGAAAAGATCGTCGCCAGCAAAAGCGGTCGGTTCATCGCTCGAAATTTGGATCGCAACGAGTCGGTGATCCCGCCGGAGGTTCACCAGTTCTTGCGTCCGTATTTGGAGCGTTTGGATGCGGAGATGAGTGGGGCGGGTTCGCAGTCTAGCGACGCTGAGATTCAGAGCGTGGAAGCCGTGCCCGCGGAGATGGCAAGCTTGGGAGTTCTCCCACGTAGATGAGGTGCCTGGGAGCGGGGGCCTAGGGCAGGCATGCGTCGCTGTGGCATGCGGATTTCGCTCAAACACGGGGTTTTCTGCGATCTCAATACAACATAAGAGTGATTATCGGACGTTGCAGAAGGGGGTTTTTGTGCCCTGATTTGCCGCCCCGTCCGTCACGCGGACGTAGCTACCATCGCCAGAAGGTGGATCGCTGACCGGCGTAGTGGCCTTCGCCAGAAGGTGGATCGCCGAGGTCTTCCACGCTCCATCGGAGCGTCGCTGCGCAAAGCTGTGTGAAGCGAACGCCTGGTTGTCGACAACGGATCAAAGTCGGTTGTCGACAGCCAAGCAGATTGAAAGTGTTTGGTTGTCGACAACCGTTGTCGCGACTGGCGGCGATGGCTCAGGCGATGGCTCAGTCGATGGCTCAGTCGATGGCTCAGGCGATGGCTCAGGCCGAACGCTCGCGCGATCCGGCTCGTGTTCAGTCATCCTCAGCCGATCGGCGTCTGTTCTCTGGGATTCGCGATCGGCTTGCGCTGACGCTCGGTCGCCGGCCTGATCCGGCCGGCGGCCTCGGCTGATTGGTCGAGCCCGTTTCGCCTTGTCGCGTCTTCAGGCGTCGTCAAACGAAAACAACCCCGAAGGGCTTGTGGGTTTGCCCTCCGGGGTTGCGATTGGTATTGGCGGCTAAAATTTTGAGCCAACCGCCCTGCTCTTTTCGTCTACTTGCGTCGTCGTCGCGATCGCAGCAAGCCGGCCGAGCAAACCAGCGACAGCGCCAGGACGCTGGACGGTTCGGGAATCGCGGTCACTTGGGTGCTGAGCGTCAACGCGCGTCCGATGAATCCGCCACCGGAGTTGGTAGCGGCGGATTCGAGTCCGAACCCGACGGTTTGGAAGGTGGTGAAGTCGCCATCGACGGCCGTCCCATCGGAAACGACGAAGCGTGTTTCTCCCGCCGTCGGGGCTTGCAGCGTGACGGTGCCCAACGAGGCTTCGTAGATGCCGTTGCCGCGATCGATCGAGCTGCGGCCGGGTTGGCCGAACCCGGGACCGAACGATGCGAACGTCAGGCTGGTCGGTGTCGAACCGGCATCAAATCCGCCGTCGCCGTTCAGGGTCAGTGATTCGAACAGCCCGTCGCCGCCGATGCTTTGCAGTGACAGGTTGTACGCGTTCAGGTTGGCCGCACCCAGCAGCGATGTGTTGGTGCCCGTAACGGTTTCCCGGATCACGATTTCGGCGGTCAGTTTTTCACCGGCGTTGGTCGCAAGCGTGCTGTCGATTCCGTCGCCGCGACTGGTGCGTAGCAACAGGTCGTAGCTGATCTCTGCGTTGGCATAGTGAAGCGTCGAAAGGACGGCAAAGGCAAAAGTAAGGATTCGCAAACTCATTTCGTAGTCTCGAAGTGATAGTCGTGGAAAGATGTGTTGAGGGGTGGCAATCAGGTTGGTGTTGAATTCGCGCCCACGATGGGCGCGAAGGAAAATGAACTTTGGGGTTCAGGGAGGCTTACTGACGCGGCGAGCCGAAGATGGTCGGGATCAAATCGTTCAAGTCGATCCCGTTGATCGCTCCATCGCCGTTGGTGTCCAAGTCGAATCGATACTCGAGAGGATTGAACAGCGACGGGATGATCGAGTTCAGGTCGATGCCGTTGCGGAACCCATCGCCGTTGGCATCACCGAGCAGACGGAAGAAGTCGTCGTTCGGTGTTCCCGCGGCGTTTTGGCCGCCGAAGGCATAGTCGACGGCCATCGCGGCGGCATTGCTTGCCGATTGCACTTGGGTGCCCGCGATGTCCAGTCGATAGTTGCCGTCGTCCAGCGAGTTGCCTTGCAGCCCGGTTCCGACCCGTGTCACCACGCTCGCACCGGCGGCAAAGGTCAACACAACCGTCGTCTTGCCACTCGCATCGGATGCGTCGATGTTCAACCCGGTGACTTGGGTCGACGTGTCGATGTTGGTCAACGTGAACGCGGATTGCAGATTCGCGTGGTCGACTTCGCTATCGAACGTCACCGTCACCGAGGTGATCTGGGACCGTGATGCGGATCCGTCATTGATCACGACCGACTCGACTTGGGGAGTGGCCGGTGTCGAATCGATCGAGTAAACCCGCAGGGTGTTGCTGACTTCGTTGCTGACGACCAGCAACGGCGATCCGTTGGGGCTGTCGCTGGAGGAGATGAACGTCAGGCCTTCGGGGCTGACGTCGGCGGTGTCGTTCAGGACTTGGGAGAGCGTGACGTTGGTCGGGTCGGTGACGTCAAACACCGTGATTGCGTTGGCTCGTTCGAGTCCGACGAAGGCGTAGGTTCGCCCATCGATCTGTCCGATCGTGACGCCTTCGGGCTCGGTGCCCTTGTTGTCACTTCGCCCGTCGGGATACAGGCCCAACAGATCGGTCGCTCGGGCGAGCACATCCCCACTGTCGAACACCATGTTGCCGTCTTCGTTCCAGATCGAGAACGATCGGGCACCGTAGGAATACAGGGCGTCGAAATCGCCGTCGCCATCGACGTCGCCGACGATGCCGCTGAGTTCCAATTCGCCCATCGAGGCCGGATCCTGCAAAGCGGCGGCGTTGGGGAACAACGTCGGGTCCAGTGTGACGCTTTGGACATCCGTCTCTTCGGCGTCGCGTGCATCTCCTTCGTTGGCGGTGACGTAGTAGGTCACCCCGTCGACTTCGTAGCTGGCGATCGCGTCGGGTTGGAACAAGCCTCGCACAGGGAAGCTGCCCAGCGTCAATGCATCGGGCGAATTGTTCGTCGGGTCGATCTGCGCGTTGGCCGCGTTGTGATCTTTGTAACCCAGCGGCATGATCCCGATCACCGTCGCGGTCGCGATGTCGACTTCGGCCAACGCGTTGTTTTCCTGCAACGTCACGAAGGCGGTCGTTCCGTCGGGCGAAACGGCGATGTATTCCGGTTCGACGTCTTCGGAGACGCTCTTGCCGGGAGTCAGTTTGACGCCTGCGTCGCGAAGGGCTTGCTCGCTGCCGTCAAAGGACTCAAAGCCGGCGGTTTGCACCGTTGCAGTCGCGACACCGGTGGAGACGTCAACGATGCTGACCGAACCGACCGGATCCGTTGTGCCATCGGAGGCGGGTTCGCCTTCGTTGGCCACCAACAGTCGGGTGCCGTCCGGTGTGAACGTCAACTGGTCCGGCAAGGCGCCGACGGTGACGCTGCCCAGGAACGCGGTGTCGGCCGCGTTGTAGAAGAACACGCGACCGGCGACTTGGTTGTCGGCGCCCGGGACGGCTGCGGCCACGAGGCCCGCCGGACCGACCGCAACGCTGGTGATCGCGTTGTCGTCGGCACCCTCTGTTACCGGCTGAATCGTTGACAGCAGCACCGGATTGGCCGGGTCGGCCAGATCGATGACTTGCAAGCCGGCGTCGGAGGTCACGAACAATCGATCGCTGGTGGGATCGAACGCCGAGATCTCTGCGCCAGAAAGGCCGCTGGTGATTCCACCGATCGACGTGAACGATGTCGAACCGTCCGGGGTTTCCGACAGCGCGGAGAAGCCGACGCCGTTACCCTGAACGGCGAACCGATAGACACCTTCGTCGACGTCGTCGCTGGTGATCACCACCGTGGCGTCGTGCAGTCCCAGCTTCGATGGATCAAAGACCACATCGAAGGAGAACGATCCGCCGGGGATCACCGTTGCGACCGGTTGGTTGGCAAACGTGAACGCAGACGATTCTGGGCCAACGATTGTGGCATCGGAAATGTTCAGTGCCGCATCACCGGTGTTCTCGATCGTGAACGTCTTGGTGACCGATCCACTGGTCACATCGGCGCTAGCAAAGTCGGTGCCCGCCAGGGGCGAGACGTTGGTCGTTCCGGCAACGATCGGCTGGCTGTTGTCACCGCTGATGTTGATTTCCGGGTTGATCGCGGTCGTGAACACGACCTCCAGTCGCGGCCGTTCGACTTCACTGGCCGCTTCGGAGCTTTGGAAACCCCAACCGTCCGTTCCACTTTCCCAGGGGTCGAACAACCAACCGAAGTTTTCAAGGCTGCCGTTGACCCAGGCTTGAACATCGGCGGTTACATCCCAGTCGTGGAACCCCCCCTGGACGTTCGGGTTGCGGCTGGCATTGCCTGCCGCGGCGGTGAATTCCGTCGCCGCTTCGACGCCGTCGACGCTGACACCGTCTACCAGGCTGTTGAACGTGTCGGTCTCGTTCCACGTGGTCAACATCGGGAAGAACCGTGCCCCGTCACCTTGTGCATTGCTGGTCGACGATGCGGTGCGAAGCCGTGCGGTGATGATCCGCGAACCGGCGGGGATCTGGCCGGCAAGCTCCCCGATGATGTCGTCAAACCGGATCAACGCACTGCTGGTCGGCGAGTCGATGAACAGCGTTTCGGCGGCCGACAAGTCGTCATCCGCGGCCGCGCTATTGATTTCCGTGTCCACGGTCGAGGAGTAACCGTCGACGCCTTCACGGAAGCTGACGATATTGGCTCCGGCGGGAACCCATTCGATTTCCAGCTTCGGTCGGGCCGTCGGGGTTTCGTCTTCGGCACTGCTGAAGAACCATCCGTCGGTTCGGTCCTGCCAGCCTTGAATCACCCAGCCGTTGTTGGTTTCACCGTTAGCCCAGGCTTGGATGTCCGGCAGTACGCTGAAGCTCAGTAGGCCCGTGCCGGTGCTGCCGGCTCCACTGGCCGTTCCGATTGCGGATTCAAAGGCGGCGGAGGCTTCACCGCTGCCCGTTTGAATTCCATTTCCAAACGCGTTCCACGTCGCCGTGGCGTCGTCCCAGTCGATCGACATTCGGTGCAGAGTTCCCCCGTCGCCCGGCGCGTTGGACGTGTTGGGGTTGGTTTCCACGACCAGGTTTGCCGAGGTGATGGTCGACCCCAGCGGGATTTGCCCCGGTCCGTCACCGAACAGGTCTGCGTAACGCAGCAGGACTTGCGACGCGTTTCCACCGCTGTCAAAGTCGACCAATAGATCCGATCCCGGAGCGATGACCGAATCGGGATCGCTTTCACGGATCTGGGCATCGGACGTTCCCTGATAGGTTCCGTAGCCGTTGTTGACCCCTTGCTGCAGTTCACGGCGGTAGACCAATCCCAGTTGCAGAGGTTTCGTGACGGGCTCACTGGCCATGCCGTTGCCGTCGACAAACGAAAACGTCACGACGCGGTTGCCACCGGTCACAACGGAGTCGGAATTGAAGAACGTGACCGACTGCAGGACTCGCTGGACGGCGGTCTCTGTTGCCGCGGCATTGAACGTCAGCGTCAGCGGTGTGGTTCCGGATCCGGCGCTGAACGTCGCGACCACGACGCCGTCAAAAATGACATCGGTTCCTGAAATACCGACCTCCCCTGCCCCGCCGCCTTCGTCGCGGATCGACAAGACATCCGACGCGAATTGGCCGCTGGTCAGTTCGACCGTCGCGACGGCACCGTTAAAGAACGGCACGCCGATTGGAATGAGGTTGAATTGTCCGGCGATACTGACCGCTTCATCACCGACGCCGTAGTAGGTCGCTCCCGATGCGGTCTGCAGCACGGGGGCGGCACCGAAACCATCGATGTTGATCGTGACGGTCGCCGACGAGGTGCCACCGAAACCGTCAGTCATCGTGTAGCTGAACGTGTCGGTCGCCGTCTCGCCGTCATAGAGCGAATCGAGCACGGTTCCCGGGCTATAGCTGATCGTTCCGTCCGCGTTGGCCGTCAGTGTCGCGCCCAAGCTGGACGTGGCATCGACGCTGTCGATCGACAGCAATCCGGGAACGGGACGTGCCGCGGGTTGACCGATCGAATCAAAGGGAACGAAGGCGAACGTGAACGGTTGGTCTTGGCGACCCATGCCAGGCATGTCATGCGATCGAATCAAGAACCCCCCTGCCCCGTCGTCTTGGTAGCTGAGGTAGTTGTCTTCGATTTCGCCGTTGTCTTGATTGGTCAGCACCAGCATGCCGGTGTCGGGCGACTGGCCGGGGATGGTGACTTTCCACTCGTGACCGCCGTCGGTGACTTCGAGTCGTTCGACGCTAAACTCGCCGATCGCCCGGCTGACCGAGTTCGGTCCGGCGTTGAACGGGTCGATCGTTCCGGCAACCAGATTCTGGGCGTTGCGGGGGACAAAGACGAACGAGAACCCGCCGTCTTCGCCGGCAGTGAAGTCTTGTTGGTTGTCTCGAATGGCGATTTGATAGGTCGACGATCCGGGGACCGCGCGGGCTTGGGCGACGTTGTCGGCGTTTTCGTTGCCGATCACGAACAGGAATCCGTCGACGCCGGCGTCGGTCACGCCGGGGATGGTGACTTCGTAGCGACCGACGTCGGTGCGGACGACTTCGGCATCGGTCAACCCGTTTCCGTTGGTCAAGATCCCACCGGCACTGACGTGCCCGCCGACCCAGTTGTCGGCAAACGAGAAGTAAGCCACCGAGACGTCGGCGTCGGCAGACGCATCGGCTCCGAACTGTTGCAGCGCGAGTGAGGTTCCGCTGCCATTGTCGAACGACTGGACCAAGCGGTAATTGGTGTTGGGGGTGTCAAAGTTCTCGCGGATCGTGGCCATCACGACGCCGTCGGCTTGGTTGATCGCGGTCCCGTTGTGCAGGATTTCAACCGTGCCCGTCGATCCGGACCCGAGTGTGATGCTGTTGGTGCCGGTTCCGGTTTGGGCGACCGACCACACGCTGGACGCGTCGACCGACAAATTCGCCGCGGGAATCCCCTGCGGCGAGCCGATCAGGAATTCAACGTCGGGGTCAGTGTCATTACCGAGCACGGTGATCAATGCGTCCTGAGCACTCAACTCGTTCAGATTGACCGTGTCGTCGTTCGCGGTCGGTGCTTGGTTTTCACCTTGGACCGTCACCGTCACCGTCGCGGTCGAAGTCGCTCCACGACCATCGCGGATGGTGTAGGTAAACGTATCGGTCAGCAGTTCTCCGTTGCCCAAATCGGCGATCGGTGATCCCGCGCCCGAGGGGTCATAGGTGAACGTCCCGTCGGACTCCAGCGAGACGGATGCACCGAGCGCACTGACGCTGTCAAATCCGTCGATGCTGAAGTCCAACCCGTCGATCTTTTCCAGCGGGCTGTCATAGGGCAGGAAGATGAACTGGAATTCCGGGAAGTTGCCTGTCGGGGTGAACGTCTCCGATTGCAGAATGTCGATCCGGAAGGAGTTGCCTTGAGGAGTTGCCATCACGGCGTGATTGGACGGGATCAGGGTTGACGATCCGTTGACGTCGGCAAAATCATAAGACGTCCCAACGGCGATCAAAGCCCCGTCGGCCGGTGAGTAGCCATCGATCGTCACCAGCGGTGCCAAGTCGGTGTCCGAGCTGAGCGTGACGTTGCCGTAGCTTTGTCGCAGCGTGTACTGGCCTTCTTCCGATGCCGCGCGTCCGCCGATCAATCCGGTCGTCGCTCCGGGGATGTAGACGAAGCTGATCGCGTCGCTTTCGAATCCGGTGGCATCCGAATCGCTGTCCATCTGACGGATCATCCACTTGTTATTGAAGCCCTGCGGATAGACCGACACGATGTTGTCGTCGTTGCTGCCGCTGACGGCGAACAGCAATCCGTCGTCGGTAAAGCTGGCTTCGGGAATCGTGATTTCAAACAGTCCCGGTTGCAGCAGCGTCACATTGTCTTGCGAGATGCCGACACCGCCGAGCACGGTGCCGTCGGCGGCGATGTGCCCGGAGGTCCATTGGTCGCCGAAGGGGAAGAATGCGGCGCTCAGTGCGGTGTTCCGTTCGCCGCCGCCGATGCCCCGATCGGTCGCGAACCCGTAGCTGCCGAAGGCGGCGTAGGTGTTGACGGTCGGGAATGGGCTGGTGTTGTCACGGCCGGTGCCCAAGAAGACGCCATCGGCCATCGACAAATCTTGTCCGCCGCGGCCGACCGCGACGTCACCCAGGTTGCCGGGGCTTTGAATCGTCAAATCGTTGGGACCGGCGGTGGTGTTGACGATCGTGAACACCGACCCTTCGTTGGTGGTCGCCGCCGGGTCGCCGTAGATCTCCGCGGCGGAAACCGAGAACTCGGTTGTGTCGGGGTGATAGTCGTTGCCCAGCACGTCGATGCTGGCCGGGGTCAACTTGTCGGTCACCGTTCCGTCATCGTCGACCGCGAGCACGCCATCGTCTTGCGGGGTGACCGAAACGGCCAGCGTGGTCGAGACGGTTTCACCGCTGGGGTCGGTCGCCGACAAGGTGACCGTCGCGTAGCCGAACTGGTTCAGCGCCGGCGCGATCGAGGCGTTGGTCCCGGTGATTTCACCGGTCACCAATCCGCTGACTCCCGTGTCGATTCCATACGTCAGGACGTCGTTGGCGTCGACATCGTTGAAGATTGCGGTCAAATCCAACACGGTCGCCGCGTCGTCTTCGTTGAAAATCAAGTCCGCCGGTGTGGAGATCAATTCGGGGGCGTCGTTCACGCCGACCCAGTTCACGGTGACGGTGGCTTCGTCGCTTTCGACGCTTCCATCGGACGCCCGATAAACAAAGGTGTCGGTGTCGGTTTCTCCGGCACCGAGTGCACTGATCGCGCCCGAGGTGTCGTAATTGACGGTGCCGTCGGCGTTTAGCGACAGTGGCAGTCCCTTGGCGGACAGGCCATTGTTGTTTTCGCCGAGCGAGGAAACGGTCAGGTCGGTGGTCGGGCTGAGCGTGTTTTCAAAGGGCACAAAGAAGAACACGAAGTCCGAATTGAGCGGTGTTTCGGTGTTTCCATTCCAGGCGAATTGGCGAATGATGATGTCGCCCGTTCCGTCACCCGCATCGTCATAGCTGAAGTAGGTGTTTCGCGGTTGACTGACCGAAAGGTCGTGGTTTTCGATAATCAGGGCGCCCGAGGTGATGTCGTGCCCGGGAATGCTGACCCGGTAGAACCCTTCGGATTGCCGAGACACGCTGAATTCGCCGAAGGACTGCTGCATCGGGCTGGCACCGTCGAATCCGCCATCAACGACGCCGCCGATCAAACCTTGCGCATTGCGAGGAATGTAGAGCACGCTGATCGGGTCGATGTCGGTGGAACCGATTTCTTGGCTGTTGTCACGAACCTGAACCGCCCATTGGTTTCCCTCGATCGGCCGGGCTCGCGAGTAGTTGTCGGAGTTGTCACCGGCGATCGAGAATAGGAACCCGTCCTCATAGGAATTGGTCACCCCGGCGACTTCGACCACGTAGTTCCTGCCGTCTCCGGTCGCACTGATGTCTGTGCTGCCGAAGACCCTTGAACCGCCTTCGTCGATCGTTGCCCCGGCCCATCCCGCGTCGTAGGGAAAGAAGGTATTGGAGATCGGGACAGAGCTTTCCCCGTTGTTCTCCGGGGCGGCGGCCATCGCGATCCACGTGTTGGCGGAGTCGATCACGTACTGCAGGGCGCCCAGATTGGTTTGCGTGCTGTCAACCGCTTGGTTGTCACGCATCACGGGCAGGCTGATTCCCTCGGCCGCCGTCAAAGGTGCCAGGTCCGTATCGTTGGACGGGTCCGCATCGTTGTCACGATGCAGGTCCAAGTCGCCCCGATTGCCGGTGATCGAAGTCACCGCGCCCGGGATCAACGAGCGTTGGGGGACTCCCGGCTGTCCGGGACGTTCGGGGATAAACCAATCGGTGGTGTTGACGCCGGGGTTATACGTTGCGCGGTCGAAGTCGACCTGAAACGCCGACACCGATTGCACTTCGCTTCCCGAGGTGTCGTTGGTCAGGACGTTGATCGAACTGTCCGTTGCCAGCGTCAGTGAGTCATTGACAACGTTGGCGGCGAGCAGTTGACGCGCTTCGAGCGATTCTAGTTTCAAGTTCTTCTTCGTCGGGCGACGACGCTTCGATCGTGAACTCGAACCCTTGGGACGACGCGTATTCATTCTGGATTTCACGGTTGATGTTTCGCTGGGGGATGGTTGTGTGCGGGCGACGCGGCAACCTGACGGTGGTGGTGCGTCTGGATCTTCGGCCGCTGCCGAAGTTGCGGAAGATAGCGATCGCGAAAAGTTGAGCAATGCGAACACATGGCTATTAACACAGTTCACATCGTTCGCGGACGAAACGTTCACGAGAGCTTCATCTGGTAACTCCCAGGTGTGGTTAGATACCCGCGCGTCTTTGTTGTGTGAAAAGCCAAGAAGGACCGCGCAGGCGTTGGCTCTGTTTCGATCAACGATCACGTTGCGATGTAACGTCGGGGTTGCTGTTGTCCCGCCGCCAGGGTGTGAATGTTAGCAAGCGAAGAAGGCTAATGCGTAGTTTGAATGAATATACGAAAACGCTTCTCAACTCGACTTTTGTCGCCAAGTCAGATCGCTAACGTAGCCGTCCGAGCACGAAGGCTCGGTTGATGAACCTCTTTTCTCGTGGTCGAACGCTTTTCATGTTGCCAACGATGGCACGAGTGTCGGTTCGGCCCTTTCAACAATATTGAATCAACACAGTTATCACTTACAGGAGACAATGATGTGGTCAGGTAATTTCATTCGATCGAACCCAGAGGCGCGGGCGCGTCGTTCGGGGCGGATGGTATCCAGCGGTTTCACGCTGGTTGAATTGCTGGTCGTGATCGCGATCATCGGAATTTTGGTCGGTTTGCTTTTGCCCGCCGTCCAAGCCGCCCGCGAAGCGGCGCGTCGAATGCAATGCAGTAACAATATGAAGCAGATTGCACTTGCGACGTTGAACTATGAGAGCACGTACAAACAATTGCCGGCCGGGCCCTGGGACGGCGATCCCGATACCATCAACCCGTCGGGGCGAACCTCCGACGCGTGTTGTCGGGCGGCAAACCGTGCCGGTTGGTCGGCGCATTGGCGGATCTTGCCGTTCCTGGAGCAAGGGGCGGTTTATGAGATGGCGACCGACGATCCGCCGCACTGGCCCTATCGTCCCAATAACTCGCGGGAAGATGACGTCGCCCAAATCTTGATCCCCGTTTATTACTGCCCGACCCGCCGGGCGCCGACGGGATACGGAAGCGCGAAATTCGGCCGTGTCGACTATGCGGGAAACGGCGGCTTCTATCACGGAAGACCCGATACCGCGATCAACTTTATCCCCGAAGCCCCGCTGGGAGCCCCCGCCGTTTCGACGCGAAGTCGCAGCAACGGCGGTTTAATCAAAAAACGCGGCGGTGCAATCATTTGGGCCAAAGAAGGCGACAAGCGACGTCTGGCTGACATCCGTGACGGGCTGACGCACAGCATCGTGTTCGCCGAAAAATCGTTGCCCTACACCGAGCAAGGGCTCGATGGTGGAGACAACGAACGCTGGAACAACGCTGGCTGGGATACCGACACGATCCGTTGGCACTTTCCACCCAAGAGCGACAACGACGCCTACGCTCCCGATCGTGACAACGGCGGATCGACCAACTGGAACCACTACTTCGGCGCCGCACACGTGGGCTTGCACGCCGCGCTGTGTGACGGGTCGGTCCAGTTTTACAACTTCAACGTCGATGCCACGGTTTGGAAGAATTTGTGCGTCGTCGACGATGGAGAATCCCATGAAGAGAATCAAGTCCACTAATTCGAGGATCAAAAGAATGAAATCGAAAACACCTCCCACTCCGTTTGCATTGATGTTTCTTGTCGCCTGTCTGTGCCTGCCGGTCTTCGGATGCGGCGCGCCGGCGGCCCCGGAGATCGATCCGGACGTCGCCGCGGAGATCCAGGCGGAAGATCAAGCGGTCTTAGACGCCGAAAGCGAACTCTAACCTGGACTGATCTCGGTTCGGCCGAGCGGTGAATTGCATGTTGAAGTGTATTAGCAGTGAAGACCCGACGGCGTTGCCGTCGGGGGGGCGGGCGAAGCGGCAAGGGCTCGCGGCGGTGATTGGTTTGATATGCGCTCTGTGCGTGATCGGATGCTCGTCAAAGGACGATCCGATAGCCACATCCATTCGCCCCGGCGACGATGGTGTCGTGGCAAACGTCTACAGCGGTCCGGCGGTCAGTGACTTCACCATCTGGCGACCCTTTGTGGAGCACGGTGAGGTCAACATCGATCCGGACCTGATCCGGTCAACCGCATTTGCCGTGCGATTCGCCGCGGATGATCTTCCCGTTGTGATGATCCCGTTGCACCCGGCGCTTCAACTGACCGAGCCGGTCGTCGATTACAAGACGGCGCAATCTGCAAGAAGCGGCATCACGAAAATGATGGTCGCCGAGGCGTTCGGGGCTGAGACCGAAATGCGACGGCTGGCCGAGGTCGTCGAATCGGAAGAACCATCGACGCGGGTGGGCGACAGCCTGACCCACGATCTGATGGTCGTTTCACCCGGCACGGCGTCCCGCCGACTCCGTCCACTGCAACTTGCCGCCGATCCGGTTCGGGTCGGCGATGTGATTTGGATGGCGACGGCGGTCTATCGCGGTGCACCGGCCAGCCAGGTCGGGCATTCCGCCAGAGTGACACACGTCGACGACGATGGGCGGATGGCGTACGCGTTTCTGAACGAGAGGTTGTCGCTGTTTGCCACCGACGGCGCGCCCCTGCTGGACGACGCGGGGCATGTCGTCGGCATTCATCTGGGGCCGACGGTCGATGAAGACACGCTCGGCGAACCGTTGGGGGACGCAGTGGTCGGCTTCGGCGTCACGGCAAGCGAAGTGTTGGCCACTTGGGGGCGCAAAGTGTCGGGGGCGGGAGAGAAGAACTGAGCGAGTCGACGCCATACGCATCAAGTTAATCGGTCGATTCATTGCTGAGTCGAATTCACCCTCCCTCTGGGAGGGACGCGGAGGAGTGTGCGACGACGCGGGGAGCGTTTGCAGTGGCTCAGTGAGACCCAAGTGCCACCGCTCGACCCTCCCCTCGCTGCGCTCGACCCTCCCTGCCAGCGAGGGTTAATTCCTAACTTGGTGCGTCTGCCCGACGCCGTCGCGCAAGGTCCCCTGCCCTGCCCCGCGTCAGGACGCGTTTTCGAGAAAGACTCCGATGCGTCGGAATTTTTCGTAGCGTGAATCGAGCAGCTGGTCGGCCGATTGAGTTTCCAATTCGCCGAGCGCTTTGGACAGATAGGTTTTCAGCCGCGATGCCATTTGGTGGTGGTCGCGATGGGCTCCGCCGAGCGGTTCGTCGATCACATCGTCGACGACGCCCAGGCGTTTGAGATGATCGCTGGTGAACCGCAATGCGGCGGCGGCTTTGGGGGCGTGTTCGTGGCTTTTCCACAGGATGCCGGCGCAGCCTTCGGGGCTGATCACGCTGTAGTAAGCGTGTTGCAACACGGCGATGCGGTCGCCGACGCCGATCCCGAGCGCGCCACCCGACCCGCCTTCGCCGATCACGATGCAGATGATCGGCGTTTTCAGCTGGCTCATTTTGAACATGCTTTCGGCGATCACTTGAGCCTGGCCGCGTTCTTCGGCACCAACGCCGGGGTAGGCGCCGGGAGTGTCGATGAAGCAGATCAGCGGCAGCTTGTATTTTTCCGCCAGCCGCATTTTGACCATCGCCTTGCGGTAGCCTTCCGGGTGGGCGCATCCGAAGTGGCAGGCGGCCCGCTCTTTGAAGGTGCGTCCTTTTTGGTGGCCGATCACCATGACTTTGAAACGGTCCAGTTTGGCGAACCCGGCCAGCATTGCGCGGTCGTCACCAAAGTGTTTGTCGCCATGGAGTTCCACAAAATCGTCGAACGCCAGGTTCAAGTAGTCTTTGGTGTAGGGACGATTCTTGTGTCGGGCGACTTGAACGGTTTGCCAAGGATCGAGCGACGAATAGACGTCACGCAACTGTTTGGCAAGGTCGGTGCGCAGCGACCGCAGTTCGCCCTCGGACGCTTCGCTGCGTTCGGTTTGGCGTTGCAGCGTGCTGATGCGAGCTTCAAGTTCAGCGATTTCAATTTCAAAATCGAGTCCGGGTCCGGCCATCGATCGTCAATCCTCTAATTCGTCGTCAAATTCGGTTGCCGATGGTTTGCGAATCATGTCATCGGCACCGCGGATTCCAGGCATGTTGTCAAAGACACTGATCTCTGGTTTCCGCGGGCGTTTGTTCCACAGTTGAATCGAACGGATCTCTTTCAAAAAGTCCCACATCGACGCCGGTCTGGCGGCGGCCGATTTGGCCATCATGCGTTTGATCAGATCCGCGAATTCTTTGCTGACGTTATTGTTGTAGGCGATCGCACTGGGGATCGAGGCGCTCAGGTGTTTGTTGAGCAGATCGTTCGGGGTGTCACCGGTAAAGGGAGGTTTGCCGGTCGCCATTTCAAACAGTACGCAGCCGAACGAATAGATGTCGGTGCGTTCGTCACAGACCTTGCGGCGGATCTGCTCGGGCGCCATGTAGCTGCGCGTCCCTTTGGCCAGACTCTTGCGATGAAAGATTTTGCTGAGGCCCGTCTTTTTCTTCTCGGTGATCGTAAAGTCGATCAGCTTGGTTTCGCCGTCACGGCTGACCAAGAAGTTGTCCGGTTTGATATCCAAGTGGATCCAGTTCCGGGTGTGCATGTAATAGATGCCTTCGCCGGCCTGTTCGATGATCTTGTCCAACATGAAGGCCAGCGAGTCGGGGCCGCGGCGGAGGGCCTGTTTGAGGTTCAGTTCGCTGAACAGTTCCAACACCAGAAAGGGGCGTTCGTTGGCGATCGAGTAGTCCAGAATCTTGATGATCCGCGGGCTGTTCTGCAGGTCCTTGCCGACGTTGTATTCGTGCTTGAGCAGGTTGACCTCGGTTTTGTCCTTGGCCATCTGGCCTTTCAGGATTTTTAGCGCGTAGCGATCCTGTTCGTGCTCATGGACGGCTTCCCACACCTCCGCGGTCGAACCGGAACGAATCAGTCGGGTCAATCGGTACGGGCCGTAGTAGTCTCGCGTTTTGGTCATCAGTTACCGATCGGACAATAGGGCAGCGTGCTGGAAATTCGAGTGGCCCCGGGCTCCTCGATGGGGGGGGCGGTTGAGTGTACCAAACCCTGGTGACGACGCATCATAGTTGACGCCCCGGATGCGGCGAAAGTCGGGGATGGGAAACTGGCCGGACGAAGGCGTCTTGACGTGGCTACGCTCGCCAGAGCGTGGAGAACCCGCGGACTCACCTTCTGGCGAAGGTAGCGACGAGGTTAGCCCGGCCGCCGGTCCAGCACGCGCAGGTAAAGTTCGCGGATCTGGCGTGTCATCTCCTGGTGGCGGAATTGTTCGGTGAATCGCTGCCGCCCTGCCCTGCCCCATCCTCGCCGCAGCTGGTCGTTTTCGGCCAGCCGGATCAGCGAATCGGCTAGCACCGCGGTGTCGCGTGCCGGCACCAAGAAGCCGGTTTCACCGCTGATCACCACCTCGCGGGCCCCATCGACGTCGTAGCTGACGGCGGGTTTGCCCGCGATCAAGGCTTGCGGCAGGGCTCGAGCGAGGCCTTCCCGCAGCGAGGTGTGAACCAGGACGTCCATGGCACCGATCAGCGGGGGGACGTCCGATGGAGACACCAGCCCGGTGAAGACGAAATGGTCGGACAATCCGAGTGATTCGATCCGCCGGGTCAACGGCTCGCGGAGGATGCCGTCGCCGACCAACAGGAACAACACCTGGGGGCATTGCCGCACCACATCGGCCGCCGCGGTGATCAGATCTTCGTGGCCTTTGAGATGAAACAGGCGGGCGATTTTTCCGATCACGACCCGATCGGGCGCAATCTGATACTTTTCGCGGACGGCCTGGCGATGCTCGTCGGCATGTAAAAATGGTTCGACGTCCATCCCGCTGTAGATCGTGGTGAACTTTTCTCGCGGCGCGACGCCGGCACGGACCATCAAGTCGGTCATCGCGTCGGCGACCGAAATCATGTGGTGGCAGCGGGCCGCGGCGTATCGTTCGCAGCGTCGAAAGAACTCGCGCGCCGCGCGGGGCTGGAATTCGTGAAAAGGGGCGCCGTGGACGGTGTGGATCACCGCCGGCACGCCGAGCGACCAGGCGGCGTTTCGCCCCAGCAGCCCGCCCTTGGCACTGTGGGTGTGCACGACGTCGGGGCGGAAGTTTCGGATCGCGTTGCGGATCGCTCGGGATGCGGCCCAGTCGCGAAGCGGGTGGATGTTGCGACGAAACATCGGCAGCAGTTCGATCTGCAACTCCCCTGCCCTGCCCTGGAGTTCTGCCCTGCCCTGGAGTTCTGCCCTGCCCTGTTGGTTCGCTTGCTCGGCGAAGAAACCGGCGCGGTCAAGCAGGTCGCCTTCGGGCCCCAGCGCCGGGCCGGTGACCAGCATCACTTCGTCATCATGATGCTCGATCAGGTCCAGGCAATTGAGCAGCGTGTTTTCTTGGGCGCCGCCGATGATCATACGAGTGATGATGTGGGCGACGCGCACGCGATTGACATTCGAAGGGGGTGCGGAATACTAGTAGCCTATCGCAACTCAATTTGCGGTTAGCCGATGCGTTCGCAGAGTCGCCGTGTTCTCCGAACTCGGCGCTCAGAAAGCGGAGCTTTGCCCGAAGCCGACCTCGGAGAGGACGGCGACTGTCCAGCCCAACCGAAAACCAAGCTGCGGCGGAAGACTAGGCCGTCCCGAACTCGACGCGGCGGAGTCCCAGTTGGGATTGCAGCCGATTCACGATCGACGTGTGCATCTGGCTGACCCGCGATTCGGACAGGTCCAGTGTCGCACCGATCTCCTTCATCGTCAATTCTTCGTAGTAATAAAGAATGATGATCAGGCGTTCGTTGCGATTGAGTCCTTTGGTGACCAGCCGCATCAGATCGTTTTTCTGGACGCGCCGGGTCGGGTCTTCGCCCTTCTTGTCTTCCAAGATGTCGATTTCGCGAACGTCCTTGTAGCTGTCGGTTTCGTACCACTTTTTATTCAGCGAGACGACGCCGACGGCATTGGCGTCGGATTCCATCTTTTCGACTTCGGCGACCGACAGTTCCATGTGTTCGGACAGTTCCTGCACGGTGGCGGGGCGTCCGTACTTGGTTTCCAACTGCTTTTTGGCGACGGCCAGTTTGCTGGCCTTGCTGCGGACCAACCGGGGCACCCAGTCCATGGTGCGGAGTTCGTCCAGCATGGCGCCTCGGATTCGAGGCACGCAATAGGTTTCGAACTTGACGCCTCGGTCCATGTCGTAGGCATCGATGGCGTCCATCAGTCCGAAGATTCCGGCGCTGATCAGGTCGTCCAATTCGACACCATCGGGAAGGCGTTGCCAAATGCGATCGCCGTTGTAGCGAACCAAGGGCATGTAACGCTCGACGAGGCGATTACGCAGAGGCTCGTATTCGTCCGCATCCTTTTCGGTTTGCTTAAACTGTTTCCAAACCTCTAGGATTTCATCGTCTGTTGAAACTGCGGCTGGCATCCAATCCTCCGTGATCTTCAATTCGACTGCCGACGACTTCATGTCGCCGGTTGTCATGTTTGGGGTTCGCTTTCGCTGTTTGCTGACGACCCGTCTTGCATTGCTGCCGTCGGGGAATCGTCAACGCCACTCGGGGCCTGGCTCCGGAACGCTGCGAACAAGGAACGGGACATCAGTGTCCATTTTTCTTGCTTGCGTGTGCCGGGGTTGACCCAGTCGCCGAAGGTGGTCTCTCAAAAAAAAATCTCAAGTCGTCTTTTAAGATCCCAGCCCTCGGCTTTTTCTCTATCGGTTGTTTCTCTTGGTGAGTTGAGTTTATTTCTTTGTTTCTTTCAGGCGGCTTCGATCTGTCGCACGCCGACCGGAGCCGGGACCAGTCGCTCGACCAGCGTTTCGGCGGTCGCGACGGCGATGTCATCGGGGACGTGTTGTCCGTTGGTCACGTAGCTGATCGGCAATCCGATGTGCTCACGCGAGGCGGTCAGCGCGCTGAGGACGCCGGCGGTGTACGGTGTCTCATCCAGCTTGGAAAGAATCGCGGCGGTCGGTCGCGCGGCGGCGAACCCGTCGAGTGCGGATTGCACGACCGCGGCCGTGCTGGTCGCGCTGATCACCAAGTGGGTTTCATCCGGCTGGGCGGTGCGCAACAGCTCGGCCAGCCCGGCGATGTTCATGTCGCCCTTGGGGCTGCGTCCGGCCGTGTCGATCAGAATCAGATCCACGTCGCCCAGCTGATCGATCGCCCCACGCATCTGGTCACTCGACTCGACCACGCTCATCGGCAGGTCCATGATCTGGGCATAGGCTTGGAGCTGTTGGACGGCGGCGATTCGGAACGTGTCGATCGTCAACAGTCCGACGCGCCGTTTGGATTGGATTCGGAATCCGGCGGCCAACTTGGCCACCGTGGTGGTTTTTCCGACGCCGGTCGGTCCGATCAACGCAACGATGCGGCGTTCGCCGGGGCTCAGCCGGATCGGTCCGCTCAGCCGGATCTCGCGGGCCACGCTGCGCTGCAGTTGTTCCAGCCAGGAGTGGTCCCAACGTTCGTCCAGGTTGGCGACAAAGCCGCTGGTCGAACGGATCCAGCGATCGGCCACGGTTTCGGAAACGCCCAGCGAGAGCAGACCGGTGCGGTACTGCGACGTCGGGTCGGCGATGGACCGCGGGTGGATTCCGGACGGGGTGATTCGGGATGTGGCCGCGGCGACCTGTCGATCGTCCTCCGCCAGACGCGGCACGACCGACAGGGTTTGCCGCGAGTCGATCGGCGGTGTGCCTGGTGGATGTGTCATTCCCGGCACGCGACTCGGGAAACGATGTGAATCGTCAGTGGGCAACCCGCCGGCGTCGCGTTGTTGGTCGCCGGTGCTGGCCGTCACTTCCACATAGCTTCGGCCCAGCCATCCCATCCAGCCGTCGCGGCACTGGCGCGTTCGCAGAACGGATGCATGGGGTCCGAGCTGTTCCCGGATCTCTTCCAGGGCAGCTTGCAGATTTGCGGCTCGGAATATTTTGACTTGCATCAAGCGGACTGTAAAAAGGCGGGGACTGGGGATCTTCAGGACTAAGCGGCGGCGGTGGAGGGTTGGAAGCCGACCGTCGAGTGGATTTCCAATTGGGTGTCGTTGGTGATTTCTTGGGTGGACAACACGTGGGTCCAGATGCCCGCTTCTTCGGTCACCTGTTTCACGCGGCGTCGAAGGTGTGGGCCGACCAAAAGAACCGGCGGGTAACCTTCGCTGGATAGGTTCTTAACGGCTTGACGAATCGCGTCGCAAGTGACGTCTGATGTTTTGTGGTCTCGGGTCGAAAATTGATTGGCCGCGGTCGCCGCGTCGAGCGTCACGACGCGCAAGATCCGTTGTTCGTCACGGAGTCCGGAGCAGAGCGTTCGTGCCAGACGCCTGCGCACGTGTTCGACTTGTTCCAGCGAGTCGTGGCTTTGGCTGGCAGCGTCGCCGAGTGCTTCGAGAATGATGCCCAATTGCCGAATCGGAATGCCCTCGCGCAACAGCCCCTGCAAGACCTTTTGCACGTCACTGATTGACAAGCGGTTGGGGACCAAATCGTCGACCATCGCCGGAGCGACCTGACGCAGTTCATCCAGCAAATGCTTGGTCGCATCATGGGACAGCAGTTCGTCGGCGTGCGCGCGGGCGACTTGTTCCAGGTGGTCGGCCAACACGCTGGGAGCGGTGCGTGTTTTGAATCCATAGATCATCGCCTGTTCGCGGCCCACCGGATCGATCCAGACCGACGTCCCGCCGCCGAACTCCTGCGTCGGTTCGCCGTCCAGGTTTCCGGTCGTTCTGCCGTCGCTGCTGGCAAGCAGCTTGTCCACGCGCAGGTGGCCGCGGGCGACGAAGTCACCGAACAAGCGGATCTCGTACTCCTGTTGTCCCAGCGTCGCGTCGTCACGAACGCGCACTTTGGGCAAGACGATGCCGATTTCAGCGGCCATCTGATTTCGCAGACTGGCGATGCGTTGCATCAAGTCACCGCCGCGGATCGGGTCGGCCAGCGGCAGCAGCCCCAGTCCGATCGCCACTTCCAGTGGGTCGACCGCCAGGAAGTCTTCGACCCGTTTTTGCGTCGACGTCGCCGATTGCGATTCGGTTTCACGCCGTTGCTGTTCTTCGGCGGCCTGTTGTTTCGCGTTGCGGTCCAGCGTGGTCGCGATCAAAACACATCCGCTTCCCAGCAAAATCAGGGGAATCGGCGGAAGCCCCGTGACGACCAGCACCAACAAAAAGCCGCCGGCGATCAACAAGGCTTTGGAGTTTCCCAGCAGTTGCGTGACAAAATTGTCCGCCAGATCGGTTCGCCGGGTGCCGCGGGTGACCAGGATGCCGGCTGAGAGCGAGATCAACAGCGAGGGGATCTGGCTGACCAACCCGTCACCGATGGTCAGTTTGGTAAACACCGATGCGGCGTCGGCCACCCCCATGCCCGAGCCGACGATGCCCAGGTACAGCCCGCCGATAATATTGATGGCGGTGATGACCAGCCCGGCGACCGCATCGCCACGGACGAATTTTCCGGCACCGTCCATCGCGGCATAAAAGTCGGCTTCGGCGATTAGTTCGTCACGTTTTCCCGCCGCCGTCTCCGCATCGATGTTGCCGGCGTTCAGGTCGGCATCGATGGCCGATTGACGTCCGGGCATCCCATCGAGTGCAAACCGGGCGGCGACTTCGCTGATCCGCGTCGCCCCTTTGGTGATCACCACAAACTGGACCACCACCAAGATTAAAAACAACACCAACCCGACTTCGATCTGATTGCCGGCGACGAACTGTCCGAAGGTCCGGATCACGCCGCCGGCGGCATCGTCGCCCGCGGTGGGCGCGTCGGCCAAAATCAGTCGCGTCGTCGCGATGTTCAGCACCAACCGGGACAGCGTGGTCGCCAGCAGCAGCGTCGGAAACACGCTGAATTCCAGCGGCGTGGCGACGTGAATCGTCGTCAATAAGATCACCACCGCCAGGGCAATGTTGCCGGCCAGCAAAAAATCCATGATCACCGTCGGCAACGGCATCAAGATCACGACCATGCAGGCCATCACACCGATCGGCAGCAACCAGGGACGGAATCGTTGGATCGGGGACAATGCAAGACCTGTCGCACGCAGGGGGACAATGAAAACACTTTCCCGGCGACAGTAGTGAATCCGCGACCGCGGGGTCTAGGCGATTCTTTCGGCGCGGGCGTGTGAAACGCGGCGTGAAACAGGAGGTGACGGGCGGTGGAGGGAGATGACAGAAAAATGGGGGGACAGAAAAATGGGTGGGGGAAGGGAGAGACAAGAAAATGGGTGACAAGAAAATAGTTGGCAGTTGCCAATTGGCAGAAAAATAGAGGTGGGGAAAAAGAAGAGACGAGAAAATGGATGGCAGGAGAATATTGGGCAACTCTGAAAACTGACGACTTAATCCATTTTTCTGCCCCCTATTTTTCTGTCACTCCCCTGCCCTGCTCCGATGACGCTTCAACGCGCCGGATTCTCGTACCAAATGATGCCGAGGTTTTGGCGTTCTTCACAGGTCATCACGTCCAGGTCGTTGTCGCCGTCGAGGTCGATCAATTCCATGCGATCGAATTTGACGGCGGTCGTTGGGTCGATCGCCGACCAGTTTCCCTGTGGATCGCGGATCCAGATTCCCGGCAGGTCGCGGTTGGGGCTGGCGTGGGTGTTAGCCGTCAGCACGATTCGGCCGTCGTGGAAACGTTCGATCGCTTTGCCATTGTTGACTCCGGTCGGGTGTTTCAGCGTGGTCACATGCCAGGCGTCGCCGGCGCGGCGGCAATCCAGCGAGTCGCTGTTTCGTGTGCTGATCAGGCAACGTTCTGCGGTGGCGGTCAGAAACATCACCTCCCTGCCCTGCCCCGCGATCACATGTTCGGTCCACGTCTGCAGCGGATCGTCGGGTTGTTCCAGCCACGCGGCGACGCGACGCTTGCCTTTGCGGTCACTGAACACGATGTCTTGGTCCCCATCGTGATCCATGTCGACAGACCGCAGCGACATGATCCAACCAGCCTCACGCAGCCGGATCGTGGTCCATGTCGACAGGTCGCGCGAGCCGGTCGGGGGACCGAGCAGCAGCGTGATCGTGGCTTTGGGACCTTTGGCACCGACGACCAACGCCGTCCGCGAGTCGATCGTGCCCAGAGGCAAGGCGAACATCCACATCACGCCGTCGAGCTGTTTGAATCGGTCGGTTGTCCAGTTCTGTTCGTTCAGCAAGTTCGACGATTGCGAATCCGATGCAGACGTGTCGTTCCAATGGACCAACAATTGTCGCTGTTTGCCTTCGTGGCAACTGACGATGTCCAGCCGCCCGTCGCCGTCCAGATCGATCGGCACGGCGTCTTCGGGGGACTTCGCACGGGCGATCATCGCCGCCGGCCATGGCTCGGTGGCTTTGGCGCTGCCGGGATTCAAATACAGTCGCACCAGTCCCGATTCTTCCCAGCCGGTGACGACGTCGGGCAAACCATCGCCGTTGAAGTCACCCAGCCGTACACCATCGGCGCCACGATGGGTGTCGTCGATCGTGTGGCGGTTCCAGGGTGTCTGTGCCGATGCGAGAGGCAGCACGCCGGTCGGGGAGAGCAGGACGGCGAATAGGACGACACTACCGCGGAAGATGGTTTGGTGCATGCCTGATTTCTCAGCTAAAATTGAGATGCGTCGGTGTCGTATAACAGGGGCATGCGTGTTGGTGTTTAGCCTTGAGGCGATTCCCGTTCGCTGCCTCGCAGCGAAAAGATTGCCCTGGGGAATCGCCTAAAGGCTAGACACCAACGTTGATACCCGTGCCATTCGAGTCGGTATCAGTTTACCGCGGCAAAGCTTGTTCAGGTGGTGCGATGGGATGTCACGGATTTGTCAGTGACGGCTATGAACGTGCGATCGCCGGGATCGAGGCCGAGGTCCGCCCGGAGATCGAGGCGCGGTACGCGGAGGAGTGGAATGCGGCGGGGATCTTTCGCCGCCTCGTGCTGCGTCGACAGATCGAGAAAGAGGTCGATCGAGCGATCGAGGCTCGGTCGGATCAGGCGCCGCCTGATGGAATGTATTAATGTGGGATAGGCTTCCAGCCTGTCGGTCTGGGATCGACAGGCTGGAAGCCTATCCCACTGAATTGAACCCGGGGTGATGCTACTTATTCGGCAAATGTCGAACGGCGAGGACGCCGTCGATGTCGCGGAGCGCCTGCAGCGACGCTTCTTCGATGTTGCCGTCCAGGTCGATGATCGTGTAGGCCAGATCGCCGCGTGATTTGTTCAACAGGTCGGCGATGTTCAGTCCGGCGTTGGCCAGGATCGTCGAGATTTGGCCGACCATGTTGGGGACGTTGGCGTTGGCAATCGTGACACGGCATCCGGTGCCGCCGCGTGGCATCGAGGCTTCGGGGAAGTTGACCGAATTGGTCACCGTGCCGTCTTCCAGGAATTCGCGGACCTGATCGGCGACCATGATCGCACAATTCTCTTCGGCTTCTTCGGTCGACGCACCGAGGTGCGGGAACGAGATCACTTTGGGATGCTTGATCAACTGGGCGGTGGGGAAATCGATCACATAGGCGCTCAGCTTGCCGGAGTCCAAGGCGGCCAGCACCGCGTCGTCGTCACAGATTCCGCCGCGGGCCAGGTTGACGATGATGCCGCCGTCGTTCATCGATTCGATCCGCGACTTGTTGACCAAGCCTTTGGTGACGTCCAGCAGCGGGACGTGCACACTGACGGCGTCGCATTGGGAGAACAGGTGATCCAAGTTGATCGCTTGCTCGACGTTCCGCGACAATCGCCAGGCGTTTTCGACGGAGATCTGCGGGTCGTATCCGACGACTTTCATGCCCAGGGCGCTGGCCGCGTTGGCGACGCGACGTCCGATCGCACCGAGTCCGATCACGCCGAAGGTTTTGGAGTGCAATTCGCAGCCGACGTAGTTCTTTTTACCGGATTCGACCGCGGAGGAAATCTCCGCGTCGGTGCCCTCGAGTGAGCCGGCAAATTGCATCGCCGGATAGATGTTGCGAGACGCGATCAGCAACCCGGCCAGCACCAGTTCCTTCACGGCGTTGGCGTTGGCACCGGGGGCGTTGAACACCGGCACGCCACGCTGGGTCATCTTGTCGACGGGAATATTGTTCACGCCCGCGCCGGCACGACCGATCGCCGCGACCGATTCGGGGATGTCCATGTCGTGCATCTTGAAAGAACGAAGCAGAATGGCATCCGGGTGACTGGCCTCGGAGGAGATTTCGTAGGCCTCGCGTGGCAGACGAGAGAGACCTTTGACGGAGATGTTGTTGAGCGTCAGGATCTTGTACATCGCTGGCGTTGCTGTGGTTGGAGGAAAGGTGTGGGAGCGGAGAGGACGCGTCGGTTCGATCGACCGGTTACGCGTGCTTGGCTGCAAAATCGGTCATGAAGCTTGCCAGCTTTTGGACGCCTTCGACCGGCATCGCGTTGTAGATACTGGCGCGGATTCCGCCGACGCTGCGATGCCCTTTCAGGCTGACCAGATCTTGCTCGGCGGCTTCGGCCAAGAACGCCGATTGCAAGTCGTCGTTGGGCAGCGTGAAGGTGGCGTTCATCAGCGACCGGCAATCCGGCTTGGCGTGTCCGGTGTAGAAACCGCCGGATTGATCGATCGCGTTGTACAGCATCGCGGCTTTTTCGCGATTGATCTTTTCCATCGCCTCCAGTCCGCCGATGTCGTTTTGCAGCCACTTGGCGACCTTGCCCAGCACCCAGATTGAGAACGTCGGCGGGGTGTTCCATTCGCTATCCGCGTCGGCGTGATTCTTGTAGTTCAGATAGCCGGGCAACGACGCGGCGCCGCGGTCAAGCAGATCGCGACGGATGACGACGACGGTGACGCCCGCCGGGCCGGCGTTCTTTTGGGCACAGGCATAGATCAAGCCGTACTTGTTGATGTCGAGCGCGCGATGCATAAAGTCGCTCGACGCGTCGCAGATCAGCGGCACGTCGGCCGGGCACTCGGGTTCGCTGGGAAATTGAACGCCCTGGATCGTTTCATTGTTGCAGTAGTACAGGTAGGCCGCGTCATCGGCGACGCTGTAGTCGCCGGCCGAGGGGATGTGATTGAAATTCGACGCCGATGCATCGTAAACGACATCGACCGAGCCCTCTTTTTTGGCTTCGGCGATCGCTTTCTTGGCCCACGAGCCGGTTTGGATGTAGGCGGCGGTCTTTCCCGAATCGCGGAGCAGGTTGGCCGGGATCATCGAAAACTGCAGCGCCGCACCGCCTTGCAGAAACAACACCGCATAGTCGTCGCTGATGTTCATCAACGACCGCAGCGTGTTTTCGGCGTCGTGCAGAATGTCGACGAAGGTCTTGTCGCGGTGGCTCATTTCCAGCAGCGAGCATCGCGCGCCGGGCAGGCAGACCAGTTCGTCGCGCACTTCTTCGAGAACCGGAACCGGCAAAACGGCTGGGCCGGCGGAAAAGTTGTAAGCTCGTTGAGCGGTCGCGGTGGCTGTCATCGAACGAATCGGAGTCACATTGGGGGGTGGGGTCGCCGACGGCACGGTTGCGTCGACACGAATCGAAGTGGGGATTCTATGTCGAGCCGGTCGTGTGCGGAAGGAGCATCACGTCGCAGGGGACCGGCTGATTGAATCGCAACCGAAACAAACGTCAGCCGATGGCGCTCGCCACGGGCCTCTTTCGATCACAAACTGAGTCGTAGGCGCTAGCCTCGGGCCTTACAAGGCTCGAAGGGCAGTCCAAGGCCCGCGGCTAGCGCCGTCGGCTCAGCGTGGGGCGTGCGGTGCCGATTAATCTGGATCAAAGCCGAATTCTCGCATCCAGGCGTCGACTTCGGCCTGGTCCTGGACCCGCGGTTTATGAGCCGCGGCGCGGTTCATTCCCAGGGACTTGCCCCGGAACCCTGGCGGCTGACCGCCCTGCCCTGCCCCGCGGGAACCCTGCCCTGCCCCGCGGGAACCCTGCCCTGGCCTGGCAGAATCTGAAACGGCGGAATCGGAAACCGGGGCAATCGCAAGGTGAACTTTTCCGTCCGTCAGGTCGTCCATCCAGGGTTGGCTGTCGAAATGGGCGGCGCCGCGACGTCGCGCGGCGATTTGGATGCGGTGGTCCGACGAGACCACCATCAGCCGTTTGGGCGTGTGATGGGTGCGAATGATTTCTTCCAATAAATCGTCCGCCGATAGATAGTCGACGGCGAATCGGACGGCGATTTCCTGGTGCACGAACTCGCTGGGACGGTCTCGCGGTGGATTGGCCGCATCGAAGACGACACAGGTTTTCTTGCGCACCGATAAGCTCAAATGGTTCGTCAATTCGCGCAGCAGCACGTTGCGATCACGCTCCAACCAGCGCGGGTCGGCGTTGCCCGCCGGCCCGATCGGCTGGGTGATGTTGTAGCCGTCGATCAATAGTAGGAGTGACATGGTGCGTGTAGCCTACCATGCATGATCCACGGCGTAACGGAAGCCGTCGTCGGCTTTCGTGTGGGGTAGCGGAAGCCGCGAAGGCTTTCGTGTGGGGTAGCGGAAGCCGCGAAGGCTTTCGGCGGTGTTGGTGTGGAGATGCCGGGGAGATGCCGGGGAGCGAAACTCTTGGCGAGTTCCGCTACGGGGCGTTTTGGGGATGATCGTGGGGTAGCGGAAGCCGCGAAGGCTTTCGGCGGTGTTGGTGTGGAGATGCCGGGGAGATGCCGGGGAGCGAAACTCTTGGCGAGTTCCGCTACGGGGTGTTTTGGGGATGATGCCTTTCGATTACGCGTCTCGAATCATCGGGCGTTCAATCCAGGTCTTGTCGGATTTCCACGTTGGTCGGGCTGCCGAATTGGTAGAGTTGGTAGCCCAGCAGCCCCAAGGTGACGAGGACCAGCGTGACGGTCCCGAGCAATTTCCAGTCGTAGCCGTCATCGGACCGCAGCGAGAAGCTGGGCAGATTGAACGAGCGTCGGGGGGCACGTTTGTATTGTTTGTGGTCGATGTTTTGTCGCGGCGGTCGCTTTTTCGGCTTCGAATCGACTTCGATCTCTTTTCCGCCGTCTGCCTCGTCATCGAACTCGTCGGCCACTTCGCCGATGAAGGTATCCTGGGGTTTGCCCAAGTGAATTGCGCTTTCGGCCAGCACATTCGCATCGGCGATCTCTTCGTCCAGGGCATCATCGTCGATGTCTAACTGGCTCGCATTGCCTTCGTTTTCACCCGGGCCGTATCCGAAGTCGAAGTCGATTTGGTCTTCAACTTTAAGAAACTCCGCGACGTCTTGATTGTTCCACGAGATCGGCGGTTCACTTTCCGCAGCGTTGGTGTCTCCGCCTCTGTCGCTGGGATGGGCGATTGTGGCGGTCCCGGCAAAGGCGGGTTGTTTGACGGAGACTTTGAAAACGACTTTGCCGAAGCGGAGTTCGTCGCCGTCGGCGAGCACGCGCCATTGGTGCGGGACCAGCTTGGTCCCATTGACGTAGGTCCCTCGCGTGCTTTTCAGGTCCAGGGCTCCGAAGCCATCCTCATTGTGCAGTAGCAAGCAATGGCGCCGGCTAACCGATCGGCTCTTGGGACGGATTTGGCATTTCTTCAACCGGCCGACCAGGTAGTAGCCTTGGTGGATCGGTGCCGCCGTGCCGGCATTGCTTCCCTGTGTGATGATTAATTCAACGGACATAAATTCGACGGACTTGGGGAGTCTCGGTCCTTCTCATTGTTCGATGACGATGACATTTCCCTTGCCGTCTTCCATGGTTTTGAGTCGGGGGGAGGCTTGGTCGTCTTTGGTCACTTGGTAGAACGTGACGCTGACGACTGCCAGTAGTGCGACGATCGATAGTGCCAATCCGATGCCCAGCAAAATGCTCTGGCCGGACTCGGCATCGCCGCCGGTGCGTTTGGTTTTTGGTGTCGTGGTCTTGGTCGCGGCGCCCGAGGGTGCGGCCAGGGGCGAGACGGGAACGGCGGCGCCGGGCAGCGTCGCCAAGTCGATCGGCGGCAGGCTGCCGAAATCGATTTCGGCGATTTCCGCCATGGCCGCCGGTGACGCTTCGCCGAGCGGACCGCTGTCGTCCAGGGACGCGAAACTGGACGAGTCGTCCGGTGGGGTAGCGATCTGTTCGGAACGGGGCCGATTGGCCAGTTCGCGACCGGCCAATTTGGAACCCGCAATCCGACGCAGCTGGGTCAGCAACTCGGCGGCCGAGGCGGGGCGATCGACCGGGCGTTTGGCCATCATCCGCTGGATCAACAAACTGATCGCCGGCGGGCAATCCGATCGCGTGTCGGAAACCAACGGCACCTTGGCGGTCTGGTGCTTGGCCAACCGTTGGGCGACGTTGTTGCCGGAAAACGGCGGCTTGCCGACCAGCAAGAAGTACCAGGTGCAGCCGAGCGAGTAGATGTCGGCGCGGGCGTCGACGGTGTGGGAGTCGATGGCTTGCTCGGGCGCGATGAAATCGGCCGTGCCGGTCAAGCGATTGGGCGCATCGGTTCCCGCGGCCGTGTAACCGATCCGGGCCAGACCCATGTCGCTGACTTTGATCACCCCGTCGTTGCGGAGCAGCAGGTTCGACGGTTTGATGTCGCGGTGCACGATGCCGCGTTGGTGTGCATGAGCCAACGCGTCGGTCGTTTGGATCATCGCATCGAGAGCCTCGGTGGGCGACATCACGCCGTCGCGAGCAATCGCCCGGTGCAAGTCGACGCCTTCGATGTATTCCATCACGATGAATAACTTTCCATCGGCTTCGGAGAAGTCGAACGCCTGGACGATGTTGGGATGTTCCAGCTTCGCCGACGCCCGCGCCTCTTCCTTGAACCGTTCGATCCGGCGCGAATCTTTGGAGGCTTCCGAAGGCAGGATCTTGAGGGCCATCAATCGGTTCATGACCGCATGACGGGCGAGAAAGACGACGCCCATCCCGCCGCGTCCGAGCGGGCGTAGCAGTCGATAATTGCCCAGATGAAATCCCCTCGCTTTACCGGCCAGCAATTTTCTCGCTTGCCAGGGTGTCAGCAAGTCCGCGCCCACCATCCCTTGGGCCAGTCGGTCGGGGGTAAAGACGATGTCTTCAGTCATCAGCGAAACGACGACCTTCTTGATATCGGCCAGTTCGACCAGACCGGCTTGCATGGACCGGCGAACGAAGTCGCGCGTGGCGTCATCCAGAACCGGTTCGGGGACTGTGGTTTCAACCGACATGGAGTGGTGCGTTTGCTCTCTGTGAATCAGCCCGCGCGCGATCACTCGATCGCGCGACTTGCGGGAGGCTAGATTATTGAGCATCGACCGCCAAAAACGGTTAAGGTCGCGTTAAGGGGAGGTGTCGATCCGATGAGGGTTGTCGGCGGTGGTTCTGATCCACAGCGTCGACACGTTTATGGGGGTTCCGGCAACGTTAAGCGGGGAGGAACCCGGGGCGGTAATAGACTTCTTTCAGAAAAAGGCCCTGGGGCGGCGCGGCTTGCCCCGCATAGACGCGGTTTTTCTGGCCGAGCACCTCGTCGATCCAGGCCGGTGTCTGTTTTCCATAGCCGACTTCGACCAGTGTTCCGACGATATTGCGGACCATGTTGTAGAGAAAACCGTTCGCTTCGACTTCGATCGCCAGATGACCGCTGGTTTCGTAATCCGCTGACGGGATCACTTGACAATCGCGGACGTCGCGGACGGAGCTTTTCCGCGCGGCGCCGGCCGATTCAAAGCTGGCGAAATCGCGGTGCCCGATGATCTTGGCCGCGGCGGATTGCATCGCCGCGACATCGACGTTGCGGCGGAGTCGCCAACGATAGCGATGTCCGAACGGGTCACGCTGGTGGCGGACTTGGATTTGGTACCGATAGCGTTTGCCGATGGCGTCACGGATGGCGTGGAAATCCTGCGGTGCGTCGTGGACTTCGGTCACCACCACGGTTTCGGGTAGGCGTGAATTGATCGCTTTGAGCAGCGCGTCGGTCGACGCGGTCCAGGACGTGAAACGGCAACTGGCGACCTGGGCGAGCGCGTGGACGCCGGCGTCGGTGCGTCCGCTGCCGGTCACCGTGACGTCTTGTTTGGTCGACCGCTTGATCGCCCGCTGCAGCGTGCCCTGGATCGTTTCTTGGCCCGGTTGGACTTGCCATCCGGCGAAGTCTGTGCCGTCATAGGCGATCGAGAGCGCAAAGGTTCGCGTCACCGATCAGCCGGCCGACGCGACGCTCTGTTGCAGCAATTCGGCGATTTGCACGGCGTTGGTCGCGGCGCCTTTGCGCAAGTTGTCGCTGACGCACCAGAACGCGATTCCGTGACCGTTGCCGCTGATGTCGCGTCGGATTCGGCCGACGAACACGTCGTCTTTGCCATCGCAATCACGCGGCATCGGGTACTGGTGGTTGCCCAGGTCATCGACGACGGTGATGCCCGGTGCGGCCCGGAACAACTCGGTCGCCTCGGCCGCGGTGAGCGGTTTTTCGGTTTCCACCAGGATCGATTCGCTGTGTCCGATCGTGACGGGAACGCGAACGGCGGTCGGGCAGACTTGAATGTTCTCGTCGCCCATGATCTTTCGCGTCTCGTACACCATCTTCATTTCTTCGCTGGTGTAGCCTTCGAATTTCTCGCTGCCGATCTGGGGAATCAGGTTGAAACCGATCGGATGCTGGAACGTTTCGTGGCTGGGCGTTTCGCCGTCGAGCATCTGGCGGACGCTGGATTCCAGTTCCGCGTTGCCGGCCAGTCCGGCGCCGCTGGTCGCCTGATAGGTGCTGACGACGACGCGTTTGACGGTCGCCGCTTGGTGCAGCGGCGCCAGCGCGACGACCATCTGCGTGGTGCTGCAGTTGGGGCTGGCGATGATGCCTTGATGATCGGCGACCGCGTCCGGGTTGACTTCGGGGATGATCAGCGGAACGGTGGGATCCATTCGCCAGTAACCGCTTTCGTCGACGACCACCGCGCCTTCTTTGACGGCGTAGGGGGCGAATTCGGCAGACACCTCATCGGGCGTGCTGGCGATCACGATGTCGACGTCTTCGAAGGCACCCGGGGCGAGCAGTTCGATTTTGATGGTTTCGTCTTTGACGCGAATCTCGCGACCGACCGACCGCTCCGATGCCAGCAGCTTCAAACGCTTGTAGGGAAAGTTGCGGCTGGCAAGTTGTTCAAGAACGATTCGTCCGACCGCACCGGTGGCGCCGACGACAGCTAAGGTTTCGTACACGGGACTTAGAAAGGTTGGAGTGAATTGGCGAAGGCAGGCCCCTTCGCCGAGAGGTTCATTGGGGCGATCGAGTTCGCTCTATTTCTGGAGCTCTTCGATTGCTTTGGGCAGGTCCTTGTCGATCACGCCCATGCCGCCACGTCCGCCGTCCATCCGGGATTCGACATCCAGCAAGGTGTCTTCGGCTTGGGGCTCCCAGAACTTGGTCAGCGTTTCTTTGGAGAGAGGTTTGTAGGATCGGAAGATTCGGAAACCGACGCCCCGCGAGGGGTCGCTGGTGTGCCACCAGGGGCTGCGGGGAAAGTTCGGGTCTTCGGATTTCCACTCTTCGTCATCGGAGGCCATGCGGGCGGCGCTGCGGAGGTCTTCGGCGTCCGATTCCCAGGTTCCGCCACGGACCACGCAGGGCGAGGGGACTTCGGGCCACTTGACCAGTTCGATGGCGTTGATGCCTTGCTTGTCGGCGAAATCGGCGTAGCCGTCTTCGGTGTATTGGTTGACGGTCCATTCGCCGACGTTGCCGTGCATGTCGTGCAATCCGAACGCGTTGGGTTTCTTGGTTCCGACGGCAACTTGGCCTTCGTCGGCGTTGTCGAAGTACCAGGCATAATCATCGATGTCGTCCGCGTCATCGCCCCACGAGTAGGCCGTGGCGGTTCCGGCGCGGGCGGCGTATTCCCATTCCGCTTCGGTCGGCAATCGGTACTGTTGGCCGCTGACCAGACTGATCCACTTGGTGAATTGTTGTGCCGAGTACTGGGTCATGGTGACCGCGGGTTGGTCGTCTTCTTCGCCGTATTCGTAGGTGAACGTGGGGTCGTACAACTCCGTCGGCGCGGTGATCGCATCGACCTTGTTGTCGTCATTGACCGTTCGAATCCCACTCGATTCGAACTCTTTGAAGATGCCGTACAGTTCCATGTATTCCTTGTACAAGCCCCACGTGACTTCGGTCTTGGCGACCCACATCGGGTCGACGGTGACCTTGATTTGCGGGCCTTCGTCGTCGCGGCGGTCCGCTTCGTCCTCCGGGCTGCCGAACAGAAACTCGCCGCCGGGGACCGGGATCATCTCCACTTCTTCGTCCGTGCCTGGCACGCGAAGGGTGTAGGGCACCATGTATCCTTCGTCGACCTTGACCGAGGGGCCGTCCGCGGGTTTCTCGGCCGCGATTCCGGGTATCGAATCGTCCGCAGACGCCGCGGAGCTGAAAGAAACGAGTGCTGTGGAAACGGAAAGGCCGATCACAGCAAAGACGCGGGGCATGTTCACGGTGCTGGGGTCTCGCAATTGGAAAAGAGTCGGAGGGTTTTCGCGATCTTAGTATAGCGCAGGGGCCGAGGATTTTCGATCGGCTGAATGCGGGAAAACACACCAAAAATGGCGGTCAGGGGCGGAGTCGTCGCCCGGGTGTGCCGGGGGGCACGGGCGAGGACAGGTAAGAAAATTGCGGGCGTAAGAAAATGATGACCTGCGACGTCCCTAAACCCGGCACGGGTCGAAGGTGGTAGCGGAATTCGCCAAGAATTTCGGCTTTTCCCGTGTGGACTGCTGCGAGTCGAAAGCCTTGGCGGCTTCCGCTACGGGTTTTGGGACAGAGCCTAGCGGAGGTCCAGCGGCGGCGGGCGGCGGCCCAGTAGCACGTCAAATTCCATCGCTTGGCCGTCGCGGACGATGTCCAATTGAATGTTGGTGCCGGCCATCGCGTTGCCGATCAATTGCATCAGGTGATCGACGTTCCGCACGCGTTCTCGGTTCAGCGAAATCACCAAGTCGCCGGGTTTCAATCCGGCCCGCGCCGCCCCGGAACTCTGGTCGGCCAGTGCGGCGATCATCGCCCCGCGGATGCGATGGTTTTGGTCCTGTAATTGATCATCGGGGACCTCGACCAGCGATACGCCCAGCCAACCCCGCTCGATCGATCCCGTTTCTCGCAGCTGCAAATAGATCTTTTTGGCGATGCCGCTGGGGATCGCAAAACTGACGCCCTGGTAGGTGTCGCCGACGATGGCGGTGTTGATTCCGATCAGCGTGCCGCGTGAATCGACCAGCGGTCCGCCGCTGTTGCCCGGGTTGACCGCCACATCGCTTTGCATGAAATCCTGGTACCGGTCCTTGGCCCGGACCACGCGGTGTTTGCCGCTCAGGATCCCGAAGGTGACGGTGCGGTCCAGACCGAAGGGGCTGCCGATCGCCCAGACGGGAGAGCCCACCCGAATTCGCTCGCTATCGCCCCAGGGGATCGGGATCAAGCGATCGGCGTTGACCTTCAGCACCGCCAAGTCGGTCAATTCGTCGGTGCCGACGATCACGGCATCGACTGTCCGGCCGTCGCTAAGGGTGACGGCGATCTGGTCGCTGGCGGCGACGACGTGGCGGTTGGTTAGGATGTAACCGTCAGCGTCAACGACAACTCCACTGCCCTGGTCGGAGATCAGGATCGCCGGTGCGCCGGGCACGTCATGGTGAGCGACCGCTTGGTGGTCGGTGCGATGGATGTCGATGTGGACCACGCTGGGACCGGCCGCCGCATTGACCATCTGGTAGGCCTGGCTGAGCGTGTCCAGGGAGACGTTTTTCAGGCCTTCGCCGGCGACTTCGAATTCCGCCCGCAGCTGTCCGCGGTGTTGTGCGTATCGGATTTCTTCGACGATCCCCGGCAGGATGTAGCGGGCCGTGCCCAGCATCGCCAGGACGGTCGCCAACATCACCACGCCGTGCCGCACGGGATCATTGCGGCGGGCGTGCTGGCGATGTTTCGTGGTGATCGAAATCGATTCGGTTTCGGTGATCGATTCCGGGGCGGGAGTGACGACGATGTCCGAAGTATCGATGTCCGTGATTTCGGTGTCTGTCATTTCCGCGGTTGGGATTTCCGCCTCCGCCTGGGGCTCGAAGTGCGGGCGGGGCGGGCCGGCGGTTCGGGGGTGAAACCGATGGAACACCAGCGTGCGGGTCGGATCGATGTTCTCCACCTCGATCGGTTCGGCTGGCGGCAGGTCGCTGGCCGGCAGGTCACTGGCCGGCAGGTCACTGGCCGGCAGGTCACTGGCCGGCAGGTCACTGGCCGGCAGGTCACTGGGGCGATCCGCAGCCGATGGGGCGGTCGACAAGCGGTCCGTTTCGGGCGATGGCGGGTCGCCGGCGGAAGTGTGCGGGTCGCCGGCGGAAGTGTGCGGGTCGCTGGCGGAAGTGTGCTGTGGGGAACCAGCGAGTTCGTCGGAGGGCGGTTCAGGCTGCGGGCCTTCTGGCGGTCGGTCCATGATGGAGCTCGGTCCCACACGCAAACGGACGGAAAACGGAAAGCACATATTCTAGCGCGACAGGATTACCGTTCGGCAAGTTTTTTTCTGCAAATCGGCAGCAAATCCGTTTCTGCCGGCGGAAAAACCGGTTCGGGTGGCTCGCCTTCGGTCACGCTTTGCGCGACAATTGGCGTTTGCTTTGCGGGTGACGCAGACCGTACCGGGGCCAGCCAAACGGTGTCCCGAGGGGTATGCTGTCGGGCGCAAACAAGAACTGACCGCACCTTTCGTATTTCGGATCCTGATCCCTTATGGCTTCTTCAGCGGCACGTGACACCTCTTCGGCTCGCGAGACGATCTACCAGGCAATCTCTGCGATTCGGCTGGTCGACCCCCACACGCACATCAATCCGCACTCGCCCGCATCAACCACGTTGGCGGACATCTTGGGGTACCACTACTACACCGAATTGGTCCACTCGGCGGGGATGCCGCGGCAGGAGATCGAGGAACCCGGCATCGGACCCCGCGAGCTGGTGCGGCGAATGGTTCACGGCCTGGGCAACATCACCAACACCGCCAACTACCACTGGTTGCTGCAGATCTGTCGCGAGTTTTTTGATTTCACCGACGACGCGATCACGCCGGACAATTGGGAATCGTTGTACGACGCCGCGGAAGAGAAAATGAACGGCGCCGGCTGGGCGCAAACCGTGCTGGACCACAGCAATGTCGAAGCGGTTTTTTTGACCAATGACTTCGACGATGAACTGGAGGGTTTTGACACCAGCACCTACATCCCCTGTCTTCGCACCGACGACCTGGTGTTCCATCTGGCCAAACCGGAGGTCCGGGGGCGACTGGAGCGTTGCAGCGGCGTGCCGCTGGACGGAACCCTGGGATCGTTGCGTGCGGCGCTGGAACAACGGTTCGAACACTTCGTCTCCCACGGCGCCCGGGCCTGTGCGATTTCGATCCCGCCGACCTTCCAGCCCACGATGGTCGACGACGGTGCGGCCCAAAACGCGTTGGATCATGTCCTGCGCCACGACACCCAGGCCGAAGACGCACAGCGGGACGCGCTGTCGCGACGTGTCTTTTGGACGCTCGCCGAATTGTGCGATCAATACGGATTGCCGTTCGATTTGATGATCGGCGTCAACCGCGGCGTCTATCCCTCCGGCGTCTTCCAAGGTCAAGACCTGTATGACAGTCGCGTCTCATTGATCCAATACAAGGAACTGTTCAACGCGTTCCCCAAGGTCAAGTTTCCGATCTCGGTGCTGGCCAGCGTGACCAACCAGGAACTGGTCAGTTACAGCTGGATCTTTCCCAACGTGCTGACCAACGGACATTGGTGGTACAGCAACACGCCGTCGTTCATTCACCGTGATGCGGCGGCGCGGTTGGAAGCGGTGCCACGCAACAAACAGATCGCGTACTACAGCGACGCGTACAAGTTGGAATTCGTGTTGCCCAAGTTTGACATGTACCGTCGCATCTTGTCACGCGTGCTGGCGGACGAATTCGTCGGCGAAAACGGTTGGAGCGAAGAGAAGGCGATTCAGCTGGGCCGTCAGGTGTTGCGTGGCAACGTCGATGAAGTCTTTCGGTCGCCGTTGATCGACGCGGATTCCATCGACGATTCAAACGACGCAGCCGATTCACCGATCGTCGTCGCGACGTCTGGCGGTGAAGGTGAATTGGGCTTGGCCGACGACGATTCGGAACTGTCGGCGTTCCTGGCCAGCGACTCCGATGCCGGCGACTCCGATGCCGGCGACGAGCACGACGGGTTTGCGACGGTCACCGATGACTCCGATCGCACGGTCGGGTCGGAGAGTTTTGGCAAGGTCGATCCCTTGGCCGAAACGGTCAACGCGTCGGACGACGAATTGGGGTTCTTGGACCCGATTCCGACCGCCGAGGAGATCGATGCGGCGGAGGTGGCTGATGTGGTGTTGGAAGACGCCTCCAGTGATTTTGATGCCGCCACGCTTGATGCGGAGATCGATCCGAGCCCGCTGGACGTCGGCGACCTGTTGGGAGAACGAGACGAGAATCCGACCGGTCCGGATGCCCCCGGTTCCAACATCCATCCGTTGGCCGCCGACGGAGAATTCACCCCCGATAGCGACTCGATGAAACTCAAGCCCGATCCGATGACCGGCGAGTTGCATTTTCCCGTCGGCGAAGACGAAGGTGGCGATGAGGATCAAGGCGGGTTCGGTGCCGGCGTGTTCGACAAGTCGTGACTGACGGGCCGCTCGCTTGATTTACTGGTAGCGGAACTCGCCAAGAGTTTCGCGGTGGCGCGGCGACGCCGCGCGGGGCCGAAAGCCTTGGCGGCTTCCGCTACGCCAGGAACCGGTCACTCAAGCCCCTCCAGCGGTGCGTCGCTGTGGGCATCGTTGGGTGCCAACAGCGATTGATAGACGCGGTAATCAACGGTTTCGCTCAGGAACCGCAACGATCCGTCGGCCAGCACGATGTTCACGCCGCCGGGGTGCAGCGAACTCGGCCGAGCGAGGTCGTGGGCGTTGGCTTGCGTCAATTCCAGTGCTTCGATCGGACGCCCGGCGATCGTGGAATTGATGCGGTGGATCGGATTGATCGCGGGCAATCCGCTCGAGGGATCATCGGATTCTCGGTGCCAAACAATGCCTTGCGTGTACCGGCACGTCGGTTCATACGACACACGCTCTTGGCCTTCCCGCAGGACGAGGTCTTTGGCATCGATGAACCCCGCGCGGTGCCACGGCATCGCTTGCAGGTTCTCGGTGAACAGCAGCGTGTTGGAAAGTCCGTCCGCGATGTCGTCGAAACGAACGTCGGGGCCGAGCGGAACGGTGTCGCCGTTGGGATCGCGTCCCGGGTACCTGTTGTTGAACACGCCGTTGGCCACGGCCATCGAACGTATAAATTGCGGACTCATCAACGGTGCGTGCATGCCTGCGTTGCAGGCGTAGCTGTTTTCACCAGGAATCGCAGGTCGACCCGCCGCCTCCGGGCATTGCAGGATGCTGATCGACGCGGCAATCGATTGATTGAATCCGATGCCGGCGCGACCGTCGGTCAACGGGCCTCGGGCTGCGAATGCAATCGGATACTTGTTTAAGGACCAACGCTCATAGAGGGCTTGCTGATCGAGATAGGGCAGCAGGGAGACGACCCAGGAGCCGACTTTTTCGTGCGGATGGGTGCCAACGAAAGCGGCGTCGGACGTTTTTGAGGTGGAGGAAATTGGGCCTGGTCGCCAAACGCCATGCCCTTGAACGTATCCCGGCAATCGGCCTCGAGCGGAATCAAAGACCTGTGCAGCCAGTCCGAGTTGTTTGAGGTTGTTTTTGCACACGACCGTGGGGGCGTGGCGTCTTGTCTTGCTGATGGCCGGCAATAAAAGTCCCACCAGCATCACGGTCGCGACGCCCAAGAAGATGACGTCGATCGCTTTGAGTCCCCGTTTTGAACGAGCCAATGAACTGATCCTCGCCGAGTGTTGCGTTTGCCTTTAGACATCGTAACAGGACGGCGGCGCGATGGCTTGATTTTGTAAGGAGGCAGGTTCAAGGATCGGACGGAGGTTCACCCACGGATGGCAAAGCGTACCCACGGATGAAAAGCAGCCTGGGATCCGTGGGTACGCTTTGCCATCCGTGGGTTTTCTTTCTCACGAGTGACATCAGCCGATTGGCGCAAGCGTTCGGGCCTCAGCGTCTATTGAGCCCCCAGTGTTGAAGGAGCCCGTAGGCTGGCGCCAAACGGCTGATCCCAAGAGGGTTTCGCGGAATCGAAAACGCCAGATTCCTGCGAACGAAAATGGGAACGAATCGAACGATCTTGTGCAGCCCAGACGGAGCCTGGGATCAAATCTTGCCAAAGCGGCATGCACAGCATGCCCTACGACGCGCGTCACTCCGCGGCGATGCGGTTGATGGCGTTCAGCATGGCCAGAATCGTGCTTTCCACGCTGTCGGTGCTGACGCCGGTGCCGCGATACAGTCGTCCCTTGTGTTCGACTTCCAAATTGACTTCGCCGATCGCGTCGCGGCCGAGCGTGGCGCTGCGGACGCGGTAGTCCTTGCAGACCAACTGCACGCCGGTGATCTGTTCGACCGCCCAGAACGCGGCATCGATCGGTCCGTCACCCTCGGTGACTTCGGCGGACTTTTCTTCGGCCCCGTCGCTGAGTGTCAACTTGACGCGCGGCCCCTGCTGTTTGGTGCATGTGACTTCGTAATCGACCAACGACCAGGTCTGTCCGCCGCTGGTGCTGATCTTCTGTTGGACCAGCGCGATGATGTCGCCGTCGTAGATTTCCTTTTTCTTGTCGGCCAGCAACTTGAACTGTTCGAAGACGGCATTCAGTTCCTCGCCGTCGATGTGGAAGCCGAGTGTTTTGGCGCGGTCGGCCAACGCGGCGCGGCCGCTGTGTTTGCCCAGCACCAAGTCCGTCTTGGCGAACCCGACTTCTTCGGGCGACATGATTTCATAGGTGCTGCGTTCCTTCAGCATCCCGTCTTGGTGGATCCCCGATTCGTGTGCGAACGCATTGCGACCGACGATGGCTTTGTTGCGTTGCACGCTGATCCCGGTGACTTTGCTGACCAGTCGGCTGACCGGGACCAACCGCTGGGAATTGATCCGGGTGGTGCAGTCATAGAAATCGCCGCGGGTCTTCATCGCCATCACGACTTCTTCCAGGGCGGCATTGCCGGCGCGTTCGCCGATGCCGTTGATGGTGCATTCGATCTGGCCCGCCCCGGCGGCGACGGCTGCCAGACTGTTGGCCACCGCCATCCCCAAGTCGTCGTGGCAATGGGTGCTCAAGACCGCTTTGTCCATGTTGGGCACGCGGTTGCGGAGCATGTCAAAGATCTTGAAGATCTCCGCGGGCGTGACATAGCCCACCGTGTCGGGCACGTTGATGGTCGTCGCCCCGGCGTCGATCGCCGCTTCGACCACCCGGCACAGAAAATCGTGTTCGGTGCGGCAGGCGTCTTCGGGCGAGAATTCGACGTCGCCGCATTTGCTGACGGCCAATTTGACTCCGTCGACGGCTCGCTGGACGATCTCGTCGGGCGTCATCCGCAACTTGAACTCGCGGTGGATCGCGCTGGTCGCCAAGAACACGTGGATGCGAGATTGTTCGGCGTTCTGGACCGCTTCGGCCGCCCGCAAGATGTCCTTGTCATTGCAGCGGGCCAATCCGCAGATCGTGGAACCCTTGATGGTTTCGGCGATCTGTTTGACCGCATCGAAATCGCCGGGCGAAGCGATCGGGAAACCGGCTTCGATCACGTCGACGCCCAAGTCGGCCAGTGCGTGGGCAACCTCCAGCTTTTCGGCCAAATTCATACTCGCGCCGGGCGATTGCTCTCCGTCGCGAAGTGTGGTGTCAAAGATACGAATCTGACGCTGGGATTGGGGAGTGGTTTGTGGCACGGCTTCGCGGGGTGCGGTCGGAGAGTCGGGGGTGGCGGATTCCATGACGGTGTCCATCAATAGGGTTCGGATAGTATGGGAAACAGGGGGCGTTTAAAAAACACGGGGATCCCAAAAACCCGGGGCCTTCGTCGGAACAACAAAAAAACCCGAGTCCTCGGGGACTCGGGTTTTCGCTGTGTTTTCGTTTGATTCCGCGTGTCAGCGGTTTGTCAATCGAAGCGTGCAAACCTTCATCTCCCGCCCGTCTGGCAGTAGCAGTAGGAGTAGTAGAAGGGTTAGCAAGCTAATGTTCATGCGGTGTAGCGTAGATCAGGGGGCCCGGGGGCGTCAAGTCAATTTGCTCAGCAACTCCGACGCGGAAGTCCGCCGGCGGGTTCGCGCCGGCTACCGGTCGGGACGCGCCGGCCAGCGGGTTGCGTCGACGTAGCTACGCTCGCCAGAGCGTGGAGAACGCCTGGAGCCCACTTTCTGGCGAAGGTAGCTACGTTTGACCGGCGCCTACGCCACCCCCTGCACCGCTTGCGTCCTCGCACTTGCCGCGGGGGCCGCCCGTTGGGCGTCCCGCATTTCCTCGCGCAGCTCTTGTTCGGTCATCATCAAATCGCGTTCGTGTTGCCATCGGGCCAACGCGTAATCCACGCTGGCCAGGGCCAGCAGCGTGGCGCCCATCCAAAAACAGCATCCGATCAAGGTGTCAAAGATGGTCGTCGCGATCGCGGCCATCGGCAGCTGGGTCACGCCGATCAAGGCCGGCAGACTGTAGCGGACCACTCCGATGGCGACGGCGCTGACGGCGATCAGTTTCAGCAGCGTGATGGCGAATCGCCCCAGCGAACGCGCCGAGGTCATCGATTGCAGCCGCGCCCCAGGCGAGATCCGGTCCAGGGATGGAGCCAGTTTGGACGGCGTCATCATCACACCGGTCTGCAGCAGATTCAACGCGACGCCGCACATCAGCATCGCGACCAGCATCGGCAGCAACATCGTTCCGGCCGCCGCAAACGCTTTGAGGATTTGGCGCTGAGATTCCCATGTATCCATCGACAGCGCGACCGGTTGGCTGAAGGAATCGGTCAATGACGCGGTCAGCGATTGTGCTAACCCGGGACCGAACCACGACAGCAAACACGTCATCACCAGCAAGGAACCGGCAGAGACCACGTCGCTGCTGCGCGGTGCCCTGCCCTGCTCTTTCGCTTGCTTGCGTCGGCGTGGAGTCGGCGGATGAATTTTTTCGGACATCGATTACTGCAGCCCCAGCCTCGTGATCGCGTTGGAAAGTTCGGTTTCAAACACCAGGCCGGCCGATCCGATCGTCAATGCCATCAGCAACAGCGCCGCCATCACGTTGATGTTCAATCCGATCGCCAAGACATTCAATTGTGGCACGGTCCGGCTGACCAACGCCACGACCAAATTGGTCAGCATCACGCAGGCGACCACCGGCGCGGCGACGCGAAGGCCCGATTCGATGCCGATCGCCAGATGGTCGATCACCAACGCGGAGAGCGTTTGATCAATTGAAACGGTCATCGGCGGGAACCGGTGAAAGCTGGTCAGCAACGCATCGATCAGCAAGCGATGCCCGCCGACGGCGAACAGGACGGCCGTCACCAACAGCCCCAGCAACCGCGAAAGTTGCGGGACGGGCTCGCCGCTGGACGGATCGGCGGTTTGCGCCAACTGCATGCCCGTCGCGTTGGAAATCAGTTCGCCGGCCAGGGAGACGCCCGAGACCAGCAGTTGAACGACGCCACCGATGATCATCCCAAAGATGACTTCGCGTCCGGCGGAAAAGAGGATCTCGATTCCGGCAAGCTCGGTTCCGGCAGAGGGAATCGCGGCGCCGACGCCGGGGACCAGCACCAGCGTGATCGCGAGTACCAACAGCACGCGAATTCGCATCGGCAGCTCGCTGGAAAGGACCGGCAGCGCGGCGACCAGTCCACCGAGCCGACACGCGACCATCGCAGAGACCATCAGCTGGTGCAGCAGCCATTGTCCGGTCACGTCGCCGAGCGTGTCGTAGAAATTCATCGAGCAAAACTCAGTGGGATAGGCTTCCAGCCTGTCGATATTGGATGTGGGATAGGCTTCTAGCCTGTCGATGCTGGATGTGGGATAGGCTTCTAGCCTGTCGATGCTGGATGTGGGATAGGCTTCCAGCCTGTCGATGCTGAGTGACAGGCTGGAAGCCTATCCCACCATTCTGCTACGGCGAACCGACAAACATGGTCTGGGTGAATTCGATCATCCGCGAAAACATCCACGGCATGCAGGCCAACAGCACCAGACTGGACACGATCAATTTGGGCACAAAGGAAATCGATTGATCTTGGATTTGAAACAGCGTTTGCAACAACCCGGTCACGATGCCGACGACCGCACCGATCAACAACACGGGGGCGGCCAACATCGCGGCCAGCATCAACGCTTGGCGGCACAGATCGACGGCTTGGCTGGAATCGAGCGTCATCTAACCCACCGGTCCAAAACTGGCTAACAACATTCCCACGACCAAGTGCCAGCCATTGACCAGCACGAACAACAACAGCTTCAGCGGCAGCGAAATCATCGCCGGCGGCAACATGAACATCCCCATCGACATCGTCACGCTGGCCACCACGATGTCGACGACCAGGAACGGCAGGTAGATGCTGAATCCCATCAAGAACGCGATCTTCAACTCGCTGATCACGAACGCCGGCAACAGCACACGGATCGGGATGTCGGCAAAGGAACTCGGGGTCGGCCCGTCCGGGACGGCGTGTCGATAAAACAGCACCACGTCGGCGTGGTTCTTCGCGGCGGCGATTTGTTTCGACATGAACTCGCGGACCGGCAACGCGCCGGCTTCATAGGCCTCCGCCAGCGTCATCTCCGTGTCCGGGTCGGTGTAGGGTTTGATCGCTTCGTCGTAGACGCGGGTCCAGACCGGTGTCATCACCAACAGCGTCATGAACAGCGAAATGCTGGTCAGCACCTGCGTCGGTGGCAAGGCTTGCAATCCGATCGCTTGTCGCAGCAGCGAGAGCACGACGATGATGCGGATATAGCAGGTCGTCATCAACAGGATTGCGGGGGCGAGCGAAACCACCGACAGCAACAACATCGTTTGGATGCTGCCGCCGACCTTGTCAGGGCTGGCCCAGGATTCGGGGCCGCCGGCGATGGTTTCGATCGCCTCGGCCGACAGCGAGATCGTCGGCCGTGAAACTAACTGTGGAACTGAGTCGTCGGCCGCGACCGCCCTGCCCTGCTCTGCGACATTACTGCCCTGCTCTGCGACATTACTGCCCTGCTCTGCGGTTACCCTGGCCGGACACAGCAGTGTCAACAGCGTCAGGAGCAGCAAGAGTGGCAGCAAGCGGTTCAAGGTCGGGACCCGGTCGCGAGTGAGTCAGCGGGCGCGGCGACCCCGTCGGCCGCCAGCGACCGGGACTTTAGGAAAAAGCATGCAGAAATCGAAAGATTAGTTTTTTGCGGTCTTGGCGTGAGCCAATGGCGGGCGCTGGAGGCGGGGTAAACCCCTTGGGCCGCTCGCTCACGCTTCACGATGGCATCGCTGGGCTTCACGCGGTGTCTCGCAGGTCGGCGAAGTAGGCGTCGTAGCCGGCCAGGGTGCTGCCCGGGACCAGCAGCGTCGTCGCATCGGGAAACGTCACGCGGCAATCGCTGCGGACATACCCGGCGACTTTTTCGATTCTCGCCTCGGCGACCGAAGCGCGGGACACGACGAATAGCTTGACGGTTGACGGGTCGGCTTCCGCCTGAAGTCGAAAACAGATCAGTGTCGGACCGATTCGCGCCAGCGCAACGGGTTGCTGAGTCGTCTCGATCCTGGCATCGCTGAACACGCAGCGGATCGACCCGCTGGTGCCGGACTTCCCGGCCAGGTAGTGCAGTGCCCCGGCGATCTCGGGCGACAGGCTGGGCGGATTGGGCTTGCCCAGCAAGTGCACCGCGTCGGATTGGCGATATCGTTTGACGGCAGCTTCGGCGTCGGCGCGGAGGAAGTACGCGGACACGCGGAGGGCGTTCTCGCCCGGCCAAATCGCCAGTTCGACCCCATTGTTTTCAACTCCAGGCCCCGTCTCCAGCAACGGTGGCGGTTTGCGACCGCTGCCGGCCAGCTCGATCAGGTCACCCAGAAAACGCTCGCAGACGTCGCCGTCCGGATCCACGTCGGGCGGGTGATACAGAAACGGCGGATCGGCTTCGAGTTCTCGAGTCAATTTTGCGCGGGTCGAAGAATCGATCGCGTTCCAGGTCTTGGTGGATTGGATCCGACCGATGGCGGCGTCGGGTTCGTCGCCGAAGTGCTGCAAGGCAAATGCCATCAACGCCACGACCGCACGCTCGGATTGTTCCTCGGTCGACGCGTCGACGTTGCCGGCGCGGAACTGGATTTCCAGTCGATCGGCCGCCGCGGACTGCCAGGCATCGATCAGCGATTTTTGCGGCCGGTTGCGTTTGTCGATCAGGACATGACTTAGCAAGAACGCTTCCAACCGCTCGGCGACGATCCTGCGGTCGGATGCGGACAAGGATTGCGCGGGTTGGTAGTTGGCCGGTCGTGATGTGGTGCCGTCGGCCAGATGCCGGATCAGCGAAACGCGTCCGTATTCATCGCGCAGGTTCAGTGCCGCCAGCTGTTTCATCGCCGCCACGCGGGCCGAATCGGAAATGCCCAGTTCGCCGGCCAAGTGGACCAGTTCGACGCCGTAAATCCAGTGCACGTCGCGGTAGCGGACCATCGGGCTGTAGATCGACGCGACTTCGATGGCAATGATCTCGACCAGTTGCCGGATCAGCCCGACGGCTTGTTGGTCCAGCACGTGCTCGCCCAGCTTGGACGCGCCATAGGTGGTCGCTTTGCTGGCCGCCCACCACGCGACCAGGGTCAGCGGATTGGTGCTGCTGACGATTCGTCCGGCGAACAGCACGTGGGAGGCGACATCGATGTAGGGTTTGGCGGATTTGTAGATCCCGAACGTTTTGACCGCTCGCATCACCACGTTGTAGATCGACTGGAAATCGTAACTCGCCAGCCCTCCCGGCAGACTTTCCACCGCGACCAACAATCTGAGTGAGGCGCGTCCGACGGCGCGTGAAACAGCGTCGACGTTGGTCTTCAAAAGCGGGGACGTTTCTCCGGGGCGATAGATCGCCACGACGTCGGAAACCAACGCGACGATGTCGCTGCGGATTCGCTCGTTGTCAAACACTTTGCGGTCGCCGCTGTCTTTGCGATAGGCATCGTGTTTAATGCTGTCAAACAACTCGTGCGTTTTGATTTCGACCAGTTCCAGCAATTGGCGGTCGTGCCGGGCCATCGGATCATCGGCCGAAATCGCAGGCACGTCTTGCTGCGGTCGCGGGCGGAGATCATCGGGGTGTTTGAAATCGATCGCATCGGGAAACTGCAACCACTGTTGCAGCGACAATGCCCGCGCGTTCAAGTCTCGCTCACGCACCGCCAGCGATTCGGCGCGTTGGTCCAACCACTCGGTCAGCTCCGCCGCGTCGCTTGATCGGCCGGCCTTGTCGCGACCGCCCTGCCCTGCCCCGCCGGTTCGTTTGGATCCTGCCGCGGCGAATTTGCCTTTCAAACGGACCGAATCGACCAGTGCCGCGGCGAGCGGCAGCAAACCGAGTGCCCCCAGGCCGATGTTCGGGATGGGGATTCGAGACACGGCAAAAATGATCAGCACGATCGCGACGATGGTGCCCGCGGCGAGCGAATACAGCGGCAAACGTTTCAGGGTGTCGGCGGGCACAGGATCGGCGGGCACAGGATCGGCGGGCACGGAGACTTGAGAAGCGGGGAAGCAGACGAGCATCAACCCCCAGACGAGCATAAACGGACAGAGCCCGCCGATGCAGCGGTCGAGCGGAAAAACGCCTCGCAATTCGTTCAATCCGCTGGAATCTTTGCCGAGAGACGCATGCGAAGCCCACGCGATTCCCTTAAAGTGAGCTTTCGGGAGGGCTGTTCCCCGCAATGGCCTGCCAGGCGGGTTCCTGGAGGCGTCCGGACGCGGATGTGATTAAAATCTGGTCGATCGTCTGGAACTTGGCGGATCCAGTCCAACCACCGAACGTCCTTTTCCTTCGTGTCGTTTGCCTGCCGCGCCCCGTTCGCCGGGGTGTCGAAAACTCCGCCATGCAAAAACAAACTTCCGGATCTCTGTCTCAGGTTTCACTGTCTCAGGTTCAATCTGCCGGTCCGATTCCGACGCTGCCCGACTACCAGACGGACGGTTTCTTTGACGAACTGGTGGACCAGAACAACGTCGCTCGGCCCGACGCCGAAGCGTTGGTGTCGTTGTTCAACCGCCTGCCGCCGAAAGAACTGCTGCGTCGTCAGCACGCGATCGAGCAGGCGCTGTATCGAATGGGGATCACGTTCACCGTCTACAGCGACAAGTCGGGAACGGAAAAGATCATGCCGTTTGATGTGGTTCCGCGGATCGTTTCGGCGATTCTGTGGAAACACATTGATGCCGGACTGCGCCAGCGAATCCGAGCGCTCAATCGGTTTCTGTGCGACGTCTACAACGAACGGACCATCATCAAAGAGGGGATCATTCCGGCGGAGTTGGTCGATACGGCGCCGGCCTACCTTAAAGAGTGCCGCGGTTTGAAACCGTTCAATGACGTGTGGTGTCACATCACGGGGACCGACCTGGTGCGTGACAACAGCGGAACGGTGTATGTGCTGGAGGACAATTTGCGCTGCCCGTCGGGGGTGTCGTATGTGCTGCAAAACCGCCACGTGATGAAACGTAACTTTCCGCAGGTGTTCGGCGCCTCGCGGGTCCGTCCGGTGACCGACTACACGTCGCGTCTGTTTCAGCTGTTGCGTGACGTCGCCCCGCCGCACGTTTCCGATCCGATGGTCGTGGTGCTGACACCGGGGGTTTTCAACAGCGCGTACTACGAGCACTCGTTCCTGGCACAAAAAATGGGGGTCCAGCTGGTCGAGGGCCGTGATCTGGTCGTCGAAAGTGACTTGGTGTACATGAAAACGACCCGCGGGCTGCAACGGGTGGACGTGATTTACCGTCGCATCGATGACGCGTTTCTGGATCCGAAAACCTTTCGAAAGGACAGCGTGCTGGGCGTGGCCGGATTGATGGACGCCTACCGCGCCGGCAACGTGACGCTGGCCAACGCACCGGGGACAGGGATCGCCGACGACAAGGTGATCTATGCGTTCGTTCCGGACATGATCAAGTATTACTTGGACGAAGAACCGATCTTGCCCAACGTGCCGACCTATGTGTGTCAAAAGGAAGAAGACCGTAAATACGTGTTGGCGCACATGGATGAATTGGTGATCAAGGCGGCCGGGGAGTCGGGCGGCTATGGCATTCTGATCGGACCCCAGGCGACGCAAGAAGAACGCGACGCGTTTGCCGAGAAGATCAATGAGGACCCGCGGAACTGGATCGCCCAGCCGACCCTGCAACTCTCCCGCGCCCCCACCGTCGTCGACGATCATCTGGAAGGACGTCACGTCGATTTGCGACCCTACATTTTGTGTAGCCGTCCTGATGACGTCTGGGTCTTGCCGGGCGGGCTGACCCGCGTGGCGCTGCGGAAGGGATCGTTGGTCGTCAATTCATCCCAGGGCGGCGGCAGCAAGGACACCTGGGTGGTCGCCGAACAAGGGCAAGCGGTCGCTTCGGTGCATGGTGACGACACCGATCCGCCCGATCAATGACACTTTGTGCGACGACCGCCCGGCCGATCTGAATCGGCCATCGACATTTGGACCGGCTCGTTCAAATCAAACGAGTCGAAGGAAACATAGACGAGAACCGTCGGGAAACCGGCGGGGGACAACCTAGCAGAGCCAAAGATGCTTTCACGTGTTGCTGAATCGATTTATTGGATGAGCCGTCAAGCCGAGCGGGCTGAAAACCTGGCCCGGTTCATCGAAGTGACGTTGCACATGACGTTGGACCAACCCGAATACCTGGTCGATCCCTGGGAACCGCTGGTCCAGGTGACCGGAGACAACGAGTGGTTCAAGGAGAAGTACGGCAAAGCGACGTGTCAGAATGTGGTGCAGTTTCTGGCGTTCGATGGTGAGTATCACAGTTCGATGCTGACGTGTCTGCGGGCCTCGCGTGAGAACGCGCGGAGTGTGCGTGAAGCGTTGTCGACCGAGGCCTTCGAACAGCTGAACAACTTTTATCATTTCGTTCGCGACAGCAGCCCGCCGCAGTTGACCGATCCGACGGCCGAGTTTTTTGATCAGGTCCGCGACTATGCGTTGATGTGGACCGGCGTGCTGGATAACACCATGGCCCACAACACGGCCTGGCACTTCATGAATGTCGGGCGTTTACTCGAACGTGCCGACAAGACGTCACGGATCTTGGACGTCAAGTATTTCAACCTGTTGCCAAGGGTCGAAGACGTCGGTACCGCCGTGGATGACCTGCAGTGGTCCACGTTGCTGCTGGCGATCAGCGGTTTTGAAGCCTATCGTCGCGAACATCAGCTGATGGATATCGAAAAGATCGTGGCGTTTTTCTTGTTTCATCGTACGTTTCCACGCAGCATTTATTCCTGCATCGCCGGCGTGGATCGATCGCTCCGCGAGATCGAAAACGAATCGGAAACGGAGTTGCCCGGCCAAGCCAGGCAGCGGATCGCCGCACTTCGCCACCGTTTGGAAAACACCAACGTCAAAGAAGTCATCGCCGGCGGCATGCACCAGTTTATCGATCGCTTGCAGGTTGAACTCAACGCCGTCGGTGATTCACTCGGACAAGACTACTTTTACGCCACTTACTCTGCATGACCATCCGCGTCGCTCTCCACCACAAGACTCAGTATCAATACGACCGCGCGATCGGGCTGGGCCCCCAAAAAGTTCGCCTTCGACCGGCCTATCACGGCCGCACCAAAATCGTTTCCTACGATCTGAGCATTCGCCCCGAAGACCATTTCATCAATTGGCAACAAGACCCCTTTGCCAATCCCGTGGCCCGCTTGGTATTTCCCAAACGGGCGCGTGAATTGTCGATCGTGGTCGATCTGGTCGCCGACATGACGGTGATCAACCCGTTCGATTTTTTCGTCGAAGAAAGCGCCGAATCGTGGCCGTTTAAGTACGCTCCGGAAATCGAACGTCAGCTGGCACCCTACCTGGCCGCCGACCCGATGACGCCGTTGTTGGCGGAGTGGATCGATAAATTGCCCAAAGAATCCGAGCGGGTGATCGATTTTCTGGTCGACGTCAATCGTATGGCGCAGCAGCGGATCGAATACAAGATCCGCCTGGAACCGGGCGTGCAGTCGCCGGAGGAAACGTTGCAGCTGGCCAGCGGGTCGTGTCGCGATTCGGCTTGGATGCTGGTGCAAGCGTTTCGCAATATCGGGATGGCCGCGCGGTTTGTTTCAGGCTATCTGATCCAACTCGCACCGGATGAAAAACCGCTCGAAGGGCCGGCCGGACCGACGGCCGATTTTTGTGATCTGCACGCTTGGACCGAGGTTTACTTGCCCGGCGCGGGATGGGTCGGGTTGGATCCGACCAGCGGCTTGATGGCCGGCGAAGGGCACATCCCGTTGGCGTGCACGCCGCACTACAGCGACGCCGCACCGATCACCGGCGGACACGAACCCTGCGAAGTCGAATTCCAGCACGAGATGACCGTCACCCGGATCGTCGAAGCCCCGCGGACCACCAAACCCTACACCGACCATCAATGGTCCGAGATCTTGGCGGCCGGTGATCGAGTCGACGATGTCTTGGCGATCGGCGACGTGCGGCTGACGATGGGCGGGGAACCGACGTTCGTCGCCATCGACGATGTCGATCACCCACAGTGGAACACCGATGCGGTCGGCAAAGAAAAACGCGTGCTCTCCAACGTCTTGCTATTAAAGCTGCGCGACACCGTCGCCCCCGGCGCGCTGCTGCACTACGGCCAGGGGAAATGGTACCCCGGCGAATCGCTGCCGCGTTGGGCGCTGACCTGTTTGTGGCGAAAAGACGGACAACCGGTTTGGCAAAACCCCAAGTACATCGCCGACGAAGGCAAGGATTACGGGTTCACCCACGACGATGCCCAACGCTTCGTCAAACACCTGGCCGTCACGCTGGGGATCGAATCCAAGGTCACGCTGCCGGTCTATGAGGACACCTTTCACTACCTGTGGAAAGAACAGAAGCTGCCGATCGATGTCGAACCGACCGACCCGAAGTTGGAAGACCCCAACGAACGGGCGATGATGGTCCGCACCTTCACCCAAGGGCTGAACAAACCGGTCGGGTTCGTGATGCCGCTCAAACGCGCCTGGTGGCAGGCCCATCCGGGTTGGATCGGCGGACGTTGGCCGGTCCGCGGCGAAAAAGTGTTTGTCATCCCCGGTGACTCTCCGATCGGGCTGCGATTGCCGCTGGACAGTCTGCCCAAATCCGCCGCGCTCTCGCCGGCCGACTCTCTGCCCTACGATCCGTTTGCGCCACGCAATCCGTTGCCTGAGGTTCCGACCATCCGGCAAGACCAACAGCGAATCGAACAGGTCCGAGAGCAACTGCGCCGTGAAGACGACAGGCCGCTGGAGGCTGAAGTGATTCCGACGGCGTTGTGTGTCGAGTGTCGTTTCGGCCGACTGCACGTCTTCATGCCCCCGACGCAAAACCTGGAAGACTACCTCGATCTGGTCTCGGCCGTCGAAGAAACCTGTGTCGATTTGGACATCCCGGTCGTCCTGGAAGGCTATTTGCCGCCGCACGACCACCGCATCGAAATGTTCAAGGTCACGCCCGATCCCGGCGTGATCGAAGTCAATGTCCAACCCACGTCGTCGTGGCGCGATTTGGTCGATTTGACCGAGACGATTTATCGCGAAGCCCGCGAGAGTCGATTGACGGCACAGAAGTTTGACATCGACGGCATGCACACCGGGACCGGTGGCGGTGCCCACGTCGTGCTCGGCGGCAAGACCCCGACCGACAGCCCCTTCATTCGTCGGCCGGACTTGTTGGCCAGCATGATTCGTTTCTGGCACAATCACCCTGCCCTGTCGTATTTGTTCAGCGGCAAATTCATCGGCCCGACCAGCCAGGCACCGCGGATGGACGAGGCCCGACGGGACAGCGTTCACGAGATGGAAATCGCGCTGGTGGAAATGGAGCGGTTCTATCGCGAGGGGCAGCAAATCATGCCTTGGACGGTCGACCGCTTGTACCGAGATTTGTTGGTCGATTTGACCGGCAACACCCACCGCGCCGAGATCTGTATCGACAAGCTCTACTCGCCCGATTCCAGCACCGGCCGTTTGGGGCTGGTGGAGTTCCGCGGTTTTGAGATGCCGCCCAACGCGCGGATGAATCTGGCTCAGCAATTGTTGATCCGCGGAATCGTCGCGGCGTTTTGGAATCAGCCCTACAAGCAACCGCTGGCGCGTTGGGGCACGTCGCTGTACGACCGCTTCATGCTGCCGCATTTTGTCTGGAATGATTTGGACGAACTGCTCAGTGTGCTCCGCCAGATGGGCGTCGATTTGAAACTGGAGTGGTTCTTGCCGCACTACGAGTTCCGTTTTCCCAAGATCGGTGAAGTCGTGCTCGGCGATGCACGGATGGAATTGCGCGGGGCGATCGAACCGTGGTATTTGATGGGCGAAGAACCGTCCGGCGGCGGCACGGCTCGTTTTGTGGATTCGTCGATGGAACGGGTGCAGATCAGTTTGGACGGTTTCGATCCCGCGCGGTATGCCGTGCTGTGCAACGGTCGTCGCGTCCCGATGCACCCCAGCGAAGTCGCCGGGCAGTACTTGGCGGGGATCAAGTTCCGCGCTTGGCAGCCGCCGCGTTGTTTGCACCCGACGATCGGTGTTCATGTGCCGCTGCAGTTTGACATCGTGGACCGCTTCACCGAACACTCGGTCGGCGGTTGCCGCTACTTCGTCTCCGACCCCAGCGGACGGGCCCACGAGATCTATCCGGTCAACGCCAACGAAGCGGAAACACGTCGCTCGGCCCGGTTCCACACCGGCACCGTGACCGGCGGCCGCCTGGTGCTGCCCGATCTGCCCCCAGTCGACTCGCCCAACGATTTCCCCGTGACGTTCGACCTGCGCAAGGTGGTCAGAAACTAACACGCTTCTCCTGAGACGATGCCGTTCCGGGCGGGTCGCGTGTGGGTGTGCAGGCTTTATCCGCCCGTTGTCGCTGCGGGGGACGTTGATTCTATTGCAGCCGCATTTGGCGACCAATTTAGATTCTCTCCCTCTGGGAGAGACGGCGTTTGCGCAGCAAGCAAACGCCAGAGAGGGCCCACGGTTTGCGAAAGTCTTGGCGACTTTGCGTGAGCCCCTTCCAGCAAGTACGTCAGCGCACCTGTCGAACCCTGACTTCAGGAGCGAATAACAGGAAACGGAGGTCTGAGAAATCCCGGTGGCCGCAAGCTCGGGTACTGGCATTAGCGTTCATCGGCGTTCATTAGCCGTGCCAAAACGCCGGAAACACGAACCGCTAATCCACGCGAATCTCGGACTCCGTTTCAAGCAGTCGAGAGCGTGAACGGCCTGTGGTCACCGCGTCGGCGCGATCGACCGGAACTCAAAAACAAACTCAACTCGCCGACTGCGGTGCAGCACCT
>NZ_JACEHH010000100.1 GCF_014154935.1 Stieleria mannarensis
GGTAGTGGTATAGGTCGATGGCGTCGTCGTACTCGCGTCCGGTGTACGTGTATCGGTTGTCTTCCGCCGTAGTCGCACGCGCTGTTCCACTACCATCGAAGACCAACAGTCCGCCGTACGCGTCATAAGCGTAGCGTTCCTTGATCGTGCCTGACGAATCGGTCAGAGCGTTGATGCTGTATTGTTGGGTGCGATCGTAGCGATGAACAACTCAGGAGCCCGATCGGGTGTAGCGCGATAACTTGCCCAGGTTCAGTTCGTCGTTCATCTCCGCTTGCAGCGTTTCCAGACGCGAGAACAGTCGCTTGATCTTGGACGCGTACTGCGGTGAATCGGCCACGTCGTTCATTTCCAACGGATCGGAACTTAGATCGTACAGGCGAATCTTGTTGGCTGCCGGATAGACGATCAACTTGTGGCGGTTGGTCCGGATGCTGCGCTGCTTGTCCAGATAGGCGCCATACACGACGTCGTATTGACTGTCTTCGCCGGCCAGGATTGGCAACAAGCTGTGAAATTGGACGTGTTCGGGTTTCTTCACGCCGGCCAGTTCCAGGGTCGTCGGCATGATGTCTTGCAGGTACACGTGGTGATCGATCTTGCGGCCTGCTTCCACCCCAGGGCCGACCACCATCAACGGCACTCGGACGCTGTGATCGTACAGGTTTTGTTTTCCCATCAGCCCGTGTTGACCGCAGGCCAAGCCGTGGTCGGCGGTGAAGAAGATCCACGTGTTGTCCTGTTTTCCGGTCGCTTCGAGGGCGTCCAAGATTCGGCCGATCATCGCGTCCATGTGCGTGATGATCGCGTAATACTCTTGACGGTTCGTCTGGACGGCCAGCGGTGTGCGCGGGAACGGAGCCAAGCGTTCGTCTCGCAGCTTTTTGCCGGCCGCCATCGCTTCGGCATACGGGTATTCGGGAAGAAAATTCTCCGGCAATTTGACTTCGTCGACCGGGTACTTGGCGACATATTCGGCCGGCGATTGACGTGGGTCGTGCGGCGCGTTGAACGCCAGGTACATGAAGAACGGCTGATCGATCGCGCTGGCTTCGCTCAGGTAGTCGACCGAATGGTTGGCGACGACTTCACTCCAGTGCGTGCCGCCTTCCCAAAAACCGCCGAACTTTGGATCGCTCGGCGACCAGGGATCCGTCACCTCTCCGGTCTCCGGGTCGACCAGCGGGCGGTTGTATCCCGCAGGCGTTTGGGCGGGCATGCCGCCGCGAACATCGCGGGCAACGTCGAACGACTTTTCCGCATCGGCACGGCAATGCCACTTGCCGGTCATGTAGGTGCGGTATCCGGCTGCCTTCATGTATTCGCTCCACCATCGCCCCGCTTCACGCTCCTGTTCGGCCGTTTGATAGACCGGTTCGGCGTCCCAAAGGAAGCGTCCCGAGTTGAGCATCATCCGACTGGCCACACAAACGGCGCCCGACCACGAGCCCATGTTGTAGGCGTGCGTGAACGTGGTCGCGCGTCGTGCGATCCGATCCAGATTGGGCGTTTCGATTTCCGAATTGCCCAGTGAGGCGATCGTGTCGAAACACTGATCGTCGGCAAAGATGAACACGATGTTGGGCGGCTCGTCCGCCGCAGCGTTTGGTGCGGGAGCGAGAGTCCAAGAGAACGCGGCAAGCAGGCAAAAGAAGAGGCGTCGCATAGTGGCCAGCCGGAAAGTGTGAGACAAGGAATCAGGTTGACGAACGAGATTATACGTTAGTCGAAGTCACGCACAGAAGCGGCAAACGCGGGAATTCTTTGGGAGTTGGGAGTTGGGAGTTGGGAGTTGGGAGTTGGGAGTTGGGAGTTGGGAATCAGACAAGAAAATGGGTGACAAGAAGATTTTGGACGGTCTCCAGCAAACCTGAAACCTGAAACCTGAAACCTGAAACCTGAAACCTGAAACCTGAAACCTGAAACCTGAAACCTGAAACTCGAGACTCGAGACTTGAAACGTTTTAGCACCAGCGGTGTGGACGTCCGATCAGGGTTTCCAGGTCGGCGAAGAATTCGGGATAGGTCTTTCCGGTGCAGGAGGGGTTCAGCACGCGGACGCCTTCGGCGGCGAGTCCGGCCAGCGAAAGACTCATCGCCATCCGGTGGTCGTGATAGGTTTCCAGCGTGGCCGGGGTGACACCGCGCTCGGGCGGATGGATCGTCAGCCCGTCGTCGTGTTCCTCGATCCTCGCACCGAGTTTACGGAGCTCGCACGCCAGGTCGCCGATGCGATCGGTTTCTTTGAATCGATTGTGCGCGACGCCTCGGACACGAGTCGGTCCGTCGGCGAACAAGGCCACCACGGCGAGCGTCTGGACGGTGTCACTGATCTGATTCATGTCCACGTCGATTCCGCGCGACGCGCGACCGGAGATCGTCATGCCCTCGGCATCGGAGGTGAACGTGCAACCCATCTTTTCCAACACGCGGCAGAACCCGACGTCGCCTTGCATCGCATCGGGGGTCAGCCCCAGCACGGTGACTTCGCCGCCGGTGATCGCCGCGGCGGCCCAAAAGTAACTGGCCGCCGAGGCGTCGGGTTCGATCGCGTATTCGATCCCGTGGTAACCATCGCCGGATACAACCACTCGCAAGGAAACCGAATCGACGGCGTCGGGGGCGACGTCTTCGATTGCAACGCTCGCCCCGAAGGAACGCATGACCGAGGCGGTCATTTCGACATAGGGCCGCGAGACCAATTCGCCGATCACCTCGATTCGAATGTTGTCGGTGGAAGCGTCACGCCCCGCTTTTGCCCGTCGGGTTTGCAGGGCGATCGGTGCGGCCATCATCAGCCCGCTCAGGTATTGGCTGCTGACGCTGCCGCCGACCGAGACCGGTTGGTCGCTCCAGCCGCGTGAGGAGATCGCAACCGGCGGGCATCCACCGGGTGATTGTGTTTGGATCGATCCGATCTGCACGCCCGCCAGCGCGTCGACCAGATCCGCGATCGGCCGTTGGTGCATCCGCTCAACGCCCGACAAATGGTAATTCCCGCCGGCCGCCGACAAGGCGGCGGTTAGAAACCGGATCGACGTGCCGCTGTTGGCGATGAACAGTTCGTGGGGCGCGTCTGAATTGACATCGCGAGTCGACGCATCGACCTGGATCATACGCCCGGCCTGGGAAACGTTGATCGACACGCCGCACGTCCGCAGGCTGTCAATCATCACCGCCGTGTCTTCGCTGCGGAGCGTTCCCGAAAGCACGGATTGCCCGCTGGCCATCGCCGCACAAATCAGCGCCCGATTGGTCAGACTCTTGCTGCCCGGGGGGCGAATTTTTCCGCACGTCGGTCCGCCCGGTTGGACGGAAACGCTGGTCAGGTCGGCAGTTTCGGGACTCTCGGGGGGATCAGGCATTGCAATATTGGGGCAGGCGACAAGAAGGAGCCGCCCAGTATCGCGTTCCACGGCCAATTGGCAAAGTGGAGGCTTTAAACCGCCAAGGCGCCTTCGCGGCTGGGCACGGTGAAGACGCCCAGGACCATCGACGCCAGCGTCAACGTGTGGATCAACCAGACTTCATCCAGACGCATCACCGTCCGCAACGTCACCAGGCTGATGATCACCAACGCGATCATGAAACGTCGTTCCGCACGGCGCAGCGCTTCACCGACGGACAACTTGGTCGATAGCAGGGCCCACAGTCCCAGGATGGGTAGAGCGATGGCGTCCACAACGGCAAAGAGTTCGGTCAGTTCTGGCATGACGTTCCGTCGTCCCACGTGGTTGAGAAAAGGAAAAGAATGCCGGGAGGAAGGCATCGTGAACCGGCCGCTTCATGCGACTCGATCCTTGGAGCGTCAAGCGTCGCAGGAAGAGGCGATGGAGAGGAAGAGCGGACTTGAGTGAAAATCGTCAGATTTGGGAAAAAGTTTCTTCCGTTGCTTGGTATTTGGGTAGTGGACGAGGCGGCGAGCCCGTTCGGATTGCCAACCGCGAGGTCTCCTCGCGTCGTCCACTACCGTTTCCCCGAATCCTAGCTGCGGATCAGCACGCCGACCGCTTGCACGTAGCGTTCGACCACGTCGACTTCGACGTCGCGCCATTCGGTCGCCTTGTGTCGCAGGATGGCCAGCTTTAGCGATTCGATGGCTTCGTTCAAATCGCTCGGTAGCGGGGGCAATCCGATAAACGGTTGGACCGGAGCGGCCGGCGCCTCGGCGTCCTTTTCGTTTTCATCCGGACGAATGCCCGCTTCGCCATCCTGGTTTTGTCCGGCGAGCGTTTGCAGTTCCTCTTCGTCACCAAAGTCGGGGCCTTCGAACGTCGGGCCGGATTCCACCCCGCCGCTGTCGTTGTCGTACTCGCGGCTCTTGCCGTCGCCTTGGGCGGGCAGCGTGACGTCTTCGTCGGTGTCGACTTCCACGATCTGGCTTTCCGTCGGACGTTTGCTGTCGACGGCGCCTTCGGCTTGCCAGCGTTTTTCACGCATCACCGAAATGCTCCACTTTTCGTTCGCGGCGCCTTCGAGCCACAGCGCGGCGTCTTCCCAATCCAACGCGGCCAGGAAATGGCTCCAATACAACCCCTGGTAGCTCTGGTACGAATCATTGAATCGTTCATAGACGCGGCGCAGCCGCCCCACGTGGGGCGCGGTCACACCGCCGACGCGTCGGGACCAGGCGTCATCGGAGTATTGGGTCGCGTCGACGCCCGATTGGATCAGTTCGTTGCGCCATTGGCTGATGATCCGACCCTTTTCCCAGTTGGTGGTGCTGATCAACGTATTCCATTGGCCGACGAACGGCTCGGCCAATTCACTCGCCCGCTGCAAGTCTTCATCGCTGACGACCGCCCCGCCCGAATCGGTGACGGCCGGATCAGCAGCATCCGGCGCCGCTGCGCCTGGATCGGATGCACCTTCCCAAGCCGCCTTGGCGGCATCCAGATCCGCGTCCTTGATTGTTTCCTCCACCGCGGCGTCCGGAGTTTCGTTGGGGGGGGCCGAGGCGGTCGTGTCGGTGCCCTCCGCAGATTCTGCGATCGTGTCGGTGACTTGTGATTCCGTTTCGTTGGCGGAAGAGAGTTCGTCCTGAGGCATCAGCGTCCGAGTGGTAAAAATGTCGTGTGGAGATAATTTCGTGACCCAGTCACAGCGGTCGCACACGCTAACGAAAGAAGCTGCCGGTGGAAAACGGTTCCGCACTGCAGAACGCGTGAGTCGACGATTTTCCGATCCACACGCGCCGCCTGGGCAAAGTTTGACATGTGGAAAGACTGTCGGGGAGTTCGCGTTCGGTTTGGTGTTTTCGGGCCGATGTGGTTATCCTGTCCGCCCCTCCGAATCATCACGCCCACCGTCCGAAATGAAACATCCTTCCTCCCTTGCCGCAGTGATCGCTGCGGCCGCTTGCTGCGTCACGTCGATTGTGATTCGCGCCGAAGCCCCCGCAACCGAATCAGCCGCAACCAACACGCCGGCAATCCATCCGGACCAGGAAGCGTTTTTCGAATCCAAGGTTCGACCGCTGCTGATCCAGCATTGCTACGAGTGTCATTCACGCTCGGCCGGCGAATCTTCCGGCGAGCTGTTCGTCGACGACGCGGCGTCGCTGCGCGGCGGGGGCACGTCCGGGCCGGCCCTGGTTCCCGGCGATCCCGAGTCCAGTTTGATGATCCGCGCCGTCCGCTACGACGACCCAGAGTACGAAATGCCGCCGACGGGAAAGCTGGATGAAGCGGAGATCAAACTGTTGGAAGATTGGGTGCGAATGGGGGCCCCCGACCCCCGGAGGTCTGTCTCCCCACAACCGAAAAAGACGTCGCCGCTGGAGATCGATCCGCGATCGCATTGGGCGTTCAATCCCCCGCAACGATTTCGCGACCCGGTTTCGCCGGCTCCCGAGGATCGTGACTTGATCGATACGATCGCCGGGCGGGTTGCCGATCAGGCCGGCGTTTCACGCTCGCGCCGCTGCGACGACGAAACCTTGATTCGCCGGCTTTACCATGACTTGACCGGATTGCCGCCGACGCTCGACCAGATCACCGCCTTTGTGTCTTCGCCCCGGATCGACAAAGTGGAGCGGCTGGTCGATCGATTGCTCGCATCGGCGGAATATGGCGAGCGGTTTGCCAGGCACTGGATGGACGTCGCACGTTATGCCGACACGATCGGTTACGCGCTGGCCGGCAAAGAACGCCGTCTGGAGGGCAGCGAGCGGTATCGCGATTGGCTGATTCGGGCCTTCGCGACAGACGTTCCGTTTGACCAGATGGTCCGATTGCAATTGGCCGCTGATCGGATCGATCCGAACAACGAACACGGTGACTTGGATGCGATGGGGTTCCTGACCGTCGGCCGCCGGTTTCTCAATCGCTACGACACCATCGACGACCGGATCGATGTCATCACCCGCGGGTTGATGGGGATGACCGTGGCTTGCGCGCGATGCCATGATCACAAGTTCGATCCGATCCCGACGACCGACTACTACTCTTTGTTGGGGATCTTGCAGAGCAGTGAAACGCCGAAAGACGGCGCCAGCCCGCTGGCGCTGGTGGATCAACCCAAAGCCGCCGACAGTCATGTGTTTTTGCGTGGCCAACCGGGCAACCGCGGTGAAACTGCGCCGCGCCAGTACCTGACCGCGCTGCGAAAACCCGACGAACCCCGGTTCAGCGACGGCAGCGGTCGACGTGAACTGGCCGATCGGCTTGCGTCGCCGGAAAATCCGCTGGTCGCGCGCGTGTTCGTCAATCGGATCTGGTTGCATCTGATCGGCCGGCCGATTGTCGATTCGACCAGCGACTTTGGCGTCCGCACCGAGGCGCCGCCGTTGGTCGGCGTACTGGATGAATTGGCCGCGGAGTTTTCTGAACATTGGAGTGTCAAACGACTGGTCCGACGAATCGTGACCTCGCGGATCTACGCCCAATCGGCTCATCCGGCCGGCGATCCTTCGTTGCAAGCGGATCCGGAGAACCGATTGGCGGCGCGGGGCAATCGTCGCCGACGTGATTTCGAATCGCTGCGCGATTCGGTCCTGGCGGTGTGCGGCCAGCTGGATCGCACCGTCGGCGGACCGCCGGTGGAGATCCATTTGGCATCGCCCAGCCCCCGACGCACACTGTACGCGATGATCGATCGACAAAACCTGCCGTCGCTGTTTCGCACCTTTGACGTCGCCAGCCCCGACGCGCACACGCCCAAGCGGTTGTTTACCACCGTGCCGCAGCAAGCGTTGTTCTTGATGAACCACCCACAAATCGGTGTGTTCGCACGTTCGGTTGCCAGCCAGATCGGACAGGGCCGGCAAGACCTGGGCGGTCAAGTCGACCAGATGTTCGTTCGCCTGCTTTCGCGGCCTCCCACACCGATCGAGCGCGACACCTGCATCGCGTTTTTACAGCAACCGGCCGGCGAGCGACCGCAGCGATTTGATCCGCGATCGGCATGGCAATACGGAACGACGCCCGTGAACCCCGAAAGCCGCGTGACCGCGTTCCGCCCGTTGCCGGTGTTCAGCGGATCGACCTGGCAGGACCAAGAGAAACTGCCCGCGTCATCGGAGTACGGTTACGCGTCGCTGGGTGCAGAGAACGGGCATCCGGGCCGCAAGCACGCGGTCGTCCGACGTTGGACCGCGCCGGCCGACGGGCGTGTGTCGATCAGCGGCATGGTCGGCCATCGCAATGACAAAGGTGATGGCGTCCAGCTGGCGATTTGGGTCGGCGACAAACGGATTTGGCGCGAGGACCAAAAGAGTAACAATCGGCCGTTCCGCAACCTGAGTGCCGATGTCGCCGCGGGTGAAACCGTCGACTTTGTCGTTTCTCCGCGCGATTCCGATAGCTTTGATTCGTTTTTCCTGCGTTGCCAGGTTTCGCTGCGAAGCGATCGCGGCGAGTATTTCGAAGGCGATTCGAAACGCGATTTTTCTGGGCCGCTGGAAGAAACCAATCAAGAACCACTCGGGCGTTTGGCGCAACTTGCTCAGACGCTGTTGTTGTCCAACGAATTCATGTTCGTCGATTGACCGTAACCGGTAGCGGAAGCCGCGGAGGCTTTCGGCAGCGATCAAATCTTTCAAACGTAGCTACCTTCGCCAGAAGGTGGATCGCCCGTTGTTTTCCGCGCTACGTCGAATCGAGGCAGCCCAGTTAGACGACGGGAGTTGGGAGTTGGGAGTTGGGAGTTGGGAGTTGGGAGTTGGGAGTTGGG
>NZ_JACEHH010000101.1 GCF_014154935.1 Stieleria mannarensis
CCAGAGGGAGGGTGAATTCGTAAGCTTCTCTTATTTCAGAGGTTGAAAACCGCACGACCCCTTCACCCCCGGATCCGCCACCGCCCGGCTTCTTCACTGGCAAAAAACGCGACCGCGGCTCCACCCACCAATCCGCACAGGTGGCCTTCCCAGGAAACACCTGCGCCGCTGCCCGGCAGAATCCCCGACAACAGCGTTCCGCCGAACAAGATCCCGACCACGATGGCGACGCCGACCGGAACCAGACGGCGATTCAGAAAGCCGCCGACGATCAGCAATCCGATCAGCCCGAACACCAAACCGCTCGCGCCGATGTGATTTGCGTCCCGGCCGACCAGCCAAAGCAGCGTCGCGCCGACCACAGACGTCAGCGCCGCCAACACCCAAGGCGACTTGCGCGACCAGACCAGCAGTCCCAGCAAGATTCCCAACGACACCGTGTTGCTAAACAGATGGCCGAAGTTGCCGTGCAGAAACGGCATCGTCACGATCCCCGGCAATCCACTCCATCGCCGCGGCTGCAATCCATGGTCTGCCAAAGCATACGGAATCGTAGCGTCGACAATCCGCACTAGCCACATCGCCAGCAACAAGACGCCGATCCGATAGAACTCCTTCTGCATGTGTGACAACGTCATTTCCAAACGAATTCGAATCGGAATTTAGTGTTTTGGTCGCTTTGGTTTCGCAGTCGATCAAGGATCACTCGGCTCGGTTCGCCAAAGGCGATCAGCAACATAGCTTGGGGTGAGACCGCATGAGCTCCAGCGAATCCGGGCGTAACCCCAGGTCCACGATCCACCGAAAAACCTCCCCCTTTCGATCGGCCGGCGGCTCTGCCGCCGACCGATCGAAAGGGGGAGAGAGCGGGTTTGGCTTTCTTTTCCTGGGGTGGCGGTCACTCCGCTGCGCTCGTTCCCTTACCCCAGGCTATGTTGTGAATGCCCTTCGGGCAAAGGCGACGGTACGGTGTCCGCCTAAGACTCGGGCCGGCCGCATGTCAGCTTTGACCGGCGATCCGTTCGCCTTCGCTGCGCAGCATTTCGATCGCCTGGGCCATCGCCGGGGTGTCGATTTCATGCACATCGACACTCTCGCCGACACCCCGCAACATCGTGATCGTCAAGCGGCCACCCAGGTGCTGACGGAACTCTTCCAGTCCATCAAGCAAGCGATCCAGTGGCGACAGCGCCTCGTGCCACAGTGGCAACCCCAGTGCATGCATGCACTCGCACACCCGCCGCACATCCTGGATCGGGAATCCGAGTTTCAGATGCGAGTAAAAGCAATCGATCGCGACGCCGATCCCAACGGCTTCCCCGTGGCGGATCTCAAAGTCCGTGATCGGTTCCAATTTGTGCGCCGACCAATGTCCGAAATCCAGCGGCCGGGCCTCCAGCATTTCAAACGGGTCACCGCCCTCGGTAATGTGTCGCAGGTGCAATTTGCAACTCGTCGCAATCGCCCGGGTCGCAAACGGCATTTCACGTCGACGAATCCGATCGGCGTGGTCGCACAACCAGTCGAACTCCGCGCGGCTCTTCAGCAACGACACCTTGACCGACTCGCTGAATCCGCTGCAGAAGTCGCGGTCCGGCAACGTCTCCAGCAACGACGCGTCGTTGATCACTGCCCAGGGAACGCTGAACGTTCCGACCCAATTCTTTTTGCCGAAGTAATTGATCGCGTTCTTCACGCCGACCCCGCTGTCGCCTTGAGCCAGCGTGGTCGTCGGCAGCCGGATCAGGCGGATGCCACGGTGAGCGATCGCGGCGGCGTAACCGACGGCATCCAGCATCGCGCCGCCGCCGATGGCGATCACATAGCTGCGGCGGTCCAGGTCGTGGGCATTGATTTCCGCCAGGACCTGGTCCACGCACGCCGAATCGTTTTTGACCGCTTCACCGCCTTCGACCAGCACGACATCACGAACCAGATTGACGCCGGAGCTCTCGCCCAATCGCATCGCAAGGGTTCCAACCTGGGGCGATGCGTCGGCCACCGGGCGTTCGGCCACCACCAGCACCTTGGCGTCACCGAAACTGCCGTCGGTCACGATTTTCAGCAGCGTCGGAAAGTCATTGCCCGCGATTTCGGTCGTTGTCCGTAATCGGTGGACGAACGGTACGGCAAACGGGACGTCCAGCGATGCATCGTCATCGCTGGTTCCCGGGGGTGATGGACGCGTGGAAGGAGAACTGGTGATGATCGATTCCGCGACGGAGACTGATGAATGGGGCGAGTGACGTTTGGGATTGGAAGGTCGCAGGATCACGGCGTCAACTCCTTCCAGCCCCGCCACAGCCATCGCAGCGAGTCGGGGAAAATGGCTCCACCATGGTTTCCGTCATGGGCTCCCGTGCCAAACACGAACTTGTAATCGTAGCCGGCATGTCGCCCTTGGCAATCAAATTGTCGAACACGACCGGCACGCGGTAATCGCCCCGGGTGCCCTCAAAGGTATGCCCGTCCTGGAACACCATTAACGCGGCGGGCGTTTTGCCATCGTATTGTGCCGGAACGTAGATGCTGTAACGGCGTTTGGTCCCGGGGAAAACCTTGCTCTCTGGCCACACATGCTGTGTGACCGTTCCGTGCGGGACCGCGTCGTTGGGCTGGGAATCGGGGCCGTGTTCGTATTTGGCAGGCTCTGGCTTGGCAGGCTCCTGGGCAATCGACTCGGCAGTGAGACCGCCGGCGATCAGTCCGGCAGCGACGAACAGGGCCAAAAAATACGACGGAGGGGTGGGGGCAATCATCGAAGGTGGGGCGACGGGGAGGGAGGCGGAGCGGTCACCTCTATGATAGCAGCCACAGCACTCTTTGCAGACGTGTTTCTGCCGACCCGATCCCCAGATCCGGAAGCGGGCTTTTCACCCGGTGTGCGAATTTGCTATGCCGTAATTCCCACTGGAGGACCAGTCGGTTTTTTCACCAACGGATTGAGACCCATGAAAGCGTTTGGCGTACGACTCGCCGCAGGTGCTGTGACGATTTTGTTGGGGGCCATCATGGCCGCCCAAGCACAAAAGGACCAACAAGCGAGCACCGAATCGGCTTGGACCGAAGAGCAGATTCCACCGGCAAAGGCGGTTGCGCCGATCGGATCCGCATCCGGTCTGCAAACGGCCCAGGCCGAGGATATCGAAATGCTCAAACCGGTCGGAGAGACCGACGCCGCAGGCGAATCAGACGCCCCATCGGTGCGTTTGGTCCAGCACACCGAGTCGATCGATTCGATGGTGCTGCCGGAAATCCCCGCCGATTCAAGTGACGCGTCGCAGCCAGAGTCCGGCGTCGGAGGGCGTTCGGTGATGAAGATGCGGCTGCCCAGTTTCGACGACGCACCGGCACCGGAACCTCAAGCCGACGTCGCGGCGACGAGTGACGCGCCCGCCGAAGCCGCCGGACCCTCGTTCTCCATGGGAATGCCGATCGCAGACGCCCCCGCCGCGTCGTTTCCCGAACAGCCGCAGATGTCCGAGATTACGTTCGCCGACACGCCGCTGGAGCCGCCGGCAGCCGAGTCCGGCGCAATGGACAACAACGCCGGGCTAAACAATAACGCTGCAGTCGCCGACCTGGACGGCCAACCGCCCGCCAATGATTTGCGCGGTGGCACGTTTGCCGATCCGGCCGATGCCGCTGACGCACCCGCGGCCATGTTGACCCCGGTCATCGGTAGCGGCGTCGAAACCGATCAGCCGCAGTTTGCCGACGCCCCCGCGGCCTCGATGGTAACGCCCGAACCGTCGATGCCCGAAACAACGATGCCCGAGGCCACCCTGGCCCAACCGTCCGGGACCACGATGCGGATCCATCGCCAGCCCGCAATGAAGCTGGAGATGGGAGCGGCGCAGTTGCCGATGCAAGCCGATTCAGGACAGCCGGCCGCTGCACCGGCGCAACCCGGCGCGCCGGCGGCAACGATGGGGATCGCTTCCCAACCACAGATCGTCGGCAACGGAGCGTTCGCCGATTCGCCGCAACTGCAAAACACGACAACACCAAGCAATCGGGGGAACGTCAGCGCGTCGCCCTACGGTCAGCCCACCGCTGTCACCGCTGATCAACGTAATTCTCAACCGACCGGCGGATTTGGTGCCGGTGACCATTACCCTGCGGCCGCACCCCAATTGCCTGCTCCGCCATTACCGGCGGCCACTTCCGCGGCTTCGGCTCTGTCGATGCAACAACCGTCAATGCAAGCCCAGCCGATGGCGTCACCGGCGGCCGCCTACGCGAGCCCAGGCCAACCGGCCGGCGCTGCGATTTACCAGGGTGTCGGGTACAAGCAAGCCGGTGCTCCGCTGCCCGCCGGACCCACGTTGGCTTCGCCCGGCGAACGCTACTTGGACGGTCCGCAATCTCCATCGGTCGTGATCCACAAGCGAGCACCCGAGGAAGTGAAGGTCGGCAAGCCGGCCTCGTTCGTCATCACCGTCAAAAACGTCGGCGGCTCCAAAGCCTTGAACGTCCAGGTCCACGATCGCGTTCCCAACGGAATGACGTTGACCGATGCGACGCCGCGTCCCAACCCGAAGTATCAACCCGAGCTTTATTGGGAGCTGGGTGATCTGGAGCCAAACCAAGAACGCACGATCACGCTGCAGTTGACGCCCGAGCAAGAAGGGGAGTTGGGCAGTGTGGCCCGCGTCACGTTTGAAGCCGCCGCATCGGTGCGAACGATCAGCACGCGACCGGAATTGCAGGTCGTCCAGCGTGCACCCGAAAAAGTCCTGATCGGGCAACAACTCGAAATCGAATTAGAAGTCAGCAACCCCGGCACCGGAGAAGCGACCGGCGTGATTCTGCAGGAAGACGTGCCGGCCGGACTGGAGCATCCCCAGGGGACTCAGTTGGATAATTTGATCGGCACGTTGGCCCCGGGAGAAATCCGCCGTCAAGTGTTGCGGATGCGAGCGGTCAAACCGGGGGTTGTGCAGAACCTGATTCGCGTCAAAGGGGACGACGGATTGGAGACCACGCACACGATTGCGGTCGAGGTTGTCGCGCCGGAATTGAAGGCAACGTTGACCGGACCATCGCGTCGCTTCCTGGAACGCCAAGCCACCTATGAGTTGGAGATCGCCAACGTGGGGACGGCCGAGGCGCAAAACGTCGAATTGAGTGTCCAGCTGGATCGCGGATTCACGTTCGTCAAAACCGACTTCGAAGGACAATACGATGCATCGCGGCACGCGGTGTTCTGGTCGCTGCCCGCCTTGCCGGTCGGCCAGTCCGGGAAGGTGCCGTTGACGCTGCTGCCGGTCGAAGAAGGCAACCGTGTGCTGCAAACCGTGGCGACGGCCGACTTGGGGATTCAAACCAAATCGGAAAGCCAAGTCGAGGTGGCATCGTTGGCGGAGTTGACGTTTTCGATCAACGACACGGCCGACCCGATCGAAATCGGCGGCGACACCGTTTACGAAATCCGAATCAGCAACACCGGGTCGCGTGACGACACCAACGTCAAGGTCGCGTTGCAGCTGCCGCAAGGGTTGCAGTTGGTCGAACAAGGCGACTTCACGCCCCAGGGGCAAGGCATCATCGCCTTCTCACCGCGAGCGTTGCTGAAGGCCAATGACGAAATGGTGTACCGAGTCAAAGCCCGGGGCATTGCCGCGGGGCGTCACTTGGTCAAAGCGATCGTCACCAGCGATCAATCCAACGTGCCGGTGACCAAAGAAGAAAGCATCATGGTCTACGCCGACCGCTAATTCTGGTCAGTGTAGAACCGCTGTCCCCAGCTGTTCCCCCTGCCCGCCCCGCGGGCACCCGCCCAAGCGAAAAAGTGTAGAACCGCTGTCCTCAGC
>NZ_JACEHH010000102.1 GCF_014154935.1 Stieleria mannarensis
ATGCTGCCGCAATCGCCGCACAGAAAACCTGTCCCGTGATGGACGAACCGTTGGGCGGCATGGGCGTCCCAGGCAAGGTCAATGTCAACGGAAAAGCCGTCTACATCTGCTGCCCCGGCTGCGCCAAAAAGCTAGTCGCCGAACCAGACAAGTACCTCGCGGCCCTCAAAGCCAAGGGAATCACGCCACCCGCGTTCTAAATATGGCGTCAAACATCTTTCGCCGCCGGACCGACTGAGCGAATCAGATCGCTCCACATTTCACGCTGCTTGACCCAACACAGTTGCTTTGTAATCGGACGCAAGTTCCTTTCGTGAATTTTGGAACGCCCCGTCATTTCGCGGGGCAGGTAGAGCAACGCTTCTTGAATCTCGGGTGCGAGCAGCGATAGGCTCAGGATTTGAGTGAGACGGGGCTGCGAGACTTTGCCCAACTCGGCAAGTTCGATCGTGTCCTGTGCCTCACCACGCCGCAGCATCTCGTCCATACGAATCGCGAGCGCCATCAAGCGAGAAATCCTGGGAACCTTTCCGCGCCGTTTCACCGGCGGTTCGTCGGACGGTTCCGCCTTCTTCTTGGCGGGTTTCTTCAGGTTCACGTTGACCTTACATTTGACCGTAATCATGAATTCGTCTCCTGGTGTTGTTCGGTCGCTTCGGCGGAAAAGGTTTTGATGCCCGCCGGGTGCATCGAAATCGAAAGTGAGCTTTCGTCAGCGTCGAATTCGATCCGGCTGATCAGCAACGTCAGCACCGCCGACTTCTCTCGAGTGTTCAGCTCATTCCAAACGTTGCCAAAATCTGCAAAGGCGGCGTTCACATCACGCTCGTCGATCTGTTCCGCAGTCAAGCGTTCGATCTCGCCGTTAACGATTTCAAGCGACTCGATAATCCCGGCAACCTCTTGGTGCAAGGCGGCCAATCGCTCTGAATCGCCAGACCCGGCGTCAGTCGAGCTGCTTACGTGTTTCATCTGCTCGTGCTGGTGATTCAATCGTTGGGTGAGCTGCGTTCTTTGAGTATTCAACTCCGCCAATTCCGCTTCACAACGTTTGCTCGACTGCTCCAGCACATCGCGGCGCAAGCCTGGATCATCCGCGATGCAGCGAATCTGGTCGACCACGGCCGCCTCGATATCAGCCGCTGGCAGCGAGGGTGACGGACAATACTTCCGCCCGCGTTTGATTGCCGTCACACACGTGTAGTAGCGGTACACTTTCGACCGGCGGCGAGCGACGTTGTGAACCATCGAGTAGTTGCACGCCGGGCAATAGATCAAACCTTTCAACAACGCCTGATACTTGTTGACCAAGTGGTTGCCCCCGCCGCGAGCGTGACTACGCATCATCGCCGCGACATCGTCGAACAACTTCTGGTCAATGATCGGCGTGTGCTCACCCTTGAACGTCTGCGTCTTATGCTTGATCCGACCAATGTAGGTTTGGTTGGTCAACATTGTGTGCAGCGACGATTTATCAAACGGCTTGCCGCCTCTCGTCTTTCCCGATTTCGTTTTCCAAGACTTCAAGCACCATCCACGACGGTCAAGTTCTTCGACCACCGGCGTCATCGACTCCATCTCGAGGTACAAGCCAAAAATACGCCGCACCTTCGCCGCCTCGTCCGCGTTGACCACCAACTTCGGGCTTGGCCCGGATCGGTCGACGTCGTAGCCCAGCACCGGAATACCGCCCGCCCATTTCCCTCGCCGTCGTTGAGCCGCAATCTTGTCGCGAATCCGCTCGCCGATGATCTCTCGCTCGAATTGTGCGAACGAAAGCAGAATATTCAACGTCAACCGACCCATCGAGTGCGTCGTATTGAACTGCTGCGTCACCGAAACGAAAGACACGCCATGGTTGTCGAACGTTTCCATGATCTTCGAGAAGTCCAGCAAGCTACGACTCAATCGGTCGACCTTATACACGACCACGCAATCAATCTTTCCCGCCGCGATATCTTCCAACAATCGTTTCATCGCGGGCCGGTCAACGTTGCCGCCCGAGTAGCCGCCATCGTCGTACCTCGTCGAAATGACCTTCCAGCCCTCTTGCGATTGACTGGCGATGAAGTTCTCGCCGGCTTCACGCTGGGCGTCCAACGAATTGAATTCTTGATCGAGACCTTCCTCAGTCGACTTACGAGTGTAAATCGCGCACCGAATAATCCGCCGTTCAGATTCCGTTTGCTTTTTCATTTCTGTCTCCTTCCGAGCCGAAAGAAGAGGAATCCGTTGTAGCTGACCCCGGTGATCTCGCCAGCGACTTTCGACAACGAACGAAACCGTTTGCCCTCGTACTCAAATCCGTCCGTCAATACGAGCACCCGAACCATCTGGCCCTTGTATCGCCGCTTCAGAAAGCTGCCCGGCGGTGGCAAGCGAGGATCCCAGTCGACATACCCGTCCTCTTCAGGCGTGACCCGGCGAACGTTATCCAAAACCTCTTCGCGTGGAGCAGTCATGCGAAGATCCGAAGTCGCCGCCAACTCTCGAGCCTTCTGTTTCGCTTCGTTGCTCAGCCCGCCTTCGTCCAACGCTTGCAACCGCCAAGCGATTCGTCGCACCAAATACTTCTTGTGGCGACTGCGACAAACTTCATCAAACACTTCTTCGTAGAGCGATCGCAGTTCATTGACTGTCTTGTCCTCAAGCGCAGCCACTGCCAATCGAGTTTCATCCGTCATCGGCTTACCTCCGTGTTGGCTTTCTCCGCTTCGGGAACGATCGCCAATTCGTTGTTGTCGATCAATTCGGAATCTTGTTCGACATCGACTTGATTTGACTGGCGAGTGTAGATCGCACACTGCGTCGCAGACTGTTCTGCCTTGGTTCGGCAGCGAGTCAATGCACGCGAAAGAATGGCAGCGATATTGCTGCGTCTTGCATCACTCATGAATGGGTATCTCTGTGAAAGAAGGAATGGATTCGGCCGCGGGCATCTGCCGTTCAGAAACCGCGTCCGTCACAGAGAGCCCTGGAAACCGACCCGCCTCAAGCGGCTTTCCCAAAGAGTCTTCAAGAGTTCCCGAAACAGTTTCCAGACAAAACCGTTTCCACCGCCCCACGCCGCGACCAAGCAATTCAGCCACAGCCCGTCGTCGCTCATCTGGCGACAACTCACCCACATCCAAATCCGACTTACCCACACGCAACCCTTTGAAAGAACGACAAGCAACCGGGAGCAACCAAACGCTCCCTCCCCGGTTACCTATGCCGTCCTTCCGCCCACATGCGCGCCAAAGTAGAATTCAAGCCGATCAAAAAAATATTCACCCCACCAAGGAACGGTAACGAACAAACCGATCCCCGAGATCGAGCAATTCCTAAGAGAAAATCACTACATAATCTGCCAAGTGGTCTGACCAACGGTTAGAATTCCACAAGAGTTTGAAGACCGCCGGTCGCCCACAACTTAATGCCCACGGTCGCCTTTCAAGGTGACCGTGGGTTTTTTGATGCGCTAATCAACTCGGTGACGGGGCCGTGGTCGATCGGACCACGAGGGCCCGGAAGACGTATTGGTCCCCTATGTCCTATTGGTCCTATCACAGGATGGTTGTCCGATCCTGAAAAGGACGGGCAGAACAATGGGGGCAAAACGATTTTATGTTGCGATCGTTCTGCCGCGATCGCTTGGTTATCCTAGTCCACACTGACCAGTTCAACGATGAAGTGCAGGTGCGAGTGGGGAGGGATGGAGCCTGGGGATCCCCGTTCGCCGTAGCCGAGGCGGGACGGGACGTAAAATTCGATCATGCCGCCTTCGCCAACCAACTGCATGCCTTCGGTCCAGCCGGCGATGACGTTGCCCAATGGAAAAGTTGTCGGTTCGCCTCGTTCGTACGAGCTATCGAACACCTTGCCGCTGTTCAGCCAACCGCGGTAGTGGACGGTCACCGTGTCGGATGCCGTCGGTTTTTTTCCGGTGCTATTCCGCAGCACCCGATACTTCAGTCCCGAATCCGTCTGTGAAAATTCCGGAGGGGTCTCGGAATCCATCGGTCCCGTCCCGGCCTGGAATTCAGGTTTGTCGACAAACGAAATCGTTTTCGGTGCGGCCGGCGTGGTGTCCGGCGTCGCCAAGACTTCCGAGACCGGGGGACTCGGTGGTGCAGTGGATCGACACCCCGATACGGCAGACAGAAAGCACAATAGACACCCGGACAACCAAGTCTTCATCTCTAATCCACCACTTCTGTCGCGGATGCCGCGTGACTCCGGCGCATCCACGGGAGTTCTGCTCACCGTCCTAGTACGCCTGGGAGGGTAGCGAAGACGAACGTCCCCCGAAAGTCCGGTTTTAACCGTATGTGGGACAGGCCATTTGTTGGTGTGTATTGCATATCGCAGTACAATTCGGCGGTTCAACCTATGCCCAGTCTTCAGCCTCGGAAGCACGTGATGCAAAAGAACAACTCGTTGATGGTTCGATTGGATGATGAATCAAAAGCCTTGGTGAGTGCCGCCGCGGCAATGCGTCGGGTCGACTGACGGATGAAAGGCGCAGGACATTGGGAAGAAAAAAGAAACCGCTGCCGCCACGGGTCAAACGCATGAACCGCCGTGGCCGTCTACAGTCGGCACGGTCGTGGCTCCCGACCTATTCCGGAAAGAACGTCCTGAAAGGTTACTGCAAACATTTCGCGGTGGACTGGCGATGCGCCGCCGTGGAATTGGCTATGTTGGGGGTGGAGATCGATCCCGCCTATCTGGCGATGCGTGAAACGACCGAGGCTGAAAAGGCACGCAAGCGGAAGGAGCGTGAGCAACAGCAGGAGGCAGAAGAGGCCGCGCCCTGGCATCCCTACACCGACCCGCTGGCCGCCTATTTGGACGACGAGTACGAAGCGCTGTACGATCTCGAGCTACAACAATCGGTTGTCGATGACTATCGGACCGATCCTCCTTTGTAGATCGCTAAAACCAGATTCATCAACCGGGAGAAACTTGTGAACCGCTGTATTCCTCTCTGCCTGACCGCGACTGCGTGGCTTTGCATCGCCGCAACCGTCAATGCCCACTACCTTTGGATCTCGGTCGATCGCAATCCGGACGACCAATCCGGAACCAACATCTATTTCGAGGAAGCCCCGAAACCCGGCGACGGATCCTATCTGGATCACTTTCTGGGCAAGAGCGACGTCTGGGTCCGTACCATCGATCGCCCCGCCCCCGACGCGGTTCAGGCGGAGGAGATCAAGCAGGGCGACAACCGTTGGATGCGAGTCGCTTTGCCGACGTCGGACGAGTACAGCGTCGATGCCTACGGCAAGTTCGGCGTTTACCAGTACGGTCAAACCAAAGTGCTGTTGCACTACTATGCGCGAAATCTGGCGGTCCGATCGCACGATGCGATGCACGAGTTGGGACGGGCCGACCAGATGAAACTCGATCTCGTGCCGCATGATGTGGGAAGCCGGTACGAATTCACACTGCTTTGGCAAGGCAAGCCGGTGGCCGACCGGATGGTGTTTGTCCGCGGATCAAAGGGGTTTCGCAAAAACATCAAGACCGATGCGAATGGGCAGATCGAATTGGAGCGACCATCTTCAGGGACATTGACGTTGCGAAGCAGCGTCGAGGACCCGACATCGGGCGAGGAGGATGGTGAAGCCTATGAACTCGTGCGGCACAACATCACGTTGGTTATGCCGACAACTGCATCCGCTGACAGCCCCTGAGAAGCGATCAAGGCTGCGATCCTCGGGGACGTCGATTGTATTACAGCAGCCTTTGGCGACCTATTTAGATTGGCAGCGCCACTTTGGC
>NZ_JACEHH010000103.1 GCF_014154935.1 Stieleria mannarensis
GACCGCAAAATCAACCCCCGTCCCCTTTTCGCGGTCCGGGACAAACGACTGGTTTTTACCGCAAACCCGAACGCACCCACCATCATCATTTGCTACGGGGCGAAAAAGCATTGACAGCCGACGAGACGATGGAGGTCGCACTTCATCCGGCGACTGATTGATCTGTGTCCGCGAAGCCATTGACGCCGATGGAAACCTGGTCCAGGATGCCATCGCAAATTCTCTCTCATCCTGAATCTCGTGACCGCATTATGACATGGTTCAAACGGCTTACCGGCATCGATGAAGAATCCCCCGAGCAGGTTCACCAGCAGCTGTCGATCGACGGCGACTTCCTCGTTTGTCCCGGCGGGAAACGGGTGGCATTCGGCCACTTGGACACCCCGAAACTCTCACTGCTTCGACGATCGCTTGCGAACCTTAAGATCCAACCACGTCGTTCGACCCTTCGCGAGGTCGTCGGCGATGTCCGAGCCTTGCATGCCGATCCGGCCAATGCGGGCGCCCTGTTTCAAGTCGCCTCGCAATTCAATCTGCTGGAAATGACCGGTCCCACCGTCACGCCTGAACGAGGCGTCGGCATCTACGAGCACGACCACACGCAAGGGCCGGCGTGTGCGATCGCATGCGGAGCCGGGACGATCTATCGAAATTACTTCGCCGACGTCGATGGTCAGATCGGACAAACGGCCGGCAAGCAACTCGACTGCGCCGCGGGCCTCGGAACCGCACTCGGCAACGCCGATGGCCGTCTGTGGTCCATGCAAAATGGCTATCTATTTCCGACCGATGACGGACTCAACGAAATCTCGACCAAGTTACAGCAGATGACCGAGGACGAATTGGATCGGCTTCGCGGCGAGCTTTGCATCGGTTTGCAACATGACGCCGAAGTCACGCTTGACGGAGCCAGCCACCGAGTCTCACAAGCCTATTGCTCGGCGCTGCCGGTCGCCTACGGCCGGCAATCCGAAGATCAATGGACCGAATTTGCCAGGTTGGTCCTCGATGCCGCTTACGAAGCAACGTTGGCGGCAGCGGTCCTCAACGCAAGTCGCACCGGCGTCAACACGGTCTTCCTGACCTTGCTCGGTGGCGGCGTCTTCGGCAACCGTGATCGGTGGATCATCGACGCGATCGAAAGAGCGTTCAAGATCCACGCCGACTGCGGTCTCAATGTTCGAGTCGTCTCCTACGGCAGATCCAAACCCGCCGTCGCCGAGCTTGTCAGCCGGGCCGGCCGTGATCTGCGTTGACGCGAGGCGGCGGGCATACGTGTTGGTGTACAGGCTTTAGCCGCTTGCCGTCGCTGCGTCGCAGCGACAGGGAATCCGATTCGGTCGGGCGGGTGTCGCCGCGACCGAATCGCGTTAGCCAACGATCTCAGTTGGCTGTCACTTTGATGCGGCGAGGCTTGGCCGCCTCGGACTTCGGCAAGTGAAGCGTCAACACGCCGTCGTTCAATTCCGCGTTGATGCGTTCACCGTCGACCGCTTCGCCGATCGTGAACGTCCGGTGGAAGTCCCCCACGCCGTACTCGCTGTACAGCATGCGATCGTCGTCGTGACGGTGGCTGACCTTCCCGTGAATCGTCAGTTGCCGATTCTCAAACGCGATGTCCAGGCTGTCAGGGTCGACGCCGGGCAGGTCGCCGTAAAGGACCAGTTCGTCGTCGCCCTCCCAAATATCGAATCGAGGGGAGAAGGTCGCTTGATACGTTTCTTCGCCGTTTCCGCTTTGGACCGACGGCGAATCGCCATTACCATTTTGGGGATTGTGTTTGGTTGTTGTCATGGTGGTGCTCATGGTTCACCTCCGTTGTCAAAAACTGTGTTTGAGATTCTCCCGCGGAGGCCGCGACCAGGGTGGTCGCTCACTCCGTGGCATACAGAGTCGGATCAATTCGCTTTGATCGCGATGCGGCGTGGTTTGACGGCTTCGCTCTTGGGCAGCGTGATGTGCAGCACGCCGTTCTGGAACTCGGCCGACACCTTGTCGCCATCGACATCACCGGGCACTTCGATCATCCGGCTGAACTTCCCATAGCCACGTTCTTGGCGATGCCACGTGCCGTCCTCGTGTTCCGGCGGACGTCGCTCGCCCTTGATCGTCAACTGATTCCCGGTGACGTAGATTTCCAACTCATCCATGTTGAAGCCGGGCAGTTCGGCTTCGGCGTACAGATTGTCGTCGTCTTCCCAGACGTTCAGTGCCGGATACGATCCGGCGGCAAACGGACATCCCATCTCGTTGCCCGTTCCGCGGCGACCGAAGACCCGATCCATCTCGCGGCTCAGACGGTTCATTTCAGTCCAGGGATCCCATCGAGTTGCCAACATAGCATTACCCTCCTTTTACAAAGGAATAACGAAAGGTTGATCGTTCGAATCAGACGGGGTTTGCCGGCGGCAAAGAGGTGGATGCCACTTTTCGCCAGCGTCCCGCGTTCGGTCCTCTGACCGGCCCAGCCACTTTGGCAGACCGTCGTGACGTCGAAACGAAAATGCAACGGGCGTGCCAATTTACCGCGATTCTGTCTTGAGAACTCGAGTGAAACGTTGTCAAACGCGGCTTGGACAAGCTGGCACGGACCAGCGACAAAATGTCGTGGCCAGGTTTGGTGCGATGCCCCTGACAAGTCGGCGATCGATCTACAGGGAAACAAACGTTGCTCGAAATTCGCGATTCGTTTCAGCGAGCTGACGTCGCGAATCCCGAGTACGGGTCGACGCCCATCTCCGTCTCCCAACGCTTCAATTTCTCGACGAGCGTCTTTGCCTTGGCAGGATGGCGCTCGACGAGACTCTGTTGCTCGCTTCGATCTTGGGCCACATTGTACAAGCTCAGCTTTCCGCTCCGATAGCCGATCAATTTCCAGTCTCCCTCGCGCACCGAGACGTATTGGTCTTCGTACGCTCGATAACCAAAGATCGGTTCACCCCGGTCCAAGTTCTGATTGGACTTCAAAACTGGCAGCAGTGAAACACCGTCCAGATCCTCAAAGCTTTCGGGGTCACCCCCGGCGACTTCGACCAACGTCGGAAACAAATCCGTGGTTTGAACCACACTGTCATTGGTGCAGCCCGGCGTCACAACACCCGGCCAGCGCACGATCAACGGGACCCGCGCGCCGCCCTCGCACAACGTGTCCGATCGCTTGCAGCCACGGTACGGCGCCCACTCAAACAGGCTGCCCTGATCAGAAGTGAACAGAATCAACGTGTTGTCCTCGATGCCCCGCTGCTTGATGGCGTCCAGGACGCGGCCGACCGATTCATCCACCGCGGCAACCTGGGCCGCGTAGTCCGCCAGCTTCCCCTCCAGCCCTGCCTTTCCCGCCGTCTTTTGCTTCAGATCCTTGCGACCGATGTTGGGCGAATGCACGTTGTAGTACCAAAGCGAAATCATGAAGGGCTGATCTCGCTGGTACGATTGCACAAATGCGACGGTCTGGTCCGTGAGCTTGTCGGTCAGATACTCGTCTTCACGTGCCTCGGGAAAGACCTCGCCATGGGCGGTGAACGGAGGGTAGTAGCCCTTGGGGTGCCCGTAGTTGCTGGTGCCGATTTGTTTGTCAAATCCCTGATGAATCGGGTGATACGGCTCGTGCCCCAAATGCCACTTGCCGACGAACAAGTTGTAGTAGCCCTCGTCCCGCAGCGCTTCGGCATAGGTGACTTCATCGAGCGGCAACCAATTTCGACAAGGGAATTGCGCCGGATCGGTCTCCCAAAGGTTGAATTCCACATCAGTGCGGCCGAATTCATCAAAGTCGGGATGTTTGGGACCGACCGGAATGTGGCGAACGATCTTGAGCCGCACCGGGTGCTTGCCGGTCAGCAATGTCGCTCGACTGGGACTGCACGTCGGGCTGGCGACATAGCACTGATGGAAGTCCATGCCCTCCTTGGCCAGTCGGTCAATGTTCGGCGTCCCGAACAAATCGGGATTGCGATACCCAAGATTGTTCCAGCCGAGATCATCGACGAAAAATAGAACAATGTTTGGCCGGTCATTTCCGAATGCGGCTTGCGACAAGAAGAGTGTCGCAATCATGGTGCCCAGCAGGATCGGCAGCACGGCACCGCGACACGTCAGCGGGTGCGAGAAGATTCGCCGGCGGTGACGGATCCTTGACCGGGCGCTGGCGTTCAAACCGCTTGGCGTCCATGGGCTGAGGGGCCGCAGGGCATCGAATTGACCGATCATTTTCTCACTTCTTCGTTGGTGCTTTGGGTTTCTGCGTGAATAGTATCACAGGCCCGCGGCTAGCGCCGTCGGCTCACGGGGCGGATGGCTTTGGGCACGAGCTGACGGTGACACTGTGATTCACTTGGTTTGATAACCCTGCTCGCTGTCGGCGGTGTAGCGGAGCACGCTTGGGGCGCCTCGACGTAATAGCGATAGACCGCGATGGCATCATCGTGCACGCCGTACAGCATCTTGTTTTGCGGGATGCCGAGTTCTTTTGCCACGCGGATCTTCCAAGCCGCCGGAAAGTTCTCGTTCTTGTAGTAACGGATGTATTTCCACCGTTTGTCTTGCACCGCTTCGATCCGTGGGTTACCGAAATGCGTGGACCAAAGGCTTTCCGTAAAGATGTACTCGTGGACGGGCTGATCGCTGCCTTGAATCAGGTTACGCAGACTCTTGCCCTGAAAGGACTCGGGCGTGTCGATTCCGGCAAAGTCCAACATCGTGGGGGCAATGTCGATCGACTGCACCAGTTGGTCGCTGCGTTTTCCGCGTGCGGCATCGGGGACCATCGGGTTGTAGATGATCAGGGGAACGTGCGTCGTTTGTTCGTAGCAGAACGCTTTGCCAGCGAGCCCCTGTTGTCCTGAATAGAGGCCGTGATCGGAGGTGAAGATGATCACGGTGTTGTCGTCCAAACCCTCATCAACCACTGGTGTAACCGCCCTTGCCGATCGGCGCGTGGTTTTTGCCGACGTATCCGGTGTAGTACCCGGCATTGCGCATGAGGACCGGATACGACTTTGCCCACGCCTCCGGCGCGATGCTCGTTCCGGAGTTGAAGTTGACGCCATGCTTGCGTTCGAATTGGCTGAGCAAAATCGAGATTCGGCTGGGCGTACAGATCGCACTGGTGATGTACGCTCGGTCGAAGAAAACGCCTTCGCGGGCGAGTCGGTCCAGGTTGGGTGTCTGCGTCACCTCGTTCCCATCACAGCCCATCATTGAGTGCGATTGATCGTCGGTCAGGATGAAAATGAAATTAGGCCGCTGAGCGAACGAATGGGGAACGAACCACTGACAGACGCAGACAAACAATACCAGACACTGAATCGAAAACCGGAGTCGAAGTGGATCCGGCGGTGGTGCGATGACGTGATTAGCGAGCGACACGTTTCCATTCCAATTTGGCTTTCTTGAAATTGATTAGCAGGCCGACGCGCAGACCGGTGATCTTGAGGTAGTTGAGCATTTTGCCGATTTCGTGGTCGCCAATCTGATCGATTGTCTTGGTGTCGACAACAACCGTTTTAAAACAAATGAGATCAGGAATGTACGTGCCAACCTGAGTTTCTTTGGGTTCTTCGCGGCATTG
>NZ_JACEHH010000104.1 GCF_014154935.1 Stieleria mannarensis
TTCTTTGTTGATTGGGGGCCGGCGTTGAGCTCCATCTGACCGGCCAGCGCGTCGATCTTGTGGATTCGGGGAGTGGACGAATGAGAGGGCAGCAAATCAGGGCTCACGTCAGCATCTCGAATCTCCTGGTTGCAGGGCATCCGCGTGGTGCTTCGGTCGGCGTCTTGATCTCATTTGCCCCATGGAGTCATCTAACGGCGCATGGCTTCCCCGTTAGCGCGCGTCGTGTGGTCCGAGAGGTGCTTCTTTCATTAAGAGACGAAACCGACCAAAGGCACAACGCGCCGATTGGCGCTCGTAGGGTGTCGCGAGTTGAGGCGTGTGATTCGTGTTCATCTGCGTTCAGCAGTGGTTTACTGGTCGGAGTTGCGAACCACTGATAAACGCTCATTGACGCGAATGACTCTGCTGCGAGGTGACCCACCGGCATTCATCAGGCCTCCGTTTTCAGGGATTCGTTCCTGATGTCACGGTTCGATCGGTGTGCGGTTGGCTCGGCCGAACAGGGCAACCGACCCCTGACGTTCCGGCGAGAAATGGGATGCCTGATTGCCCACGGCGATTGCAATCGAATAAATTGATTTAGCGCGATGCCCGCTCCACCTTTGCCCCCCCCAACCCCTTGACGCATGAACAGGGTGGTCGTCGTCGTTCTGCCATCGAATCGTCAATGGATCGGGATCAATCGCAATGCAATATGACACAGATAAGATCGACGACGCGGTGTTGGCACTTCTCGCGCTGACCCTTCACGACGAGAACGAATTTGGAGCTCGCGCGTGGAAAGGGCACGACTGGGATGTCCTCGGTCGGCTCCACGAGAAAGGGATGATTCACGATCCCGTTGGCAAGGCAAAATCGGTGGCACTGACCCCGGACGGCTTAACCAAGTGCCGTGAACTGTTCGACACTCTATTCGGTCAAGAATGAATGGTGTGAATTGTGCCACGCAGAAATTTGGCGAGCGTCTTGGAGTTGCTAGGCTATGTCCCTCGACCCGGCAAGGGGCGTATGTGGTAGCGGAATTCGCCAAGAATTTCGGCTTTTCCCGTGTGGAATTCTGCAAGTCGAAAGCCTTGGCGGCTTCCGCTACGGGGTTAGAGGCAAAGCCAAGAAGTTGAGGGGAATCCGAAAGGTGCCGCCCGTCAATTCGGGTGGTTTCCCTCATCGGCAGTCGGCCTGCTGATATGATGCGTCCATCACGGCAGTCCGACTGCCAGGAATTCATCATTGGGCGGCTTTGTGGATACCATGGGTACAAAAGGCCAAAAGCGACTGCGTCTTATTCTGGCGGTGGGCGTGCTTCTTATCATCGGGAGCGTCTTCTACATCCGGTTCTTTCTCGTGCGCCCGATTGGAAGCGGCCCTGCCGGACCGCGTGTTGACGCCTCCTACTTCACTCAACCCTGGACGGACCGCCCAGTCAAAGTTGTGGGAATTGGCGACAGTATTACCGCGGGACTCGGGGCTGATACGCCAGACCATTCCTTCTTCAACCGCTTGCTCCGAAACCCTGCCGACGAATTTGACGAAATGCGCAACGTGTGTCTTTCGGCGGTGATTCCGAATCTTGAGTTCGAGAATCTGGCGGTGTCGGGGTCGACGTCTGAACAGCACCTGGATACTATCCGAGAGCGATTGATTCCGCAGAATCCCGATGTTTTCGGTTTGGTGGTGATCACGACCGGCGGGAATGATCTGATTCACAGCTATGGTCGACGACCACCGGAAGAATGTGCGATGTATGGGGCAACTCTTGATCAATCAGCTCCATGGATCGATCGATTCGGGAAACGGCTTGATGCCATCCTGGACACGATCACGGCACGGTTTCCCGGCGGTTGTGAGATCTATCTGGCGAACATCTACGATCCCACCGATGGCGTCGGTGATGCGCCGAGTATCTACTTGCCGCATTGGCCCGATGGACTCGAAATCCATTCACGCTACAACGACGTGATTGCCGCGTGCGCTGCACGTCGACCGAATACGCATGTTGTTCCCTTGTATGCAACGTTTCTCGGCCATGGATCGCATTGTCGCCAGTTTTGGCGGTCGACCTACGACTCAAGCGATCCAACCTATTGGTATTTTCAAAACATTGAAGATCCGAATGACCGCGGATACGACGCGATTCGCCGCGTTTTTTTGAACACGATCGTGAAGAATTCGGCACTGGTGTCATCGTTCGATTCGGTGCACGGTCAACTTGGCGGATGAAGACAAGCCGACGGCTGAAATGGTGACTACGCAGTGTTTGCTGAGTCTAGTAGGATCGATGGACCGCATTTGGCTGGCGGGGTGACGTGTCTGAGGCCCGGAGGGTCGGCAATCACAGTGCCAGCCCGTCGGGCTTCATCCTGACTGTCCAGCGAAGAGCGTGGTGTCAGGGAAGTAAGATTTCCCTTGACCATTCTGAATCGAGTACATTGGCCATCAGGGACGATGGCTCAAGCTGTTGCCGTGGCCGATCGCGCGATCCAAGTGATGCACCGCAGTCGGCGAGTTGAGTTGGTATTTGAGTTCCCGTCGATCAAGGTGACCACAGGCGGTTATTGCTATGAATGAACATCCACGCAAGCCGCTGGAAGCCGGCGACGTGTATCCCGCTCACGTTTTGCGTGATGAATACGGCATGAACGCAAAGAATCGACCGTATTTTAAAGTCGTGGTCGATGACGTGCCGGAACGTCTGCGCAAACTGATTCCACATGTCGAGCGATGGGCAATACCGTGCGATGTCACCCGTGGTGACTATTTTGACCAGCAACCAGAAGAGGACGTCGCAGACTTCTATCACATTGCTCTACCATTTAGGGAACAAATCCGTGCTTGGCTTGACGAGCAACCAGATGATGTATCGGAATGGTCAGATGCCGCCGTGCACTACATGTACTTCTTGAAGGCACATGGTGAAGCCTATCAACCCACCGAAGAAGAAATACAAGCTCGAAACGAGCGTCACGCTCAATGGCAACATCAACGAGCGATGAAATCGGCTGTTGCGGAAGCGGAAGAGTGTTTTCGATCCAAGGACTACGCACGCGTTGTGCAGCTTCTGTCGCCGTTCGAGGACGAGCTTGAAAGAATACAATCCACCAAACTCGCACTCGCCCGAAAAAAGGCAATTACCAATAAGAATTTGACATCGCGTGAATGATCAGCTGTGTCTCTCTCTGATCCCTGTTTGTAGCCGCGACCCGGGGTGCGCTGCGTGACCCCGGGCTGTGTCGTGGCATCGCTTTTCGGTGTAGCAGCCGATCCTCTTGAGACTCATCAAAAGGAGCGGAGTTTTCATTTTGTTGAACAAAAGACGTCGGCTCGCGCGTCAATCCACTCGGAGACACATTCCGCAACGCTTCGTTTGCCTGCGTGGTCTTCAATTGCCTAAAAACGGTCTCTTCTCGTCGTTAAAAGTCGAACTTTCCCTCGCGGTCTATGGAGCCAACGAATGACGCGGTATGTTCTTGCATTCACCATCGCCATGCTCTTCTCTGTTTGCGTGGCCACTGCTCAGGCAGACACTGCACCGGGAGACGCATCAAAAGCGACGCCAGAGGAGAGCACGCTCGCAATGCCGGTGTTTTCCTTGCGTCCCTTGGAACTTCGGAACGGCATCGATAGCGCGAAGTTTGAGGCATTTGTGAAAGATGAATTTGTGAACGCCTTTTCCAAGCCGACTCACGGGATTCGTGCCTTCGTTTTGATAGGAGATCGTGGCAAGGCGAAAGGTCAATACAAGCTGCTGGTCGTCTTCGATTCGAAAACGATTCGCGATAAGTATTTCCCTGTTGAAGATGGTGATGCGGCAGCGTGTCTGCAAGAAGATGCAACGCCCAGTCAGTGCGCTGTCCTTCAGAAGCTTTCGTCACTTTCAGACTTGGGCGAATACTCGGATTTCGCAGCCGTTGGGAAATAGCTTTTTCAGGCGGGCACCGGACGCCGTGGAGACGGATCACCAATCTGATTCACGGCAGGACTGGCGTAGCGTTTTGTCGTTTGCTTGCAAGTCATTCGCCCTTGCTTGCGCCCCGGGATAGTAGCTCGATAGGCCGATGATCCGTCGGATGAGGGGCTACTCCGTTCATCGTGCCTTGTCGATCGCAGCTTATTGTGTCGGCCTTCCAGGCCTGCGTTGGAGTCGCAAACAGGTCCCGGGCCCTGACGGGCCCGGCAAGCACTCTGTCAGCGCTTCGGGCTTTCGCCACCCAACTCGAATTCGCGTGGGACTGAGAAACTGGCACGCTACTCCACGATCCGCTCTAATTCGGCCCTGTGAGCGGCCCACCCGAGGGCTGACAAAGTTCTGATTCACGATCGATCCCCATTGCTCCCCATGCGCGGATCGATCTCCATTGGTTACCCGTAGAAGAGCGTGACACGCGAAATGCCTTCTGACTTTTTCAGCGATCTCCGTGGACCTATTCGACTATTGACCGCCCAGTTCGGACGATCGGGCTGGCGATCAACCTGATAACCGCGAGACCGTTATGGACCGATCACCGCGCCAAAGGCTAATCGACAAGGGTGAGCGTGCCATTGACCGTGCGAGCGACGATGAGGTCATGCTTCCTCCCCGCCCAGCTTGGTACATCCTCGATGCACATCGCTTTCGTCCTCCAATGCCATTCACGGAATCGGAGCTGGAGGAATGGGAAGACGAGCGTACGATTGGGAGGTCGGGATTCGTGCGTCGATGGACTGCTGTATCGACCGTCGTCGTCCCCCTGTTCTCAATCGTAATCTGCCTCGTCATCTACTTTC
>NZ_JACEHH010000105.1 GCF_014154935.1 Stieleria mannarensis
GAGTGTTCGTCGGGGATGCGGTGATTTACTGCGAGATCGACTCGTTCTTGCCCGTTCGGGACGAATTTGAATTCCTGCGAAAGTCGTCGCTGAAGACCATGGATGGCCGCGAGGAGTCGGCCGAGCAAGGCGAATTGGTCGGTCCGGGAATCCAGAAGAGCCGGTATCGATTGAAAGAGACTGCCGTCTTCGTGTTCAACGTCTTCGACGTCGGCGTTCCTGGAGACATCCCGAATGGAATCGCCTCAAAAAACACAGAAGGTACAAGAATCAGTGAAGGGAGTTTTAGCTTGGACGAAGGCGTTTAATTTGTTGCACCAGATCAATGTCTACCGCCGACTCTAAGCGTTTTGCGGCCGCGAGGCAGTATTGCCAGTCGAACCGTTCTCCAAGAACCTCAACAATTCCCTTAACGTCGTCCAGGTCTCGTGCACGCCCAGCCAGGGTTTTTAACACCACCAAATCCTCTGGAGTCGCCACGAAAATTTCGTGCCCCTCGAAGATCATTGGATCGGCCCGCTCAACAATGTCCTTCTCAAAACCGGAAAGACCGATCGCCAAGTCCAATTGAATGCCGCTGGATCGATCGATGACTGGTATCAATAGCGCGGATCTCGCAACCTGTTCATAGTTTTCGAGCAAAGGGGAGAAACCGCAATTGCCGAGGGACTCGACCAGGTCCAAGGCGTCGTCGAGGTTGCAGAGCGCAATGAGGTCGATATCTTCTGTCGCTCGAATTCGACCTCTGATCGAAGCGGCGAGACCGCCGATCAGCGCGTAGCGATAATTCCGCGCCTCCAACTCTCCTGCGAATTTCGCCAGTACCTCGATCAACATTCGATTGCTAGACTGCCTTTTCACCCGAGTTGAACGCTGCAACTTGCCTCACCCGAATCGGAAGCTTTTCGGCCATCCATCGTTTTTGGCGATCGATCGGGGGCAGGTCTGGCTTTTCTACGCCCCGGCAGATGGCGACCAACTCGGCGAAGCGCTCGACCTTCTGTATCGGACTTGCCTGTCGTTCAAAATCAAGGCGAGCCATCGCAGTAGATGTTTCAAAAAGGCCAAAGTCGTGTTTGGGTGCATAGCTCATTTCCCCAGTATAACCTCCGGATTCAACGAGTCGATTCCACGCTCCGGTGGCCGACACCGGAGCATCGAAAACCGGCAGGGCGTTGCAGATTGAGGCCACGACTGAACATGCGAACAGAGCGACAGTCGAGTCAAATGAGCCAACTTGGTGCTCACTGAGGTGAACTTCGTTCGTGCAGCGGTGAATCTGACCGCCGCGCCGTATGGCATCACAAACCAAGCTAAACAGCTTGATACGAGATTCCATGCTCAGCTTGTTCTTGTCGCAAAACTGCGTTATCGGCTCGCCACGGACGAGCTCAAGCACAAAGTAGGGACGCCCGGATTCCGTCTCGCCGCCGTCGAAAACCTTCGCGATATTAGGATGATCCATCATTGCCAATGCCTGTCGCTCAGCCTCGAACCTTGCAACCACTTCTTTCGTCTCCATTCCTGGCTTGATGATCTTGAGAGCCACTTTTCGTCGCACAGGCTTGGTCTGCTCAGCCATATAGACGATGCCGAAACCGCCTTCGCCGACCTTCTGTAGTAACTTGTAGCGCCCGACATGGGATCCGATTTGCTCGACGATCCGTGGCGCATCAACGGTTGGAGCGACGATCGGTGACTCAAGAAATCCCGATTCTGTTTCCAAGGCTGACAACAGCGCATCGACCCGCTTCCGCAAGGCGCGATCCCCCTCGCAAACCTGTTCCAGGTATTCGTCCCGAACATCAGCAGACTCGATTTTTCGCGCCGTGCCAAAGATCACTTCTTCAGCAGGTTGATTGTGTCGCATCGCTAATAGTTTTAGAGAAAGTACGCTTAATCGGGGCCTCAAGAGTCAATGCGACGCACTGCGGAAAATCACCCAGCTGTTTTGAGCATTTTTCAATGCTGCTCAATTTCCGACATTTCTACCCGGAGCCAGCTCTTGGCGTAGAACCAGTCGTTGTCGGCGGTCGAATTCGAGACTCCCAGCACTGCGGCGGCCTATGCAAGGGTCAAACCCGCAAAGAACCGCAGCCTAACCAGCTCCGCTTTTCGAGGGTGCTGTTGCTCAAGCCTTTCCATCGCAGCATTCAAAGCCAGCAAGTCGAGATCCGGACCTGCTACCTCGGGTTCGACGACTGACATGTCCACTCGCTGAAAATCACGCCCCGCTTTGTGTCGCTGCTTGTGTCGAGCATTTTCAACCAGAATTCTCTGCATCGCCCGCGCGGCAGCACCAAAGAAGTGTCCTCGCGAGTCCCAATCCTTGCCAGCAACGTCACCTAGCAAGCGGAGGTAGACCTCATGGACCAGCGCAGTTGCTTGAAGAGTCTGCCCCGGCTTCTCTTGGGCCAATCTAACTTTGGCAAGCTCTCGTAATTCGTCATAGACGAGCGGTAGCAACTGCTCCGATGCACTCGGATCGCCCTGCTCGATCTGCCGGAGAATCTGTGTGACGTCGGACATCCATACAGGATAACGAGGCTGGGGGACCTCAGTCTGGATTTCAAAGTGGGGACAGCGAAATCGCTGCCATTGAGCGCCTCTGAGCATGGCTGATTACCGTGCGGCAGTGCTGGAGACCAAAGCGGATTCCAGCCCGCCATTTTCCTGCTCCGGTGCCCGACGCCGGAGCATCGGAAACCGGCCGGGGCAATTTCGATTGAGGAGGAGACTGAACATGTGGACAGGGAGATCGTCGAGTCAAACGAGCCAACTTGGGGCTCATTGAGATGAAGTTCATTCGTGCAGGCGGTGAATCTGACCGCCGCGGCGTCGCTGGCACGATTCGAGCTGGCGGTCGATGCATCCGCCCGCACTAGAACCGTGGAGTGCGGTCGCTTCCAAAGGTCAGATGTTGGCCGTTGGAAAGCAATGTCAAATGGTGTCGTTCGAAAATTCGAGGCCCGATCGACTTCGGTTGTTTTCCAAATTCAAATGAAGAATTTAGGGAGAGCCTGGCGAATTTGGGTCGAGTTCCACCTTCAACCAAGCTCGACAATATTCCCACCAGCGGAAGGCGGTCGGGACCGAGATCCCCAGGGCATGTCCTGCCTCCTCGGTTGAAAGACCAGCATAAATCTTCAGTTTGACAAAGTCCGCTTTCGCTTGATGACGCGTGGCTAATTTGACAAGCGCATCATCCAGCTCCAACAACCTTTGTTCGTGGTCAACTTGTCCGATGAGTTCGGATTTGAGTTCAACTCGAATGGCATTGCCCCCTCGCTTGGCCGCTTGTTTTCGACGCGCGTTTTCAATCAGGATTCGGCGCATCGCTTCGGCCGCTGCCGTGAAAAAATGCCCGCGTCCCTGCCACGGCTGGTGGTGATCTGTTCCCAGTAACCGCAAGTAGGCTTCATGCACCAAAGCTGTGGCCTGAAGCGTTTGGCCCGCTTTTTCACCGGCCATCTGGATTCTAGCCAGACTGCGGAGTTCATGATAAATCAAGGGAAGCAATTCATGAGCCGCATCCGGATTGCCATTGGCGATGGCTCGAATTAATTCGGTAACATCAGTCATTGTCGTCGATGGATCGGAACTCTATTTCGCTGGGATCGTCAACCAATTCTCGACCATTCTCTCGTCGGCGATACGCCACAACCGCAGGCGGCCGTAACGTCGCCCGCTGGATACGATCAACTTTTCATCAGGGGATACTGCCAGTCCATATGCCGTATCCTGATGTCCCTCAAAGCGAGCTTTCAGTCGTCCCGAGTCGATATCGAAAAATCGTATCGAGCCATTGCCTGTTGCAGCAACAATCGTCTGATCGTCGTCCACCAAGGCGATCCCATGTATCGTGTCAAATACACCGACGATCGTTTGCTTCACTTCGCCGGTATGGATATCCCAGACCTTGATCGTGTGGTCCCAACTTCCGGTGGCGACGGTATTTCCATCCTTGGACACAGCGATTGCCCAAGCCCAGTCATCGTGAAGGTGATGAAAAGTCTCCTTCCATCGCTTTTGTTCGGTATCACCGATTGTCAGATTCGATTGATTGTCTGCGGCGATCACCAAGTCACCAGCAAATTTTAGCCGACTGACTGCAGTCTTAGGTGCGATACCACGCATCCGCTCCAGCGAGGATTTTGACCAGTTGCACAAAGTCGCACTTCCATCCGAGTAACCCAATGCGATTCTGTCTTGATCTCTCGGATCGATTGCGATGGCTGTGACCGAAGACGATTCGCGGTCCCGAGCGATGTTCAGTTCTTCAACGTCACCTGTGTTTGCGTCCCAACGAAGCAAGACTCCGTCGGTAGAACAGAGATAACCGATACCGCTCGGTGCCATATCCATGCACCGAAAGAGTTGCCCATCGAACGGGTGTTCGAGAGAGGCTCCGTGTCTGGTGTCGAAAACCGAAAGCGATTGTCGATAGCTGTTCCCTGCGTTCAAGGTAGCAACCTTTTTGTTGTCGTCGAAAATCTTGACGGTTCGGCAAGAAACAACGCCCCCGATCGCATCGACCAGTGCTTCAGCAAGGTCCCACATGGCGAGAGTTCGATGGCCAGCTACAAAAAACGTGCCTCCGTCTGGGGAAAAGCAACCAGCGTGTCCATTTGAGTAGGCTCTGAACTTCTTAATTGGGGCACGGGTTTGAAGGTCCCAAACATATGCCTCGTCCTGCCGACCGCTCGAAGCCAGAAAGCGTTCATCGGTGGGACAGAACTGCACGTTTCGGACCTGGTCATCG
>NZ_JACEHH010000106.1 GCF_014154935.1 Stieleria mannarensis
GAATCAGGTTTTCGATCGTCAGCAAATAGATGACATTGATGCATTAATATAGCGAACGTCGGAATGCGGTGGATGAAGGGCGTTTCCGCGAAGAACCGACCATCGTGACCCACTTATCAGCGACCAGGGACATGACGTGCGAAGGAACTTGAACGCTCCGTTTTCGGCCTCGGTGGAGTTGTACCTTCACGTCGCAGGGGAATGCTTTGAACTCGGGCAACTCGGGCCCGGGTTCGCGTTGCTCCGTGTGGCCAGGGCGATCGAAGCCACCGCCGCAGTGATTGAAGTGATCGTCGACCAAGCCAGCACGCGCCGGCCGGTGCGATTGACACGCCCCAGCACCACGCTCTCAAGACGGTTTGAATTCGAAGCGGCGTGAGTGAGTGAAACGACCAGCCGCAGTGGTGATCTCGAGGGCGGCGGCGATCGCGTTGTGGCGTGCAGGCGAAAGCGGGGCTTTCGGGGCGACGCCCCGGAAGGGACGTCGTACGGGAGTGGATGCCAATGCGCTTATTCGCGGGAGGCGGGGGTGATCTTGAGCTGGACTTCTTGGTCGCCTCGGCGGACCGTGATGCCGACTTCTTCACCGATCTTGAGCGCTTCGATGGCGTAGGTGTAATCGTAGATGTCTTCGATCGTCTTGCCCGCCAACTCGATGATCACGTCGCCGCCTTGCACGCCCGCTTTGGCGGCCGGTCCCTCGCCGGCAACCCCGCTTAATTTCAATCCCTTGATCTTGCCCGCTGCGTAATCCGGCACGGTTCCCAAGTACGCGGTCAGACGCGCCCGCGGCACTTCCTCTTCCTGACGCTCGCCTTCATCCAACTTGAATTCGGGAACCGAGTCATCGCTGAGCATGCCGCGGGCGATCAAAGCGAATAGCCGTGCCGTGTCGGCCGCGCCCTGGTAGTTTAGTTTTTCTTTGGTGTCCCTGGGCGTGTGGTAATCTTCGTGGGCACCGGTGAACGCCGACAGGATCGGGACGTCGCGGGCGACGAAGGCCGACGCGTCGGTCGGTAATCGCGTGCTGGTTTTGTCCAACGTCAACGAAAGCCCGACCGGCACGTTGCGGCGGTTGACCAACGATTCGAACTTTGGTGACGAACCGATCCCCTGGATCACCAATTTCTCGCGCAAACGCCCGACCATGTCCAGGTTCAGGTAGGCGGCGATCGCCGGGTTCAGCGATGCCGCGTCGGTCGTCATTCCGTGGGCCCGCGCCACCCGCTCGGCTTCTTCGTCGACCTCCGCTTGCGGTGCGTCGGGGTAAATCGAATGGAACGTTTCGATGAACGCCTGGGATCCGAACAGTCCCAGTTCTTCACCGCTCCAGCCGGCAACGACCAAATCTCGCTTGGGCTTCAAGCGTCCGGCCCGTTGCTCGTCGGCCAGGTACTGGGCGATTTCCAACATCGCCGCGACGCCCGATGCATTGTCATCGGCGCCTTGATGAATCATGTCGCGCTCCTCGTCTTTGGCCAGCGAATTGCTGCCGGCACCGCGCCCCAGGTGATCCACGTGGGCACCGAGCATGACGAACGGGTAGGTCGGTTCGGTGTCGTTGCCGCTGGGCAATCGCGCGAGCACGTTGCGTCCGGTTCCGGTCTTGCGTTCGATCTCGATCGTCGAGGCGACTTTGGCACCTTCCAAGATGTAACCCATCGCCAGCGAACCGTCGTCGAGTTGCGATTGCTGTTCTTTCAAATCACCGTCGGCGTCGGAGAACAGTTTGGCGGCCATTGCGTTGGTGATCGAGATCGCGGCGATGCTGACGCCGGCCGAGGCGGTGGAGTCAAATCGGATCAGTTCGTTTTGGACTTTGCTGGTCGGTCCGGCAACGAAAATGATTCCCTTGGCTCCCATGTCACGGGCGAAGGTTGCTTTGCGGCGTGGGGAACTGAAACGGGCCAGTTGTTGTCGTCGCTCGGGCGTGATGTCTTGGGGCAGATCACGGAAGACCATCACCCAGCGGCCCGCGACATTCAGATGGACATAGCTGTCATATTCGGGCGCATCCTCGCTGGCCGGGACGCGCATCCCATAACCGGCGAAGACGACTTCGGTGGCGTCCAGTGATCCGTCGGCGGAAAAGGAAAGCGGACGCCAATCTTGATCCAGCTTTGCCGTGTGGTCACCGATCACAAGTGAGTTGTTTTCGGTCAGCGAACAACCGGCGGGAAACTCGAACTCGTCAAAGAACGTTCCCGACTCGCCGGCGGGGACAAACCCCAAGCTTTCCAGATAGGCGGCCACATAGGCCGTCGCCCGACGTTCGCCTTCGGTCCCGGTCAAGCGGCCTTCCAGTTCGGGCCGCGTCAAGTAATCAACGTGGCGGGCGATGTCGGCCGGGGTGAATTGCGGCGATGTGGTTTCGGCCGCACTGAGCGCCGCCAACCGGTCCTGCGATTGCGTGTCGGTCAAACCGAGTCGTTCGCGAATCTCGGCATCGTTCCAGTTGCCCAGGAAGATCTGGGAGCGTTTTTCGGGGGTGCGATTGCTGGTCCAGGCCATCCGATCGCCACCGGGCAGAAAAACAGGCAGCCCATCAAAGCCGTCGGTGTAGGTCACGCGGACCGGTTGCCCCTGGCCATCGGCGCGAACGCAGTAAAGTTCAAAGTTGCCGAATCCGTGACGGTTGGTGGTGAAGATCAAGTAGTCGCCGCTGGGGTGATAGAACGGCGCCCAACTCATCGCGTTGATTTCGGTCAGTCGTCGGACATCGGTCCCGTCGCTGGCCATCGTGTAGATCTCTGCCCTCGTCCCGTCTTCGGAAAACCGTCGCCAGCAGATGCGTTTCCCGTCGGGCGAAAAGAACGGGCCACCGTCGTACCCGCTGACATCGGTCAAGCGGCGGACGTTCGATCCGTCGGCATCCATGATGTACAGGTCGATGAAGTACGACTTGTCGGTCTTCAGCAACTCGGCGTCGCGCTCCGAGAGCGATTCGGTGTATGCGGCGCGATTGGACGCGAAAACGATTTGAGTCCCGTCGGGGCTGTAGCTGCCTTCGGCGTCATAGCCCTCCGCATCGGTCAGTCGGTTGTACGAGCCATCGGCCAATCGTTCGTAGATTTCGAACTCGGGGTCGTAGTCCCAAGAGTAACGCGGTTGTTTGCCGCTGCGTCGCAGTTCCAGAAGTTCGTTCTGTTTGGCGACCGAGGTCTCGTCATGGTGGGTGCTGGAGAACAACACGCGATCGCCGTCGGGGTGGATCCAGGCGCAAGTCGTCTTGCCGTGGCCCGGGGAAACCTGCTCCAGATCCCCTGTTTCCAGATCCATCAGGAAGATCTGGTAGAACGGGTTGGCCGGATCACGCTCGCTTTGAAACACCATGCGTTTCCCATCGCGGCTGAAGTAGCCTTCGCCGGCGCGTCGCCCGTCGAAGGTGATCTGTCGCGCGTCGCTGATCAATTCCGCTTCCTTTTCGGGCGACAGATCCGTCGGCGGATCGGCCGGCGGTTGAGCGGAAAGGAAGGCGGCGGGAAGGGTGAGCAGTAGCAGGAAAGCGAGTTGTCGTATCGGCATTTCAATCAAGATTTTCTGATTCGGTGGGAGACACGTTGCGCCGACCGCCTAATCGGTGGCCGGCAGTGTGTTGTCGCGGTAGACCGCTCGTAGTTTACCGCAAGCGGAGTGTTCGGTTTCAGCGGACCGTCGCCGTCCTCTTGGAGGTGAGGTCGTGCGGCGATTGACCTCTGATCTCTCAGGCGTTTACGACTTCACCCTCCCTCTGGGAGGGTCGCGGAGGAGTCTACGACGACGCGGGGAGGGTTCGTTGTGGCTCGAGTGCACTCAAGCACCAGCAATCGACCCTCTCCTCGCTGCGCTCGACCCTCCCTGCCAGGGAGGGTTGATTTGAATAACTGTACGACCTCGGAGGTGGTGGGGGCAACGCCTGGCGTTTGCGTGTGCCGAGTTCGGAGAACACGGTGCTTCAGGGGTCAATCAACCCCTGGGCCCCACGCAACTGGATTAAATCTTCGCTCCAGCGGAGGAACAATTCTCTTCGCTCGGCCGGATCGCGAAAGACCCGGACGGACGTGGTTTTGTGACGGATGTCGTCGCGGACCAACCCGTGCAGTTCATCGTAGACCGCTTCGGGGTCCGGTCCATCGGTTTCTTCGGCTTGCCGTCGGGCCGTCGCTTCGAAACGAAACACCTGCAGCCAGCCGGGGCGTTGGACGGCGACCAGACGCACGTTTTTGAACTTGGCCGTGCCGCCGTAATAACCGTTCTTGGTCAGGTGCTTGCGGATCTCCAGCTCCATCTCGCGATCGCCGCACCAGTCGTTCCATTTTTGTTGCAGCGATTTCAGCAAAGCGATCATGGCTGGGCTCGTGGGGGCGATGATGGCAATAGCGATTGTACTTGTAGGCGGAGGGACGCCAGGACGCGATTGGCGGATCAAACGTAACTACCGTCGCCAGAAGGTGGATTCCGGGCGTTTCCCACGCTCGGGCGAG
>NZ_JACEHH010000107.1 GCF_014154935.1 Stieleria mannarensis
CGAATAGAACGGTAGTCAATTAAGAGACGTCACCACCCGCGGCAAGGAAGCGAAATCCCCATGGCATTGAAAAAATCTGAACTGTATTCCTCCCTTTGGGCTAGCTGCGACGAACTGCGTGGTGGGATGGATGCCAGCCAGTACAAGGATTACGTCCTCGTGCTGTTGTTCTTGAAGTACATCTCCGACAAATACGCCGGCCAACCCTTCGCCCCGATCACGATCCCCAAAGGCAGTAGTTTCGGGGACATGACCCAGTTGAAGGGCAAGACGGATATCGGGGACCAGATCAACAAAAAGATCGTCGCGCCCCTGGTGGCGGCCAATGATCAGCTGGACCGATCGGATTTTCCGGACTTCAACGAATCCAGCAAACTAGGCGATGGGAAAGAGAAGACCGAGCGACTGAGCAACCTGATCGGCATCTTTGAGAGTGACGCCCTCGACTTTTCGAAGAACCGGGCCGATGGCGACGATATTCTGGGCGACGCCTACGAATATCTGATGCGGCACTTTGCGACCGAAAGTGGCAAGAGCAAAGGCCAGTTCTACACGCCGGCCGAAGTCAGCCGGATCATGGCCAAGATCATCGGCATTCATGATCGGCCAACGTCCAGCAACACGACGGTCTATGACCCGACATGCGGATCGGGTTCATTGCTATTGAAAGTCGGTGATGAAGCCGGCACGCAGGTCACGCTCAATGGCCAGGAAAAAGACTCGGCGACGAGTGGTCTGGCCCGGATGAACATGATCCTGCACAACAACCCGACCGCCCTGATCAAACAGGGTAATACGCTCGCCGATCCGAAGTTCTTGACCAACAACGTGATCACGCAGTTTGACTACGTGGTTGCCAATCCGCCGTTTTCGGACAAACGTTGGAGTACGGGTGTCGACACAGAAAACGATCCACATGAACGATTCAAAGCTTTTGGCGTGCCGCCGTCCAAGCAAGGCGACTACGCCTATCTGCTGCACATCGTGCGATCATTGAAGAGCACGGGGACGGGCGCGTGCATTCTGCCGCACGGGGTTCTGTTTCGTGGCAATGCCGAAGCCGCGATCCGCAAGAATTTGATCCGCAAGGGTTACATCAAGGGCATCATCGGTCTGCCGCCAAACTTGTTTTACGGCACGGGCATTCCTGCTTGCATCATCGTGGTCGACAAACGTGAGGCCGCCGAGCGACGCGGGATCTTCATGGTCGATGCGTCGGACGGGTTTATCAAAGACGGCCCGAAGAACCGTCTGCGATCACAAGACATACACCGAATTGTTGATGTCTTTAATCGCCAGCATGAGATTGCCGGCTATTCCAAGATGGTTGGCTATGACGAGATCGAAAGAAACGAATACAACCTGAACCTGCCGCGATACATCGACAGCGGCGAAAAGGAAGACATCCAGGATATTTCCGCTCACCTGATCGGTGGCATTCCCGAGCGTGATATCGATGCGTTGTCAGCGTACTGGGACGTCTGCCCATCACTTCGCGCCGATCTTTTTTCCTCTTGCCGAGACGGCTACGTCAATCTGACAGTCGACAAAGCGGAAACGAAGCAAGCGATTTACGATCACATCGAATTTGCTGCGTTCATGCAGTCGATGGCAGACCATCACGAAGTCTGGCGGAGCCGTCATGCGAAAGAGCTGCGAAAACTGGAAGCCGGTTTTCAGCCCAAGCACACCATCGACGAACTGTCCGAAGATTTGTTGGAACACTATCGCGGCAAGCCGCTGATCAATCACTACGACGTGTATCAGCACTTGATGGATTACTGGGCGGAGACGAAGCAGGACGACTGCTACGCGATTGCCGCCGACGGCTGGGTGGCTAAACCGTATCGAATTCTGCAGAAGATGAAGAACGGCAAGACGAAAGATAAGGGCTGGGCGTGCGACTTGATCCCCAAGCCCTACATCGTCGCCCGCTACTTTGCCGCTGAACAGACCAAGATCGATGCGTTGGAAACCGAAATCGAAACGGCGTCTTCCGCTCAAGACGAACTAGAGGAAGAACACTCCGGCGAAGACGGTGCGTTCTCAGAGCTGGACAAGATCAACAAAGGCAACGTCACTGCACGGTTGAAAGAGATCAAAGACGATCCGGAGTTTGCCGACGATGTGAAGATCTTGAAAGCGTGGCAGAGGCTGTACAACAAGCAATCAAAACTGAACAAAGCAAAAAAGGAAGCCGAAAAGCAGCTCGACACTCTTGCCTACGAAAAGTATCCCGAGTTGTCTGTCGATGAAATCAAGTCAATCGTGATCGACGACAAATGGATGACGTCGATTGCCAAGGACGTGCAAGGCGAAATGGATCGGATCAGCAACACGCTTGCCGGTCGCATCAAGGAATTGGCTGATCGCTACGACACACCGGTCAATACGCTTTCGCAGCGCGCCATCGATTTGGAGTCTAAGGTCAACGATCATCTCCGCAAGATGGGCTTTGCGAAGGAGCTTGAGGGGGCATCATGACCAGCAGCGATCCATCGCGGGACGTCACATCCGGCTCACCAGCATCGTTCAATTTCGAACGGCTGCTTCAGCTGTTTGACAATACGAATGACGAGTTTCAACGCCGTTCGGCGCGAGTCATCAATCAGAACTTGGTGATCCGCAACTGGCTCTTTGGCTGGTACATCGTTGAGTTTGAGCAAAATGGAACGGATCGGGCCGAATATGGCAGCGAGACATTGGAACGCCTCTCATCCGAGCTGAAATCTCGACTCGGACGCGGCTTCTCGGCTCGCAACCTGACGTCTTTTCGTGCCTTCTATCAGGCATTTTCCGACATTCCGCAGACACCGTCTGCAGAATTGCCCGGTTCGGAGACGCTCGTTGAGATTTCGCAGACACTGTCTGCGAAATTGCCGGCAGAGGGGGGCGGGGCATCGGACTCTGCCGAAAAGCCCCTGATCGCAGCGGTGATCGATGCGTTGGCCGACCGCTTTCCGTTGTCCTGGTCGCACTACGTCACACTGCTCTCGATCGACGACCGGAACGAACGCCGTTTCTACGAAATCGAAGCCAGCCAGAACAATTGGGGTGTTCGTGAACTCAAGCGACAGCTGGGTAGCTCGCTTTATCAGCGGCTCGCCCTCAGCCGCGACAAGGACGAAATCCGCCGTTTGGCCGCCGAAGGACAAGTGGTCGCCAAAGCAGCCGATCTGATCAAGAACCCGTTCGTGCTGGAGTTTCTGGAACTTGACGAAAAATCCGGCTACAGCGAACGCGACCTTGAAACGGCAATCATCGACAAGCTGCAAACGTTTTTACTGGAACTCGGCAAAGGATTCTTATTCGAGGCCCGTCAACGCCGGTTCACCTTCGACGACGATCACTACTACGTCGACCTCGTGCTCTACAACCGTCTGCTGCGATGCTACGTGCTACTCGATCTGAAGATCGGCAAATTGGACCACGGCGATCTGGGGCAGATGCAGATGTACGTCAATTACTTTGATCGTCACGTGAAGCTGGACGATGAACTGCCCACGATCGGCATCGTACTGTGTGCCAGAAAGAACGATGCATTGGTTGAACTGACGCTCCCCGAGAACGCGAACATCTTCGCGTCGAAGTACCAGCTCTACCTACCGAGCAAAGAGGAACTAAAACAAGAGCTCGAAAAGATCGAAGCGGAGCTTGATGAGCAGATGCCGGAGGATCCGGTATGAGTGTCGTTCGGGAGAAGGTGCAAACGTACGATCGCTTTCCCAATCGAAAGATGACGGAAGTTGGGCAGATTCCAGATGACTGGACCGTTAAAGCAATTGGGGAGTTCAACCCATTTGTTACAAGCGGATCGAGAGGGTGGGCGCGCTTCTACTCGGAATACGGAGCTCCATTTATTCGAATTGGAAATCTCGACCGGAACGATATCTACCTCGATTTAGAAGACCTGCGTCGAGTCGACGTTTCACAGAATCCAGGCGTCGCTGCAGAGGCATCACGGACATGTCTGCAGAACGGTGACGTGTTGATTTCGATAACCGCTGATATCGGGATATCTGGCTACATTACGGAGAAGCTTCCGAAGCCATCTTTCATCAATCAGCACATCGCGTTGGTTCGATTCACATCGAGCGAGTTGAATCCACAATTCGTATCCTATTTTCTCGCTTCTCGTGAGGTACAAAAGCGATTTCGGGCATTGACTGATTCGGGCGCGAAGGCTGGGATGAATCTCACTACTGTGAGGTCATTAAAGATTGCGGTCCCGCCAACCCTCGCCGAGCAGGAAGCGATTGCGTCGGCGTTGGGCGATGCGGATGCCCTGATCGAATCGCTCAAGCAACTCCTCGCCAAGAAACGCCTGATCAAACAGGGAGCCATGCAGGAATTGCTCACCGGCAAACGACGTTTACCTGGGTTTGAGGGTGATTGGAAATCAGTGCAATTGACCAATGTTGCAAAGCTGGAAAGCGGACACACGCCTAGTCGAAATCGCC
>NZ_JACEHH010000108.1 GCF_014154935.1 Stieleria mannarensis
GAAACCGTGCACCGATTCAAAACAACGCCGTAGCTGCAAAACGCTTCGTCACCCAACCTGCTCGCTCGGCAAATCACGCACTGAAAGTGAAGCGTCCTGTATCAAGCTCGGCTTTCGCTACGTCCGCACCCAACAGTACAGCATCAACGCACTGACCGATTCGAGTGGGGCGATTAAGGAACGCTACGCGTATGATGCGTACGGCAACCTGTCGATCTTCGACGCCAGCGGCACCGCGAGAACCTCGACCGCCGAGGGCAACCGTTACACCTATACCGGGCGGGAGTACGACGACGTTCTCGATCTCTACCACTACCGCGCCCGCATGTACGATCCGATTGCGGGGCGATTCTGCTCCAGAGATCCGATCGGGTATGAGGATGGAAAGTCGTTGTATCGCCAGTATTTCCTGTTGGCAAACACTGATCCGTACGGAACTATCGTTGAAAGGATCGAGCAACAAGTTCTCGGTTCACCATCGTGCAATTCGTGTGGCAACTACGATTCGAAGTTTGAAATAAAGATCACGCCCAATCCGTTAATGAAAGGTGTAACGAGGCAGCACTTGGTGCAAAAGCTCTGCTACGATCTTACGCTTACAAACTGTTTCGGCCTTGACAGTAACGAGAGTGGGTGCTGCCAAAAAGGTGCGCCTGGCAATAGAAAATGCTGCGTTTATGAGTATTTTGGCGCTGTTGAAACAAGTCCGAGTGGCGTGAAATTCACCGATCACCGGGGAAAACCCAACGACCGGATTCTCGACCGCCGCTTCGCCCAGCGGGGTCAGCCGACAACAAGTTGTGGAAACATCGGAGTCGACCGAGTAAGCTCGGAGTTTAGGTTGTTTTCGCCCAGCAAGGAAATTGAAGACTTTTTGGAGCTGCTTCCATTTGCATTGGATGACGAAGGACATACTGAGACCAAGATTTGTACTGGAGAGTCACTTAAGTGGAACGGTGGCTGGAAGTCAAAGCCGGCCTTTTGGGACCGTGACAGTCAAGGATCCAGCGCAATTGCGTCGACCGCGCATAGATGGGACTGCTGCGGCCCAGGCGGTACCAATCGTCATTCGTCATGTGATATTTCGACATCGGTGAACGGAGAGGGATGGAAGCAATGGTAGGGCGATTCAGGCTGATATCACTATTTTGGATCGCAGCCTTAGTCGCCATTTCTTTGTCATGGTTTATTCATCAACGGAGGTTAAAATCGGAAATATCTCAATTGAATACTGAAGTAGTGAGACTCAATTGGCGAGCCTCAGCAATGTACGGCGCATGGCATGAAAGACGTAAAACAATTGAAGAATTCTCGACTCGTGCGACGACAGAGGATGCCCCCAGTCTTATTTTCGGGTTACACGATCCCGACATTGAAGTTGCACGCACTGCACACAGAACTCTAATTCGCATCTCAAATCACGGCAATGAGCAAGCGCAGTTTGGGAAATCAGTAGTCGGGCGATTGAAGACCATTGCGTACTGGTGTAATTGGTATGTGGAAGAATCAAAAAATGCTTCGCTACCAAAACCTTTAGGTGATCCATTTGGCGACAGCGTATACAGTGAGGCCCTAGTTCCAGAAGACCGACTTCAAGGAGATCCGTTCGCCGAAAGTCCAGGAGTAGTAGGGTCAGGCCCTGTCCGAGCGGGTAAATAGTCAAGGAAAAGTGGCAGTCACATCAAAGGGGACGGGGGTGGAATCCCGCAAATGCAGCGGCGGACGATTGACGTGACCACAGGACCGAGTCGACTTCCGCCGCAATGGGAGGCCGCTTGGTCTTGCCACAAGACCGACCGCGGACCCTGATGCACAAAGAACGCCGAAGGCACGGCGGGTAGGATGCCCGTCGACTGAAACCCGTCGGGGACAGGATGTCCGTCGGAGAACGATGGCAGGAAGCGGCGGAAAGAGCGGGAGTTGGGAGTGGAGGAGAGAGGGAGAACGAGAGTGATGATAGTGGTGGAGTGAAGGAGCGGGCCATTGTTCGCCGACCGGAGTGAGAGAGGGATCGACCGAGCGGAGCCGACGGTTGACGGAGATGATTGGAAGCGACCGAAGGATGAGGGTAGCGCCGAGCGCGAGCGAGCATCACCGACGCCGAGGGCGGAGCCCGATAAGAACAGTGCGAGGCAGGAGGCCGAGCTCGTTATCAAGAAGGGCGAAAGTGACCGCGACGAGCTGTAAGCGACGTAAGCCGGGAACGAGCCGATCGGTAAACCATCAACCGACAGCTTGTCTGTTCGGCCAAAGCCCTTCGCGAATCTCCGACAGGCTCCCCCGGCGCGGAACCGCCCAGGCCGTTCGGCCGACAGCCGATCCAAGCCGGCCGCTCACTCTTCCCCCAATGTTTTTTGGCTTTCGCCGAGCCGGACTGACGCCGTCACCCGTGGCCCTCCGGCGATCAGGCCGAGAGAAGGCGAGAGACAAAAAACACTCACGCGTTGGTTAACAGGGCGTGCGTTGACTTTAACGATTGATGTCGAAGCGGTTTTCTACTTTCGCGGCGGTTGGTTGATTCCGTCGCTTGACAGTGAGCGGAAGCTGTCGCGTCATGGAGGGCCGGCCGATCCGTGAGGCGTTGATCCACGTTTCGCCTCTGCACCTCCAAGGCTCTCGACCGCCAACGACAGCCGACAGGTGCGCAGCTTTCGCGGACCCGATCGGCAACCGCCGACACCTCTCCCCGCGATCTTCCCCAAAAACAAGCCTACAACCAAGGGCCGGGCCACCGGTCTGCGCGCATCCAACGGAGCCAACACGATGAACGATGACTTCCTGAACGCGATCCTCAATAACCCAATCAAGGCCATCGCCGAATTCTACGCTTCATGCTTGAATGGAAGTGACCGCGCGAAAGCCTATGTCAACGACGAACTGCACCTGACCAATGAGCAAGCGACCGAACAACAAATCGGATTTGCCGACCGAACGCTCGGCAAGCAGATCCCACAGCGGCGCATCAAGCGTGGCCGCGAAGTCCGCGACGCACTCGTCGACGCCGGCCTCTACAAAGCCAACGGACGTGAAACCATGCGTGGCCGAGTCACGGTTTCGATTCTTGACGACGACGGCAACGTCATTGGGCTACGTGGTTACAAGATCGATGCGCACGCCGACGGTCCCGACGTGATCGTTGTCGGTGATGAAGTTGAGGCGCTGTCCACGAATGACACCAATGACACGAATGAAGACACTGTCGCTGCCACCAAGCCAGAGTCGACAACTCAAGATGACAACGAACTGATCGTCGAAGACGATCAAATCATCTTCATCCGCGATGATCGACGCTATCGAATCCGTGGTCTCGAAAAGAACAAGTCGACGCTGACACTCAAGGTCAACTTGATGGCTTCGCGCGACGACCTCGTTCACATGGACACCCTCGATCTTGTCAAGGCCCGCTCACGCACCTCGTTCATCAAAGCGACCGCGACGGAACTCTACACCGATGCCGAAGCAATCAAAAAAGACATCGGCACGGTGCTGCTCAAACTCGAAGCGTTGCAGTCGGATCGCATCGCGGCACCGAAACAACCGGCGCGCATCGAAGTCAAGCTTAGCGACGACGAGCAACGCGAAGCGTTGGCTCTGCTTCGCTCGCCCAACTTGCTCGAACGCGTCGTTGCCGACATGGACGCTTGCGGCATCGTCGGCGAATCCACCAACAAGCTCGCGGGATACTTGGCCGCAACCAGTCGCAAGCTTGCCAAGCCACTGGCGATCGTCATTCAATCATCCAGCTCCGCCGGGAAAACATCGTTGATGGACGCCGTCCTCTCGATGATGCCATCCGAGGATGTCAACCGCTTTAGTGGCATGACCGGTCAGTCGTTGTTTTACCTCGACAGCGATTCGATCCGTCACAAGATCCTCGCCATCGCCGAAGACGAAGGCATCCGACAAGCCAGGCAAATCAAAGGGGACGGGGGTTGAATCCCGCAGGTGCAGCGGCGGACGATTGATGGGGCCACAGGACCGAGCCTCCTTCCGCCGCAATGGATGGCCGCCGGGATTTGCCGTTTGATCTGCTGGAGAGCACGAGGCCCGCCACTCTTTCGGCACGTTGCCGCCAGTGTGGCCACGGTCCAATTGGTGTCAGGCGTCGGCCTTCGAGCATGAGAAATGAGTGAAGCGCAAAGCGATCGTGGACGTCGCGTCTGAAAACTCGTCACGAGCAAACGATCGCAAGCCGACCGATCGATCCGATCAAGAAAGGTGGCTGCGAAGCTAACCAACAGCCTCCCGGG
>NZ_JACEHH010000109.1 GCF_014154935.1 Stieleria mannarensis
CTTCGTAGATGCCTCCAAAGCTTCAAGAGGGCCAACGGTGAACTCGCCGAACCGCATCCGCGGAGCAAAAAGTTCCGCAGCTAACAGATGATCGCGTCCTCGCGGTACCTATCTGGGACACCCACATGCAACCCAGGGTTGTGATCCTGGATCGCAGGTTGTGCGGAGAGGATACGCATATCGTAGGGTAAGTCGGGAGAGTGAAATCACCTGCGTGACAATGCCAGGATTCATCCGGAATCAAAACAGATCGATCGTGACCAATGCATGCCGTCCGTCGAATCCCGATCGATTATCGCTTGGAATCGCACAGCGACAAATTTGTCGTACGACGGACTGGGGATCGGGAATTGCCGAAGTTGTTCAGTGCTGTTCGAGTAACTACTGTAAGAATCCTAGGCAATTCCCGGGGCCCCGGAACAGCACGGTTTTGCTTGAGGTAGTACGATGCAGGCAATCAAGTTTCACATTGGCTGTGAGTTGGTGTGCGACGCCAATTCGCATTTGAGCATCGAGACTGTTAGGACCAAAAACGCCCCCATTGACGCAGCACTTCAGTTGTAGCAAGCGACACGGGAAGGTGCGGAAACACAGTTTCGTGAAATGTCGCAGAATTCAAGAAAAGAACAAACATGCAGAAATTGCGCATTGCGATCGGATGTGCCGTGATCTTTATTGCCAACCCCGGGCTGGCATTTGGAGGGTTGATCTCGCGCGGAGGGGGCCTGGTTTATGACGATGTCCTTGACGTGACGTGGCTACAAAACGGAAACTATGGAGCCGGATCGATCTACGACAACGGTGTTTCTGCCACAGATGGAATTATGTCTTGGGCGAACGCCGTTGCCTGGGCTGATGATCTTGTGTACTACGATAGCGTTCGCAATGTGCATTGGGATGACTGGAGATTGCCCCACGCAAAGCCTGTGAACGGAGTCAGTTACCAATATGAGCGTTCGTTCGATGGTAGCACCGACTTGGGCTGGAACATCGTGAGCCCCCAAAGCGAATTCAGCCACCTGTTTTACGTCAGCCTCGACAATATTGGGTTGCGCGACATCAATGGCAACTCGCCTCCGAACGAAGGACTGTTCGATGACCCGCTCAACCCAAACGACGAGAGTCTCTTCGAAAACATTCAATCAGCCTATTGGACGGGGACGCCCTACCTGGCGCCAGAAGTTGGCCGCGTCCCGTTTGCATTCGACTTCATTATGGGCGGAGGCACACAATCACGAGCCTTCAGTCATGGGGCTGATCATTCTGCGTGGGCAGTTCGCGATGGCGACGTTGCTGCCCTGGCCGTGCCAGAGCCAATGTCTGCTGTTATTGTTGTGTTGATGAACGCAATCGACGTCGGCTTCCGACGCCGGCGTCAAGGTCCAGCGATGCGATTGAAGCGTTGCGTCTGCCCCGCATGAGCGACGCTGGACAGGTCACCCGTTCTCTGTCGCATCTCCTTTTCCGTTGATGTCGTGGTCTTCCGATCGAAGGAGCTTTTCCATGCCGTCAACGCGGGTTTGAAGCCGGGAAAGGCTTCGGTGAAAAGCCCGAAAACGCTGTTCAAAACTGCGTTCCAATCCCAGGACGGATTCCGAAACCGATTCGATTTCTTCGCCACAGCACTGGATATCGTTTGAGACCTCATCCATTCCAGAAGCAATCTCGTCCGCGATGTCTGCAAACTCAACGCGTACCGCATTGAGGATGTGCTCGAAACTCTCGTCATGCATTGTTCTTACCGCGATTGAAGGAATGGGAAGCCGCAGTTTGCGTCCTCCTGTCGCTAGTATTATCGGCGGGTGTTCACAGGCGTCGGGTCTTAGTACGCCCAGTGTGCGTCTCTCCAGTGTTTTGTGCGACGAGATTGGCCCGCTCTGCGATCCGCGAAGATCGATAGTGAACATGACGCCAGATCAGACGATGCTAACGTTCCGAGCCACCCGGAGTGCAAATCCGTCGACTGCGACGCCTTCGCGTTCGTATTTGCCTACGCAAGTTGCAGCAGGTCGCCGCCAACCGAATTCGGCGCCAGCAGTTTACAAGCCGACACCGTTCTTTGATCTCGAACGTCTTTCGGGGCGTCTCCCAGAACGCCGACGACGAGTATCGTTGTCATTCCGAGCGTCTGAAAGATTGAAGATGAATCTGCGTTGGTCGCTTCCTAAGTTTTCGGTGTCACGGTTCGTCATGATCACCGACTAAATGTCGATCGCGGGGATCCGCCGATTTTTGCGAGACTTGTGAAAGAGATTGCTGAACCCATGGCACGGACATTTTCAATTTAACAGACGTACGGAATCAAAAGATGGAATCACGAATCGAAGCTACGCACAGACTGCAGAAAGAGAACCGCTGGGAAGAGGCGAGTCGCGCCCGCGATCAATTCAAACAGCAACTGCGAGCCGAGGGACGGACAAGACGCGAGTCCAACGATGCCTCCTGGGATTGGATGATTTCAGCGTATCCGCCCAAAGATGCCGGTGGAGCAACCAATGACGCCAGACCAACACAGGCGGAAGGTAATGCGATCAGGCAGATTCCCGCTGTCGTTGACCAAGATGATCAGCAACCCTTTAAGGTGGTCTACTGGATCCATGGAATGCTGCGATTGATGGGGGCGCGTCGAGCGTGTGGTCAACGCGATGCGGGGCGATTCGTAGACATACTGCTGCTCTCCCAGTGCCCGGTGCCATCACTGGCATACCTGGGGGTTTTAGCGCTCACCGACCCTGTTGAGTCCTTGGTGGTCTGTGAAACGAAATTCCGGACCGCGTTGGCACGGCTCAGCACATTCGAGCCCGATAGCTGGCTGGTACAAGAAATCGAGACCTGTTTGTCAGAGTTGCCGCGACTTCGTGACCAGCTCTCCATGCTCTACCGCTAGTATCTGGCTAGTGATTTAGCCATGCGTGCCCGCGCGCCGTCGAACGCCTCGCTCCCGCGCGTGCGCGCGAGGCAAATTGTAGTACCTGGTTGGTCCTTGTCACTGCAAAAATTGTTGCTTCATCTCGCTACCGTTTTGGACGACCGACGAACGGTTGATTATGTGCAAAGTACCGCGACTGCCTGCATACGAATGCACTAACTTGCGAAACCGTCGCGAGACTGTATAGTGCGGTAAATCTCGGGACAAAGCAGTCCGAATTCAAGAGATCCGCCTTTTTTCGGGACGTAGAGGTCGCTAGTTCGAATCTAGTCGCCCCGACTGCCGGAAACACGGCAATTTCTGGACTCTTCTGGTCCGATACCGTGGCAGTGGATGCGGTGGCTTGGTTGGTCTTCAGGTCAATGGAGCGGGGCATCTCTGGCGAACGTGCCTTTGTCCGTGGAGATCGAGGGGCATGGTAGGCTGGGCGGCGAAGGTGTTGGCTGTTTAAGGTGGGGCGGCCGAGCGGAGGTCGGCGGAACCGTTCGCTGTGGTTTTTCGCTGGCAGCGGGGAATCTTGTGTGAGACACTTGCGGCGGCAGAGTCGGCATCGCGTGCCGCTCGGCGCGGTTCTTTGACACCCTGCGTTAGAATGCCGCGCCATGCTTCGGCATTGGAGTACTTGATCACAAATGAAGAAAACCAGGCAGCCGCTGGCGTCGTGGGCAAGGGGAACGGATCAATGGCTAGGAATCGAATCAGCTACTCGGTTAAAAAAGCGATCGCCTGGGGGACGACATCCGTGCCGCTCTGGACGATGCTAGGCCTCTGCCGTTGAGGGTCCGGATTCCTGGATACGAGGACGATCAAGATAGCGATCGGCCGGCTGCGTTTGCCCATTGGTGCGAATACGGTTTTCGAGCCTTAAAGGCTGAAAACATCGGATACGATTGGATCAACCTTTTTTGCATGCTGCGAGGCGAACACGCGACGGTGGACAACCTTTCTTCGCTGCTCTCTGTCT
>NZ_JACEHH010000011.1 GCF_014154935.1 Stieleria mannarensis
ACGACACACATCCAGCCATCGACCACCGCCAGTTCAATCGAGTCCGCCCCATCAATCGGCCGCAATTCACCAACCGTCCGGATGGTCGCCAGTTTTCTCATCATGCTTCGCTCAACGAATTCCGCATTAGTACTTCTCCCCCATCCGGATGCGAGACGCACAAAAGATCGGGCAGGTTCACTAGTGTCGACGAGTCGCAGGTCACGATCCACAGCGTACTCCGGCGTCGGCCGCCGGTGCATGACAGGGGCGAGCTCTCGAGTGCATAGCCCCAGATGGGATCAGGCGGCCGTAGCCGCGGTGGGGCACGAAGCGTACCCACGGAATTGGTGTGTCTATTCGAAACCGACTCCGGCGGGGACACTCAAAAATCCTCATGTTGGCGCGGCTACGCCCTTGGGTGCGTTGCGGAACTTAAGATCTGTAGCCGGAGGCCCAAACCGCTGCGGAAGATAACAGTCGACTGATGCTAGTTTCCGGCCCGCTGAGCGACAAAGGGATACGGATGCTGGTGTGGAGAAAAATTTTCGATTCTCTGAGGGGGACAGGGTTCGGACGACGCATTACCGGTATCGTCAATGCAACGGACTTTCATCACTCCGGGGAGCCTCGGTATGGTTCACGCTAAGCAAATGCGAAAGGGAGAGCAAATTTTCATTCGGGCACTCGATTTCGAGGACCCCGTCGAGCGAGATCGGTATCTCGACGAAATGTGTGCGGATCAGCCGTCACTGCATCGCGAAGTCAAAGAATTGTTGGCAGCCGACGAAAGAGAAGACTCAATATTGGACGGCTGCGCAGTGCTGGATGCGACGTCAACCGAGGAAGCTTTTGATCACCGACTGGAAGCGGAAATTGGCCGCTACAAAATCCTGCAGGAGATTGGTGAAGGCGGATTTGGCGTCGTCTACATGGCGGAACAGACCGAACCGGTTCGGCGAAAGGTTGCGTTGAAGGTCATCAAACCCGGCATGGACAGCCGATTGGTTGTCGCACGATTTGAAGCAGAACGTCAAGCTCTCGCGATGATGGACCATCCCAATATCGCTCGAGTTCTGGATGGTGGGACGACCGAAAGCGGCTACCCTTATTTTGTGATGGACCTGGTAAGAGGTTTGCCGATCACCGAATTCTGTGACGAAGAAACGCTCTCCACCAAAGAACGACTGAATCTTTTCAATGACCTTTGTAACGCGATTCAGCACGCTCATCAAAAGGGAGTTATCCACCGCGACATTAAACCGTCTAACGTCCTCGTATCACTGCACGACGGAAAGCCGGTGGTCAAAGTGATCGACTTCGGCATCGCCAAAGCACTCCACGGGCCGCTAACCGACACGACTTCGTTCACTAGCTTTGGTGCAATCGTCGGGACGCCGCAGTACATGAGCCCCGAACAGACATCGATCAGCGGACTGGACGTCGATACAAGGAGCGACCTCTATTCGATGGGCATCTTGCTCTACGAGCTGCTGACCGGACAAACGCCGCTGGCCAGGGAGAGGTTCCGCAGCGCGGGCGTGGACGAAATCCGCCACTTGATTCGCAGTATCGAACCTCGCAGACCGTCAGCGTTGGTGGATACGCTGGACGAAGCGACAGTCACCCGAGTTGCAAAACTCCGCCGAGTGCCGTCGCCTACCTTTCGACGCATCCTTCGCGGCGATCTGGACTGGATCGTGATGAAGGCGATTGAAAAGGACCGAAATCGCAGATATGCCAGTGCTACGGAATTGGCCGAAGATCTGCAAAACCATCTGGAAGGCAATGCGGTCTCCGCCTGTCCTCCCACTCTCGGCTACAAAGCACAAAAACTGATACGCAAACACAAAGGAAAGTGCGCGTTTGCCGCCAGCATCCTGGCGCTGCTCTTCGGTTACACCGTCAGTTTGTCTCGAGGATATGCGACGGAAAAGCGACTCAATCGTCAACTCATTCAGAGCAGAAATGATTTCCTGAGCAAAGTACTCGATTCAATTCTCACAGCCAAGGGGCGCGGGCTGGAACAAGCGATTGCTGATCTTCAACCTCTCCGCAATGCTGCCGTCCCTAGACTGAAAGACCGGATGACCGAACAGACACCCGGTTCCTATCAATGGGTCAACACCACGATTGCCTTGACCGCATTAAATCCTGCCGAGAAGTTGGGTGATCATCTGCTGGAAAACATCGATCGTCTTGAGAGCGACCTTTGCCCCAGCTTAGTAAGTATGCTGCGTACGACAAACTACAATGCGTCGCTCTTGGCCGGACACGCTCGCAAAGCGAAACTGAAACGTGACCTGGGGTCGAAGGTTCGCATCGCCGTTTTGGGCCTGTACATTGGAGACCACGAGATCGCCAAGGAAATGTTGCGTTTCGGTATCGACCCGATTCAGCGGACCGAGTTTCTATACCACTTTCCAAAGTGGCACGCCGATCTGAATGAGTTGGCGGAGCTTGCTGCCAAGAGTGACGAACCGGACTTCCGCTCCGGATTGATTCAGGCAATCGGACTAGTGGAAATGGAACGCGATGTCACAGCATTTCGAAAGAGATGGGCTCCCCAACTTCAGAAATGGTACGAGGACGCACCCGATTTGCTGACACGAAACTCGGCGGAATGGTTGCTACGCCGTTGGGGCGAAAAATTACCCAAACCCCAGTCCGCCAGCCCCCGGGAGACTCACGATTGGTTCGTCAATTCCGCCGGCATCGCCATGCGACGGATTACACCGGGAACGTTCACCATGGGGGACTGGGAAGGAAATACCAGGATCAAGGGAAACTCCGTTGAACATGAGGAGCCCATCCGTCGCGTACAAATTACTCAGCCATTTTTCGTTGCGGACCGGGAAGTGACGGCACAGCAGTACCTTCAGTGCGATCGGGAGGAAGGCTTGCTGCCTTGCCGATATCTCTCGGGCCAGACCCCGTATCCTAATTGGAACTGGATACGAGCTGCCGTGTTCTGCAATTGGCTGAGCAAGAAAGAAGGCTTGGAAGCTTGCTACCGGTTGGATGTGGACGAAACGTACCCAGTTTTTGGTTAGGTTGGCTGAATATCCGCACGTCTTTCGCCAACTCAAGAAACTGCTTCCTGACGATACACATTTGCAGCTTTGTGAGGCGAGAAATCATGCGTTTCACCAGCGTTGGCATGAGGCAGCCGAGTTGGTGCTCCCCATTTTCAAAAAGCGGCACCAACTCAATTCGCGATGGAAAGCCCCGATCGCAGACCAGGAATGGCATGAATTGGCAATCTACCTGCTATTGGCGAACCGCACCGAAGAGTTCGTTCAGCTGCGAAGATGGATGCTCAAGCAGCTTGATAATTCGAGGAATCACTACGACACTCGCAACTGGACCGTGCTGAAAGCGGCAACACTACCTGGATCCTTGGACAGTGACGAAAAGCAGCTCCTGAAGGAACTGATTGAATTTGAGCAGGAACTGTCCGGCGATAGCAGTGGGATTGCCCCCTATGGATTTGCCCTTTTTCGACAAGGGCAACACGGCGAATTGCTGGAGCTATGGAATCGCAAGAAAATGTATCGGCGTGGTGACAACCGCGTTTTTTTGCATCGTGTTATGGCTCTACACGCTCTCGACCGACACGAAGAAGCACGCGAAAGTCTAACGAGTTGGCTGGACGAGACGGATCGATATTACCGGCCGAGTTTGAGTGGTCCTTGGCCACAGCAGTTTGGATGGGCGCACGGCCTCTCCACCAACCTGTATCTCGACGAAGCCAAGCAAATGATTCTTGGCGATCAAGAGACAGATTGACAGAACACTAATGTCCGAAGTTACCAAAATCCTACAAGCGATTCAGTCGGATACGGGGCAGTATCGGTCGAGGGATCTGTTGCCGTTGGTCTATTCCGAACTGCATCGACTCGCTTCGGTGAAGCTGCATCGCGAAGCTCCCGGAAATTCCCTGCACACAACGGACTTGGTTCACGAAGCCTATCTACGATTGGTCGGTGACGAGCAACTATCGTTCGACGGTCGCGCCCATTTCTTTGCCGCTGCGGCGGAAGCCATGCGCCGGATCCTGATCGACCGCGCCCGCAAACGACACGCTCAGAAGCGGGGAGGGAATCTGATCCAGATTGAATTGCATCCGGACGGGGTTTCGTCGAATGGCCAGCCCGCTGTAGAAGATCTTATGGCTTTGAATGATTCTTTGTCCCGTTTGGAAAACCTCGAGAAAACCAAAGCCGAATTGGTCAAGTTACGATTCTTCGCTGGGCTGAACATGCCTGAAATTGCGGCGATGATGGACATTTCACTGGCAACCGCCGAAAGACGCTGGCGTTTCTGCCGCGCGTGGTTAAAACGAGACATGGAACGCTAGCTTTTGTCCGTGTTTCGTTCTAGCGTATGATGGACTTCCAGTCCGTTGTCTGAAGGAGTCAAAGGGCAGGAGGCAATCGCCAGATTGGCTCTACAGGTATTTTTAGCTAACGATTCGTTTTTGGACGTGGCGAATAAACCTAGCGAAATCGTGCATTTTCTGAAGATTGTGATCCATCGCTCGGATCAGGTCGGAGATTTTGGTTGCGGAGCGGGAGTCAGGAAAATGGTTGCCAGTGGTGCTCCGGTTTCATCGACCGGAGCAGCGAATTGGCAAGCACGCTCGGCCGGTCTTGGACGAGCAGCCAAGCCAGCAAGATTCTGGTTTGGAAGCGGGTTTGCTCCGGCGTGGCGTTGACAGGCACGGTTATCTGGAATTCGGGCGCTACGGTCGACGCCGAAGCGATAACGGTGGATGATTCGCCACTGGCATCCAACGTACTTCATTGCCCAGCTCGCTTCGGCCTGAATGGTCTCCGCGTGCAATCGGACCAGCTTCGGCGCGGCGGTCAGATTCACCGCTGCGCCGAATCGGATGACGGAAACTGCGTCGTCTGGTCCAACCGATGCCCTCATCGAAGTGCGCTCGATAGGACCAATGGGATCGATAGCCCTAGGTATCCTTTCGGCCCCATTGCATGGTCGATGCCCCACGTCCAGTGCTGGGATCTTCCGGAGGAAGAATCTCCACCGGACCGGACTGGTCCTTCCCCAGCGCCCACTGTGCGATGTCGTAATGATGGGCCCCCATGTCCGTGTGGCCTCCGCGCTATCGACCGGAGCATCCCTTCCCAGGTCCGCGTGCTCGCAGAGCCGGAGTCCGTTGTCCCCCGCACATTCAGTGGTGCGATTGGCAATACCCAACGCAAAAACGATTGGACGCTGGAGCCGATGCCTGAGAAAATCACAAACACTGAAATGGGCATGGTTAACACCTCCGTTTCTGGCGGGCTCCGATGTCCATTCGTGAAGACGCAACTCGATGTAGGTCTTGGTGCGCATTTCACATTGCACGCGTTAGCAGCTATTCTACGCTGAACGTCCTGCCTGCTTGAATTATCATCCCGAGCTCGACCGCCCGAAGCCAGATGAAGCGGAGGCGGGCGATTACGGAGCAGCTACACGCCAAAAAATTACTTGGTCTGCGATGCGTCAAAGATGCGTCGTGCCCTCCGCCGACCCCAATCGGCCGAGGGTCATCTAAACCGAACACTTGTCGCCCCCAATTCGGACATCACAGCAATGCCTCAAAAAACCTGGGTCCTGCGCGATCCACACGCCGAGGCAACCTCAGCATTCGAGTCATCCATGAATCAAACCCTACAATCAAGTTTTTTGAGACTCATCGTTTGTCTGTTGCTATTGCTGTCGATGAGGAACGGCGACGCGATGGCACAAGACTCCGAGCCGACGCCGAATGTCGTCTTCATCCTCGCCGATGACCTCGGCTGGAGCGATACGACGCTCTACGGAACGACCGACCTTTACCAAACGCCAAACATCCAGCGATTGGCCGAACGGGGCATGACGTTCACGCGGGCGTATTCGTCCAGCCCGTTGTGTTCGCCGACGCGAGCGAGCGTTCTGACGGGATTGAGCCCCGCGCGGCACGGCATCACGGCACCAACATGCCACCTTCCCAAGGTCATCCTCGAACCGGTCGTGCCGACCAGTGCGGCGCCGAATAAATTTTCGACGACACCCCAGTGCGTGTCCCGGCTGGACACTCGGTACTACACCATGGCCGAAATGTTTCGGGACAACGGTTACGCGACGGGGCACTTTGGCAAGTGGCACCTCGGCCCGGAACCCTACTCGCCACTGGAACATGGATTCGATGTCGACGTTCCCCACCATCCCGGACCAGGTCCAGCGGGCAGCTATGTCGCTCCGTGGAAGTTCAACGACTTCGATCATGATCCGGACATTCCGGACGAGCACCTCGAAGACCGCATGGCCAAAGAAGCCGTGGCCTTCATGGAAGAGCATCAGAACAAACCGTTCTTTTTGAACTACTGGATGTTCAGTGTGCATGCTCCGTTCGATGCCAAACAAGATTTGATCGACAAATATCGCAAAATCGTCGACCCGAAGGATCCGCAGCGTAGCCCGACTTACGCGGCAATGATCGAAAGTATGGACGACGCGGTCGGGACGCTGCTCGACACGCTCGACCGCCTGAAGATCGCCGACAACACGATCATCATTTTTGCGTCGGACAACGGCGGAAACATGTACAACCTGGTCGATGGTGGAACGGCGACCAGCAATGCACCGCTGCGAGGCGGCAAGGCGACGATGTACGAAGGCGGTGTGCGAGGGCCGGCGATCGTCGTTCAGCCCGGTTCGGTCGAAGCCGGCTCGCGTAGCGACGAGATCATTCAAAGCAGCGACTTCTATCCGACGTTGCTGGAAATGTTATCGATCGATGCAAAGCCCGATCAGGAATTCGATGGAATCAGCATTGTCCCCGCATTGGAGGGCGAATCGCTGGACCGTGAAGCCATCTTCACGTACTTCCCGCACGGGCCAGGTGTTCCGGATTGGTTACCACCCTCGATCAGCGTCCACGCCGGCGACTGGAAACTGATCCGCATCTTCCACGGCGGTGAAAACGGCGGTCACCGTTACAAGCTGTTCAACCTGAAAGACGACATCGGCGAACAAAGCGACCTCGCCGAACAGTTCCCCAAGCGTGTGAAGCAACTCGACACACTGATCGAACAACACCTGAACGAAACGCAGGCCGCGCGTCCGCTGGCAAATCCGAAGTTCGCCCCCTCGAAATACGACATCACCCAAGAAGGCAAAGCGGAACTGAAAGGCGGCGCAAGCAAGAAGCCGGCCGGCGGAAAATCAAAGCCTGCCGGCAAGCCCGTCGCGGGGTGGCAACCGGGAGGCACCTGCACCTTGTCCGTCGCAAACGGGGCGTTGCTCGTGAAGAGCACCGGAGGTGATCCCCACCTCAGTCACACGCTCGACGAACCGCTCCCCGCCGGCTCCTTCACGTTGCGGTTCACGATGATCTCCGATTCGAGCGGAAACGGCCAGGTGTTCTGGCAAGAGCAAGGGGCTGGACCTTTCAACGCCGATCGCAGTCACAAGTTTGACGTTCGGCACGACGGGAAAGCACATTCCTACGCGGTCGAATTTACCGCGACGGATCGGGTGATTGCAGTACGAATCGATCCCTCGCGCGGCGACGGCGAGGTGGAGATTTCGGACATCCGATTCGTTGGCGAGGATGGTTCGACACTGTATCAGTTGAAACTCCCCACGGCCTCGGATGCGCCACAACCGGTTTCGCAAAACGGTAGACGTCAACCAAACGTGATCGTCATCTACACCGACGACCATGGCTATTCGGACCTCAGCTGCCAAGGAGTCTTCGATGACGTGGCAACGCCCAACATCGACGCGCTCGCGCGGGGCGGCGTCCGCATGACCGACGGATACTGCACCGCACCGCAATGTGTTCCTTCCCGGGGCGGACTGATCAGTGGTCAGTACCAAACCAAGTGGGGATTGGAATCGAATCCGCAATTCCGAGATGCGGCGACCATGAAGCGTTTCGATGAACTCAAGACGATTCCGGAGCGTCTGCAGAGCGTTGGTTACGTGACCGGCATGGCTGGCAAATGGCATCTTGGACTGGGCCAAGCCGAGAGAATCGCGACTCACGGTTTCGACAAGGTCTTTCACAAAAATAGCAACGGCCCAGGCCACTGGAACATGAATCTCGACGGTGAAGACGTCGAGGCACAAGCACAAAGAGGTGGCGGCTATCACATCGATATGATTTCTGATTTCGCCTGCACGTTCATCGACCGATTTCACGACAAGCCATTCTTCTTCTATCTCGCCTGCCGAGCGCCGCACGTGCCGCTGGATGCACCAAAGGCATACCTCGATCGGTTCCCTGGAGAAATGCCAGAGCGTCGACGTCAGGCACTCGCGATGTTGTCCGCCGTCGACGATGGAGTCGGCCGGATCATGGCATCGCTGCGCAAGCACGAACTCGAAGAAGACACACTGATTTTCGTGATCAGCGACAACGGCGCTCCGCTGAAGATTCACAAACTCGATGCGCCCGGCGGCGGCCCCGGCTGGGACGGTTCACTGAACGATCCGATGAACGGCGAGAAAGGAATGTTGACCGAAGGAGGCATTCGGGTGCCGTTTGTCGTCCAGTGGAAAGGCACGATTCCCGGCGGACAGGTCTACTCCCATCCCGTCATCACGCTGGATGTCGGCGCGACGGCTTGCTCCTTGGCCGGACTCCCCAATGACCCGGTGCTGGATGGTGTCAACCTGGTCCCGTTCCTGACTGGAGAAAACAAAGCGGCCCCCCATGAAACCTTGTACTGGAGGTGGCTGGGCCAGTCGGCGATCCGCAAAGGGCGATGGAAGTACATCCGAGCCGATGAGCGCGAGTATCTGTTCGATCTGGAAAACGACTTCCGGGAGACCAACGACTTGCTTAGCGACTCACCTGAGATCGCAGCGTCCCTTCACAAGGATCTCAAGGCATGGGCCGACACTCAGTCGCCACCCGGCATCTGGGCTCAAAGATCGGAAGGGATGAGTCGTCAGGCGGCAAAGTACTTTGATTGGTACATCGACGGCAAACGCGACGCCGGTTCGGCGGCAATTCAGCAGGAGCAAACGACCAAAAGAAAGCAGAAGAAGATTGAACAATGAACTTCCGATCAATTGGTTTTGCCGCCGTCCTTGCATTCTACGGTGCGACCTCTGCGGGTGCCTCCGAACGCCCGAACGTTCTGTTCATTTTGACGGAAGACCAGGGCGCGCACCTGAGCTTATTGGAAACACCGGGACTGCAGACACCGCACATGGACGCTCTGGCGAAGTCCGGAACGTACTTCAGCAACGCATTCGTCGTTTATCCAGTGTGTTCCGCATCCAAGGCGGCGATTTACACCGGGCTGCACAACCACAGCAACGGCATCCTGAACAACACGCACAACTTCCACAAACCGGCCGGCCAAGTCACTGCAGCAGAGCGCGGACTCAAACTTGCGCAAGCGAATCGGATTCACGATGAGTTCAAAACGCTGACAGAGATTCTAAAGGCGAATGGCTACTATCAAGGCGTCACACACAAGCTGCACGTGTTGCCGAACGAGAAGTTTTCGTACGACGAGTTTCTGAAGGGCTCGCGAGCAGAAATGGTTGACTTCATCCGAAACGCCAAGTCCCGCAAGCAGCCTTGGTTTCTGATGTTCAACATCCCCAACTCTCACCGGCCTTACCCGAACAGCGACAAAACACCGATCCGTGTTGATCCGGACGAAGTCGAACTTCCTGCCTATCTGCCGGACTCGCCGGAGGTTCGCAAGGACTGGGCGGAATACTTGGCGGGGATCGAACAAGCGGACTCTCTGACCGGACAGGCGTTGAGCGTGCTTGAACAATCCGGTAGCAGCGACAACACGATCGTGATTTTCATGAGCGACCACGGCCCGACGTTTCAGCACGGCAAGATGACGTTGTACGACCTTGGTCTGCGTGTGCCGCTGATCGTTCGGGGCCCCGGAATCGCACCGGGATCCCACTGCAACGAACTGGTGAGTGAGCTCGATCTACTTCCAACCATTCTGGATCGATGCGACATCGAGCCAACCATCGACTATCCGCTTCACGGCAAATCGGTCACCGGACTGCTGCAGGGGGACAAGCACGCGATGGGGCATGATTACATTTTTGCCGAGATCTCCAATCGTGGGCCGCTGCCCAACAACGGCATGCAGGAACGCAGTGTCTTCGATGGTCGGTGGAAATTGATCTATCGTGAAAACGTCGAAACTGCGTGGCGGCAGGTCAATGCGGACAGCCGGCAATTCAAGGTATGGGGAAATCGCACCTACGCGGAGACGATTCGGCTGAAGGACAGATTTCCACAACAGTACCAAATCCTGGCAGAGATGGACCCGCAGAATCTTGGAGGCACAGTTCCGAAGCTTGAGCTTTACGACCTTCATTCAGATCCACACGAAATGCACAACCTGGCGTCGGAAGCTCAGCATCAGGAACAACTCGACAGGCTACTCAGCGCTCTCAGAAACTGGGTGAAATCAACCAAGGATCCAGCGGTGAACCCCTGACATGAACTTAACGCCCTTCTTTGCCGTGATTGGTGTTCTCTTGGTTTCATTGGCCAGTGTTTCCGCTGCTGAGCATCCTAACACTCTGCTTATCGTCACGGACGATGTCGGTTTCTCGGACCTTGGGTGCTACGGTGGAGAAATCGACACTCCAAATTGAAATCGGTTGGCAGCCGAAGGAATCTGCTTCAGCGAGTTCCAATTCAATCCGATGCGTCGGTGTCCGCCAGCGATGCGCGGCAGCGCATTCGATTCATGTGGGAGATCGGGGCAATCGTTGCACGTCCATGTGGCACGCCGGATGGGACGGATAGGACACAGGGGACCTAGAAGTCCTGGACGTGCGATTGGTCCCATTGCACGACCGTTGCCCCTTCGAGCAGCGTGCAAGGGCCAAAGCTTCCCGACAGGAATGGCTCTGGCATCAGTATTGGTGTGCAGACTTTCGCCGCACTGTCGCTGCGACGCACAACCGGGTATCGTCAGTTGCCACCACTTTTTAGGATAGCCAAAGCACTAGATGGTCTTCAGGAATCTCAGTCCGAACCGACCGTAGTCTTGACCGTCGACGTCTCCGTCTCCGTCGCTGTCGAAGTCTCCGTTGTACAGCGTATCACCTGCGTTGCGTAGAAAAGTGAGTCCGAACCGTCCGTAGTCTTGCCCGTCGACGTCGGCATCACCATCGGAATCACCGAAAAAGCGAAAGAAGCGGTCCACATTCGAACTGTTGAACACGGTGTCGGCCCCCATCGAGACGCCTCCGGAAGCGAATTGAATCGCGGCGCCGTGGACGCGCAACTGGTACCTCCCGTCGCTGAGCGAGTTCCCCATCGGGCCCGCCCCCGCGCGTGAAACCGTGGATGAGCCGGCAAACGTCAGCGTCGCCACCGACTCGCCGGCCGTGTCCACGGTTGACACATCAACAACACCGACGTCACTGCCCCGTGTGAGGTTGGTGAGTGTGAATGCCGATGCGAGTTGGGCGTGATCCACCAGGCCGTCGAATGTGAGCGTTAACGACGTGACTTGCGATCGGCTATTGTCACCTCCATTGATCTCCACCGACTTGACTTCGGGTAGATTCTGGACTTCAACTTCCAGTGTTTTTTCAAGCGTGTTGTCTGCCTGGTCCGTGACTCGCATCCGCAATTGAAGCTGAGATTTCGCTTCAAAGTCCACGACCTGGCCGACTCGCAGGAACAGCTGATTGTTCACGATTTCGAAGGTGTCGTTGTCGTCGTCGCCTGCGCCGGCGACCAGCGCGAGCGTGTGACTGTCTTCCCAGGTAGAATCATCGACGACAATGTCGGAAACAAAACTGCGGGTTGCCGTGTCCACGTTTTCCGGAATCCGGTTCGTGGGCAACGTCACATCGGCAGGCGGATGATTCGGCACGACGATGTAGGCGGGGAAATCCAGATTCAACGTCTGACCGGTGTAGGACTCACCCAGTAACTCGGCGACGTCTTGCTCGGTCGACTGATAGCCGGTGATGTTCACTCCATAACCGACGTGGAAGCCTTCCAAGAACAGATTCGCGATGATCGCGTTGAGCACCGAATTCGGATGGTAGCCATCGCTGACGTACGCGGCTTCCGGCGTCGTTCCGGCGGCGTTTGCAATCGATACGCCGCCGACGTCAAACGTCATCACGGGCGCGGCATGAGTCCCGAACAGATCGATGTTCAGACGTTGCAGGTCAGCGAACACGGTATCGGCGGCGACCGCGGCATGCCGGATTTGCGCATTGAAAGTGTCGACCACCGCACCGACGGCCTCGCGTCGAGCATCCAGCGGAAAGGCCTGACGAATGCCGGGCGTCAGGCCGAGATCGACGATGCCCGATACCACGACGGGGACGTCGGACGACGCCGAGCGGATCGCCGCGATCATGGTTTCGACGCGAATCACCGCCGCATCCACATAGTCGTCGATCTGCTGCGGTGTCCAGGTGCCGGCGTAAATGCCCTGGTAAGCCACACCGGCCGGCGAGAAATCGTTCTGCGCGACGGCAATCACGACGTGGTCGACGGCGCCAGATGTCACCTGTGCTGCCAAGGCGTTGTGGGCGTTGGCATCGATCAGGTCGGCCGTGGTCGCACCGGTTTGCGACCAATTGTACTCATATCCATCGCGGCGAATCCCCCCCCAAGCACCGTCGGTTCCGAAATGAATACCTCGGTACTGCGAAGCAATCTCGATCCAGTTGTGGGCGAAGTCATAGGTCTCGTGTTCGTATTCGTCGGAAAGATCGTCGCCCAAAACTCCGAGTCCCCCGATCGCGCCCAGCAGTCCGACATCTACCGTGAGATCGTCGGAAATCGCGTCGAAGGAGAATGGATTGGTCCGTCGCGTCAGCGGACTGACGTCGCTATCAGAATCGGCCGCGCCGGCATTGGGAACGGTCGGAGTCATTCCGTGCGCATCGACGACCGAAACGTAGTAAACACCGGCCGTTGTTTCGGAGAACTCGTAGCGGCCGTTGACGTCCGTCAGGGCGGAATCGATTTCGACGTCATCGGCGGTGCCAAAGGTATCGTCGGGTCCGAATCCGAACAGTTTGAGTGTGACGTTAGGAACCCCAGGCTCGCCGACATCCTGGACACCGTTGCCGTCAAGGTCCTGCCAGACGAAATTCCCGATCGAGGCCGTCGGCGGCAATTGAACGTCGACCTGAAAGTTGACCGATACGCTGGAGGTCGCGTCGCTGACCGTGACCGTGATCAACGACACACCGGCATCGCCGCCTGCCGTGATTTGCAATTCCGCAGCTTCGGCGGTTCCACCGATCACCAGCCCCGAATCGGGAACCGCGGTTTGGTTACTGGATGTCGCCGTCACGGTCAGCCCGCTTGCCGCGGTATCGATGTCGGCGATCTGCAAGGGGATCGGCACACCGGTCGCACCGGTGATCAGGACCTGATCGGGCACTCCCTGAATCGAGGGCGGGTCGTCGACCGCGGTCACAGTCACATCGATCTCAATCGTCGATGACGCCTCACCGTCGCTAACGGTGATCGTGACCACGCCATTTCCGTTCGCGTCATCGATCGGAGTGATCGTGACGGTCCGGCTGATTCCGCTGCCGGCCAAGACGATTCCCGCGGAATCGATCAGACTCGGGTTGTTCGAGGTTGCCGAAATCTGCAGGCCCTCCGCGCCGGATTCCTCGTCGTCAATTTCGAACAGCAACGGGGGCGTCGAACCGTCTTCGTCGATCGTTTGCGCAACGACCGGCGTGATCGTCGGCTTGTCGTTGACCGCCTGGAGTTCGATTTCGAACGTGGTGGACGTGGTCACCGACGGCAAAGCATCGTCCTTGACCCATGCCGTCACCGTGAGCGTCTCATCCACCGTTGCCACATTCGGAATCCAGCGAATGACACCGGTCGCGCTGTCGATCGTCATGCCGGCCGGTACCGATTCTGTTAGTCCATATTCCAGCAAATGATTTTCCGGATCCGACGCCGACAGGGCAATGACCAACTCATTGCCTTCGATCACCGACTGCGACGGCACGTCGACCAGGACCGGTCCCTGGTTCTCTCGGACAAAATCCAAGCCGGCGACCCCCGTTGCGGTGCCGTCGAGTTTGATACCGGCGGTGTCATGGATCGAGGCCGTGCCATCGATTGTCAACTTCACGCGGCGATCCGGCAGAAAACCGTCGACATCGATTCCCACTCGTACGATGGTTTCGCCCAACTTGTATCCGGGGGTCAATTCATAGATCACGTCGTCGCCGGTTCCGAAGGCGGCGTCCGCGCCCCAATCCCTCAGTTCGTAATTGCGGATGGCGGTCGCATCGATCGGGTTGACCGGCTCACTGAACTCGATCTCCAGCTCATACGTGGTTCCACCGACGACAATCCCCGGAACGATGTCGGCACGCAGAACGACCGGAGGCGTGACATCCAAACTCGACCCCAGGAATTCGATCGCGCCGATGTCTCCGAAGCCACTGACCGGCGTGAATTGCTCGCTCAAGTTGTCGACAATCTGCTGCACGTCATTGAGTCGGCCGACTTCCCATCGAACTTCATCGCCATTGGAGAGACCTGTCGTGGGTGAAATCTCGTCGACGCCGCCGAGATAATCGAACGAGACGCGACCGTCGGCGAACAGTGTCACCGCAAAATCGAGATCGTCGACCGATCCGTCGTCACGAACCAGACTTGCATCCCAACGGAACGTCACGCGATCGGGTCGTGAATCGTCGATGAAAATGTCGTCGTCGGGACCGCTGGTTCGCAGTGAGTCCCAGAAGGGGGTGATCCACGAATATTGCTTGAGCTTTGCTTCACTATTAGCCGCATCACCCAGCCATCCGGAGCTGCCAAAGCTTAGCATTCCGCGGGCTCCCACCTGCACCGTGGTGTGCTGGGTGTCATAAAGCGAGAACGGAAACGGAAGGGTATAGTCCCATGAAGCGGACCACGAGTTCCAACCCTGAGCAACGCCGTTGGCAAGGTAAAATGCGTCCGTGTCGCTCGATTCAACCTCGTAGTTCACCGCGGTCGTCGGCGACAGCACGATCGAATCGGCGGCATCAAGATTTGCCGCTTGGTTGTACCCATCGATCAGCAGGTAATCCGTTCCATCACCCGCCGAAATGCCTACGGTCGGCGTCAAGTTTTGATTGCCCGTGCCGTAGTCAAAGCGGATCCGGCCGTCTTCGAAAAGCGTCGCAGAAAAGTTGATCGGGGAGGTGGTAGCGTAGGGTGACGCTTTCCAGCGAATCGTCCATTGACCAGAGACAGAGGAATCGACGAACACATCCGCGTCGGCTCCAACGGTCGTCAGGTCATCCCAGAACGGAGCGATCCGCACATCATCGATCAGGGATGCGTCGCTATTGATGTAGTCTGGACCGACCGAGGTGTTGAAGTCGAGGAATCCATTGGTGGAAGCGGAGACTTCGGTGTAGGTCTGACCAAAAAACGGAAATGCGAATGGGAGTGTTAAGACCCGCGTTTCTTCATCGGACTTCAGGTCCAATCCGACCCTCGTCTCGGGAAACGCCCCCGCCGCCTCGACGGTGGCTGAATAGGTCGCGGGCGAGACCGTCCACAACAGCGAATCAACGTTGGTGAGCGAGTCTTGTGTGTCGTGCGACGGAGCCATGTGAACCCGTCCAGTTCCGTCGGAGATCCCGACGGTCGGCGTCAGGGCGATGTTTCCGCCTCCGTAGTCGAAACGGAATGATCCGGCGTCCGTCAGTGTCACGGTGAAATGGACGGGCGAGCCGGAGACGACGTGCGTCGCGTCCCAGCGGATCGCGACTTCGCCGCTGACCGTGGTATCGACGTAGATGTCGTCGCCGGAACCGGTGGTCGTCAGGTCGTCCCACAGCGGCGCAATCCTGGCCGCCGCCCCCAATGCAGCCGCCGAGTTATTCGCACCTGCGGCATCGGCGTTTCCGCCGAATTGCAAGAATCCGTTCGAAGAAACCGTAACGGTAGAATAGGGCGTGCCGTAAAATTCGAACGCGAACGGCAACGCCAGATCCCACGACGCGTCATCCGCCTTCCACCCTTGAGCCACGCCGGCGGCGCGGGGGACATACACTTCCGACAACACCGAATCGGAAAGATAAATCGTTGCGCCGGCATCGTCGGCGACCGGATCGTTGACGTCCGGCGCATCGAACAGATCGATCCGACGGCCCAATCCCGAACCGGCGTCGATGGCGGGAGAGTTCTTACTGATGTAAAAATTGTCATCGCTCCCGTAGTCGACGAGTCCGTTGACGTCATATCCGAGTACGTCGTCGGCACCATCGGGATCGACAAACAACGGATCTCCGAGTCGAGAATTCGAATCGTGATTTGCGATCGGCTGCCAAGTTGCAAGCGTGTCATAGACCGTGCCGCCCCAGTCGATGACGGATGCCTGGGCGCCGTTGAGATGGTAAAGGTTGAAATCGCTTTCGAACTGTGATTGCGACACCGCATCGACACTGATCGCACTGCCTTGCTTAACTTCGATCAAATTGTTCTGAAGTCGTTTGCCGCGATTGGTGATCACCACCGCATCGCCGATCGGTTGAATGATCGTGTTGTTGATCAAATCGCTATCGGCGGACGAACTGTCGTAGCGAACGGCGACGTCTCGGTTGTCATAAATCAGATTGTGCGATACCTCTCCGGCGAAGCTGCTTTGCGTGTCGATCCCGATATCGTTGGAATAGATGCGATTTTGCCGGACCAGGCTTTCCCACTGCGGCCTGACCCCCGTACCGTTTGCATAAACCCGATTGCCCAGCGCCGATCCGTATTCGAGATCGATGCCGATCTCGTTTCCGTAGGAGATGTTATCGGTCACCGTGGTGTTGTATCCGCCGGCAATTCCGATTCCGCTGAGATGTCCGAAGACCATGTTGCCTTCGACGATCACGGTGCCGTTGGCGTCAATCCCGTCGGCGTTTGAATAGATAAGATTATCGGCGATGTAGATGTCAGCGTCCTGCTCGCCCTGCACCGAAAGACCGAAGCCGGCGTGACCAAAGAACTCGCTGCCGGTGATGTCGGCCGACGATCGATCGACACGTAGTCCGTTCTGGTTGTCGCGAACAACGCTGGCGGATACCAACAACCTACCATTGAAGCGATTCCATTGGCCGGCGTTGGTATTGCCGAAGACCTCGACTCGCTCGAGCAGAACATTTTCGCTGTCGGCGTATTCCGCCGCATGGATTCCGAAATGTCCCCCCGTCAATTCGACGTCGCGAATCGTGACATCGTCCGCACCCTCGAAGTTCATGACATTGTTCAGCACTCCGCTGCTCGGATTTCCGCGATCCAGGATGGTTCGCGATCCGCCGGTCGCCCCCTGAATCGTCACGCCGGAATCGTCGGCGAAGAACTGCACCGAATCCAATAACGCGTACGTGCCGGTATCGACGTACACGGTGTCGCCGGGGCCCAGTTCGTAGATTCCTAGCAACGCCGTCAGATCCGCCATCGGTGTCATCGGCGTTTTGCCGTCGTGGGCATTATCCCCGGGGGCCGATGTGTACTGATTGTCCCCCAGGTCTACGTCGTCCGCAAGATTCACGTAGTAGCTGGTACCGGCCGGCGCGATCGTCAATGCGGTGTCCGAAATGTCTGCGAGGTCGCCGGATGTTCGGGCGCGGACCAGGGCTGTCGCACCGAGCGTTTGCATCGATTCCGGGATCACCCACTCATAGCGTGCCGCCCCACGATGATCGACCGGGACGTCCGTCGCCACCGTGGTCCACGTCGCGCCGGAATCGATCGAGACATCCAGGTCAATCATGGGATCGTTGACGCCGAGCTGATCGACGGCTGTGATTTCCACACCGGAAAGGATCGAGGAGCGAGCCACGGTGCTGAGTTCCAACTGGATGCCCGCCCCGCCGTTCGCTGTCACCGGGATCGTCTGGGCGTAAGCCTTGTCCCGGTCCCCCGCGGCGACGAAGATGTCGAAGTCGTCCATCACCAGTTGGCCTTGAAGCAAAACATCCATGATCCGCGCAGTCGCGTAGTTGTAGGTCGGCTCGACGAAGTGAAGCGTGACTTCGTAGTCCCCGTCGGGCACCGGGAATTCGTACGACAACCCGACGCCGTGCTGGGCGTTGTGTTGATAGACCGCCTCGGGGGCCGGATGGGTGACGCCGGACAGGTCGATCGGATCACTGTTCAATCCCGTCGCGCCCGCCGAGGCTTGAAAGTGATCCTCGGACCAGCCGTTGATCCCTTCGCCGCCGGCATTCATCGCCATCAACCAGCGCGTCGTCGTCAACCCCGATGAACTGACGATGATCGTTTCGGTGTCGCCCACACGCAGTTTTTCCAGCCCATCGGGATAGTCGACGTAAAGCTGACGCGTCGGGCTGGTGGCCGCCTCCATCGTCCCGCCGTACCCGCCCACGTTCGTCCGACCGCCATTGGGGTACGGCTCGGCGACGAAGTGGCTGAGCGGATGGCCAGCGTCGACGGCAGGGGACGTCGGCAGAAGATGCAAATCATCATCGCCGGCACCATCGCCGCCCAACCGTTGCAAACGAACCGCGTCGGCCGAAACCGCGCGGTTGTTGCCGGGCGTCAAATCGCTCAAGTTCACGCGAAGTTCGTTGCCGGTCGTCGTTAAGAATCCGACGGGGAACCAATGCACGCCGTCGGCGGCAAAGGTGCCTGCCGTTTCACTCGGCTTGCGATACTGTGAAACATCCCGAGCGAGCGTCGGCAACCCCAGCGTCGGGTCCAGCACCTGGTACCTTGCCTGCGTTTCGTAAACGTAGTCTCGCTCCGCCCACGTCACCGCGACGGCATACGTCGCGCCCGGTTCCAGGCCCGTGAACTGCCACGTCGCGGTATCGGTTTCCGTCCCATCGGCGACCAGATGTCCGGATTGATAGCTGGTTTCGCTGCCGGCAGTCCACCCTCCCGTCGTCGAAAATCCCAGGTCCGCGTTGTCGACGATGATCGCCGTGCCGATCGCGGTCGAGTCGAACCCGCGGCGATCATCTCCGCCGTCAATGTCGACGAACTGCGGATCGCCGACGTGCGAGTGGGTGTCAAACAGCAAGGTCGCTGCCCAAGTCGACAGATCGTTGAACGGCACACCGCCCCAGTCCGAGATTGCGCTGCCTGGCCCGAGATCGAAAAGGTTGTAATCGCTATGGAACCGTTCCTGGGACGAGGCCTCGACCGCATACGCGATGCCCGATCCAATCACAAAGATGTTGTTGAAGAACAGGATTTCGTTTGACGTGGAAATCGTGACGGCAGCGCCGCTCGTTTGAATGAACGTGTTATTGACGACGTCGATTTCCTGGCCGCTACTGCCGCCGCTCAAATTCACCGCCAGCGTGTTGCCGTCGAAACGATTGTTTGTAATCGATCCATAAAACTGAGAATGGGAATCAAGCCCCGTGACATTGTCGTTGACGCGGTTTCCGGCCACGACCACCTCCCACCTCGGTCGAATCCCGACCGTGTTCTTATACACATGATTGCCACGCACCAACGCATTCGATTCGGCATCGATGCCGACCGCGTTTTGGAACACCGTGTTCCCAATGACTTCGGCCGTCGTGACATCGATCCCCATCCCGTCGAAGTGGCCGTAGACCGTATTCGCCTCCAGCCGCACTGCTTGTGGATCCGAGTAATAACCCGACCCCGCGATCCCATGTCGGTTGGCATAAACCAAATTCTCGCTGACCGTGATCGCTTCGCCGTTGCTATCGACATTGATCCCGTTACTTGAATGGCCGAAGACTCGGTTGCCTCGAACGGTCGCCTCGGAACGATAGACGTAAACGCCGTGCGACTGATCAAACACCGTGCTGTCGATTAATTCCAGTCCGTGGTTGGCGTTGTACCAATAGACCCCATAATCTTTGTTGCCAAAGATTTGCAGGTTCTGCAGTCGGACGTTTTCGCTGATCATGTTGGCCGCGGCCGACACTCCGGCGTCCCCGCCGGTGATCACCAGGTCGGAGATCGTGACGTCGTCACCGCCGACAAACTCGAACACATTCTGTGTCTCTGTTCCGCGGTTGATGATCGCTTGACCGCCGCCTGTCGGGCCCTGGACAAAAACGCCGCTGTCATCGGGAGTGATGCGGACGGTGCTGGGCATGGCATAATTGCCGACATCGACGAACACCGTGTCGCCGGGTCCCAAATCGTAGGTTCGCAGCAACGACGCGAGATCGGACATCGGCGTGGCTGGCGTCTTGCCGTCATTGGCGTTATTGCCCGCCGCCGTCGTGTACTGATTGTCACCGAAGTCTTGGTCGTCGGCGATGTTGACGAAGTACTGGTTGCCGGCCGGAGCAATCGTAAAGGGAGAGTCGGAAACATCGTCGACGTTCCCGGATGTCGTCGCGCGGATCAAGGCCGTCGCACCGACCGTTTGCAGCGACGCATCAATCGTCCAATCGAAGCGGGCCGTGCCACGTCGATCCAGGCTGACGTCGGTCGCCAACGTGCTCCATGTCGCGCCCGCATCGGTCGACACTTGCAGATCGATCAGCGGGTCGTTCACTCCCTGCGGATCTGCCGTCGTGATCTCGACTCCCGAAAGAATCGCCGCATTGGTCACGCTTGCGATGTCGAGCCGAATGCCTGAGCCTCCGGTCGCCGTGACGGAAACGGTTTGCGTGTAAGCCTTGTACCGGGCACCGGTCAACGCAAACAGATCCAAGTCGTCGATCGCCAGTTCGCCTTGGAAAGACACGTCCATCACGCGGCCGCCCGGGTAGGCGTACTGCGGCTCGGCAAAGTGCAGCGTGACCTCGTAGTTGCCGTCCGGCACGGGAAACGCGTACGATAGGCCGGCATTGCTTTGGATCGACTGTTGGTACACCGCTTCGGGTGCCGGATGCGTCACCGACGACAGGTCGACCGGATCCGTTCGATTGACATGCCCACCGTTGCTTGTCTCGAATCGATCTTCCGTCCACCGACCGACGCTGTCGCCGCCCGTGTTCATCGTCAACAACCAACGCGTGCTCGTCAGTCCCGACGATCCGACGACGATGGTTTCGGTGTCGCCGGCGCGGAGCTTTTCCAAGCCGTTGGGATAATCGACGTGCAGCACCCGCGTCGGACTGGTCGTCGCTTCGGCCGTTCCACCGTAACCACCGACGTTGATACGGTCGCCGTTGGGATAACGCTCCAGAATCGTATGACTGGTCGGATCGCCCGCATCGATCGCGGGTGACGACGCCAGCAGGTGGAAGTCGTCGTCCACCGCTCCGTCACCGACGATCCGCTGCAAACGAACCGCATCGGCCGACACCGGTCGGAACCCCGTGTTGAAGTCGTCCAGCAGGACCTGCAATTCGCTGCCGCCCGCCGTGACGAAGCCCAATGGCAACCAATGAACGCCGTCGGCCGCAAACGTCCCTGCCGTTTCACTCGGCTTGACGTATTGCGAGACGATCCGCCCGTGAATCGGCAGTCCGATCGTCGGATCGACGACGCGGTAGCGGGCTTGGGTCTCGAATTGATAGTTGATTTCGCCCCATGTCACCGACACAGCGTACGTCGCGTTCGGTTCCAGTCCCGTGAATTGCCAACTCGCGACATCCTCTGGCGAGTTACTCCCCACGACGTGTCCGGAATCGTAGCTCGGATGCGACTCCGGTGACCACGTCCCCGTCGTCGAAAAACCCGCCTCGCCGTTGTCGACGATGATCGCCGCGCCGATCGGTGAAGGGTCAAAGCCGAAAACGTTATCCGCCCCATCGACGTCTGTGAACTGCGGATCACCAAGTTGCGAATGGGTGTCAAAGCCCAGTGTGCCCGCCCAGACCGCTAGGTCGTCATAAGCCACTCCGGCCCAGTCGGCGACGCCGGCGGTCGGCCCAAGATCGAACAGGTTGTAGTCGCTGTGGAACTGCTCTTGGGCGATGCTTTCGACCGCGTAGGCTTTCCCGGCGTCGACCACGAAAAGGTTGTTGATGAAACGCGTCTGCGCGGCACCTTCGGCGGCGACCGCGTCCCCGGTCGCTTGCACGAACGTGTTATTTTGGATTTCCACGACGTCGCTGCCGCTGCCGTTCTGGTCAAGTCGGATCGCAAGGCCATTGTTGTCAAAGACGTTGTTAGAAATGGAACCGTAGAACTGATTGTACGAATCTAATCCGGTCACGTTGCCGTTGATTCGGTTGCCACTGACAACGCTATCCCATCGTGGTTCGATGCCGGTCGTGTTTTCGTAAACATGATTGTCGCGCACGACGGTGCGGGAATCAGCCTGGATCCCGGCCCGGTTTTGGAAAACCGTGTTTCCAACGGCTTCGGCATTGATCAGGTAGATCCCGTATGTATCGAAATGGCCGTGAACTGTGTTGCCCTCGATCAACAGCAGATCGGAATCCGAGAAGTTGCCGATCCCATGGATCCCGAGCGAGTTGGCGTACACGGTGTTCTCGGCGATCACGATCGGATCCAACAGGGTCTCGACCCAGATGCCCCTGCCGGTATGATCGAACAAGCGATTGCCGCGAATCGTGGCCGCCGTTCGGTACACGTAAATGCCGTGCTGCTGTTCAAACACCTCGCTGTTGATCAGTTTCAGGTTGTCATTGTGTTGATGCCAATAGACGCCGTAGCGATCATTTTCGTAGACCTGCAGGTTCTGCAGTCGAACGTTTTCGCTGTTCGAACCGCTGGAAGCGAACAGCCCATTCTCCCCGCCGGTGATCGCAAGATCGGCGATGACGATGTCGTCGACACCGGCAAACTCGATCACGTTTTCCGACGTGTTGCCGCGGTCCAAGATCGCGCGACCTCCGCCGGTCGGCCCCTGAATCTGAACACCGGAATCATTGTCGGTGATCGAAAGGGTTGTCGACAGCAAGTACTCACCGGTATCGACGTAGATGATGTCTCCTGGGCCAAGGTCATAAGTATCGAGCACACTTTGAACGGTCGCCTTGGGTGCATCGGGCGACAGTCCGCTGTTGGCGTTGTCACCCGGGGCGGTCGTGTACTGGTCGCCCGCCAGAATCGCATCGTTGACATAGTACGCCGAAACCACGCCGCTTAATTCGAACGACTGATTGGAAACGTCAAATCCGCCATCGCCCCGCGTGACGCGGATCAGGTAGTCGCCCGGCGGTATCGATTCCGGGACCAGCCACCCAAACTCGCCGTCGTTGGCAGTATCATCGGCAATCACCACATCGGACACGAACGAACCGGCCTGCTCGTGTCCGAGTTCGATATCGACGGTCGAATCAAATGCGTGCGACCGCCAGCGAATCTCAAAGGTCTGGTTCGCGGGCCACGCTTCCCCTCCATCGGGACTGATCACAAGCACGTAGGTCACCGGACTTCGCGATGCCTGGGCGGTGTTTCCGTAGGCCCCCAAATTGATAAAGTTCCCGTTCGGCGCCGGTTCGGCCGCAAAGGGAGAGGCATCGTCACCACGGTCGATGCCGGGCGACGTCTCGGCATCCGTGACCAGCGACGACGTGAGCCGAACGGGCATTCCCGTCTGAACGTCCTCAACAGGAACGTTGTCGCCGCCGTGCAGACTGCCGTATTCGCTCTTCAGGTGGAAATCGTCATCGCCGCCGTCGGACACCGCAAGGACGTAACCCAGGACTCCGTCGCCCCCATCGACATCGACGAACAGTGGGTCTTGCGACAGACTTCCACCGTCGGTGGACGTGGCGAACTGCCACGCATTCAGGCTCGGCCGTGAGATATTCTGCCAAAGACCAATGTTTCCCTGCCCCGTGGCGTGAAGAAGATTGAAGTCGCTGGAAAACCCTGATTGGCTGTTCGAATCGACGGAAATCGCGTCGCCGCCGTCGACCCAGATGATGTTGTTCCGCAACGAAATGTCGCTGCTGTTGACCAGACGCACGCCGTCGCCCGTCGGCTGGTAGATCGTGTTGTTGGTCAGGCTCGCCCCACGACCGTAGTCCAGCAGCACACTCTGTTGGGTGTTCGCGTAGATCACATTATTGGCGATCGAACCGCTGAACCATGTCCCGTCAGCGATCCCGACATCATTGCTGTAGATCCGGTTGCCCACTACTTCAGCGTCCCATTCCGGCGAGACGCCGAATTCGTTCCCGTAGACTCTGTTTTCAACCGCACGCCCGCCACTGTCCACGCGGATGCCGGTCCGGTTTCGAGAGACCACATTGTGAATGATCTCGTCTTCAGACCGGATGCCATCACCATTGCCGTGTCCGGAAACCACGTTGCCGACCACATCGGCGCCATCGGAGAGAATGCCGCTGCGTTGGTTGTCACGGACGATGTTGGCCCGGCCCAACGACAGATCGGCGTGTCCGATCATCGATGCCATCGTGCTATTGGTGGACAACCAGATTCCATGACCGTCGTTCTGTTCAACGCGGTTCGCTTCGACGACGATCGGTCCTGATCGCGAGATGTAAATGCCGTCGGAACCATTTCCGATCGCGACGCTATCGCTCAAACGCTCGAGCGTTCCGTTTGAATCGACGGCACGGCCCGAGTTGTTATTCGCGTGAAGAAACTCCAGGAAACGAACACTGGAGGAGGAATCGATTTGGATGCCGTCTTCGTCGTGCCCGGAGACCGACAGGTGAGACGCCGCAAAATTCTGGCTGTCGTTTCCGACCAAAACGCCGTATTGGGCATCGTCCAGAACGAGATGCGCGAGCGTCACACCGTCAGAATCATTCAGCTCGATCAGGGGTGCCGTTGTCTGTGGATCGGCATGGCGAATTTGAGCGTTCCGGTTGGCATCGGTCGGCCCGGTGAACACGAATCCGGCATCATCGGATCGTCCGCCGGAATCCGACAGGTACAACGGATCGAACGACAGGTAGTCTCCGGTGTCAACGAACAACGTGTCGCCGGCACCGAGTTCATACGTTCGCAGTAAGTTGGCCGGTAACGGCTTGGGCGTTTCCGGCGTCCGACCGGTAAAGCGGTTTGATCCCGGGGCGGTCGTGTATTCGTCGTTGTCGCCGACGGTTGGATCATTGACGTAAAAGACCTCTCCCTGCTCGGGAATCGAACTCGTCTCCGCACTGCGATCGAACACGATCGGATCGTCCGCGAGCGAAACGTGGATCCGCAGGTTGTGCAACCCGTACCCGATGCCCGGCGTATCGGCGGGCGTCCAGTCGAAACGACCGTCGTCGTTGGTTACTTCGACGATGTTGGCAAGAAACTCCGGCCCCGCCGCACCGTCTTGATAAAGATCAATCCGAACCGGCGAGTTGGCGGCATTGTTGTAGGTGTCCCAACGGATCAGATGCGGAGCGTCGCGGAGCAGATCGACGTACAAGTCGGGTGATCGAAGCGAGAGACGTGGTTTTGCAGGCACATCGTCAAACGGCGTGTTGCCGACCGCACCCCGGTCCGGTGATTCGCTCTCCGGGACGAGATACAGGAACGCATGGTCCAGATGGGCACCGTTGGTCGTCCCCGAGACTCGCGTGGCGGTGTATTCAAATTCGATCTGACGCGTCCCGACCGGAAGGTTGACATCGTCGCCGACAAGGGCCCAGCGGGTCGCCGTGGCACTCGGAAAGGTTTCGACGGTCGAAAGCAGTGTGCCTCCGTTTCCGAAGAACCGAACAGTCAACTGGCCCCGATCGGGATCGGCCACTTCCGAACGCATTCGGCCTCCGAACGCGACACGCAAGTCGCTTGAATCGAGACTCGCCGCGTCGTATCCGGCGGCAAGCAAGTCGACGGTCTGCTTGACAAAACCGACCGGTACCGCCCCGGCACTAAAGACATTGACTCCCGAGAACGCTCCCGCCGCGAAATTTGGATCCGCGTTCGCTTGCGTGTTACCCTGCCAGCCGCTCAGCCCGTTTTCGAAGTCGCCGTTTTGAAGTCGGTTCACGTAGCCGTTGAACCTTGACTCGTCGGCGATCGGGTCGGCCGCATCGACCGTCGGACTCGTCAGTCGCTGACCTGCCAAGGGCGCATTGACGTCGAACGCGTCCCAGTGGCGATTTTCGAAACGAGGCTCTGACCAATCGGGATCGATCGCGGACCGTCCACCCGAATTCAGATCGAATTCCCCAACGTCGACTTGCCAGTCCAGAATGTCATTGAAGTCGACCAGCCAATGAACCAGTTGACCTCCGGCGGAGGAGTACAACGTGTTGTAATCGCTGAAGAAACCGGTTCGGGAATCGTTTGCAACATTTACATTGAAGTTGCCGCCTTCGACCCACATCACGTTGCTGCGGACTTCCGTTTCGGTCGCACCGCCGGTGACCAACACGTTGTCACCCGACACGGTGTACAGCGTATTGTGCAGAACGCGGGCCCGACTGACGCCGGACAGCCTGACGCCCGCAACCGCATTGTTATAGATCTCGTTGTGTGCGATCACCTGATTGTCACGCGCGTCGACGCCGACATCATTGTTTCCGATCCGCGTGTAGCGGACGGTCCCGTCAAACCGCACGCCGGTGGTGTTGGAATGGATCAAGCTGGCGGACGCGAAATCATCGCCGCCCAGAATGCCGGTGCCGGTGACACCAAGATCGTTTTCGAAAATCTGTTGCCCCTGCATCCGTCCGGTCAATTGAACGCCGATCGCATTGCCATGGATCAGGTTGGGCGCCGAGCCGGGCATGAAACCGAAGCCGTCGATAGTGCTGTCGACCGTCGCGAGTACGCCGGTCGAGTTGCCGAAGATTTCGTTGCCGGCCAGTACGGCAGGCGCTGCATAATGCAACCCGACCGAAGCCGAGTGCAATCGGTTCGCTTCGATCAATCCGCTGAACGCCGCGTCGATACTCAGGCCACGGATATCGTTGTCCAACAATGCGCCACCGGACGCGGAAATGATCGCGACCGAACCGGTATCATTGCCGGAAAACTGCAGGTTGGTGGTTCCATCGAACGTCACATTCGAAAGCGTATTTGCCTGAACTCGTATCGCGTCGGTTGCCGACAGGCTGAGCGTACCGCCACGGTTTTCCGCGATGACATTTCCGCTGCCACCGTTGATCGTAACGGCCGCCAATTGGTTTTCACGCAGTGTGGCATCGACCGCCCCATCCAGGGTGACCTCGGCATCCAACGTTAATCGTTGCAGGGTGACCTCGGAAGCTGCGTTGATCTGTACCGGCCCACTGATCCGAACGCCGGGTTGGCCAAGGATCGTGACTCCCGAATCCGCAGTTCCAATGACAAACCCCGGTTGTGACGTTTCGACAATGATCCGGTCCCCCGGTCCCAAGTCCTGTGTGTCCAAGATCGATTGGATCGAGTGGGTCGCATCGGCCACGTGCGTGTTACCCTGGGCGGGGGCGTCGCCGCGGAAACGTAAACGACGCGCACCGCCGTCGCTCTGCTGGACGATCAAGAAGCGTTCGCCGCCCGGACCGATCGATAGTTGAATCCCTCGAGCCCCATCGCTGGTCGGCGCGATCCCGGGAAAGGTCGAGAACACATCGTCGCTGGCCAATTCGGCGACGAAGTCGGCACCGTCCCACGTGCGTGCAAACACTGCCGTGACGCTTGTCGCCTGGCTGCCGGTCTGGTCGATCCAGGCGATCCACAACTCGTTCCCGCCCGCAACCAATTGTGGATGCGAGGCGATCGCTGCACTTTGTGACAATCCTTCGCCGCTGTCATTCCCCGACCCCGAGGTCACCCAAACACCACCGGTGTACCGACGACTGCGAATCTGGCTTGTCCCCGACGTCACATCCTCCCAGGCGACAAAAAGTTCACCGGAATGGTATGCCAGGCTCGGACGACGGCTCGCGCCGGCGCTCTGACTGACACCACCAGCACTCGCCGAGCCGCCGACTTCGGTCCAGGACAACCCGTTGAACTGCTTGAGGTAGATTTCGGTACGGTTTTCAACCTGTTCGGACCAGCCGATCGAAACGAGTGCCCCGTCGGTGGCAATCGCCAACTCCGCGATATCGCTGGCCGCCCCGGTGATACCGGTACCGCTGTCCGCGCCCGTTCCGGCCGCGATCCAATTGGCACCGTCGAACGTTTTGGCGTAGGCCTGTGCCGTTCCAGTACTCGAATCGATCCACGCGATCAGCGGTCCGTTGGCGGTGGCCACGACGACCGGTGAGTGAGCGTTTCCGGTCGACGTCAAACCGCCGGCCGACAGTGAAGTACCCAGTGCGGTCCAGCCGCCCGCTCCACCGGCCAACGTCGCATCATACCGAGCGGCATAGATGTCGGACGTTGCTCCCGATGATTCCGTCCAGGCGACGATGAGCCGGCCTTGTGTGTCGAGTACGAGCCTTGGCGTTTGCGCCGAGCCGAACCCGTTGCTGACACCGCTGCCGCTGCCACTGCCGGCAAGTTCGGACCATCCCGACGCGTCACGTTTGAGAACATAGACTTCGTTGTGTCCCGTCCGGTCATCGACCCATGCGACGTATTGCTCGCCGGCGCCGGCCAGAACAGTCGGTTGGATCGACTGGCCGGATGCTCGATTCAGTCCGGCACCGTTGGCCGAGCCACCAAACTCACCCCAGCGTCCCGCGTCGTCGACACCGCTCGGCAAAATCGCATCAAAGGTCGGCAGCGATGTTCCGACCACCGTCGGATCGGCCGTGGGCGTTGGCGGTACAAAGTCGGCCGGAACCGCCGACTCGCCGGAGCCGAAGTGAACGATGTCGCCGGTGGTCGCCGAAATTGCATCGTCACCGCCTTCACCGAACAAAATGTCGTTGCCGAGTCCGCCGTTGAGTTGATCCTGCCCGGATCCCGGTTCATCGCCATTGGTCCCGAAGTCGCCGTAAAGATAGTCGACAGTGCCGTCATCACCCGTCGCCGTCGATTGAAACCCGAACAGCGTGTCGTGGTCGGCGCCGCCGACCAGCACATCAACGCCGTGTTGTCCGGAAATCAGGTCGTCGCCGGGGCCGCCTTGGACGTGGTCATCACCTAGGCCCGCATCGATCACATCGTTGCCGCCACGACCGCGGATCCGGTCACGCCCCGGTCCGCCATCGATCAGATCGCCGCCGTCGTCGGATCCGATGATCAGGTCATTGCCATCACCACCGACCAGCGAGTCCATCGCGCCGCCGCCGCCGCGCAGTTCGTCATCCCCGGACGATCCCAGCAGGGTGTCGGTCCCGTGACCGCCGTCGATGAGGTCGTGGTCGGCTTGCCCGTCCAGGAAATCATTTCCGGCAAGGCCGCGCAAGTGATCGTTCCCGCCGCCGCCGAACAGGGAGTCAGATCCGAACTCGCTGCCGACCAGGAGATCGTTCCCGTCATCCATGACCGCCGGTGCGGACAGAATACCGGCCGGCAAATCATCGCCGTAAAGCACGTTATCGATTCCCGTTCCGGCGCGCACCGTGTCATCGTCGGGACCACCGCCGAGCAAGTCGCCGTGCCCGCCCCCGTCGATCAGGTCGTTGCCGCTGCCGCCGTCAACGATATCGGCCCCGCCCAGTCCTAGGATCGTGTCGTTGCCTCCGCCGCCTTCGATCAAGTCGCCGAAGTAGACGTTGTCGGTGAGATCCGGGTCCTGATCACCCTCGTCCGACCCGATCAAGACATCGTTACCGGCTTGGCCTCGCAGGCGGTCGCCCACGCCCGTTCCGGCCCGGATGACATCGTCGTCATCGCCGCCTTCGAGCATATCGACGCCGGCACCACCATCGATTTCATCATCGCCGCCACCGCCGCCGATGCTGTCCGCGCCGGTTCCGCCGAGCATCACGTCCGGCCCCGAGCCGCCGGTCATCGTGTCATCGCCAATCCCGCCGAACATCGTGTCCGATCCGTCACCACCTTCGATAACGTCGTCTCCGACGCCGCCCTCCAGGACGTCGCGTCCGTCCAAGCCGTCGAGCGTGTCGTTGCCACGTTGTCCGAAAATCTTGTCCGGCCCCGCACCGCCGTACACGGTGTCTTGATGCAAGGATTCGCTGCCCGGGACCGGCGCGGAGATCCGCACATCGCCGAACAACTGGTTCTGATCGGCGGGGCTGCCGCCGAGCGTCGCCGAGTCGCCTCCAAAAATCAGATCGGCGCCCCAACCGCCGACCACCGTGTCACTGCCGTGTCCGGCATACACCGTGTCGTCGCCGGTCGATGCATTGATCGAATCGTTGCCGGTCAGCCCTCGGATTTCGTCCGGCCCCTGTTGGCCCAGGATGACGTCGTCGCCCGAGCCGCCGAAAACGGTGTCACCGTGATCCGACTCGGCGCCCGGCATCGGAGAGCCGTCGTCGACGTCGCCGAAGACGACATTGCGGTCCTGCAAACTGCCGCCGTCGTTGGCTGCGTTGCCGGCATAGATCAGGTCGGCGCCCCAGCCGCCGATGCCGGTATCGCTGCCCGCCCCGGCCACCATCGAGTCGTCACCCGAACCGCCGAGCAGTAGATCGTTGCCGGTGAAGCCAATGATCTGGTCGTTCCCCAATTGGCCTCGCAACGTATCGTCGCCGGCGCTGCCGAACAGCGTATCGTTGTGATCGGTCGCCGGACCGGGTGGATCGATACCGTTTTCGTGGTCACCGTAAAGCAGATCGCGGTCGGACGCCAAACCGATGCGCGTCGAACTGATGCCGGCGACCATCCAGTCACGGCCGTCCGATCCGACCAGGGTATCGCTGCCGATTCCTCCGTACAACGAATCGTTACCGATCCCACCGACCAGATCATCGTTGTTTTCTTCGCCGTGAAGTTCATCATCACCCGATTCACCTTTCAGCGTGTCGTTGCCACGACCGCCGAACAATTCGTCGTCGGCATCACCGCCTAGCAACAAATCATCGTCGTCACCGCCGGTCAAAACGTCTCGGTCGCCGGAACCCTTGAGCGTGTCATCGCCGCCGCCACCGCGGAGCGTATCGTCGCCGCCTTGTCCGTCCAAATCGTCGTTGCCGGAAAAGCCTTCCAACAGGTCGTTGCCGGTGCCGCCAAGAACGGTGTCGTTTCCGGTACCGCCGTACAGCGAATCGGCACCGCCTTGGCCGTCGATCAGGTCCTGGCCGCCTTGCCCGAGCAGCACATCATCCTCGGTTCCGCCGAACAGCCGATCGTTGTCGTCGCCGCCGAACAACGTGTCGAAGCCGGCGTTCCCGTCGATGAAATCATCGCCGTCGTTGCCACTCAATTGATCGTTGCCGTCGCCTCCCAGGATCGTGTCATCGGCGGCGTCACCCTGAATGGTGTCGTCACCCCCATCTCCGAGAATCGAATCATTCCCGTCACCGCCGGAGATCTCGTCGTTATGATCGCCGCCGCGAATCGTGTCTCGACCATCGCCGCCGAACAGGTCATCCGCCTGATCTCCGCCGGACAGGAAATCATTGCCGGTGCCGCCTTCGAGCCGATCGCGACCGGTGTCGCCGTCCAAGTGGTCATTGCCCGCATTGCCGTAGATCGTGTCGTCGCCGCTGCCGCCGAGCAGTGAATCATGGTTTTCGCCGCCGCCGAGTTTGTCGTTGCCGATGGAGCCGAGCAGCGTATCGTTGCCTTCGTTGCCGCGAAGGTCATCGTCGTCGTCGCCGCCATCGATGTAGTCGTTGTGCGTCCCACCGCGAATCGTGTCGTTCCCGTCTTCGCCGAACAATCTGTCCTGTCCCGAACCGCCGTCGATGCGGTCGCCACTGGATCCGCCATAGATCGTGTCATTTCCCGCACCGCCGCGCAATTCATCGCGGTTGCCCTGACCGTCGATCGAGTCATCCCCGCTGCCGCCGGTCAGCGTGTCGTCGCCCGAACCGCCGATCAACGTCGCGTTGCCGGCACCGGTGTACGTCAACGCGTCATTTCCCGATCCGCCCACGATCGACACATCGACCGAGTTGCCGATCGTTTCGTAAACCGGTTCTGCCGATCCGTCGGAACCGTAATTGACCCCCACGACGCGCGTCCGTTCGGTGATGTCGACCTGGTCATCCCCGGCACCGGTGTAGGCGATGATTTTTTGGACCCCCGTAAAGGTCTGCTCGCGGCCGAAGGCGAACACGACGTACTCGCCGCTGCTTTCGCCCGCTCGCACCTTAAATCGCTCGTCGCCATCGTCGCTGTTGAGCGGTTCGCGCTGCGATGCACCGTAGGCGACCCCGCTGGGCGTGAAACGGTCCGGTCCCATGTGCAAGTACAACGTCCCGTTGTCCAACACGGCCAGATCCGGAGGCGGGGCGGCCTGACAATTCGGACTCACCGACATGAACTCGATGTTCGCGATTTGCCAATCGTCTTCAAAGACGGTCACCTTTCGCGACTTCCACTCCTTCTTCAATCGGCCATTTTTCCATTTAAAGGTCGGGTACCGCAGCTCATAGCCGGCCCAAATGTCGGCGTTCAGGTTGGCATGCCCGACACCGCCCGAGGTATCGAACGCACAGGCAAATCCGTTGGCCTGTAGTTCATCCCAACGCACCGCCCCGTCGTTGTCGTTGTCGCGAATGTCGAACTCCAGCGGTCCCTGATAGCGGTCGGCCGCCTTTCCCGACGTCCCGCTTTGACGACCGATCAAGACATCGCCGGTCACACTGCCTTCGGCGATCTTGACCAATGACCCGCCAATGCGGCCCGTGCCCGTGGCCGAAACGTAACCGCCCAGCGACAGCTCGGGGACGTCGCTCCCGTCACGCGCTTTTTTGTCTTCGATGAAGAAACCGTCAAACAGATCAGCGGGATCGTTCGAAGCGATGAAACGCCGAATTCCCTCGGTGTCGTACCCCAGGTCGACGTCAAACAGAAACTCGTATCCCCCCTCGAACTTGCCCACCAGGTATTCGCCCAGGACCGGGACCTCCACCTCGGGCACGAACAATTTTTCGTCCAGACGTGGTAGATCCAGGTGCGCCAGGTTCACGTTCTGGCCGAGCAACAGCTGAAACGCCAGCGTCGGATCGTCGAACAAGGGAAACGTCAATCCACGGCCGAACGGACTGGGAGAAAAATTCGAACCCGCCTGCTCAAGAAAATCCTTTGCCGGGCCGTCAGGAACCTGATCAAGCACTTGGCTGCCGACGACGTTCCAGTCGATGTCGTCGGGATCGAATTCCGAGCTGCCGAGATCTTCGTTGGTCAGATCCAATGTCCCGATCGTGATCACCGTGTTGTCGCTGGCAAGATCCAACTGCCGCGAGTAGTGCTCGACTTGCACGATCGTGTCGAACAACAATCCCCACTGCGGCGCAAGATAATCCAGGGCCACCGCCGCCACATCGGACAGCCGAACGCCCGACGGCGGCAACACGTCCAACTGACTCTTGAGCGCGCTGATATCGTTGAAGATCGGCAACTCGGTGTGCAAGACGTCAAACACGGGCCGCAGCGGCGCCAGCACCACGTCAAGCTGCTCCAAAAACGGCTTGACGAACTTCGACGTAAACTTGCCGAGTTCCAACTGTGTGTTTTCGAATCGCACCGCCGGCGTGCCACCAGAATTCGAACTCCAAGTCGCGACAAAGTCGGTCAACAGTCCCGGCCACTGTTGGTCGCTTCCCAACCGCGCGGCGAGGTCCAAGCGAATGTTTGCGTCGGCCACCAGATCGTATTCAAAAACCTTGCCCGACCACTCCGACGGAACAATCTTGCCGTCCCCGTTGGGGTCGGAAATGTCGACGCTGAAGGTGCCCCGGGCGAACGATCCTTGATCGGCCACCTCCAGGTTCAAAAAATTCAACACGCCGGCCGACGCCGAGGTTCCCGGGATCGTCGCGTTCAAATCCAGCGTCAGCTCGTCGCCCGACGGATTTCCTTTGAAATAGAATCCATCGGCCAGACTGACGCCGAACCCGAAGCCCCATTGGTAATCCAACGCGATGCGGATGTTTCCATCCAACTCCATTCCGAGTGCGGGAATCTGTAAATCGATCGGCCGAAGGTATTCCGCCAACGTGCCGTCGAGTCCCATGTCGAATTCGATGAAGTCGCTGCCGGACGTGACGGTGATTTCATTTTCATTCTGCAGCACGCTCAATCCGTTCGGGCCGAACGCTTCAAAGAGTGCCGTTTTGATCTTTGCTTCGGTGAGCGGCCCCGCCGCGTTTAGCCTTGCAAGCACGTTGCTGCGAATCGATCCGATAAAGTTTTCGGCCGACGACAGACCATCTCCGATCAGCGGAAGATCTGTCTGGAAGATCTGTGACCCCAGCACGTTTTCACCGATCGCCAACAAGGAATCCAAGCCGTTGATGATCAAGTTCAACTGGTCGAGCAAGTCCAACTGTGAAAACGCATCCTCCAGCGGAGGCGTCTGATGAACGACAAGCGGAATGTCGGTCGAGCTTCCCGGACCGGATGAGAGCGACGAGAGATCGAAGGTCGCCGCATACGCGTTGTCCGGATAGCCGTTCATGTCGGCGTCGGCATCGGATCCGCCGATCGGTTCACTCTGGATCGGGAAGTAAATCGGGAACACGACCTCTCCGACTCCGTCGACCTGCCAATCGAATCCCGGCAGTGGCGTCTCGCCAAAGTAGTGGCGGCCATCGCTGGTGTCGCCATCCGCATCGACCGCCGTCAACGACCAACTCGCCGGCGTCGACGTCCCCGGCTTTCCGTCGGCGTCAATCGTCCCGGTGCCGTTTTGGATCCAGGCCCCGAGCGTCCCGCCCGTCCCCGCCAATGTAATCTGGCTGTTCATCGTGCCGTTGGCGCGGAACGTCCCCGACACCTTCGACTCACCCGACTGCGTCGTCAAAAAACTTTTCGGATCGGCCGGGGTCGTCAAATCCAACCCGAGTTGAAACTGGACCGATTGCTGCGCATTGAGATTGATATTCCCCGCGGCGCCGACATTGGCGATCACCAGACTCGAGTCGGCGATCGAGTAAGGAATGTTGCGATTGTAGGACGGCAGCGGGATGTCAAGATCGATCAACACGTCGTCGCACGTAAACGTCAATTCGACGCTGCCCGACGGCAGATTGAACGTGGACTCCAACGCCGTCTCCCACGAATTGACGACATCGGTCGTGGACGAAGGCAGCGCGGCAACCGCGGATGAGAAGGTCGATGTGAAATTGACAAATTCCGAGAGTTTGATGCCCAACAGCGGCATCACCGACGACGCCGCCGACTGCGTCGACGAACTGGTCAGAAACGAACTCGCGTCCTGAAGAACGCCGACCAGTTGGTCGTAGCCGACCGTTTGGTGCGCGTAAAAACAAAACCAATCGTCGGTGTCGATGAACGCGACATCGCGAGTCGAGGGGTTGGAGATGTCCGACCAGGTGATGTTCGCACGTGGATCATCGGGAGGATCAACGGGAAAAAGACTGTCTTGCGGCCGAAAATTGTTCAGCCAAAGATCCGCGGTGCCAGCAGTCGTCGCGCCCAACGACAGCGATTGTGGGTCAAGCCCGATCTCACCTGCCAAACCGGTCGCCGAGAGAAACACGTCCTGGGTGCCGGTTCCCCCGGTCGACGTGATCTCCAGGGCACCGAACCGGCCGTCGTAAACGTTGATGTTAGACGTGTCCCAATCGATCCGTGTCTGGATCGTCGTGTTACGAACCGTGACGTGCTCGTCAGCGAACGAATCCGCGGCCTCCAACAAATCGACCACCAGTGTGAACTCGATGATGTCGGTGCCCCGGACCACGGCCGTCGAATTCGTCTCCAGGGCGTTGAGCCATTCCAGGACCAGCGGAAAGTCGATCGACGGGAACGTCGCCGGCCCGAACGTCTCGACCGCGAAGGCGAGTGTCAATTCATTGCTGACCGGATCGTAGTCTTCGCTGATCGTTTTCAGCGGGTTGCTCGCACCGTGGGTGTTTTTGAAATTCTGCACCAAACTCTGGACCACGGGAAAGGTCCCCACGGCGTCCAACACCGACTCGGTGAAGGTGTCGGTCAGATCGATGTACGGCCCGCTTTCAGCCCCGTCGGTGAAGGGAATCTCAAAATCGCTCGGCAACTCGGCCTCGGAAGCCGCCACGATGTCGCGCACCGCATCGAGTGCCACAATCAAGTCGGTCGACTTGATGTTCGTGAACAGTCGCAGTTCTTCCGCATCGGCGTTGAAGAAAACTTGCGGCGAGTTGTCGCCGATGACCGTTGACGAAAACAGCGTGATCTCGGGCGACGTCCCGTCGGTCGTAAACGTGCCCAGCGTGGCCTCGACCGGCAGCGCCACCGTCAACGAAGACGCCTCGGTCTGGTACCCGAGCAGTGTTTCGATTGCGGTTCCCAAGAGTTCCGCTTTTGTGATCGTCTCGCGCGGGTCGCCGTCCGGGTCAACCAGACCGATCGCGACACTTGCGTCCATGCCCCAGTTCCCGCCGCGGACATCGGCATCGAGCACGCCGAGATGCAAGTCGAAGCTGGCGTCCGTCCGCGACGATTCAAACTCCGCATTCCATTCGGCGACGCGGACGAAGAACGAGTCCGCGACCGGCTGTGAGAGGTCGAGTCCGAATTCGAAGTCCAGCACCATCGATTCGCTGGACGTCTGATTCAATTCGGTCGGCAATGACAACCCCAGGCCGTCAAACGCGTCTCCGAAATCGATCGGTGTCTGCACGTTTCGACTCACGGTCAATCGTGTCTGAAACCGCAACTCGTCTCCATCTACGGTGCGATACAAGCCTCCTTGCGTTGCGGAATCATCGATCGAAATCGAGTAGCCGGACAGCGATGGGTTGAAGGCGACCAGGGAGTCACGGAACTCTTCCGCCGTGGGCGTTGGATCCGAACCGACGTAGAATTCCAACCGATCGGTCAGCGCCGCCGCCAAGACCGCTTCGACGTCAAAACCCGCCAGCAGCGGTTGACCGATCAGAGCCATCGTTTGATCGAACGGCCCAAATTCGGTCGCTTCCTGCGCGAGCGATGCAAAAAGGTTCAGCCCTTCGATCAGCGCGTCCTTCTGCTGCGCAGCAATCGCGGTGTCGCGGACCGGCGGAATCAGATCGACATGAACGATCCCGTTCAATCCCGGCGTCGTGCCGACGTTGTCGCTGAACTTGACGACGCTGGTCAGTCCGTCACCATTCCAATTGATCGAACCGTCGGCGTTAAAGCCGTCGAACCAGGTTCTCGGATCGTTGTAGAAAATGCCTGCGATCGACGGTCCCGCCGCGGCCTGCGTCAGGGCCAGCGCGAGGATTTGCGAGCGGACCGAATCCAGGTCGTAAGCAATCAGCGGATTGCTGACGATGAAGGGCCGGATGCCGAGCAACGTTTCACGGTTGTCCCAGGCGCTGAGCGGACTGTCCGGACTCGCTTCGATCTGCAGCCGAACCGCACTCGCTCGATTGGCCGCCGTGTCCGCGGCAAGACTGTACGATCCGCCGCTGTAGACGATCAACTGATTGCCGGCACCGCGAACGTATCTCTCGCCATCATGTTGGACGGTCGCAAGAAACGGTTGTGCCGTGGAGTTGGTCGAATCGGTTTCGAAATCCAAATCCAGCCCGGCATGGTGCGAACCGATCGCCTCATTCTGATGGAAACCGTGGTCGCCGCCTTCGGGTTCGCTGGCGGCGCGAAGTTTCAATTCGACGCCCGGCGGCAGCGTCGCCCCGGCCTTGGTTACGATCGCTTGCGCCCAATCGATCGCCCAGTCTTCCGTCTGCTCCTGACCGCCGAGCGTGTCCAGGACGGTGAAGCCCGGGACTTCGAACAATTCACGCCAACGCGGTGCGTCGAGCGAGTTGAGCAAGTCGTGACGGACGATGTTGCCGAAGGCCTGCAGCGGCGTGTCGGTGTTGGCCGCGTTGAATAGACCAAGGGCCCACTGCGTTGGGGCATCGATCACTCCGGTCAGCGCCGGCAGGTTTCCGTCCTGATCAACAAACCCAAGCGATCGGAGTCGTTGTTGAATCCGCAACGCCCCCAGTTCGGTTGTCGAATCCGGGACGATCCGGTCCACCCCCAAGTGCGAATGGCCCTCGTCCACGGCGACGAAAAATGGCTGTGGGTTGCCATTGATCACCGCCTCGCCGCTGATCACTCCGCTGAAACCTGGATCGGGGATCAGGTACAGCACTCCGCTTTCGGTAAACGGCACGCCATCGATCGTGGTCCGCAACTGTGCCTTGTCGGCGTTGACACCGGTCAGCGACGCGGATTGGAAAAAACTGTCGAATCCCGCGTCATGCAGATCCACCGTGATGACGTCGCCGGCATGGCCCTGGAAATCCGACGGATTGGAGAAGGCGAAGTTCACCCCCGGATGCGTCGAATCCGCCGAGGTGACGAAGCGATGCCACGGCAATTGAGGCTGCTGCCCAGGCTCCGTGCCGAACAGGGTCAGGTTCCAAGAATCGAACGTTCCGACGTCATCGATCGCGGGATCGTCATTCAGGTCACGTACTTCCAAACGCCACGTCCCGAGCGACGATTCATCCCAGTGTCGCGCGGAGGTGAAACGCCAGTTTTGGTACTCGCCGAAATCCGTTCTCAGTTCCGCCAGAACCGATCGAGTGACGTGGCCGCTTGGATCTTCGTGAACCAGAACGACGGATAGGTCACCTCGCGAGACATCGATGTCACCGCTGTAGTTGAATTCGACTTCGACCCATTCGACCGAAAGCGGTTGATCGACCGAGACGGATGACACCACGGCCGTGCCGCCTTCGGCAACGAGTTCACCGACCTCGATCGTTCCCGTGGTGATGCTTGATTCGGAATCCGGGCCGAGCGGCGTCCAACGGCGGGCCGCTTCGACCGCAGCGGTCGCATCAACGAGACCGAATCCGAAATCGTGACTGACCAGGTGTCCCGCGCCGTTGCGGGCCCATCCCGCATTGGTGACGTCGGTCGGCCGCGCGGTATTGACAAGGATGTGCTGGATGTCGCGGGTGGTCAGTTCCGGCCGCGCCTCGAGCATCAGCGCGACCACACCCGACACCATCGGCGTCGCCGCGGAGGTGCCACTGAACGTACTGGTATAGTCGGTATCGGGAAACGAATCTCCGTCGGAGTTGTCGGCCACCCGGTTGTAACCGGATTCGCCGACCCGATCGGAGGTAAAAACGTCGCCGTCAGAGCCTGCCAGGCCGCTGACCAGCACCGCCGCGCCCGGTGTGCTGTAATCGGCGATCTCGCCGCTTTGGTCCACCGCGGCAACACTGATGACTTCGCGGAGGTTGGCAAGTCCGTCGTAGTTGATATTGATGGCACTTTGGCGTTCGTTTCCCGCCGCGAAAACATAGACGTTTCCGTTGTCGACCCCGGTTCTGATCGCCGCCTCAACATCCGCATCGACCGGCGATAGACTCTCGAGCAGGAAACTCGGCCCGCGGCTGTTGTTGTAGACGCGGATGGTGTCAGCCTGGTGCGACAGGGCAGTGACCTCATCGGCATTTTCGTTTGCGCCCAACAAGCGAATGTCGACCAAGCCGGCGCGCGGAGCGACACCGAAACTTCCGAACAACCCGTCCGCCCCGGCAAGCCCGGCGACCGCCGTGCCGTGACCGTCGAATTCTGTTTCGAAAATCAGCGACCACGAATCGAGCGTTCCGCTCTCGCCGCTGACGGTGTCGGTCAGTTGCAGTGACCAAAAGAGAGGATTCGGGTTCTCGCCGTCAAAGTGATCTGACAATTGCGGACTCGTAAACGTGCCGCCACTGTAAGCCAGAGGAAGCGACTTGCCCAAACTGTGCAATTCGATCGACAAATCCTCGGGCCGTGCATGAGTGATTTGGATTTCGACATCGACGTCGGCAACCGTCAGCCCCGCAATCTCTTCCAGCCCTTCAAGGTGTGCGTCCGACCGGACCTGCGTCCCGGTGTCCGGAATGCCAAGACTATCGACCGTGGTGATGGTGACCGTTCCCGGCGAAGCCCCCACGAGGTCCAGTCCAAGTTCGTCCTGCAACGGATGCACAAGGTCCGGATGGCTGGGATCGACTCCGGAATCAACAATCCCGATCGTTACACCGTCGCCGCTGTAACCGGTCTGCCAGATCGGGAGCACGTTCAAGTCGACGCCCGACGGATTGCTCAAATGCCACTGCTGAGAAAAGTAGACCGCGTCATTGGTGTCGACCGGTTCGCCAGGCGATTCCCCCACTCCGTTGCTCGGAAAACTCTGGTTCCAAAACGAGGGTTCGATCGCACCCACCCAGTACTCCTGGCTTTCCATCAGCCCGGTGAAAGCGTATCCGCCCGACGCATTGGTCGACGCCAGCGGCTCGCCGACGTTGTAGCGCCCGTTCTGGTCACTGTCGACAAACACCTGCCATCCCGAAAGGGCCGGCTCGCCGACGTCCTGGGTCTGGTTCTGGTTGACGTCGTGCCAGAGCGTGCCCGAGACCTGCGCCGCGAGCAGATCGCGGCGTTCCAGCTTCTCATGCGAAAGCCGTCGGCGCTGTGGTTTCGATAACCTCCTCTTGCGGACCGTTCCGCGTGGCGCCCTCGACTTGGATACCGTTTTCCGCATCAAACCGCCTTCCTAAAACCCCTGGAACACCCACCGCAATTACGGCCGGCAAAACCCCCGAAACAGATAGTGAACGAGTATAGACGAACTAGCGGAACGATTGGGGGGGGATTTCGGTGACCAATCGACGGATCTCATCGATAGCTACGACAGCCACGTCGCAGACCGCTTTCGCTGGACAGCGCCACTTTGCTCAAGAAACAGCGTGAATCGCCGGTCGAACGTAGCTACCTTCGCCAGAAGGTGGACTCCCGGGGTGTTCCACGCTCTGGCGAGCGTAGCTACGCCAAAGTGGTGCTGTCCAGTTAGAGAATCTCTCGAAGCGATGATTTCGTCCGCAGCTCAAAATTGGACGCGGTGACCCGAACACGGTAGACTGATGTCCCCTCCCACTTCAACAACGCGATGTTGTCCCCCCCTGCCGCCGCTCGGCCCATGACCACTGTGTCTGACCACAATCGAATCCAACGATGGCTGCTGCCAGCCATCCTGGCGCTGGGCCTGCTGCTCATCCAACGCCCTGCCCCCTGTGTCGCACAGACGCCAGGGGACCCGGTCAGCTTCGTCAACGATGTCGTGCCCGTGCTGACCAAAGCCGGTTGCAATGCGGGTGTCTGTCACGCCAAGGCCGGCGGCGGGCAGAACGGATTTCAATTGTCGCTTTTGGGCTTTGAACCCCTGGAAGATTACCAACACCTGGTTCGGGAAGGTCGCGGTCGACGCCTGTTTCCGCTCGATCCCCCGCGCAGTTTGCTGCTTGCCAAAGCGGCCGGCGACGTCCCTCACGGCGGGGGCGTGCGGATCGAAAAGGACTCGAAAAACTACAACACGCTGCTGCGTTGGATCCAAGCGGGTTCACCGTACCGACCGGCCGCGGATCCGGATTTGGTCGCGATCGCCATCGAACCGGCCACCGGAACCCTCCTTCCCGGCGAAAGTTTGAACCTTCGTTCGATCGCCACGTTTTCCGACGGATCGACCCGCGACGTGACAAAGACCAGCCTGTTTGAATCCAATGATTCGGCGATGGCCACCGTCACCGAATCGGGACAGGTGACCGCGCTGGACCTGCCGGGAAAGGTCTCCGTGATGGTGCGATACCAAGACCGCGTCGCCGTCTACAACGCCTCCATCCCCCTCGGCCAACCGGTCACACCTCCGCCGCCGAACAACTTTATCGACGAACTGGTTTTTGCGAATCTAAAACAACTCGGCATTCCACCGTCGCAGGTTTGTGACGACGCCACCTTTCTGCGGCGCGTCAGCTTGGACATCGCCGGACGCGTGCCGACCGAAGTAGAGGCCAGGGCGTTCGCAGCCGACGACGCGGCTGACAAACGCGCCACGGCCATTGATCGCTTGCTGCGAAGCCCCGACTACGCCGATTACTTTGCCAACAAGTGGACGGCGCTGCTGAAGAATCGCCGTGACGATGCGAGTGACATCACGTCCAATTTTGCCTTCCACGCCTGGGTCCGCGACAACCTGCTGGCCGGAACAGCGTACGACCAACTGGTTCGCCAGTTGCTGGCCGCCACGGGAACGGTGATCGCCAATCCTCCGGTCGCCTGGTACAAGCGGGTCAAAGAACCGAAACAACAAATCGAAGACGTCGCGCAACTGTTCCTCGGCGTGCGTCTGCAATGTGCCCAGTGCCATCATCACCCGTTCGAACGCTGGAGCCAAGAAGACTACTATTCGCTGGCGGCGTTCTTCAGCCGCATCGGGCGAAAACCCACCGACACCGCCGGCGAGGACTTGATCTTTCACCAGCGGGGCATGGCCCAAGCGGTCAACATGAAGAACGGCCAACCGGTGCCCCCGGCGGCACTCGGTGATTCGGTCGGCGAGATTCCGCCGGACGAAGACCCCCGGCTTCGACTGGCCGATTGGATGGCCAACCCGGACAACCCGTTCTTCGCCAAGTCCCTGGTCAATCGTTACTGGAAACACTTCTTCCGCCGCGGGCTGATCGAACCGGAAGACGACATCCGCGACACCAACCCGCCGACCAACCCCGAATTGCTGGGTGCGTTGGAACGACATTTCGTCGACAGCGGATTCGACCTGCGGGCACTGATTCGCGCGATCACAAATTCCAAAGCGTATCAATTGAGTGCGATTCCCAACGAGCACAATCTGGTCGACTCCCAAAACTACTCGCGGTTCTACCCCAAACGGTTGCAAGCCGAAGTCATGCTCGATGCGATCGACCAAGTCACCGGGGCGCAAACTTCATTTGCCAACCTGCCGATCGGAACGCGGGCGGTCGCGTTGCCGGACAACAGCTACAACAAAGCGTCTCCGTTCTTGCGTGTGTTCGGTCGCCCCGAAGCGACCAGCGTGTGCGAGTGCGAACGCGTGCAATCGGGCAGCCTGGCGCAAAGCTTGCACTTGATGAACGCCGGCGACATCAAATCAAAACTGGCCGCGGGCGGCGGACGCATCAATCGATTGATCGGCGAAAAGACGTCCGCGGCTGAGAAAATCAACGAGCTGTATCTCGCGGCCTTTGCCCGTGCCCCCAGCGAATCCGAACTCGCGACCGCATTGCAATACATCAACGAACCACGAACCGGCGCCGACGGCAAACCACTCGATGAAACCCGAACGCTCCGCGAGAACCTGCAAGACCTGACCTGGGCGCTGCTGAACACCAAAGAGTTTTTGTTTAACCATTAATCTGGGATTGGCTTCCAGGCTTGTCATCCCTACCCAAAACCTTCCAGCGCATGACAGGCTGGAAGCCTATCCCACCCTTCGCCGACCACCGATTGGATGATTCCGATGACCGATCCCCTGCCCTTGCGTCGCATTTCACCGCGTGGTGGTCGCTGCATATTGCCGGGTGCTTGGCTGGGCGCTACCGCGTTGCTTTGCCTGCCCACGTTGCTGCACGCACAGTCGGTGTGTCTGCCGGCGCCGAGGTTGTTGACCACGATGCCGATGGGTGGCCAAGCAGGGACGGAAATCGAGGTCAAGGTCACCGGTCAATCGCTCGACGGCAGCGAGCAGTTGATCTTTTCCGATCCATCAATCATCGCGACACCCAAACTCAGTGACGACGGCACGGTCGTGGCCGACACGTTCCTGGTTCGCATCGCCAAGGATTGCGCGGCGGGCGTTTACGACGCGCGGATCATGGCCGGGCTGGGCATCTCCTCGGCCCGCGCATTTTCGGTCAGCGACGTCCCCGAAGTCACTCAGACCGGCCCCAGCACTTCGCTGGAGACCGCGTTGGAGGTCCCCATCGGTTCGATCGTCAATGCCACGTTGGTCGACCGCTCGGTGAATTTTTATGCGTTTGATGCCAAGCAAAACCAACGGATCATTGTCGATTGTGTCGCCAAGGGAATCGATTCGAAAATGAACCCGGTGCTGGTCGTCGCCGATGCCGGCGGCAGTGATCTGATCGTGGAGCGACGCGGAGGCATCATCGATTTCACCGCGCCCCAGGACGGTCGCTATTACGTCAAGGTTCATGACCTGACGTTCAAGGGCGGACCTCACTACTTCTTTCGCCTGGCACTGACCGAAGCGACCGCCGATGCCGTCGTGACACGTTTACCCGCGACCAAAAGCGTAAACTCATTTTCCTGGCCCCCGCCCGGTGTCGATGACGTTCCCGCCGCGGATGAGTCCGAACTGGCAGCGGTCGACGATGGGGCGATGGGGATCACGTTGCCCTGCGATGTCGGCGGCAGTTTCTTTCCCGCCGCGGATGTGGATACGTATCAGTTCACCGCCAAGAAAGGGGAAACGTGGTGGGTCGAAGTCGCATCGGAACGACTCGGTCGCCCGACCGATCCCTCCGTCGTCGTGCAACGTGTGATCAACGGCGGCAAGGTCGTCGATGTCGCAGAACTGGCCGACATCCCCAGCCCCGTGAAACGGTCCTCCAACGGTTACTCCTATGACGGTCCGCCCTACAACGCCGGTTCCTCGGACGCGCTGGGGAAATTCGAAATCAATGAAGACGGCACGTACCGGATTCGCGTCACCGACTTGTTCGGCGGCACGCGAAACGATCCGGCCAATCGCTATCGGATGATCGTCCGCAAGGCGGCGCCCGATTTTGCCCTCGTCGGCTGGGCCCTGCACATGGGACTTCGCAACGGGGATCGCAACGCGCTTAGCAAACCGATCGCGCTGCGTGGCGGCGCGGTCATGCCGCTTGAAATTGTGGTCGTCCGCCGCGACGGTTTTGATGGCGAGATCGAACTGTTTTTCGACAACCTTCCCGAAGGCGTCACGGCGACCGGACTAAAAATCGCCGCCGGGAAAACTCGCGGCATCATGCTGGTCAGTGCGGCCGCCAACGCACCGCGCGGGTTGCAGATGGCCGACCTGTTCGGCCGTGCGACCATCGACGGCCAGGATGTGGTGCGACACTGCCATTGGGCGTCGATGAAATGGCCGGTGACGAATGCCAAGAGCGAAATCCCGGATCCGCGGCTGGTCGATCAGATTCCGGTTTCCGTCGGCGGGATCGAACAAGCCGGGCTGTCGATCGAAGCCGCCGAAGACAAGGTGTGGCAGGTCGAGGCCGGCGGGAAGCTGACGATCCCGTTGCGATTGATCCGACGCGGCGATTTCTCGGGGAAATCGATGGCGCTGCAAACCTTCGGCGCGGCATTCGAACGCAACGCGCGTTTTGATTTGTCGCTGACCGAAGACCAATCCCAGGTGACCTTGGACCTCGCAAGACTGAAGACACCGCAGGGTGATCACACCATCGCGTTCTACGGCGGCGCGGTTGCCAAGTACGCGCGCGGTGATGCCAAGCCCAAAGACATCGTTGACATCTACGTTTCCAAACCGATTTCGATTCACGTGGTCCCCGCCGAGGCGACGAAATGATCCATCACGAGTGTGACGATTGCGGTAGCCAGACTCCCGGAATGCCAACTCACGGCTTGCCACAGCGGCGACGCAGTTTTATGAAACTGGGACTGGCCGGGATGGCAAGCGTCTCGCTGCCGGGCATCCTGCGACTGCGCGCCGCCAGTGCGGCGGAGTCGAACCAAACAGATCCCCAAAAGCGGACCGCGGTGATCATGGTGTGGAAACCCGGCGGTTGTTCCCATATCGACACCTACGACCCCAAACCGTTGGCGACCAGCGAGTATCGCGGCCCGTTCGGAACGATTCCCACCAAAGTGCCCGGCATGCACTTCACCGAATTGTTGCCCCGCCAGGCCGCGATCGCCGACAAGTTCACGGTGCTGCGGAGCATGTACCAAGGCGCCGGCGGGCACCCTGCCGGTTCGATGCAGTTGCTGTCCGGTGACAGCGACACCCGCGACAAACCCAAGCCGCGACTGCCCGACTGGATGTCGGTGGCCAATTACCTGCGATCGATGGACGGGCCGCGAACCAACCCGCTGCCCGCGTATGTCGGAATTAATCCGCCGACGACGTACAACGGCCCGGCCTATCTGGGAGACGCGTATTCGCCGTTTTCGGTCACCGGCGATCCGAACGCGCCCAACTTTGTCGTTCCCAATATCGGACTGAGCGACAAAGGTGAAGTCGAGCGATTGAAACGCCGGACCACGTTGCGGCAAGAACTGGACACGCTGCACCGCGCCTTTGACACCTACGGCGAACTCGGCGCGCTCGATCAGTTCGAAGCCCAAGCGTTGACGTTGTTGACGAACCCCAAAACCAAAGAAGCGTTTGACCTGACGCGTGAAGACGATCAGACGCGTGACCGGTACGGCCGCAACACCTGGGGACAACAACTGCTGTTGGCACGGCGACTGGTCGAAGCCGGCGTGGACGTGTTGACGACCAGCTTGCGAGGTCCGCTTTGTGGCCGAGTCAATAACTGGGACGACCACGCGGTCAACCACCACGTCTTTGACGCGCTGCGATTTCGTGCCGAGGCGTATGACCAGGCCGTTTCGGCGTTGATCGAAGACCTGCACCAGCGTGGATTGGACCAACGCGTGTTGGTCGTGGTGACCGGTGAATTCGGCCGCACACCGAAGATCAACTATCAACCCAGCACCGGCGCCGGCAATGCCAGCGCCCCGTCGGGAACCAAACAACCCGGACGCGATCACTGGCCGCGGGCGTTTTCCAACCTGTGGGCGGGCGGAGGGATCGAAACCGGTCGCTTCATCGGCGCGACCGACAAACGCGGCGAAGACGCCATCGATCGACGCTGTGGTCCGGGCGACTTTTTATCCACCATCTACCACCACCTGGGCATCGATGCATCGAAAGTGTTCATCAAAGACTTCAACGGACGCCCGACGCCGATCGTCGACCACGGCAAACCCATCCCCGAACTGACCGCATGAAGCACGCGACAAACCATATGATTGTCATCCCCCGCGGGATAGGCTTCCAGCCTGTCATTCCAGTTTGAAACGATCCAGCACGTGACAGGCTAGAAGCCTATCCCACCTTTTTCCCACCTGTACCGGATTGATTTGAATGAACGATTTTGAAACCTTGCAACGTGACCGCCGGCTGTTTTTGAAAACCGGCGCCGCTTCGATGACCGCGCTGGGCCTGTCCAGCCGCCTGGATGCCCAAGAACAACCAGCCGCCGCGGCACCTTCGGAAAAACTTTCCATCGGCGTGATGGGCGTCAACGGTCGTGGCGGTGCGATCGTCAAGGGCATGCTGGCCAGCGGACAAGTCGACGTCGCGTACATCTGTGACGTCGATGAGCGGGCGGCCGAGCGGGCGGCAAAGATCGTCAACGAGAAACAATCGACGAAGACCGAAACGGTCAAGGACTTTCGCCGCATCCTGGATGACAAATCCGTCGACGCGTTGATCTGCGCCGCACCGAACCACTGGCATGCCCCGGCGACCATCATGGCCTGCGGCGCGGGCAAGCACGTGTACGTCGAAAAACCCTGCAGCTACACGCCGGCCGAAGGCGAGATGGCGATCGCGGCGGCACGCAAAAACGATCGAGTCGTGCAGATGGGGACGCAGCGCCGCAGCTGGCCCGGGATCGCCGAAGCCGTCCAGAAGATTCACAGCGGAGCGATCGGCAAGGCGTTGTACTGCCGCACCTGGTACAACAACCGCCGCGGTCCGATCGGCGTCGGCAAACCCGCCCCCGTGCCGTCGTGGTTGGACTGGCGATTGTGGCAAGGCCCCGCGCCGGATCGTCCCTTCAAAGACAACATCGTGCATTACAACTGGCACTGGCATTGGCACTGGGGCAACGGCGAACTGGGCAACAACGGCGTCCACGGTCTGGATGTCGCCCGCTGGGGAATGCAGGTCGAATTCCCCACGCGCGTCACCGCCGGCGGCGGAAAGTACCGTCACGAAGACGACCAGGAAACGCCCGACACGATGATGGTCACGTTTGATTTCCCCGAAAACAAAACGATCACCTGGGAAGGCCTCAGTTGGTCTCCTTTGGGGCCGCACGACTCGGGATTCGGCATCAGTTTCCACGGAACCGAAGGGACGATCGTGATCCGTAATGCGGGATACACCCAATACGACATGCAACGCAAAGAAGTCGCCAGCGGCAACGGCGCCGGCGGAGACAAGGATCACTTCGACGACTTCATCACCGCCGTTCGCGACGGCCATCGCACCAACGCCGACATCGAAATCGCCCACCGCAGCACCCTGCTGTGTCACCTGGGCAACATCGCCTATCGCACGTCCAGCGTACTGCACACCGACGCCAGCGACGGCCGGCCGCAGAACAACGAGGCCGCGAACCAACTCTGGTCACGAGAATACGCCAAGGGATGGGAGCCGGTGGTCTGATGAAAACCCTATTCAAATCCCTCCATCGCGACGCAAACCAAGACATGTCCCACCATCGTAGCTACGCTCGCCAGAGCGTGGTTCCCCCACCTCTCTACCTTCGACGAAGCGTCGCGACCCTGCTGGCGATCACACTGGCCGTGACGTCCGTCGCCAACGGCCAAGATGCCCCGCCGGCCGAAACCACGCTCCGCATCGGCGTGATCGGACTGGACACGTCACACGTCCCGGCATTCACCAAGTCCTTCAATGCGGAACCGGCGAATCCCGAAATGCAGAACTGTCGCGTCGTCGCGGCCTATCCCTACGGCAGTCGCACGATCGAATCCAGTTACAGCCGCATTCCGAAGTACACCGAGCAGATGAAGGAGATGGGAATCGAGATCGTCGATTCGCTCGACGATCTGCTGGACCGAGTGGATTGTGTGCTATTGGAAACCAACGACGGAAAACCACACTTGGATCAGGCGCTCGCCGTGTTCAAAGCCGGAAAGCCGGTGTTCATCGACAAACCGGTGGCATCGAATCTGGCCGAGGTCGTCGCGATCTATCGTGCGGCGGAACACTTTGGCGTGCCGATGTTTTCCAGTTCTTCACTGCGTTATAGCGAAGGCGCCCAAGCGATTCGCGCTGGCAAGGTGGGCCGCGTGTTGGGCTGCAACGCCTACAGCCCCGCGTCGACCGAACCCTCACACACCGATCTGTTCTGGTACGGCATCCACGGCGTCGAATCGCTGTACACGTGCATGGGCGCCGGTTGCCAGAGCGTCAGCCAAACGCTGACCCCAGGCCGCGAAGTGGTCGTGGGTGTCTGGTCGGGCGGTCGGATCGGAACCTATCACGGCATCCGCGAAGGGAAAACCGGTTACGGCGGAACCGCAATGGGAGAAAAAGGCATCGCACCGATCGGAGACTACGGCGGCTACAAACCGTTGGTCGTCCAGATCGCCAAGTTCTTCCGCACCCGCGAGCTTCCGATCGATCCGAACGAGACGATCGAACTGTACGCGTTCATGGAAGCCGCCGCGGAAAGCCGAAAACGCGACGGCGGGCGTGTGACGATCGCCGAGGTGATGCAAGCCGCCGAGAAGGCCGCCGACAAGCTGCTGGCCGGGCGGCTGTGACGGCAGGGTCCCGAGCGTTTTATTTTGACCCTGACAAAAGGGTTGAGCGAAGCGAGGGGTATGGGCACCAAGTTAAGACAAACCCCTCCCGGGCAGGAAGCCTTCGTTGAGGCGGTGTGTTCGGTGTGGGTGATGGCCCAAACGGCCCGATGTGAGACAACTCGTCACTTCACGCAATCTTCACATTTCGATTGCACATCGGCCACTGTGAAGATTCCATGTTGTTCGATCCGCGATCATTGTCGGATTGGTTGAGTCGACCTAGAACGATGCTCGGTCAGTGGCCGTCGCAGACGAGGTGATCGTTTGTGATTGGGGCCCACGAACCTTGATCCGTTCGTCCTCTCGATGTGTCGCCCCAAAACGTTGCGGCTCAGAATCACGCAGGAACCAGCATGAGCATCCATCGCTTTATCTCCTCCGCAAGTCTTGTCACGGCGTTGTTGCTGACACAGGGATGCGGGTCCGGCGGCAGCGAGAACTTTGTCAAGCTTCAGGGCGCCGGCGCCAGCTTCCCTGCTCCGCTGTACAACAAATGGTTCAAGGCCTACAGCAACTCCCATGACGACGTCCAAATCGATTACCAATCGGTCGGAAGCGGACAAGGCGTCAAATCGGTGATCGACCGCACCGTGGACTTTGGTGCCAGCGACGCGGCGATGAAACCCGATGAGATGGCAAGCGTCGATGGCGGTGTTCAATTGCTGCCGATGACGGCGGGCAGCGTCGTGTTGGCGTACAACCTGGAAGGTGTCGACGAACTCAAGCTCTCGCGCGAAGCCTACGTCAATATTTTCTTGGGCAAGATCACCAAGTGGAACGATCCGGCGATCGTGGCGACCAACGAAGGCGTCGAGTTGCCGGATCAACCGATCAATGTGGTCGTCCGATCCGACAGTAGCGGTACGACGTACGTGTTCACGAAACATCTGGCGGAAATCAACTCGGAGTTTTCCGAGTCGGTCGGTGTCGAAAAAGCGCCGAACTGGCCGGTCGGCACCAAGTCCAAAGGCAACGAGGGCGTGACCGCCAGCATCAACACCACACCGGGATCGATCGGATATATCGAGTTCGGTTACGCCGTCGGAGCAAAGCTGGCGATGGCTTCGCTGGAAAACAAAGCGGGATCGTTCATCAAGCCTTCGATCGAGTCGGCCCAGGCGGCGATGGCGTCGGTCGCGATGCCGGAAGACTTGATTGCCTGGATGCCGGACCCCGAAGGCGACGATGCCTACCCGATCGTCACGTACACCTGGATCATCTGTTACAAGACCTATCCGAATGCGGAAACGGTCCAAGCGCTCAAGGACGTTTTGACGTACTGTTTGACCGAAGGTCAGAAATCGAGCGAGCAGTTGGGCTATATCCCGTTGCCGGAAACGGTAGTGGAACAAGTCCAAGCGGCGTTGGACAGCATCACCGTTTCTGCGCCGGCTTCGGCGACTTAGACATCCATCTCGCTATCGCAGTCAGATTCTACCGACGACATCAATGAGATGGACACCAACGCCCCACAAGAAATCGCACGCCCGCCGTCGCCGTTCCAACGGTTTTCCGACCGGACGTTTCGCACCGTCAGTTTTCTGTTTGCTTGGCTGACGATCGTCGTCGTTTTTTACATCGTCTGGGAAATCGGCAGCAATTCGGCCCCCGCGATGCAACGTCAGGGGCTCGGCTTTTTGAGCGGGACGACTTGGGACCCGAACACCGGCGAGTACGGGATTCTGCCAGAGATCTGGGGGACGCTTTACAGCTCCCTTCTTGCGTTGTTGATCGGCACGGTGTTCGGCGTATCGGTGGCGATCTTTCTGAATGAAAGCTACCTCGGCGGTGTGGTTTACAACGGATTAAAGCTGGTCGGTTTGCATCTTCATCCAGTGCTGGGCAAATTGCCGGCGGCCTGTGAGACGTTGCTGAAGAACCTGGTCGAATTGCTGGCCGCGATCCCCAGCGTCGTCTACGGTTTGTGGGGGATCTTCGTCGTCATCCCGATGATTCGCGGCGGCTGCAACTGGCTACACGAACACATGGGCTGGTTCCCACCGTTCTCAACACCGCTCAGCGGTCCCGGGATGTTGCCTGCTTCGCTGGTCCTGGCGGTGATGATCCTGCCGACGATTGCGGCGATCAGCCGCGATGCCCTGGCGACGGTTCCTCCGAAGCTTCGCGAAGCATCGTATGGACTCGGCGCGACACGCTGGGAAACCCTTCTCGCCGTGATCTTGCCCACCGCGGCGGGCGGGATTTTTGGCGCCGTCGTGTTGGCGTTCGGGCGTGCCCTGGGCGAAACGATGGCCCTGGCGATGCTGATCGGCAACGCCAATCGTATCAGCGTCTCGTTGTTTTCCCCGGGCAACACACTCGCATCGTTGCTGGCGAACAACTTTGCCGAAGCGGGCGGCGACGAGAACAAGGTTGCCGTGCTGATGTATGCCGGATTGGTGCTGATGGCCATCACGCTGATCGTCAACATGTTCGGGGCTTTGATCCTGCAGCGTGCCACGTCAGGCTTGAAGGGGCTGAATTGATGAACGAAGTGCTCCAGGGACCTGAGACCCGCCAAGACATCGAAGCATTGCTACCTGGCGAAACATCGATCCTCCAATTGCAACGATCGTTGCGGAAACCAAGAGTCCTGCTGAGCATCTTCCTCAGCCTGCTGGTCACCGTCCTGACCGTGTTTGCGTTGGTGCCGCTGTTCTCGGTGATTTTCATGCTGTTTTACCGCGGCGGATCCAACCTTTCGGCGTCCAATTTCTGGTCTCTTCCGCCGGCACCGTTCGAGGAAGGTGGCGGGTTCGGAAACGCGTTGGTCGGGACACTGGTGATGGTCGGCGTCGCGGGATTGATCAGCGTTCCCTTTGGAATCCTGGCCGCGGTCTTTCTGGCCGAATTGGGGCCGAATAGCCGAACGGCGACCGTCGTCCGCTTTTGCGCGAAAGTGTTGAGCGGATTCCCGTCGATCCTGGCCGGAGTGTTTGCCTACGGCGCGGTGGTGATGTTGATGGGCGGGTTCTCGGCGTGGGCTGGTGGCGTCGCATTGTCGATCTTGATGCTTCCGATCGTCATGCTAACCGCCGAAGAAGCAATCCGGATGGTGCCCAGCAAGATGCGCGAAGCATCGATCGGGATGGGGGCGACACACACGCAAACCGTGATACGGATTTTGCTTCCCACGGCGATGCCCAGCATTTTGACCGGCGTGATGCTGGCGATCGCGCGTGCGGCCGGCGAAACCGCACCGCTGTTGTTCACCGCACTGTTCAGCAATTACTGGGTCGTGACCAACAACCAACTCGACCTCCATCAACCGACCGCCTCGATGGCGGTTCTGATCTACAACTTTTCCGGCGTCCCCTTTGAAAACCAAGTGCAACTGTGCTGGTCCGCATCGCTGGTGTTGGTCCTGATGGTGCTGGTCGTCAATCTCGCCGGAAAATCATTCTCCGTCCGCACACCACAACGCTGAAGCCTGCCCTGATGATCCAAGCCCCAAAACCCGACGCGACGACCGGCGAAGCCGTCATCGATTGCGATCTGAAAGAACTGTACTACGGGAGCTTTAAAGCGGTGCGCGACACCAGAATCCCGATCCGCAAAGGCGAGGTCACGGCATTCATCGGCCCCTCAGGCTGTGGAAAAAGCACCGTCCTGCGATGCCTGAACCGAATGAACGACCTGATCCGCGGTTTCCGATTCGAAGGTCACGTCCAGTTCCGCGGCAATGACATCTATCACCCGGGCGTTGATCCGGTCGCCGTACGCCGCCACATCGGCATGGTGTTCCAACAACCCAACCCGTTCGCGATGAGTATCTATAAGAACATCACCTACGGGTTGCGGATCAACGGCTATCGCGGAAACTACGACGAGATCGTTGAAAAAGCCTTACGAGGCGCGGCGCTGTGGGATGAAGTCAAGGACAAACTGCGTCAAAGCGGACTGTCGCTGTCCGGTGGCCAACAGCAACGCCTGTGCATCGCGCGGGCGATCGCGGTGGAACCCCAAGTGTTGTTGATGGACGAACCGTGTTCGGCGCTGGACCCGATCGCGACCCGCAAGGTCGAAGAATTGATGACGGAGTTGAAGAAAAAGTACACGATCGCGATCGTCACCCACAACATGCAGCAAGCCCAACGCGTTGCCGATCAAACCGCATTCCTGTACGTCGACACCTCACAGGGCGAGCGGACGGGGCACCTGGTTGAAATGGGAAAGACTGAACAGATCTTTGAAGATCCCCAAGCGGAACAGACACGCCAATACATCAGCGGCGAGTTCAGTTAAAGAAGTGGGATAGGCTTCCAGCCTGTCGATGTTGGATTGACAGGATGGAAGCCTATCCCACCGTTTCGACGACAAACCCGTTGGCTTGCTCCTGCGTCTGATGGGGATGGCCCGAAACGACGATGATGCGATCGCCGGGAACCGCGATGCCCCACCGTTTTGCAAGCTCCCCGGCGGTCTTCAACACCTCTCCGGTGTCCAGCGGTCTGTCCAGATGGTGCGACGCGACACCGTGATACAGACTCATCCGACGGGCCGTCGCCAGGTTCGGTGAAATCCCCAGGATCGGTGCATCAAGCCAGTTCTTGGAGATAACGCGGGCGGTCGTTCCGCTCATCGAGTACACCGCGACCGCGGCGATCTCCTGCATCTTCAGAATGTGACGAATCGCATAGGCCAGCGCGGCCGTGTTGGGCGGTTGCCCGAATCCGACGCGGACCGGACGATCGGTCACTTCCAAGTAGGCTTCCGCCGATACCAGAATGCCGCGCACCGTACGCATGGACTGCACAACCGACGAGCGGTCGATCTGATCGGCACTCAGCAAAACACCGTCGGCGTGGTCGAAGACAATGTTGGCGAGATCAAAGACGTCGGGTTGTTGCTGGTGCGGCGACGTTGCCAGACGACACAGCGAGTCACGTTGGACCAGGCAAGGCTTTGCGGCAATCTGACAATGCCGTGAAATCTGCTTCTGTACGACCGGCGACTGGCTGGGAGCGACGCTTTGCAATCCTTCCAATGTGATCGTGACCGCGTCGGCGGCGTCCACAATCGACTCGATGTCCTGGAACGCGCCTGCCGCGTCAAACCGGGCAACGACCTGCGGGACTGACGCATTGCTTTTCAATGCATTTCGCAACTTGTGAATCGACGCGCCTCCTCCGACCGCCGACACCGCAATCAGATCGACCTCGTTGGTTGCCCCTTCGCGAAACAGTCCCTCCGCAAACTCCGCGTTCGGAAGATCTAAGATCACCGGAATGGGTCGACCAACCGAGCGTTCCAACGCCCGCACCCATTCGGTCGCCTCCCGCCATCGATCGCCAGTCTGGCGGTCACAACGAATCATCAGCGCGTCGGCCCCCGATTCGACCCATGACTTGATGAAATCGAATTCGGTTTCACAGCGATCCAGGTCGATGCATATCTTCGTTTGCTGCAGCACACCGGCGCTCCTGATGGACACAGACAATCTTCACGCACCGATTCTTGGTATCGGCTTTGCGTGACCGACAGACTACCGCCCACGACGCTTTCTCGACAGCCGGTCTCCGCCGGGACACAAACCCAATTTCGCCACTCTTTACGTCGCCTTCCGCCAAATCTTCATCAAAGATTGTTTATCATTCACCGGCCCCCCATCGTTTTGCCCCCATCATTCTGCCCACTCCCCACTCCATCACGCCATGCCCCACCTCGGCCCCTCCCCACCGTCTTCCCGCATTCAAACCGGCTCCATCCTTCCCCTTTGTCTTGCCCTCTTCGCCATCACCGCGCGCGCCGACGATCTCTCGTTTACCCTCGAGCGGACGGTGGCCCACAGCGGTTTCGACGGCCAGACCTGTTGGGTCCATGCACGCGCCGGGGCAATTCCGCCCGGCGTCCAAGGAAACGACTCCGATCATCCATTGGTCGTGATGACGACGCAGAAGTTGCTGCTGACCGGTTCGGATGTCTTTTACCGACTGCACGCATCGACGACCGACGATTTGGCAACCAGTTGGACCGACCTGGCGCCGATCGACTCGTTTGCTCGCGAGACCGTCGGCGGCCCGTCGGACGCCCTTCCCACCGGCGCATCGATCGCGCCGCACTTGCTTGAGCCGGGCGACGAAACGACGGTCTGTGATTTCCAGCCCAAGTGGCATGCCGCTAGCCAACGATTGCTGGGCATCGGCCAATCGGTTTGGTACCGCAATAACCGAGTGATGCATGTTCGCCCACGAGGTATCGCCTACGCCGTCTACGACGCGCCGGCCGAGCGTTGGTCCAAATGGAAGACCGTCAACCTGCCCGACGAGCCGCGTTTTCAAGACGCCGGATCAGGTAGCGTGCAGCGTGTCGATCTGCCCGGCGGCGATGTCTTGATCCCGTTCTACTTCAAAGCGCCGGACACGAAACAATATTCCACGGCGGTCTGTCGCTGCCGCTTCGATGGCGAAACGCTGCACTTCGTTGAAGTCGGCAACGCGCTGACGGTTCCGATCAAACGGGGCCTGTACGAACCCTCGCTGACGCGATGGGGCGGCAAATTCTATCTGACCATGCGGAACGACGAGCGAGGCTACGTCAGCATCAGCGACGACGGATTGCACTTCGAACCCCAGCGGACTTGGACGTTCGACGATGGCAGCGACCTGGGCAACTACAACACGCAACAGCACTGGGTCACCCATCGCGACGGACTATTCCTGGTCTACACCCGACGCGGTGCCGACAACGACCATGTCTTTCGCCATCGCGCGCCCCTGTTCATCGGCCGTGTCGACCCGGAATCGCTGCATGTGATCCGCGACAGCGAACAGGTGTTGGTGCCCGAGCGTGGCGCGCGGCTGGGCAACTTTGGCGTCGTCGATGTTTCACCCGATGAAACCTGGGTGACGGTGACCGAGTGGATGCAGCCGCGGGGCGTCGAAAAGCACGGCAGCGACAACAGCATCTTCGTCGCCAAGCTGAAATGGAACCGCCCCAATCGTCACGCCACTTTCGCCGGCACGGGCGCTCCCGAGGCATCGCACGCGAGCGAACTGCTATCCTACACACGGCCGCCGAAAGCGTACACCGACGACCTGGGCAATGACAAATCACCGCTGGACTTCGCCGACGGATCACGCGCGCAGACTCCTGCAGATTGGCGTCGCCGACGATCCGAGATCTTGTCGACCTGGCAGGACCTGCTCGGCAAGTGGCCACCGTTGATCACCGATCCCGACGTGGAAGTACTGGACTCCCGGCGACGCGATGGATTCACCCAACAGAAAATCCGTTTCCGCTGGACACCGACCGAGACGACGACCGGCTATCTGTTGCGACCCGACGGCGCGGGACCGTTCCCGGCAGTCGTGACGGTTTACTACGAACCGGAAACGGCGATCGGTGACGGCAACCCGCATCGTGACTTTGCACTGCAACTTGCCCGTCGCGGCTTTGTCACGTTGTCGATCGGCACGACCGAAGCGAGTGAAGCAAAGACGTACGCGCTTTATCACCCGTCGATCGACGATGCGGAGGTGCAACCGCTTTCGATGCTTGGCTACGCGGCGGCCAATTCCTGGCACGTGCTGGCCGATCGCCCCGATGTGGATTCGAAACGGATCGGCATCGTCGGTCATTCGTTCGGCGGCAAGTGGGCGATGTTCGCGTCGTGTCTGTTCGACAAGTTCGCCTGTGCTGCATGGTCCGATGCGGGAATTGTCTTCGATGAATCACGACCGAGCGTGAATTACTGGGAACCGTGGTACCTGGGTTTTCATCCCAAACCCTGGCGCAAACGCGGTGTCATCACGGACGACAACCCGGCGCGCGGTTTGTATCCGCGTCTAGTCGCCGAAGGACATGACCTGCATGAACTACACGCTTTGATGGCGCCACGCCCCTTTTTGGTTTCCGGCGGATCGGAAGACCCGGTCAGCCGCTGGCAAGCCCTCAATCACTCCGTCGCCGTCAACCGCGTTCTCGGTCACAGCGATCGCGTGATGATGACCAACCGCCCCGACCATTCCCCCAACGCCGATTCCAACGAGATGATCTACGCGTTCTTTGAACACTGGCTCAAGTAGTCGCAGCGGGGTCCGTCGAACCAGATTAGAGACGCTGTCGATGCCTGAGAGTCCCAACCCGGGACCGAATTCGCGAAGCGTCGAACCCGATCCGAACAATCCACCGGGCAATTGCGAACTCGATGAGGAGTACGCCTGGTAGTCCGGACGGTCACAGCCGCGCGGCATCTTCGCCTTCGTTGACGCACGCTTCCACGGCAATCGATTGATGGCCGCCGCTGTTGTCAGCGGGAACGTGATCGGCAACAAAGCCGTGCGTCTCACCTGATTAGAAAAAGCGCCAGGAGGCGTTTTGGCCGACGGGGCAATGACGGGGTGGTCGCTTTGGCGACCTTGCAGGAAATCCCAGAGGGGTCCAGACACGCCACGACCACCGCGGGCTTCCTGCCCCAGGACGAGACACGCGACAATACGTCGCGTGTTTTTGCCGCCCTATTCCTACACCAAAAGATACACATTGCATTAGACTCAAGACACAACGATGCCCCGACCGCCCACCGGTTTGACGACCATGATTGCTGCCAGACCTGCTGCGACGCGACCGTCTCATCTGCGGTCCCGCACGTCGCTTGACCAGAGCCCGATGCTGGTGTTCTATGAATTTCGTCATGTCTGTGGCGGAAGCCGCGCACGTGCCTACACTCCTGACGCAATGGCTACGATTTAAGAGGATCCGATCATGAATCGCCGTGTGACCGTCATCGGCGGTGCCTGCCAGAGCGGATTGCTGCGTTTGCCCGACATCCAGCTGGTGGAACTTGCGCACTGGGAAGTTGCGAAGTTGCTGGACATCAGTGGTGAACCACTGATGCGCCACGTCACCCGACAGCGGCATGCGATGCCGCAGTATCACGTCGGCCACCAGAATCGAATCGCCAAGATCAACGAGCGACTTCTACCATTTGAGACGCTCGCGTTGGCTGGCAACTCACTCAACGGTGTCGATGTCCCGGGCTGTATCGAAAGCGGACAAAAAGCGGCCGAGCGAATCGCCAACGCCTTGCGGACAGGCTCACGGACGATCGTGCAGAAACCAGTGATGAGCTAGCATGGCTACCGCGACGTTACCGAACCCCAAGGCCGACGCCGTCACTCCGGCGGCAACGCTGAAACCGAAGGAGCACGGCGCGTACGCGATCCTGGGCATTCCGATCGCGACATCGCTGCTGATCGCCGGCCCGTCAGTCGCGGGCGTTTGCGTTGCGATCGCCGGAGTGACCGGGTTCTTGGCCCACGAACCGCTGTTGGTCGCTTGGGGGCATCGGGGTTCGCGGGCGCAACGTTCCACGCCCGCGGCAGCACGTCGTTTGTTCGTCCTACTCGCGCTGACGCTGCTTTGCGGAAGCGCCGCAATGTTCATGGGTTCCGCGGCGGTCCGAATCGCGCTGCTGGGATGCCTCGCCCTGGCAACGACCAGTTTTGCACTGGCCGTCGCGGGGACCCATCGCTCGTTGCCCGGCCAATTGTGGGGAGTTGTTGGACTGTCGGTCCCCTGTGTGCCGATCCTGTTGGCCGGAGCGATTCCCACCAACCAGGCCTTCGAAATCTGGACGACGTGGCTGATCGGTTTTGCCGCCACCACGATGGCCGTTCGCGGCGTGATCGCGGCCCAGAAACGGAATTCGCGTACGGTCCATTGGTCGGCCATCGCGTCGCTCAGCACGCTCGCGACCGGACTTGTCGTCCTCACCGATTCGCTTGCGTTGGTCACGCTCCCGATGCTGGCAATCAGTTTATACTTGATGCTTTGGCCACCGCCCGCCAAACACCTCAAGCGTGTCGGATGGACCTTGGTCGCCGGCACCGTGGCCAGTGCGATCTGGATGACCGTTGCGGTTTGACGAAACTTTTTTGACACTTCTCGCTGAACGCCACCACATTTGATTCAACACGCCCGCTGGACGACGTGGAAAGGGCCCAAAAAGGAAGAGTTTCGCCGGAGGAAGACAGATGTACTCGTGTGCTGTTTCTCTTTTCTCATTTTTTGACCAACCCATTTTTTGACCAACCCATTTTTTGACCAACCTTCTCGCCCATCTCGACGCGACCAACGACGCCGATCGGTTGCAGGGACGTCACTGAACCTGCCGAGCGAAACTGAATCTCCGCAATCGGTGTCAGTGGCGATTAGCGATGACGTGTCCTTTTTTAGATGATTTCATGTGCAATCAATGGACTTCGCGTCTGAAAACGACGGGTTTCTTGGCCGCCCTCTTCACGTTGCTTTCGGTCGGCTGCCTGCATGCAGCAGAGCCGATCATGGTGAAAGAGAACGGCGGATGGTGTTGGTTTCAGGGAAAACGTGCGGTCGGATGGGACGGCAAAGTCTTTTTCACTTCCATTTCCGGCGATGACCATGGGGATTGGAATGCCGGAGATCTGGTCGTGACAAAACTGAATCCGTCGAGCGGTGAAACCTCGCATTTCTGTCTGCATGCGACGCTTCAACGTGACGACCATGCCGTCGCGGGACTCTGCCTGCTCGCTGATGGGCGATTGCTGGCCGTTTACGGTAAACATGGCAACGATCATTTCCAGCGATCACGGGTCACGCTTCGTCCGGGCGATCTCAGCGAGTGGACTCAGGAGCAACAGTTTGATGTCGGGGCGGGCTACACGTACTCCAATGTTTACCGCTTGCCCGGCGAAGATGATCGCATTTTTAATTTCCATCGCGGACGCGGCTTCAACCCCAACTGCAACATTTCCGACGACGGCGGGTCGACGTGGAGCTACGGCTGGCGACTGATGCAGCGAACTTCCGCCGACCTAAGAAGCGACCCAAGGTACACGGGCATGGACGGCCGGCGACCTTATGTTTGCTATGCGAGCCATGGCCACGACGAGATCCACTTCATCGCCACCGATGACCACCCGAGGGCTTACGACAACAGCCTGTATCACGGTTATTACAAGGCGGGCAAGTTATTGGCGTCCGACGGCACCGTCTTGGCGACCCCGTCGGCGACCAGCCAACCGCTGAAACCGCGCGCCTTCACCGAAGTGTTTGCGGGACGGGCCGACCGAGTCGCCTGGGCCAGCGACATCAAGATCGACGCGAACGGCCATCCGCGGGTCGCGTTTTCCGTCCAGGTCGACGGCGCCGCCACACGCAATCGCCGCGGTGCCGGCGGATTGGATCACCGCTATTACGATGGGCGCTGGGATGGAACGCGTTGGCACGTGCACGAAATGGCCTATGCGGGAACCAAATTGTATTCCGGCGAAGACGACTACACGGGCTTGGTTGCGCTCGATCCACGCGACCCCGACTACGCCGTCATTTCCACCAACGCGGACCCCAATTCCGGAACGCCGCTGATCAGTCGCGCCGACGGACAACGACACTGGGAACTGTTCGCCGGCACAACCAGTGACTCGGGCGCGACCTGGACGTGGACCGCGTTGACGAAAGATTCCAGCGTAGACAACCTGCGGCCGGTCATTGCAAACACGGAATCCGACACCCGAGTGGTCTTATGGACTCGCGGGACGCTAAGATCCTATACCGATTACCACCTCGACATCATCGCGCTGACGGTACCGCGATAGTACACTCGCCGCACGCAGGTCACCGACGCTCGCGTGTCCGGCAAACAGGATGACGCCGCAACGTTGCTGAGAACGTCTTGCTGTGCCCCGGTCGCATCTTCCACACTTCCATTTACCCTGATTTGATGCAGGCCTGGAGCCCCGCATTGATACGGATCGCCAGGGTCAGTGATCGGCGTGAGATGATTCTCGGGCAACCGATCCGACGGCCATTGGTGCAAATCCGACGGCGTATGCCAAAACACAAATCGCCATTGCGAGACCGCGCTGAAATACTCCAGGTGGGTCGCTTTACACCTCTGCCAAAAGGCTGCCGGTAACCAATCGTGCATGTGGTCACGGGCGTACTGCGAAAGCGCTTTCATCACGACGTCGCGAGATTCATCGCCGGACGCTTGCGATGCCATGGCCAACAGCATCGCCATGAATTCTTGCTCATCGCGGTAAGTGCGGGCTGTGTACATACCGAGGGGGAAGACGAGACTCCAGTACGGAGGATCATAATGCGACTTGCTATCGCTTGATAACGTGCCGCCAAACTCCCAGTGTGATCAGCATTGGGAGACAATTCCCGTGGCCATCACCAATGCCGACAACAGAATCGCGACCAAAACCGACGTGTCTTCGATCGCTTCCACCGCGTGCGGTGCTGCTGTCCTTCAATACAGCAACTCTCCGGCGACACGTTCTTGCGGGTGACCGCCGGAATAGCGACCAACCTTGCGAGTCACTCAGCGCGACCGGACACCTCCTTCGCATCTTGTCGTAGGCGGCGACTTGGTCTCGCCCGTCATCGTCACAAAACTTGGCCGCTGGCTTAGGCATTCGGTTTCGCTCCCTTGAGCAGCAGCAACAACATCTTGGTCGGCTGATTCGCCATGATGCTGTGGGGGACGCCCGCGTCCATTCGATAGAAACTGTTCGGGCCGGCTTTGGACGCATCCTTGCCGACAGTCACGTCGGCTTCGCCGTCGATGAAGTGCATGATGGCCGGAACCGATGCCGTGTGTTCGGACAGTTCCTGACCTGCATCGAAGCCGAACAGAACGATCTTCAGTGAGTCATCCTGATGCAGTGTCTTGCTGACCGTGCTGCCGTCTTGGATCTCAATTTCGGTGGCGAGGTTGGAGATGTTCATGGAGAGATTCGGGGTAGAGTTGCAGGGATGGTGAGACAGAATGACGGAGAGCGTCGATCGCGGGGTTCGCTGCGTCCCGTGGACGCGTCATAATTGTTTTCATGCAATTGTCCGGCCAGTCGACCGGTAAGTTGACCTTGTTGTTCGGCACTCAATTCGTCGTGCGGCTTACCGAATTCTGCCGTTCCCCATTTGTCGAGGATGAAGACGGCTTCGCGATGCAACCAGTCCGCCGTCCAATCGAGTGCGACATAGCTGCCGTGGCCCCAGACGCTGCCGACCTGCATGCCACCCATCGGCTGCCAGACATTTTGGCCTTCGCCGATCTCCCCGCTGTCGATCAGCGTGACGCCCTCGGTGGTGACGAATTTGTCCGGAATCGGTGGCATATCCTGAAAGATGCGTGTCCCCACCCAGCCCAACACCGGAAAGGACAGGACCATCACCGCTGCGAAGGCAAGCCAAAGTTTTTTCATGGGTGGTGCTCTCGTGGGGTTGGATTTCACGACCGGGGAGCGACCACCCCCATCTCGCCGATGCGCGAGGGACCTCCTCTGCTGGAACGGCGGCCCGGCGGCCCGCACACGAATCGCCGAACCAGGCGACGCCCTTTCTTGCACCAAAAGGCATAGATTTAATTCGGCGAGTCAAGAGGGATTCCGGGGTGCCCAATTTCTCCGTCGCGGCGGCACCGTGGGGATGTTCACGGACGTCGGATTCCAGCCCGGTTCAGGCAACGTTTCGGATCGCATTTGATAACGGCACGGCGGCGAAACCGTGTTGCCGCAGCGCGGCGATGGCGGCAGCGTCGACCCGCCCCCGTCCGGACGATTTCCAGTCGTTCCGCCGGATTTCGATTTCAGGGTCCTTGCCGCCGACGTAATCGTGAATCAATCGCCGCAGGTCGTGTTCGCTGGTCCCCTTAGGAACGATCGCATCAAAATGCATCACCGCTCCGCGAGGACCGGTCGCATAGGTATCGAAGAATTCGTACTTCACTTGCGTTTCTCCTCCAGTCACAAGTCAGCGAGATGCCAAACCTTGGCGTCTGCCTCTGTCAGGGCAACAGCATGCGGCGCGGCCAAACATGCACTACAGAGACATCTTTTCGGTTTCTGCACGCCGGTCTGTCAATTCATTTGCAAAAAATTTCGGCTCTTCCGCCCCACAACCGCGTCGGCCGAGCCTGCTACACTAACGCTTTTCCGTCAGGGGTTTGCAGGAGATTCATGGCAACCGACCTTGCCAATTCGACGTCCGATCAGCTGGAGATTTCGTGTCAGTCCTGTGGCGCGAAATTGGTCTTGCAATCGCACATGCGTTCGACGCTTTGTCCGTATTGTGCGTCGCCGTCGATCGTCAGCCGTCCGCCGTCGCCGGGTCGCCCTTCGCCCACGTTTTTGGTCGGATTCGTCATCGATCACGAGCATGCGACCAACGCGGTCAAAAGCTGGATCGCCGGCAGCCACCTGTTTGCAAGATCGGATTTCAAGGCCGCCGTTCCGGAACTGACACGTGGCGTTTATCTTCCGGCTTACCTGTACGCCGCGGTGGCCAACACGCAGTACTCGGCCAGCATCGGAGAAAACTACACCGAGACGGAAACCTACACGACGACCGATTCCAAGGGCAAAACGGTCACGCGGACCCGCACGGTGACCAAAACCGAGTGGCGTCCGTTGAGCGGGAACCACTGTTGTTACGTCGTCGACGTGGTCGTCAGCGCCTCACAGGGTGTCACCAACGCGGCTTTGGAAGCCGTCGAACCGTTCGACTTGCGCGCCCTGCGACGGTATTCGGATTCCTTCATTTCCGGCTGGCTTGCCGAGGAACCCTCGCGCAGCCAAGACGATTGTTTCCGTTTGGCACACGACGAAACCATCGCCAAAGTGGGTGACATGCTCAAGGGTTTCATGCCCGGCGATTCCCACAGCAACCTGCAATACCAAACCGACCTTTCGCACGAGGTGATCGATCTGGTGTTGCTGCCGATCTGGACCTATGCGGTGCGATATGCCGAAGACCGGCCGCCGATTCAAATCCTGGTCAACGGCCAAACCGGACGCGTGGGAGGCAAGGTGCCGGTCTCGGCAGCCAAGGTCACCTTTGCCGTGATCGGCGTCCTGTTGCTGATCGGAATCATCTTCCTCGCGATCATGGCGGCCCAGGGATGAGCGAAACCGGTCTTGCCGAGCAAACCTGCTCGCGTTGCGAATCCCCGCTGGAAACCGGCGATCTGCGCTGCGCGATCTGCGGCCAAGCGGCCTTGGATGCGGAAGCGGATGCCCCCCAAAAAATGGCCGTACAGATCCTGCGCTGCACCGGTTGCGGGGCGGCGATCGCCTACGATCCGAAACACTTGGCACCGAGCTGTTCCTTCTGTGGCGACGTGGTCAAAGTCGAATCGATCGACGACCCGATGGAACAGACCGAACATTACTTGCCGTTCACGGTCACCGCCGACGAAGCCCGCGCGGCGCTGCGGGGCTGGCTGGATTCACGTGGCTGGTTCCGCCCCTCGGACCTCTCCGCCTCGGCCCAATTGACGCAATTAAAACCGCTCTGGTGGGTCGCTTGGGTTTTCGATGCCGATGCCTTTGTCAGTTGGGCGGCCGATAGCAACGAAGGCAGCGGGCGATCGGATTGGGCGCCGCATTCGGGGCAGAACGAAATTCATTTCGACGACATCCTTGTCTCGGCTTCGCGAGGATTGAGTGTCAGCGAAGCGGCGGCGATCAGCCCGGGGATGGATTTGGCGACCCAACGCGATACCCCCGAAGGGGCCGATCGCGAGGCGACGCTGGAGCAGTTTGACGTCCAACGCTCGCAAGCCCGACAAGAAGTTTCTGCGGCGATCCATCGGATGGCCGCCGAACGGGCGCAGAACCATTTCATCCCCGGCACCCGGTTTCGCAACGTCCGCGTCGCGATCGTTTTGCGTCGACTTGTCACCCGTCGATTGTCGTTGCCCGCCTACGTGTTGGCGTATCGTTACAAGGACCGGCTGTACCGCGTGGTGATCTGCGGCCAGGACAAGCGTCTGATGGTCGGAACCTCGCCCAAATCGCTGATCAAAATGATCGCCGTAGGGCTGTTGGTCGCCGTTCTGGCGATCGTGATCCTGGGGATCATCGCTGGGGGAAGTTAGTCGACAGCGATCTTTTGAAGTAGCTACGCTCGCCAGAGCGTGGCCCCCCGGGGAATCAACGTCCGGCGAAGCGAGCGACGTTTGCACGGCGATCCATGATGTTGGGCCACAAAGGTGGCGGCCTCGAAAAATTTGCATCTCGGTGGCCGATCGTCCACAATAACGATCGCCCCCATTCCCCCCGCCTCGATCCCCGCCCTGCGCCGCTGTGACACCGCACAGACTTCTTGCCGCTGCCGTTTGGACTTCGTTCGCGTTGTTGGTCTGCGACCGGAGTGTTGCGGAAAACCGAGTCGACTTCTTTGAAAAGAAGATCCGTCCCGTGCTGGTCGAGCATTGTTACGAGTGCCACTCGGCGGACTCGGATGATCTGGGCGGAAACCTCCGTGTCGATGATCGCCCGTCGATGTTGGTCGGCGGCCAGTCCGGTCCGGTGCTGGTGGCCGGAAGCCCCGACGAAAGCCTGATCATCCAAGCACTGCGTTACGACGGTGTGGAGATGCCGCCCGAGGCTCCGTTGCCGCAGCACGTCATCAAGGATTTTGAAACCTGGGTCTCGCTCGGTGCGCTCGATCCTCGAGAACCGGCGTCGGAGAGTTCACCGGCATCACGCCGCGTCCCGGTGACCGACGATGGAGCGTTGTGGTCGTTTGTTCCACGATCGACACCGTCGATTCCAGCGGTCAACGATTCCGGTTGGCCGGCCAATCGAATCGACCGATTTGTTCTGTCGTCGATGGAGCAGGCCGGGCTCGGGCCGACCCGGGACGCCGATCCGCGTGTGCTGGTCCGGCGGTTGTACCACGACTTGATCGGGTTGCGGCCGACGCAACGTCAAATCGAAGCGTTTGTCGCCGATTTCGAAGGCCGTGGCAGTGACGCGACCACACGTCTGGTGGACCGATTGCTCGACAGTCCGCAATTCGGTGTGCGTTGGGGCCGTCATTGGTTGGACGTGGCGCGGTACGGTGAATCCAACGGTGACGACGGACTGGGACGCAACGCGACCTTTCCCAACGCATGGCGGTATCGCGACTATGTCATCGACGCGTTCAACCGCGACGTCCCCTATGACCGGTTTGTGACCGAACAGGTCGCCGGCGACTTGTTGCCGGCCGACACCGCCCAGCAACGAAATCGGCAATTGATTGCGACCGGGTTCCTGGCGATCGGTTCCAAACCGGCCTCCGCGATGAACAAGGACTTTGCGATGGATGTCGTGGACGACCAAATCAACGTCGTCTGCACCGCCGTGCTGGGACTGAGCGTCGCCTGCGCCCGATGCCACGATCACAAACACGACCCGATCCCGACCCGTGACTACTACGCACTGGCGGGGATCTTTCGCAGCACCGAAACACTCTACGGCGCCGCGGGAAACGAAAAACTGACCGCACCGCCGACACCGCTTCATCAGTTACACACGAAGCTGACTTCGGCCGGCAAACGTCCCGACCGAACGACGCCGCCCAAGTTGCCGGCGGCCTACTTCCAAGCCGTCGATGCCTTGAAACCGCAGCTCCACGAACGACTGGATTCCGCCCCCCGGCAGCTCACGCCCGAACGCGAACTCGATTATTCGGCCGAATCGTTTGCCGATGTAAAGGACACGCGTCTGAGGGGTCAATTTACCGGCCCGGCCGATTCCTACACCGTCGCCTTCTGGTTCCGAAACAACGTCAACAACGACGCACGGCCGATCACGGCGTATCTATTTTCCCGCGCCGCATCGGACAATAAAACGCTGCCCGGTGACCATCTGGGGGTCGGCGGAAATCATGACAAATCGCGTACCGGCAAACTGTTCGTGTTCAACGGCAACGCGAAAAAGACTTCGATCCCCGGATCGACCGTGATTCCGCCGAACAGTTGGAATCATGTTGCGTTGGTCCGCGACAAGAATCATGTGAAAGTGTTTCTCAACGGTCGACTGGAAATCACCGGCGAACTCGAAGCCACCTTTGGCAGGTCCCTCGACTTCTCAGTGGCCGCACGCAGCGACAACTTTGCGCCCCTCTCCGGAAACCTGGGTGACGTCGTGGTGCTCGATCGGGCGTTGACCGACGACCAGGCTGCTGGAATGCACAAATCGTCGGGCCAGCCCATCGGCCAACGACCGGCGGTGCCGCTGGGGTTCGCGATGGGGGTTCGTGACAAGGCCAAACCGACAGACTGCAAAATCCATATCAACGGCACCGGTTCCAAGCTCGGGCCGGCGGTCGCCCGCGGCGTGTTGTCGGCCTATCGCGACCTTGCGAAACAAGACCTTTCGAACGCGGGATTGGACGTTGCGTCGATCAAGATTGATCCCCGCCACAGCGGCCGCTTGGAATTGGCCCGCTGGCTGACGCACCCCGACCACCCCCAGACCGCCCGCGTGATGGTCAACCGGATTTGGACGCACCTGTTCGGCCGCGGCATCGTCACCACGCCGGATGATTTTGGGGTCTACGGTGCCCGCCCCTCGCACCCCGAATTGCTGGACCATCTGGCCGGTCGATTCGTCGTTGAGGGTTGGTCGATCAAGCGAATGATTCGGGCGATCGTGTTGTCGCGGACCTATCAACTCAGCAGCCACGCCCACCCCGACATGCTGGAAAAGGACCCGGGAAACATCTGGTTGTCGCGCCACGTCCGTAAACGGCTGGACGCGGAATCGCTCCGCGATGCGATGTTGCAAGCCTGCGGCCAGATCGATTACGCCCCGGCGAAAGGATCGGCGATCGTCGGCGTTGACATGTTGATCAATTGGCCGCCGGGCGAGTCCACGGATTTGCATCGCCCGTCCCGCCATCGCAGCGTCTACCTGTGCATGCTGCGACACGCCCCACCCAAAGAACTCGCCGCGTTCGACCTGCCCGACGGGGTCAGTGTGCGGGGCCAGCGTGATGTCACCACGCTGCCGACACAATCGCTGTTCTTGATCAACAGCGAGTTTGTGGTGCAGCAGTCGCGTGAACTGGCCCGACGGGTCATCGATGAGGATTCCAACGAAGATTCGGACCGCGTGAATGCGATCTTCGCCGCGGTGCTGGGACGAGATCCCGAACCGACAGAACGAGATCAATCGCTCGCCTACCTTCGCGTGACCGAGACGGCACTTGCCGCCGGCGTCGTCGATCGACAACAGCGACGCTTGCACGCCTGGGCCAGCCTGGTCCAAGCGTTGATGACGACCAACGAATTCCGTTACGTGGATTGATCGAGAGTTTTCATGATTTCACGTCGTACCATGTTGCAAACCGCGTCCTGTGGTTTTGGCTTTCTGTCTTTGAAAGCGTTGCTGCAACAATCCGCCGTCGCGTCACCGGCAGCCTCACCGGCAGCGGCAACACCGATCCCCGCCCGCGCCAAACGGATCATCTTTCTGTGCATGAGCGGCGGTCCGGCCCAACTGGACACGTTCGATTACAAACCGCAAACGGGAAACAAGAAACATCCCGGGTCGGTGTTCGAGTTCAAGCAGCGTGGGGAGAGCGGATTGTGGGTCTCCGAACTGATGCCCGAAACCGCCAAACATGCCGACCGGCTGTGCGTCATCAATGGAATGTACTGTGACACGGGAAACCACGCTCAATCATTTCTTCAACTCCACACCGGCGAAAAGCTTCGCAAACGTCCCAGCATGGGATCCTGGATCGCGTACGGTCTGGGCAGCGAGAATGCCGATCTGCCCAGTTTTGTCAGCCTGAACGCCGCCAAGCCGTCGGTCTACTCCAGCGAGTTCCTTCCCACGCGATTCGCGGGCACGCCGATCGGCACCAACGGCGAAGACATGTCGCTGGCGACCATCCGAGACATCTCGGGCAACCATCTGCCGCCAGCGGTCAAACGCCGGCAATTGGATTTTGTGCAATCGATGAACCGAGAACACTTGTCCGATCGACACGGCGACGCGACGCTGGAAGGCGTGATCGAGTCGATGGAGTTGGCCTTCCGCATGCAAGTCACGGCGCCGCAGTTGTTGGATTTGAGCAACGAAACCGACGCGACCCTGCGTCGCTATCGAGTCGGCAAAAAGCTCTCAATCGGTACTTGCCGGCCGACCGACTTTGGCCGCCAGTGTCTGTTGGCCCGCCGATTGGCCGAAGCCGGAGTGCGATTTATCGAAGTCAACCACGGCGGCTGGGACCAACACAAGAATCACCGCCGGGATTTGAAAGCCAACTGTGAAACCGTCGATGCTCCGATCGCCGCCTTGTTGGAGGACCTCGCCGCGCGCGGTTTACTCGAGGACACGTTGTTGGTTTGGGGCGGCGAGTTCGGTCGACCGGGATTGGTTCCCGAAGACGGCAAAGACGAAACCGGTCACAACCACCGGGGATTCACGTTCTGGCTGGCCGGCGGCGGGGTCAAACAAGGACACGTCCACGGCCGCACCAGCGAAACGGGCGACCGGGCGGTCGAAGGCAAGGTTCACTTTCGCGACCTGCATGCCACCCTGTTGCACCTGATGGGATTGCAACACGACCGCCTGAGCTATGTTCACGGTGGACGAACCCACCGGCTGACCGGCCCTGAGGAAGCCAAGGTCGTGAGCGAAATCTTTGCTTGATCGTTGAAAATCAGCGACCGGGAATCGCCTCAAGGCGAGACACCAACGGTTGTCGATCGAGCAAGGACAGGCTGGAAGCCTATCCCACGGTTTCTGTTACTCGGCGGCGTACAGATTGGCAAAGTCGATCGGTCCGGATGCGGTCAACACCAGCTTACCGTTCGCCGAACCGCCATCGGTTTCAAGGGTGACGGGGTTTCCGTTGACCTTCGCAATGCGTCGGCCGTCCCGCGTGACCACCTCGATGCGATTCCAACGTCCCGGCTTTTCCAGGTGCGTTGCGATCACCGGATCGGACAAATCGATGCGGGTGTTTTGGCCGGCATCAATGACGACGTTGCTGTTGGATTGCTTCAATCGCACATCGACGACGAAGTCTGCATCGGTAAACGAACGCGTCGTCGAAAGTGTTCCTTCGCTGTCATCGCCGGCATCAAACGCGAGCACCCAATCCTGGACGTTCCATTGTGACGTATCGCCGGCGTCCCACCCGTCCAGGTTCAATCCACTGTACAGCGAGTGGTAGCCGCGGTTGGCGATGGCGACCTGGTCGGCCGGCACCTGGCCGCCGGGTAGCTCTTTGATTCGGACATTGCGATATTCGACGACTCCACCCTCGGATTCCAAACAAATGTATCCCTTTCTGGGAACACAGTCCTTTCCGCGCGTGACGATGGTCCCGTTGACGGCCAACGAGATTTCGCCGTCGCGGCATTCGATGCGATAGTGATTCCACTGGGGGCTGGGCTTGGACAGGTTTTGCGTGGGGAACGCGCGGCTTCCGCCCCGGCCGTTGATCGGCGTCATCGTCGCTCCGTGGATCGGAAAGATGTCGCCGTGGGTGGTGTGACTTCGCGTGTTGCCATAGGCATTCTCCAGCACCTGGACCTCGATCCCTCGATGAAACGGCACCCCGCGTGCGGTGATGTCGTCGGCCCAGACGAAGATGCCGGCGTTGCCCCGCGGCACCAGATGACGCCACTCCAGTTCCATCACGAAATTCTGGTACATCTTTTCGGTGCGAATCTCGCCGATCGGCTTGCCGGTGCAGTACAACACGCCGTCTTCAAACCGCCATGTATCCGGCGGAGTGTTGGTCCGCACCCAACCGCTTAAATTCGCATCGGTCAACAGGGGGACGAATCCGTCTTCGGCAACACTGCGGCATTGAGAGGTCAACGTGAACGAAAGCAGACCGAGCAGGATCGCAGCGAGGCGGGTGAGCGAACGAAGGGCGTGAGTCATGTTGTTGGGCTGGAGATTGGAGTGGGATTGTCGGAGTGCGCTGCTTGCAAACCGGGAAGGGAGGTACATTCTAGCTGGACGCTATCGCTTGGAGGGAGCTACGCTCGCCAGTGCGTGGAAAACCCGCCGGATCCACCTTCTGGCGAAGGTAGCCACGTTCGGTCGATTTCCGCGTGAGCGCAGGTATGATGGAGGGGTGGAACGTCGCACACTTCTCCGCAGCGTCCCGCCCCCTCGCGCCGAAACTGCCCCCTTACCGCCCGCCACTTAATGCTGTTTCACCACACCACGCGTCCACTCCTTTGGCTATCCATCGCGTTTCTGGGAATGTCCGTCGTTGATGCGGCTGAACCCGAGTCACCCGACGCCCCCCCCGAGTTGCAATATCGGCGCTGGAGCGGAACGCTGAACGTGCCCGATCCGGTCGCGATCAGCGTGGCAGACAACGGCGACGTGTATGTCACGCAAACCCAGCGGCGCAAGATCCAAGACCTGGACATTCGCGCCAACAGTCAATGGATTCCCGACGATGTCGGTTTGACCAGCGTGGATGAAAAGCGGGCGTTCTATCACCGCGCCCTGGCCATCGGCGGCGATCAAGTCGAAGCGGCCAGGCACGTCGAAGACCACAACGCCGACGGGCAACGTGATTGGCGCGACTTGGCCGTGATCAGCGAAAAGATCCACCGACTGGTCGACAGCGACGGCGACGGGACGGCGGACAAGATCAATCTGTTCGCCGACGATTTCAAAACCGAGGTGACCGGCATCGCCGCCGGGGTGATGCACTGGGACGATTCGGTTTGGGCGACGATCGCGCCGGACGTCTGGAAACTGACCGACACCACCGGTGACGGACACGCCGACCGCCGCGAAGTCATGGCGACCGGCTTTGGACTGCACATCGCCTACGCCGGTCATGACATGCACGGGCTGACCATCGGGCCGGACGGCAAAGTTTACTGGTCGATCGGCGACAAGGGGATCGCCGTGACCACCGAGGACGGCACGCGATTCCACTATCCCAACCGGGGCGGCGTGATGCGCTGCAACCTGGACGGCAGCGATTTCGAGGTGTTCGCCCACGGGCTGAGAAACGTCCAGGAATTCGCCTTTGACCAATACGGCAATCTGTTCGGTGTGGACAACGACGCCGACATGCCCGGCGAAAAAGAACGCTTCGTCTGGATCGTCGATCAGATGGATGCCGGCTGGCGATACAATTACCAATACCGAGGCGACCGGTACAACCCCTGGACCGACGAGAATCTGTGGCAAGTCGCCGGCAAGGACCATGCGGCGTACTTGGTGCCGCCGATTTCAAACTACGTCGACGGTCCGGCCGGTTTTAAATTCAATCCCGGCGCCGCGCTTTCATCGGCCTACAAAGATTTCTTCTTCCTGACCAGCGCTCCCAACGGGTTCCAATACGCGTTCCGCACCGAACGTTCCGGCGACTCGTTCCGAATGGTCGACGCGCACTCCATCGGCAGCGGTGATCCGATCGTCGGACTCGCATTCGGACCCGACGGCGGACTTTACGGCGCCGATTGGGGCGGCGGTTACCCGCTGACACAATCCGGCAGCGTGATACGTATCGATGTTTCCGAAGAAGCGTTGAGCCCGCAAGATCGTGAAAACCGTAAGTCCGTCGTGCACTGGTTGTCGCAGCGTTGGAACGAACAAAGTGACGACGTGCTGTCCGAATTGCTGTCGCATGTCGATCAACGCGTCCGGCTGCGGGCCCAATTTGCGTTGGCCGGCAAACGGCGATCGGACACGCTCCTGGCGGTGTTGTCGAATCAACAATCCGATCAGCTGGCCCGCGTGCACGGCGTTTGGGGGTTGGGGCAAATCGCTCGCAGCGGTGCAGTCGCCGCTGATGGTCTGGTCCCCTTTTTGAAAGACGACGATCCGATCATTCGTGCGGTGACGGCCAAGACGTTGGGAGAGATCGACGGTGCCGATTCCAGCGTGTTCGTTCCGCTGTTGGCCGATCCGGATCCGCATGTCCGCATCCATGCGTCGCTGGCACTCGGCCGCCTACCGACAAATGCGGCCACCGAGCCCCTGCTAAAACTCGCCGAAGCGTTGCCACGCGATCAGTATTACCTCCGTCATGCCGCCGTCACCGCTTTGGCCGCATGCGCCACACCGCAGCAGTTGGCCGGGCGCGTCGATTCGCCATCGGATCAGGCTCGGATCTGTGCCGTGCTGGCGCTCCGCCGCCAAGCCGATCGGTCGGTCGCCACCTTTTTAAGCGATCGCTCCGATTGGGTCGCGACCGAAGCCGCCCGTGCGATCCACGACGACCTCTCCTTGCCCGATGCCATGGACGACTTGGCGGCGGTCTTGGACCAAAATCGATCGCGTCCGACCGCGATGATGCTGCGTGCGATCAACGCCAACTTTCGCCTGGGCACCGAAGCGAGTTCACAGCGAGTGTTGCGGTTCATCGCCAATTCTTCGCAGCCACTCGCCATGCGACTGGCCGCCTGTGAAGCTCTTGGCGATTGGATGGATCCGCCGGTGTTGGATCGTGTCGACGGCCGTCGCCGAGACCTTTCCGAAGACCGGGGACTGGATCGAGACGGCGCGAGCGCGTTGTTGACGCGACTGGTCCGCCAAAGCGAAACGTCGCTGCGGGTCGCGGCCGTCAAAGCGTCACGCCAACTGAAAATCCCGCTTTCAATGGATGCCCTGATCGCGCTGGTCCGCGACGCACAGTCTCCCGAGCGCCTGCGCATCGAAGCGCTCGGCACGCTCGCGTCGGCCGAGGGTGACATCGCCCGTGATGCCCGTGACCAACTGTTCGTCGAATTTTCCGCTGCATCCACGCCTTCGATCGCCGCCAGCGCCATCCGGTCACTGGCCGGTTGGAACGCCGACAAAGCGATCCAGGTCATCCAACACCAACTGGACAACGACGCCGCAACGGTTCGCCAAACCTGTGTTGAATCGCTTGCCAAATTCGGCACGGCGAAAACCGATGCGATGCTGGTTCGCTTGGGCGACCGGTTCGCCGACGGATCGTTGTCCGAGTCGATTCAGTTGGACGTCTATCAAGCACTGCAGACGCGGAGTGATCACTCCGCCACGATTCGTGAGACGCTGGCGAGGATTGAAGCAACTCCGCAACTGGTGGCGATCACCGCGGCAAAGTTCCGCGAGTTTGCGATGTGTCGCGACGGAGGCGATCCCGTGCGTGGCGAGGTCATCTTCCGCACGGATCTACGCGTTCAGTGCAGTCGTTGCCACCGCATCGGAAAACGCGGCAGCGACATCGGGCCGGAATTGACAACGATCGCCAAGCAGCGCGATGTCGATCATCTGCTCCGCGCGATCGTCTCTCCCAGTGCCGATATCGAACCGAAGTACAACGCCCAAACCTTGCTGTTGGCAGACGGCAACGTCATTCAGGGCGTGATCAAAAGTGAAAACGATACGACGACGGTGTTGATCAATTCCGAAGGCAAGGAGATCAAGATCCCGACCGATGAAATCGACGACATCGCTAAAACCAAGGTCTCACTGATGCCCGACATGACCGCCGTCCTCAGCCCATCCGAAGTCCGCGATCTGGTCGCGTTTCTACTGACGCTGCGCTAGCAGACGCGGCGAATCGTCCCTGCCGAACGCCGAGATGGGCGGCCGAACTCGTGCGGATTTTGACCTCTTATCGATCAGGTGCTTACGCCTTCACCCTGCCATTGGGAGGGTCGCGGAGAAGTATACGACGACGCGGGGAGGGTTGCCTGTCGCTCGGAGGAACTCGAACACCGCCGATCGACCCTCCCCTCGCTGCCAGGGCGGATGAATTCTTCTTGGCGCCGACAGGGCTTAGTGGTGCTTGTGGTGCCCGTGTTTTCCATGATGTCCATGTCGCCCGTGGCCGCGGTAGTGGAAATCGTAGTGGCCCGGAACGTAATCAAAGTGATTTCCGTGCGGGACCAAGGACGGCGGGTGATAGTCGTAATGTGGCCGTGACGGATGGTATCCGCGGTACGAACGATGATAGTTGTACGTGGGACGAAACGACCGCCCGTAGTAGATCGACGGACCATACGAAGGCCGGAGACTTCGGTACGCTCCGTAGTTGCCGTATCCATAGCCATAATTGCCGATCCGGATACTGAATCCCCCAGCCTCGGCTTCGTTTCCGCCGGGCATCAACAGCAAACCAAATGCAAGCGCTGGAACGCTTGCCCATCTCATGAAACGTGACATACGTCGTATCTCCATCAAGGAGCGAAAAAGGGTCTGTTTTCGAACGGAACGTGCCCGTGCCGTTCGGGTTTGACCCCATAACAGATGCATCCGACGTACCAAGGCGGGGTTTGGCGGCCACGAATTGCAGCAAACACCGTGAAACACGCTGCGAAACCCGCGGGGACGCCCGGCCGGTGCGATTCCCTGCGGTAATGACGGTGACGTCATTTCGATAACACACAGCATCAAACTGAGCCGATGCCGATCACCGAGAGGCTTTGGCGGCCGCAACCTCTTGCTCGGACGAAACGAGCGCGACGGTCACTTCCGAATCGGAGTCCGCGGAATTTGCGGCGAGTTGCTGGTCGTCGAGTCGGTTGAGCATACGTCCGTTGACGTGCCCCAGAGCCACGCTGCCCAGGTAAATCGGCAGGGCCGCGCCGGGGGCGAAATTGCCGACCGTGTCGCCGATGTAGGTGCCATAGGCCGGGTACAAGATCCGATTGGCTTCGGCGATCTGCTGTGAGTCACCAACGGTTTGCAAGTACGAAAACGTATCTTCGGTGGCCAAAGTTTCGTGCCAGATGGGGACAAAGGCGTAGGCGATCGAGTACAGCCCTTGGTACTCACGACGCGTGAAATCCTTGGCGTGCCCCGCTTCGTGCAATGCGATCGCCGGGACGTCACTGTAAAGGTGGATCGTTTGGGTATAGGGATTGAAATGGTCGCCGCCAAAGAGGCGTCCCGGCAACAGCGTCTCCCCGGCGACGGCCAGCGTCCCCAGCGTGTAGCGTATCGGCGCGGCGATCGACGTGTTCTTGCGCAAACGTCGCCATTCGTCCAGCGGATCATATTGATTGGCGCGGACTTTGACGTGCGCCAAGTTGTTGTATTCCAAGTATTGGGTCAGTGTTAACAACGTGTCTTCAGAGATCTTGTGGCGATCGACCCGGCGGTCCCAGAGCAATAGTTTGCTGGGGATTCCGATCACGTTACCGGCACCGTCGAGAAGTTTGTTCGGACGCCCAATTTCGACTTGCGGGCCGGTGTCGCTTAACAACGCCGGGGCGACGTATTGTTTGTCGACTTTGATCGGCGTCGGCGACAGGACGCGGCATCCGGCACAGCAGACCAGGACGGTCGCCCAGACGACGAGGTTGATTTTGTCGAAACGTTGCCGAAGGTGCATTGGGGATCCGCGTCGCTGGTTGGTTGATTCGGGCAATGGCGTGGTTCTTCTAGGAAATCCCTTCGCTGCGATGCAAGCCGATTGCAGGGGCGGCCCGTTTCCCCGCCTGCGATGGCCCTTCCGGGCCGTCGCCCGTGGGGCTTTGCCCGAGGACCTGGAAAGGATGTCGTGCAACGGCGGATTCCGTGATACTTTTTCAAAAATCGCTGTAAGCGCCGCCCGTCACGATGTCACTAACGAAGCACTTGAGGCCGAACGTGTCGGCTTTCATCTTTTGTTTCCGGTTCGAATGGGACGCTGCTGTGACATCTCGAAAAACTTCTGCTCGTCGTTCTCACACCCCGCGTCGACTGCGGGCCGAGACCCTGGAAACCCGTCGCGTGATGGCCGCTGCGGTTGATCTGGCCCCCGACGGATTGTTGGTCATCGAAGGCACCGCGGAAAACAACCGCATCTGGGTGTCGCAAAGCCGCAGCGGTGAACGGCTGCGGGTCTCGATCGACGGCCGCACTACGGATTTCCCCGCAGCGAACATCAGCTTGATGAAAATCTTTGCCGGCCCCGGCAATGACGCCGTTCGGGTGTCTCGCCGGGTTGAAATCCCGACCCAGATTTTTGGCGGCGATGGCAACGACCACTTGGCCGCCGGCAGCGGACCGACCTTGATCGAAGGTGGCGACGGCCGCGACCGGATCCGTGGCGGTAAGGGAGTCAATGTGTTGTTCGGCGGTGCCGGCAACGACCGAATCTTCGGTGGCGCCTCGGTCGACTACATCATCGGCGGAGCGGGGAACGACATCCTGCGTGGCGGCGGCGGTGACGATTGGATCTTTGGTGACGCGACCAACTCCTTGCCCGACGGCGAGACCGATCCGCTGGAATACGCCCGCGCCAACTCGGACGTCAACCGCGGCAATGACATCATCCACGGCGGGCGTGGCAACGACATGGTGTTCGCCGGCCACGGAAACGATCGGATCCGCGGCGGCGTCGGCAGCGACTTCCTGCACGGCGGGGGCGGCAACGATCGCATCCGCGGCGATCGCGGCGCGGACGAATTGGTCGGGGGTGCGGGAACCGACGATCTGCGCGGCGGCTTGGGGGCGGACGTGATCCGTGCCCGTGACGGCGAGGTGGATGTCATCTTTGCCGATCGATTGGATGAATTGTTCGTCGATGACATCGACCGCATCCTACGTCGCGATCGCGGCGATTCCACCGAATCGGGAGATTTAAGCACCGCGAGCATCTAAACTAGCTGGACAGCGCCGCGATTCACACGAATACCGTGAATCGCGGTGCAGACGTAGCTACATCAAATGGGACACCCGAAACGATCGAGCCACAACGCCTCCCAACACGGCCCCGCAATGGCTCCGGCGACGCCGCGTCGTCGGAGCTTTCGGTCGTGGATGCCAGGTTGATCGACGACCTGTTGGGCGGCTGCCCGGATGCGTGGGCACAATTGATCGATCGATACGGGGCACTTGTGCGCAGCCGAGTGGCGGACGTCGCCGCCGCGTTCGATTCTCAGAGCGATTGGTCAACGATCGACGACGTCACCGCCGAAGTGTTTGCGTCGCTTTTGGCCCGCGATGCCGCCGCACTCCGCTGCTTTCGCAACCAGAGCAGCCTGGCGACCTACCTGGCCGTGATCGCCACCCGCGTCGCCAGACGCATGATGGCAAAATTGGTGCGGCAGGCGCATCAACAAAGTGATTCGTTGGACGATCTCAATCGATGCCCCTCGGCCGTCGATCCAGAATCGATGCTGATCGGCAAAGAGGAACGCGATCGGCTGCTGACCTTGGTCGATCGTTTGTCGCCAAGACAAAAACAACTGGTGGTCGCATTTTACCGGGAGGAACAAACGTACGCAGAAATCAGCCACCGATTCGACATTCCGATCGGGTCGATCGGCACGACGCTCCGACGCGCCGAAGAGAAACTCCGGAAATGGATCGACGATGAAACCCAATAAACCCCACGACCGCGAATCGCTGTTGCGGCTCGTCCGGCATCGACTGGATCGGATCGCCTCCTCGTCCGGTCCTGCCTCCGGGATGGCCCATGATCCCGATCAAACAACCGTCGCCGAGGACACTCCGCAACAACACCGGGACATCACCGGCCGCGTCGTCCGAGAACTCATGCGTGAACTGTCGCGCCAAACGCCCGAACCGAAGAGCGACGCCATGAACGCGGTCACGATCCCGCTCAACGACGTCGCCGCGTACGTCGATGGCACCCTGGACGACCCGCAAAAACAACACGCGATCACCGAAGCCGCCGCGACCGATCCGGGGCTGATGATGGAAATCGTTGCGGCACTGCGAAGTCAGCGCGAGCTGCGGAGCCGGCAAGCACTGCGAAGTCAGCGCGAGCTGCGGAGCCGGCCGACCTCCGCGCCCGGGGAACTCCCGTCGGAGTTGCGTTCCCGTCTGATCGCATTACAACACCCCCAAGGTTCGCCCCAACCGCGGCCGCAACCCGAGCCCGCCGCGGCGACACCGTTGGTGCAAACAAGTACGCCGCCGCCCGCGACGCCACGCAAAGGAATCACGGTCGCCTTGATCGCGACGGCCGCCGCACTGTTGATTACGGTCGGTTGGTGGGCGCGTTCGGAGCGGGTTCCCGATGATGACCCGGTCGCCGAAGAACGTCACGGCACCGAAACCCTGAAGGAGGATCGCCTGATCGAGAGCCACCCTCTGGCGACCGATCCAGTCAGCGAACCGGATTCCTTGCTGGCAGAAATCCCGGACGTTGATTCGAGTGAGTCGCCGGAAACGCCCGCCACCCCCCCGATTGCTGTGCCAACTGAAATCGACACGCCGCCATCGAAGGTTGCCGCGCTGCCGCCAGACGATGATCGCGACGCCCCGATGATCGCCATCGAATCCACCTCCGAGGGCGCCGCCGATCCGCCGGAACCACTCCGCGACCGATCACCGCCGACTGCTCCCCGCCGGACTGCGAAACTGGTCGCCCGCTGGAACCAGATCGACGGCTTGTTGCTTCGCAGCGATGTCGCGCCGCGCGGCGAGCGTTCGTCGGCCAGCCAATCCGGCCCGGCAAGCGTCGCCGTCGGCAGCGAATTCGAATTGGCCGGTGACGGTTCCGGTCGGGCGATGACCTTGCAGACACTTCCGCTGTGTCGAGCGACGGCCACGCTGCAAGGGGGCGGCGAGTTGGTGATCGCCGCCGATACCCAACTGGAACTGACCCCCGCCGGCACGATCCACCTGTTGCACGGTTCGATCGCGTTGTTGGGGATCGACCAGCATCACATCATTCGACTCGGCCGCAGCCTTGCCAACAGCGTCGCGTTGGAAGGGATCGCCCAACCACAGGCGTCTGGGCAACTGACGCCGCGTGGCGGTGAAATCGTTGTCCAGAAAACACTTGGCGGCATGCAAGTCGATGTGACGGGCGGGCCCGTCAACGTCAACGCGCAATCGTTTGCCGATTCGCGTCTGAAACTTCAGGGCCCCTTGCTGGCGGTGGAGCGGATCGATGATGCGCCCGAGCGGTTGCCGCGATGGACGCGAGAACGCGTGGACCGAATCGAAGTCGGGCGAAACGTTTTGGCCCAATTGAGTGAAAGCCCGAATGTGCCGGCGACACTGATGCAGACACTCGCCTCGGGATCGGTGCGGGGTGATGCCGCGGCGACCTTGCGGGCCTGGCTGGTCGCGTCCAGCGGCGATCATTTGTTGCGGCTGATCGGGTCGCCCGATCCGTTGATCCGCGAAGCGGCGCTGCAACACCTGCGGACCGTCGGACCGACCGACCCACGGCATCGCCAGATCTGGCGTCGTTTGCAAGTCGGTGGAAACAACGCCCGAACGTTCGCGACGGTCCGATTGCTGTTCGTCAACCTGTGGTCCGGTCGTCGTCTCAATGCGACCCAGCGCGACCAGTTGCTGCGTTTGTTGCAAGCCCCCGAGCCGGCGGCCCGCGCGACCGCGAACTACTTGTTGCGGTCGTTCTACGGTCCCGGACCAAGGTTCGACTTGAACGCATCGGCGGCGGCGAGGACGCGCGCGGCCAATGCATGGCGGGTCGTGATCAGCCGCGTGGCGGACTAGCTGGACAGTCGCCACGGCCCTCCGGCTGCTTCGCACAATCGACCCCCGTCCCCTTTTCATGCCGCCTGGACGAGGGTCCTTCCAGGCCGTCGAAGTGCCTCGCGCGGCAGCCCGGAAGGGCGGTCGTACTGGAGAGGGTGGCGCGACGGCCTCAATTGACGTCGGTCAGCTCGACTTCCGTTCGATAACGTTTGCCGTCGCGATAGATGATCATCGGGACGACCGAACCGATCGGGGTCAACCCGACTTGGGCGACCAAGTGATCGTCGTTGTCGACCTGGCTGCCGTTGAATTCGACGATGATATCGCCACGCTGCAGATTCGCTTTTGCCGCCGGCGAACCACGGCGGACACCTTTGACCTTCGCACCGCCGTTGGCGACCGCTTGCAGGGGGCCGAGATCGGAAACGGTGAAATCCGGTTCCAGCGTCACCCCCAGATAACCGCGACGCAGTCGTCCGTGACGGATCAGTTCGTCGGCCACTTGGACGGCCATGTTGATCGGGATGGCAAACCCGATCCCTTCGCTGCCGCCGCTGCTGCTGGCGATCGCGGTGTTGAGCCCGATCACTTCCCCACGCAGATTCAGCAGCGGGCCGCCGCTGTTGCCGGGGTTGATCGCGGCGTCGGTTTGAAAGAAGTCCTGCAAGTCGATCTTCTGATCCCCGAGCGAAAGATCACGTCGCCCCTTGGCACTGAGAATCCCGAAGGTGACCGAATGGCTTAAACCGAAGGGGCTGCCGATGGCGATCGTGAAGTCGCCGATGTTGACCTGGTTGCTGTCGCCGGTTCGCGCCGGGGGCAGTCGCAGGTCGGGAACCTTCATCACGGCCACGTCGGTGCTTTCGTCCGAAAGAATTCGCGAGGGGTGGTACTGACGACCGTCGGCGCTGCGGAGCAAAATCTCCGACGGTTGCGATCCCAGAATCACGTGTCGATTGGTCAACACCCACAACCCGTCGGCCGTGTTGATCACCACGCCGCTGCCGGCTTCGTCATACGATTCATATTGCCCGCCCTTGGTTTCCGATTTGTGGGCTTCGATATGGATGACACTCGGTTTGACAAGCTGAGAAACCTTGCGAACCAGATTCCCTAGCCGATCGAACGCGTTGAATTCATCGGCCAGTTCGCGAAACAACGCTTCACGCCGTGCCTGGATCGATTGAGCGGTGGGGAGCGACCCGACGCTGGCCGACGGTACGCCGGCCGACGAAACACTGGACGGCGAAGGATCCAGTGAAGGACGCAACGAACGAATCGGGGCGGGCGCGGTCAACGAGGGCTTGGCATTGCTTTCGACCGACGCGGTCGCCGACGCCCCTTGCGGCGACGCGTAACGGCTCGGTCCGGAATAACTCTGCTGAGCCGCGGCTCGGGGCAGGATCGAATGCGTCGAACACAACCAAGCCAGTGCGGCGCCGGTCAGTGAGATCGCAAGTCGTCGAGAGTTGCGCACACGACATCGTGTGCGTCCGCTGGGTTGGGAGAGGTCGACCATCGGAAAAGCTTCAACAGGGAGAGGGAGGTTCGACGGGGAGGCGTCGCATTGTACGCATCGTCGTTTTGCGGCAAGGAACTTTTCGTCTGTCGCCCTCGCTAGCCCTCGTCCGGCGAGAAGTCAGAATCGTCATCGCCGGCGCATCAAAAAACGGCCGAATGATTCGACGTCACTCGAACCGTCTCGGCCGCAAATGCGACTGACAATAGGCACAACCGCTACGGTCAAGCCGTGTCAGCTTGGTAGGAATTAAACACTCGACTCATCATCGCCGCCGGGTGCGATTTGCGTTTTTCGGTAAGACGGTGACAACTGATACACTCTCGCGCGTACGGTACTGCTCGCAGACGCGTCAGCGGGATCGGTTTTTGGCAACTCTCACAATCTCCGTACTTGCCTTCGTCTAATCGCTCGATCGCTGCATCGATCGCCGCCAGCTCCCGGCTCTCGACCTCCAACAACTGGCTATTGAGTTCCGCTTGGACCGTATCGGCCACCGCGTCCAGCACGTCACCGGTTTTGGACGGTTTGCCCTGCAGCAGATTGAGGTCGCCGATGGCTGACCGGATCAATGCGTCGCGTCGTTTCAGCAGGGTCGCTCGCAATTTCTCAATTGAGTCTTTTCTTGCCATCAGATCACCTCATTCCCTATGTATGCCTGTCAGTCGTACGGGCCCCGCCGGAGTTGAGTTCTGCAATTCGCTTACCAATCAAACCCGAGGCGGCAACCGCAACGCTGAAATAGTAGGGACAAAGTCCACAAAGTCACCCTTGAAAGCTACCGAATTTTCCCTTGCGGCACCCCAAGGGCGTGCGATCCTCCGTTTTTGCGGGTTTCGTTCGATTTCCCCTGCTCCAAATCCGACCCGGTGACAAGACAGTTTGAACCGGGGCTACCGCACCCCCCTTTAGAACCACTGAACAGACCATTGGTAGCCGAAACCGTGCCGATCGCGCCATTTTGCTTCACCCGGGCGATGGGTCTGTCCGAAACTCAGAAAACGGTCTTGTCTGTCGGCAACGACCCCATCCAGGCAATTTTGCAAGCAAAGACGCAAGGAACGTGTTGTGACGAACGACCACAACGACGGCCAATCGAGCCCCAACGATCTGTCCCCCCCGCACCCCGAGGTCCAAACCGTGGCGTCGGCGGGACACCTACGTGACGGCGAGTCCTCTCCGATCGCGATCATTCCGCAAACGCTCAGCGAGAGTGTGCCGCTGCAAGCCAGTGCCTCACTCGGCAATCGAGCGGTTGGGGGACGGCCCGGCGAGGCAGCGGCCGACGGTGCGGCTTTGGAATTCCGCGTGATTCGGCCCGGCGCCCCGGTCCGCCGACTGCGGCTGACCGGCAACCGTTACACGTTCGGCAGCGGCGAAGGGTGTTCGATCCGACTGGATGACGAATCGCTTCGCCCGATGCACGCGGTTCTGCTCCGCGACGCACACCGCATTTTGATGCGTGCCTATTCGGTGCCGCTGGAATGCAACGGCAATCGCGTCACCGAATCGGAACTACGGCTGGGCGATATCATTCGCATGGGGCATTATCGATTCGAGTTGCTGGCGGTACCGGAGACCGCTGCATCGTTTTCCCAAGCCTCATCACGTTTGACGTCGTCGTCGCGACACCCGGTCACCGAAGCGCGAGAGTCGTTCCTCCGCAAGCGGTTGACCGAATTGAGCCAACAATGGCATGCGCGACACGCCGAGTGTGAAGTCCGCGAGAGCCGTTGTGATCAACGCGAATCGGAATTGCATGGCCGCGAGACGGAATTGTGGACTCGCGCCGAATCGTTGCAGCATCGCGAAAACCATCTGCTCGCCCAAGAAGCGGCGGTCCGTGAAATCCAAGCGACCTATGCGGCGACACAAGACGAATTGAAATCGCTTCGCGAGCGGGAAAGCGAGACCAGCGAGGCGCTCAAGGAAAAAGAGGCCGAGCTGCAGCAAAAGAGCGAGCTGTTGCGTGAACGTCAGGCCGAACTGGAACGTCGCCAAGCGGAATGGCAGCAACGAGAAGAGCAATATGCAGAACACGCCGCCGAAGCCCAGCGAAAGCTGGAACAGACTCAGCAGCAGGCACAATCGGCCAGCGACGCCGTCGGCCGGATGCGTGAAGAGTTCTCCACCCTCAGCGAGCAGTTGACCGAACTCCGCGAGCGGCACAGTGAGTTGCAAGCCCGCGAAAAACGCGAACAAGAAGAACACGAACGGCTGCGCGAGCAATTGGAGTCGGCACGTGATCAGGCGATCGATGCCGCCGCCGAGAATGAGGTCAAACGCGAAGCGGCCGAGAGTGAACTCCAACGCGTCTCGGCGGATCTGCAATCGACACGCGACGAACTGGCTCGCATCCGCCAAGAAAGTCAGCAGTGCCAACAGGCGCTGAGCGAAAAGCTACAGTCGACCAGCCAACAACTTCAAGCGACGCGCGAAGAAGCCCGGCAGTCGCGTCGGGAAGCCGAGGAAGATCAGGCCTATCAGGAAAAACAGATCGCGGAACTGGAAGAGCGACTGGCCAAGATCCAAGAGAATCGCGAAGACAGCGAGCGGGCAACGGACGAGGAAATCGCCGAGCTGCATCGCAAGCATGCCTCGGCCGACGGGGCCCGCGTGGAAGCCGAACAGGCCCGCGATCAGGCCGAAGCGGCTCGTCAAACCGCCGAAGCCGCCCGCATCGATGCCGAAGCGGTTGCCGATGACCTGCGCCGTCAAATCACCCAACTGCAGGAGAGCGTCACCGAGGCGACCCAAGAAGCGTCGCAGTTGCGGATCGACCAAGAAGGGGCCAACGCGTCGATCCGGCAACTGGAATTGCTGGTCGATCAGACGCAAAACAACCAACACGCCCAACAAGAATCCTGGACCCAAGAATCCGATCAGCTGCGTCAGACGATCGAAGATCTATCGATCCAGCTGGCCGCCGCCAACGTCGAACTGGGCCAGTTGCAATCCGCCAACGAAGCCCTCTCGCACGAATTGGCTCAGGTCTCCGAGGGCGACATCGAGACGAGCCAAACGTCGGCGATCGATTCCGAGCAGTTCCGGATCCTGGAACAAGAACTCGAATCGGCTCGCCAGGAAATCGAGCAGCTGCGGGAAACGCACGCCGAAACCGTTTCCCGAATGGAATCCGAACGCCAGGAAAGCGAGTCGGTCCTGCGTCAAGAAATCGAACAGCTGCGTGACGAAATCGCCTCGGCACAACAAGCCGCCCAGGCCCGCGTCGAAGAAATCGTCCAAGACGCCGGCCTGGAACCGACCGGCGAGCATCAAACGGTCTCCGCCGCGCAACCCGCCAGCGACGCTGTCTCCCAAGATGCCGGCGAAGCCGCCGATTATCAAACCGCGGACTGCCAAACCGCGGACAACCCCAGCACGACCACGGAACAATTCGTCCAATCGGGTGACAACCGCTGGCGACTGGAATCCGAGCAATCGGTCGAACAGGGCATCCATCTGGACGACGCCATGACGTCGGCAGATTCCTCTCCGGAACCATCCGCCGAGGACGCGCAAACCGACCAGGGCGTGTCCTGGCACGAGGAGCCGCCGGAGCAGGCCGTCGGCGACGCCATCGACGATATTGAACACAACGTCGAGCAAGCCATCTCCGATTACCAATCGCCGCAATCAGAATCGCTGTGGCCCGCCCCCGAAGACGACTCGGTCGCAGATCCGGACCCGTCCGCCGAGTCCGATCCGGAAACCGAACTCGAACTCGCAACCGAGCCCGATTCGGAAACTCCGTTGGACTGGTCCGCCTACATGCCCGGTGGCGAAGTCAACACGCCCGATGAGGAAGTCAGCGCGAGCACCGAAACCGAGCCCGAAAACGTGTCCGATGAAGTGGACGCGTACGCCCCGGCCGCACTGCAAGCGGACGATCCCGAGCCGCAAGGCTGGGCGACCGAAGCGGAAGCCGCCGGGGACGATCAAGACGGCGAGGCGGAAGAGTACGAATCGACGATGCAGTGGGACGGCCCGTCCGAGCAAGCGGCCGATCAACCACTGGAGTCCAACGAGCCATTGAGTTTGGACGAGGAAGCGACAAACAATTGGCAAGCATACCAGCAACCGGTCTCCGAAGACCTTTCCGGCGGAGCATCTGATGTGGATGCCGAGGCGTCTGATCCGCCCGCCGGCAGTTTGGCAGCCATGCTGATCCGCGACCTGGCCGGCGACGACGAAGACGATCAAACACCGCAACTCGATCCGCAGACATCGGCCGAACAGTGGGGCGATGAACAAACCGACGCCGAATCATCGCCGGCCGAGCAGAGCGATGACGAGCAGCGCGACGACGAGCCGGTCGAGGCATCAGCCGACGGGGCGGGTGATGACGGCGCCGGCGATGACGGCCATCAAGCGACCTTCGTCATGGACAGTGAAATCGAATTCTCCGGCGACGATTCCGGGCAGGAATCCGAAGCCTGGAATTTCGAGTCGCCCGAGCAATGCGAAACGCCCGAGCACACCGAAGCGATTGCGAGCGACACCGCCGATCATCCGCAAGACCAGATCTCGCAAACCGCGATGGTCGGCGAAAACGACACCGTGATCGCGGCCGACGCCGCGCCCGAAGATGATTCGATCGAAGCCTACATGAGCCGCTTGTTGCAACGTGTCCAGGGCGACGGCCCGCCCAAACCAGACTCGGCTCCGACCACGCCAAGCGTCCCGGTCGACGAGACGAATCAAAACGATTCCGTCGCCGTCGACACGGACAGCGTCGAAATGGAAACGGACGAACTGTCACCGCCAGAGCCGACGATCGCCGACTCGGTCCCGCTGGTGCCGCGTTCTCAAGCCCCCGAATTGTCACGCAACCTGTCGGCGATGCGTGAACTGGCCAACCAGTCGGCACGCAACGCGGTCGCACGCAGCATCCGCCTCCAGGCCCGCGACACCCAAATGAAAGCTGCTTTCAAATTGGGACTGGCCCTCGGCTTCGCCACCATGGGGATCGCCGCGTTCATTTTTGTCACCTGGTCAGCGACCATCAAATTCGGTTTGGTCGGCGCGTTCCTGGTCCTCGCCGGCGTGTTCGGACAAGAAGGCTACGTGCTGCTTCGAGACGCCCGACGTCGGATGGCGCTGGCCGAAGAGCAAGCCGCCGAAGAGGAGGACGAGGATTCGAGCGTCGAAGACGTCGCAAGTTAGCGCCTTCGAAACGGGATGGCCCTTCCAGGGCTGTCGCACGCCGTTGGCTGCCCAATGGATTCAGCAACCGTTGGTGTCTAGCCTTTAGGCGATTCCCGGTCGCTGCAATCGCAGCAACAGCGGGCGGCTAAAGCCTGAACACCAACGCTTCTGCTGGTCGCTCGGGCGGGTACACTGATCGAAGCGAATCGACGGATTCGTTTTCGCCCGGTGTTCCCCCCAATGACCAACCTTTGCGACGATGGCACTTCTGATCCAAAACGGCACGATCATCACTCCCGATCAGCGTTACGTCGCTGACATCTTGGTCACGGGCGAAACGATTGACCGCATCGCTCCGCGGATCGATCCGGCCGACGTCGGGGACGTCCAGCTGATTGACGCCAAGGGCAAGTATGTGTTTCCGGGGTTCATCGACCCCCACGTGCATATCTATTTGCCCTTCATGGGAACCTATGCCAAGGACACGTATGACTCCGGCAGCCGCGCCGCCTTGGTCGGCGGCACGACGACGCTGATCGAAATGTGCTGTCCGGCACGCGAGGATGACCCTTGGCAGGCGTATCAGTTGTGGAAGAGCAAGGCCGAGGGGATTTCCGCGTGCGATTTTTCGTTCCACATGGGTGTCACTCGATTTGACGAAACCACGGCGCCGCTGCTGCGCCGGATCGTTGACGATGGCATCACGTCGTTCAAAGTGTTCCTGGCCTACAAGGGCGCGTTTGGCGTCAGTGACGAAGAGCTTTTCGAAACCTGTCGTCTGGCAAAGGAGTTGGGCGCCGTGGTCACGGCCCATTGCGAAAACGCCGACTTGGTCGCCCAGCTCCAGGCCGCCCTGGTCGCCGCGGGCAAGGTCGGGCCGGAATTCCACGAACCGTCGCGACCGGTGACGGTCGAAGCCGAAGGCGTGCATCACTTCTGTTCGTTTCTGAAAATGACCGGTGCGTCCGGCTACATCGTCCACACCTCCTGTCGCGACGCCGTCGAAGCCGCGCTGAAATTTCAAACGCAAGGTGTCGACGTCGCCATCGAAACCGTGATCCCGTACCTGGTGCTGGACAAGACCTATGCCGAGCGTCCGGACTTCGAAGGCGCAAAGTATGTCATGAGCCCGCCGATTCGCGATTCCCGCCACCAGGCCTACCTTTGGAATGCGATCCAGGCTGGATTCATTTCCACCGTGGCCACCGACCACGCGCCCTTCGACTTTGCCCGCCAAAAAGAGATGGGCAAGCCGCCCGAATCCGACTTCACCAAAATCCCCAATGGTATCCCTTCGGTCGAACATCGCCCCACGCTGCTGTACACCCACGGCGTCGCAACCGGCCGCATCGACCTGCATCGCTTTGTCGAACTGCTGTCCACCGCCGCGGCAAAGCAGTTCGGGATGTTCCCTCGCAAAGGCAGCATCCAACCGGGGTGTGACGCCGACTTGGTGATTTGGGATCCCCAGTATCGCGGCACCATCTCCGCGGCGACTCACACGATGGACACCGACTACGACGGATTCGAAGGCTTTGAAATCAGCGGCCGCCCCGAAGTCGTCACCTGCCGCGGCCAGGTCTCGGTCAGCGGCGGCCGCTTCGTCGGCTCCCTCGGCCACGGACGGCAGGTCCCGCGACTGTCGCCAAAAAGGGGACGGGCGTTTCGATCACAAACTGAGCCGCAGGCGCTAGCCGCGGGCCTTACAGGTCGCGAAGGGCAATCCAAGGCCCGCGGCTAGCGCCGTCGGCTCACTAAGCCCGTGTCATTCAACCCCCGTCCCCTTTAGGCTCGTCCCCTTTAGGCTCTCAACATGCTCATCGAGATCGTTTTGCCTCCATCATTCTGCCGTTCCCCCACCCACCCTCACGACAACCAATCCCGCCAAGCCTGCCGGTGGTACTCCCCGCGAAACACCGCTTGATAACGATCAGTCGCCGCTAACAACTCGCACAAACCGGGGCGAGCGTCAATCGGTCCAGAAACGGCCCCTGCCCCTTTCGGCGCAACCGCCACGGTCGCCAATGCATCGGCCAGCCGTACCGCGGTCGGCAACAATTGCTGCTTCAACGTTCGGATCATCCGGCGGTGTCCGCCGGAGCCGGGCGACGCCACGCTGCCGCGACCACCCAGGACCAGCGCCAGTTGCTGTCGTGCAAGCCCCGGAACGCCCTCGACGCGAGATTCCGTACGATTGCCCGGACGGTCACCGGCAAGTCGCTCACTCGTCTCCTCGTCCGGATCGGTATCCGAAAAAAAGTGACGCTCCAATCGATCCAGTCCCAGTTGGCATACGTTCTGCCAGGATTCCGGCAACTCCAGACGCGGGCCTTCGCTTGCATCATCGACACGCCCCGAGGTCCGAACCGCCAACGCGTCGATCGAACCGGCGTGATGCCGACGGACGCGTCCGGTGACCAGCAACTCCAGCCCGGGGCTGCGGGCAAGCAAGGTCAAATTCTCCCGAAACGGAACCTGGTCGGTGTCCAACGCGATCCGCAGCATCAACGGTCGCTCGATGTCATCGGCCCGCACCAAAACCGCGTCACCGTGCGGCCCGAGCACTTGGCAGCGAAACACGACCAAGGCGTTGTCCGCCGCGGGGACCGTCCCTGACGATTCTTGCACCGCGAAAGCCCGGTCCACCTGATCGGCAAGTGGCTGACCGAAACGCAATTTCCAGAGCGGCGAATCCTGCGGCGAATCGCCGGTTTGCTTTCGTATCGCCCAGCGCGTTTTCGATCCACGACCGAGCCGTTGATCCGGCGACGCGGTCATGTTTTGAACGTCCACGCCGGACCGGCACAGCTCGAACGCGGAAACCGTCGTGCCGCCCAATTCCAAACCACCGCGATAGGCCTGCAACGCCAACTCGGCTTCGCCCGGGCGCACGTCACTGACCTGATAGATCCGGTCGTCGTCAGCCAACAGCGACACGCAAACCCCCGCGTAACCCGACCGCGTCACGATCGGTTCGGCCAACAGACTGACCAACCGCGAGATCGCGACCGGCTGGAATGATCGCCGCACTTGGCCGATCGTTTCGATCTCAACCGAGGGCCGGTCAAGCACACGTTGTGCAATGACGATCGCGCGTGCCAAGTCGCTTTGCAACTGCGCGGCGTCCGCGTTGCCGGATTGTGCCCGCAATCGAATGACACCTTCAACGACACTCAATAAGGCGGCAGACAAATCAATCAATCCGGCGGCGCGGCATTGATGAGCGGCACGCAGCAGCGACGACTGCAACACGACACCGCAGCGCCGGGCGCCACTGCCGAGCATCCCTTCGATCGCAGCGAGACCGCGACCGGCGGCATCACGCATCGCATCGGTGACGTCGACCAATGTTCCGCCGGTCTCTTCCGCATCCGGTGCGTCCGCAACGTCGATCGGCGTTCCCGCCCCAGCCGGCTCGGTCTGGATCGTCAGGCAACTGGCACACGCCAGCAAGTGAAAACACTTGGGCGACAGCAGACAGGAACACGTGAGCTGTTCCATCTGGCCGACAAGTTTCGAATCGGCGTCGAAGTCCAGCCGTACCGTTTCTTCACCGGCCCGGATCGCGATGCCGGTCGACTGGGCGGACCAAGTCCACCCATGCGCGATCGCCGGATCCTTGTCCAATCGTTTGCGAACACGCGCAGGCGCCTGGTCGATCAATTGCGCGATCAACTCGGCGCAAATCCGCACTTGCCGGCAAATCTCTGGTCGATCGGGGTTATCCATCGATCGACCCTCCGCCGGCGTTGCCACGAATCTGATCCCCGACCCACTGAGCCAATTTTTCGGGACTGACCGCGGCGACCGACATTCCCGCCGACGCCATCAACTGTGCCAATCCGTGGTGGAACCGCGCCTGGCCGGAATCATCCAGCGACGCCAACCCGATGCAACGCACGCCCGAATCGACCAGCGCCCGCACTTCGGCCAGCATTGCGGGAATCGAGACGCCTTCTTCAAAATCGGTGACCAAGACGACGATCGAACGCGATGGCACTTTAATGCCCGCGCGGGCTCCACGCAGCCCGAGCCCGATATCGGTCCCGCCGCCGACATCGACCTCCAACAACAGCGCCAGCGGGTCATCGACCTGGTCGCTTAAATCGATCAGCTCGGTGCTGAAGGCAAGAAACCGCACCGACAACGCGGGCAACGCATCGAAGATCGCGGCGACCAGGGCGCTATAGACGACCGAAGCGGACATTGACCCCGAAACGTCGACGACAAACGTCACGTGCCAATCCAATTCTCGACGGGCAGGCGCATTGAAGATCAATTGATCGGCGACGATCGTCGGGCGGCCGTCGGGTCGGCGGCGTCCGTTGGCCAAGTTGGCTCGGATGGTCCGCGATAGGTTCAACCGTCGCGACCGTCGTCGCGTCGGTCGCGGCGTCGAAAGACCGCTGAGTGCGGTTTGCAGCCGCACGGCCAACTCCCGTGCCAAGTCGTCGGTGATCTTTTTGGCCAGCCGACGCAGCTTGGCCAGCCGCGATTCCGGCATCGCACCGGCCAGCGAAAGGACTTGCTGCAACAGATCCACCGACGGCGTGACCAATTCGACATCCAGGTGTCCGACGACGTTGGCATCGCCTGCGGCGGCGGCTTGCCCGAGCACTTCCTGGCAGACGTCACCGCCGAACAATGCCTCCAGGTCCTCGGCCCACTGGGCGGTCGTCGGCTGAGGCGCCTCCTGGCCGCCGCTGCCACGTCGCGATTGCAGATCACCGCGAGCCCCCTCGCCGCGTCCCTTGCCGAACAACTGGTCCAACGACTTGGCGGCGACCATCGCACTTCGTGATCGGCTTTCCGGCGGCAGCCCAAAAATCATTCGCCAACGATCGGCCGTGGTGATCTCATTGGTCACCACGTCGTCGCGCACCTTTCCGCCCGGCGGATCGTCGGAAGGGGCCACGTCGGCACCGGGTTGCTGCGTCACCTCCGTGGCGGTGTGATGCAGGAAACGATCGACGCCGGGAAACGCATCCGCGATCGCAGCGGCCGCGGTCAGATCGGCGTGTCGCAGCCGAGCGACGTGCAGGGTCACCGCGTCACCATCGCCGCCCTCTTCCCAAGAAGCTTGATCGATGGATGATCCACGTTGATCCAGTCCTTGTAACCGCAGCTCCAGCAGACGCTGACGATCGGCCGGCGAAAATGGCTCAACGGCGCCGCGTAAGGCCGGTAAACGCGACAAGAATTCCGCGTCCGACAGACTGACCAAACCGGACTGAAAGCCATCCAGCCACAGCGGGTCGTTCTGCATCGGCGAGAGCAACAGTTGCACGGCCCCCGACAGCCCGTCGCGCAATCGCGCCCGTCCGTCGCGATCGACCGCGGCGTCCAGCCATCCGATCAATAGCTGTCCCAACCTCGCCGCATCCATCTGATCGAGCATGCACAGCGCACCGGCGGCGGCACCGCGCATGCGATCGCTGCCCCGGCGCAGCGTTCGTTTGCACCACGTTATCAAAGTTGTCGCGTGATCGTCCGCATCGCCCTGCCGCGAATCATCCTTTCGAACCAGCGCGTGCAGATCTCCGCTGAACCACTGAATCAAATCCGCCAGGGACACGACGTCAGCGATCGCCGAACTGCCACGCAAGCCTTCCAGACGATCCAAGCAGGCACGCAACAATTGATCCGGCGAAGTCATCGAGTCGGGCAACCGATACACCGGAACGATCGGCGGCGCGGCGTCGTCTGGATCCAGCGGCAGACCCGGTAGATGCGCCGCCGCAATCCGCACCATCAACGTGACCGCGTCGATCAGTTCGGAAATCCCGGCGGTCTGACAGAAGGTCTGGTCCAACTTGCACAGTGCCTGCGTCGTCAACGTTTGCAACCCACACTCACTGGCCATCTGCAACTGGTGCAAGATTCTCGCGGGCGACGCTTCGTTGTCTCCATCCGGGCTGGCATTTCCATCGGGACCGGCGCGGCGGCCGGCCCGGCGTATGACTTCCTCGGTCACCTGATCGAGCGTGACACCGAATCGGGAAACACTTTCGATCGTCGCGGCGGTCGTCTGTTGCCACTCGACCCGCCATCGTTCGGTCAAATTCTCGCGGTTTCCCTGCGCCACCGTGTCGACTCGCTCGGCATAGGGGATTCCCGCGGCAACCATCCGCCGCAGCACGACCGCACGGGCGCGATCTTTGGGGCTGCGGAGGACGTCCAGCCGAAGCTCTTTTTCGTTGTCCGAACGCGACGTTTGAGAACGCCCCCGGGTGGGGCGGGGCTTTGATTTGACCGCCGAGTCGCGTCCCGGCAATCCGAGCTGTTGCAGCAGTTGATCGATCGAAACCGCCAGGCCGCAACGCGGCGCGGCCGGTGTGACGACGCCCCGTCGGTCTCCGATCAAAACGTCACCGGCGGCCGCCGAGACGGCGCGACCACGCCCCGTCACGTCGCCTTGGACCAAACAGGTTTGCAATGCTTCGACGAACTCACCGCGTCCGGCAACGGCCAATCCCCGTAACCGCGCCAAATCACGCATCAACCGTAACGCTTCGGCGGCATCGGGCGTCCCGGCGACGTGTCCAAATTCACGCAGCCGTCGGCACACTCCGGTGGCAAGCTGAACGGCCGCGTCTTCCATCTGGGCATTGGATCTCGCTTGCACCATCTGTTGGTGCCAGACGGGATCCAAGATCCCGGCCGGATAGCCGCTGCGTTCATCCAGTTGTTCGAAGGAATAGGGGATCAGCGAAACACCGACCGACGACGGATCGGACTGGATCGTGGCGAGGGCCGTTTGATCTGGTTCGTCGCACTCGTCGACGACACGCGGTAATAACGCCGGCGCATGAAAGGCACCGACGATCGCCACCGTTTTCCCGTCGCTTTGCCGGATCGCGTGGCGCATGGCCGCTTCGCGAAGCAGATCGCGCGGCGACGGATCTCGCTCATCCGCGCGAACCGCCCAGCCGAACGTCAACGCCGCGCGGCGAATGATCTCCGCATCCGCATCGCAACCGGGCGATTCCACCAAACGTTGCCACAAGTCGCCGACATCCGCCGCGCCGACCCGGCGTTGCAATCGCGACAAGACACTCGTTGACTGCTCAACCGGATGAACCGCCCGTTGGATCGGTCGAACCGCGCCTTGCTCGCCCGACTTGGCTTTCGCAGAAACCGACAGGTCACAAGCGCGCACGGGAACACCGTTGGCATGTGCCCAGCGGATCGCCGTGAACTCGGGAGAGAAATCGGCCAGCGGATAAAACATCATGCCGCCATCGGGATCGACCGCAGAAATCGCGACCGGAGCTTGTGTTTGCGGATCAGCGATGTACGGCAGCCAGTCGGCAAGGTCCGACGGCAACTCGATCAAGATCACATCAGGCGCGAACCGGTCCAACAGGGTCGGCATCGCGCGGGCAAGCATCGCGCTGTGATGCCGCACACCGATCAGCAACGGATCGGTGCAGTCGTGCAATTCGCTGCACGCTGCAGTTGGGTCTAAGTTCGGTTCTGCGGTTGGAACGATACCAGAATTCATGACAGCGGTGGATCACAACGTGTCATCGAGAACACCGCGCATCGCGCTCAGTTTGTCCCACAACGGTTCCCCGTTCTTGGCGCGCCGCCGGACGGGACCGTCCCAGTATCCCAGCAGTCGTTCGCGGTCCTTTTCGTCGTCTTTCATCACCACACCCAGCAGGTGCCCCGGCATCCGCGAGACGGGATCGAATCCGGATGGGAAGAAGGCACTTTCACGCATGATGGCGGTCGCCACCGCGACCGCTTCGGCGGTGCTCATCACCGTGCTGGGCCGATTGACTTGCCAGCCTTCGTCGGTGCGACCGCTGCGAAGGTCGCGAAAGACGGTGACCAGCAACTCGACCAATGACGCGTCGATCGGTTTGTCGCTGCCCGATTCATGCAGCAGTGCCGCGGCGCGGGTCGACACCAATTGGCACTCGCGGTTCGCATCAGAAATCGGCGCGATGGTTTCGAAATTGAATCGACGTTTCAGGGCCGCCGACATTTCCGACACCCCGCGGTCTCTCAGGTTGGCCGTCGCGATCAGCGAGAACCCCGGCGCGGCGAACACGCTGGAATCTTCATCGCCCAGTTCGGGCACCATCATCCGGCGTTCGCTCAAGATCGAAATCAACGCGTCCTGGACTTCGGGCAAACAGCGTGTGACTTCTTCAAAGCGGACGATCTTGCCCTGCCGCATCGCCTGCATGACCGGCGAGGGGACGAGGGCTTCGGGTTGGGGGCCGCGATCGAGCAGCATCGCATAGTTCCATCCGTAGCGGATTTGGTCTTCGGTCGTCCCGGCGGTGCCTTGGACGGCCAACGCGCCGCTGCCGCTGATCGCGACGGCCAACAATTCACCCAACATCGATTTTGCGGTCCCGGGTTCGCCGACCAACATCAGCCCGCGTTCACCGGCCAGCGTCACGACACAACGTTGGATGATGTCTCGGGGGCCGACGAATTTTTCGCTGATCGCCAGCGCCGTCGATTTCTTGGTGCCGACCTTTTCGCCGTCGGTGCCACAGATGAAATCGACGACCGAAGCCGGAGAGAGCAGCCAGCCGTCCGGCCGAGGATTGGTATCCACCTCACGCATCACCGCCAACTCCGCCGCATAGCGAATCTCCGCCGGCGGGGCTTGGATTTTTTTGGCCGGTGTTGAAGCGGAGGCGGATGCTTTCTTTTTCGCCATGGCTTGTTCTAAGGTTTGATTTCCCTTCGCGTCATCGGTGTCGAATCGGCGGAAGCAACGCTCCCTGCCGAGGTCGTGTGGTTTTTGAAATTACCCTCCCTTCCAGGGAGGGTCGCGGAGGAGTTTCCGACGACGCGGGGAGGGTTCGCTGTGGCTCGGAAGCACTCAACCAACGCCAATCGACCCTCCCCTCGCTACGCTCGACCCTCCCTGGCAGGGAGGGTGAAGTTGTTAACTCCTGTTAAGTCAGCGGTTAAAAACCGCACGGCCTCTGCCAGGGAGGGTTTTGTCCGTTGGGACGTCCTACTGACATGCACGATATTCCCTAAATCCGACTGTATGAATCACGAGGTGGTTTGCAATGTCTCTTCATAACGTGGTGCGTCGCCGGAGGTGACGCGGTCATAGGCGAAGCGGAACTGCGATGCGACCGGACGCGTGCAAACCAACAACGCCGCGGTGCCGCCTCGCAATCGACCCGTGCCATCATGACCGTACATGGACAGCTTCCACGTTTCGACCGGCAGATTGGGCAACTTCAACGGTTCCCACCCACCGGGCAAAAAGATGTCTCGGCCGGCGCGACCGCGTTTGGCGCTGACCACCAACTTTTTCTCGACCAGTTCCGCGGCGATCTTTTTGTACTCCGCCGGCTTCCAGCCGTTCCACGCTTGAACGTTCTTTGCCGTCGGGTCGGGCAAGGCCAAGATTTGCAGGTACAAACAGGCCGCGGCATCGCTGATCCCTTGGTCCTTGGCCACTCGAGCCACCAAGTCGGGCACCGAGACCAGTGGGGCCTGTTCCCAGGTTCCATCGGGCAGCGCGTCACCCTGGTTCCAAGCGATCAATTCATCGGCGATGTCGGACCGCATCTCAAGCACGAACCTGGCGAACTCCAGGATCTCCGACCCATCCCCTTCGTAGTGAAAGGTCATCTTACCTGCCGCGGCCAGCATCGCCAGATCATCGCTGCCGAGCAATTTGGAGGTGCGAAAGTGCAGCCGACAGACCGGCGGGTAGATCGCGCCGACGATCAGACCACTGTCAAACTCGTAGTGTCCTTGCTTCTTTCGCTCACACGGCGCGATCACCTTTGAAAACTGGTCGACCGTCGCTTCGACGTCGATCTTGTTCTCGCCGTACCAATCCCGTGTGGTTTGGGTCGCTCCGAACGGCAGCGTCGTTTCCGGGGCGTCCAGCCACTCGCGCGCGGCCTGGATCAACGCCGGAATCTTGCGTCGCGCCGGATCACCGAACGGGGTTGCGTAATTGACCCACCCGACCGCGTCAAACAGTTGTGGCAACACCTTTTTCAAATCCAACGGCGGTTCGGGAGTGTAAACCGCGTCCAGGATGTGTTGCTGATACCGATTCGATTGCGTCGCGTATTGGAACGTCGTTTTACGTTTCGCCCAGATGCCTGAATCTTTGGGATCCGACAGCAATTGCAAAAATGCTTTGCGGTCCAACGGCGGGTAGCCGAACCCGACGTGCTCCAGCGGTGCGGCGGCTTGCGGCGGCAGCGTCACGGTGGATTCGCGTCGCTTTTTCCAAGCTTGGACCATTCGGGTAAAGGCTTCGTTTTTGCCGCTGCCGATCGCGCCAGCCGGATCGTCCAGCAATCCCGCGGACAACAACGACATCGGCAACCCTTCGCCGTCCAGTCCGGCGATCGCCTGTTTGATCTCGTTCAGTTTCCAACCGTAATGCGATCGCAGTTCTTTGGTCAGCTTTTCCTGGCCGTAAGGACTGGTCCGTAAGTCGGCCATCCACGCCAAGCCGACTTGGACGGGCGATGCACCGAGTTGTTCAGCGGCAGCGGCCAGCAATTCGGGTTCGATCAACGGCAGCGTTTCGAGCCCGGCGACCGCATCGACGAACGCTTGGACTTGCTTGCTTCCCCAGCCGCGCCGCAGCGGGATCGCTTCCAGAATCGCATACGGTTTGGGCGGCTTGGGATTGCCGGATTCGATGTATTCCAGCACGTGGATTTCTTCGGCCCCATAACCTCCCAGCGCGTAGGCAACGTAACGATGCTTGCCGTTAGTGAACGCGATCGCCTTGCCGCGCTGGGGTGCGTAGGGCTTATTCTCGGCGCGTTTGGCGTCGGCTTCGGAAAAGCCCTTGGCGATGTAATAAACAAACTTGCCCTTCCAGTCCAAGATACCGCGCTGGGCCAGGTAGGCGAGTCCCCGGAGTCCCAAGCTGGTCAGAAAACGTGCCTTTGCCGGTGCATTCTGTGTGGCTTCGTTATCGGCCCCGATGGTCGATTGCATCCAAAACCACTTCCAAGCCGCCGCGCAAGGGTCGTCGATCACGGAGATCCAATCGGGGTTGCCGGGGGGGATCTTTTGTTGATTGCCGGTTTCGAAGAAGTTGGTGACGACCTCGATGTGGGCTTTAGACGCACCGGTGTTGCCGTAACGATGGATGTCCGGGCGGTTGCTGCCGGGCCAGCGGATGGTCAGATCCGACAGGCCGTCCGCGGTGGGACTCGAGTCCTGCGTTTCTTTTGACTCCGCCGGCTTGGCTTCGTCTTTCGGCGGTGCCGTGATCCGTTCCAGAAAGGATGCCAGTGATGCCTGTTCGGCGGCCATGATGCTGACGATTTTGCCCAGGCCTTTTTGCAGCCGTGGCGGCGCGTCGGGCAACCATTTTTCGACCGCTTGGACAACGGCCTCACGGTTCGGATCCGATTCGGCTTCTTCCTTCTTCTTGCGGTGGGCTTGATGCTGTGCCCTGCCGGCTTCCAACAACACCTTGGCTTGCTTGGTCGAGATCTTTCGCAGCTTGGCCGATGCCTGCTTGCAGCGGACGGTGTAGTGGTGAAAGAAACGATGGGACAGATTCATCGGCTGGCCGATCCGGTAACGGTTGGCTTTTTCCTGCAACAGTGCGATGCCGATTCCCGTTTCGGCATCGATAACGGTTCCTCCGGCGGTGATGACCCAGTGGCTGTCCGACCCAGGCTTGTCCATCATCGCGATCGGGACTGGGGCGTTTTCGAACCCGTGCGGGCCCGGCTGCAGCGTGCACGTGCGTCCGTCGATCCCACGACCGATTGTGCTTCCGTCACGCATCGTCCGGACGCTCCAGCCGAGCAATCCGTCGGCACTCCCCAGTGGCGATGCTTCCAATCCCTCCGGTGTCGGCATCAGAAAACACAGCGGCCAACGAACCGTAGCGTTTGCCGAAAGGTCCGGTTCAAACCAGCCGGGAACACTCTCGCGAAGCTTCTTTCCCGTGACCGGATCGATTTCTTGCAGGGTCGTTGTGTGGGTCACCTCGCCCGAATCACCGTCAACCTGGTACTGCATCGGATCCACTTTCAAGATCCAACAACGCTGGCCGTCGCTCAACCAGTCGTTGCGTGTCGGCAGCTTGGTATCACCGGGTTTCAGTAAACGGCTCCCGAAGAAGACACCATCCTGCAGTGGCATCCAATACTCAGGGACCAAATGCCAATAGCTCCCTTCGAGCTTCTTGACGTCTTTGGGATCGCTCAGCCAACAGATCTTTGCTTCGTAGTTGGATGTGTCTTGATAGACCACGACGGTGTCATCTCCGACCGGCAGAATCGCGTAGGGTTCGGTGGATTTGGTGAAGGCGTATTCGGCACGCACCTTGTATCCGGCGGGGCCGAATTCTTCGATCTTTCCGTCTCGGACGAAAATCAGCGTGGGAAACGATTCGATGAAAAACTTGTCCCGACGACGACTTCGGATCATCGGCAACGTGCTCGCATCGTCGGCGTCATCGAGCGGCTTCCAACCATATTCGTCCAAGATGCCGCCGGCGATAGTGCGTTGGAGCGTGCCGACCAGGTCGAGTTTTTTTAACCGTTTCAGAACCTCGGGGAACTGTTCGATCGTGCTGCGTCCGATGGCCGAACGGATCTGGTTCAACGTGAGTTCGAAATCGGCCAGCCCGCCGGTTTCCAAAACCGACAGTTTGTAATCCAGGAATTGCCACCAGATGTCTTTCAATGCGTCGTGGCCCGCGGCGGCTTGATCAAATCGACGGCCGCCGTGCCCGTATTGATCCCCATGACGCCGCGACGACTGATCACGGCAGATCAGTTTCGGAATCAGGGTGCGAACACGCGACGAAAAACGTTCATCGTCCAAGACGTGCGTGAGCGACGAATTGCGCCGCGAGTGATCGACGTCGCCTTGCATCCAACCGGCGAACCCGATCCCGGCGCCCTGGTCGATGTCGGCCAGCGGAATGTTTAAATCCAAACACGCTTCGATCACATCCACATCGGCCGGCACCGACGCCCAGCCCTGGGATTTTCCTAATTGCAGTGGCACGCCCTCGTCACGCAGTGCGTCGGCCGCGGATTCCAGCAGTTCGAAAAAACGTTTCGGCGGCGGTGTGCTGGCCATCGCAAGACGGCTGAACCAACCGGCACGTCCACCGGGCAAATCCACGTCGTCGGGGAACTTTTCCGCCGGCAGTGCGAGCAACGGCAACACTTTCCATTGTTCCAGTTGGTCGATCCACTTCCATGCCGTCGACTCCGAATAGTAATTCGACTCGCAGTTGGTGTGGACCAGCAACCAACCCCCAAACGAATCGGATTGTTTGACCAGGTGGGCGATCCGCTTGCTGACGGATTTCCAAAACTGTTGCGGGGCGCGCGACATCGACGGGGCGGAGATGATCTCTTTAAGCAACCGATCGATTTCCGCATCGGGATCTTTACCGGCCAGCTTTGACAATCGAATCAGATCCTTTGCCGCATTGGCCATCGGGGGCATCCCGCCGAGTGTCCGCCGCACCAGCAGATCGCGAAAGGTCTCGAAGGCTTCGTCGGGTTCAAATTGTTGTTCCAGGTCCTTGGTGTATTCGCCGAGTGCCCTGCCGGACAAACAGCCACTGAGGGCGAACTCCAGCACCGCGTCGCGGCGGCGTTCCCGGTCCACATCGAGCGCATGGACCCGTTCGGCCTCGAGCGCTTTACCGAGTCCACGTCCGGCGTAGGTTTGATTGCCCAACTCTTTAAAGATCCGCGCGGCTTCCTCCCAGAACGGCGGCAGAAAATGGCGAACCGATCGATTCAACTCCTCCGCCATTTCCGTGAACGCATCCCAGGCATGACCGGGTTTGGATTTCGCTTTGCGTGCCGCCGCCTTGATCCGTTTGACCAGCACCAAGGCGTCTTTAGCGTTTTCCGGGTGCGTGATCAGTGCCCAACTGGCGAATCCGAGTGCCCTCCGAGCCTGGATCGCCAGCGGCTTGCTTTCACCGGCCGGCTCAAGCCCCAAAAACTCCATCGCCAAATCTTCGGCCGGCCCCAACCGCTCGGCCCCCAGGCGGACGATCTTGCGGTCGCCCAAGACGGCGCCGGTGTAGGTTCGCGCGACGACCTTTTCGGTGGTTTTCGGGTCAACCTTGGCCTTGATCGGCAACATGCCGCCGGCAACCAATTGAGCCTCGATGTCTCGCTTTGATTTCGTCGTCTTGCTCATGCGTCTTCCTCCGACGAGTCGACTTTGCGTTTGGCATAGATCTCCGAAGCCATCCGCACGCCTTCGCTGAACGTGACCGGTCCGATCGAGTTGATCCGCTGGGGTTTCTGGTTTTCGTCGACGAACACCAAACCGCCCGTCCACGTCGGCGACTCGGGATACTCATCCCCGACGAAATACCGGGCCTCGATCAACGCGTGGTTCTCCCAGACACGGCAGGTCGCATAGCCGCCGCGAACGGGATAGCCCAAGCGACGACAGTGGGACAATGCAAAGTTCAATTGTTCGAAGTGGCCGCCGGAAAAGTCGTTGATCGAATTGTGTTCCGATTGGTCCTCGGTCGGCTGATAGATCGGGCGATAGAGTTGGTCGATCGATTGTCGGATGCCCAGATCGCCGGCCAATTCACACAGCTCTTCCAGATCGCCGATCAAGATCGGGTGGGGCACGGCAAAGGCGTCGCTTTTGAACCACCGGGTTTCGCCATCCAGGTCGATCACCCCCAGGCCGCGTTTCGCATCGACCTGGCGAAGTAATCCGGCACGCTCGAGGTCGAACTTTCCGCCCGCCGCCACCGGCACGATCACCATGTTTTCGACGCCGGCACGCCACGCCGGATCGGCCCAGATTTCGTTTAGCACGGTGCGGGGGATCGACAAGGAACGCAGCATCCAGCGTTCGACCGCGTGCAAACATTCCAATTCATGTTCGGCCAACCAATCCGCGAGTGCCATCAACGACTCGGCCGTTTCGGTTTCCTTCAGCCACTTGGGAACCGACGCGAGCGATTTGCCTTTGGGGTTTTGACAGACGAGTTTTCCCGCGCGGAGCCCCAGCTTGTAATCCCGCTCGGTATCCACCCACGCGTCCTGCTGTTGGACCGTTGACGTCATCGATTTCCCCGCCTGTTTCAAACCGCCCTGTAAGACTGCCCCGAGCCGCCAGGTGGATATTGTGCCACAGTAGCGCACGGCGGTGGGGAAGGGGACGCGGGGGAAAAACGTCGGTAGGAAGATTAAGGCCAAGTGGATACCGCGATCGGTCAGCACATCGAGCGCTTCGTCCCAAGGACGTCCCATGCCGCCTTCGAAAGCGGCGACTGCATCGCGCAGCGGCCGCAATTGATCCGAGCCGGCAATCGCTTGCGCCGCAGGCATTGACCCGATCGCGTTGCGCAAGGGGTGAGCGCTGACCAGATCGATCAAAGTCTCCAGACGCGGCACTTCGGCGTAGCCGACCAAGCAATCTAGCCGAGGATTCGAGCGGCCGCGGAGAATCTTGAGCAACCGATTGTCTCACTCTCCCCTGTTGTCTTTTTCGCACATCGAAATGCCTTCAAATTGACCGCAGGATTGTTCTTTGAAACTGGTATTTGCGGATCGCCGCAACGGTGCTATGATCCCCCCCATGAAGATTGTGAGGTAGTGATACCTACCGGTTTGTTGACTGGTCGACTGGATGTCACGCGATCAAATTTCCGTGTTTGTTGTCGCGGAAAGGGGCAACGCTCCGCACCAAAGCGGGGACGCCGACATCCACATGGGAATCCCTCGGGGCAGCACGGAGGATTCTCGGTCGTAAGGAGACCAGTCATGTTAGTGATTTCACGTCGACTCAACGAATCGGTTCAGTTCCCGAATCTGGGAATCACAGTCACCCTTCTCAAAAACACCGGTTCGCGGATTCGGCTCGGCATCGACGCTCCCTCGGAGGTCGAGATCCTTCGCAGCGAGCTGGCTGGCGGTGAACTGGCTGGCGGTGACTCGCGGACGTGTTACGACAATTCGCATCGGAGTGCTTCATCGAATCGCCATCTCGATTCCGCATCGAAGATTCTGAGAAAGCTGCGGACGACGGTCGAATCGATGCAGTGGGACGACTCGCGGGCGCTGCTGACTGCGGCGTTTTGCGAATTGAGGTCACTTGATGAACAGGTCGAAGCCCGGCGAAACGGAATGTCGTTGGCCGGCGCCGCGCCGCGCCGCGCTTTGCTGGTCGACGACAACCGCAACGAATCCCGGCTGCTTGCCAGCTACCTGCGGCTGAAGTCATTCGAGGTGGACGTCGCTTACGACGGGGCGGATGCTGTGGAACATCTGGACAACGGTGAAAAGCCCGATGTCGTGTTGTTGGACATGAACATGCCCAAGTACGACGGCCGCTGGACGGTCAACAAGCTGCGCAGCGATCCCCAGCATTGTGGCCTCAAGATCCTGGCCGTCAGCGGGATGGAGCCGGACGATTACGACGTCCCGATCGGCGCGTCGGGCGTGGACCGCTGGCTCCGCAAGCCGCTCAACCCCGAAGAATTGGTTCGCGAGATCGTCCAGAGTACCGCGCCGGACCCGTTGCTATCGGCCTGAACCAAGACCACTTCGGCAAACCATGATCGTCTTTGCCGGTTGCCGGCTGAACCAGCGATATCGGCGGGTTCAGTATGCGGAAGTCATGCGGATGGGGCAAATCCGCGTGACACCGCCGGCCACCGGCGAGAGCGGGGAGCAGGGGTCGGGGCAGAAGCGTTTGGCTTCCCCCGGCTCCCCGCAGTTTTTTCTTCTCCATCTGCATCAAGTCAAGCGATCGAAGCATTGGTCAAGTAAGCTCAGACTTTCTTTCCTGGGGTTGCGGTCACTCCGCTGCGCTCGTTCCCTGACGCCAGGCTATGGATGTGCATGCCCTTTGAGCAAGTGCCGCGGAATGAATTCCGCAGCATCGTGAAACAGCCTTCTGGGCGAACAAAGCCATTCGCGTGACGGCCTGTCGATTTCCGGGCCCGCTGTGTGAGCCAGGGGCTGATCCGGGGAACTCGACAGACGTCACCTGCGCGGCGACCGTCCGGATCGGTACACTGACGCGGGGGGTCGCCGAATCGAACGCTTGCGGCATTGATCGATTTTTCCGGCGGATTTGGCGGGCGGCCGAAGGCGGCGGGGGGGAATCGCGTCGGAGCCGATCGTGCCGGCGGCGATGCTGATCGAGGCATCGGCACGGTGTTCTGCCAGCAATTCAGTTTTTCTGCCAGCAATTCAGGGGCTTTGGATGGACAAGTTAGCGGGCATCATTGCGCTGGGCATCATTGCGCTGGGCATTGTCGGCACCGCTGTTTCGCTCGCGTTCTCAGGCGACGTGTCGTTGCTGTGGGACACCGCCGACTACCCGCCCCGCTGGCATTGCGGTCGCTGGACGCCGCTGATGGGATGGCTGCACATCGTCAGCGATTTCGCCACCTGGGTCGCTTACGTGGCGATCCCGATCATGCTGGTGTATTTCGCCCGCTCGCAACCGGAAATCCCGTTCCGGAATCTGTTTTGGCTGTTCAGCGTCTTCATCTTGTTTTGCGGATCGACCCACCTGATGGAGGCCATCATCTTTTGGTGGCCTGCGTACCGATTGCTGGGGGTGTTGAAACTGGGGACCGGGATCGTGTCGATCGCGACGGCGGTCGTGTTGAGCTGGACGATCCCCAAGATGCTTCAAATGCAAAGCCCCCAGCAGTTAGAAAACAAAGTCACTCAGCGGACCGCGGAATTGGAACTGGCCCGGTTGCAACTGCAGCGTGTGATCGACCAGAGCCGCAATTTCCTCGGGATCCTGGATCTCGACGGCACACTTTTGGAAACCAACCAGGCATCGCTGACGGCAACCGGACTCCGCAAGGAAGACGTTCTGAACCGGCCATTCTGGGAAACCGGCTGGTGGAAAGATTTCTCGTCGATGAAGCCGACCCTGGAAAACGCGATCGCCGATGCCCGTAACGGACAAGGCACCCGATTCGAACTCAAGCGCCAGTCGGCCGAGGGGTCCGTGATCATCGTTGATTGCTCGCTGCAGCCGATGCCGGGTGCCGACGGACAGGTCGCCTGGATCCTGTCCGAAGGCATCGACATCACCGATCAACGGATACGTGAAGACGAATTGAAGCATCTCAACTCGGAACTTTCCAAGAGCAATCGCGAATTAGAACAGTTCGCCTATGTGGCCTCGCATGACCTGAAGGAGCCGTTGCGGAAAATTTCCTCCTTCGCCCAGCTACTTCAGCAGGAGTACGGGAGCAAGCTTTCCGAAGAGGCCACCGAGTACATCGAATTTATCGTCAGCAGCGCCGACCGCTTGATGACGTTGATCAGCGACTTGTTGTCGATTTCTCGGATCAGCTCGCAAGGCAAACAGCTCGCCCCGGTCGACGCCAACGCGGCGCTGGCCGAAGCGATCAGCAATCTGCAGATGGCGATCGAAGAATCGGGCGCGGAAATCACCGTCGAATCGTTTCCGACGCTGATCGCCGATCCGAACCAATTGACCCAGCTGTTCCAGAACTTGATCGAAAATGCGATCAAGTATCACGGGCAGAATCCTCCGCAGATTCACGTCGGCGGCCGGCAAATCGGCCCCCAGTACGAATGTTTCGTCAAAGACAACGGGATCGGGATCGAAGAAAAATACGCCGAGCGGATTTTCGAGATCTTTAAACGGCTGCACAGTCGCGGCGAGTATCCTGGCACGGGCGTCGGGCTGGCGATCTGCAAAAAGATCGTGCAACGCATGGGCGGACGGATATGGCTGGAATCGACGCCCGGTGACGGCAGCACGTTTTACTTCACCATCAATAGGCAAACGACATGATCGACATCGGCCCTCCCCCGCGGTTGATCGATATTTTGCTGATCGACGATGACCCCGGCGACATCCTGCTGACCAAAAAAGCGCTCAAGGGCAGCAAATTCTACAACACGCTGAACGTCGCCGCCGACGGCGTGGATGCTTTGGAATACCTGCGTGGCGCCGACGCAAGTGAACGTAAACAGTTGCCCGATCTGATCCTGCTGGATTTGAACATGCCGCGGATGGACGGCCGCGAATTCCTTCGCGAGATCAAACAAGTCCCGGCCTGGAAACGCATCCCCGTCGTCGTGCTGACCACGTCGGATGCCGAGAAAGACATCCTCAAATCGTATGACCTGCATGCCAGTTGCTACATCACCAAACCGATCGGGCTGGACCAGTTTCAAGAGGTCGTCAATTCGATCAAGGGATTTTGGTTGGCGATCGTCAAGTATCCGCCCAAGTCGTAGCGGGCCAGGCAGCCCCTTGTTTTCGATCCCGATGAGAACGAATAGGTGACCGACGTGGACACGAGCGAGCCCGAACCGCCCGCCCCCTCCCCCGAATCTTCCGGCACACTCGACTTTTACGTGGTCGGGATCGGCGCTTCGGCCGGAGGATTGGAAGCGCTGGAGCATTTTTTCGACAACGTCCCGGCCGAATCGGGGATGGCGTACGTCGTTGTGCAGCACCTGTCGCCCGACTTCAAAAGTCTGATGGACGAACTGCTGGCAAGGCACACGTCCATCCCGATCTTTCGCGTGGAAGACGCAACGACGGTCAAGCCCAACGCGATTTACCTGATTCCGCCCAAGAAGAACATGACGCTGTCCGGCGGCCGCTTGCTGCTGACCGAACAGGATGCCTCCGGCGGGCTCAACTTACCGATCGATGTGTTCTTCCGCTCGCTGGCCCAGAATGCCGGCGAGCGTGCCATCGCCGTCGTTCTTTCGGGAACCGGCAGCGACGGGTCGCGGGGAATCCGTGACGTACACGATGCCGGCGGACTGGTGGTCGTTCAAGACATCGACACGGCCGGATTCGACGGCATGCCACGCAGTGCCATCGCCACCGGGATCGCCGATGTGGTCACCTCGCCCGGCGAGATGGGCGGATTGATCTGCTCCTACGCCAACGATCCACAACAATTCACCCGGCAGGTCAACGAACGCGAACGGATCGCGCTGCCGGGGACGGAACTGCAGGTCATCTTCCGACTCTTTCGCAAACGCTTCGGAATCGACTTCACGCTCTATCGCGCCAACACCATCAACCGGCGGATTGAACGTCGGATGAAGATGACGCGTTGCGTCAACTTGGCCGACTACGTGCAGATTCTCGAATCGGACGTCAACGAACTCGATGCGTTGTATCGCGACCTGCTCGTGGAGGTGACCCAATTCTTTCGTGACCCGCGTGCGTTTGAACGTCTCCGTGCCGACGTCATCCCGCCGATCGTCTCCGCCGCCAAAGAACCGCACGACGAAATCCGCGTCTGGGTTCCCGGATGTGCCACCGGCGAGGAGGCCTATTCGATCGCGATCCTGCTGGACGATTGTCTCTCCGATGCGAAGAAACGCTGCCCGGTCAAGGTGTTTGCAACCGACGTGCACAGCAACTCGCTCGAAATCGCCGCCGCGGGGATCTATTCCAGCGAGGCGCTCAGCAACGTGCCCAGCGAACTGCGGGCCCGGTACTTCACCCGACACGGCAACACCTACCAGGTCTCGCGCGAATTGCGCAAGACCGTGATCTTTGCCCCCCACGACATCACCAAAGACCCGCCGTTTACGAAGATCGACCTGCTGTCCTGCCGCAACGTGCTGATCTACCTGGAATCGGAGGTCCAGAAACGGGTCCTGGCGTTGTTTCACTTCGGCATGAAGGTCGGCGGCGTGATGGTCCTGGGCCCCAGCGAAACCGTGGCCGAACTGTCGCGAGAGTTCGACACACTCGACCAACACTGGCGGATCTTCCGCAAACTGCGCGACGTTCGACTGCCGGAATCCAAAACGATGCCGCTCTCGCCGGCACTGACCAGCATCATCCGCGAAAAACCTCGCTTCGGCGGGATCGCCCGGATCGAAGACGGGCTGGAATCCTCGGTCACCGACGACCTGCTGGAACGCTACGTCCCGCCCAGCCTGTTGGTCAACGAACATTACGAATTGATGCACTCCTTCGGCGACGCCCGCCGGCTGCTGACCCAGCCCAAAGGCGTCCCCACGCTGGAGGTGTTGAAAATGGTCGAAGGCGACTTGCGGATGGCACTCAGCGCCGCCCTGCACCGCGCGACGCGAGAAAAGGAACGCGTCGTCATCCAGGGGATTCGACAGAACGAGGAAGGGCAACGACGGACGATGCAAATCGTGGTCGAACCCTACAACAAACGCAATCAAAGTCTGTACCTGATCTGCATCGAAGAACTCAAAGAACCCGATACGCCTCCCGAACCGAACGCCGAACTGTTCGACGCCAGCGATCAAGCTGCCCAACGCATCGTCGATCTGGAACGCGAATTGGAATTCACCAAGGAATCGCTGCAGTCGGCCGTCGAAGAACTCGAAAGCAGCAACGAAGAATTGCAGTCGACCAACGAAGAACTGGTCGCCAGCAATGAAGAACTGCAAAGCACCAACGAAGAACTGCACAGCGTCAACGAGGAACTTTACACCGTCAATGCGGAGCACCAGCACAAGATCGAAGAGCTGATGCAGCTGACCTCCGACATGGACAACCTGTTGTTGAGCACGGAGATCGGGACCATTTTTCTGGACACCCAATTGCGGATCCGGAAATTCACACCCGCGATCACCGCCGCCTTCAACATCATGGAGCAGGACATCGGGCGGCCGATCGATCAATTCGCCTACAACCTGGACAACTCCGAACTGTTGCACGACGCCCATCGCGTGCTCGATTCGGATGCGGCGTTTGAACGCAAGGTCTCCGCCCGCGACGGCACCAGTTACCTGCAACGCATCCAGCCCTATCGCAGCAGCAACGGCGAAACCAGCGGGGTCGTCATCACGTTCACCGATATCTCCTCGGTCGTGCACGCCGAACTGGAACGCAAGCAGCGGACGCACTTCGAAAAAATCAGCGGCGACCTCCAGGATTTCGCCTACAGCGTCTCTCACGACCTGAAAGCTCCCATCCGCCAGGTGTATGAGTTTTCGAGAAGTCTGCATGATTCGTTGGCGCCCGAGATTCCTGAATCATCGGCCGAAGAATTGCAAATGCTGCACCGTGGTGCCGAGCGATTGAACGAATTGCTCAATTGCCTGCTGGAATACTCACGCGTCAACACCCGCGGCGCGAGCCCCAAGCCGACCGATCTGGGAGAACTGGTCGACGAATTGACCGACCGGCTTGCCGAGCAACTGCAACCCTCCGACGCGATCATCTCCCGCGGCATCCTGCCCCTGTTGGCGGTCGACCCGGCACAGTTCCGGGCGTTGTTTGAACACCTGATCGACAACGCAATCAAGTACAGCGAATCGCCGCCGCGGATCGAGATTAACGCCGAGGTCGACGGGGACGATGTGGTGATTTCGGTCAGCGACAACGGCATCGGGATCAAGCCGCACCATATCGATGAAATCTTTGTCGTGTTCCGCCGCTTCGTCACCCGCCGCGACATCCCCGGCAACGGCCTGGGGCTGGCACTTTGCAAACGAATCGTCGAACGCCATCGCGGCACCATCTGGGTCGAATCCGAACCGGGGCAAGGCGCCACGTTCTTCATTCGTTTGCCGGATGTCCAAGAGGCGATCAACAACGCGACCAACAGGCCCTCGTCGGGCTAGCAGACGACCACCAACCGGAGTTTTACATGCAGTACGATACAGCGAATCGCGCTTTGATCGCGGGGGCGGGTTAAGGCAATGTATTTGAGGGGCAAACCATGAGCAGCCGAACGAATCCGGCGGGCGACACCGTCGACGTGGCCGACGAGCATTTCTTCATCGCCGGCATCGGTGCATCGGCCGGCGGGCTCGAAGCGCTCGAACAGCTGTTTGAAAACACCGCGGTCGACAGCGGTTTGGCCTACGTCGTGGTCCAACACCTCTCGCCCGATTTCAAAAGCGTGATGGACCAATTGCTGACGCGGAAAACGAAGATTCCCGTGCGACTGATCGAAGACGGGACCAAGATCCTGCCCAATCACATCTATCTGTTGCCGCCAAAGAAGGAAGCGATCCTTTCCAACGGCAAATTGTTGCTCGCCGACCGCTCGGCGGGAGAACAGCTCAGCTTTCCGATCGACCATTTCTTTCGCTCGCTGGCCCAAGACGCCGGTCGCAACTCCATCGCCATCGTGCTTTCGGGCACCGGCACCGATGGCTCGCGTGGCATCTTGGACATCCATGCCGCCGGCGGTCTGGTGGTGGTTCAAAGTGAAGCGTCTGCGAAATTTGACGGCATGCCCCGCAGCGCTTGCGACACCGGCATCGTGGACATGGTGCTGCCGGCACGCGAGATGCCGGCGGCGTTGCTCCGCTATCTTCAAACCCCCTGGCACGCCGCCCCCAAGCCCGGTTCGGAGTCAAACGAAGTGCTCGACGCGCCTTTACGGTCGATCCTGACACAGCTGAAAGACAACTATGACTTGGATTTTTCCCACTACAAGAGCACGACCATCGGCCGCCGGATCGAACGCCGGTTGTTGTTGACCGGAACGGTGGAACTGGAAGAGTATGCCGAGCGGGTGAAGTCCGATGAAGACGAGTTGGATCGCCTGTACCGCGACCTGTTGATCGGCGTGACGGGATTCTTTCGTGACAAAGAGGTCTTCGATCGCTTGGAACTCGACGTGATTCCGGAGCTGTTTTCGCGGCTCGGCCCCGGCGAGGAGTTTCGGGCCTGGGTCGCCGCCTGCGCGACCGGCGAAGAGGCTTATTCGTTGGCGATCTTGCTGGCCGAACGATTGCAAATCGAAGAGTCTGATCGCCCGGTCCGCGTGTTCGCCTCGGATGTTCACCGACGTTCGTTGAAGCTGGCCAGCCGAGCGATCTACCAACCGGAAAGCCTGGCCGGGCTGACCGCCGAACGGCTCGAACGGCACTTCATCCAGCGCGAAGACGGGTACCACGTGTCGCCCGAAGTTCGCAAGATGGTCGTGTTCACGCCGCACAACGTGATTCGCGATGCACCCTTCACACGGTTGGACATGATCACGTGCCGCAACATGCTGATCTACTTCACCCAACCGGCGCAAAAGAAAGCGTTGTCGTTGTTCCATTTCGGCCTGAAACGCAACGGCGTGCTCTGTCTGGGGACTAGCGAAACGACGGGCGACCTTGCGGACGAATTCGAACCGATCGACGACCGGGCGCGGATCTACCGCAAACACCGCGAACTGAAACTGACCACCGAGATGCGAATGCCGATCGCGACCCCGGCACGCGTCCCCACGCCGCTTTCCGAAGGCCCCGGACTGCTGCGATCGGTGCCGGCGCAAAACCTGCTCCACACCTACGATCAGCTGTTGGAACACTTCATGCCGCCGGGGATCCTGATCTCGGCAGGCCGCGAGTTGATTCACACCTTCAAAGGCGCCGGAAAGTACTTTCGTGAACCCCAGGGCCGGCCGTCGTCGGACATCCTGGAATCCCTGTTGCCCGATCTCCGCTCCACGCTGTCGGCGGCGATCCGCCGCGGCATGCAAAACAAAGCACCGGTCAAATACGCCGGTGTCAAATGCCAGACCGCCGACGGCCCGGAACAACTGACGGTGACGGTCTTGCCGATCGAAGACCCCAACGGCAACACTCAACTGTTGCTGCAATTCCAAAGCGATTCCCCGACCGAAGAACCGGTCCAGCCGGCCAACGTCGACGCCAGCACGATGTCCAATGAAGAATTCGAGGCCATCGAACGGGAGCTTCAATTCACCAAAGACAGTTTGCAGTCGACCATCGAAGAACTGCAAACGACCAACGAAGAGCTGCAATCGGCCAACGAACAATTGACCTCTTCCAACGAGGAACTTCAAAGCACCAACGAGGAATTGCACAGCGTTAACGAAGAACTTTACACCGTCAACGCCGAACACCAGCGCAAGATCGATGAGCTGACCGAGCTGAATGATGACATGGACAACCTGTTGATCAGCACCAACGTCCACACGATCTTTCTCGATCGCGATCTCTGCATCCGACGATTCACACCGGGCATCGCCGAAACGTTCAGCCTGATCCCGCAAGACGTCGGGCGACGCTTCGATAGTTTTTCACATCAGATCCTGTACTCCGGACTGATCGACGAAATCCGATCCGTGCTGAAGAACGGCCAGCCGTTCGAAAAGGAGGTCGTCGATCAGTCGGGCACCTGGCATCTGCTGCGGATCCAGCCCTACATCGCCCGCAAGCGGATCGACGGCGTCGTCATCACGCTGATCGACATCACGACGCTCAAGAACGCCGAAGCGATGTTGCGGCAGATGTCGGAGATCGTCGAACACTCCGACGACGCCATCTATCGCGTCGACCTGGACGGCACGATCCGCACCTGGAACCTCGGCGCCAGCCGCCTTTACGGCTACGAAAGCCAACAAGTGATCGGCAAGCATGTCTCCATCCTCGCGCCGTCGGATCGGCCCTCCGAACCCGAATCCTATCTCGAGCGGATCCGCACCGGCATCGCGGTCGATCGTGTGGAAACCTCACGCATCCGCCGCAACGGAACCACGATCGATGTGTCGTTGACCGTTTCGCCGATCCACGACCACCATCGCAACATCGTCGGTGCGTCGGTGATCGCCCGTGACATCACCAAACAACGTCAAGCCGAATTCGAGATCCGCGAAGCGGTCCGGCACCGCGATCAATTCCTCGCCACGCTTTCGCATGAACTTCGCAACCCGCTTTCGGCGATCTTGAATGCGACGTCCTTGCTGAAGGAAGACGGCATCAATGCGGACACGATTCGCGAAGCACGCGAGGTCGTTGACCACCAGCTCCGGCACGTTGCCCGCCTGCTCGATGACCTGTTGGAAGTGGCGCGATTCACCCACGGCAAGATTGTGTTGCGCAACGAGGTATTCGACCTGACGGAACTGGTGATGGACGTCGTCGATTGCATCCAATTTCAAGTCGATGAAAAGAAGCAACAGTTGCGTGTAGACGTTTCCGACGAACCGTTGTACGTCGAAGGTGACTTGGGAAGATTGCAGCAAGCGCAGGTCAATTTGTTGGTCAATGCGTCGAAGTACAGCGCCGAATCGCGAAACATTTCCTACGGGGTCGGTCGCGACGGAAACGATGCGGTCATCACCGTCCGGGATGAAGGCCAAGGCATTCCCGCGTCGTTGTTGCCGTCGATCTTTGAACCCTTCACCCAGGCCGATCAAAGCATCGAACGCTCTCAAGGCGGCATGGGACTGGGGCTGCCGCTGGTCCGAATGATCGCCAAGGCGCACAACGGAACCGCGGTCGCTCACAGCGGCGGCCCGGGGCGCGGCAGCGAGTTCACGATCCGCATCCCGATCACCGACAAACGACCGACCGACCAGGTACCGGCCGACACGGCGGCGACGCCTGGGCGAAAGCTGTTGTTGATCGAAGACAACGACGGGATCCGGCGGATGCTTTCGCGTTCGATGCAGCTGAAAGGATTCGAGGTCGCCACGGCGGTCACCGGACGCGAAGGCATCGAGGCCATCAAAGGGTTTCGTCCCGACATCGCGGTCGTCGATATCGGCTTGCCCGACATCGACGGCTATGAGTTGGCCCGACGCGTCCGTGCCGATCCCGATCATGCAGACATCACCTTGTTTGCCGTGACCGGATATGGCCGCGAAGAGGATCGTAGCAAGGCCGACCAAGCCGGCTTCGATCGGCATTTGGTCAAACCCATCGATCCGGACGAACTGATGCAATCGATCGCCGCCTTCGACGCAATGCAGGACGCCGCCGATGGCCACCCAAATTGAACTTCAAATAATTTGCGTGTTTTGTAAGATACGAATTTGACAGTCCGTCGAGGATGCGTTCTAATCCGTGGACGGCTTTCCGAATGGCCGACATTCGGACTTTGGCAATGGAACGCACCCGCTGACTGGCGGGGCAATTGCAGCAACGATTGGTTTGACCGGTGAAAATTGTTCCCGGTAGTGATGCTGCTGTATTATTTCCAAAGGGGCAAGCCGTGTTAGTTCTTTCTCGCCGCACCAAAGACAAAGTGTCGTTTCCGCAAGTCGGAGTCACGGTTCACTTTATCCGCGTCCAATCTGGGCAGGTGAAAATCGGCATCGATGCACCGCGAAGCATCACCATCGTGCGCGACGAAGTCAGCGACGGAGACGCGATCGCTGAAATGGTGCGACGGCAGATCGCACAACTGCCCCAAGAAACCCGACACGGTATCCGTAACGAATTACACGAGATCACCGTCGGGCTGCACCTGTATCGCGAATTGGTCCGCGCCGGAATCAGCGATGAAGCGGACGAAACCTTTCTGGCACTCCAAGAATCGCTCAAGCGACTCGACGCCAACGAAGCCTTCCGACGGCCCGACGCGCCGCCGGTCACCGATCCCGATCGCGAAACCATCGCCCTGATCGAAGACTCGGCCAACGAACGACGCATGCTGGCCGAATTGCTGCAACTGAAAGGGTACCAGGTCCTCGAATTCAGCAACGGCGCCGGCGCGCTGAAATACTTCAACGACAACGATGCCCCAGGCTTGGTCCTGGTGGACATGAACATGCCCGAACTCGACGGCCGCCAAACCGTCACGATGATGCGCCAATCCGAACGCTTTCGCGACGTTCCCATCTTCGCCGTCAGCGGCACCTCACCGGAAGAAAATGATCTCGTCATGGGGCGACAAGGCGTCGATCGGTGGCTGCCCAAGCCGCTCAGCCTGGAAACGCTGATGAATTCCATCCGCCAAACCATCGGCGCCCCCGATACCGAACGCCCGCCCCGATCGCTCTCAAACAATTCTGCATTGCCGCTCAGTCGAGTCCCGTCCGTTGCCGCCGATCTGGCGTAATTCGGAACCTCAGGGAAGAGGAATTCGAGACGGGATTTGATTATGGCACGCCGCGTTAGGATATGCGGCGTGTCGTTTTTTTATTCCCCTCGCCTGGTCGACTCAGTCGCGTCAGTGGATCCAGCCGTAGACACTGGTGACGATCAGCTTCAGCCCCGTCGCGATCATCACCACAATCAGGAACCAAAAAATCAGTCGATTGCCCTTCTTGATCGCCAGTTTGGCACCGACAACACCGCCCAACAGATTTCCGCCCGCCATCACTAAACCGGGCAACCAATCGATCAGTCCATAGATTGCAAACATCACCGTCGCGGCCAGCGTGACCAAAAAACCGATCCAGTTCTTGACCGCATTGGATGCGACCAAATCGCCGCTGCGGGTCAGACTCATCGCCAACAGCACCAGGATCCCCATCCCGGCCTGGATGAACCCGACGTAGATGCCGATGGCGAAAAAGATCGGATTGACCCACCGGCGGCAGCGATCCGAAGCGACATTTGCCGCCGCAATTCGCTTGGGATTCAGCATCAACACCACCGCCATCACCAGAAAGATGGCACCGAACACCGGCTCAAACGCGTCCGGTGGCAGGTAGACCGCCAGCCAAGCCCCGACCGGCACCCCCAAAATTGTTGGTACCGTCAGGCGGTTGGCAAGCTTGTGATCGAGATGCCCGTGCTTGTGAAACGTCGCAACGGCCGCACCGCTGGAAAAAAGCACGGCGACGCGATTGGTCGCATTGGCAACTTTCGGCTCCAACCCGAACAGCATCAGCGCCGGCAACGTCATGAACGATCCCCCGCCGGCGATCGTGTTCACCACCCCGGCCAGAAACCCTGCAACGATCAGAAGTAGATACCAGCCGACGACAGCCACCCTATCAAACGGAGAACCATGCGGATCGCGGCCGACGCGTGGACTCTCTCACCCAATCGGCTCGCAGCACTCTTTCGTAGAACCTGCGAATGTTCGACCAGCAACGTCACGCCGTCAAGGTCGCTGGCATTGATGGTCCGTAGCGAAATCTTCTTACCTCTCCCCCCCCAGCCACGGTGTCCTGGCGAGCCGGGTGGGGATCAGCGGAGGGATGACAGAATGATGTGGGGGCAGAATAATGTGGGGGCAGAATAATGGGGTGTGTGAAGGTCGGCAGCGAGTTCAGACAAATAACTCGCCTAGCGAAAGCACGGCATCACGCTTGCACGCTGGGCTGAGCGTGCCGGGGGGCCGAGACGATCGGACGCCGCGCGGCGTATCGACCGGGGCGCAACCAAGTGACATCGGGTTCGGGCCGGCTATCCCCCAGGTCAATGCTCGACTGGACACGGACCACACAGTCGTTCGGCCCGGTGGCACTAGTCGACCAGCGCGTCAAATAATCGATGCAGTCTTCATGAACGGGGCCGGCGGGGCTCATTTGCCGTAGCTCTCCTCGGATCAGTTCAATCTTGCGGTCCATGCCGACGAAGGCCCCCCGCTGGATCATGCGATCGTATTCGTCCGCGGTGATTCGAAGTGCGGTGCTCATGAGGGTGAAATGAGTCAGGAAACGAGGTTTCAATACGGTGCTCAGCCGCTAGTGTAGTGTAGCCCACCACCGGATCGTTCGTCGCACAAGCCCACGAAGGATGTACTGGCGGTGGACGCCAACTTCAATCGCCCCTGCCAAGGCGAAGGGGGCACCCGACCATCTGATTGAGATTCTGTCGCCATCGACCGAATCGAACGACAAGACGCCCAAACGTTCACTGTGTGAGCGAACCGGAGTCGGAGAGTATTGGATCGTCGATCCGTTTGAACAGACACTGAAGCAGTTGGTGCTAGAGAACGGGCGGTACGTCGACCAACCCGTGACGGAAAAGCGTGTTTCCGTCACCTACCTTAGCGACGTCGATATCGACTTGAACCAAGTCTGGTGATTCAACTACTGATTGAGTTGCTCGTCGATCGTCTCGTTATTGGCCCGAGTCCCGAGTGCGCCCCACAATCCATAGGGACTTTGTGAGCCCGGCGCCCGTGCATCGGTGCCATTCCAAATCACCATCGGGTTCGACTTGTTCCCCGCTTCGATCGAATCGGTGATAAAGATCACGGCGCCGTCCCCCATCAAGACGTGTGCGCCGCCTTGGTGCCGGCTGCTGGGACCATAGATCCCCGGACGCCAGGTTCCGGCACCGCTACTGCAGATCGGGCTGTTGGGCGGCAGGATGGTCGTCACGCCGGTGTGCACGCAATAACCGCTGGACCACTTGAACCCGCGTTGCCCTTGGGTTCCCCCGGTCAATGAAGCGCCGGGAGCCCAGAACTTGGGTCGATCCGGATCGATTTCGGCTTCACAGACCAACGGATCATTTTGCAGTGTGGCCAGGTTGGTCATCCGAGCGGCGTGCGTGAACACGGCACGGTCGCCGAGATTGGTCGCCATTTCACCGGCCATGATCGTGTTGGAAAGCCCATCCAGGGTGTCACGAAACCGCATGTTCACCCGCGGGAAAAACATGCCCCGACAAGTGGCCTTGGCACGCGGTGCCGCCGTCCGGTTGGGCCGTCCGTTCTGATTGATGCCGCCGGTGTTTTGGAATTGCAACGCGTCGCCGACACAAACACCGTAGTTGGTTCGACCTTGAGCCGGTAATCCATCGCCGGGGTCGCTGGGGCAGCGCAGCATCGGAACCGTGGTCAACCACGGGTCGTATTGATAGCGGCCGTGCTGGGCCAAGCTGATGTCAGCGTTGGGCCCCATCGCACTGAACTCGTACTGCCCCGCCGCGGACGCCGGTTCGCGGACGCGAAACGGATTGCTGATCTGGTCCCACAGGCCTTGCTGTTCAACAAACGGGGCCAGCTGCACAAGAGAACTCAGGTTGTTCAAGTTGTTTCCGCCGTAGGCCCCCCCGATCGCGCGGGGCTCACGCGATTGCGGGTTATTGTTCCCGAAGACACGCGAGGTCCCGCCGCGGATCGTCGGCAATCGCTTGTAGGCCGAATGGTAATTGTGGATCCCCAAACCGATCTGCTTGAAGTTGTTGCTGCAGCTCATTCGCCGCGCTGCTTCACGCGCCGCTTGGACCGCCGGCAGCAGCAACCCCACCAAGATCCCGATAATTGCGATCACCACCAGCAACTCCACCAAAGTGAAGCCCCTGGATTTAAAACGAACGTTCATCACACATACCTCTGATAAGAACAAAAAGAGATCACGTACCGATCACCGCCCTCCGCGTTCGTCGTCGGAAAGTTGGTGCTGAGAAAAATCTATTTCAATGACTCGGGTTTGAATCGGCTTTCATCGCCGATCAGCTCGAAGCGTCGTTTTCATCTTCTTCTGATTGAGCTTCATCGGGATTGTCTTCACGTTCCTCGGGGTGCTCTTGCAAGTAAGCTTCAACCGCGCCCATCTCCGGACCTTCGGGCTCCGACATGTCCTGACCACAACCGGACATCGGAATCGTCAAAGAAATGGACACAAGAACGAATAGAAGTTTGGAAATGGAAGTGTCACGCATCGGATCGGCGTCGTAATGGATGAGTCGAATGGACAAGCTTGGCAGTTCGGCTCGACGACACGCGTTGAATCGTCGGCTTCACGGGACGTCAAGAATATTTTTCAAGTGTAGTGGTCTGACAACGGCCGTTGGCGAAAAAACAGTAACAATCGCGCACCAATGTCGCCGCCCCGCTGGCGAACGCACGCCATGCCGGCGGCGACAGTCGGTTCAATCGATTGCCTGCTACAGGTTGGAAAGCACCTTTCGCGCGACCACCACATCCTGTCCGCCGCTACGGTCGATCTCGAAGCCGCGGTTGGCAAACATATGAATCATTCGCATGTTTTGAGGAGCCATTTCGGCGACGACGAATTGCACGCCCCAGTGTTTGCAAATCCCCAGACAATAATCCATCAGCACCGAGCCGATCCCGAGACCTTGCCAGGAGTCGCCGACCAGAATTGCGAATTCGGCGATGCTGTGGTCCGCGTCGGCAGCCAACCGACAGACGCCCAGCAACTTCCGCCCGCCATCAATTTCGGCTTCCGCCACGATCGCGATTTCGCGGTCGTAGTCGATGAAACAGAACCGTGTCGCCATCTCGTGGGTCGTTGCTTTGAACATGTACCGAAATCGCATGCGTAGCGTTTCCGCAGAGCAACTGGCCAACAGGCTGTGCCACATCGGCTCGTCTTCGGGCTTGATCGGTCGAAGGGTGATCGGCGTTCGGTCCTTCAAGACCAAGTGCTTGATGTATTCATCCGGATAGGGGCGAATCGCCAGATGCGAGTACGGCCGAACGGGATGCACCACGGCGTCGCGATCGATCACGATTCGGGCATCCAACGCGATGACGTCGCGGTTGGTCACCAGCAGCGGATTGACGTCCAACTCGGCGATCTCGGGGTAGTCGGCGACCAGATACGAAAGTCGCATCAGGACTTCAACGAGTCGATTGAGATTCATACCAGGGCGGCCAGGCCCACCTTGCAACAACGGCCAGGACCGCAGCGATTGCACCATTCGTCTGGCAAGCCGTTCGTTTAGCGGGGGAAGTTCCAAGGCCAGATCGCGAAACTGTTCGGTCGTCGTTCCGCCGGCACCGACCAGCAGGACGGTACCGAACACGGGATCGCGTTTGGCACCGACGATCAACTCGCGACTGTTCGGTTCGACCAACATTCGCTGCACCGTGACGCCCTCGATCCGCACGCCAGGCCGCTGTTGTTTGACGTGGGTGAGGATGCGATCATAGGCTCGGACCAGATCGTCACGGTTGGCCAGATTCAACGCGACGCCGCCGACCGCGGATTTGTGTGTGATGTCCGGTGAATGCACCTTCAGTGCGACCGGGTATCCCAGCCGTTCCGCACACTCGGTCGCAAATTCCACCGTGTGGGCGACGTGGGTTTGGATGACCGGAATGTCGTGGGTCTGCAGGAACGCTTTGGATGCAGTTTCCGAGAGCACGTCCTGCCCCTCCCTCAGAAACGATTCGAAGACGCTTTGTCGCTTCGCCCGGCCCAACGGAAACTCGATCGGAACTTCGCTGGGCGTTTCGTACAACGTTTCCCGATTCCGACCATAGGCAACCAAGTTCATGAAGGCGCGAACGCCCTTTTCGGGTGAGGAATACGTCGGAATGCCGGCCAGCTTCAGCAATTCCTTTCCCGCGTGCACCTTTCCGCCACCCATCCAGGCCGCCAGGACGGGTTTCACCGAACGCTCAGCAGTCCGTACGACTGCCTCGGCCGTCTCTGTCGGGTCGGTCATCGCATGGGGCGCCAAGACGACCAGCACCCCATCGACCCCGCTGTCGGCGAGCACCTGCTGCACGGCAAACTCAAACCGCTCCGGCGGGGCATCGCGGAGCAGGTTGACGGGATTGCCATGCGACCTACTGCTCGGAAGCCGCGTGTCGATCGTTTCCATCGTGTCGGCCGAAAGCTGGGCAAGCGTCCCCTGATGCTGCAACAATTCGTCGGTCGCCATCACGCCCGGCCCGCCGGCGTTGGTGACGATGGCCAGCCGCGGCCCCGCGGGTGTTTTCGTCTGGGCCAACAGCTTCGCGCAATCGAACAATTGTTCCACGCTGTAAACGCGAAACACGCCGGCACGCTTCATCGCCGCTTCATAGACACTGTCCACGCCCGCCATCGTGCCGGTGTGCGTGGTCGCCGCTTGCGCCGATTCGGCAAATCGGCCCGCCTTGTACGCGATGATCGGCTTGGTCCGCGTGAACGCGCGGGCCGCGGACATGAACCGTCGTGGTTCGGTGATCGATCCGACATACAGAATGATCGACCGCGTCCAGCGATCGGTGGCGAAGTAATCGATCAAGTCGGCGATGCCGACATCCAGCATGTTGCCGACCGAGACGCAATGGGAAAAACCGACGTTCTCGTCAATCGCCCAGTCCAACACCGCGGTGCACAACGCCGCGGACTGTGAGATCAAGGCGATGTTTCCCTTCGGCGGCGACTGGCTGACAAAACTCGCGTTGAGTGAACGGTGCGGGGCGAGGATGCCCAGACTGTTGGGGCCGACGATCCGCAGTCCGTCGAACCGTGCCGCGGCTTGCCCGACGGCTTGTTCCAGCACCTGCCCCGCCTCCGATGCCTCGTGAAACCCCGACGACAGGATGACCAATCCGCGGATCCCCGCCTGACCACACTCGGTCACCAGCTCCGGAACCGTCTCCGCCGGCGCGCAGATCAACGCCAAATCGACGCCCTCGGGCAAATCGCTGATCCTCGCGTAACAGGGCACCGAATCGATGCTGCTGGATCGCGGATTGACCCGATAAACCGGCCCGACGAATCCCCCCGAGAGCAGATTCTCCAGCACGATGCGGCCGGCACTGCCGCGGCGCTCACTGGCACCCACGACGACAATGCTCTTGGGAGCGAAGATCGTGTCAAGATTGCGAATCGGCATGGCAAGTCGCTCGTGGGGCGTGGTCGTGTGCGGACCCAAACGCCGGGGTCGTTGTTTCAAAACCCCGACCCGCGCGATGGCTCCTCCGTCGATTCTCTCACACAGGCTGTCCAACGCAAACCGATCGACACGCCTGGGGGACCTTTCGATCCGAGCGTGTGACGGTCGGCGGCCACCGACGGCGCGCGTTTTGCGACGCCCTTGTGGGGATCGTCTCGAGCAGAGCCGGGGCGTGCGTGACCGCCATGTGGGCGGTTTTGGCGCACCAGGTTGAACACCGGCGCGCGGTTCTGTCCCAAGGGCAGACCGGGCTTTTCATCCGTCACGAGGGAATCTCAGCGCCATGCGAACCCTGATTGCCGTACTGCTACTTAGTGCAACGATCGTCATCGGGTTGGCGAGCCGGCACGCGTGGCTTGAGAACAAGCGACTTCCCGAGGGGTTGATTCAGGCCAACGGTCGGATCGAGGGCGATCACGTTGCAATCGCCAGCAAGCATGCCGGTCGGGTGTCAACGTTGTTCGCACGCGAAGGTGACGACGTCCGATGCGAATCGACATTGATTCAAATCGACGACAAACAACTCCAAGAACAACTCAATCAGGAACACCACGGTGTGGAGGTTGCACGAGCGATCTTGCTGGGCGCGAAAGCCAACGCCAGTGCCGCCGCCGCCGAGGTCCGCGCCGCAACGACGTCGCTGGAATTGTTGAAGAAACAGGTTCCGTTGGCCATCGAAACTGCGGAAGCCGAGTTGAATCAAGCGCTTGCCGCCGCTGCGACGGCCGATTCCAACGAAGGCCAACTGCGAAGCGAATACGAGCGCGCCGAGCAGTTGCGGAAGGCGGACGCGATTTCCGTCGAAGAGGTCGACAAACGCAAGCTGCTCTGGACGACGGCGCAAAACCAGTTGACCGCCGCGGCGGCGGCGCGACTCACCGCCGAAAAGCGGCTCGCCGAAGCCCGATTGGGCGACGAACGCATCCGAGCCAAACAGGATGAGGTCGCCGCGCTCGAAGCGATGCACGCCAAAGCACTCGCCTACATCGAAGAGTGCAAGGCACGACAAGCCGAAGCGGAAGCCGCGGTCGCCGAAGCACAAAGCACTCTCGATGATTTGACCATCACGGCACCCACCGCAGGGACCATCGTCGCGCGACACGTTGATCAAGGCGAAGTCGTCACCGCCGGAACTCCGTTGCTGGACCTGGTCGACCTGGACCGGCTGTACCTTCAAGTCTACATCCCCGAGCCGTTGGTCGGCCGCATTCGATTGGGACTGCCGGCGAAAATCCATACCGACGCCTATCCCGATCAGCCCTTTGATGCGACCGTGCGGTACATCGCCTCGGAAGCCGAATTCACTCCCAAGGAAGTACAAACGACCGACGAACGCGTCAAACTGGTCTTTGCCGCACGGCTCTACATCAACAAAAATCCTGATCATCGGTTGACCCCCGGCCTTCCCGCGGATGCCGTCATTCGGTGGAAGGAGGACACGCCATGGATGCCGCCGCGCTGGTAGACCGAATCCCGTTTGCTTCCCGCGCCGGCGACGAACCTCAGAACGTCGTCGAAGTCCACGGCGTCGGCAAGAAGTACCAACGCACCGTGGCGCTCCGTGAGATCGAATTGAAAATCCGCCGTGGCGAAGTGTTCGGATTGATCGGCCCCGACGGATCCGGGAAAAGCAGCTTGATCCGAGCGATGGCGGGCGTTCAACAATACGACGCCGGCACCATCGATGTGTTCGGGATTCGAATCGATTCGCAGCGGTCGGCCGAACGGGTCAAACCCCGAATCGGATTGATGCCCCAAGGACTGGGCAACAATCTGTACCCCGAGTTGTCGATCAATGAAAACATCGATTACTTCGCCGGGCTCCGCCTGGTCCCCCAGGACATATTGCGAGAGCGCAAAGAACAATTGCTCGCGATGACGCGTTTGGCGGAGTTTCGCGACCGGCCGATGAAGCAACTCTCCGGCGGGATGAAACAAAAACTCGGCCTCGTGTGCACGCTGATTCATCAGCCCGAATTGGTGCTGTTGGATGAACCGACCACGGGTGTCGACCCCGTATCACGGCGCGAGTTTTGGTCGATTTTGAATGACCAGGTCCACGAATCCGGAATGACCGCAATCATTTCGACCGCCTACATGGACGAAGCCGACTACATGGACCGGTTGGCTTTGTTGATGGATGGGAAGATCATTTCCCAAGGCAGCGAGGACACGCTCCTGAAACGCGCGCCCGGCACCATCGTTTCCTATGCATCGAAGAACGTGCTTCTTGAAACGCAACGGATTGGACGGCATCATCGCCAGGTTCAGTCATTGGGAGACCTGGTGCGGGTGTTCGTCCGAGACACGGATCCGGAAACCGCCCGTGAGTGCCTGGAGAGAATCGCGTCGCCGGATCACGGCGTTTTTTCGACGTCACCGCCCGACTTGGAAGACGTCGTCGCAGGTTTGTTGATCGATGACTCCGCGGGGACCACGCCGGTGACGGGCGATGGCCGAGTCGATCACGCCGCTGTGGCACGCCCGTTGACGTGTCATTCCGACGGTTCCGCGTCGATCCGCGCCGATCAACTTGTCCGCGACTTCGGAACGTTTCGCGCCGTCGATCACGTCTGTCTGGAAGTCGCCGCCGGAACGATCTTTGGCCTGTTGGGCTCCAACGGGGCCGGGAAAACGACGGTCATTAAAATGCTGACGGGCTTGCTGCCTCCCACCTCGGGTTCGGGCAGCGTGGCAGGGGCCGCCATCGGCCGAGCGAGTCAATCGATCCGAGAACGAATCGGGTACATGTCGCAGTCGTTCTCGCTGTATTTGGATCTGACGGCCATGGAAAACTTGGAGTTCTATGCGGGGGTGTATGGATTGTTTCCCACGCAGCGCAGCAAACGCATCGCGGAGTTGGTTGAACAGGTCGGGTTGCAAGGACACCAGCGTCGATTGACCGGCGATCTACCGATGGGCATCCGGCAACGACTGGCGCTCGCCTGCGCGCTCGTCCATCGACCGCGAGTCATCTTTTTGGACGAACCGACCTCCGGCGTCGATGTAATCGGGCGGCGACAGTTCTGGGAAATCCTGGTGCGTTTGGCCAGACAGGACGGCGTGGCGATTTTGGTGACCACGCACTACATGGCCGAAGCCGAACGCTGCGACGACCTGGCATTGATGTACGCCGGACGTGTGGTCGCATCGGGGACGCCCGCGAAACTGCGTGACCAGTTGCACCGCCGCCGCGGAACCCCGCTGGCGATTGCCACCTCGTCACCGATGCGATCGCTCCGCCTTGCCCGTGAGCACGGATTTCCCCGGGCCGCGATCCTGGGACGGACCCTGCGGCTGCTGACCACCGACATCCAGCGTGACCAACGTCGGTTGGCCGAGCTATTCCGCGACGCAAAGATCGCGGTCACCGATTGGCGACACGATGACATCGCGATGGAAGACGTTTTCGTCGACTCGATTCTGACGCAAGAGGAATCGCTCGGGCAGGCGCCTGGACAAACTTTTCCAGCAGCGGAGCGGGGCTGATGAATTTCCGACGCGTTGTCACATTGGCGGTCAAAGAAGCACGTGAGATCACGCGTGACCGGTTGCTTTTCACGCTCGCCTTCCTGATGCCTCCGGTGATGATGGTCGTGATCGGGTTCGGTGTGAATACGGATGTCCGCGAGATCCCGATCGTCATCTTGGACTTCGACCGCACGTCGTCCAGTCGCGAACTGGCGTACAAGTTCAAGGACTCGCAGTACTTTGATTTCATCGGTTACGTCCGTCACCGGAATGAGATTCAGCGTTTGATTACCGACAGCAAAGCCCGTGCGGCGATTGTCATTCCGCCACGATTTCACGAGCGTTTGCGATCCGGAAGACCAGCCGAAGTCCAAACCATCATCGACGGCGCGATCCCGGCCCGAGCCGAGACCGTCGGCAGCTATGTCTCGGCGGTGATCGCTTCATTCAGTCAGCGTCAGGTCACCGACCACCTGGCATTCACGCAGGGCATCCCCCCTGCCGCCGCGACCGCGCTCGCCAGTCCGGTCTCCCTGGAAACGCGTTTTCTGTACAACGAAGCCATGACCAGTCTCTGGGCGATCGGCCCCGGCTGCATCATGACCGTGCTGGCGTTCATTCCACCGATCATCGCCTCGGTCGGCGTCGTTCGTGAAAAAGAATGTGGCTCGATCGACAATGTTTATTCGTCGACGTTGACGCGACCCGAGTTTGTGCTGGGAAAACTGATCCCCTACGTCGTGATCTCATCGATCAGTTTCTGCATGCTGTTTGCCACGACGCTGCTGGTCTTTCAAGTCCCCTTTCGCGGATCCCCGATCGCCTTTGCGGTGACCGGGATCTTGTACGTCACGTGCACCACCCTGCTGGGCATGATCATCTCGTTTTTCGTCCGCTCCCAGATCGCCGCGGTCATCTTGGCGGTCCTGGTGACGCTGATCCCGACGCTGCAATACTCCGGGATGATCGTTCCGCTTTCGTCGCTTTCGGATGCCGGAAGACTCCAAGCGAGAATGTTGCCGGCGAGCTACTTTTTCGAAGCGATTCAGGCATCCTTTTTGAAGGGCACCGGTTTCGTCGGTTTGGCGTCATCGATCACGGCGCTGGGGATTTATGCGCTGGTGCTCTACGCGCTGTGCTGTTTGAAGTTTAGCAAGAGGCCGAAATCATGAACGATCATGGTGCACCGGTTCTGGTCTGGGCTTGGCGGCTGGGGGTCGTTTGTCGCAAAGAACTGGTTCAATTCTTGCGCAATTGGATTCTTGCCTTGTTCATGTTGTACGCGTTCACGATCATGGCATACCAGAATGCAACGGCAATCAGCCGCGAACTGAAACACGCCAGTCTGGTCGTCATCGACAATGATCGCAGCCACGCTTCGCGGAGTCTGATCTATCGATTTCAACAACCGCAATTTCGAATCCACGAGCTATTGGAAAGCAGTCGCCACGGAATCGAGCGTCTGGACGATGGAGATGCGGCACTGGTTTTGGACATCCCACAGCACTTCGATCGTGACCTGCAAAGTGGCCGTCCGACGCGTTTGCAACTGCAATTGGACGGAGCCGACTCGGCACGCGCCTATTTGGCGGCGAACTACGCCGGAAGCATCGTGCGGAAGTTCTCCGCCGACACCGTACAGAAACGATTTGACGATGAAACACTGCCGATCGTCCAAAACGACCAACGTGTTTGGTATAGCCCCAACCACGAAGAGACATTGTTTCTGGCGATCCAAGACCTGGCCCAACACATTTTTCTGTTTTCGATCCTGTTGCCGGCCTCCGCCCTTGCGCGAGAGAAAGAACGTGGGACGGTCGAGCAATTGCTGGTCTCACCACTGAGTCCGCTGCAAATCATGCTGGGAAAAATCGTACCGATGGTCGGCATCATTTTGTTGGCCAGTGTCGTGACGTTGATCTTCATCATCGAGGGTGCGTTGGCGTTGAACGTGCGCGGCAATCTCGCGCTGTTCTTGGGCGTGACCGCTCTGTTTTCCGCTTCGGCTGCCGGCTTGGGGATTTCGATCGCCAGCCTGACCCGAAACATGGGGCAAGTCGGGATCGTCAGCATCACGTTGATGCCGATTCTTTTTATGCTGTCCGGCAGCGACACGCCGCCGGAAATGATGCCCGATGCCCTGTTGCCGATCATGTACCTTTCGCCCTTGCACCACTACTTGAACGCGGCGTTCGGAATCCTGATCAAGGGCGCCGACATCACAACCGTCTGGGACTCGATTCTGTACATGGCGATCCTCGGAGGTGGTGTGTTCGCCTTCAGCCTCGTTCGCTTTCGCCAAAGTTTCCGATGAATCGGGACGCCGTCCTTGTTTTGCTCATCCCCGTCTATGCTGTTTCGGTGCAACACGGGCGAAATCGTCGCATCCGAACAGGCCTGCAAATTCGTTGCCGGCGGATTTGTGTGCGCTGACCGGAGTGGCTAGGATCAAGGGCTTTCGTATCACTCTTGCACCCCCTGCCTGCCCCCTCGAGCCCCGCCAATGACCGCTTCCGTGATGACTCGCCTTGGAAATTCCACCGGACCGACGTCTAGTCGATTGCGTCCGGTTTTATTGCTGCTTGCGTCGCTCTGCTGTGTCCTCACCGGTACATCGCTCGGTGTCGCCGCGACGACCGACCGGCCCAACATCGTGTTCATCTTTACCGATGACCACTGCACCCAAGCCCTCAGCGCCTATGACCCGACGCGGATCACGACGCCCAACATGGACCGGATCGCCCGCGAGGGGATGCGGTTCGACCGCTGCTATGTGACCAACGGAATCTGCGGCCCCAGCCGCGCGGTCATTCAAACCGGAAAGTACAGCCACCTGAACGGCTTCATCCGAAACGGTAATCGGTTCAATGGCGACCAACAGACGTTCCCCAAACTGCTTCGCGCCGCCGGCTACCAAACCGCGGTGATCGGCAAATGGCACTTGGCGACCACGCCACAAGGCTATGACTACTACGACGTCTTGAAAGGCCAAGGCCCCTACTACAACCCGCCGATGATCACCGAGGGCGCCGACGGCCAACCGGTGACGCGGCCGCACACCGGTTACACGACGGAGATCATTACCGACAAGACACTCGCGTGGCTGAAAGAGGATCGCGATCCCGACAAGCCGTTCCTGGTGATGTACCAGCACAAGGCGCCCCACCGAAATTGGCGACCGGCGCCAAAGTACCTGACGTGGCTGGACGACGTCACGATCCCCGAACCGGAAACGCTGTGGGACGACTACACCGGACGCACCCAATCGGCCGGCCGGCAAACGATGACGATCAAAAACCACTTGAACGCCAACGATCTGAAGCTGTCCGGCTACGGCAACATGAACGACCAACAAAAGGTCGCCTGGGACGCCGCCTACGGCCCCAAGAACAAGGCGTTTGAAGCTGCCAGGGATTCGATGACCGAGGAACAGATCATCAAGTGGAAGTACCAGCGTTACGTCAAAGATTACCTGCGCTGTGTCAAAAGCGTCGATGACGGAATCGGACAGGTCTTGGACTACCTGGACGAAAGCGGACTGGCCGACAACACCGTCGTGATCTACTCCTCCGACCAGGGCTGGTACCTGGGAGAACACGGTTGGTTCGACAAACGATGGATGTATGAAGAATCACTGCGCACGCCGTTACTGGTGCGCTGGCCCGGCAAGGTCGCCCCCGGATCGACCAACAACGACATCGTCTCGAATCTGGATTTCGCCGAAACGTTCCTGGACCTTGCCGGCGTCGAAGTCCCCGCGGACATGCAAGGCCGCTCGCTCAAGCCGCTGCTGCGCGGCGAAACGCCCGATGATTGGCGTCAGGTGTTCTACTATCACTACTACGAAAACCCCGGGGCGCACAACGTCGCGCGTCACTACGGCGTGACCGATGGACGACACAAGCTGATTCACTATTACGCGCTCGAAGGCAAACGGATCGATGACTGGGAGTTGTTCGATTTGAAAGCCGACCCCAACGAGCTGCAAAGTGTTTACGGAAGCACCGACTACACGGGTGTCCAACAGCGGCTGATGAAACAACTGGCCGCGGCGAGAGAACAGTTTGGAGTGCCGGAAGATTCCGATCCGGGTTCGTCACGCCGCAACCGCCAACCCAACAACCGCCAGCCCAACAACCGCCAACCCAACAACCGCACGCGGAACAAGAAATAGCACCCGGGCAGTGCTGCAAAGGCGGAATGATTCGAGGCAGAATGATGGGGCGTTGACTATCTCTTGACGCCCGGCTTCGTTTTCTTCCGTGGCTTGGGGGGATCGGGGATCGGTGGCGTTTCGGGACGGCGTTCCAACGGATCAAAGAAACGCATGTTCTTTCCGACGCGATCGTAATCGCCCAGATCCTCGCGCATGCCTTCGGCCAGGGCGAGCAATCGCCGGACCACCTCGGGATTCGCGTGCGAAACGTCCGTCGTTTCGCCGAGGTCGTTTTCCAGGTCGATCAGGAACGGTTTTTCAAATCCGATGCGATCGGCCGGCGCGATGTGAACATTGCGGCTGAACGGAGCCGCCCCGAGCGGTTCTTTCTGCCGTGGCAGATGCAGTTTCCATTTGCCCTGACGGACCGCTTGAAGATGAACTCGTAGATAGTAGAAGTAGGTTTTCTCTGGATCGGCCTGATCAAACTTGCCGTGAAAGAGGTGCCGGACGTCTTCGCCGTCGATGACACGATCCGAGGGGACTTCCGCGCCGGCCAAAGCGGCGATGGTCGGCAGCAGGTCCATGGTCGTGGCGATCGAATCACAGGTCGTTCCAGCGGGGACGCGTCCCGGCCCCCACAGAATCGCAGGCACACGCACGCCGCCTTCAAACGTCGATACCTTGCCGCTTCGCAGCGGACCGGCCGAACCGCCACGGTCGCCGCTCAGGTGCCCGTCCGCAAACCCTTTGTTCTTGTTCAACCAAGGTCCATTGTCGCTGGTGAACAGCACATAGGTGTTCTCGGCCAAGCCCAACTCGTTGATCGAATCCAGGAGTCGGCCGATGTTGAAATCGATTTCTTCGATCACGTCGCCATAGAGTCCCCGCGGGCTTTTCCCCTTGAACGCCGTGGACGCATCGAGCCGTGTGTGCGGCATCGTGTGCGGCAGGTAGACAAAAAACGGACGCTGTCGGTTCTTTTCGATAAACGCGATGGCTTCATCGGTGTAACGCCGCGTCAGCGTCGACATGTCGGACGCCGGTTCGATCAGTGTTTCGTTGCGGTACAGATTCACCACACGGTCGTTGCTGGTCGGTGTTCCGTAGAAATAGTCGAAACCCTGGCGGGTCGGGAACAGATCGATGAAGAAATCGGATTGGGAATGTTTCGCCAGGTCCCATTTTCCGAAACATGCGGTGGCATAGTCTTTCGTCTTCAGCACTTCGGCGATCGTGATTTCATCCTCGTGCAAAATCGGATGCACTTGTTTGACGTGACCTCGCTCGGCGACACGCATCGGATAACAACCGGTCATCAATGCGGCCCGCGACGGCCCGCAAATCGGCTGTGCATAAAAACTGGTGAACTTCATGCCTTGATCGGCCATCGCATCAAGCCGCGGTGTGTGAATCTCCGGCGATCCGAAACAGCCGACATCCTGATACCCCTGGTCGTCGGTAAAGATGACCACGAAGTTGGGTCTGCCGCTACAAACGTCCGCCGGTTCCGCCGCCGACCCGGTCCGGGATGCGATGGAAACGACCATGGCGAGTGCGGTGCAGCAGATTCGGGGGGCCGTTTGCATGATGATCCAATGGTTGCTGTCGGTGTCTCGACCGCGTTGTTTCTTCGGGGGCAACTAGCACGCCCGATGTTGTACGTGGCGGGGTGAAATGAGGCGTCCGTGGGGGGGGCTACGGACCGATTTGGCCGGGGATCAGCAACAGATCGGTGCCCCCGTAATCGCTGCCGAATTCTAGCATCATGCGGCGGCTTTGGTTTGCGATTTGCCAGCGATGGAGCATGCCGACCGCATTCTTGGGTTGGTAGAGCAGCCCGAGTCGTTGACGGGTCGGCAGATGCCAGACGTAGACGCGACCGTCGCGGCGACCTTCCAGTAAAGTGGTGCCGTCGTCACTGAGCTGCAGACGCGAAACTCCGTGAAACTGGTGTTTCTCAATCAGCACTTCTGCACTCCGGCGATCCATCACCAGCAACAGATTCTCGGCGATCATCCCCAGTCGCCGCGCACCTGAGTCCAGACAAAGGAAGGACACGCTGACATCGTTGGCGAGTTCGGTTCGCCTTCCCGAGCCAATATCGATTTCCAGGATCCGGCGCCCGGCGGCGTCGTCGACGATCAGCGTTTGGCCGCCATCGCACAGCCGCGGTGGCGCGTCGTGCTGGATCTCGAACTGGTTGACCAATTCATGCGAGCCCCATCGGTCGTTCGACTTCCAGACGCACACCTGTGTCGCGGATCCCGCCACCAGTGTGTCAGCCTCGGCCGAGAACGCGAGATCGCGGTGCCCGGCCAGCGGCGATTTGATTTCGGCAATCACCTGCTGGTCGCCGGCCCTGACGACCGAGATCGTGTTCCCGCTCGCGACCGCGAACACGCCGTCGACGATCTCCGGTGAAAAGACGACATGACGACTGGTAAAGGGGGATTGCTTCGTGCGGTGGACATGAGAGACGCGTCCCGTTTCCGGGATCAAATAGGTTGCCAACACCGAATCAGGCCGCCTGCGCATCTCGGTCGATCGAACGTCATGTTGGTGCCAGCGGTGAATGTTGCCGTCCTGACCGCCGGAAATGAACGCGGTCTCGCCCGGCAAGGACGCAAGCGGCAAGCGAACGTCAGACGCCGGGCGATGGGCGAGGAACTTTGTAAAGATGCGACCGGTCACCGCGGCTCCTCCGTCGGACGGTGAAAGTTGGATCACTTGGATCTGGCCGTCGGAGAAGCTGATCCGCAACCACATGCCGTTGCCGGAGGCACAGATGGCGCGTGGATACGAGGTGTCCAGCGGCACTTGACCGATCAGTTTTCCGGTTTTGAAATCGAGGATGATCAAGGATTCTTTGAAGCGTTCGCCGGCGATGAGCCAGCGGTCGTCTTTCCCGGCGAAGCAAAGGGTCCGCACGTTTTTCAGCGGTTGGGTGTTGATGCTGCGGATCTTTTTGCCCGACCTCATGTCGTAGACGCAGATGTCCTTGCGGGTTGGGGCGATCAACCGGGTACTGTCGCGTGAAAACAGCAAACTTTCATGTCGATGGTCATTGGCGATGCGAAAGGCTTCGTTGCCGTCGGCGTCACCGACCCAGACCTCGCTGTAGCGGGCGCCGGCGGCCACATGCCGACCGTCGGGCGACCAGCGCAGCGTTTCGATGCCGGTTTCCAGCGGGGGCAAACGTCGAATCAGCGTGCCGTCGTCCAGGTTCCAAAAACAGATCGTTCCCAACTTGCTGCCGGTGACCGCGGTGTGGCCGTCGGGGGAGATTGCGACCGCGTGAGCCGGTTCGTTGTGGGTTCCGATCAATCGCCCGATCGCATCGGGTGCATTCAAATCCCAAAGCTTGACATCGCCGCGTTCGTCGACGCTCAATGCCCGCTGCCCGTCTCGCGTCGCTGCCAGCCCATTGACGGCCGACGCATTGGCAAAGGATCCCCTCGTCGGACGCGTCGCGACGTTCATCAACAAGTGCGTCAGTTCGGGCGGCCGGGAGACTCCGTCGATCGACACCGGGTCGGATTGCAGATCGGTGGCCAATTCGTGCAGCCGCATCAGATTGCCGTCCTGCAGCGTTGTCAGGGCGCGTTGCAGCTTGAGTGCCTGGAGCAATTCGACCGCATGACGTTCGCGTTGCTCGCTCTCGCGTCGCGCCGCATCCACCGCCGCCATCTGCCACAGCGAAACGCCGGAGATGACGACCAGCGAGACCATCAGCAACGCCAACATGCTCAGTTCGATGCGGTACTGCCGCGCCGTCTTGCCGAACCGATACGCCCAAGACGGCGGACATGCCTCCACCGGTTCGCCATCGAGGTAACGCTGCACGTCGGCGGCGAACGCACTGGCCGACGGGTACCGCCGATCACGGTCCCGGTCGATCGCCTTCATCACGATCCAGTCGAGTTCCCGCTTGAGCAGTTTGGTGTGAAAACCCGCGCCGGGAACACGCTGGCTGGGCCGATCTGGCTCTCGTCGCACCAGCAGACTGTAAAACTGGTCGACCCCGATCCGCTTGAGCGTTTCTCGATCGATGGGCGTCGCGTCGGTCAACAGTTCATACAGCACCACCCCGATCGAATAAACGTCGACGCGCGTGTCGACGTCGTAGTTGGTCCGTTTGGCCTGCTCGGGCGCCATGTACAGCGGGGTCCCGATCAGCTGGGATCCATGGGTGACCAGCGTTCGTCCGCCCAGATCGCCACGGAGCGCCTTGGAGACACCGAAATCGATCACCTTGATCACCGGTTTGCCGTCCTGGTTCATGACCAGAACATTGGTGGGTTTCAGGTCGCGGTGGATCACACCCCGCTGATGCGCATGATGGACTGCCATGCAAAGGTCGACGCACAGCTCCAGCCGCTGGCGCAAATTCAAATCGTGCTGTTTGCAATAGTCGGTGATGGGGATGCCGCGAACCAGTTCCATCACAAAGTAGGGACGCCCTCGCTCGGTCGTGCCGCTTTCAAAAACCTTGGCGATGTTCGTGTGGTCCATCATCGCCAGCGCCTGACGCTCGCCGCGAAAACGCGCGATCACTTCTTCGGAATCCATCCCCGGCTTGATCACTTTGACCGCGACTTCACGACGGATCGGCGCGAGCTGTTCGGCCAGGTAAACCGTTCCCATCCCGCCTTCACCGATCACCCGCACCAGGTTGTAGGAGGGAATCGAAGGCGGGGTGAATTGGCCGCAGTCTTGAATCTCGGTGGGGGTGTCGGAGGTTACCGACGGGTTGGTGCTGGCGTGTGTCAATCGATTCAGCAAGTCCGTTTGTTTTCCACCTGAATCATCACCTTCGGAGGCAACAGCACGATGCAAGAGATGATTTGGTTGCTCCCGCCGCGCCTGTAACAATCGCTCGACCCGCTCCCGCAACACCACATCGTCGCCGCATTGCTCGGCGAGAAACGATCGCTGCGACGCTTCGTCCGCCAGCGCGATCGCTTGCTCGTAAAGGCGGCGGGCCGGCGGAGGGGCGGGTCGGCGATTCATGGGTCAATCTCCCTGCAATTCGACGGCGAACCAGGCAAGGGCGTAATCCCAGTGTTGGTAGGCGACGCTCCGAGAGATCCCGATCACGCCGGCAGCCTCGGTGACCGACAGCCCGGCATAGAGCCGCAGACGGACCAATTCGGCAATCAACGCGTCTTCGACTTCCAGCTTGGCCAGGGCTTCATCAAGTTCGAGTAGTTGTTCGGCCGAGAGTTCCCCGACGCGCTGTTCTTCGTAGTCTTCGATCGCGATTCGGCTCCAACCGCCGCCGCGTTTTTGGCTTGCCTTTCGGCGGGCGTGTTCGATCAAAATCCGACGCATCGCCTGAACCGCAGCCGCGAAAAAGTGCGTCCCTGACTGCCAACAACTTTCGTTTCGAGAACCGACCAGCCGCACATACGCATCGTGCACCAACGCGGTCGCCTGCAATGTATGGTCGGATCGCTCGTGACGCATCCGCTGTGCGGCCAAGCGACGAAGTTCATCGTAGACCAGCGGCAGCAACTCCTCTGTCGCACGGTCATCACCGGCATCGATTCGACCGAGAATCTTCGTGATGTCGGACATGCTCAAGGTGTTCACACGTGTGCCGCGGAAGACACGCGGTCCCGATTTAGACAAGCAGCAGTGGTTGTCGCTTTCCTCAAAGTGGTGCGGTCATTGTAGCACATCAACCCTCGAGTTCTTAGAAAAAACAAGTGCTGTCCCGAGCATGTCGGGGCGGCGGACCATCTGGGGGGACACGCGGCCGAGACAAGGTCCCGGGCAATCTGTTTTCCTCGCGCTCCACGGATGTGTGAGAGTTTTTCTGATTTTTCCGGACGATCCGCTCGCTGTCGGCGCTAGTGCTTGTGGATCGTGCTCGCGTCTCGTGGCACGAGCTATGGACCGACGGAAACGTCGACTTTGAGGTACTACCGGACCCCCCCCGAACCCCTCCGTGCGGGTGACCGGAAGTACAATCGGCCTCGGGGCAAAAGGCCAGACGACCAATGCAAGATTGCAGCATGAACCGCCCCTCCAATCCCGCCCCTCCAATCCCGCCCGCCCTGGCAGCGCCCCTCCTGGAGCAAACTGCGGCGTCTTTTCGCCAGCTGCCGGCCTCAACGCCCGGCATTGTCGCTGCGGCTTCTGACGACCCGATGTCCCAACGCGGCTGGATAATCGGGCATGACTTTTTTGGTGATCCATTGGACAAGGTGACACCGTGAAGAACGTGAAGAACACGCTCAGCAGTATCCGAACCCAAAACCGCAAGCGACGAAAACAGCGTTTGCGAGACCATCGTAAACAGCTACGTATGGAGCTGCTCGAAGACCGCCGCTTGTTGGCGCAGGTCGACTGGGACGGCGGGGGCGACGGCTTGTCATGGTCCGATCCGGTCAACTGGAGCACCGACCAGCTGCCGGCTTCCGGCGACGACGTGCGCATCAATTTGGCCGGCGATTACGAAGTCGTCATCGATACCGACGTTTCCGTGGCGTCGATCGACCTGGGCAATGCCTTTGGGATTCAAACACTGGCGATCGATTCGTCGACGTTAGAACTGACCGCCGGTCCGCTGGTGGTTGCTTCGGGATCGACCGTCGATGTCATTGCACCGGCAAGTATCCTGGGCCAAGTCGACAACAGCGGTCAGTTCGACCTTTCGTACGACGTATTCGCCAGTTTTCAGCCGCCCGATTCGGTGACGCTGGCGGGCGCGTTCATCAATCGCCCCGGAGGCCTGATGACGCTCTTTCCCAGCGTCGACGCGACCAACACGACCGCGGCGATTACCAAACGCTTCACGGCGGATTTCCAAAACGGCTTGACCAACGCGGGAACGATCCGGTTGAGCGAGGGCGTGAGCGCTTCAAGCGATGCCGCCGACACCGAACTGCGGATCAGCGGTGGATCCCTGGTCAATGAGTCGACCGGTGTGATCGAATCGATCCTCGGCGACGGCGCCGGAACGATCGGTTCGCGAATAATCTCAGGAACGATCGACAACCGGGGACGGATCGAAGCGGTCGATCACGATCTGATTCTTACCGACGCCACGCTCACCGATAGCGGGGACCTGAAAACCAACGCCGGGACGTCGATCGTCGTCTCGACCGGGTCACGGTTCAATCCCGGCACCGGCCAGGTCACCGGGACCGGCACGTTTGAACTGCGCGGCGGTGCGGAACTGGGCGACGGCACGATCACCGGGGAAGTCGATTTCTACGACGCCGGAATGCCGGCTGGAGCAAGCGTGACCAACGCGGGCGTGCTGACCTTCCACCAGCACTTCGCTTCATCGTCCAACGCCGACGTCACGCGAACCATCGCCGGGACAATCACCAACGCGACGGCGGGGACGTTACGGCTGATGCCCAGCATCAACGCGACCGATACGACCGCAGCAATCACCAAGACCTACACCGTCGACTTTCAAAACGGCCTGACCAACGCGGGAAGAATTCAACTGAGCGAAGGCAGCAGCCACCTTATCGATTCCGTCGTCACCGTGCTCAAATCCAGCGATGGGACTTTGGTCAACCAGTCAACCGGTGTGATCGAATCGATCCTTGGCGGCGGCAATGGAAGTATCCGCCCTCGGGAAATCGATGGGAATCTGACCAATTCGGGAACGCTGTCGCTTTCCCAAGATCTTGTGCATCGTGGCGTCGGGTCGACGCTGGAGAATCAGCAGACGATCCAAAACACTGCGACGGGCAGGTTGATCGTCGCGGGATCGACGTTTAACAACCAAGGCACGCTGCAGACTCCCACAGGAGTCGTCGCGGAAGTCCGCGGGGGCACCTTCAATCCGCTGAACGGCGAGCTAGCCGGGGACGGATTTTTGCGGCTCGACGATGGCGCCCAACTGGGCAACGGCACCCTGAAAGGAAACCTGCGTTATGGCGATGCGGAGTTCCCCGCGAGCTCGGTGTTGACCAACGAAGGACTGATTGAATTTGTTCGTCATTATTCATCGAGTTTTTTGCCGGAAGCGACGCGGGTGATGACGGGCACCTTCACAAACGCATCGACGGGGACGTTGGAATTCAGACCCAGCGTGAATGCGACCGACACGACCGCCGCGATCAGTAAGACGTTAACGGTCGATTTTCAAAACGGGCTGACCAATGCGGGAACCATCCGGTTGGGCGAGGGTGGGAGCCATAGCACGGACTCGGCCAACACGGAACTCCGAGTCAGCGGGGGAACACTGCTCAACCAGTCGACCGGTGTGATCGAATCGATCATCGGCGACGGTTCCGGAACGATCGGTTCACGCACGATCTCTGGGACGATCAACAACCGGGGACGGATCGAAGCGGTCGATCACGATCTGATCCTTACCGACGCCACGCTCACCGATAGCGGTGACCTGAAAACCAACGCCGGGACGTCGATCGTCGTCTCGACCGGGTCACGGTTCAATCCCGGCACCGGCCAGGTCACCGGGACCGGCACGTTTGAACTGCGCGGCGGTGCGGAACTGGGCGACGGCACGATCACCGGGGAAGTCGATTTCTACGACGCCGGAATGCCGGCTGGAGCAAGCGTGACCAACGCGGGCGTGCTGACCTTCCACCAGCACTTCGCTTCATCGTCCAACGCCGACGTCACGCGAACCATCGCCGGGACAATCACCAACGCGACGGCGGGGACGTTACGGCTGATGCCCAGCATCAACGCGACCGATACGACCGCAGCAATCACCAAGACCTACACCGTCGACTTTCAAAACGGCCTGACCAATGCGGGAAGAATTGAGCTGAGCGAAGGCAACAGCGCCAGCGTCGACTCCGCGATCACCGTCCTGCGAATCAGTGGCGGAACGCTCCTCAACGAATCGACCGGCGTAATCCTCTCCGGACGTGGCGAAGCCAGCGGCACTCTGCTTCCCCGTGTCATTGACGGCGACACGACCAACCTGGGGACGATTTTCATTTCCCACGATTTGAAGCACCAAGGCAGCGGTGCCACGCTCGCCAACGAAAACTCGATCGTCAACACGTTCGGTGGCAAACTGATGGTTAGCGGATCCACGTTCAACAACGAAGGGACGATGGAAACCCCGGTGGGCGTGGTTGCGAGAGTCGATGGCGGCACATTCAATCCGCTCAGCGGAGAATTGACCGGTGATGGATTCTTCCTGCTCGACGGCGGGGCGGAGTTGGGGGACGGGACACTGAAAGGCAATCTTCGCTTTGACCACGCAGAATTCCCTGCCAGTTCGGTCTTGGTCAACGAAGGTTTGATTGAGGTGGTTCGCCATCACGCGTCAAGCACGACTCCGGAAGTGACTCGCTCGTTTGCCGGCACGTTTACCAACGCAGTCTCGGGCACCCTGGCGATCAAACCCAGTGTCAACGCGACCGACACCACCGCCGCGATCAACAAGACGCTTTCCGTCGACTTCCAGAATGGGCTGACCAATGCGGGAACGATCGACCTGAGTGAAGGTCCCAGCGGCAACAGCGACTCTGCCAACACGACGCTGCTGATCAGTGGCGGCACACTACTCAATCTCGCCACCGGGACGATTGCGTCCAGCGAAGGAGATGGCAGCGGAACACGTGGCGCGCGCCAGATCACGGGACCAATCACCAACGACGGCACGATCCTGGTCCAGTCGCAAGCTCTCTCGCTTAGCGAAGCACCGTCCAACTACACCGATGGACGACTCGCCGGTGGAACCTACGTGATCCACAATCGGTTTGTCTTTCCGAACCAAGGTATTACAAGTCTCGCGTCCTCGATCGAGCAACACGGTAACGGGAGGATGTTCGACAACCTGGGTAACAACTCCTTGGTGTCCCTGACCACCATTGAGACTGATGGCGAGCTTCAACTTCTGAACGGAACGGGACTGTTTCTCGATAGCGCCTTGGAAAACCGAGGTCTGTTCCGGCTGGACGGATTTAGCGCTTTCGCGACCGGCTTCTTCACCGACTTTGTTCAGACCGATGGGCTGACCGAACTCACAAACGGCGCTGAGATGCTGACCGGGACGCTTTTCCTGGACGGCGGCAGTCTTCGCGGTGACGGGACCCTGCTGGGCGACATCAACAATCGCGGTGGCGTTGTCCAGCCGCTCGACGGTGGCCTGGTCGTGACAGGAAGATTCGAACAGGGGAACGCCGGGACACTGCAGATCGGACTCAATGGCCCGCCGCCGGATCAGTTCGGTTTCGTCCAAGCTAATGAGGTGAGCCTTGATGGAACGCTGAGTGTTTCGGTGGCGGACGGCTATGCCCCCGGTGCCGCAGATTCGTTCGAGATTCTCGATTACCCGTCGTTTTCGCGAACCGGTGATTTCGCCACGTTTACGGGTCTGGACTATGCCCCGAATCGGTTGTTAGTGCCCAGCAATACAGGCGACGGCTACTTCCTGGACGCCGATTTCGTCAGCATCAGTGTCGAACCGTTCGAAAACTTGACGACCACCGAAGCGGGCGGCAGCGTCGTGTTTTCGGTCACTCTGGATCAGCAACCGACCGCCGATGTCACGGTCGGGATCTCCACCAGCGACGAAAGCGAAGGAACCGTCAGCGTCGACTCGGTCACTTTCACACCTACCGATTGGGCGCCCAAGTCAGTCACCGTGTCCGGGGTCGACGACTTCGATGACGATGGGAACATCGGGTACCGAATCGTCACCGGTGCGGCGGTCAGTGACGATCTGAACTTCAAAGACTTTGATCCGGTCGACGTTTCGCTTGTCAACCAGGATGACGACGAAGCTCAATTCATCATCACTCCGTCATCGTCCACCGAAACGACCGAGGCGGGCGGTACGACCGAGTTTTCCGTTTCACTGGGCAGCCGACCGACCGCCGATGTGATTGTCGATGTTCGCTCCGAAGTCACGCGGGAAGGCCAGGTGTCGGCCGAGCAACTCGTGTTCACACCGGAGAACTTCAACGCGCCGCAATCGGTCACGGTGACCGGTCAAGACGATTTGGTCGACGACGGCGATACCGACTACGCGATCACACTTAGCATCGCCGCCACCACCGACGCGAACTATCAATCCGCGTCGGACCAAACGATCACATTGACGAACCTCAACGACGACACCGCGAACTTCGTCTGGGACGGTGGCGGAGACGGAACCAGCTGGCATGACCCGCTCAACTGGCTCGGCGATGCCGTGCCGGATGCGGGCGCCGATGTCCGGATCCCCGATCAACCGGCGACGCCCACCATCGCGATCACGCAATCGGTCACGGTCAACAGTGTGTATGCCGAAGAACGCGTCGGAATTGTCGGCGGGACAACAGCGATCGCCTCCAGTGCCCTCATGATGGATTTGGATCTGGACGGTGGAACGCTGTTCGGCGATGGCGACGTCATCATCACCCAATCGTTGAACTGGACCGACGGCTTCATGCGTGGCGCGGGCAAAACCGTCCTCGCCGCCGGGGCAAGTGGAACGGCGACCTCGATCGGGTATGACAGCGGCTTGCTGAGAGTGCTGGAAAACCACGGTGCCCTGACGCTGGCGGGTGACCATTTTCATGTGCTGCGAACGGCAACCGGCGAGATCGGTGTGCTGGCAAATATGGATGGAGGGGTGTTGCAGGTCGACGGTGAAACCGACATGCGTGCCACCTTCAGCGGCGGATCGCTGGGGGTCAACGGTTCCGGGCGTTTGACCAATGCGGGAATGCTGCGTCACACGGGCGCCGGCCAGACACTGATCGGCGGATCATTTGAAAGTTATGGCGGCACGATCGAATTGACGGACGGATCGATCCTGCTTGCCGGTGGAGCGGATCTGGTAGACGCCACCGTTGTCGGCAGCGGACTGATCGCCGCGGGGAACGTGACGATCGCTAAGCTGTCGTTTGACAACGACGTGCGGATCGACAACGGGACCCTGACCATCGTTCCTGGTGCAAGTCTGATCGGCAATGCCTTCCTAGACTTAGTCGGCAACGTAAATGTCGCGGCCGATACGACGATCAATCGACTGCGAGTTTCCGGCGGAACGCTCTCCGGCGACGGCGATCTCACGATCACCGAATCGTTGGATTGGACCGGCGGTTTCATGCGTGGGGCGGGCAAAACCATTCTTGCCTCCGGAGCGACCGGGATGGCGACCTCCACTGGATTTGACAGTGGACTTTTGCGGGTGCTGGAAAACCACGGTGAACTGACACTGGCAGGCGACCATTTCCACGTTCTGCAGACGTCCTCTGGAGAAATCGGCGTTTTGGTCAACACGGACGGTGCCCTGCTGCAGGTTGACGGTGAAACCGACGTGCGTGCCAGCTTCAGCGGCGGATCACTGGGGGTCAACGGTTCCGGGCGTTTGACCAATGCGGGAACGCTGCGGCATACGGGAAACGGTCAGACACTAATCGGCGGATCATATGAAAGTGATGGCGGCACGATCGAATTGACGGACGGTTCGATCCGGCTTGCCGGTGGAGCCGACCTGATCGATGCCACAGTGGTTGGCAGCGGTATGACCGTTGCGGGGACGGTGACGATCGACAAGCTCGCCTTCGACAACGACGTGCGGATCGACAACGGGACCCTGACCGTCGTTCCTGGTGCAAGTCTGATCGGCAATGCCTTCCTAGACTTAGTCGGCAACGTAAATGTCGCGGCCGATACGACGATCAATCGACTGCGAGTTTCCGGCGGAACGCTCTCCGGCGACGGCGATCTCACGATCACCGAATCGTTGGATTGGACCGGCGGTTTCATGCGTGGGGCGGGCAAAACCATTCTTGCCTCCGGAGCGACCGGGATGGCGACCTCCACTGGATTTGACAGTGGACTTTTGCGGGTGCTGGAAAACCACGGTGAACTGACACTGGCGGGCGACCATTTCCACATTCTGCGGACGTCCTCTGGAGAAGTCGGCGTCTTGGTCAACACGGACGGTGCCCTGCTGCAGGTTGACGGTGAAACCGACGTGCATGCCACCTTCAGCGGCGGATCACTGGGAGTCAACGGATCCGGGCGTTTGACCAATGCGGGAACGCTGCGACATACCGGCAACGGTCAAACAGTCATCGGGACCGATGTGGAGAATTTTGGAGTCGTGTCCGTTGATTCGGGCCGTCTTGATTTTGTGGGCAGTTTTGACAATTTCTCCGATCAGCGACTAGCCGGAGGACGTTACCTCATCGCCGGTGAACTGCGGTTTCCTGGTGCCGACATCCAGTCCAATGCCGCGACGATCGAATTGATCGCCCCGGGTGCCGCGATCCGCGACACCAATGGTAATGACGCCCTGCGAGCGTTTTCTCTCAACGAAGCCGACGGGACGTTCGCCATCGCCGACGGCGCCAATGTCAGCGTTCCATCGGACTTCAACAACGCGGGAATCGTCAACGTTGAATTCGACAGCACCTTTTCGGTCAACGGCAACTATCAGCAGACATCCGGTGCGACCGAACTGTTTGACGGCGGCGTAATTGATCCGACCGGCGGGTTTGCGTTGCAGGGAGGCGTGTTGCGAGGCGAAGACGGGACGGTTGCCTCCGACGTGCTCAACACCGGCGGCGAGGTCGCCCCCGGATTCTTCGGACCGGGAAAATTGACGATCGATGGCAATTTCCGCCAGGAAGCCGGCGGGACGTTTTCGGTCGACGTGTCAGGGACCGAGGCTGTCACGCAGTACGACCGATTGGTGATCACCGGATTGGTGGACTTGGACGGGACACTGGACGTTACCGTCGCCGACACGTTTCTGCCCAGTCGCGGCGATCAATTCGACGTTTTGCCCCATGTCGGCCAGAGCGGTGATTTCTCCACTTTCAATGGGCTGACGATCGACGCGAACCGAGCCCTCGTGCCGGTCGTTGGTGACATGACCTATTCGCTCGCCAGCGTCGTGGCCGGTATCAAAATCGAACCGTTGAACGGACTGGTTACCACCGAGGCGGGCGGCACGGCGACCTTCACGATTCAGTTGGAAGACATTCCGACCGCACCGGTCACCATCAACCTGGAACCCAGCGATGCCGATGAAGGCCGCTTGGATGTCACATCGGTCACCTTCGATGGTACCAACTGGGACGTGCCCCAAACGGTGACGATCACCGGTTTGGACGACTTCGTCGATGACGGCGACCAACCCTATTCGATCCTCACCGCTCCGATCATCAGTGACGATCCGCTGTACAGCGGGCTCAACCCCTCAGATGTCAACGTCGTCAATGTGGACGACGATGAAGTCGGACTGGTCGTCACCTCTCCCACAACGAACCAAACGAGTGAAGCGGGCGGAACGAGCGAATTTTCCGTCGCACTGCAAAGCAAGCCGACGGCTGATGTCATTGTGTCGGTGATTTCCAACGATCCCGGTGAGGGCACCGCATCGCCAAGTTCAATCACCTTCACGCCCGAGAATTGGAACGTCGCACGCGTGGTCACCATCATGGGACAGCCCGACGATGTCGACGACGGTGACATTCTCTATCAGGTGACCGTCGCGATTGAGTCATCCGCCGATACGGCCTATGCCGCAGTGGCAAGTCAAACATTCGACTTGACCAATACCGACGACGACACCGCGGGCGTCACCGTCACCGCCCCGGCAACCTTGCAGACCAGCGAATCCGGCACTACAGCCAGCTTTACCATCGTTCTCGGCAGCGAGCCCACCGGGAACGTCACGCTGACCGCCGAATCCAATGATTTGTCCGAGGCATCGGTCTCGCCGGCAAGCTTCACCTTCACGCCGACCCATTGGGATCAACCGCAGACGTTCACCGTCACCGGACTTGATGACTTGCTAGTCGATGGTGACGTTCCCTACCAAATTACCTTCACCACCACGACCAGTTCGGATCCGCTGTACGACGGAATCCAGCTCGATCCGCTGTCCGCGATCAATCTGGACACCCAAACGTATGACTTGACGTTGACCGACGTCGACACCAACGCATTAGTTTACGACTCACAAACGTTGACCGTCGACGGAACCGTATTTGCCACCGTCACCAACGCAGGCCCGAGCGATGTCCCGGGACCGATCGAAGTCGCGTTCTTTGAAGACACGAATCTGGATGGCCTATTCGACGCTTTGGTCGACAACGTCTTGGGAACCACCGCGGTCACCGAGTCACTGGCCAGCGGTGCGAGCCGTTCCGTTTCCGCCACGCTCTCGGGAAGCGTGCTGTTTGTCGACAACGTGATCTGGGGCATCGTCGATGCCACCGATGCGGTGACGGAAATCGACGAACTGAATAACTACGGGCGTCAGGAGTGTTTTGTCGGTGGACCGCTGATCGACGTGTCCAGCAATCTGGACGACAGCGCACTGACCGCCAGCGGTGTCTACCAAGCAAGCGTCCCGGCCAACGCGTTCGATCGCGATACCGGCACACTGTGGAACGCTGGATCGCATCCGCCCGAATGGATCGAGGCCGATTTGGGAGGTTCGTTCTCGCTGGCAAGTGTCGAACTTTTACCCTCACAAACCCCCAGCACGGCAACGACGACGCACGAGATTTGGGTCTCCGACACACCAATCGGTAGCAGCCGCGCCGGTGCCGTCTTGGCCAAACGGTTGACCTCCGTGACGACGGACGGCCAATCCGTTCACATTGATTTTGATGAAACGATTCCCGGCCGGTATGTCCAGGTCTACACAACGTCGTCGCCCTCGTGGGTGGGCTGGTACGAAATCAGTGTCCTTGCCCAAGAACAACAGCCCGCACCGGACCTGACGGCGTCTTACATTCGAACGAACTCGGCGGGTGCGTCGGTCGATGTCGTCGCGAGAGTCGGCAATGGCGGGCAAGTGCCCACCGAAGCCGGTGTTCCGGTCGCATTCTACGACGGAGCCCCGGATGCCGGCGGAGTCCTGCTCGGCACCGTCGACACGACTCGGCGTCTCGATCCCGGGGAATACGAAGACGTCACCATTTCGGTCCCCAGCAGCTTCACGCAACTATATGTCGTCGCCGACGACGACGGGACGGGCACTGGCTCGACCACCGAATGCGACGAGGACAACAATCAGACCTTGGTCGATGCAAAGCCCCGACCTGATCTCGATGTCGATTCGGTCACCGCGGTCGGTTCGGCCCAAACCGGCGATATGATCTCCGTCGCCTGGCGCGTCAACAACATCGGACAAGCGTTCGCCGAAGCGTCGTGGAGCGATCAAGTTTTCCTGTCATCCGACCAGGTGCTCGATGCCGCCGACACGCTACTCGGGCAACGAAGTCGTACCGAAGACCTCGCCTTCAACGCAGGCTACGACGCACAGATCGACGTTGTGATTCCGCAGGACGTGACCGGCGACCTGTTTTTGATCGTCGCAACCGATGCCGCCGGCGCCGTAACCGAACTTGATGAAGCAAACAACACCGCGGTGGCAGCGATCACGATCACGCCCGCTCCGACGCCGGATCTGCGGTTTGCCTCGGCGTCGACCAGCCGCGATTCGATCCAGCCCGGTCAGCAGGTCGTACTTCGCTGGACCGCAGAAAACCTCGGCACCGCAATCGCCACTGGCGTTTGGACCGACACGGTCTACCTTTCCGTCGACGGAACCGTGGCCGGTGGGATTCCGATCGCCAGCGTGATGCAAGACATGGAGTTGGACGTCAATCAGACGCGTACGGTGGAGAGCACGATCGTGATCCCCGATGTCGCCGATGGCCAGTACCGACTTGTCTTTACACTCGATCGCGACGATGACTTGTTCGAGCGGGACGGCGAGGCCAACAACGAATTTGTCTTGCCGCAAACGATCACGGTCGGACATCCCGATCTGACCGGCGCCCTCGAAAACGTCCCCTCCGAGATCATTGCCGGAGATTCGCTGACACTCCGCTGGAACGAGTCCAACATCGGAACGGCTCCGACGCTGGGTGGGTATTACAGTCGCGTCTATCTGTCGCAAGACCAACAACTCGACCCAAACGACTTGCTGTTGACCGGGTTTCGGCGCGATGAGATTCTCGGTGCCGGCCAGTCCGCCAGTTACAGTGACGATGTCACTATTCCGATCGACTTGAGCGGAGACTATCACCTGTTGCTGAGCACGGATCAGGGAGACGAGGTCTACGAAGTCGGAGCCGAAGACAACAACCTTTTCGCCAGCCCGATCACCGTGATCGTGCCGCCACACGCCGACCTTGTCACCAGTGCCGTCTCGGCGCCGACGTTCATCGTCGGCGATCCGGCCAGCATGACGGTCCAGTGGACGGTGGCCAATTCGGGGACGGCGACGACCAATCGCGATCAATGGACCGACGCCGTCGTTTTGTCCAGCGACCAGACGTTTGGCAATTTTGATGATCGGGTGGTCGCGGAATTTTCACGCGAGGCAGCGTTGGCGGTCGACGGGACCTATGACGTGTCGCTGGACATCACGCTGCCCCTGGGGCTATCCGGACAATATTTTGTCTTTGTGCAAAGCGACGCGGCGGGTGACGTTTTCGAAGACAACAAGATTGCGAACAACGTTGCGGTGGCGGCATCACCGATCGACATCACGCCGACCGAATACTCCGATCTCGTCGTCTCCGACATCGACGCCCCCGGCACCACGTTCAGCGGCCAGACGCTGGAGTTCTCCTGGGAGGTGCTCAATCAAGGCATCGCGGCGACCGACAGCGGAAGCTGGACGGACGTGATTCGTGTCGCCCGGAATGCGGACGGTACCGGTCTGATCGATGAGGTCGGCGCGACATTGCGACACTTTGGAGTGTTGGACGTTGCCGAGACTTACCGACGGACGGAACAACTCCGATTACCCGACGGGCTGGACGGGACGATCTATCTGGTGGTCCAAACGGCGCCAAGCGGGCCTTTCGAATATCGGTTTACCGGAAACAACACGTTGATCTCCGGGCCGATCGAAGTCTCCATTCCTCCCTCGCCGGATCTGGTCGTCGAAACGGTCACCGCTCCCGTCACGGCGACGTCGGGCAGCAGGGTTGATGTCCAGTGGACCGTGCGCAACGATGGAACCGGGCCGGCCGAGGGACGCTGGAGCGACCGGATTTCGCTTCGCCCGGTTGGTGATCCACAGGCCGCACCGATCTTCCTGGGGATCTTTGAAACACAGCTTTCCCTCGATCCGGGACTCTCCTACACCCGCGCCGAACAATTGCAGCTTGCGCCGGAATGGGAGGGGGCGTTCCAGGTGGTTGTGGAAACCAATTTCTCGCAGTCACTTTACGAGCACGCCGCCGCCTCAGACAACAACGAAGTCGCCGACGATGAAATCTTGGTCGTCAGCCATCCCCCGCGACCTGATCTGCGCGTCAGCGAGATCATCGCACCGGCGACGGTCCCCGCCGGTGGCACGCTGAGCGCGACGTTTGTCGTGGCCAATCAAGGCACCGCGCCGACCCAGGGACGTTGGGTCGATCGAGCCTACCTTTCGCTCGACAATCGACTGACACCGGACGACATTCTGCTGGGAGAGTTTGCCAACGCTGCGGCGCTTGCCGCCGGGGAGCAGTATCAGGTGTCGACCGACCCGTTTGTTCTGCCGGGACGCTATCGCGGCGACGTTTTTGTCCTCGTCCAAACCGATGCGACCGATTCGATCGAGGAATATCCGGACGAAGACAACAACGTTACGGAGAAAACGTTCTTTGCCGATCCGCTGCCGCCGGCCGATCTGGTCACGTCCGATGTCATCGCGCCGGCCGAAGTGTTCGACGGTGCGGCGATCGATGTCACCTACACCGTAACCAACTTGGGAGTCGGTGAAACGAATGTCGAAAACTGGAACGATACGATTTGGTTGACCGTCGATCGCAACCGCCCGGACACACGCACCGACGATATCCTGTTGGGGACATTTTCGCATTCCGGTTCACTGGAGATCGGCGAAAGCTACACCGTGACGCGCCGCGTGACGATTCCCGAGATCGATGGGGACAAGTTCACCGAAGGCCAATGGCACGTCACGCCATGGTCAGATGCCTTCAATGTCGTGATCGAAGACACACGCGACATCAACTCGAATCCGGACGACCCGAACGAACTGGACAGCAACAACTACAAGGCGCGGGCGATCACGGTGCTGCCGACGCCTCCGGCCGATCTGATCATCACCGATGTCACTGCGCCGCTCGCCGCCCAAGCCGGAGAATCGCTAACGGTGCGGTGGACGGTGAAGAACCAAGGCAATCAATCGACCGGAACCGCAAATTGGCAAGATTCCGTCTACTTGTCCTCCCACGCCGACGCGAGCCATCCCGATGCCGTGCTTTGGTATCTCGGTGATGTCGCACGCCAGGGTGTGTTGTCGGTCGGTGAGAGCTATTCCGCCGAGGCCACTTTCGAACTGGCGCCGGAGATCGAAGGGAACTATGTCATCGTCCAAACGGACAGCCGACCGCCCGGGGTCTACGAGGGACCGTTCGAAAACAACAACTCGCTTTCAACGCCGACGGTCGTCACAGGAACAGCCTCGGACCTGCAAATCACCGACATCACACTACCGGCAACCCGTGATTCAGGAGAATACGTCGATGTCTCCTGGACCGTCACCAATTTCGGTGCACCGGTTTGGTCCGGCACAACCTATTGGACAGATTACGTGTTCCTGTCGCGGCTTCCCGAATTCCAACTCGGCGAAGCAACGCTTCTGAAGAAACTGATCCACAGCAGTGAGACGCCGTTGGGAACCGGCGAAAGTTACGAAAGTAGCACGACGATCCGGCTGCCGCGGGGCGCCGATGGCGAGTACTACGTCTATGTCTGGACCGACGCGCTGCCGATCCCTGACCCTCGGCCTTTCGAGCCCACCGGGCCATCACAATCGTCCAACGATGGTAATCGGGCGTATTACGCCGGCACCAACGGTTGGGGACGTGGCGCGGTGTTCGAAGGCGGACTGGTCGGTGGGGCCTACGCGGATGCAGAACTGAACAACCGCGACGGGCGATCGATTCAGATCACTTACGCCGAACCAGACTTGCAGGTGTCTCAGTTAAATCTTTCGGCGGGCACGATCCGGTCCGGTGAAACGATCACGGTCGATTGGACGACGACGAACGTCGGTAACGCGGCAACCTACGCGCTTGCCGGATCGAATCAAGCCGAACAAGCCTGGCGCGATCGAGTCTTCCTCTCGCGCGATGCATCCTTGGATCCGGACGATTGGTACCTCGGCCAGACCAGCGGCGGCGGGGATGGCGGAACCGTGCTCGCGGCCGGTGCATCTTACGCCCGTTCGCTTGATTTGGAATTGCCGCAGGGGATCGATGGGGAATTTCACATCATTGTGGCGGTCGATTCAAATCTGGCGAGGGCGCGCGACGTGGCACCCGACGGCAGTGGGATCGATTTCGAGAGAGCTCCCAGCTCGGCGAGCGAGTGTTACGCGATGGACGGCAACGACATCGTCTCCTGCGCCAATCTGTTCTCCGCGATGGGGCGAGTTCTGGAGTTTGCCGGCGAGACGGACAACTCGGCCGATGCGACGTTGACGGTCCAGCTGGCCGATCCGCCGGATTTGCAGGTGACATCGGTGTCGGTGCCGCCACGTTTGATCGCGGGGCAACCGTTCGATGTCAGCTACACGATCAGCAACCTCGGCCCGGGCGGAACGCCGTCCGACCAGGCCAATTGGGATGATCTGTTTTATCTTTCACGTGACCCCTTTCTTGATCTGAAAACGGATCGCTATTTGGGTTCAAGATCAACTTTCCGTGGCGGACTCGCCTCCGGCGAATCCTATAGTGTGACGGAAACAGTTGATCTGCCCGTGGGGATCGAGGGGCCGTATTACGTGATCGTGATCACCGATCCGGTGCTCGACAGCCGACGCCCCGACGGTGTCGTGTTCGAACTGGACAAAGAAGACAACAACAACCTGGCCGCGACGCCGCCGACCGTGATCGAGTTGCCTCCGCCAGCGGATCTGCAGGTCCAGTCGATCGAGATTCCCGCCAGCGGCAAGTCCGGCGAAACCATCGAATTCACTTGGACGGTCACCAATGCCGGACCGGAGATCGCCGCGGGGAATTGGTCCGATGCCTTCTATCTGTCCGATGACGCGATTTGGGATATCGGCGACATCCCCTTTGGACATGCTGCATTCCCCGGAATCGCCGACAGCGACGGCAACACGAGTTTCGTTTTGGGTGTCGGCGAAAGCTACACCGCGACGCTCTCTGCCGAGTTGCCGCCGGCCAAGCCCGGGACGTACCGCGTCATCGCCCGCAGCGACATCTTCAACGAGATCTACGAGGCCGAAAACGAACTCAACAACCAAACGGCTTCGCCGGGAACGATCGAGCTGTCGGTCGATTCGCTGCCCATCGGTGTCCCGTTGGAAACGACACTCAGCACGGGACAGGTGCGGTTGTATGAGGTCCAGGTCGCCGCGGGCGAAACGTTGCGGGTCTCGATCGAGTCCGATGCCGAGACGGCTGCCAACGAGATCTACATTCGGCTGAGAGATGTTCCCAACGGCATCCAATATGACGCCGCCTATTCCGGACAACTGGCGCCCGACCAAAACGCCGTGATCGCGACCACCGAACCGGGGTCTTACTACGTGCTCGTGCGCGGATACTCTCAACCCGCTGGTAACACTCCGGTCACGATCACCGCGGAATTGTTACCATTCCAGGTCACCGATGTGACAACGGATGCCGGCGGCGATTCACGCTGGGTCACCACCACCATTCACGGTGCCAAGTTCGATGAAAATGCGATTCCGAAATTGGTTCGTCCGCGTTTCGGCGAGTTCGAGCCCGTCGATTACAAAGTCATCAACAGCACACGGATCATCGCGACCTTCGATCTGCGCGACGCGCCACACGGGCTGTACGATGTCAAGGTCATCAACCCGGGCGGCGAAGAGGCGTCGCTTCCGTATCGCTATTTGATCGAGCGCGCGATCGAACCCGATGTGTCGGTCGGCCTGGGCGGTCCACGCGTGCTCAACCCCGGCGAAGTCGGAACCTACAGCTTCTCGGTCGATAACCTCAGCAACGTCGACGCGCCGTACGTTTACTTTACGCTCGGTATCCCAGAACTGGGAGTCAATCCCGACCTGTTCGATTTCCGCTATGCCGCGTTCACGTCCAACCTGCGTGGCCAAGCCGACGCGGGTGATTTAGACGACGTCCCCTGGGCGAATTTGGACTCCACGATCACAACACCGCTGGGGGATGGATTTCAAACCGATGCACTCGGCCAGATCACCGCACCGGGTGTCATCCCGGATCTGTACACCGGCGACTTCGCCGGAGTGACGTTCAATGTCCACACCTATCCCGGGCTGCAGGAGTTGATCGACCAGGAGGAAGACGAGTTCCGTGCCGTCTTGGACCGCTTCTACGAAGCGCTCAGCGCGGCGTTGCCGCCGTCGGACCAGGAAAAATTGAACGAGCTTTTCCCGCAGTTGAGCGAGGCCTACGGCGACTACAAGGGCTCGTTCCTGGACCAAATCGATCCCGAGTTGATCGCATTTCAGTTCCACATCCTTGCCGCCGCAACGGCCGTGGACCGAAACGAATTCATTGCCCTGCAAACGCAGGATGCACTCAACTTGCGTGACGCGATCCTCGCCGATGACGACGCTTCGCCGGCATTGCTGGTGCTCGCGGCGGATCGAGACGCCTGGACCGACGCCTACTTGGCGGCACTGGAAGAAGGCGGACTGTTACGACCGGAAGACGACGCCCCGCCGATTCGAGAGAACCCCAAGGTCATCAGCTTGGCGGCTGTCTTGTCCACCGGCGTACTGGCCGGACCGGCCGGTGATGAGATCATCACCAGCGGCAGCCTGCTGGAATTCTTCGACCATGTCCGACGCTGGTACGGCGACCGGGCGGCACTTCAGGAAACATCGAACCCCGGTGCAACGATTGCCAATGCGGTCGATCCGGAACGCTTTGATTTGAATCAATCGCGGCCGACCCATTTCCAATCATTTAACATCTACGTTCCCTTTGCCAACAAACTCGGATCGGTGCCGTTGGATATTCCGCCGCGTGCAGATTTGGCGCCGCCCAACTTCGCCCGGTTCTTCGAACAGTCCGGGGCCGAAACGCCCAATGCCAGCCTGGTCGGACCGTTCGGTTACGCCGACGAACAATTCGTCCCTGCCGACGCGCCCCTGCCGTACACCGTTCATTTTCAAAACGATGCCTCGGCCGCGTCGACCACCAGCGAGCTTCGCGTGGCGACCGAATTGGACGATGACGTCAACGTGCGGTCGTTCCGTTTGGGGGATCTGAAAGTCGGTGACATCCAAGTTCACCTCCCGGAGAACTTGGGCACATTCCAGGGTGATTTCGATTTCGTCGAAAGCAAAGGGTTCATTCTGCGAGTGACCGCCGGCGTGGATGTCACGACGCGGATCGCCAGTTGGCGGATGCAGGCGATTGATCCGGCGACGGGCGAATTAGTTCGCAACGGTGACATCGGATTGCTGCCGCCCAACGATGCACGTGGCAGCGGTGCCGGGTTTGTCACTTACGAAGTCAGCCCGCTCCCCGGTTTGCCGGTCGACAATGAGGTCGTCGCCTTGGCCCGCGTCTTGCTCAACAATGCACCACCGCTGGACACCAATGCCACGTCGCACCGCGTTGACATTGCCGCACCGGTGACGACGCTGGCCGCATCACCCATCGGCAACGATGCAAGCCGTTTCGAAGTGACGTGGGATGCCGAGGACGAAGCGGACGGATCCGGTGTCAAGCATGTCACCGTTTACGTGGCGGTGGACGGAGGCGATTATATCATTTGGCAAAACCAGACGGACGAAACCGGTGCGGTCTACGTCGGCACGCCCGGCAGCACCTACGAGTTCCTGGCCCTGGCCACCGACAACGCCGGCAACCGCGAACTGCCTCCGCGAGGAACGGGCGTTCCAGATGATGGCAGCGGCGTCAACCTGGGCACGACCGATCGATTCGACCAGACCAGCGGTCCGGTGCTTGATCCCGCACCCGAGCCGAGCGAGCAGCCGTCAACGAACGAGTTGTTCTTGGCCGCGCAGTCGAGTGTTCCTTCGGCCGGCAACACGTCGGAGTTTGAAACCGTCCTGAATCCCTTCGCCGCACGCCGTTTCGCTAGCGGCATTCCGCAAAGCGAGTCCGGCATCGGGCCGATGGCGATCGCGGTTCGCGATGACGGGACCACGTTGGTCAGCGGCGGACCGGGTAGGAATGTTTTGTATCAGTTGCCGATCGAGGGCGGTGATGCGGGCAACGCGTTTGCCGAGTTGGTGCACCCAATCTTTGATTTACAGTTCGGTCCCCAAGGCGGGCTGTGGGCGACGACCGGTGGCGGCCCGCTGTTGCTGCTCAACGCGGAAACCGGCGCGATCGAGCGTGAGTTCGGCGAGGGCATCACGCAGTCGTTAGCGATCGATCCGGTCGCCGGCGACATCTACGTTTCGACCGACCGCGGCGTCGATCGCTTTGACCCGGTCACCGAGACGTTCCATTCATTTAGCGACCTTCGTGTCGGCAATCTGACCTTCGCCCCCGATGGGACGCTATGGGCAGCGACCTGGCCCTCGCGCGACACCGTCGTTCGCTTCGCCGAAGACGGCACCCCCGAAGCGATGCTCGACTTCGAAATCCCGATCGACAGTTTGACCTTTGGCGTGCCGGGAACGGACCTGGAAGGCTTGCTGTTTGTCAGCAGCAACGGCGGCCAACTCGGTAGCGGCGGCGAGCTGACGATGGTCGACCTGGTCACGCGACATCGCGTTGCCGTCGCCACGGGCGGAACGCGTGGCGACATCGTCAAAGCCACCGCCGACGGCCGACTGTTGATCAGCCAATCCAATCAAGTCGACGTCCTTTTACCAATCGTCGCCCCGCGAGTCGCGTTCACCGATCCGCCCGCGGACGCCTTTGTTGCCCTGCCGCGAAACCGTGTGTCGGTCGCCTTTGACCAACCGATGTTTGTCGGCGTGCCGACCGATGTCGCGTCGGTTTTGAATCCGGCGAACTATCAGCTGGTGGGTGATGCGGCCGGCGTCATCTCGGTCGATGACATCACCTTTGATGTCACAAACAATGCTGCGATTGTCTCGTTTGACTCCTTCATTTCCGACACCTACACCTTCACTGTCGATGCGTCGATTGAGAGCTCCTTGGGTGTGGGACTGGCAGATTCCTATCAAACGCAATTCGTGGCCGTTTCGGACTTCTCGGATCTGGTTGATATTGAATTCAGCAATGCAAGGTCCCACCGCGTCGACGCAACCGTCTCCTATGACGTTTCGATCACGAATACGTCACAAAATGATTTGGTGTTGCCGTTGTTGCTGGTGCTTGATCCCTCATCGGGCTTTACCGGCACACCGGCCACGGCGGTCCGGCAGTCTGTCGATGACGCATGGTTGATCGATCTGGCCGAGAGCGTCGGCGACGGCGTGTTGGCCCCGGGTGAAGCGACCAGTGGACGGACGCTGACGGTCAGCAACCCCGACTGGGAACGCGTGCTGTTCGAATACGGCATTCTTACGCTGCCATCGAATAACCTTGCACCGGAATTCAGTTCCGCTCCGATCACACAGGCTGTCGTCGCAGAGCCCTACGTGTACGAAGCGGTTGCCGAAGATCCCGACGGGATCACGGTCAGCTACCTGTTGGTCGACGGCCCCGATGGCATGCACGTCGACACCGGGACCGGCCGTGTCACTTGGACTCCCGATCCGACAAGTCCCGCGACGACGGATGTCGTGCTGCACGCCTATGACCCAAGAGGCGGAATCGCGGCGCAACGATTCACCATCAATGTCGCCGGTGGAAATCGTTTGCCCCAAATCGTTGGCCTGCCAGAGAGCATCATGGCAAGCGAAGGCGAAACGTTCGAGATTCCGCTGTCGGTGTTTGACGAAGACGCCGATACGTTGGCCGTTTGGGTTGAAAACCTGCCTCCCGGAGCCGTTTTTGACGCCGGCCGGAACGTGTTGCGATGGACACCGGCATTTGACGCCGCCGGAACGTATGAAGCAGTTCGTTTCGTCGCCAGCGATGGTGTTGGCAGGTCGACTGCCGAAACAACCATCCTGGTGCAGCCGACCAACCAAGCGCCTCGGTTGAGTGTGCCTGCGGAGGTCACCCTTCGCGAAGGCGAATCGATCCGTTTGGATCTTTCTGGCAGCGATCCCGACGGTGACGAGTTCGAATTCAGCAGCCCCTTGCTGCCTGGTGGATCATTGCTCGATCCTTCCAGCGGGGTCTTCAGCTGGACGCCCGAGTTCTTCCAAGCGGGCGTATTCGAAGTTCCCTTTACCATCGACGACGGCACCGAGCAAACGACGGCAACCACAACCATCACGGTCCTGAACGTCAACGCCGCCCCAAATTTCGGTGACGTCGATCAGTGGGTGGTTCAGGAAGGACGAACGCTGCGCTTTAGAACCTTTGCCTTCGATGCCGATGCGCCGGCCTATGAATCCCAAGTTCGCGGGGATGACGATGAGTTGAGCCCCATCGATGGCGATTTCCCATCGGTCAGCTACGTGGCAACCAGCTTGCCGCCAGGCGCCACCTTTGACGCCGAACTCGGACTCTTTGAGTGGCTGCCCGGTAGCAACGATGCGGGGGACTACATCGCCGAATTCATCGCCACCGATGATGGCAACGGGACCGGGACAAATCTGACGGACGCGATTTCGGTTCCGATCACGGTCGTGAATCTCAATCGTCCGCCGGAATTTGCCACCATCGAGAACGTGACGTTGCAGCGTGGCGACGTCCTGACGCTGGACGTGACCGTCACCGATCCCGATGGAGATCCGATCTCGATTTCCGCGTCCGGGCTGCCTGGATACCCGATTCCCGAATTCGCGAACTATGTCGATCGCGGAGACGCGACGGCACAATTCACTTTCGCCCCCGGCGACGGCGACCGCGGCGACCATGTGATCACCTTGCGGGCGACCGATGATGGTGGCGATGCCGGCGAGCAAGCGGCGCAGATGACTGAGTTTACGTTCGTCGTCACGGTCGAATCGTTCAACGAGCGCCCGTTGCTGCAACCGATCGGGAACAAAGTAGCCGTCGTCGGTGAGCCGCTCGAGTTCCAAGTCAATGTTCGCGACTTGGACGAAGACCCGCTGACCTTTGCCGCCGATAATCTGCCAGGCGATGCGACGTTCGTTCCGGGGGCGACCTACGGCACGGCAACGTTCCATTGGACGCCGACGACCGGTGACCTTGGGACGTGGCCGGTCACGTTGACGGTCCAAGACAGTGGCAACGGGGACAGCGACAGAATCCTTGGCGACCAGGAGCAGATCACGATCACGGTTCGCCAGACCAACGCGGCTCCGGTGTTAACACCGATCGGTGATCACACCGTCGCGGAAACCGAATCGTTGACTTTCTCGCTGGCGGCCACGGATTCCGATGGCGACGATCTGATCTATTCCGCCGAGAATCTCCCCGCAGGCGCCGTGCTGGATGCCACAACGGGTCTATTCCAATGGACGCCCAACATTTTTCAGTCGGGCGACTACCAGGATGTCGTCTTGGTGGTTTCCGACGGGCATCGGTCCGACAGCGAAACGGTCGCCTTCCGGGTCGAAAACACAAATCAGCCGCCGTTGGCAACGCCGCTTCCGCTGCAATCGGGCAACGAAGGTACGTCGCTGGAGTTCGTCATTGATGCCGGCGACGTCGACGGTGGGGCGCTGACGTTTACCTCAAGCGGATTGCCCGACGGAGCGATTCTTGATGGCCTGTCGGGACAGTTTCGCTGGACACCTGGATTCGATCAGGCCGGTAACTACTCGATCCCCGTCACGGTGACCGATTCCCGCGGCGCGTCGGATTCGATCGAGCTGACGGTGACGATCAATAACGTCAATCGCCCGCCCGAAATCGACGTCACCAGTCACCAAACACCGGTCGGGGTGGAAACACGTTTCTTCGCCACGGGCAGCGATCCTGATCCAGACGCGATGCTTCGGTATTCAGCCGCCGGTCTGCCGGAGGGGGCGTCGATCAATTCGCTGACCGGCGAGGTCACGTGGACTCCCGGACCCGGCCAAGTCGGTGACTACGTGGTCACCTACACCGTTTCGGATGGTTCGTTATCGGCCAGCCGCGGCGAGATTCTGCGCGCCAGCTTGGCCCCGCAAGGTCCTTCGGTGTTGATCGAATTGACGCCCAGTTTTCCCGCGGCTCCGGGACAGGCGGTGCAGGTACATCCCCTCGCATCGAGTTTGGCCGAGATCGTCGATCTGTCGATCGAGGTTGACGGGGAAGTGCTGCCACTGGACACACTGGGACGTGCCCGATTCGTCCCTGCCGATTCGGGTAAGTTCCACGTCACCGCCACCGCCACTGACGCTGACGGTTTGACCGGCGTGGCAGAGCGAATCATCAAGGTGCGAGATCCGGCCGATAACGATCCGCCGGTGGTTCAATTCGACAGCGAATTGGGACGCCAGCCACTTGATGTTGCGACCGACGTAATCGGTTCGGTCAATGATCTCAATCTGGATCAATGGCAATTGGAACTGGCGCCGGCTGGTTCGGATGCCTTCGTCACGTTGGCGGTCGGTGATTCAAACGTCTCCGACGCGGCACTTGTCCGTCTGGACCCGGGCACGCTGTCCAACGGCTTTTACCAACTGAGGTTGACCGCAAGCGACCTGTCGGAGCGATCCGCTGAAGCGGTCGTCAGCGTCGAAATTAACAGCGTTTTGAAGTCGAACCACTATCGACGTGTCGAAACAGATTTGACCGTGGATTTGGGTGGTGAGGCATTCACCATTGAACGTGTTTACGACTCGCTCGAAGCAATCCACTCGGGAAGCTTCGGGCCGGGATGGCGCTGGAGCGCGGCCGATTTACGGATAGAATCCAATGTGCCAAAAACCGGGCGCGAGTCGCTGGGCGTGTACTCGGCCTACACGACTCAGACTCGCTTGTACGTGACATTGCCAACGGGCGAGCGGTCTGGGTTCACCTTCGCTCCACAACCGATGGAATTAACGGGGCTGAAATACTTCACGCCCGCTTGGGTAGCCGATGACGGAGTCACGTACACGCTTGGATCGAGCGATACCCTGCTCACCCGCGTGGGAAGTCGCTTTTTCGAACTCCAGTCGGGCCGCCCCTACAACCCCGCCGATCCGCAGTTTGACGACACTGCATTCACCCTCGTCTCCCCCGACGGAACGACCTACGAGCTTGATGCCGACGGCAAGACGGTCGCCATTAACACGGCGACCGATGCCAGGCTGATTGTCAGCGATTCGGCGATCATCGCAGCCGACGGAGAACGATTAAATTTGGTCCGCGGCATGGCAGGACAGATCGAGTCGATCAATGCGCCGACGGCAAAGATTGATTACCAATACGACACCGATGGAACGCTTATTGCCGTGCGTTCGGACGCGGCGCAGGATGTGGTTCACTATGGCTACGATTCCCGCCAACCTCGGCGGCTGAATCTGATCGCCTCGGCCGACGGATCGACCGAAGCGGTCACGAGTTACGACCCACTGACGATCGTACCGATCGCGGCCGACTTGGGAACGGCGCATCAGTTTGTGGGCACCACGACCGAAGGTGCATTGACTGCAGGCGACACCGACCGCTACACGTTGATGATCCGGCAGAGCGAACTCGACTCGGCGCCCAACGACTTGGTTTGGGTCACCGTGGAAGTGGACGGAACGATCGGCGGCGTTGCCCCGGCGATCCCGCAAATCGCTGGTGTGACGCCTGTGGAATCTCGGTCAGACGGTCAAACCGCCTTCGCTCTGTTTGCGTTGGATACCGCAGGAATCAACATGCTGTCAATCAGCGGTGCCGACGCCGGACAAACGGGCGGCTATTCCCTGCGTGTTTCGATCGCCGGCGATGTCAATGCCGACGGCGTCGTCAACGGTTTGGACGGCGAGCTGCAGGCCGCTGCTCTGGGAACGGCCGCGGGGCAGCCGGGGTACGAGGGGGCTGCCGATATCAATCGTGATGGCATTGTCGATGCGTCCGACGTGCAGATTCTGGCTGGCAACTTCCTGTTTGCCACGAATCGGCCTCCACATGTCTCACCTTCGTCCGCGCTGACCTACGTCGGCATGGAGGTGACCATCGATGTCGACGAATTGGCAGTCGACCCGGACGGGGACCCGGTTTCGATGCGCGTGCAGTCCGCCAGCGGTGGTGTTGCAACGATCGTCGATGATGGTACACGTGTTCGTTTTTTGCCCGACGCCGGATTCCAGGGAACGGCCACGATCGACTTGGTCGCAAGCGACGGATTCAGCGATTCTCTGCCACAGACGCTTTCCATCGAGGTCAGCGATGCGCCCTTGGTGGGGCTGGAAATCGAAACGCGTTCGCTGTTTTTGCCGCTGGGCCAATCACAGTCGTTGGTCGTGACGGGAGACTTTGCGGATCAGCAAAAAGTTCCCCTGCCGGCCAGCTACTTGAGCTTCACCGGAACGGACGCGAGTGTCGCGTCGATCGCGCCCGATGGCACGATCACCGGAAAATCGCCCGGAAGTGTGATTGTTGAAATCACCGCGGGTGGGATTCAAGCGGTCACGGTGGTCAATGTCTATGAAAACGTGGGACCGTCACCGGAACTCTTTGTCAGCGATCTGCAAGTCTATCCGAACAGCGTTTCGTTACCGCTGCCCGGTGGAACGCGGCGGATCCAAGTCACCGGCAACGGCGACTTCTTCAACATCAATCCGCCTAGCGACACGCAGTTCTTTGTCAGTGACCCTGATGTGATCACCGTCTCGGCCGACGGAGTGATCACGGCGGCGGGGACAGGAACAGCGACGGTCACGGTGATCGGCGGCGGTGCCGAGCAAGTGATCGATGTCGCGGTGTTCCCGCCAACGAACGGCCCTGTCGAGATCGGAGAGGATGGCGGTGTGGTCGTCGGCGACGATGGGTCGCTGGTTCAAGTCGCCCCCGGCGCCCTCGCCGAATCGGTCACCGCCGACATTCGCATGATCGATGAAACCGCATTGCCATTCGAGCTGCCCGACATCCTTGGATTCGCTGGCGCCGTTGAGCTCGATCTGGACGAATCCGCACTGGCCCACCCGGTCGAACTGGCGATCCCAGTCTCGTCCGAGTTTGCCGTCGGCACTCAAATGATCGTCTACCGTGTCGATTCCGTCCCCGATGCGGACGGGAATCTCCGCGACGCATTGATTCAAGAAGAGGTCGCGTATGTCGGCGAAGACGGATACGCGCGAACCAACTCGAAACCGTATCCGGGTGTGCTGCAAAACGGCACACACATCTTCAGCCCGCTGCTGTGCCAGAATGCGGTGATGGGAGCGATTATCGGTGGATCGAGCGCTCTGGTGGGCGGCACGTCGCTGGTCGGCGTTTTGTCTCAAGGCGTACTGATCGGAGGTATAGCCGCGGGAGTCACCGGTGGAGCCCTGTTGACCATGTGCATTGGTCCGCAGACCGTCGAACTGGTTGCGATTCCACCGGTCGGACCTCCGACGGTCGAGACGATCCAACTGCAGGTGCCTCCGGGCGGCGGCCAATTCGATGCGACCTTTAGCGAAAACGTCGACAAGAAAGACTCACGGCCTGTCATTAGCGGACTGTCGATCGAATCCCCCGGCGCCGGGGCACGCTTGAAGTTCACTGGAACCAATCTCAGACCACAGACGGGCGAAAGCGCCGTGATCGAGTACAGCTTGACCGGCCAGCAAGGGTCGTACGTCTCGCTGGGCGAACCGTCGTTCGAGGCGGAAGACGCAGTGTTCACCCCACCCGAAGGCGTGGCCGTCGGGACGGCGTTTTTCCGACTGGTACACAACGTCAACGCTGCCAAGACGGCGAAGGAAATCAAAGACAGCCGTCAAGTCAGCAACGAAGTCAAACCGACACTTGCCACGGAACAGTTGCTTTCAGTGCTTTCCGATCAAGACAAACTGGCGGTCTTCCAAGTCCAGGGCGGGATTCCGAATCTCGCGCAAACGATTGACCTGGATCCGGATGACGAAGGAAACAGCAATCGTCTGTTCTCACAGCGCGTCGCAACGACCAAGGATGGATCTCGTGCTTATGTGACCCATCAAGCTGCCGGAACGGTTTCGGTCATCGATACGTTGACCATGCAGGTGATTGGGGCAGTGGGACTTGAGTCCGGCGCCGCACCCTACGACGTCGTCGTCGATCCACGCAGCACGCATCCCTTCGCGTATATCGGTGATCGCAAGCGTGGATCCATTTACGTGATCGACATCGATCCGACGTCGGACACCTATCACGAGCGGATCCGGACCAAGACGCTCAGCGGTCCTTTGTGCCGAGCCGGTGCAGGGCAAACGGCGTCCTGTATTCGGGGGATGTCGATGACCGGTGACCAGCAATCACTTTTGGTCACCATGCCGGCACAGTGGAGCCCGAACTTTAAACCAGGGCAACCAAAAAACACAAACGATCCTGGTCAGTTGCTGCTGTTGGATCTGGCCAGCGACAAACCGAAGAGCCAAGGATTTCTGAAAGAGCTGCAACGTGTGGGTGTCCAGCCGAGTGCCGGGGATGTCGCGATCGCACTTGGCAGCGGCGGAGACCGGGTTGCGGTCACCGGCTATACGTCGGCCGACAAACAGGGCGTGAAGACATACGATTACCAATACGGCACTCGCAAGCTGGTCGTGGGGCAAACGATTTCGACGATCGTTGACGATCTGCTGTCGGACAGCGTGCCGGAAAGCGTCATCAAGGAGTTCCGACGGATCGACACCTTCGGGGTTCACGATGCAAAAGACATTGTCTTCACCCCGGACGGAAACTACGCCTTTGTCACCGCGTTCAACTACCCGGACCTTGCCGTTCCGAGCAAGACCCACGGCAGCCGCTTGAACGGATTTGGGGCGATCCTGGACTTGCCGGCCGGCAGCAACGTGGGCGTGATCGACATGACAACCGGGGAGATCGTCGGCGGAACACGTCCGATCCCCAACGGGTACCCCGATGACCTGGTGTTGTCGGCCGATGGAAAGCACCTCTATGTCAGCTACCAGAACGCGTTCAAGGTCGCCGGCGCAACTCCCGACGCCGATCCGACGTTCCTGCATGGCGGCGTGTTTGTCTACAGCGTCGACGCATTGACGTCCGTCGGTGACGGTGTGATCGAGCGTTCGGGAACACCGCTAAACGATCTCAATCCCGCCATCGACGTCCTGGCCAACTACAAGTACGTCGTCACCGACGACACGAACACGGACGATTTCGGCCCGGATCCCAAGGGGGCAACCGACGTGCCCATCGCCCTGGGCCGCACCAAGGGACTGACGGTGCAAAAGCCCCCGATCACGATTGGCGTTCATGTTGAACAGATCGATGTTGGAACGACGAGCGAACCGAAGCAGGTCACGCCCGACGACCCGACCAACGGAGGATCGGTGTTCGGGACCTATCTGGTGGGCGTCGACCTTGCGGTTCCATTTACCGTTTCACTCAACGCGACCGGAGTCGGTCAGGCGGAGACGCTGGAAATCGCGATTGATGGAAAGAAGATCAAGGCGGACGGCAGCCCACTCCCCAGCGGTCAACCGGGGATTCCGGCCAGCGGAGTGGAAACGTCGTTTCTGTACAACGTCGGTCTACTCTCTGCTGGATCCCATACCCTTTCCGTCAGAGCACTCGACGCAAACGATAGCGAACTTACGAGTTACGAAGGGACGATCATCACGACCGATCAGTTGAGCTTTAACCTTGAGGCGAAAGACGCCACGGGTGAGATCGACTACAGAGCCATCGAGAAACTGAGATTCATTCGCGGAATCGATCACAAGATTTTGGTGCGGGGTACTGTCGATGACTACAAGCTCCTGGCAATCTACCACGATGACTTGAAAGTTATCTTTACCGACTCGAGTCAAGTCACAAAGCTCGAAGCAGAGGTGGTCTTTGATGAGAACGGCGAGGCGATCATTTCTGAAATCACTGCTGTCGACGCTGGTTCGGAGGCAGAGTCCACGCCCGGTGGCGATACCGATGCCGTCTCGTCGGAATTGTTTGAAGACCTCGTGATGGGCAGAGGCTTTGACTATCAGGTCTTTGTGGCTCCACGGGACTCGAAAAAAGATTTCCAAAACGACAAGACTCCCGACATTCCGAAGTTCAATGACGATGCCCCCTCCTTTGTTCGCACCATTGAGCCTCCCGAGTGGATCGGCGGGATAGGCGATCTGCTGGACCAAGGGAGAACAGCACAATACTTCGAGGAATACGAAGAAGGAGAAGAAGGAGGCGTCACCTACACGGACTCCTACATTCTTGAGCTTTCGATTCCCAAAGAACTCAACCAAGGAGTCCTAACTGCAGAAACGGAACTATTCAAAGGTCTAACCGGGATCGATCTGACAACTCATGCCCGCATCGGCATGGAAACGTTGCTTGTTGCTCCGTGGTCGGTGGTCGAGCCCAACAAGGTCCAAGCACAGGGCAAGAAGCTCTATGCCGACGTCAAACTACTTGGGAAGACATTGGTCGATGAAGAACTGCCCTTGGGGGACACGCTCACCGCAACGATCGATGCTGACCTGCTAACCCTTGAAGCAAATCTCTTAACGATTGCGGTACCGCAGCTCAGCATACTTCCCGAAGGTTCCCCCCTGCCGGAATTCTTCCCCGACGACCTCCGACTCGGTGAGGATGAGAACGGGATGGAAGTGATTAATCAGGGCGTGCCGCTATTCAACTTTAGTTATCCGGCGGATGGCAAACCCCGCACCATTCCTGTCCCAGTCTTTTCAACTGCCGGCGCATCTTTAACCGTCAACTTAGGAATCCTTGCTCAACTTTCCGGTTACGTTCTGGACGCAACCATCGAAGGCGCGGTTGCATTCGACCTGAACACCTACGATTTTGCGGATTCAGGAACCTTCGTTGAATTCAATGCGACGCCCGTTTTTGTCGCCAGCGTCGCGGGATCGGCAGAACTTGAAGGCCGCCTCCTTTGGTTCACCCAATCGCTGGCCGAAGGCACCGTCACCGGAACAGCAATTGCAAAGACCCCAACCAAGGTGCGCGTCAACTATGGTGGGTCCGGTTTCGAACTGGTGGCGAGGTCAGATCTGCAGTTGTCGGCTCGAGTGACATTAGAGGGTGCCGTTTTAGGGGGCGAAGATATCGCACTTGGGACGTATTCGTGGCCGGGCAAAAAAGATGGCGAAGAACAATTTGAAAACTTTGTCATCTTCTGCAGAAACTCCAATTGTCCGGCCAATCTCGCGGTGGAATCGACGACAGGTTTTCCATCGACTCACGCGACAAACGATCCCATCACGGAGGCGGGTTTTGCTGGTTTGATCAATGCCTCGACGTCTAGCTGGGTGGCTGATCGCGAGAACTCGGAGACGCGCCAAATCCTGCAGGGGATGGAGACTGAGTTTGTTCAGCTGGAAACAGGCTTGCTGGCTCAACTGTCAACGGATCACGACGGAGCGTTGAAAGTGACACTCTCCAAAGATGCTGCCAACTATGGATGGTTTATCGACCCGACTCCGGAGACGAACGAGGAATTCGTTTGGAACCCGGACGCCAACCAGTATGTCGCGCTACCGGGAAGTCCCGCTCATGGAAAAATTGATCTTTATACGACTATCCTGCACGAACAAGGTCACGCGTTAGGGTTGGAGCACAGTTACGATCCAGGTTCCCTGATGTCCCACTCGCTTTCTCCGGGAGTCCGCAGATTGCCGAGTGAGTCGGAGGTGGAGTCGATTGTTTCGGGAATCATGCATCTCCCGCATTCTGCCGATCGTCATGGCCTTCATGTTGCGGCGCCCGAACAGATCACCAACGGATCCTTCACGGCTGCGTCGCAAAGCGGTGTTCCGGACGCGTGGGGCACACTTGGGGACGTTCGCGTTGTCGGTGCCGCAGCGGTGTTGAGTGAGCATGAACGGAATCTAAGCCGTCTGTCTCAGACATTCACGGTGCCTGAAGGTGTTTCTGCGTTGCAGTTCAGCCTCGTCAACGTCGACCTGCGAGGTGCCGGTAGCGGTCCACCGGACGCGTTCGAAGTAGCGTTGCTCGATGCACACACGGGCGAGTCACTCGTGTCGGTAGCTGATGGTCTTTCGCAATCCGATGCAGCTCTCAATCTCCAATCAACTGGCGAGTTCTATTTCGGCGACTCGATACAGGTCCCCAACGCGACGGTTTCGGGGCAGCAGGCTCCGTTTGCCGGTTCGACGACCGTCATCATCGATCTGTCAAGCATCCCGGCGGGCACCGAGGCAACACTGTTCTTTGATTTGCTCGGCTTCGACCATGCAGCCAGTTCGGTCACCGTTGACGAGATTGCTCTTCTTTCCGGATCCGTTCCGACGCTGAGCTTTGACTTAAGCCCATCGAGTGACACAGGTGCACAAGGCGATAGCGTGACAAGTCGCACCCCGATCACCCTGGTGGGCGAAACGCTGCCTTTTGCTACCATCGAATTAGATCAAAACTCAAATGGCACGGTGGATGCAACCACGACCGCCGACGCGTCGGGCTATTTCGAATTCACCGGTCTCAATCTCGAGGAAGGGGAGAATTCATTCATCGCGACCGCCGGAGACGGGGCGTCGTCGATTCGCGCTGCCCGTTCATTCGTCCTCGATACACAAGCTCCTGTCGGTGTGCTGGATGCACCGGTTGCTGACTTGGATCACAACGATGAACTCGGCTTTGTGGAAATAGAGTGGTCTGACCCATCCGGCTCAGGGCTCAACGAATCCACCTTCTCCATCGAAGACATTTCGATTCCAGGCGTAACGGTTGATTCGTTCGAAAATCGAGGTGGGGGCCTTGTCCGCTATCACTACTCCGATGATGGTGAAGTTCTTGCAGAAGGAAACATCGTTGTCACAGCGCATGCCGGAGCAGTATCCGATCGCGCCGGTAATCCCAGTGCGGCGTTTGAATCATCATTTGGACTCGACTTCCAATCCCCGCGTGGGGCATTGGTCACCCCGAACGCCGGCGAGCTGGTATCAGCAGATGTCGGCTATGTTGACATTCAGTGGATCGACGATGGACCGTCGGGTGTAGACGAGTTGTCCTGGGACACCGGTGACGTATCAATCGCTGGGGTCCAAATCAACCGGGTCGAACCCCTCGGCAATGGCATCGCACGCTACTGGTACGGCGAAGATGGAGAGTTGCTTCCCGAAGGTATTGTTGCTGTCGTACTGAACGAAGCTGCCATCAGTGATCGAGCAGGCAATCGCAATGTCGCCTCGAGCGAATCCTTCCAGATCGATCGACTACGCCCAGTCGGCGAACTCGTGAATCCATCGGCTGATACGGCAACGAACGTGGATCGGGGTTATGTCGACGTACGCTGGAGCGACGCAGATGGAAGCGGACTCGATCTCGAATCAGTCGATGAAGACGACGTCTCGATTTCTGGTGTCTCCATCGATCGTTTCGAAGTCCTTGATAGTGAAGTCGTACGCTACTGGTACGGCGAGGATGGCGACCGGTTGACGGAGGGAGTCCAAATCATCGCCGTTGGAAACGAGGCGATCCGTGATCTCGCGGGCAATCCGAATAACGCGGTGACACAGTCGTTCGTATTCGATCTGAAATCGCCAGTTCCCGTATTCGATCGCTCTCTTGCATCCACCCTTTACATCCAGGAGGATCAGGGGTTTATCGACCTCCGTTGGAATGACGACGGCGATGCCGGAGTGGACGAAGCAGAATTTGATGACAATGATTTGTCGGTTCCAGAAGTTACAATCGATTTAACGACTCCGCTCGGCGACGGATCTGTGCGGTACTGGTATGGCTTTGACGACGATTCACTCGCGCCAGGACGACACCTCATCCACGTGCCAGAAGAAGTGGTGTCGGATCGAGCAGGCAATGCGTCCGCAACCACGACATTGGAGTTTGTGATCGATGGGCAAGCTCCTGAAGCAAACCTCGTTTCCCCTGCGCCGGGTGATCTTGTGCGTGATGACCTCGGCTTCGTCGATGTCGAGTGGACAGATGCTGGTGCGGCCGGACTTGGGTTAACGCCATTCCAAATTGATGACATCTCGATCCCCGATGTCTCCATCGACCGTGCGGAAAATCTTGGTGGCGGTCGGGTTCGGTACTGGTACAACGACGATGGGGAGACGCTTGCCGAGGGGGTGGTCGAGGTCACGCTTGTGGCCGGACAAGTGGCGGACTTGGCCGGGAATGTGAATGCGGGTGGGATCCAGTCCTTCATCTTCGATGCGTCCGGACCGGTGGCGGCGCTGGTCTCACCCGCGGCGGATTCGACCGTCGGCACGGACCCCGGTTACATCGATTTGGCTTGGTCGGATATCGGGCCGGCCGGGATCGATGAAGCAACCCTGGGGACGGATGACCTGAGGATCACGGGGGTCTCCGTCGATGCGATCGAGACGCTCGCCGATGGCGTGACGCGGTACTGGTACAACCAGGACGGCGAGACACTGCCCGGCGGCAGGATCGAAGTCGTCGTCCGCGAGAACATCGCCCAAGATCTGGCCGGGAATTTTAACGCGACCGACAACTGGGGCTTCACGGTCGAGTCAAACGAGTCAGAAACCGTCGATGTCACCGACAGAGTGCACGTGCAATTCACCGGGATTCGTTACATCGGTGCGTTCGAGTCTTACCTGTTCTTCGGAACCGTTGAAAATCGTTCGAGCGAGCCGCTGGCCGGTCCGATTCGATTGCACTTCCAAAATCTGACACCCGCCGATGCGGTTCCCGTCGGAGCGTCGGTTGATGATGACGGCGTCTACTTCATCGACATCACCGACTACACCGGCGACGCAGCGCTCCAACCCGGTGAAGTGACCGCTACGATTCCGTTGCAATTACGAATGGCTCCGGAGCAGTTTCACTTTGATCCGACCGTCACCGCATCGGTCGCCGCGCCGCCGTCGGCCGGACTATCGCTGTCGGCCTCGCTATTGCGTCCGGATCAATCGATCGACGTGACCCTGACCGGCGGCCCTGGAAATAGCTCCGATCGCATCGGGCTGTTCGCCACAGGGGCTGCCGATGACGCGCCACTTCAGTCGCTCTACCTGGACGGCACGCAGAATGAGCCGACCGCCGCGCTGACCGAGGCGATGTTGACCTTTGACGTCCCCGATGCCGATGGCAGCTACGAGTTCCGCTTGCTGACCGCCGCTGGCGTGGCGCAGACCAGCCAGACCTTTGTCGTCGCGGACTCGCGTCAACCGGTGCTGTTGGATGTTTCTCGTTACGAACCGCTGGACGCCGTGACGAACTCGGATGAGTTGGTGTTCCGCGTGCTGCTTGATCAGCACGTGATGAACCTGTCCAAGCTTGAGTTTGATGTGGTGGGGGGAACCACCGCGGAGGTGTCCGCGATCCAGCCGGTTCAGGGCACCGGGGAGGCGTTGTATCAAGTGACCGTCGCGGGCGGAGACTTGGCGTCGTTTAACGGGGTGGTCGGATTAACGCTTCAGTCGCCGGCCCCGCCACCTGTCGCATCGTTCAGCGTCGATAGCGGCCTGGCGATGGTCGGCCAGTTCTTCCAAGTCGACAACATCGCACCGAGCGTGGACGACGTGTCTCTGGACAACGGCCAGCACAGCGTGGTCCGCTCCCTGGATCTGGTCTTCGACTCCGAAGTCGCCATCGGTGAAACGGCGTTCCGGCTGCACGACGGCGCGGGACGCGAAGTGACGATCAGCCAGACCCTGCGAATCGTGGACGGAAAGACGATCGTGTCGTTGACGTTTTCCGGTGACCTGGTCGACGATTCGGGGTCACTGATCGATGGGGCATACGTGTTGACCGCCTTGCACACCGAGATCGCCGACCTTGCCGGCAATCTCTTGAGCGGCAAGCAGGATGCGGAACCGGAACGTGTGGTCGTCGACGAGTTCTTCCGGTTCTTCGGCGATTCCGATGGCGACCGCGACGTCGACGGCCAGGACTACGGCCGTTTCGGTCTGTCACTGTTCAGCCGGCAAGGCGATGAACGCTACGACGGCCGGTTTGACTTTGATGGCGATGGGGATGTCGACGGGCAGGATTACGCCCAGTTCGGTCGCCGATTGCTGCAAACCTTGCCACCCAATTCATGAGCCGAAGGATGCCACACCGTCGCCAATCCGAACACCCCAATTACACTGTCAGACCGGCTCTTGCGCCGCGTTTCATCATGAGGTACCACCCGTGTTAAAGATCCCAACCTGTCTGTGCATCGTGCTTGCCTTCGCCGGCGTGGAGGCGACGGCGGGGGTGATCGTCAACGGCGATTTCTCCAGCCCCGTCGCTTTGCAGGGGTATTCGCCCGGTGGCTCAGTCACCCAGCGGTCTCCGGGGAATTTCGCCCAGTTCGACGATGTCGGCGTGCTGAAGCAGACGTTCACGATTCCTGGCGGAGGTTCGTCATTGACCTTCGATTTCGCGTTTTCAACGACGGCGACGACGCCGATCGGACCGACGTTTGACGACGCATTGGCCGCTGAACTGACGACGTCGCCCGGCACAGATGTTTTGGATCTGTTTGTCGTCGACGTCTCGGGCGTGACGAAGGATCCATTGGACGGCATGGAGAGTTTCTTCCCGAAGGTGGTTCCGATCGATGTCGATTTCGATCCCTCGATCTCCATCGCCGGATTCCAGGGCAAGACGGGCGGAACGGACTTTTCCGGGCGCATCTCGTTATCGCTACCCAGTGAAGTGCTCGGCGAGGCGGCGACGATCACGTTTCGGTTGCTCGACAATGACGGGTTCGATACGGTCGCCGCGATCGACAATTTTTCGGTCGTGTCCTCCAATACGCCGATCCCCGAACCATCGAGTCATGCGGTCTGGATGGTCATGGCAGCCGGTGGCCTGTCGCGACGTCGAAAACGCGCCCGGGTACACTCAAGGTGAGCGGTAAGCGCTGGTGTCCAGGCTTTAGCCGCACACCCTCGCTGCGTAGCATCGACCGGAATCGCCTCAAGGCTAGACACCAACACGCATGCCCGCGTCGTTTGGGTCGGGAGCCTTTTGGCGTGGTGGCTAAGCCGGGCGTCTTGCGCACAGGGTACTGAGATCGCTCTTGTCGGGGGGTGGATGAAGTCTTTAGGATCGCCGCACGCGGCAAGGAGCCGTCGGTTTAGTCGAAATGAAAAGGCTGACGATCAGCCGACGGGCGCTAACCCCGGTTTTGTGGCGGCGAGAACCGCGGCTAGCGCCGTGCGGCTGATTAAATCAGCAGCCGGCAAGGTGGCTGCGGCTGCGTCATGGGTGACGCGGTTGGGTACTGGATTCCTTGGACTTTGACGGCTTCCCCATGAAACGCCCCATTGTGTTTGTCCATCGTGGCCGCGGCGAGCATCTCCATCTGGCAACCCGTCAAGCCAAACTTCACAACCCGGATTCGCCGATCGTGCTGCTGGGCGATCACGCCAATCGATCGCTCCGATTCGTCGACCAGCACTATTGCACGTCGGATTACTTCGACGCCGCGGCTCGGTTCGCCGCGCATTACGTTCACCACAGCCGAAACCGAGTCGATTGGGAACGGTTCTGTTTCGAGCGTTGGTTCATTCTGAACGAATGGATGGACAAACAGGATTGCCAGTCCGCCTGGACCTTTGATTCTGACGTGCTGGTCTACAGCGATTTGAACGACGTCGCCGACCACTTCGCCGGCGACGCCCTGGCTTACTGCTCCTGCAGCGGCCACGCGATGCTGGTCGCAAAGCGTTCCGGTTTGGATGCGTTTTGCCGCTTTTGTGAGTCGATGTACGAACCCAACGCGGAGAAACAACAGCGGTTGGCTGAGTACGCCGAATCGCAGTTTGAGTTGAACGACCAGGGTGTTTCGGACATGACCGCACTGGTATGGTTTCGCGAAGCGTCGGCGTTGCCGATTGGGAATCTGTCCTCCCCGGTCGGCGGTCGGTTTTTCGACGACAACCTCTGCCTGTCCCAGGGATACAAAGTCTCCGGTCGCAAGCGAATTCGATGGCGTGACGGCGTGCCCTACGCCACCGATGCCGCGACCGGAGACTTGGTCGGCATGCACGCGATTCACTTCCAGGGGAACGCAAAGAAGTTGATGCCGGCCTACTCCAGCCAGCCTGACCTGGCCGTGTTGGGTAGCTATCTGCGCCGCAAATTGCACTCACCGATCCACCGAATCCGTCGCAAGTTCGAGAAGGTTCGGGCATCTCAAGCGGCCTAGAATTCCGTCTCGCTTTGAGATTCGTGGAATCGGTAGTGGACGACGCGAGGAGTCCTCGCAGCCGGCATTTCGCGAGTTTTGCGGTGCATTGTCACGGCGGCCACTCACTGCCGCTACAATGACGAGGTTTCGATTTCCCGATGCGACTGACCGTATCAACGTTTAACGAAGAGGCCTCTTGTGCAAATGCGGAATCTGTTGACACTGGCATTGTTGGCGTTTGCCGCACCGGCCCTCCAATCCGCCGAACGAGTCGAGCGTGGGTTGCTGGTCCGATATGAGATGGGCGACGGAGAGGGGCGTACGATCCAGGATCGCAGCGGCGTCGGCAAACCGTTGAATCTGGTGATCGATCGGTCCAGCCGCGTGCGACGGTCGGGCGGAGGGCTCGTGATCGAATCGTCCTCGCGAATCGCGTCCTCGCAACCGGCCACCAAAATCATCGATGCGGTCAAGCGGTCCAACGCGATCAGTGTCGAAGCCTGGCTGCGGCCGTCCGACACGTCGCAATCCGGACCGGCCAGGATCGTGTCAATTTCCGCAAACACCAGCAACCGCAACTTCACGCTGGGCCAAGAAAAGAATGCCTACGATGTCCGGCTGCGGGCGACCGAAAGCGATAACAACGGCCTGCCCTCGACGGCCAGTCCGAAGCGAACGGTGCAAACCAAGCTGACCCACGTCGTGTTCACCCGTGATGCCAAAGGCAAGGCGACGCTGTATGTCGACGGCAAACTGGTTGCCCGCAAAACGGTCAAAGGCAAGCTGCGTAACTGGAACGACCAGTATCGACTCGTGTTGGTCAACGAAGCGACCGGAGACCGGCCTTGGTTGGGCGAACTGCATTTGGTCGCCATTTATGGACGTGCCTTGTCGCAGCAAGATGTCCGGCAAAATTTCGCGGCAGGCAGTCAATCCAAGGCGGCCGAACCGATCAGCGAACAAGAACGCATCGCAAGGGCCAATCGGCGGCTGTTCGACCGGCACGTCGCTCCGCTATTGGCAACCCACTGCCTGGAATGTCACGACGCGGCGATCAAACAGGGGGACTTCGATCTTTCGCACAAATCGGCTGCATTGGCCAGCGGAGAAAGCGGAAACGCGATCGTTCCCGGCAACGTCGCGGACAGCTTGTTGTGGGATTTGGTGACCTCGGATGACATGCCCAAAGATCGTCCACCGCTATCGACCGAAGAGAAAGCCGTATTGCGAAAGTGGATCGACGCGGGCGCCACGTGGTCCGTCGACACAATCGATCCGGCGGTCTACCTGAACGAAGGCCAAGCCGGCGAGGTCTGGCTGCAGCGGTTGACGGTCAGCGAGTACATCGAGACGGTGCGTAGCGCGGTCGGTGTCGACATCGGTGACGAAGCACGTCGCATCCTGCCGCCCGACTTGCGTGCCGACGGGTTCAACAACACCGCGTACAACTTGAACATCGACCTGAAACATGTCGAGGCGTACAGCAAGTTGGCCGAGATCATCGTCGACCGGATGGACATCCTGAAATTCGCCGGTCGGTTTTCCAAAAGTCGAAAGTTGTCGACCGACGACACCATGCGCGACGACGTCGCCGCGATCGGAAAGTGGCTGTTGCGCGGTCCGCTGGATTCTCGGGAGATCAATAAGTACAGCGGGATCGCGACGACGGTCGCCAGCGCCGGAGGCGATTTTGAAGAAGCGATCCGCTACATTGTCGAAGCGATGCTGCAGTCGCCACGGTTTGTCTATCGGGTCGAATACCAGCACGGTGATGGCCAGCCGCGACCGGTGGACGATTACGAATTGGCGTCGCGGATGAGCTACATCCTTTGGGGAGCGCCGCCGGATGAAACACTGATGAAAGCGGCGGACGAGGGCGAACTGGGCGACAGCAAGGCGGTCCGAGCCCAGGTCAAGCGGATGTTGCATGATCCGCGGACAATTCGCCGGTCGCAGGAGTTTGTCTCCCAGTGGTTGAATTTGGGACGACTGTCCAATTTGCGTCCCAACGGCAAACGGTTTCCGAACTGGAACGCACAGTTGGCCCTGGACATGCAACGGGAAACACTCGCCTATTTCAAAGAGGTTGTTTGGGCACAGAATCGTCCGCTTGCGGATCTTTTGAATGCGCAGGTCACCTATGCCTCACCGGCGTTGGCAAAACACTACGGGTTAGAACCGATCGGCAAAGGGATCCAACGCTATGACCTGACCGAAGTGCCCAGCCGCGGTGGCATCTTGACTCAGGCCAGCGTGCTGACGATCGGCGGGGATGAAGCCTCGATGGTCTCGCGCGGTCTGTTCGTGCTCAACGACTTGCTGCGTGGCACGATCAATGCGCCGCCCCCCTGCGTCAACACCGTCCCGCCGCCGACAAAAACCGGGCTAACCCAGCGCGGTATTGCCGAATCTCGAGTCGCCGACCAAAAGTGCGGCGTCTGCCACATTCGATTCGAACCGTTGGCCTACGGTTTAGAAAAATTTGACGGCATCGGCGCCTACCACGAGCAAGACGAGCATGGGAACAAGCTTCGCGACGACGGCGAGGTGTTGTTTCCAGGCACGGCCGAACCGGTCGCCTATCAGACGTCCGCAGAATTGATGGACCTGTTGGCCGCCAGTCAGCGCGTGCAGCAAAGCCTGACTTGGAAACTGACACAATTCGCCTTGGGACGACCGCTGGTTGCCGCCGATGCGCCGGTGGTCGACCAGATTCATCAGGCGGCCCAGAAACACGGTGGAACCTATGTCAGTTTGATCACCGAGATCGTGATGAGCGATCTGGTGCAACGGGCCAGGACCGAAGCGGTGCCGTAACGGGCCAGATGATTGACCAGCCTGCGGCGCGAGCGAGTGACTCTCTCGCTCGCGCGTCGAGCTGGTATTGACTGAAAACGGACACCGTCCAGCCTGAATCGAGACACAAGAAGATGGGGGAGAGAAGATTGATGAATCGACCACGAATCAGCCGTCGCACGATGCTCAAGAGCACGGGGCTGAAGACCGCCGGGGCAGTTGCGATCGGATTGCCGTTGCTGGAGGAAATGACGTTGACGACGGCGTCCGCTGCCGGTCAGGTGGAGGTTCCGGTCCGCGCGTTCAACGTTTTCTTTGGGCTGGGGATCCCCGCACCGCTGCAACGGGAAGGCTATGACGGCGTGCTGGAACCGCTCAAGCCGTTGCGCGACAAGCTGCTGATCATGCGTGGGGTCGACCAGTTGCGGGCGGACGAAAAAGGCATCAACGCGCACTACGACGGAGCCACCGCGGCCTTCACCGCCCAGCCGCCCGACGGGGAAGCCAAGGCCGGCGGGGCGTCGATCGATCAAGTGATTCGCCGCGACCATTATCCCGATGGCATGCCGCCCGGCATGGTTCCGACGCTGGTCGCCGGCACGTTCTTTCGCCGCAGCCGGATCGGCCGTTATGTCCACAGTTTTAACGCCGACGGGACCGTTGCCGCGACGATGCAGGAGAAACCGCGGGATCTGTTCGAACGCGTGTTCGGAACGCTGGAAGCAGCCGGCGACGATCCCGATCAACGCCGCGCACGTTTACGGCGAAGTGTGCTCGATGCGGTCGTCGATCAGTACAAGTTCTACACGGGGGCCAATTCACCGCTGGGTAAAACGTCCCGGGCACGCGTCGCCGAACACCTGGACCGCATTCGTGAATATGAGCAGCGGGCGTATGCGATGAAAGGCAAGATCGAGGGGGCCCCCCCGTTGCCAGAGCGGTCGACGTTATTGCACGGCGGTTCGGCCGATCCCGGCGGCGAAGGGATCGATATCACGCTGGAGGAACTTTCATCGGAATGGCGATTGATGGCCGACCTGTATGCCTTGGCCATCCAAACCGATCGCACGCGATTCGGTGCGTTGACCTTCCTGGCCGCCGGTGAACGGATCCGTTTGACCGGCGATTATCACTACGACGGCCGAAAGATCTTCCAGTTCGACGATGAAGGGCAGCTCAAAAAATCGGGCTCGGCCGGCTGTAGCCATGAATGGTGGCACCAATTCAATGAGAAAAAGGCGAACGAAGCGCTGCGTGCCCACGCGCACCTGAAAATGCGCGAGGTCGCCTATTTCCTCAGCCGGCTGGACACCGAGGAATCGAGGGATGCCAACGGCAAGACTATCTTGGAGAATTCGCTGATCACGATCTCCACCGAGTCCGGCGACGGCCGCCACAACGACGTCAAACGCGAGCTGTCGGGGGTATTTCACGCGATCAGCGGTGGCGGCGGACGATTCAAAACGGGGCAAATCGTCGACGTCGGTGCCGAAGGGGTGGACGTTTACAACACGATGCTGACGGCGATGGGATGCAAGCAGCGATTGGGACCGAAGAAACGCGACGCCAGTCACGTCGACGCGATTCGCGTCTAACGCTCAACGTCGCGTGCCGAGGTTGGTCTGACGATCAATGTTATGCGGCACGCGGTCGTACTCGTACTCAGGCCGTAGGTCGGTACTCGTACTCCTACTCGATTGCGAATCCGAATCCGAATACGAGTACCGCGTCGCTGAGTACCGCGTCGCTGAGTACCGCGTCGCTGAGTACCGCGTCGCTGAGTACCGCGTCGCTGAGTACGAGTACGAGTACGAAGCATGGAGTTGACAATTAGCGATAGACCAACCACGACGCGGCTATGTTTTAGCGGCGAATCGCCGAAATTCTTGGCGGCTTGTTGATTTGATCAGCCGTTTGGCAACAGCCTTCAGTCCTTGGTGCGTTTGCGCCCGTGCTCCATCGTTTGCCGCCCGTAAGCTCGCGTGATAGGGCTGATCGCACGTTTGATTGGACGACTCAACAGGTCCGTCGGCGAAATCCGCCACCACAAATCCAATGGCCGACGAAGAAAACGGCACTAGGACCGAACAACGTGTCTTCAACCGCGATCGCCCGATTGGCCGGCTTGACGGATCGACCGTCAGCCGATCTGTTGCAGCGCATAAACGCGACGAGTGTGACGGCCCTGACAACAGGCTCGCAAAGGAGGATTCGTCGGCGAATCGGACGATCGGTCCATCGAGAGGTTCAGCATGACCGCCCCACGCCAGCCCCAGAGCCTATTCCCGGCCGATTACCGCGCCGCCGGCGTGTTGTTGCACGTCACGTCACTGCCGTCACGCTATGGGATCGGCGACTTCGGTCCCCAGGCGCGTGCCTGGATCGACTGGCTGCACGACGCCGGCCAGTCCTGGTGGCAGGTCCTGCCGCTGGGGCCGATCGGACGCGGCCACTCGCCGTATTCATCGCTTTCCTCGTTCGCCGGCAACTGGCTGTTGATCAGCCCCGAGGATCTGATTCACGACGGGTTGCTTCGAACCGACCAGATCGCGGCCGCGTCGTTTCCCGAACACGTCGTCGATTTCGATGCCGTGATCGCCTTCAAAAATGAACTTTTGGCGAAAGTCTGGGCGAACGTGCAATCCGGCGCCGGCGGTGCAGAGCTGAAATCGGAGTACGAACAATTCTGTCGGGATTCGGCGCACTGGTTGGACGACTTTGCGATGTTCAGTGTGTTGCGCGAGCGGCACGGTGAACACTACCTGAAGTGGCCCAGTGAGTTGGTCCAGCGCGACCGACAAGCGTTAGCACAGGTCGCCCAGGAACTGGCCGAGGAGATTGATCAGATTCGTTTGGCGCAGTTCCTGGTGTTCCGCCAGACAGACCGATTGAAAACTTATGCCCACGACCGGGGCGTGCGGCTGATCGGGGATTTGCCCTATTTCGTTTGCGCCGATTCAAGTGACGTGTGGGCCAATCCGGAGTTGTTCTTGTTGGACCAACAGCGACGGCCGAGTTTTGTCGCGGGGGTTCCACCGGATTACTTCAGTGCCGACGGACAACTGTGGGGCAACCCGGTCTATGACTGGGCGGCACTGCGGGAAACCGGGTACCGATGGTACATCGATCGCCTCGGCGCGTTGTTGAACCAAGCCGACCTGATCCGCTTGGACCATTTTCGCGGGTTCGCAGCCGCCTGGCATGTCCCCGCTGAATCTTCGACGGCACTCAACGGCCAATGGGTGACCGGGCCGGGGGCCGATTTTTTTCGTGCGTTGCAGTCTGACTTGGGATCGATGCCGGTGATCGCCGAAGATCTGGGTTTGATCACACCGGACGTGATCGAGTTACGCGACGCGTTCGACATCCCCGGCACACGTGTGTTGCAGTTTGCGTTTGACGGCATGAAAGACAATCCCTATCTGCCGGAAAATTACGTGCACAACACGGTCGCTTTCACCGGGACGCACGACAACAACACGACGCTTGGTTGGTTCGAATCGCTCAGCGAAGCGGAACAGGAAAGCGTGCGCGATGCCTTGTCGATGCCGAAAGGCGATGGCGTTTTGGTCACCGGCGAGATGCTGCGACAAGTCTGGTCGTCGTCGGCCGCCTTGGCGATGGCGCCGCTGCAGGACATCCTGGGATTGGGCGCAGACGCCCGCATGAACGTCCCGGGGACGCCGGAGGGCAATTGGTGCTGGAGAACAACGTCGGAGATGCTGTCCGCTTCTGCCGTGCAACGGTTGAGGGAATTGACGGCGGAATCGGGCCGGTTGATTTCCGCGTGATCGCAGGTTCCGTCAGCGGCCGGCAATCCGGAAGCGACTCGTTCCCAGACGACGCCTGGGAGTGGCCCCGCTTCTCAGCCATTGATAAAAATTGGGTAAGAAGATTTCGGGGGCAAGAAAATGATGAAAAGCCCCCCTCTTCGATTCAGCTAATCTTCCTACCTTCAAAATCTTCCTCCCCCTCCCTTCCGCCACGAGCACCGGGAGCAGCGAGCGTATGACAGCCCTTCAACCACGCGACGAGCACAACCGGCAGCTAGAAGCAAACGTTCATCCGCCGACGTGGAAAAACCCGACAGCCGGGTCGCCGTACCATTTGGTCGTGATCGGCGCGGGAACGGCCGGTCTGGTCACCGCTGCGGGCGCGGCCGGGTTAGGCGCTCGGGTGGCGCTGATCGAACGCGATCTGATGGGCGGCGATTGTCTGAACGTCGGCTGCGTGCCTTCCAAGGGCGTGATCAGTTCGGCGCGGATCGCGGCAACGGTCAGGCGGGCGGCTGAGTTCAGTGTCGACGTCCCTGATGGGGTCGAGGTGGATTTTGCCGGCGTGATGCAGCGGATGCGTCGGCTGCGGGCTGGGATCAGCCGTAATGATTCGGCCGGCCGCTTTCGCGAGCTTGGCGTCGACGTGTATTTCGGCCAGGCCAGCTTCGTCGACGCTGAAACCATCGATGTCGCTGGGGAGAAACTGAAGTACAAACGGGCGGTGATCGCGACCGGGGCACGCGCCGCGGCCCCGCCCATCACAGGGCTGGACGGAATCGACTACCTGACCAACGAGACCGTCTTCTCGTTGACGGAACTTCCGAAGCGATTGGGAATCATCGGCGCCGGGCCGATCGGATGCGAACTCGCGCAGTCGTTCGCCCAGCTCGGTTCGGAAGTATTTTTGGTCGAGTCGGAACATGGGATCTTGGCCAAGGAAGATCGTGACGCCGCCGAGATCGTTCAACAAGCGCTCCTTCGCGACGGCGTCCGGCTATTGTGCTGCGGTCGCGAGCTACAGGTTCGACGGGATAATCCGATTCGGCTGACGGTCCAGTCACACGACAAACACTACGACGAGCCGATCGATCAATTGTTGCTCGCGGTCGGTCGCGCGCCGAACGTCGAGGATTTAAACCTGGAAACGGTCGGTGTCGACTTCGATCGCAAGGGCGTCCGCGTGAACGATTACCTGCAAACGACCAACCCGCGGATCTTTGCCGCCGGGGACGTTTGTTCGAAATACCAATTCACGCATGCGGCCGACTTCATGGCTCGGATCGTGATTCAAAACGCGCTGTTTGCCGTCGGACCGTTGGGCAGAAAAAAGGCCAGCGATTTGACGATCCCTTGGGCGACGTACACCACGCCCGAGGTCGCCCATGTCGGGGTGCACGAGCACGACGCCGAACAAGCGGGGATCGAGATCGATACCTACGTCCAACCCTTTGGCGACGTCGACCGCGCGATTTTGGAAGGCGAAGACGAGGGGTTTGTGAAGGTCCACACCAAGCGAGGGACCGACAAAATCGTCGGGGCAACGATCGTTGCAAAAAACGCCGGCGACATGATTTCCGAAATCACCTTGGCGATGGTCCACCGCGTGGGGCTGGGCAAGATCGCCGGCACGATTCATCCCTACCCGACCCAGGCGGAAGCGATCCGCAAGCTGGGGGATCAATACAACCGGACGCGGTTGACGTCGACCAGCAAGGCGGTATTGGGGTGGTTGCGTCGTTTGAACGTGGGCCCGTAGTGGAAGCCGCAATCGCAGTCTTAACCGTAGCGACCTTCGCCAGAAGGCGGATCCCCCTTCACCCCACGCGCGAGCGTCGCTGCGCAAGAGTCGCCGTCCAGCGACGCCCGCTTGCGTGCGATGACGCGATGGAAATGCAATTCGACTTCGCGATCGACGACCCGCCGGACGCCTTCGGCCAGACACGCCGGTTCGTTTTCTTTTTCGCCGCGGGCGATGATCGTTTCCAGACTGGTTCCGGGATCGACGCTAAAGGTGCGTTGGTTGATCGTCTGGTTGCCGGCATCGAGTTCGGGAATGATGAAATGGCAGGTCGCGCCATAGGTCAACATGCGGGCTCCGAAGGCATCGTGGTAAGGACGAAACCCGGGAAAGCCTGGCAACAATCCGTGGTGCAGGTTAATGATCCGTCCGCCGGCAAATTGCCAACAGGTGCTCGGGGGCAGCACGCGCATGTAGCGGGCCAGAACCACATAGTCGACATCGTATTGGTCCAACAGCCGCACCATTTCGGCATCATCGGCCTTGCCCGAGTCGTCACCGATGCGGTGGTAGGGCACGTCGAACTCCTCGGCCAGTGAGGCCAGTTTTTTGCGGTTGGACAGGACGACGGAGGCTTCGGCCGCGATCCGCCCGTCCCGGATCGACTCCAAAATCGCCCGCGGGGTATGTTCGACATAGGTGCAACAGATCGCCAACCGCGGCGTTTTTCGGTGGTCGGGGCTCCAAACCCGGATGGCCAACCCGGTGTGCTCGCCGATTTGCACCATCGCCGACTGCAGCGTCTGGAAATGGTCCTGATCGATCGAAATCCGACACAACATCGCGAACAACTGTTCTTCGTCGTGGTCATACATTTGGATTTCGGTGATCCGCGCCCCCTGACCGGTGACGTAGTGAATGATCGGATCGGCCAGACCGACATTGTCAGGCCCGAGTGCAGTGATGACGACTTCCATTAAACTGTTTCCTCTGATATCCAGATTGTCGCTCGAATTCGACTTTTGTTCCATCCCCAGTTACGCTCCCTGCCCGACCGGACGCCGTGAACGCACTCCCCCCCAACGATGCCGCTGCGAATCCGATTCGCCTGAAACGCGATCAAGTGCCCAAGGGCGACAATTTGTGCGATCATTGCACCGCCAAGTGCTGTCACTACTTTGCCCTGCCGATCGATGAACCGGCAAATCGCAAGGATTTTGACTATATCCGCTGGTACTTGCTGCACGACAGGGCGACCGTCTTTGTGGAAGACCACAGTTGGTATTTGCTGGTGCACACCACGTGCAAGCACCTCCGCGACGATCACCGCTGTGGCATCTACGAAACCCGGCCCCAGATTTGTCGCGATTACACGACCGACGATTGCGAGTTCGACGACGACTGGTGCTACGAACAGTACTTTGAGACCCCCGAGCAGATCGACGAATATGCCGACGCGCTGTACGGGCCCCAATTCCCAACCCCCGACCTGGCCCCGAAAGATTCGCTGCGCAGCCGACGTCCCAGCGGTTTGCCGGTGGTGAACTAGCCGTCCAACAACCTCCCCCCCACCCGATGTCATTGATTAAACCACGAACGCTGAACGGATTTCGCGACTACCTGCCTGCGGTGATGATCCCGCGAGAACGATTGATGGAGACCGCCCGCGGAGTGTTTCGCTCCTACGGTTTTGCCCCGATCGACACCCCGACGCTGGAGTACCTGGAGATCCTGACGGGCAAGGGCAGCGACGAAACCGATCGCCAAATCTATCGCTTTGAAGACAACGGCGGCCGCGCCGTCGGTATGCGTTTCGACCTGACCGTTCCCCTGGCTCGCTTTGCCGCACAGCACATCAGCCAGCTCGGCACGCCATTCAAGCGCTATCACATCGCTCCGGTATGGCGCGGCGAGCGACCCCAGGCGGGACGCTACCGCGAATTCGTGCAATGCGACTTCGACACGATCGGAACCAAGAACGTGATGGCCGACATCGAGACGGTCGCGGTGATCAACCGGTTGCTCAACTCGATCGGATTCGACGCCTTTACGATCAGCGTGAACAACCGCGCCGTGCTGACGGAGTTGTTGCGTCATTTGGATCTGGCCGATCAATCCGTCGCCGTGCTTCGTTGCCTGGACAAGCTGGGAAAGATCGGACGGGAAAAAGTCGCCCAGGAGATGTGCGAGGCTGCGGACGTCTCGGCCACACAAGCCGACAAGGTGTTGCAGTTGGCCGAGCTTGACGGAGAGCCCGAATCGATTTTCGAGGCCCTGCCGCAGATCACCGGGGGCAGCGAACAAGCACTGGCGGCGATCGAACGTTTGCAAGACGTGTTCACCGGGGCGCTCGCCGCCGGCGTGCCCCGCCGACGGATCAAGATCGACGTCTCGATCGCCCGCGGCTTGGACTACTACACCGGAGTGATCTTCGAAACCACGCTCGACGACCTGCCTTCGATCGGCAGCGTTTGCAGCGGCGGTCGCTACGACAACCTGGCCGGGCTGTACACCAAACAGGAACTGCCCGGGATCGGCGCCTCGCTGGGGCTGGATCGACTGCTGGCGGCGATGGAATCGCTCGGGCTGTTGCCCGACTCGGCGACACCGGCCCCGGTTCTGATCGCCTACTTCGACGCCGATCACCGAGACGATTACTTGAAACTGTCGGCGCGATTGCGTGATGCCGGGATCGCCAACGAGCTGTACCCGGATGCCAAAAAACTGGGTGTCCAATTGAAATACGCCGATTCCCATGGTTTCCGGGTCGCTCTAATCGCCGGGGGCAGCGAATGGGGGGCGGGGACCGTACAAGTCAAAACGCTGGCAACGAAGGAATCGGTCGAGATCACCTATTCGCACGACCAGCCCGGTGAACTGACGGACTCTCTGAATCGAATCCTTGCGGGCGAGTTACAATAAAGCGTTGTAAGGCGTAGCTACGCTCGCCAGAGCGTGGAGAGTCATGCGGGAGCCCCACCTTCTGGCGAAGGTAGCCACGCCACTCCACTTCTCCATCCACAAGGTACCATGTCCACCGTCGCACCACCCGTCTCGCCGTCGCAACGCACCGGTGAACCTGCGCGACGCTCCGCCGCCGAACAGTTGATCGAACAGCGGATCGAAGAGGCGCGTCGGGCGCTGTGGTGGAGCGAACTGACGCGCACGTGTCTGATGGTCGTCATCGGTTCCATGCTGGCCCTGCTGGCGTGGCTGGTGATGGACCACTGGTTCTATTCCCCTGGCAGGCTGGTTCGTTCGATCAGCTTCGTGTCCCTGGTCGCCGTTGCAGGTTGGTTTCTGATCCGCCGCGCCTGGCCCGTGATGACGTCTCGCGTCACTCGCGAATACGCGGCATGGGCGTTGGAACAAGATCATCCCGACTATCGACAGCAATTGACCAGCTATGTCACGTTGCGCGATGACCAAGGGCGGCGCGGCATTCGCGCCCGCGTCGTCAGGGTGATCGGCTCGCGTGCCGCATCGCTGTTGAAATCCCACGACATGTTGCCGCGCGAGGCGACCGGGACGTTCAAGTGGTGGATCGCCGCGGCGGCGGTGTTCGCGATGCTGGCCGCCTACTGTGTCGCGTCGCCCAAAAGCTCGCTCGCATCGGTCAAACGATTGGCAGCTCCGCTCGCGTCGATCGATCCGGCGCGGCGGGTCAAGATTCGCGACGTCCGTCCCGGCGATGCCGAAGCGATGGCCGGCCGCGAGCTAGAGATCTCGGCCGCCGTCGACGGACTCCGCAACGGCGACGCGGTCATGTGTCGCTGGTCGGGAAGCGGACCGATGCAAGAAACGGAATTGGTGTTCGACCCCAGCTCGAATCGTTTTACCGGAACGCTGCGGTTGGATCATGCCGCTTCGGGGATCGTTCGCTACACCGTCACCGCCGGTGATGCGGTTGCCGGCCCCTTCGAATTGTCGGTCGAAAATGTGCCGGTCGTTGCCGTGGAAAGTGTTCGCTATCAGCCGCCCGAGTACACCCAGCGAAAACCGCGCACCACGTCCAGCCCGGCGATCACCGCGATCGATGGGACCAAGATCCGCATCACGGCGAAAACAAACCGTCCGATCGCCCGAGCCGAATTGCAATTCAACCCGAAACCACTCGGGGACACCGTCCGCGCAACCGCCGGTCGCACGCCGATCGCGATCGGCGATGACGGGGTGACGTTGACCGCCGACGTGACGCTGCGCTGTGCCCGCGGAAAAACGGCGAGTGTTGAATTGGAAAGTTACCGGATTCGTGTTTGGGACTCGAACGACCAGTCCAACCCCGATCCAATCATTTATCCGATCAAGGTCATCGCGGATCTACCACCCGAAGTCGCGATCGTTGTTCCCAAGAAGTCCCCGATCGAAATCCCCGTCGGTGCGCAACAGATCATCGAAGTCCACGCGATGGACGCCGACTTTGAATTGGAACGCGTGACGCTGCGGATCGAGCGTGGGATCGACACGCTAGAAGACCCGGTCATTTGGGTGAAACCCGAAGACGGCGGCGGCAAGGGCAACCAAGTCATGGAGTATCGGTTCCGTCCGCTGGAACATCTTTTGCGCGCCGGCGATGTCGTCCGAATCTCGGCAACCGCGATCGACAATCGCATCATCCCCGGCGATCAGAGCGTCCAACCAAATCAGACCACCACCGATCCGATCGAAATTCGCATCGTCGAAGACGCCGAACCATTGCCCGAAGACCCCACGGGCAATGACGGACTGTCACGTCCCGATGATCGACCGGCCAGTGATGCCGACCAGTCCCAGCAGGGTGACGGCCAGCAAAATTCCGGTGGCCAGGGTGGCCAGGGGCAAAGTTCGAGTGGTCAGGGGGAAACCGGACAGGGTGATCCGAACCAGCAGAACGGCGGTGGCCAAGAAGCAGAGGAACAAGAAGCAGAGCAAGGCGATCAGGGTGGAAGTTCACCGCAATCGTCTAACGGGGAAAACACCGCGGACGACTCGCAGGGCCAATCGGGGTCGAGCGGCCAATCCCAGCCCGGCAGTGAATCCCAGCCCGGCAGTGAATCCGCGTCCGGTGACCAAGGTGGTGATCCATCAGCCGACCCTCCATCCGGTCCAAACGAGAATGGCAGCAACCCGGCCGGCTCGGATCCGTCCGACGCGACACAGACCGACGCACAGAAATCGCCGCAGGGTCAAGGGGCAGAAAACTCGGCCGATCCCGCGAGCAGTGATCCTAGCGGGGATCCCAGCGGGGATCCCAGCGGGGATCCCCCAAACGGCGATCAAGGCAGCGGAACATCGAAACCAGACGGCTCCCAACACCAAGGCGACGGCAGCTCCGATCCGCCGCGTGACGAAAGCGGTGGATCCGGCGGCAGCGGTGAGTCCGGCAACGAAGGCGGGCCGTCTGGATCCGACGCGTCACAACCCGACGGTGGCGAGCCGTCTCACGCGCCACCGGAACACGACGGGCAAGCGTTTGAACGGATCAAAGATTACATCGAGAAACAAAAACAGAATCAAAACCGATCCGGAGAGCAGTCGCCGGCCGACAAGTCCGACCGCTCAAAGCAGGACGGCGGCGATTCACAGTCCGGTGATTCACAGTCCGGTGACGGCGCAGACAGTCCTTCGAAAAACGAACAAACCGACGCGAGCGAAAACGCGGACGGCCAAACGGTGGACCAAGGCTCGGGTGAATCGCAGTCGGCGCGAGGCGAGTCGCCTGGTAATCGCCCCGATGATAGACAACAAGGCACGGAAAGTGGCGACGCGGCTCAACCGGACTCTCAGAGCGGCGAGCAGGGATCTGGCGAGCAGGGATCTGGCGAGCAGGGATCTGGCGAGCAGGGATCTGGCGAGCAGCAAACGGGTGACGGGCAAGGGAGTGAATCCCAAGCGGAAGAATCACAAGGGCAGCCGGGCGAGCAGAATGGCGACGAGTCTGGTGGCGATCGCAGTTCGGACAACCGCCCTGATCCGACCGGCCAATCGAATTCACCTCAATCGGCCAATCGGCCGACGGGTCCCTCCGAATCACCCAGCCAGTCCTCGGGTAGCCAAGGTACCGGAACCGGCACCTCGGACGACGACGCGGACGCCGCCAATGAAACGCCGCCCGAGCCTGATCTGGAGTACGCGAAGAAGGCGACCGACATGGTGCTGGACTACCTGGATGAAACACGCGACCAGGTGGACGAAGACCTGCTCAAGGAACTGGACTGGACCGAGCAGGACCTGCAACGATTTCGCGAGCGATGGGAAAAGGTGCGTCAGTTGGATCAACCGACGCAACAAAGCGAGTCGACCGACGAGCTTCAAGATGCCCTCCGCAGCCTCGGGTTGCAGCAACGTCGGGGGCCAAGCCAATCGGCGCGAGAATCGGCCGACTCGATACGAAATTTGCGGGATTCGGGGAACCGCCGCAAAGCCCCGCCGGCAATTCGCGACGCCTTCGATGCCTTCCGGCGCCGCAGATAGCCGGCCACAGATCAGTTTTGGTCCTAGCGAGCGATCGTGGTTTTCTCACCGTTGTGGGTGATCTGGCGAGCCATCAACACGACTCGATCCTTGACCTTCACCGGAACGCCCTGCACCGTGACCGATGCGCCATCGGTGACTTTGGCGTCCAGTTTATCTTTCGGCCCAAGATCGACCATCAGCGTCTTGTCGTCGTCGGTGTTGATTTTGGCAAGCTGGTGATCCTCACCACGGAACTTCACCGTTTTGGTCTTCTCGATCTTGCCTTGATACTTTTTGCCGTTGCGGTCGATCGTGATGGAACCATTGTCGGTCGTCGCGTCGGTCGCGATCAGCAGGGGCGTCTCACCGACATTGGTCCCGTGACCGGAGGCGTATAGCTTGTCGCCAGCGGACAATTGAACCTCATCCCGGTTGGGGCCGAGATCGACCATGATCGGTCCTTTGCCCGGCTGATTGACTTTGACCACCAAATGGGTTCGGTCACGGACGGTCACGGTTTTGGATTTTTCCACCGTGCCGCGAGCGGTCGTCGGCGTTGAGACCATTTGCTTTTGTTTATCGCGTCCCTGATCTTTGGCCTGGGCGTGGGCTTTACCGTTGTGCTTGTCCTCTGACGCGGCATCAAAAGCGAAGTAGTCATAGTCTTCGTACATCCCATCGCCATCGGTGTCTCGATAGGTCGCAACGGAATCGTACAAGCCGTCGTCATCCACATCGTCGTAGATGCTGTAGGAGTGTTTGTCCCAGGTTCCGTAACCGTCATCGTAGTAGTCATAGAACCAGTCCGAGTCATTCCCCTCGCGGTATCCGTAATTGGAATACTGGTTCCAATCGTTATCCTGGTCGGTGCTGGTAGCGTTGTCGGCAAAGTCGAACTTTTCGTCGTCCCAGCGACCGATGGCTTCGTCGGTCGGGTTGTAATCATTGCCGTCGAACCACTCGCTGACGTCGTACCAGGCGTCGTCTTCGTAGTAGGACGTGTAGTCACCGAATTCACTGTCCGTCCCGAGCGGATTATCTGCTCGCAACGCGGTCACCGGCATCGCGACGGCGGCGCCAAGTGCGGCGGCCAACAGTAGTCGTTTTTTTTGAGTCGTCATAAGTGTTCTCCTGTATGCAGTTGTGGGAGTGTCACCCGCACCATGCAAGTGAACTGGCCAAGACAGGGACGCAAAGACGATGCCAAAGCGTGAAACACCGGGAAACGAGGGGGAAAGACAGGCGATTCTGGACCGGATTCGAGCAGCAAATCAAACGGACTGTTCGATCAGCCACCAAATCGGCCACGCACCGGGCAGCCCGGCGTTGAGGAGGCGGGACTGGTCCACTTAAATCGAGAAAACCCACCGATGGCAAGGCGTCCCCACGGATGAAAACACATCACCGATGGGTGACCGCACGCCAGCGTTATGGGATGAGCGGTAAGAAGATTTTGGAGGTAAGAAAATGATCCGCGAAGCCTCGCGCGGTGCACCAAGAACCTAGACCCCGCCGCCTTCGGTCGCAGTGAACTCGCCGAAAACCGGCAGGTGGCTGCTGACCGCTTCCGCCTGGCTGAGGTTCAGATTGAACAAACGCAGGAAATCGACGGGACCGCCGCGGCCGACGAATTCATTGGTGCGGTTGCGATCGACCAGGATGTTACAGGTTTGGTGTCGGTTAAAGATGTCGGTCGTGGTGCTGTCGACCGCCGCGACGACGTCGGTGCCCATCACGCGTGGAATCAGATAGGAGTCGTCGGCTTGAAACAGCCCCGCCATCACGACATCGTCTTCGCCTCGTCCGTCCGATCGCACCGATGCAAAGATCCCCGGCAGCAGCCCGACCTCGACCGGCGCCCGTGCCAAATTGATGCGGACATTGACAACCGAAAACGTCCACGCGGATTCGACCGATGGCTGGGCGGCGCGGAACCAGGCCACCATCGGATCATAGGTCATTTGGCCTTGTGGATCGGCGACGGTGTAGGTTTGCGAACGATCGATCTGGACCCGATTGACGTTAAACAGGATTGCCAACTGCTCGGGACGGTCGCTCGGGCCGGAGGGTTGTCCGAGCACGAAATCGAAGTTGCGTCCGCCCTCGTTGATCTCGTCGACCAAACGCGGCACCAAATCGCGTTCGACCGCGGTGATCTGTTGAAGTGCGATGACGTCGAACTTGCGAATCACCCGGGTTAGGTTCAACCGACATTCTTCGCTGGCCAGTTTGCTGGGGCCGAAACCGCTCAGTGCCCAGGACCCGATCCGCAGATTGCGTACCTTTTGCTCTGGACCGCTCGGCCGGGCGGCGTAGGCCGCCGGCGCCGCGTAGCCGCTGGTGGAACGTCCGCCGGTCTGGTTGGCCGAGACGAACATCAAGTCATCAATCGGGTCCACCTCGCCAGCCGGGGCCTCTGACTTGGGCGTAATCGTCACCTGGTCCAGGCCTGCGATCTCAAAATGCTGACTCGCGTAGAATCCGACCCCGAACAAGATCAGTGTCACGACCAGCAATAAGAACGGGCCCTTTCGTCGTTGTTCTTCCATTTGATGAAAAGGATAGGCACACATGGTCCGCCGCCTTGGTGAACAGAGTCGCCTCTGGCACCCGGTGGGGTCGGAAAGGATTCAACAGTCACACAGGGAGGCGCACATTCGCCCATGATCGAGCATCGGCAGCGGAGACGGGGCAGTTCAGCCTGGCGTCTCGATTGTCCGATTCGATGCGAGACAGAGGCGGTAAGATTGTCACAATTGGTGCCAGCGGCCGTACCCTGTCAGGGCGGTGGGAATCAGGGGAGCGATGGCAGAACGATTCGGGGCAGAATGATGCGGTGCGCGAAGGCTGGCGTTAGACGGCTGAACCAATGATAAACGTGGAGGACGCATTGATGCTGCTTTGCACGTCACGACGACCTGGAATAGGATGCACTGTCTTGCGATTCCCACCGCAACGTCCACTTGAGTCACCGACACTTGTACTCGGCACAACCATGAACGCAGTTCGATTAACGATCCTGGTCATCGCGACATCTTTGGCAACGATTGCCGTCGCGAAAGACCGGCCCAACATCTTGTGGTTATTTGCCGAAGACACCTCGCCGTGGATGGGATGCTACGGCGATCCGATCAATCAGGGCCAGACGCCGAACATCGATTCGCTGGCCGAGCGTGGCGTGCGGTTTTCCCGAGCCTACGTCCCGGCGCCGGTTTGTTCGGCGTGTCGATCGGCCATCATGGGTGGGATGAATCAAATCCGATTCGGCGCCCACGAACATCGTTCCAGCCGCGGGCCGGCCAAGATCCATCTTCCCGAGAACATGAAACTGTTGCCCCAACTGGTCAAAGAGAGCGGCTACTTCACGTTTAACCTTGGCAAAGACGACTACAACTTTGTCTGGGATCAAGCGGCGACCTACTCGTTGCAAAAGAAGCGTCGTGACGCGATCGATTGGCAGCAACTGAAAGACAACCAACCGTTCTTTGGCCAGATCCAAACGGCCGGCGGCAAGAACAACACGGCGAGATTCCCAGCCGATCGCAAGACCGATCCGCAATCGGTGACCGTCCCGCCGGACTATCCACAAAACCAACTCTACCGCGAAACCGTTGCACAGCACTACGACGCGATCCGAAAAGACGACGACTTCATCGGCACCGTGCTAGAAGGGCTCGAAGCATCCGGGTTGGCCGACAGCACGATCGTGGTTTACTTCGGCGACCACGGCGCCAACAACTTGGTCCGACACAAGCAAATGCCGACCGAGGGCGGGTTGCACGTTCCGTTCATCATTGCCGGGCCGTCACCTTATGTGCCCGCACCCTCGGTTCGCGACGATCTGGTGGATCTGCTAGACCTCTCGGCAACCACGCTCGCCTGGGCCGGAGTCGACCAGCCGGATTGGTATGAAGGCCAAGATCTGTTTGCCGAAGTCGTCGTGCCGCGCAGCTATGTCGCGGCGGCCAAAGACCGACTGGATCACACGATCGACCGGGTCCGCACGATTCGCACCGACCGGTTTCGTTACACCCGGAACTTCAAAACCGATCGTATTTTGTTGCAGCCCCAGTACCGTGACAAACGACCGTTCCTGCAAAACCTGCACCAGCTTTATCAGTCCGGGGAACTGTCGCCGAAGTTGACGGGAATCTATTTCGGCGAGCGCCCGGCCGAAGAGTTTTACGACGTCCAAGCCGATCCCAGCCAAGTCAACAACTTGATCGGTGATCCCAGCTATCGTGACGAGATTCAACGCCATCGCAAGTTGCTTGACGAGTGGATCGCGGCCGGTGACGAAGGCATCGGCGAAGAGTCGCTGGAGGAACTGGCCTACCAAGCCAATGGGCACAAGTGGGGCGAGGGGGTGAACCCGGAATACGAGGTCGTCCGCTCGGACAGCGATGGCGACGGGTTGTCCGATGACTGGGAACGCATCAATGGGCGTGACCCGGCCGACGGTCGACTGCTGTTTACGTTTGATTGCGGCGGATGGCAGACCGAAGGCTGGACCGCCGACGATGAAGCCGTGGGCAACCTCGCGGGCCGCTTGGGATTTCTGGATTTCCGACTTTCCGGCGGAACGGCGGTGATCGGCCGGACGGGGCTGAAGCTGGATCCGGAAAAAAATCAGGGCGATCTGGCCATCCGGCTTCGCTGCTCACCGGGCACCAAGGTCACGTTCACGGCGGGCGATGCCGAGGCGACGGCCGTGGCGCAAGAAGCGATGCAAACGATTCGTTTTCCGCTCGATTGGAAAGACACCGTCGACCGAATCGGATTGCGATTCGACGGTCCCCCCGAATCAGTCGTGGAAATCGATTCGATCGCCGTGGTTCCAGCGAAGTAAGGACTTGCCAGCCCCGTAGCAATCTGGGGAGAGATGGCAGAATGATGGGGGCAAAACGATGGGAGGAATTGCTAGCGGGAAGCGTTAGCGAGCGGCCCGCGCAAGGACCACGCTCGATAAGAGAACGCAAAACGACGGGACGGTAGGATTGCGCCGGACGGCGGATCAGTGCGGAACGATCATTGGGATGGACCACGTTCGGCAGCGGCCTGTTCATATTGTTCGGCCGAGATCCATTTCAAATCGTCCCAGTACCCGGTGTCGTTGGGTTGGACGGGGCCTTTGGTGGTTCGTCCACGGAGGATGATCTGTGTGGCTTTGGCTTGCAGGTCCATGGCGATGCCCTGGTGTTCCGCAATCACGTCGGTCGTTTCTCCCGGGTCTTGTTCCAGGTCGTAGAGTTCGGCCTCGGCTTTTCCATGCGGCAGCACCAATTTCCATTTATCTTCGGTGATTGCGAAGCGTCCGTTGACGGAGTGATTGATCAACGGCAATCGCTGGCGGTTGCTGAGCGGATTGAGCAACACCGATGCAAAGCTGTGGCTGTCGACGCCTTCGTCCGGCTGAAGGTCAACGTCGATCAGGTCGGCGATCGTTGCCAGCAGATCAATCTGTCCGACCGGGCGATGCCAGCTGCTACCAGGCGAGGCGATCCCCGCCGGCCAGCGGACAAAAAACGGGACGCGGTGACCGCCTTCGTACACGGACCGTTTGCCTTCGCGATAGTGATGGTTGCTACGATGCCCGAAGTCATTGATGCGTTGTTTCCATGATTTTTCCGGACCATTGTCGCTGGTGAACACGATCAGCGTGTCCTTGTCCAGCTTCGCATCGTCCAAATAGTCGAGGATGCGGCCGACGTGGTAATCGGTCTCGATCACAAATTCGCCGTAGCCGCCGCAATCACCCTGGCCGTGAAATTCGGGTAAGGGACACACGGGGTAGTGTGGCGAGGTCATCGGCAGGTACAGAAAGAACGGATTTTCGGAATCCGTGCCGGCGGTATGGCCTTTGATCCACTCGATCGCCATGTCGGTGAAACGCGTCAAACACTGGTTGTCGATGAAATCCGGTGCGACCTCCATGCCACGTGTTCCGATCGCTTGTCGGGTCGCTTCGGGAGACGCTTGGTAGGGTGGTTTGATCCGATAGTCCACGTGTCGCTTATTCGGCTTCTTGGCGGTAAACACCGTCGGTGGAACCTTTGCATGACGCCCCTCAAACCAGGCCAACACGCCATAGTTGAGCGACGCGGGGATGCCAAAGAAGTAGTCGAATCCCTTGTCCAGCGGCATGTCGCGGACCGGCTGCGACCAATCGCGACTTTGATGGTCCTTTCCCGGAAAGTCCATTCCGAGGTGCCACTTGCCGACCATCGCGGTCGCGTACCCGTTGTCCCGCAGCAGCGAGGCGATCGTGGTTCGATCGTCTTCGATCAAGCACTTACCCTCGGCGCCCATCACACCGGTTTTCAACCTCGTCCGCCAGCAGTAACGACCGGTCAACAGTCCATATCGCGAGGGCGTGCAAACCGAATCCGAGGAATGTCCGTTGGTAAACGTGATCCCTTCGGCGGCGATCCGATCCAGATTCGGCGTCTTGAACTTGGCGTCCGGGTTCAAGCAGCTGGCATCACCAAACCCTTGATCGTCGGTGTAGATGATGATGACATTGGGGCGCGGCGGGGACTGGGCATGAAGCGACGGGACGCACAGCGATTGCGCAATCAGGGCGGCTACCGCGAGTGTGCCGAAACTTGCGATTCGGTGTGGCACGCAACAACAGTGGCGTCGGCGACAGTGGGGTTGACGGGAAACGGCTTGCATCGACGCAGTGAATTGAATCATGTTGATTTCCAGGGCTTGAAAAGGCTGGGCTTTGGTCGTTCGGGTCGATCTCGCGTGCTACCCTTCTTGGCCGCTCGATTCACACCAAAACGTTGGCTGCGGTCGGCAGAACCGCACGGTGCCCCACGCCGACAGTGTCAGCTTTCCCAACTCCTGCGTCAAATCCTCGCGGCGACGCGCCGGATCCGCGAAGCGGAGCTGGAGCCCGCCACGCGCCGCCGGGCGGCAGCCTTCGCGCAACTCATCATTCTGCCCCGTATCATTCTGCCATCCTTCCCCTGACTTCCACCGACGCGACAGGACACCGTCGCCGGGTGGAGAGGCAGGGGCTTTATGGCGCGGCGGCAGCAGAGCTCTCCAACCGGCCGGCCATGATGTTGGCGATTTGACGGGTCGGTTCGAACCGCTCCAGCACGATCTTCATCGCCGCGGTGATCGGAGTCGCCAGGAACATCCCGATGATACCCCACATCATGCCCCAAAACATCAACCCCAGCAGGATCGTGACGGGGTGCAGGTCGGACGAATTGCCCATCAACTTGGGCTCCACCACGTTGCCACTGAGGACCTGGATGGCCGAGGTCGCCACGATCACCGAAACCATCCAGGTGATGTTGCCCGACGGGTCCAGCAAGATCAGCGGGATCGGCAACAAACTGGCGACGATCGGACCGATGTTGGGGATGAAATTCAACAGAAACGCGAGCACGCCGAATGACAACGCCATCGGGACACCGAACATTCGCAATGTGAGGCCGAACACGGCGCCGGTGCCGATGGAGATCACGGTTTTGAGTGACAGGTAGCCGCGAATCTGGGTGTCGATCTCGCGCAACGTCGCCGTCTGGGCGTACGAGGATTTCCCCAGCAACAAAAAGAACACGTAAATCAGCACGACAATGCTGGTCGACACCAGACTCAAAAACGCCTGCAGCACGACCGAAATGCCGTCGCGGACGAAGGCGTCGACCAACTCGGTCGCCTCCCTCATCCGCGCCGATTCGACCGGCGCGCTGCGGGAGTGGATTTGAAGCGTTGGCGTTTCGGCCAGCGGCGGCAGGTCATCATCGAGCTGCGGCGAATCAGCAACGGCTTCGCCATCGCCTGATTCGTCGATGGCCTCGTTCGATTCGAGTGCTGCATCGGCCGACGGTTCATCCGCCTGTTCGGCTGCAGACGCTTCGCCGCCCGCCTCGTCGCCCGGTTCAACCGGTGGGATCGCGACGTCGGACGGGGGCGGGGCGATGGGGTCCGCCGGCGTGCCCGCCGGCAGAGCGGCTTGCTCGGAAGGGATCACCGCCGATGGTTCAGCGCTCTCGTTCGGTGAAACGATGGGGCCGGCGTCGGCGAAAGTCGTTTGGTCTTCGCCCGCCGGCGGGTCGGAGCCATCGGCCGCGGAGAACCGATCTCCCGCGAAGCGTTTCAGCGACAGCGAATCAAACGACAGTGTGTCATCGAGCTTGTCCACCAACTGCCGGACGCGAATTCGGTAGTCGTCCTTGTTCTTAGCCAGGTCGATAATCGAAAACGAAATCGTCAGGCCGAAAAGCCCCATCAGGCCGACGCCCAACAAGAACGCCATCCCCGCGGCAACCACCCGCGAAACACTAAAGCGGTTTTCCAGGTACGTCAGAATCGGCCCGACGCCGCTGACGATGAAACAGGCGACGACGAAGGGGACCAGCACCGGTCGCAACCAATAGACCAGATAGATTCCCGCCACGCCCGCCAAGACCATCAAGCAGACCGTCTGGATCTGTTGGTCGGTCATCCGTTTTCCCGGTTCCGGGGAATCTGACATCATCTGCTCGTGCGCGTTAATCGAGTCGGCGTCGCTCTGTTGGGCCGGATCATTTTGATTCGCGGTCACTGACGTCACCGACGGGCTTGAGCTGCGAATGATAGGGAGACAAACTGCTCGGCGAGATCACTTCGGACGGGATTTCCAGGAACCGATCCAAGGTCGCAGAGATCCGTACGATGGTGTCCCAGTTTTCCCGAACCAGCGGTTGCGAATGGGCCAGATTATTGCGCAATCCTTCGACCTGGCCCAGGGTGGTTTTGATTTGCGTCCTCGACTTATCCCAATACGTCTTTCGCAGTTCCTCGGATCGAGACAGCAACTGACCTTTGTCACCGAGTTGCAGACAGTCGAGCAGCCGAACCGATTGATTGCGTCGTTGCCGTTCGTTTTGCAGCGAGACTGCCTTTTCAATTCGTGCTTCGGAGACGAATTGAGTCCACGAATCGCCTTGATAGTGGTTGGCAACGATCCGGGTCAAAATGAGTTCGAACAGGGTGACCATGCCGAACAGCCACATCCGCATTGGCGGTTTTTCGAAATCGTCGCGGACGATCACGCCGACCGGTTGGGCGAGGGTGGAAACGAGAAGGTAGTCACGCTCACAAAGTTCGGTGACCACCGTGTGCAACGGCGTCGTGGCGGGGACGATCCGGGTTTCCGCCAGCGGGATGGTTTGATCGGCCACGGGTCGATCGTCGAACGCGGCTTGCTCGATGCAGCCGATGACCAGACCGTCGCGGCGGATTCCCACGACCGTCAGCGGACGATCGACCATGAACGTCCGCACGGCGTCGACATCGGCCGTCGCGTCAAACGATGCCAACGGTTCGGCGAGATCCTGGGCGACGAATCCTTCATAGAACACCCGCCGCAGGCTATCCACCGTATTGGTCTGGCCTTGCATCAGCGCCGTGGCCCTAAAACTCGGCGTCGTACTTCTCGGTCATCGCCCGGCGGATCCCGGCGGTTTCCTGATCGATCGTCTGCCAAATTTGTTGGACCGTGGCGGCCCCGGCGGTCCGCTCTTGCTTGGTGATGATCGCATCGGTGCGACCTTTTTCACGCAACGAGGCTTGGCCGGCGCCGACGCTGGCCGTGTAGCCCTGGGGGCCGTAGCCGCCAGAGTTGTACCCATAGCCGACGCGGTAGCCGCCGCTGCTGTAGTAATACCCACCGGATCCCGCGTTGTTAGCGGCCCGGCGATTGGAGGCCCGCATTCCGACGCCCTTCATCGCCATTTCGGCACTGCGAAACAGTTCGGCGATGTTCGCGCCGTAATTCAACAGTTCTTCGTCGACGTTCAGGATGGGCAGGTTGTCGATCTTGCGGGCATAACGGTCGTACCACATCGCGGCCTGGCCGAACGTTTTGACGTGATCGCGTTTCGGTTTCTCACGCAGGTCTTCGATCAGCGTCGTGACAGAATTGTAATACTGTTGGGCGGCGATCTTTTTGGCCGATCCCTCGGGGTCCGATCCCGGCGAGGACGCCAAATGCATCGCTTCGGAAAGCTCGCGTGGGAGTTCCAACACACTCATCACTCGCCGTGCTCCGTCGGTCGAAAGCTTGCCTTGCAGCAGAAACGTGTTGCCCTTGACCGCGGGTTTCCAATCGTGAATGTCATCGATCATCGCCCCTTGCTTTTGCAGGATCGCGATCAACAGCGGTTTGCCGATTTCAGAAACCAGTCCCGCGTCCCCGTCAAAGTCGACTCGAATCGCACCGACCGACTGGCCCACCACGGTGACGCCCAAGGTGATGCCGCGGACTCCGCTCAGCAATTCCGTCAGCTCGTCCAGGTTCACGTCCGCTCCGAGTAACTCTTCATAGTTAGACAGCCGATTTCGGATCTCGGCCGGCGACAAGGTGTCTTTGACATCCATCGCCATGATGACCGGCGTCCCGACCTCGGTGGCGTACTTGAACGCTTGGGCCAGGTACGGTGAATACTCCGCATCGGTGCTCACCGTGTCGGTCTTTCGCAGCCAACGACTGACGTCCTGGCGGTTGGCCGGCGTGTAAGTCCCCAGCAGGTCCTTGGAGAGCTGGACGACGTAGCGGTCATTGGGCAGTTTGACTGCGGTGCGGCCTTCCAAATTGTCCATCGTACCGCCGAATCGCTGTGCCACCGTCGATACACTTCGCTCGCCTTCGAGTCGGACGAGCGCCATCTCCCAAAGCGATTCGCCGAATTCGTGGTCGTTGCGGCCGGCAAGCAGCACTTCTTTCGCGTCCGGCGGCAGCGCCGACAGCCCGGCGTCATAGGCCGCCTGACGACGCTCGTTCCAACGCTCGCGGTCAGCCACCGACGAACCGAACAATTTTTCGGCGTTGATCATCACCAGCATGTTTGCGTCAGTCGGGACCCGGTACCGCATCCCCGAAAAAGCCGACTGGGCCACCACCGCCGGAACGGTGGTCGAAAACATCATCAAGAAGAGTGCAAAACGGAACATGTTGTGGGTCCTTGGAACACCATGGCGAGGAGACGACAGAAGGCCCCAGTGTAATAGATCTCCTGCGAAAATGTCCCCGAGAAATTCAGGTGGCCCGCAAGGAAGGGGCGCGGCGGATCGGTAGACGCCAATCCCGCCCCCCCCTCTTCGGCAGGGGAGCCCTGTCGGTGGCGGTGTGTTCGCGATGGGAGGCAGCGAGAATCGAAAACCCACGGATGGCAGCGCGAACCCACGGATGTATTCAATTCGTCCCAAGGCTCCGCCTGGGCCGCGCAGAATCGTTCGATTCGTTCGCGTTTTCGATCGGAGGATTTCCACGTTTTCGATTCCGCTACCCCCCCATGGAATCAGCCGTTTGCCGCCAGCCCAACACCGCCTACTTTCGATCACAAACTGAGCCTCGGGCGCTAGCCCCGGGCCTTACAAGCCTCGAAGGGCAATCCAAGGCCCGCGGCTAGCGCCGTCGGCTCTAAAAGTAGGTGCCATTGAGCGCCAGCCGACGGGCTTCCATCGATGCGGGGCCCGAACGCTTGCGTGAATCGGCTGATGTCACTCGTGATTCGTCGCCCGATGGCTGCTGTGAGTCAACCATCCATTCGACTCAGGTCATTTTTCCACCCCCAAAATTTTCCTACCTCTCGACCCAGCCACGACGTCCTGTCGAATTGCCTACCGGAATCGGTACTCGGGGTTTTCGGTGTCGAAATCGACGGCCGACAAGCCGACGTTCACCTTCAAGTTGAAGTAGTTGTACTCTTCATCCAGCACCGGCGGACCGCCGGGCGATTCGGGCCACAACCACGCCTGGTACCGAATCGGCAACTTGGTCACGTTGTCAAAGTACACGCGGGCCCGGTAGAAGCGAAAATGATCGCGGCGGATCGGATGCACGACCTCCACCAGCGTGCAACTGGTCTGGCCGAACAGATGGTCGGCTTCGATTTGCACGTCACATTCGCCATGTTGACGGTCTTTCAGTGCCGTGACGACGAACTTTTCCAACAGGTTTTCAATCCCGATCTCCTTGACCGAATAGCGCTGTCCACGCATCGCCAGCATCCCTTCGGGATCCAGCTGGGTCGTCAAGAAACTGGCGAACCCGCCTTGATGAACGATCAAGTTGCCGTCGTTCGCGTTCTCCACCCAGATCACCTCACGTCCTTTCACCGAACGGGGCTTCAAGAAATCCAGATAAACACTTAACGGAACGCTCAAGGTTTCGCCGTCAAATTTGCGATTGCGAATCTTCAAGCTGGCGTATTGCAGCGGCGGCATGACGCCACCGACGCGGCAGCGTTTGATGAACATCGCGGTGTAGTCGTCGACATGGTCGCGGACGTGCCGCAGGCTTTCCTGGGCGATTTCGAGCGCCGGATCGATCGGATGCTGCCGCGGAGCAGTCGGGTCGACCGTCGGCACGCTCAGCCGAGCCACCTGCTCGACCTCTTGCGCATTTGATAGCAACGGCGCGGTGGCGAGCAAGGAAATGATGATCAGCCGCAGTCGTGGCAGTCGTAGGAATTGATGCATCCGTTCGTTCCAGATTGAGAGAGAAGAGATCGCCGCGAAAAAGCCCCGGTCGGGCGGCAACCGCTGGTGTGTACAAAGATTGCTGTGCCCAGGGCTAGTGAAATTTTGCCTCGATGTTGAGATTGTCACCCGCTAGACGGTTGCCTAGGATGAAACGAGCGCCATTGGATGCCGCTGGCCCAAGCGAGACTTGAGGCGGGGTGAGTGTCCAAAGTGAGTGTCCATTGGCAGCGATCAAATCTGACTTGGTCTATCGGTTCGCTTCAGAGGAAACCAGGATGTTAACGCAGAGCGACAATCGTCCGACGATCCTCGGATCGGTGGCACCGGGGTTCGAACAGGTCCGGACGGAATTTGAGAACAATTTTCTGCGGCGTGGTGAACGTGGCGCTGCGTGCACGGTGTTCCACCAGGGCCGAAAGGTCGTCGATTTGTGGGGCGGCCGTCGCTGCCACCACTCCGGTGCACGGTGGACCGAACAGACCCTATCGCTGGCGTTTTCGGTGACCAAGGGGATGGCCGCGGCCGTGATGGCCGTCGCACACAGTCGCGGGCTGTTCGATCTCGATGCCGCCGTCGCCGACTATTGGCCCGAGTTTGCCGTCGGGCAAAAGCAAACCATCACCGTGCGTCAGTTGCTCGCCCATCAAGCCGGTTTGGTTGCCATCGACCGCAAACTGAACCCTCAAATCCTGGCCGACCACGACCAGATGGCTGCGATCACGGCGAGTCAAAAACCGCTGTGGCAGCCCGGCACAAAGCACGGCTACCACACACTGACGTTGGGGTGGTATCAAAACGAATTGATTCGTCGTGTCGATCCCGCCGGGCGGACGCTGGGCGAGTTTTTTCACGACGAAATCGCCACACCGCTGGGCATTGAGTTCTACATCGGGCTGCCCGATTGGATCGATTCGGAACACATCAGCAGCACCCAGGGGTTCCGAAAACTGGCCCTGTTGGCCAATCTGAACCAATTGCCCTGGAAGATGGTTCTGGCGGGGGCCTGGCCCGGTTCGGTCGTGTCCAAGTCCATCAAGTGTTTAAAGTTTGATAACCCCGCGGCACTCGGCACACCGGAATACCGAAACGTCGAAATCCCCTCGGCGAACGGTTTCGGCCAGGCGCGAGCGGTGGCCAAGGTCTATGACGTCTTGGCACGTGGCGGACAGCGGTTGGGAATCACGCCGGCGACGATGCGTGAACTGGTCGCCCCACCGCTGCAACCGTCGCGCGGCTTGCGCGATGCCGTGTTAAAAATCGACACCAATTACGGCTTCGGTTTCTCGCGTCCCAGCAGCGGATTTCGCTTCGGCGCCGACGACCAGGCCTTTGGGTGCCCCGGCGCCGGCGGGTCGTTCGGGATGGCCGATCCGGTCGAGCAGTTGTCGTTCGCCTATCTGACCAACACGATGAGCTTCCGCATCTTTGACGACCCACGCGAACGATCCGTCCGCCAAGCCGTCTACCAATGCATCGGCTCGATCGAGCAACAGCCGGTGGAATCGGACACCCGGGCGGCGTAGGGTTTTGTTCCTGTCGTAGCGGAAGCCGCCAAGGCTTTCGGCCCCCGTTGCGGCATCGCGGCGCCAGGACGAATCTGCGGCGAAATCCTAGCTACGTCTTGTTCTTTTTCTCAAAACATCGCCCCAACGGACCGACCAAAATCGCCGGCAACAGCACCAGGTCGCCCAATAGCGCCGAGGCAAGCAGGAAGACCATCAGCCAAGCGAAGTGCAGGATCGGCACGAAGGTGCTGAGCGCGAACACAACCAGCCCGCAGGAACAAATCAGGGTGGTGTGTACCATCGCGCCGGAGCAATGCGCAAACGCGCTTTCGACCGCTTGCCGACGTGACAACCCTTGGGCCAGCCCGCGTCGAAACCAGGTCAGCAGGTGAACGGTATCGTCGACCGCGATTCCAAGCGCCGCACTGGCCGTCATCACCGAACCGATCTGAACCGGGATGTCGACCCATTCGATGCCACCGAAAACGATGACCGCGGGAAAAATGTTGGGGAACATCGCCAAACAGGTCGCCCAGAAGCTTCGCAGCACCACCAGCAACACACCGGCGATGACCGCGAACGCGACCAAAAAGCTGCGAAACAAATCCAACAACAGTTGACGCTGGGCTTTGTAGATCAGCGGAATCACACCGGTAAACGTCCCGCCGACCTGCTCTTGGTCCAACAGCGGGGAAACGGTGGAACGGATCTGTTCGACAAAGATCCCATAATCCAAATCGCCGATGGCGTTGGCGCGTACCGAAATCCGCCAAAGTTCTTGGTCATCGGTTTCGCTCAAGTACCGCGCAGCGATCAATTGCTGTTTGGTTTGTTGACCGTTGATCACCTTGCGCTGGACGATGTCACGGACACGGTGCCCGGCGGGAAGCCGCGGACAGAGGTTAAATGCCGAAAGGGTCGCAACGGGTTCACTGAGCGATTGGATCTTGCTTTGGATCAACGCAATCAGCTTGATGCGATCGACGCGGTCGCGTGGGTCGTCTTGGTCAAAATGGATCACCACTTCCAAGGGCACCATCGGTCCGACGCGTTCTTCCAACCAGCGGTAATCGGCGATCGCGTCGCTGTTGGGCAGGAAGCGGTCTTGCAGTTTGACCGTGGATTCGATCGACGGAATCCGTGAGCCACACAACAGCATCAACGACACGCAGAACAATGCGAAAAAGACGTGATGATTCAGGATGGCGTCGACAAACGCCCCGGTCTTTTTCGGCGGATCCTCTTCGGCGGGACGATTCGCGTCCGCGTCCGGTTTGGGAGGGAACAGGTAGAGCGCCGAGGGGAGCAACAGGAACAGCACCACGACGCTGACCACGACGCCCAGGGCGGAGTAGAATCCGAAGCTCTGGATCGGCTCGATCTTGCTGAGCACCAGCGAGACCAGGCCGATCCCGGTGGTGACGGCGGCCAACGAGCACGGCAGCCAGCCCTGATAAATCGCCCGAATGGCGGCCGGAACCGTTGACGCTTCGTCCCGGGATGCGTCGCGATAATAATTGGCCAAGTGCACAGCCGACGAGATCGTCAACACATAGATCAATGGTGGCAACATGGTCATCAACAGATTCATCTTGCCGCCGCTGAAGTACATGAGCGCCAGCGACACCGCGGTGCTGTAGACCGCCACCGCCAGCACCGAGACTGCCAACCGGATACTTCGCATTCTCAGCGAGGCGACCAGAAACGAAACCAACCCAGACAGTCCGGCCAGGCCGAACAACAATTTCCGGCTCTCGGCATCGATCATCGCGGCGTCGACCGTCGGGCCGGCCAGTTTCAGTTCCGTTTGGTGCAACTGACAGACCTGCCACGCCTGGTCTTCGATTTCGCGCACCGCCGCGCTGCGATCGTCTTGGCCAACTGTCGAGGTGGTCAACACCAGGCACGTCGTCCCGTCCTCCGCCCCGATCAAGATGCGGCGCAGGCGGCTGATCGCGGCGCCGCGAGAAAAGTTTTGCGGCGGTGACGTCAGTTCGGCGACGGCGTTCTGACCGGTCCGCACACGGTTAAAATACGGAGTCTGCACGAGCACATTGGCGAGTTGCCCGACACGGGGATCGTCCAGGTCGCAGCCCGGCCAGCTGACCACGGCGAATTCGTCCGTCCCGAAATGGCTTTGAAACCAGTCATAGGTGTCCGTTTCGGCGAACGATTTGGGCAGCCACTGCCTGGGATCGTTGGAAGTGCTTTTGAGCGCCCGCAGTGCACCGAAACCGATCACCGGCGATGCGAGCACGGCCAACAAAACAATCACGACGGCGTAACGCGCGGGACGTTGGACCGGCGGGCGGGCGGACTCGGCCGACGATCGGTTCATGACACCACCGGTCGGTCGCTGCAGCGGCGTCTGCCACCGGGGCCAATCGTCGGCACGTCGATGACCGCTCGGCACGACACACCGTAGCGAGGTCGCGTCATCTCAGTCAGTAAAGCAGGTCGGTAGAAATTGATCCAGGACCTCGGCAAACGCTTCGGGTTGTTCCCAATTGGGTGCGTGCCCACAGTCCTCGATAAACTGCAGTTTCGATCCCTTGATCCGCCGCTGAAACTCGCGACCGGTCTCCGGCGGCGTGATCGTGTCTTCTTGACCCCAGATGATCATCGTCGGCAAATCCAATTTCGTCAGTTCTTTCTCGACCGATCGGTCGCGGGTGGCGCGGGAAACACGCAAGACGAAGCGAACATAATCGCGATCTTGGATCGACGAATGCCAATCGTCGACCAGTTCATTGGTGACCAGTTCCTGTTTGTGAACGATGCCGCAAACCGTTTTTTTGACGAATTCGCGGGACGGTTTCGGACGCATCCCGCCGATCGGATTCTTTTCGAACAATCCGGCGCTACCAGCCAGCACCAGCCCCTTGGCGAAATCCTGTCGGCGGGCACACAGGTCGATCGCGACCAGACCACCAAGCGAATTGCCACAGATCACGAAGGGATCAATTTGGCGCGATTCGATCAGCTCGGCGACTTGATCGCTCAGGTCGGCGATCGCGTTGATGCCGTGTTGACGACGTCCCGGTTGGGGATCGACGGGCAGTTGGGGGGCGATCACGCGGTAGCGATCCGACAAACGCTCCATCACCTGACGCCAATGCTCGGGGGTTCCAAACAAACCGTGCAGAAACAAAACGGTTTGATCCCCCTTACCCATCTCAACGATCCCGGCGGGGTCGATCCCAGCGGTGGTCGTCGATTTTGAATGAGAGGAGCGATTGAGTAGCACAGACGATGCTTTCCTTGACGAGCGAAGCGAGTCCTTGATGAGATTCGTTTCCATCATCGGGGGGATGGGAACGGACGCCTCCTGCGGCCGGCATTTTAGCTGGAATCGGGATTCTGGTCGAATCCGTTTTTTGACCGGACCGGAAATTTTGTCGCGAGAGCCGGCTCCGCCCCGCCGAGCCGAAATTATCGTTGCAGATTACTTCCCCAGAGTGGTTGAAACGGGCGTTCACCACCCCTCGCGCACCCCAATTCGCCTGTCTTGCCCGTCCTATGAGTCAACAAGGGTGCCCAAGCCCGGCAGGGACGGGTGGAAGACTCCCCGCACACAGGACTGAATGAACACAGGGCTGCATGCCTGTCTGACGCCCCCCATGGGAACAGCAGATCAGGCCGAATCACCCCGGGCCGAAACCGCTTCTTGCCGCCCCGACGCAGCCCAGCGTGAGATCGTTCGGAAAAAGACAAAGAATACCGGGACCATCAGAAGCGCAAACACGGTTGCAGCGATCATCCCACCCACGACGGCGGCACCCACCGCCCGACGGCTCGCCGCACCAGCCCCCGACGCGACCAGCAGTGGCATGAAACCCAGCACCGACGAAAATGCGGTCATCAAGATCGCTCGAAAACGCAATCGGGCCGCCGCGGTGGCCGCATCGCGGATGCCCATCCCCTCACGCTCCCGCTCGCTGGCAAACTCCACGATCAAGATTGCATTTTTGCTGGCCAATGCGACCAGCAACACGATCCCGATCTGGGTATACGTGTTGTTGTCACCCCCGCTGAGCACAATCGCCAACACGACGCCCAAGGCGGCCAGGGGGACTACGGCGACCACCGCTGCGGGACTCGTCCAACTTTCATACTGCGCCGCCAACACCAGAAATACAAAGATGAATGCGAGCGCAAAGATCATGTACTGGCCGCCCGCGGCGGCCTTTTCTTGATAAGACATACCCGTCCAAGCCGTGCCGAAGGAATCTGGCAGTTGGCCTGCAGCGATCTGCTCCATCAATTCCAATGCCTGTCCGGAGCTGACCCCCGGCGCGGCAGCACCGTTGACCGCGGCGCTGGGATACAGGTTGTAACGCCGGACCACGTCGGGGCCGAAGTCGTCACGGATGGTGACGATCGAACCCAATGGAACCATTTGCCCCGACGCATCGCGGACCTCAAGTCGGTTGATGTCGTCGGTCGATGTCCGAAATTCATCTTCTGCCTGAACACGCACCTGATACGAACGATTGTTGTAGGTGAAATCGTTCACGTAGGAAGATCCGAGCGAAGCTTGAAGCGTTGCGAAGACGGATCCCAGCGGGACATTCATCGTTTTTGCTTTCGTGCGGTTCACTTCGACAAACAGTTGCGGCACGTTGGCGCGAAACGAGGTGTTCATCGATGCGAGGTTGGATTGTGCCGACGCAGCTGACATCAAGGCGTCGGTGGTCGCCTGCAATTCATCAAAACCGTTTCCGCCCCGGTCCTGGACCTCCAGTTGAAAACCACCCGACATGCCAAGCCCGTCGATCGGTGGCGGCGTGAATGAAAACAGCAACGCACGCTGCTCTTGGGCCAACTGCTGCTGCAGAGCGGCTTGAATCCCTTGAACGCTCGATTCGGCGGTGGTTCGTTCCTCCCAGGGGTCCAGCACGAGAACAGAAAACGCGACGTTGGATCCCGCGTTGCCAGCCAACAAGGAGTATCCCGCCACGGACAACCAACCTCGAACCGCTGGCAAGTCGGCGTACACCTGGTCCAAGTCGTTGACGACCGCTTCGGTTCGTTCTTTGCTGGCGCCATCGGGAAGCTGGATGTTGACGAAGAGAACGCCTTGGTCTTCGTCAGGGACAAACCCGGTGGGCAACCGAGTGAAGGTCCAACCGGTGATGGCGACCAGGACGATGAAGACCGCGGCGACGATCGAAACGAGACGGACCAACCGGGCGACCACCGAACCGTACACCTCGGTGATTCGATCGAACGCGGCATTGAACATTCGAAACCCGACAAAGGTCGATTCCGTCGGAGCCCGCAAAAAGATGCCGCACAACGCCGGGCTGAGCGTCAGTGCGTTGATGGTGCTGATCAAGACCGAAGCGGAAATGGTCAACGCAAATTGTCGAAACAGCTCGCCGGTGATCCCCGACATGAATGCACACGGTACAAACACCGCCAGCAACACCAATGTCGTGGCGATCACCGGACCGGTGATTTCGGACATCGCGTTGACGGCCGCTTCCTTGGGTGATAGCCCCTTTTCCAAATGCCGCGAGGTGTTCTCCACAACCACGATCGCGTCATCGACAACAATCCCGATGGCTAAAACGATCCCGAATAACGACAGCATGTTCAGCGAGAATCCGATTCCGCTCATCACCGCAAAGGTTCCGATCAGCGAAACGGGGATTGCCGCAACCGGAACAATGGTTGCCCGCCAGTCTTGCAGGAAAATGAAGATCACCGCCACGACCAAAACGATCGCCAAAAACAGCGTGCTGTACACCTCGTCGATCGAGGCGGTGACAAATCGAGTCGCATCATAGGCGATCACGTACTCCACGCCCTGGGGCCAGCTGGGAGCGCGACGCAACTCGGCCATCTTTGCTCGAATCGCATCGGCGGTTTCCAACGCGTTGGCACCGGGCAATTGGTAGATGGACAGCACCGCCGCGGTTGATCCAGAGTACCTGCCGGCAAAGGAGTAGGTTTTGGCACCCAACTCGGTGCGTGCCACATCACGAAGTCTCAAGACCCGCCCCTCGCTGCCCGCCCTCAGGATAATATTTTCGAACTCATTGACGTCGGCCAAGCGACCTCGCGTGTTGATCGATAATTGGAACGGGGTTCCCTTTGGCGCCGGGGGACCGCCGATCTGCCCCGCGGCGACTTCGACGTTCTGTTCTCGAATCGCTGCGACCACGTCCTCGGTCGTCAGGCCGCGCTGTTTTAATTTTCGCGGATCAAGCCAGATCCGCATGCTGTAATCGCCATCTCCGAACGTTTGAACATCCCCCACGCCTTTGATTCGACTGATCTCATCTCGCAAGTCCAGCGTGTAGTTGCTCAAGAACAGTCCGTCGACGCGATCTTCCGGCGATGTGAGCGCGATGAACTGTAGTGTCTGTGTTGAGCGTTTCTTGGTGGTGATTCCCTGGGACCGAACCTCCTGGGGCAAACTCGCTTCGGCAGTTGCGACCAGGTTCTGCACCAACACGGATGCATTGTCCAAGTCCGTTCCGAGTTCGAACGTGACCGTCAACGTGTACGACCCGTCGTTTGCGCTGGTCGACGACATGTAGATCATGCCCTCAACGCCGTTGACCGCCTGTTCGATCGGGGCGGCGACCGTTTCGGCGATCGTTTGCGCGTTGGCCCCCGGATAGACCGCCGAGACCTGGACCGTCGGAGGCGTGATGGGTGGGAACTTTTCCACCGGTAATGCGCCGAAGGAAACCAGCCCCGCGATCAGAATCACGACCGAAATGACCGTTGCGAAGATGGGGCGATGAATGAAAAAGCGTGACATCAGGTCGGAATGGTCGGAGAATGGAAGAAGACGGACCGGACGCAGCGACGGATCAGGAACCTGGTCCCGGCGCTGGGGCGGGCGCCGGCGGGGGCGAGGTTTCTTCGGCCGTGCTGAGCGACGCTTGCAAAAGTGGACTCCCTTCGGTCGACAATTCGGTCGGCGTCGGCGTCACCTCCGTGCCGGGACGAGCACGCTGTAATCCTTCCAACACAAACGTTTCGTCCTCCTGAAGCCCCTGCTGGACGACCGCCCAACCGTCGAGCTTTTGCCCCAGCGTGACCGGGCGGCGCTCGATCCGATTGTCTTGCCCGACAATCAACAGGAACGCTCCCGTCTGGCTTCGCGAAACGGCACGTTCGGGGACCAGCAAAGCCGACTCAAGTTTTGCAACCGGCAACCGGATCATCACGAACATGCCAGGCAAGAGGCTCCGTTCGCTGTTGTCAAACACCGCGCGCATCGCAAGCGTTCCGGTTGATCCCTCGAATCCGGTTTGATCGACGTACTCCAGGTTGCCCTGAATAAACTCGTTCTTTGTGATGTCACGTTGTAAATACACAGCGACCGACGACCACGCTTTCGGCCCGCTGCGATCGACTTCGCCGTCCGGCAACGATTCCATCAGTTCCAAGACCTGCCGATCGCTTAGGCTGAAGTTCGCGAAAACCTTTCGATGGTCAGTGACCGTCGCCATCGATGCCCCCACGTCGACCAGATTGCCCAGCTTGACCAGTGTTTTGCTGACCTGCCCGCTGATCGGTGCGCGGATGGTGGTGTACTGCAGGTCCAATTCGGCCTGGGCGAGCGTCGCCTCGGCTTGAAGTTCCTTGGCCTTCTCGGCTTTGACATTGGCCTTCGCGGCCTCGACGCGAGCCAGCACGGCATCGCGATCGGCCTCGGCGGCATCGAGTGCCGACTGCGATCCGGCCCCCGAATCGAACAGCCTCTTTTCTCGATCATACGTGCTGGTCGCATTCTTAACGTTCGCCTCGGCGGTGAGCAGCGACGACTCGGCGACCTGCACGGCGGCTTTGGCGGCTTCCACCGCGGCAGCCGCTGAATCTCGGACGGCACGGTAGGTGTCCGGTTCGATTTTGTAGAGTTCGTCGTCGGCCTGAACGTCTTGCCCAGGTTCGAACAGAATTTCTTCCACAAAGCCGCCGACTCGTGATCGGATCTCCGCCGATTCCACGGCCTCGGTCTGGCCGTTTTGTTCCAAGTACAAGGTCAGCGGCTGTCGGACCGGACGAGCGGTCGTAACGGTGGGCGGCGGCGGCGGGACGTACTCGTTACCTTTGTCTGAGCACCCGACAAAACACAACACCCATCCGACCAACGTCCAGTGAGCGATCCTCCAGTGGCTCGGTCGACAACCCGACGCTGTCAATCGCTGTTTCATCGCGGTACTCTATTGAAAGCGGTACTCTATCGAAAAATGAACAGTCTTAGGGGCAGTGCCCATCGGTCCGCAACCTGAACGCGTTGGCCCCCGACACGACGCCCCGTCTCATTGCAGAGCCAGACGCAACGCTAAATACGGTACCAGATTGAACACCAGCACCAGGAGTTTGTAGTTCGCCAGAAAGCGAAAGTAGGCCTGTTGGAGCTCTCGTTTTTCCAGATGAAACCACTTCTGGTGCAGTCTTCCGATCGCATCGCCCCAAAATGCCAGCAGCCCGGCGGCTAAGGTTAACATGCCCAGATTGATCAGCGTGGACCAGCCCAAAGCCGCCAGCAACAGTTCCAGTGACGTCATGACGGGGTTTACCTCGGTTCGATTTGAAGTTCAATGATGCGGGTGCAAGGCCCGCTTCCACGTTGCCGCTTGCTGCCCCAACTTCGCCACTCCCTCTGATCGACGATGTCCTCTACCAAACCCGCCCGGCGTCCTGATTTTTGGCGACGCAGCCATCTGGAACTGCTGATCGCGTTGCTGGCGATGTTTGTCGTGCAAAGCTTCGTGTCGCCCCACGACCGACTGCAACGCATCTTGCTCAACATCATGTTCCTGATTGTAGTCTCTTCGGCAATCCGCTCGCTGTCGGGATCGAAGATCCGCATGTGGGCGACGATCGTTCTGGGAGTCGCGGCCTATGCCTTGTCCTGGGTGGATGAATTGCAGTCATCGAAATGGGTCACCGGCAGCGCCAATGCGTGCATCTTTGCCGTGTTTGTCTTGCTGATCAGCACTTTGGCGACAACGGTATTCGGCAAGGGGCCGGTCGATGCCAACCGGATCGTCGGTGCGGTCTCGATCTACTTTCTGATCGGGCTGGCCTGGGCGTTCGTTTACGCGTTGATCGAATTGATGTCACCGGGGTCCTTCAAGATGGCTTCCGGCGGACCGATCATCGAGACCCGGCCGGGGTTCGTGAACGAATTCATCTACTTCAGCAACGTCACGCTGACCACACTCGGTTACGGCGACGTGATTCCCCTGACCTCGCCGGCGCGGATGTTTGCAACGCTGGAAGCCATGATCGGGCAACTTTATGTCGCGATCGTGATCGCGCGGCTGGTCGGGCTGCAGATCTCTCAATCGGTCCGAGATTAAGCGTTGACGCGGTACTAACGGCTGACCTTTCGCGTCGGGCCGACCGTGAATCCGGGGTATTGCTGGAGCGCGTTGAAGCGGGCTTGTCGGCTGTCGCGGCCCGGGACGACCACCCAGATCGGCGCGGCCATGTTTCCGTTGCCCGGGTACAGCGTGACTTCCCAGAAACTGGTCAGTCCGGCGTTGACGGCATTCATCGCCAGATTCGCGACGGCGATCTCGCGGCGGATCGCACGGTCGTGCTGCATCGCCGCGGCCATCGATTGCAAACGAAATGCTTCGTCGTTTTTGGCGTCGTCATCCGTTTGCCCCTCGTCGCCGTGAGCGGCAAGCCATTCGTCCCAGCCGGCCTTGAGGATCTTCAGGCTTTCGTTGCTGAATAAGAAGAAGGGCACGGTGTATTCATTTCCATCGGCCAGCTCGATCACGACGCCTTCGATGTCAAACACCCGCGGTTGCCCCTTTTGCTGGACCAACCAAGATTCGAACTTGCGGTCGTCAACGTCTTCGATCCCTTCCAGGTGCTCCAGACTCTTTCGAATGATCACCTGATAGACCGCAGGAAGCGATTTGTACTGGCGATCATTGACCCAGGACTTTGCGCGGCGTCGCTGCACGGTGACGGTTCGTTTGGTGTAATCGACGATCCGGCCAACCAATCGATAGCCGTCTTTCATTGTCCAGGCTTGTTCCTTGTCCAAATTGGCTTCGGAAAGCGTTGCCGCCTCTTCGCTCTGCAAGTAATCCTTGTCGTCATCCGAGAGCACGTCGATCGGAAGCATGCCCATCTCGCCGTCCTCTCGCTGGACGACCACGTGTTCACCGTTAAAAGCGAACAGCTCCGCGTCGAGCGTGTACCTGCCAGTCTTGTCGGTCCACGTGCGCGCCTGAGCGACGCCGGTCAAACCGATGCATAGAAAGGTCATCACGATCACACGAAAAACAGGATGCATGGCAAATCTCTCCAGAAAAGTAGTCGGCCACAGGCCCTCTAGGGTACTTCGTCGAGCGCCCGAAAGTAAGTGTCGACGCGAGTCAACGTTTCCCGCAACCGCAGCCGGGCCCGGGACAGCCGGCTCCGCACGGTGCCCAACGGGATCTGCATGATCTCGGCGATTTCTTGGTAAGAACGTTCTTCAAATTCACGCAACAGCAAGATCTGGCGGTGACGGGGTTCGATTTGGGCGAGCGCCTGACGCAGCATCACGACGCGTTCAAGCCGTTCCAGCGGGACGTGCGGCTGCGTCGATTCGGGTGCCGAGGCGTCCGAGTCGGCGCCGCTGGCTTCCAGACTGACCTCGTCGCAGCGGCGGCGGGAACGATTGACGCTGGTGTTGAGCGCGATTCGGTAAATCCAGGTGTACAGATGGCTGCGGCTCTTGAACCCCGCCAAGTGCTGAAACGCCTTGATAAACGTCTCCTGAACGACCTCTTCGGCATCGTGACCGCACCCGGTCCGCGCCAGCATGCTGGAAAACAAACGGTCTTGATACCGATCCACGAATTCGCGGAACGCCTGTTGCTCTCCCCCCAGCATCCGCTGGACCAGCTCGTGGTCCTCCGGCCGATCCGGTTGATCGGAGTTCGTCGCTCGGGTTGCCATCGATTAAACTGCGTGGTGTGGGGTGCCTGGGAGTCGGTCACGGCGCTTCGGTTGCCGGGACTGACGCGGCGCCGCGTCCCACCGTCCGCAGAAAAAAACTGAAGTTTTCCGTTTTGGTTACGCAGGAGCCGTCCTCTTGGAAGAGATCTCGACCAGCGAACTGGTCAGCCAGGCCTGTTCAGGCAACCGTCGCTCGGCCGATCAATTGATCCAGCGGGTCTACGAACAATTGCGGACGCTGGCAGCAGAACTGCTGCGGCACGAGGCGCCGGCACACACGCTGCAGCCGACCGCGCTGGTCAACGAGGCTTACCTGCGGATGGTGGACCAGAACCGCGTCGATTGGAAAGGCACGGCGCACTTCTATGCCATCAGCGCCCGGATGATGCGACGCATCCTGGTCGATCACGCGCGCGGTAAGAAACGCGAGAAACGTGGCGGCGGCATGAAACGAATCGAGCTGGCCGAGGAACTTTGTGTCTGCGATCGGAACGAAGCAGAGGTGATCGCGGTCGACGACGCCATCAAAAAGCTCGCCTCATTGCAGCCGCGACACGCCGAAATCGTGGAATTGCGGTTCTTCGGCGGACTGACGGTGGCCCAAGTCGCCCAGGCACTGGGGGTTTCCAAGCGAACCGTCGAATCGGATTGGACGTTCCTGCGCGCCTGGCTGCGGCGGGAACTCTCGGAGGCCGCCGAGACATGAAACCGGATGAGTTTCAAGACGCCCAGCAGGCCTTCTTGCAAGCCCTGAAGCAACCCGACGAACAACGCGAGCGTTTCCTGCGCGAGCACTGCCGATCGAATCGGGTGCGCGACGAGGCGCTGTCGCTGCTAAAATTCCATCGCAACGAAACATTGCTCCCGGAAACCGCAACTTCGATGGACGCCCCGTCGCAAGATCTTGACCAAACCGCACAGTGGAACGGCGGACCAGAGCCGGTTCGGCCGGCACCGATCGAAGAACCGATCCGACAGTCTCCGCCGATCATCCGACGTGCGGACTTCGAATTATCGTCAGACCTGTCCGAACGGTTTTCCCAGTCCACCAATCAGCTGTTGCGCCATCGCTTGATCGCCGCAACCTACGTGCTGAGCGCGATGTTGGTGTTCGTCACCATCGTGGCCACCATCCTCGGTGAACTGCACTGGGTGCGGTTGGGCGTCCGTGGTGTCACGCTGTCTTCGCTGGGCGTTTGTTGCTGGTTCCTCAAGACCCGGCGTGATTGTTCGCGTCCAATGCTCCGCGGGTTGGAATTGGTCATCATCGCCACGCCGCTGGTCGAATTAAGTTTGATCCAGTGGTTCAAATCAACGGAAATGCTGGTCCAAGGCCAGGCGATTCAGATCGAAGAGTTTCGTGCGATCGCGTTCGCCGCCGCGTCGGTCTACATCGCCGTTTATGGCATGTTTATCCCGTCCAATTGGCGACGCACGGCGGTCGTGACCGGTCTGATCGCGCTGTTGCCGACGGCCATTTCCCTCGTGCATCAATCCGTCCACACTTATCCGCCGGAAGTCCAGTGGATGAATTTCCTGAATCCCACGCTGATCCTGGCGATGGCGTTTACCGCGACGGTCGGTTCGGGAATCGTCCATCGCGTCCGCCGTGAAGCGGAATCGGCAAAGTACTACGGCCAGTATCAATTGATCGAAGAAATCGGACGCGGCGGCATGGGCATCGTCTACCTGGGCAAACACCAAATGCTCAAACGGCCCGCCGCGATCAAACTGATCCGCGGCGAAGCGGCCGGCAGCCCCGATGCGATCACCCGGTTCGAACGCGAGGTCCAGGCGACGGCCACACTATCGCACTGGAACACGGTGCAGATCTACGACTATGGCATCACCGAATCGAATGATTTCTACTGCGTCATGGAATACCTCAGCGGCGTCACGTTGCAGCAACGATTGAATCGCCATCAGACGCTCGACCTGAAACCGTCCTTGGACATCGTCGTCCAGCTTTGCAACGGATTGGAGGAGGCTCACCACAAGGGGCTGGTGCATCGCGACATCAAACCGGCCAACGTTTTCCTGGCCGAAATCGGCGGGTTTCCGGATGTTGTCAAGTTGCTCGATTTCGGGCTGGTCGTCACCCGCGCGGAAACCGAAGGCGAAAACGCGGCCGTCGTCGGCGGGACACCCGCGTACATGTCACCCGAACAGATCCGCGGCGATTCCCTGGACGGGCGAAGCGATCTTTATGCGATCGGATGCGTGTTGATGGAGTGTCTGACAGGCTCGCCTCCCTTTCAAGCGTTCCGGGTTTCCGAGCTTGTCACCGCGCACCTGTTCCGAACGCCCGATCTGAATCCACTTGCCAAAGTCAACAGCGCGCTGCCGCAACTGTTGGAAAAGTGTTTGGCGAAAAAGGCGGACGATCGGTTTGCAGATGTCGCCGAACTGCGCGATGCCTGCCGTCGCTGGATGTGAGGGCAGGCGGTCCACAACCGTAGCGGAAACCGCCAAGGTTTTCGCAAGTGCCCCCCACGCACGAACCCGATGACAGGCGATGGATCTTTGCCCGCAGCGGGCAGCGTGGGGCGACGCCGTGCCCCTCGCTCACGCGTCGCGTCTGGCGTGGGACCAAGGAACCAGATGAATCACAAGCCGTTGACGAATCCCGCTACGGCTTGGGCGTTTCACGGGACTTGAACATCGCCTTCAACGTTTCGGTTTGATCCGCCGTCCAGCCCTTGGGATCCGTCACCGCGATCCAGGCGTCGATGTAGCTAGACGGGGAATAATTGTGCCCATAGCCCAGCGGCACCGCGGTCGCAACCGGCAGGTCAAAGGCGACCTGCAACAACGTGACCAGCGGATACCATCGCAGGTGCGGTGACACATCTGGGCCGCGCCGGTCGCCCAACCAATCGGGGCGATTCCATGCCAGATCGGGCGAAAACCAGACCATCGGATCACTGGCGTATTGCACATAGACGCAGCGCATCGGCCCCCAAGGAGCGTCTGGATCGAGCGCATTGCGTTGCGACGTGAATCGTAAGATTCGGCTATCGCGAAACTCGGGCAGCCAAGCCGGTGTGCCTTCGTTTCGGTTCCGAACGATCAGCTTCCAGTTCTGGCTGGGAAACGGTGGGCCACTCCAGACGGCACCGTCGATCGGGTCTTCAAAAATCGTGAACAGGTCCGCCGACACCTCCGAACCCAGCGACCCGAGGCTCAATCCGTGCAAGTAAAGTTTCGGGCGCGCGTCTTTGGGAAGCGTTTTCCAATACCCGTAAATCACTTCGAACAACGCCTCGGCCGATTCGATTGAACGCCGCGGGTCGACCAGGATCGTGATCCAGCTGGGCAGGTAGGAATACTGCGTGCTGACGATGGCCGAATCGCCGCCGTGCAAGTACTCCAGGGTGTCGACCGCCGACGGATCCAACCAACCGGTGCCGGTGGGCGTCGCGACGACCAAGACCGATCGTTCAAACCCGCCCACTCGCTTGAGTTCACGCAGCGCCAGTTCGGCACGCTCCTGCGCCGTCGGTCGCGATCGCATGCCGACGTAGACGCGAATCGGTTGCTTCGCTTCGGCCCCGGTGACGGCCGCGATCTCCGCTTTGGTCGGACCGTCGCTCAGAAACCCTTTGCCCTGGCGGCCGATCGTCTCCCACGTCACCAGCGACGAATCGCTGCCGGTCAGCATCGGATCGGTCGGTTTGCCGGTGTCGTCATCGACCAGTTGATCCATGTTCAAGAAAAACGCGTCGGCCGAGCGCAACAGACCGACCGCGATGACATCGTTGGTCAAAAACAAAACCAGCAGAACGGCCGTCGTAAAACCGATTCCCTGGGCCATCCGCCGTGGCATCACTCGCTGTAGCTTGGCGGAAATAAAATGGCCACAACGCACAAACATTCGCCCACCTGCGATCAGGATGACGGCACACACGACCGCGATCAATGCCACGCGATACGGATACGCCGTTTCCAATCGCGGCATTTCCATCCGTTCGCGGATCGAATTCTGCCAAAACGTCATCCGCCACACGAAGGCCACACTGACGACGGCGACCAACGCGACCGTCACACGTTTGGCGATCCGCTGCGTCTTTCCGGTCGGCTCACGCAGTTCAAAGAATCGATACAGCGTCAACACGGCGATGCCGACCCCGTAGCCGATCGCCAACGAAAATCCGGACAAGATGCCCTGGACCCAGTAATTCCTGGGCAACAACGACGGCGTCAGCGAAGCCGCAAAAAACAACGTCGCAACGATCAGCCCGACAAACGAAAACGAATCCCAATAGTTTGCTAGTCGTTGCTTCATCTCTTCCCGCTACGCTCCCTGTGTCACCAAGCCCTAGCATACAGTTATTCCGAACCGCCTGTGACGCGTGGCTAAAGGGGACGGGGGTTGATTCCAACGCCAAAGCGATCGCAACGCCAATTTCTCGCCGATTTGACCAAACCTGCCCGATGCGGGTTGCGCTTCACGTAACGAGATCTGATGTAAAAGTGTTCGTTGTCCTGATTTGGAAGACTCTTGAACCGAGACTGGCAAAAATGTCTGCACGGTTGACGCCGAA
>NZ_JACEHH010000110.1 GCF_014154935.1 Stieleria mannarensis
CTTGAAAAGCGTGGTAATCCAGGGCGATCAATACGCAGGTGGCAGACGGCTATTCGCTCCAATGCGGTTGGACCCCCGATCGGATAGACGGGAGAAATCATTAGCGAGTGCTGCGATCACGGGACGAAGAACCTCTTTCATTTTCGGACGTTCCACAGAGGATTCCCAATCATGAAAGCGACCTGCCATGGCCTATAGTGCGCGAAATTCCCGAGACCTTTGATTTTTCGCGCACTGTGCAGACGACGTACTCGCTTTTAGGTTGGGGGCTAGCTTGAAGGTCTGGTTGCACGCCTATCGTCATCCCACGTGGTTTCCGACGTCCGTTCACTGGATACATCTACGATGCCGACTCATCCCAAAGTGGTCGAAGCTATCTGCGAAGGTTCACCTCGAGAGATGGGGTTCGCCCAGGGCGCGGCCGCACGCGCGAAAATTTGCGGTGCGCACGAGGCCCTTAGGGATTTAGAGGCATTTCGTCTCCAGCAGCCTGACTGGCTTCCGTACTCAGTTTATCGGTGGATAGCGGAACAGAAGGCCTCACGGTTTCTGTCCGCTCCTCTCGCACGTGATTTTCCAGCCATGAAGGAGCGACTAATTGGCATTGCCCGGGGAGCTAACATCTCGCTCAAGGGAGTCCTGCTAATCAACGGTCTCGAACCGCTCATGTCGTCGGTCGGAGGTTGCACCGCCTGTCCAGGAGCGTGCTCGGCCGTAGCCATACGCGGTCGCCGCTCGAAAGATGGGCAGCCGATCGTCGCCAGGAATTTTGACTATCTCCCGCTCGTCCAACCGTTCTACTTGGTGCGAAAGACCCGACCAAGTTCCGGCTTGAGGGCGATTGAGTTCACAACAGCGCCTTTGGCGGGAGCGGTGGACGGGATGAACGAAGCTGGACTATGCATCATCTACAACTATGGGTTTACGACTGACCAGCCCACGTCACCGGCAGCGCCCATTTCGATGGCGATTTCCGCGGCGCTCCAGCAATGCAGCAGTGTGACTCAAGCGGTGGATTTCATTTCATCGATGCCTCGTTGGGGTGGAGCCCTGCTCATGCTCGCTGATGCAGACGGCGACATCGCATCATTGGAGCTATCGAGCACCCGCCACTACCTCCGGCGACCTGCTGAGGGAGAAGACGTATTGAGCCACACGAATGCTTTCTCGAGTCCCCAAATGCAGGAAGTTCAAATAGCTCACGACGCGATTTACACGGACAGCGCCCCAACACCGCTGAGAGGACGACGGCTCCATCAGTCATCTGAGTTGCGAGACCGACGATTCCAACAACTTCTTGCGGAGACAGACGTTCTCGACGTCCATCGATTGAGTGCCATCATGTCTGATCACGGTCCGGAGGGTATGCCAGGTGACGACACGATCTGCTTGCATGGTTCGTACTGGTTCACAACGGCCTGTTTGCAGTTCTTTCCAGGGTCGCGGCGAATCCGGGTGGCATACGATACCGCGTGCCAGGCAAGCTTCGAAGACATCGAGCTGTAACAGTGCTGACTAAGGTTTAGTCTGTAACAAGACCATGTTTGCTTTTGCTCAGAATACGAACCTGTTGGCAGTCCTTCTGCTGCCCTACAGCATCCCGGTGGATGTTGTAATCGTATTCCTGTGTAGTTTGCTCCTCGTTTTCGCCGCAGCGGTTATCGGTGCGAGAGCTACCGCGGATCCATTCAGATGGAGACGCGTCGCTGGCGCGACCTTGGGAGTGATGATGGGAGTCGTGCTGAGCCCGTTGGCTCTTGGCGTGTCCTGCCTGCTCGTGAATCTTACAGCACGTTTTACAAATGATGCACTACCGCCCACCAACATGGGGTTCGCGATCACAAGCACTCTGTTCATTCTCATGACTTCGTCGGTTGCATATTTCGTAAGCAAGATCGGTTGGCCTGCGCGTGTGGCACACGGCATGGAGATGGAATTGCTCACCCAGAACTTGGGCGAAATCGAAAAGATCGTCAGCGGCAAGCTACGCAACTTGGGATGCGAAGTCAGTCGCCACTTTGATGTCGGCGCCGCTCAAACCGCCGGCATCCTCTCGCAGGATCAAGCAACGCGAATGGAGCATCTTTTCCAGATGCAGACACAACTGCAGCAGGCCAGGAGCGTCCTGCATTCAGATGTGGAATTGTGGGCCGGACAGTCGCGTGAGTTGCTTGACGAACTGACAAGACAGCTGAGTTCGAATCGCGAGTCGACGCTTGCCGTTGATGAAGTCGACCGGAAATCACGGGAGAACGGTAATCCCTACGCTCCTCCCGCGTCATGATCCGCGCTTTCACTAATCGAATCATTGAGAAATGATGGATCACTCAAGGCAATCGCGAAGCAGGTCAAGGCGGCGAAAGCTCCGTAAACGATCGAGGGGGAAGGCGTGACAGTCAACAGCACTGCGGCCAACGCCCAAAAGGAACCAACCCAGCGATACGCCGACCAGAAATTGCCGCTCTTAGCGAAGAATGCGAGCGATGAAATGCACGCCCAGCATGGGTACGAGAACTCAATTGTCTTATCGAAGTCCGGGTGACACATGATTCGAATGACAAGCAAGCAGAAAAACGTGCTGACGAGGTGGCCAATCCAAATCGACCATAGCTCCCGACGCGCACGTGCAGCCGTCGGATCCATACGGTGACTTGCGATGAAAGTGGCGAAGAGCGGCACATATCCGGAGAAGATAGTGAGCCATACCCATGGTTCGGAAGCGTCGATTTTCATCAGCCACCAAATGACAATGCCACTCGTGAAAAGTGCGGGTGCCACGACCATCCACAACAGATTTCGAAGTCTGGGAAAATGTCGGTGCCATCGCGGTCGATCCAACCATGATGCCAAGTCTTTCGCGAGATCCGCTGCAGTCGAGTAGCGTTCTGAGGGCTCACGTGCAAGACACTTCAAGATGATGGGCGACAGCGACGGTGGGATCTTGCCGCGAGCGTCGCTCGTGAAATCAACTTTTCCTCCGGCAACATCGATGAGATGCTCGCGGGCAGTACGCCCGTCGTTGCACGGAGAGGATCCAGTGATGGCGGCCCAAAGGGTCGCGCCTAGCGAATAGATATCTGTGGCAACCGATCGGACTGCCGCAACTTCCTCAGGGGGCCTTCCGTGCAGTGCGGCGCCGGCCAATTCCGGCGCCATGTATGCTGGAGTCCCAACAACGCCCCGTGAAACATCGCTCGAGTATCTCGCATCAAAGTCCGCGAGACCGAAGTCGCTGATCATCGGGCGATCGGTTTGACGCTCAATCAAGATGTTGTGAGGTTTGATGTCTCCATGAATAATCCCATGGCGATGAACAGCATCGATCGCACGTGCAATCGCCTCGAGGTATTCAACAGCTCGTTCCGGTGCGATTCCAGTGCCCTGTGCAAGGACACGTAAGCTCTCTCCTTCTACGAGTTGCATCGAAAACCAAGGTTGGTCCGCAATCTCTCCAACCTGGTAGATTGGGACGATATGTTCATGGGCAACCCGGGCAGCCAGTTTTGATTCCTGCTGAAACTGCAACTGCATCAATTTCACGGTGTCGCCAGACATTCCAGCCAGGCGATCACGGCGAATAACCTTGATCGCATCCTGTCGCTGAGTCTTCTTGTGGAGAGCGCGATAGACGATCCCCATTCCACCGCGACCTATTTCCGTCAGAGATTCGTAGTCCGGCAGCAATGGCGGCTCGTCGATCGAGGAGATTGCCGATCGGATTGGCGCGGCGAGCAGGTCGATTCTCTGGTACGCATCAGAGTATTCTTGACTGAGGGTCGAATCTCCGATGGTGGCTTCGCCGGATTCGATCGCACGCTCCAAATCAGCGAGCTCGTCATCAGTCAGTGGCGGAT
>NZ_JACEHH010000111.1 GCF_014154935.1 Stieleria mannarensis
GGAGTACGAGTACCGCGATGCTGAGTACGAGTACGAGTACGAGTACGATCCAAGACAAACCGACGCCGGAGATGACGACCGTAAAGTGATTGCTGAATCCAACGGACCGGCTGGCGGAACGATGTGTCTGAGGCCCGGAGGGCCGGCAGAGTGTCAGCCGGTGGTGTCAGCCACCCGGGATGGATTCCTTGCAATGCTCAAGGTCCAGCGGGCCGACACAATAACCCGTGCTTCGATCGCTCCGGTGACCGCCAAGAGAATGATTGTGCCGGCCCTTCAGGCCTTGGTGGTTGATTACACTGGATCCCGGTGGTTGACACCACCGGCAAGCACTGTGCCAGCCCTCCGGGCTTCATCGTGTCTGTCCATTGAAGAGCGCGGTGACAGAGAAGTGAAATCTCCCGCAGCCCATCCAATCGAGTACATTGGCCATCCGCGGCGATGGCTCAAACTGTCGTCGTGCCCGACCGCGTGAACCATCCGTTGCACACGCAGGCACGGAGTCGGCGTCAACCGAAAACACAATGTCGTTCGCCGTGCCGCGGTGAACGGCGGGCGTTCGCGCTGCTAGCTGGACCCGACACCAACACACCTCATCTTTCGTGTTTTTCGCGTCTTTCGTGGTTGCTCTCTTTCCGCCGATCACAGCACTGCGCAACGCCCAACGCCTGACAGCAACGGCCACTAATTCTCTGTGTCCCTCCGTGACCTCTGTGGTTGTTCATTCATCCACGGTTTGATTGGTGCGCTCGAAGGGCGCCCATCGGATTTCACCAGACCTCTGTTTCCTGGGATTCGCTCTTGATGTCACGGTTCGATAGTTGCGCAGTCGACTCGGCCGACGAAGACAAACCGACGCCTGTCAAATGCAACGCTGACAACCGACGCCTGACGCGCCGACTGCTGATTGGGAGACTCAATTTCCCTCGGCGATTTCAATCGAGTACATTGGTCATCAGCGGCGATGGCTCAAGCTGTCGTCGTGGCCGGACGCGCGAACCATCCGTTGCACACGCAGGCACGGAGTCGGCGTCAACCGAAAACACAATGTCGTCCGCCGTGCCGCGGTGAACGGCGGCCGTTCGCGCTGCCAACCGACGCCTGTCGCGGAACGCCCACTTCCTCTTCGTGTTTCTTCGTGACCTTCGTGGTTTGCTGATTCGTCCGCGGTTTAACTGGTGCGCCCGATTTGCGCCCATCCGAATTCAGCAAACCGCCATTTCCTGGGTTTCACACTTGATGTCATCGTTTGATATTTGCGCTCGAAGTGGGCCCATTTTATGTCGTCAAACCTCTGTTTCCTGGGATTCGCTTCCGATGTCACGGTTTGATAGGTGCGCGGTCGACTCAGCCGACGAAGACAAACCGACGCCTGTCGATTTCAACGCAGACAACCAACGCCCGAAGTGCCGACCGCAAATTGGGACACTCGATTTCCCACGGCGATTCCGATCGAGTACATTGGCCATCAGCGACGATGGCACGTGCTGTCGTCATGACCGGACGCGCGAACCATCCGTTGCACACGCAGGCACGGAGTCGGCGTCAATCGAAAACACATTGTCGTTCGCCGTGCCACGGTGAACGGCGGACGTTATCCGACAATGTCATGGCATCATTAAAACTGCATGATTGACGAATCCAACGACGAACAGTCATCGGCACAGAGTCGGCAGTACTCGCTCCGCACGCTGTTCAAAATCACAACCTATTCCGCCGTGCTGATCTACTTCGTATGGATTTCATGGGGCAATCTAGGATTCACTGTAGCTGCACTCGTGCTCATGTCTCCGTTTATCTTCTTCGCTGAGATCGTAGATTTGCTTCTAGGCGTAAAGAGACGATGATTCGTTGACGATCTCGTAGTGTCGCATCGTGTGGTGTCCTATCCTGGATGCAATAGCTTAAATCGCGGCAAACGCGAGCTTCCCTATGTTCTGTCTCCGGCAATGCGGCGAACCAACGGATGCACGACGAGTCGGCGAGTCAGGTTTGATTGAAGTGGTGTATTTACCGCGCCGACCGCGTGATCCTGACCGTTCTGTGGCCGAATTGCAGCCGTAAACCCGATGAAACGCCCGCACTTTCGAATTCAATTCACATTGGGGGCAATCTGTGGGTTCGTCGCGTTGGCCGCAATGCTATTTGCCTTCTTTTCACGTCCGCAAACGGTCGTGCTCGAACAGATATCCGCCAGCTTTGTCGACGTTGACCCCCATGTGATTGATGACCTTCGCAAGGTGAATGGCAACGGCCTTGTTGGTGCAGTGCGCGTGCACAACGTTGACAAGAATGGACCCGCGTATTTGGGAGGACTTCGCACGGGCGACTTGTTCCTTGGGATCCACGGATGCTCAATTGCCGACGCAAAATCAATTGAAATCGCGAGCGCATCGCTCCCGGAAAACGATCCTGCAATGGGCCTCAAGTTCTTTTATGTAAGGCATGGCAAGATGCGTTTCGGATATTTGCATCGTACTCCATGATGGAAGCACAGAACCAACGGATGCACGACGAGCGGCGAAGTCAGGTTGGTATGAATTGGTTGGTCTCTCGTCGCCGCCGCGTGATCCTTAACGTTCACGCTCTCGACTGCTTGAAACAGGTTCCGAAATTAGCGTTCATTCGCGTGGATTAGCCGTTCGTGTTTCCGGCGTTTTGGCACCGCTAATGAACACCGATGAACGCTAATGCCGGTACCCGAGCTTGCGCCCACCGGAATTCATCAGGCCTCTGTTTCCTGTTATTCGCTCCTGAAGTCAGGGTTCGACAAGTGCGCTGACGTACTTGCTGGAAGGGGCTCACGCAAAGTCGCCAAGCCGCAAAGATTTGACCCCGCTTCTTTGCGGCATGGCGTCTTTGCGTGATTCTTGTCTCACTTGGCGCACGGTCGACTCGGCCGAATTCGACAAACCGACGCCTGTCGAATGCAACGCTGACAGCCGACGCCTGACACGCCGACTGCTGTTTGGAGACTCGATTTTCTTCGGCGATTCCGATCGAGTACACTGGCCACCAGCGACGATGGCTCAAGCTGTCGTCGTGGCCGATCCGCGTGAACCAAGTGGTGCACCGCAGTCGGCGCGTTGAGTTTGTTTTGAAATCAGGTCTATCACGCCGACGCGGTGACCACTGATGTTCGCGGCGGTAGATGGCTGCGATGGTCTGGCGCCTGTCGTCCATGCTGCTGACGGGTGCGCTTGAATTTGGCCCACTTGATGTATTCAGACCTCTGTTGCTGGGATTCGCTCTTGATGTCACGGTTTGACGGGTGCGCGGTCGACTCGGCTGAGACAAGCAAACCGACGCCTGTCGATCGATTACGAGCACGAGCACCGCGATGCTGAGCACGAGCACGAAACGACCAACGCTGACAACCGGCGCCTGATATCCTGACTGGCGATTGGGACACGGGAGTTTCTCGTGGCGATTCAAATCGAGTACATTGGCAAGCCGCGACGATGTTTCAACGGGCGTGCCGACCGGCGCCACGAACCCGGCGATGCACCCCAGCACACAGCATTGTTGCGAGACGCAAACTTCCACCCCGATTCGGTCATCACGCTCACGCCGCCTCAATCTAGAAGGCCCGCGTGCGAGGTGATCGCTGACGTTCACGCTTCCAAATCGTGCTCGT
>NZ_JACEHH010000112.1 GCF_014154935.1 Stieleria mannarensis
TTACAAGATGCTGTCGCAAAGCTGACCGGAAGCCCCATCATTGATATCGACTTTGAACGGGATGAACCTGTGGGCGGTATGTTTGCGGATAGGCTTATTTACAATTGGGTGTCGTCGGTCGCGTCGGTGTCGCCGGACGATGGTCCGGCGCTCATGAAACATTGGTCGCACCGGTACTTTGTGGAAGAACTGCGCGAGCCTGATTGGCATCAGCACATCACTGGGACATTTGGCAGCGATTTGATTGCATTGTGCCGATTGTCCATGGATCGGTCGCTCAGCGTTGTCATGGTCTGGTTCCTTTAAAATTCAACACAACTCCAGTGACAATAGAAACCGACGAACAAAGCGTTGGACGCGGAGCCGCCGATCGCGTCGTTCGTGAGGTCGATGTTGATTGGCGGCGGCCCGGTCAACGCCGCCGTTCCCCGACAATACTCAATTTGCGCTCGACACTTTCTTCATCCGCATGAATTGCGCTCGCCTCGATCCACAAATTTGTTAACAACAACAGCTTCTACCGCGTGCTGACACATTCCTATGACAGCGAATTTAGTAATCTGGAAGTGGAACGGGGACCTGCGTGATTCAGCAGTTCGCCGCAAACGAAAGGTAAAGGTCGGCGAGGCTGCGGTGGCGATCCTACACGATGCTGGCGATGACTTGACTGATCCATTTCCTCAACAGCCGCTCGTGGACGCTATTGACGCTGCGTTTCCTGAGCCGGAAGAGGACCGACCGTTTGTCATCGAACGGAACCCGAAGCACATTGTCGTTAACGTAACGATGGCGTCGCGAATCAAGATCATTTCTGTGATTGGCCCGCTAGCGAATGGAATGGGGCTTAACGCCTCCGAAGCCTAGGAAAGCGGGGAACCATCCCGTGCACCGGAGCCGGGCTTGCGAGCGTTTTGGCAATGGTTGACTTTACACTCCCGGCCCGGTGACGGCCAACGTTCTGGCATGTAAGGATTCGTACTCGTACTCAGGCGCAGCCGGTACTCGTACTCGTACTCGAATGGGGCACTGATGACCGAACCAATCTTCGACCATGACCGACTCGACGTTTATCGTCTCTCGATCGATTACGTCGCTCAATCGTTCGCCATCGCCAAACAGCTCAACGGGCTTCATCGTCATGCCCGGGATCAATGGCTTCGCGCTGCGCAATCGATTCCGCTAAACATTGCCGAAGGCAACGGTAAACGCAGTCTCAAGGATCGAAATCGATTTCTCGACATTGCCCGTGGATCGGCGTTAGAATGCGCGTCGATTCAGGACGTGCTTGCCGCAACCAGTGGAATTGATGACGAATCAAACCGCCAGCGGAAGCGGATGCTCAAACGAATCGTATCGATGTTGACCAAGCTGATTGGTCGCGCCGACGTCGTTTCCGAGTCGAGCGAAGAGTACAATGCTGCAGTCGAGTACGAGTACCGCGATGCTGAGTACGAGTACGAGTACGAGCACGAAGAACAGCCAGAACCATCGGATGCAACGGAGGACCGGTGGTCAGTTTTCATGAATGGATGCTCAACTCCCGGTCCCCGCTGATCCGGGTCGTTCCCCGTTGAAGATTCGTTAAATGCGTTACGTTCTCTGTTTTGTCCTCGCCTCATTCGGTTGTGCTTATTCCGACGCGCAAGAGCCTGTGCCAGCAAACAATCCATTTGGGCCGGTCGTGGTGGCAGGGGACGATGCATCTACGCAAGACGTTCGTGGTTCAGTAACATTTGCTTTCGATGGCGGAACCTTACAATGCACGTTTGGTGTGTCAGATCGGAGCGCAGCACCTCACTTAGCGATGATCGTTTTTCCATCGTCGGTAGACGCCATGGTTAAGCGAACGGGGATTTCTATCAAACGCGAGGGCGATAGAGCAATCGTTATCGCATCTGCCGACGATCGCCAATTCGTTCAATTGACCTCAAAATCGGTTTCGGCATGGTCAAGAGCCCGCATCGCCGAAATGAGCGGCCGAAGGACATCGGTCGCTGAAAACTCATTTGTATCCGCCGTGGTCCATGCACTTTCGAATGACTTGCCTATTTCGCTATGGGCTTCCGACGCCCAAGATGCTCTTGAGGAAGGACACTGGTGTAAACTATTCGATGCAAGCTTGGCCCCTTCAACTGAGGATTCGTTCGGCGATCCGTTCGGCGGCGATCCATTCAACTGACAAACAACCACGGGGAACCATGACATGCACGGAAGGACGGCTTGCGCGGTTTTTGAAGTGGAAGGTCAATCGTCCGTCCTCCGTGATGTCTACCGTTCGCCGATTGACATTGCCTTTCAACGGATCTGACGGTGAGTCTTAAGCGTATACGATTTCGCATTTCTCCTTTTGAGGCGGTGCTCGTCTTCGTGTTCGTCGGAGTCCTCATCGCTCTCTTACGTCCAGCATTTCGTGCCGCCCGTGACGTGTCGCTGGCCGGCGCTGACATTCCTTTTACGCAACCGAGTGAAGCGAGGCGTATTCATCACAAGAATGGCATGTCGCTAATCGCGCCCACGAACTGGAAACGTGCGTGGTATCATTTGGACCGAGATGATCATTGGCTGGGCGTTCATAATAGCCTTCGATATCCATCAAAACTCTGGGTTGAACGTCTCACTGAACCAATCGACTACAGCTTATTTCCGGACACCTTTCGATTTCACGGGCAGGATTGCCCTAACCGCGTTACAATTCGCGAATCTAAGACATGGGATGACTGGAAGTATTGGCAGTTGTACCGTCACGAAACTATCGTTACGAAAGGTGATGCAACATACTCTGTGGGCTTCGAGACACACCAAGACATCTACGAATTACCGCCTATCGTGGATCAATACCTTCAGTCGATTGTATTGCCAAGCACATGATGCGGAAACGGCGAACCATCCCGTGCACCGGAGCCGGGCTTGCGAGCGTTTTGGCAATGGTTGACCTTTCCCTCCCGGCCCGGTGACGGGCGACGTTCCCCGGCTGAAATTCATGAAACGCGCGACGTCATTGATCGCCATCGGTACGCTAGGCATCATGCTGGGATGCGTGCGGTCCACTCCTGTACCCGAATACGATATGGTCGATCCCGAGCCAGTCGGATGGCGCATGTCGCCCGACGACGTAGTTGCTGCCGCCACGCGGTATTGTGAGGAGACTGGCATGACCGATCATATCCGACAGGGACCGCCCGCCATTGTTGTAGATGTGTACGAGGGCGAACGCTATTGGAGCCTCGGATACCATCAGAATTCGCGTTTCCCAGGGGACCACTTCATGCTGACGATCAACGACTCAACCGGAGAAATCGAGTATGATGCTGGCAGGTGATCGCAACGGATACAGATTCACACGGCTTGTGGAATGCACGGGGAACCAAGTGGTGCACCGGAGCGACCGCGCCGTCTTTCCTGAGTTCATGTTTACTGGTGGTCGCCCGGTGACCACCACCGTTCCTCGACTGAAGTTGGAACATGATCGCGACTGCTCATCTCACGTTTGATCGAAGCTATTTCGAGCTTCAGTACGATGAGTGGTTGCGCCACCGTTCGAGATTGAAACGTTACGAAATCTGGTTCGCGGTTGCGCTGACATTGTTCGGCTTGACAATGGCGATGGCATTT
>NZ_JACEHH010000113.1 GCF_014154935.1 Stieleria mannarensis
CATTCGCTCCAATCGAAGTCCCGGACCGAAGCAATTGCCTCATCAGGGTCGCAGCGACACTGCTGTCGCTCTCTAACGCGAGACAGAGCCGTACGATTCGCTCGGCAAATGCAAAGGTCCGATCGGGTAAGTCGCTTTTCATCGCAGCAGTCTACCGCAATTCAATTCAAACTTCCTCCTTCGAACTTCAAACTTCCAAAGTCCTGTGGTCGGGCGGCTACGACACCTGTCTTACAAACAGGAAACGATGGTTCGACTCCATCCAGGACTACTCACGCGTCGTGGTGACGCTGTTTCATGCCAACCTTGGAGAATGACGATGGCCAAACAAGTCAAGTACGTGCAGTGTGCGATGAAACGCGCGGTCGCCGGTGGCTCGGTGCGGACAACGTCATACATCCCTCAACAGTTTGCAAAGCTGGGTCGCGTCCTGAAGTTGAAAGACGACCTCGATCGCTGGGTTGATGGATGGGTGGTTGAGTGCGTCGGCCATGTGGTTGTCGATGCCGCGGATGCTCCCGACTATCGGAAAGCGATTCGGAACCACCGCAAGTCGACGGGCGACAGCCAACCGCGATTGAAATGAGCAATCAAGGCTTGCCGGTCGGTGCAAAAGACTTGCGTAGGTCCGTGAGCCTCGGACGCCCAGGTACGCCAACTGGCAGAGCGACTCGGCTTAAACCCGAGTGTTTGCAGGTTCGATCCCTGTTCTGGGCATTAGGAAGTTTGAAGAGTGAAGATAGAAGTTTGAAAAGACATTTGAGACCGAACCTATTTCACACTTCATCCTTCATACTTCCAACTTCATTCATGGGGCGCTCGTCCAACGGGAAGACGTCTGTTTTGCATGCAGAAAATCGGGGTTCGATTCCCCGGTGCTCCACTTGGTTAATTCAATCGGCTCGGTAGGCAACCGGAAGACCACTTTGGCTTAGAACCAGAGATGCTGTGGGTTCGAATCCCACTCGAGCTATTCGGAAGTATGAAGGGTGAAGTTCGAAGTTTGAGATTTCACACTTCACCCTTCCTGCTTCAAACTTCGAAAGTCCTCGTGGAGCAGCGGAGTGCTCGCTTACGCGAGAACGCAAGCGGCTGTCGGTTCAAACCCGATCGGGGACGCTTTTTCAATCCAAATGGCGCGGTACGCAAACCGGTAAAGCGGCGGAGCTCAAACCTCCGTGAAATGTCTGTGGGTTCGACTCCCTCCCGCGCTACTGAAATAGGAGATTAGGAGTTAGGTGTTTAGGAATTAGGTTTGCGGCGCGAACGAATGAGGGCAGCGAGGACTTTAGAAGCTTCGATGAGACGTTTAGGTAATTCGCTGCTTTCCGGTGCGAAACCAAGCCGTGTCGCTAGCGATGCTTAGTATTCGAGTTCTCGCAGTGAACCGTAGGCCATGTCGAGAAAGCGAAGAAGTTCAGCATTTGAGTCACGTCCACATCCTTCAACGATGTTAGACGGAACCGAGACTGCAGCGCGACGCATTTGTGACGTCAGACCGAACTGTTCTTCCCGCGGAAATCCGCTTGTGAACTGATACGTCAACAATGCAACTTCGTCCGCCAGTTCGAATGCCCGTAGCTTCGTGTGATCACGCATTGCCTATTCCCTCTAAACCGAATTCCTAACAACCTAAATCCTAACCAACTTACGCTGCGGATGGGCCAGTGCTCAGCCAGGCCTCATAAGCCAGGACCGCCGGGTGCGACCCCCGGATCCGCTACTTTCTCGGTCGAGTACGCAAACAGGCAAAGCGGCAAGCATGAGAGGCTTGTGATTTTGTAGGTTCGACTCCTATCTCGACTACTCATCAAGACTACGGTCGCGTGGTCCAGCGGCGAAGACGCCTGCGTGACATGCAGGAGATCGATGGTTCGATTCCATCCGCGATCACTGTTCAGAGATGGGGAGTGAAGGAGATGGGGAGTGAAGGAGATGGGGAGTGAAGGAGATGGGGAGTGAAGGAGATGGGGAGTGAAGGAGATGGGGAGTGAAGGAGATGGGCGGCTCTTTTATGACTAACACTACTCCTCCACTACTTCTCTCCCAACTCTTCAACGGAAGGGCAATCCGATCGGCGACGGTATCCGGTTGCTAGCCGGGCGAGCATCTTGATGGTGCCTTGAAGGTTCGACTCCCTCTCCTTCCGCTTTGAGTAGCGAATTAGCTGCTAGCGAATTAGCGATTAGCCAGAGACTGAAAGCTCAGGGCTAAAATGCTAGATGCTAACCAGCTATTCCTGGCTCGATGGTGAAACGGAAATCATCTCTGTCTTCTAAACAGAAGTTCCGGGTTCGATTCCTGGTCGGGCTATTTCGAATTGTGAAGGGTGAAGTTTGAAGTGTGAAAGACTTCGCCCGTACTGATGTTTCACACTTCCCCCTTCTTACTTCCAACTTCCAATGTGCATGCATCAGATCGAGCGTCAATTCACGCGGATTGGTGCTCGAGCAAAGGTCCACCCTCCCATCGTTCGACGCTGGGGCACCACTCCCGAAGTTTCGATCGACATCGGCAACGACGCCGAGGGCGAGTTCTTCGACATCGCTGTTCAGCCAGCTCTGTTGGCCGAGACGCAGGTGATCGATACTCAGCCTTCACTACGCCACTTGCTATTGATGTCGCGTCAAGACGACGGGAAGCACAAGTTCCTCTGCGGACACGACGAGCGTCACTGGTTCGTTGCGGCCGTTCCGGAGCGAGCTTCGGTTTCAACGGTGAAGACTGCATTCGACGCGCTCAAGCCGACTGCGGTACGAGCACTCGAAACCCGTCTCGGTGTGAAGCCGCGTAAGCGAAACCGCCGACGAAACGAAGCGTTCATCCGCCAAGGTGAATGGTTCTTCGTTCCCGTCGAGAACCAAGGACTTGTCGATGATCGACTGGCCCTGCGAAACGAGCCGATCGCCCGCGGAGGTGGAAAGCCACACATGTGCGAAGAGGTCGTTCGCCAGGGAGGACGGCTGGTTTACGTCAGCAACCAATACCCAAACGGTTTGACCGAAGGTCAGTATCGGCGATTGATTAGCCGAAAGCCAGAACTTCGTCATCTGCATTGGGTGGCACAACGACGAAACCCAAGCGTGTTCGTTCGCGGACGTGTGCGTCATCCAGATCACAAGACGATCATCTTGGACGGATGGCACCAAGTCCTGATGAACACAGAAAACGAATCGCTTGCAATGCGACACGTCGCATTCATCGATTGACCCGCAGCTCTCCACCACGGTGGGAGCCGTTTCCTACGGAGATCGGAAGTTTGAAGTAAGAAGGGAGAAGTGTGAAAATCAGTCCCGGTTCTTTTTGCAGATTGTTGTCAGAATAGCAACCAACTCGTTTGCCTCCTGCTTCAACGGCTCGAGCCTCGCGGCAGGAATCACTTCGGCTGCGATCAGCAGACGCAGCCAGTAGTGTGTCTCGCGAGACTCTTTTAGCGCAAGCGAGTACTTGTGGACAACATCTTTTCGACTTTCGCTTGCTTGAGCTTCTTCGATGTGGGACCCGATTGCCGTCCCTGCCCGGA
>NZ_JACEHH010000114.1 GCF_014154935.1 Stieleria mannarensis
GCGCACAAAAAAACCCTTCGACGAAAAATCGTCGAAGGGTTTTTTAAAAAATGGCGAGACCTACTTTCACGCTGGTGGGCACTATCATCGGCTCGGAAAGCTTAACTTCTGTGTTCGGGATGGGAACAGGTGGGACCTTTCCGATATGGTCGCCAAAAGACCGTGGGAGGGATATTTCGCCCAGCCCACGGCCGGTTGTTTGGTAAATCGGCAGTTCGTTCGGACCAAACGCTATCTCCGAAGCGACGCATGACAGAATCATGAGTGCGGGATATCGATGGCCAATCCTTCGTCCGTTAGTACCGGTTAGCTGAACACGTTACCGTGCTTACACATCCGGCCTATCAACCTGGTCGTCTTCCAGGGGACTTTCGACTGTTGTCTACGAAACCTAATCTTAGAGCGGGCTTCACGCTTAGATGCTTTCAGCGTTTATCCTTTCCGAAGTTAGCTATCCAGCCGTGCCGCTAGCGCGACAACTGGTACACCAGAGCTTCGTCCAACTAAATCCTCTCGTACTAAAGTTGAATCTCTTCAAGTTTCGAACGCCCACGGCAGATAGGGACCGACCTGTCTCACGACGGTCTGAACCCAGCTCACGTACCACTTTCATTGGCGAACAGCCAAACCCTTGGGAGCTTCTACACCCCCAGGATGTGATGAGCCGACATCGAGGTGCCAAACCGCATCGCCGCTGTGGACGCTCGGATGCGATAAGCCTGTTATCCCCGGAGTACCTTTTATCTGATGAGCGATAACCCTTCCATTCGGGATTACCGGATCACTAAGGCCAACTTTCGTTCCTGCTCGAGTGATGGCTCTCGCAGTCAAGCACACTTCTACCTTTACGCTCTTCGCCTGATTGCCGACCAGGCTGAGTGTACCTTTGCACTCCTCCGTTACTCTTTGGGAGGAGACCGCCCCAGTCAAACTGCCCGACTGACATTGTCCTTTGCTCGGATTCACGAGATCAAAGTTAGAATTAAAATATGACCAGGCTGGTATTTCAACAACGGCTCCTTCGACACTGGCGTGCCGAGCTCAAAGCCTCCCAGCTATCCTACACAAGACATATCTCAACCCAATATCAGCCTACAGTAAAGGTTCACGGGGTCTTTCCGTCTAACCGCGGGTACGTGGCATCTTCACCACGACTACAATTTCACCGGGTCGGTGGTTGAGACAGTGCTGAATTCGTTACGCCTTTCATGCAGGTCGGAACTTACCCGACAAGGAACTTCGCTACCTTAGGACCCTCATAGTTAGGGCCGCCGTTTACTGGGGCTTCGGTCGCCTGCTTCGCTTACGCTAACAGTCTTCCTTAACCTACCAGCACCGGGCAGGCGTCAGTCTCTATACATCCACTTGCGTGTTAGCAGAGACCTGTGTTTTTGATAAACAGTCGATACAGCCGATTTTCTGTGGCCTCAAGCAGCGTGAACCGCCTGAGGCGCCCCTTATCGCGAACTTACGGGGCCATTTTGCAGAGTTCCTTAACCACCGTTCTCCCGAGCGCCTTAGAATACTCATCTCGCCTACCTGTGTCAGTTTTAGTACGGTCAGTTGCTTAACCTAGCAGCTTTTCTTGGACGTCCTTCCAATGACTTCGAGAACTTAAGTGCTCTCGAGCTACGCCTTGAATCATGAGGGTGATTTAATCCCCTCCATCTCGGCCTTCGCTACGGACATTTCTATTCGTACCGCTCACTTTCTGGACGCCGTCCCTGCATCGGATACACAACCGGCGAAGGAATGTTGACCTTCTCTCCATCGTCTACGCCTTTCGGCCTCGACTAAGGTGCCGGCTAACCCTGGGCGGAATTGCCTTCCCCAGGAAACCTTAGGCTTTCGGCGAACAGGATTCTCACCTGTTTTATCGTTACTCATTCCGGCATAATCACTCGATGACCCCGACACCACTCGTTACCGTATGGCTCGTATCTGATCATCGACGCTCTCCTACCGCTCTAGTAAACTAGAGCCCGCTGCTTCGGTGTAATACTTACTCCCGTTCATTATCGGCGCAGAAATGCTCGACTGGTAAGCTGTTACGCACTTTTTAAATGGTGGCTGCTTCTAAGCCAACATCCCAGCTGTCACAGCACTTCAACTTCCTTAGTGACTAAGTATTACTTAGGGACCTTAGCAGGCGATCTGGGTTGTTTCCCTCTCGACCCTGGAGCTTATCCCCCAGGGACTGACTGCCGAGATAATTTTACCGGTATTCGGAGTTTGGTTCGGTGAGGTACCCCGGGAAGGGCCCCCATCCGATTCAGTCTCTCTACCCCCGGTAAATAGTGGCTCGACGCTATCCCTCAAGATATTTCGGAGAGAACGAGCTATCTGCTGGTTTGATTACACTTTCAGTCCTCCCCACAGGTCATCCCCTCAGTTTTCAACCTAAGTGGGTTCGGTCCTCCACGCAGTTTAACCCACGCTTCAACCTGCCCATGGGTAGATCACACAGCTTTCGCGTCTGCAGCATACGACAATATTCGCCCTATTCAGACTCGGTTTCCCTTGGGCTTCGTTCCGGAGGAACTTAACCAAGCCGCATACCACAACTCGCCGGATCATTATGCAAAAGGCACGCCGTCACCCGTTCAAATCGGGCTCCGACCGCTTGTAGGCACATGGTTTCAGGTTCACTGTCCTCCCCTTGCAGGGGTTCTTCTCACCATTCACTCACGCTACTGGTTAGCTATCGGTCATTAAGGAGTATTTAGCCTTGCGGGATGGTCCCCGCGGATTCAGTCCAGGTTTCACGTGACTGGACCTACTCAGGTGCTCCTACGATGCGTGTTCATTTTCGTGTACGGGACTGTCACCCTCTGTGGCGGAACTTTCCTGAACCTTCCACTAACAACACACAATTCGATATTGGAGTCCTACAACCCCCAGAGGGAAACCCTCTGAGTTTGGGCTATTCCGATTTCGCTCGCCGCTACTGACGGAATCGATTTTTCTTTCTCTTCCTCTGGTTACTTAGATGTTTCAGTTCACCAGGTTGGATAGGGTATCCCGGGATCATCGCTTGTTTGTCAACTCCCCCAGGCATTTCGCAGACTTCCACGCCCATTCTCTTAATGCCAAGGCATCCCCCATGTGCCCTTGGTAGATTGGCCAACGAAATCCCGAACTCAACACTCAAGTCAACCCGGCCGAAGCCGAGACAACCTGACGCCAAGAATCGTGATCGTCGTTTGTGCTAATCACCATAACGATATCACATGACTGGATTGTTCGATCACAGCACCGCGGTTGCGATGCCACAACGTCACAAATCAGTATTCGCACAGAATCCTGTCAGATTCGCTTCTAATCGGCCAGCAACCTTCCGCCGGGGCTTAAGGAACCCCGTCGACGTTCACTGGCCACGCTTGTTCCGAAGAACTTTGTAGTCGCCGA
>NZ_JACEHH010000115.1 GCF_014154935.1 Stieleria mannarensis
ACGCGCGGAGTTGATCGCACTGAAGCTCGACGACATCAACCACGAATCCGGTCTCGTGATGATTCGTCAAGGCAAGGGCCGCAAGGATCGCGTTGTCCCCACTGGCAAGCGTGCCCTTCAGTGGCTGACGAAATACTTGCACGACGGCCGTCCTGCACTGATCGATGAAGGCACGCAAGTGATCTTCCTGACGTCCCGCGGCAATGCGTTCCACCCGGTCACGCTCAGCCAACTCGTCAAGAGCTACTTAACGGCGGCAGGCATCACCAAACCTGGCAGTTGTCACATGCTTCGCCACACGACGGCGACGCTGATGCTCGAAGGCGGCGCGGACCTGCGCTCGATCCAAACACTCCTCGGTCACGAGCAGCTCAACACGACACAAATCTATGTCGAGGGGCGCTGAAAAGGGGCCAGTGATGGGCGCTTGAAAGTCCTCCACCCTGTGAGGGGATTGGTCGAATTATCGTGTCCTGTTTTGCGGTCGCAAAACGGAGGCGAGCAGTTCGGTGGCCAATCATTTAAGCGTGAATAAGTCCAATCAGATCAAGCGTTTACGACAAGAAGGGCTCTCGCAGCGTCAGATCGCCGCCACCCTGGGAGTCGACAGGAAGACCGTGGGGCGGCATCTGGCCGAAGAGGACTCAAATGGGACCAAGGCGCCCACCGGGTCGCAGAGCACCGACGAGGTGGCAAAGAAGGCCTCCGGTAGCGAGTGCGAACCGCACCGGGAGACCATCATCGAGCTACTCTCGGCGGGGCTGCACGCCAAGCGGATCCACCAAGATCTCGTCGCCGAACACGGCTTCGACGGGAGCTACTACAGCGTTCGCCGGTTCGTCAAAACCCTGCGGAATGAGAAACCCGAAGCGTTCCGGCGAATCGAAGTCGAGCCAGGCTTCGAAGCGCAAGTCGATTTTGGCACCGGTGCCCCGATCGTCGGCCCGGACGGCAAACGCAGGCGAACTCATGTCTTCCGAATCGTACTGAGCCACTCACGAAAAGGGTATGCCGAAGTTGTTTATCGGCAAACGACTGATGACTTCATCCGTGCCCTTGAGAACGCGTTTTGGGAGTTCGGTGGAGTGCCCAAAACAGTCGTCATCGACAACCTCAAAGCAGCGGTCAAACATCCCGACTGGTATGACCCTGAACTGGTCCCAAAACTGCGTGCGTTTGAGCGGCACTATGGTGTCACCATTCTTCCGACTAAACCCTATACGCCCCGTCACAAGGGGAAGGTGGAGCGTGGAGTGGACTACGTCCAGGAAAATGCTCTGCGTGGCAGATCATTTGAAACACTCGCGGCGCAGAATGACCATCTCGAGAAGTGGGAGGCAACCGTTGCTGACCGACGCATTCACGGAACCACCAAGCGACAAGTCGGTAAGCATTTCGATGAAGAGAAGCCTGCGCTTTCGAAGCTACCACTGGAACGATTCAGTAACTTTCGTGAAGCCCGTCGCAAGGTCTGTCGCGATGGCCATGTCACGATCGAAGGAGCGTACTACAGCGCGCCTCCGGAATACGTCGGCCGAGAGATCTGGGCTCGTTGGGATGGCCGAACGGGACGCTTGCTGAACAATGACCTGGAACAAATTGCGTTCTACGTGCAAGGCGAGAAAGGAACATTCAACACCAACCGCGACCACATCGCCAGTGAGAAAATCAATTCGGTAGAACGCGGAGCGGCGTATCTGCTACGAAAAATCGAGGCCATTGGCATTTATACCGACCGATGGTGTCGCCGTATGCTGGCTGAACGCGGCATCGTCGGAAGCCGTGTTTTGCAAGGTTTACTGAAACTTGCGAAGAAGCATCGCGTCGAGCAAATCGAGCAAGCCTGTGACGTCGCGCTGCGTCATGGTGAGTTTCGACTCCGATCCATTCGGCGACTCATCGATCGCCAAGATCCAGTGCAACAGTTGATGCCGTTCCTGGAGGAACACGAGATGATCCGTCCCCTGAGCAACTATGACGCCTTTGTTCACGAGTGTGTCCAAGGCAATCTTTAACGATGAACTTCTTTCAAGGAGGAAAGAATGATGAATGATACGATCAGCAGGCTGCTTCGCGAACTCCGTTTGAGCGGAATGTCGGAGTCATTAGAAGTTCGTTTAACGGAGGCTGCTTCGAACAAGCTGACTCATCTTGAGTTTTTGGAGTTAGTGCTCACCGACGAATCCCTTGTGCGTAGCGATCGCCGCGTCGCACGTGGCATCAAGCGAGCCGGATTTCGGGACGTGCGACGCCTAGAGGATTTTGACTTTTCATTTAACAAGAGTATCGACCGTCAGCGAATCTTCGACCTGGCCAGCGGGCACTTCTTACGCGAATCGAAAGACGTGTTGTTGTGTGGTCCGCCGGGGACCGGCAAGAGCCATCTCGTCCAGGCAATTGGCCATGCAGTGATACGCAGTGGCGCGATGGTTTACTACCGAAGCATCTTCGATGTCGTTCGTGACTTCTTGCACGACGAAGTCAATGGAGGCGAGGAACGGGTGCTGTCGCGCTACCTGAAACCCGACCTGCTGATCATCGACGACATGGGGATGAAGCAGTTGCCCAAGCGTAGTGGAGAGTACCTCTTCGAGATCATCATGCGGCGTCACGAGGTACGCAGCACGATGATGACGACGAACCGTCCGCTGGAGGATTGGGGCAAGCTGATCGGCGACGTCCCGAGCGCCAGCGCGATCCTGGATCGGTTCCTTCAATCGGCCGAGATCATGAAGATCAGCGGCAAAAGTTACCGCCTCTCAGGCGAAAAAAATTCAAAAGGGGCCAAAGCGCCCACCGGCTCTGATGCCGACAACAAGGAATAGATCGGGGAATCCCCCCGAATGTTCAGCATCCACCAATTTCAAAAGGGACCACAGGCGCCCATAGGTGGCCCCTTTTCAAGCGCCCCCCGACAACCGGTAAGCCGCTCAAGTTCTGCACGCAAGCTTCGTATCTCTCAACCGTCGCGCACTGGCTCGCTTGGCTGACCGAACAAGGCTGGATCAACACTGATCCATCAACGGACATCGAACTACCGAAAGAAGAGCAACGTCTTCCATCATCACACTTGACAATCGATGAAATCGAAACGCTGCTCAACTCCGTCGATCTCGCAACACCGACTGGTCTCCGGGACCGCGCGATCCTGGAACTGTTCTATGCCACCGGGATGCGCCGCGCGGAGTTGATCGCACTGAAGCTTGACGACATCAACCACGAATCCGGTCTCGCGATGATTCGTCAAGGCAAGGGCCGCAAAGATCGCGTGGTGCCAACCGGCAAGCGAGCCCTTCAGTGGCTGATGAAATACCTTCACGACGGTCGACCTGCACTGATCGACGAAGACACGCAAGTGATCTTCTTGACCTCGCG
>NZ_JACEHH010000116.1 GCF_014154935.1 Stieleria mannarensis
GCTCCGCTGTCCGCCGCACGCCGGCGGTTTCTGATGTACGCCGGCCCTTCCGAGCCGGCCGTGGCCCGCCGCAGGCGGTTTCCCCGGAGCTGGCAACACTGCAATAGGACCTATGGGACTGATAGGACCTATACGTCCCATGTGTCCCATTGGTCCTATTCCCGCTGACAATTCCCAGCACCCCGTGGCCGGTGAATCGGCCAAGCGCCCGCCCAGAAGGGGCGGCGTACCGTCTGTAGTACCCGGTACCTCGGCCGCTATCCCATTGAAATAGTTGACAGCCACTATCCAGCGGGGCTACAACTGCACTATCGCAATAGTACACCGATTCGCATTGCTTCACCGCGAGGGGATCAGTGACACGATTTCCATCAACAATCAGGGGTAGCCATCCGATGAAAACTTCGATCGGTATTGGATTGACAATCTGCGTCGCAGTCGCGTTCAGTCCTGCTGCGGCCCAAGATCCAGCGAAGGACTTGGCGTTTTCCGTGCTCGGCGATTCGAGCGGTCTGGTTTTCCAGACCACCGAATCACTCCAGTTGCGTGTCGTCAACGAGGCCGGGGATCCCGTCGCCGGCGCAAACGTGACCCCCTGGGCGCTGCGCAGCGGCCAAGGGCACGGCAGCTGGCGAAGTGACGGCGACGACCGCTCGGAAACGAAACCGGAATCATCGCAAACCGACGAAGATGGCATCGCGATCGTGAAGTACCCGATGTTTCGCAATGTCGGTGAGCAAACCAAGACCATCGGTGTCTCCGTCTGGGTCGACCACCGAGATTATGTCCTCGAAGGTTCCATCCACCTGGATCTTCCGCACGATCCCAAGACCGCCGATCCGGTGGTGCTCCAGCGCGGTGCGGACCTGTTTGTTCGCCCAATGATTGACGGCAAGCCGGCCGATCCCAACCAGATCGTCGCCAATTGGTCTGACAGCCGCAGCTGGCGAAACCCCAACGTGATGGAAGCGGTCGATGGGCAGACACTGAAGTTCCCGTCGATGAAAACCGGCGATGCGAGCGTCTTGTTGATGCGGATCGAAGACGATCAGATCACCCACGCCAGTCGAATCGTCGACACAAAGTTAAAAGCCGACCAGCGCAACGAGATCACGGTGGATCTGAAGCCCGTCGTCCCGATCAAAGGTCAACTGGACCCTGCGGTTCCGCGACCAATCCGTCATGGACGTGTGGTGTGCGAGACGCTTAATCCATCGGTTGACTACGATCGTGCGGGCTTCATTTCTTGGAGCCCCGTGTCCGAAGACGGCGACTTTGTGATCCCGGTGTGGCCGACGGGGGAAGCGATCCAATTGGCGGGGATCTGCGATGGATACATCGGAGTGCCTGGCAAAGCACCGCCGGAGGTCTCCAATCCGCGCAATCCAGATCCCTACTTGCGAGCCCAAGTGATCCGGCCAGACAAAGGTGATCCGGTCGTGTTGCCAATGGAAGCGCTGGTGCCCTGTGATGTGACGATCGTGGACGAACAGGACAAGCCGGTCCCAAGCGTCCTGATCGATTCATGGCCAAACATCCAATGGTGGAATGGCGGATCGCAAGTTTACTGTGACACCTTGATGCGAGGCGAAGACATGATCCGTGTCCGCAATCGCAAACGTGACTACCGTAAATTTACCAACGAAGAATATGGATTTCCGTTTTCCGCTCGAACCGACGACAACGGTCAAGCCACGCTGATGCTGCCCAAGGGAAAGCAAAGCCTGGGCATCCGAGACGATCGATACGAGATGCCGGTATTTCTGGGGCGTCGATACACCAAGATCGAAATGGTACCCGGCGAACGTTCCGAAATCACACTGACGGTCCAGCGGAAAGGAACGGATCACTTGGGCGAATGGGACAAACTGGCCGGCGTCGTTTTCGGATGCTCCACACGGGAAGGCCGCCGGATCTGTGCACTGCCGGAAGTGCGCAAGAAGATGGACGAGTTCGCCAAAACCTTCCGCGAAGGCAAGAACCAAAAGGATCCCAAGCTCCTAGCCGAAGCCTACACGATCGTCGCCGACGCCTTCGCGACCGCCGGGGACCTGAACGAATCGACGAAATGGCGCAAGAAGGCCGCCGAGCAAAAGAGTATGATCAGTGCGGACGCACCGTAGTGGCGCCATCCGGCAAGCCCGGCGCACGATTGTTTGTACGTCGGCCGTTCAGGGCCGGCGCGGGCCGCCGCAGGCGGTTACCGAGGGAGAGCAAGGCTGCTATAGGACCAATACGACAGATAGGACCTATGTGTCACATGCGTCCCATGGGTCTATTTCGCGCTGGGTCATCCCCGACGGGCGACCGGCAAGCCGGTCGCGGCGCACCGCATCCACTAAACCACAGGAATGATCTTGAAAAACTCGCGCACCCATGGCGACGTCTGTTGCTGATAGGCAACCAGGTAACGACGCCGCGTGAAATAATAAATCGCGTTGCCGCCCTGAAAGATCACGCTCAATACGATCACGCTTCCGTAAACCGTCAAATTCAACGCCTGGTAGAGCTGCTGGCCATCGGAACCGAGCAACCGGGACAACTCGGGATTGGCCCGGATGTCGGGGACATCGCCGAGCAGCATCCACAGACAGTACGCGACGATCAACGCCAGGAAACCGACCTGATTCCATCCCAACCAAATTGCCCCGGCGGGATCGAACTTCAACAGTTTGCGACGTCCCAAGAACTCGAAACAACAGACGGTCGACAATCCCAGCGTGATGGCCACGCCATCGAGCCCGAAGAAGGCGAACGGAAATGACAGGGCCGCGATCACGCCGACCGTCCACCCGTTGAAGGTGGCCACGCGTGATGCGCGGCGCACCGGACGGATCAGGTCTGTCGCTGCCAACAACTCACGGTAATGGTCTTCGTTTAACGGTCCGCCCGCGGGGGACGCAATCGGTGCGGTATCCACGGTTTCCCGCTCCTAGATATTCGTCGGCTTTGCTCGTCAAGAACCTCGAGGTTACGGCGGGAGACAGATGAAAGCAAGCGTCGTTATGTGTCCGATGACAGGTCCCGGTTTGGAGCTGGTCAAAAAATTT
>NZ_JACEHH010000117.1 GCF_014154935.1 Stieleria mannarensis
GCTTCGTAAGCCTTCAAGTCCAGTTTCTCACCGCTCGCGTTGCGGATGATGTCTCGCAGCTTGATTGCTTCGTTCACCTTGTCCTTGACCCGATCCTGGTCAGCAGCGTTGTAGCCCGCCGCATCCATTTCATCCTTGATGTTGGCGTAGGCCCGGACCAGTGACGCTACCGCTTTGTAGAGTAGTGAGCGTTGTGGCTCCCGTTCTTTCAAATCCGTTTCGATCTCCGAATTGCCGCAGAAATAGTGCATGTAATCCAAGTCGGCTTTCGGTGCTTCGACCGGTTCGCAGAGGAGAGCAAACGTCTCTAAAGCTTCGTCCAAGCGTGTTTTGCCTTTGCTCAATCGATCCTGCAGCAAGATCTCGGGCGATGAGTCCCCTTCGGGATGATCCAGTTCGGATGAATAGACTGCGATCGCATTCTCGACCTTCTTGAACAAGTCCATATAGTCAACGATCACGCCATTCACCTTGTCTGCGCCATCCAAACGGTTGGTGCGGCAGATCGCCTGAAAAAGCCCATGGTCCTGCATCGATTTGTCGATGTACAGATATGTGCAGGGCGGTGCGTCAAATCCGGTCAGCAACTTGTCGACGACGATGAGAAGCTGCATGTTGGCCGGTTCTTTGACGAACTTGGCTTTCGCCTCTTCCTCGTACGTTTCCGTCTTCGTCATGCCGGGACGGGCTTCGACGTTTTTCAACAAGTCGGTGTAGACATTGTAAATCCGTTGCTTGTCGGTCTCGGTGTTGGCGCCGGTCTCTTCGAGCGTGATGTCCTTGGTTTGCGGGTTGTACGAGGTGACGACGGCGCATTTGCCTTTGAAGGGCGTGTTTTGAAACAATTCAAAATACCGGCAGGCTTCGAAAATGCTCTTGGCGACCAGGATGGCATTGCCTTTGCCATCGGACAATCGCGGTTTAGTGCTGAAATCAAAGGTGATGTCTTCGACGACGCGTTTCAGGCGATCAAGTGATCCGAGTACCTGTTGCCGCGTGCCCCAAAACTTCTTCAGCTCATCCTTTTGCCAATCGTTCAAACCCTTGGTTTTAGCCTCGAACCACGCGTCGATCTTGTCGACGCTGCGAAGCTGCTGATCGATGTCACGAGCTTCGTAGACCAGATCGAGCACGACTTCGTCTTCGACAGCTTCGTTGAATTTGTAGGTGTGGATGTAGTTGCCAAAAACTTCCAGACTGGTTTGTTGGTCTTTCTTCAGCAGCGGCGTGCCCGTGAAGCCGATGAAAACCGCATTGGGCATCATCGCTTTCATCAATCGATGCAATTTGCCGCTCTGCGTGCGGTGGCATTCGTCAACGAAGACAAAAATGTCGCCGACCGTTTTGCTTGGTCCGGCTTCCAGCTCTTTGATGTAGGCGTCGATATCTTCGACGTCTTTGCGCCCGAATTTGTGGACCAGGGAGCAGAGTAGGCGTGGCAGAGGCTGAGACAACTGCCGCATCAACTCGTTGCCGCTGCCGCTCCGTTGGATCGTTTCCCCGGAATCGGTGAAGACACGTTGGATTTGCTTGTCCAAGGCGTCACGGTCGGTGATCACAGCGACACGGGCGTTCGGGTTGTTTTCCAAAATCCACTTGGCCAGCATCACCATCGTGATGCTCTTTCCCGATCCTTGCGTGTGCCAAATGATGCCGCCTTTCTTCTGACGGACGCGTTCTTGCGCGGCTTTGACGCCGAAATATTGGTGAACACGCGGCAGCTTTTTGATGCCGCCGTCGAACAACACGAAATCGTACATCAGCTCGATCAAACGATCCTTGCGGCACATCTTGCGCAGGTACTTGTCCAGCTTGTAACCGTCGTTGTCGTGCTCGTCTTCTTTCCAGCTCAGAAAGTATTTGGCTTCGGTCTTGATCGTTCCGTATCGCAATCCCTCGCTGTCATTGCCGGCGAACACGAACTGAACCGTGCTGTAGAACCAAGCGTTGAATTCGGGTTCCTGATTGGAAAGGCTTTGGTAAATGCCTTTGGATAAATCGACGCGGCTGTTTTTCAGCTCCAGCACACCGACCGCGATGCCGTTGACGTACAAGACAATGTCGGGACGCCGCTCGTGCCCACCTTTCAGCGTGACTTCTTCGGCGATGGCGAAATCGTTTTTCTCGGGCTCGGCCCAATTGATCAATTGAACCGTTTCGGAAGGCTTACTCGCTTCAGTTTTGACACTGACGCCGTAACGCAGTAATTCGTAGACGGCGTTATTGTTGCCATACAGCCCGCGATTGCTGTGATCGGCTTCGGTGCGCAGCCGGTGAATGACCGCGCCCGCTTGAGCTTGGGAATAGCCGGCTTTGCTTGTCAGATAGTCCGTCAGCAAACCTTCTTCGATATTAGAATTACCGTCGCGGTCCGACCAATCGCCAAGATACGTGTAATCGAGTTCGTTCTTGAACAAGTCAATGACACGTCGCTGTGACTCCCATTCCGGCTTGCCAATGCTCATACGAGTCGAATCCTCCCGGTGAGCAACTGCTGCATCATGGCTTGCTTCAATAATCTGGCTTTGGCGATTTTGTCTTCCAGAAGACGAGTTTCTGTTTCCAAGCTTCGGAGATGATCGACGATTGCGACTTGCTCTTCAAATTTCGGAATTGTCACTCGAAGTTTTTTGAATACCGGCATGTAGATGGTGTTGTGAGTGCTGCCCGCCATGAGTCGTTTCCAGTCTTTCTCCATGAATCGAAAAAGACGAACGAGGAAGTGATTGTAAACTTCGGGGCCGCAAACATAGTTCGCGAAGTCTTGACTTGTCGCCATTGGGCATCCGAGCACCGAACTCTTTCCGATTGTTGCCGTCCTAGAAAAAATGACAGTGCCTTGAGGCAAAAGTCTGGCGGATGAATTCAGCAGTCCAAGCTCTGTTATTGCGAGCGATGTTTTCGTCACCTCATCGACATCAAGAAGTTTGCTGTCATGCAAAGAAACCCAAGGCACATCGCCATTCCAGTACTCGGGGCGATTT
>NZ_JACEHH010000118.1 GCF_014154935.1 Stieleria mannarensis
AGCTCGAAATGGCACCTGATGGTTGCCACTAAATTCCCGGAAGAACCAGTTTTTCAAGTCAAGTGATGGAACACTCACGATATTACACGAAATGAATCACGAGGCGTGCGGTACAACGGACTACAAGTATATTGCGAATCCACACTGGCATTCACCTGATATTGGACCATCCTATGATGATAAAAAGACGCTTTCATCGGATGAAGCGATTGACAACGCGGACAATTATGCTCACTACTACCTTGATCTCTTAAAGGGAAAATGGTGAGATCCCCAGGTTCCGTTGTTGCACCGCGTTTTCGGCTTTCGACTCTCCTGAGTACGGTTGCAGTTGTAGCCGCGATTTGCTGCATCGATGCAATGAGTCGGTCGATGGCACAACAGTTAGTCATGACGATCCCTGCATGCTTAGTATCAGCTGCTGCTGCAAAGCGATTGAAGATTGAACTACTTGGGTTCCTTTTTATCTCCACGTGGCCATTTTTATCAACGATTTTGATCCCATATCGTACAGGGCTGTGGATGCCCGGAAACGCCTGGAGGGGGATCGTTGGCCTTTCCGCGTTGCCGGGTTGGATTATTCCTCTTATCGTCGCAGGAATTGTCTGTAGTTGCGTAAGCTTCGCAGACAAGGCAATGAAGCGATCAAGTAGGAAGGACGAGTTTCCTAAATGCGCGGAAGAAAACGGGACGGGGACGAGCAAAGGGGACGGGGGTTGAATCCCGCAAATCAGCGGCGGACGATTGATGTGATCACAGGACCGAGTCGACTTCCGCCGCAATGGGAGGGCGATTGGTCTTGCCACAAGACCGACCGCGCACCCGGACGCAGGAAAGAACGCGGAACGCACGGCGGGTAGGATGCCCGTCGACTGAAACCCGTCGGTGGCAGGATGTCAGTCGGAGAACGATGGCAGGAAGCGGGAAGAGAGAGGGGGAGACAAGGAGAGGAGGAGACAAGGAGTGGTAGAGTGATGATGGTCGTGGAGTGAAGGAGCGGGCCATCGGTCGGCGACCGGAGTGAGGGAGGGATCGACCGAGCGGAGCCGGCGGTCGACGGAGGTGGTGACAGCGACCGAAGGATGAGGGTAGCGCCGAGCGCGAGCGAGCATCACCGACGCCGAGGGCGGAGCCCGATCAGAACAGTGCGAGGCAGGATGCCGAGCTCGTTATCTAGAAGGGCGAAAGTGACCGCGACGAGCTGTAAGCGACGTAAGCCGGGAACGAGCCGATCGGTAAACCATCAACCGACAGCTTGTCTGTTCGGCCAAAGCCCGCTGCGAATCTCCGACAGGCTCCCTGGCAGTCACGGGCGTGGCGTCCAAACCGCTGGTGTCCAGCCTTTAGGCGCTTCTCCGCGACGCCTTCGGCGCTCGCATGCCAGACAAGGATCGGCTAAAGCCTAGACACCAACGACACCGAATCACCCACTCTCCCCCTACGTTTTTTGGCTCTCGCCGAGCCGGACTGACGCCGTCACCCGTGACCGTCCGGTGGCAGTCCGAGAGAAGGCGAGAGTCAAAAAACCAAGGTGCGATCGTTAACACCAAGTGCGTTGACTTTAACGATTGATACCGAAGCGGTTTTCTACTTTCGCGGCGGTTGGTTGATTCCGTCGCTTGACAGTGAGCGGAAGCTGTCGCGTCATGGAGGGCCGGCCGATCCGTGAGGCGTTGATCCACGTTTCGCCATCGCACCGTCAAGGCTCTCGACCGCCAACGACAGCCGACAGGTGCGCAGCTTTCGCGGACCCGACCGGCAAACCGCCGACACCTCTCCCCGCGCTCTTTACCAGATTCAAAACACCCAGCAAGGGCCGGGCCACCGGTCTGCGCGCACCCAACGGAGCTGACACAATGAACGACGACTTCTTGGATTCAATCCTCGCCGACCCGATCAAAGCCGTCGCCCAATTCTACGCGACCTCTTTGAACACAAGCGATCGTGCGAAGGCTTACGTCATTGACGAACTTCATCTCACCAACGAACAAGCGTCCAAAGAACAAATCGGATTCGCCGATCGAACACTCGGCAAGCAGATCCCGCAGCGGCGCATCAAACGTGGCCGCGAAGTCCGTGACGCACTTGTCGCCGCCGGACTCTACAAATCCAACGGACGTGAAACAATGCGTGGCCGCGTCACGGTTCCGATTCAAGACAACGACGGCAACATCATCGGCATTCGTGGCTACAAGATCGACGCGCACGCCAATGGCCCCGGCGTGATCGTCGTCGGCCAATCCGAAACCCCGATGAGCCGCGCGGCGCTAGCCCCGGTTCCTTCTGCCGACGAACCAACCACGAAACAAACGAAGGACACGAAGGACACGAAGGACACGAAGGACACGAAGGACACGAAGGACACGAAAACGGACGACAGTGACGAACTGATCATCGAAGACAATCAAATCATCTTCATCCGCGACGATCGACGCTATCGCATCCGCGAATGAATCAAATGGGTCAGGCCTCTTTGATGAGCGAGTCGAGCGGTTGACTTGCTTTCGACGCCGTCGTAGGGCGGCGTTTTCTTTTTAGGCGGCGGACGATTGAGGTTATCACAGGACCGAGTCTCTTTCCGCCGCAATGGATGGCCGCGGGGATTTGCCGTTTGATCTGCTGGAGAGCACGAGGCCCGCCACTCTTTCGGCACGTTGCCGCCAGTGTGGCCACGGTCCAATTGGTGTCAGGCGTCGGCCTTCGAGCATGAGAAATGAGCGAAACGCAAAGCGATCGTGGACGTCGCGTCTGAAAACTCGTCACGAGCAAACGATCGCAAGCCGACCGATCGATCCGATCAAGAAAGGTGGCTGCGAAGCTAACCAACAGCCTCCCGGA
>NZ_JACEHH010000119.1 GCF_014154935.1 Stieleria mannarensis
AACGAAATGCGATCTATCCGGGCACGGGACGTGCAGGGATAGATCGTGCGTTGAAGTTTGTCGGCTCGACTTGGCCGGGTTCGTGTCGACCGCTATTAGAATAGCTGCAGTTGCCGCGTGCCAGCGTTGGCGTCTGATTCGGGTGCGGTTTCGGGGGCCGTCGGCTCCCTTGCACTTTCAATGCCACTTTTCAGATACCACGCGTACCATTCCGAAAAGCCCTCACCCATTGCCCCGTCCCAAAAGCGAATGTCGTCATTTTCTTGACTCTCTCGGTACCAACGTGGGCTATCTTTCGAGTCCCGCCGGAAGATCTCGCTCCACGGTCGCTTCTCATACTCGTGCGTCAGGCGAAGCGATTCGCTGCCACAGTGCTCACAGCACAACGTCGATTCGGGCTCGGCCTCGGACGAGTCGACTTCATCAGAGAGCATGTCGAGAATCCCAGCCTGCGATCGATCGGCATCGGTGAGTGACGCTCGGCACTTCGCGAGATACCCTTCAGCTTTTGTATTCGACCAGCCTCCAAACTGACGTGTTTTGGTCAACTCTTTTGGCAGAATGTGCAGGCACCAGCGTCGGACGAACTCCGGTGTCGAGAGAGTGAACGGAACTTGAATCGATTCACCACCCGTGGTGCGGCCTTCGCGGGCCCAAAACGTGACCTCGTGGTCGTCCGCAGCGATGATGCGGTAGTCACTGATCGGCCCGCCGGTCAGATAACGCGTTAAGTAACGCACCACGTGCTCGCCGCGACTGCTCTCGGTCGGAGGTGGCTCGATGTAGCTGACCCATTCCTTTGCTTCAAGCTGATCGACCATCTCTTCCCAGGCTTCGTCACTTTGCAGATACGCCAGCGAGCCATCGAGTTTCAATTTGCCGTTCTTGCGAAGACGTTGGAGGTGAGCCACCGCGATCTTCCGAAACGAACTTCGAAGATTGATCGCATCGACGAGGTACTGGCGATCATCTTCATAGCCGTCGACTTGCGGCGCTGTGGCTTCAATCCAGCCTCCATCTTTTAAACTCGGCCCCGCACCTGGAACCAAGGCGTGAACATGCCAATGAGCGTCCAATTTCTGGTTCCAGGTGTGAAGCACCATCAACGCAGCGAGCTCATATTGCTGTTCTGTTTCAACCGTCTTTTTGAGAGACTTCCAAGCCGAGTGGAACAGCAATTCCGCGATCTCTTGACGATTCGCGAGTGCCATCGTCGAAAGCACCTCCGGTAACGTGAAGACGACTTGGTAGTAGTCGACACCGTCGAGGATCAGTTTCGAAGCTTTGTCGGAAAAGTTCTGGCGTTTTCCGCCACTACATTGCGGACAGTGCCGATCGCCGCAGGAGTTGTGTCGTTTCGTCAGGCGATCACAATCATCACACTGATACCAACGACCACCGAGTGCCGCAGTACGGCAGAGGCTGGTCTTGGCCAACACGCTTTGGACCGTCATGCTGGCTCCCCCGTCGCGGTGCTCGTTGACGTAGCGTTCTGCACCGCGACGAATGAGTTGATGGACGGTTAGCTTTTCTTGCCTGAATCGTCCTGTTCGCCGTTCTCCGCCGGCGGCGTGTAAGTCGGAAGTTGCCTCACCGGCAACCAGTCCAATGGGCTCGGGGCACTGTGCAGGTGCTCTCTGCGGCAATGCAGATAGACCATCGTCGTGATGAAGCTGGCGTGACCAAGCAGCTTGCTGATCGTCAACAAGTCCACCCCGGCTTCGAGAAGTCCCGTCGCGTAGGAGTGCCTCAGGACATGCGGATAAATCCTGCGTTTGATTCCCGCCTTCACTCCGGCTTCCTTCATCGCTTTGCGAATCGTGGTGTCGGCGTAGGGCTTGTCCGGTTTCTTGCCCGGGAATAGCAAGTCGGTCGGCTTGTACTTGAGCCAGTAGCGTCTGAGCTCTTTCAAGAGTCTCGGTGAGAGCGGGATCAAACGCTCCTTGCTGCCCTTGCCGTTGGCGACTCGAATCATCATCCGCCCCGAGTCGATGTCGGGGATCCTCAAGGCCGCCGCTTCGGAGAAGCGAAGCCCTGCGGAGTAGAGCGTCATCAGAAAGGTTCGGTGCTTCAGATTGTCCGTGCATTGGATCAGTCGGTCGACTTCTTGTCGGCCGAGCACGGTTGGAAGCTTCTTGGGACGTTTGCCGAAGGGAACCATCGTGACCGGCCAGGGCATGGGCTGGGTGTGGCGATAGTAAAACCGTAAAGCACAAACGGCTTGGTTGAACGAACCGTAGGCAAGCTTTCGTTCTTGGATCAGATGGAGTTGGAAGGTTCTAACGTCTTCGCAGGTTGCTTGGCCGAGCGGTTTTTCGATAAAGTCGGCGAATTTCCGAACGTGGTAGGTGTAGGCGTCGATGGTTGCTTCGGCCATGTTGCGGATCAACATGTCTTCGGCAAGTCGTTTGGTGATTTTGCAATTTCGTTTTTTGTGTGACATCACGAGTGCATCTCCTTGTAGTGAAGCAGAGTTCAGAAAGGTTCGAACCGCGACATGCGGGGAACACAACAAGGGTGTGTCGCCGAGCAAAAAGCGCAAGTCAAAAGACGAAACAAAGCACACAGAAACGGGCGGCAAGAATGCCCAGCGCGTACAACTGGCTAACCGCAAAAGCGCCTACAGGCGCGACGAAAGACAGACACGTTGCCACCGTCACACACTCAACGCAACGTCAATAGAAATCACCCGCCACAATGAAGTCGCTGCCGATTAAGTTCAACG
>NZ_JACEHH010000012.1 GCF_014154935.1 Stieleria mannarensis
AAAAATTTGTTGGTCAAAAAATGGGAGCCGTGGATGAAAGCGGCTGGGGAACGTTCCCCAGCGTCACGTGTTTTCCATTTTTTGCCCCCCCATTTTTTGACCAACCCATTTTTTGACCAACCCATTTTTTGACCAACATTCTCCGACGGCCGCGACCAGCCCCCTCGATTCCGGGCCGATTAACGCCTCCGATGCACGCCGTGCATACCAGACATGACGGGAACGCATTGGACCCTAGACGCCGGTTAGTGAAGAATTCACAGCCTTCGACTAGCCGGGCCGTCATACTAACTGACTCGACGGTTCGGAACGTTTCGCGTCGTATTTCGTCCCCGCACCCAGGAAAAATCATGCCCCCGATCAACCGACTCGCTCGTTCCGTGACGGGCGTCGCGGCGCTGTGTCTCGGCACCGCCGGGTTTGCGCAAACCCCTCCCTCCGCCGTCTCCTCTGGCGGCAACAGCCAGATCACCAGCAAGTGCCCGGTGATGGGCAACGTCCCTGATCCGTCCAACCGGCACACCGCGGCCGGCGTCTTTTCCAACGGCGACTGGTGGCCGAACCAATTGAACCTGCAGATCCTGCATCAGAATTCGCTCAAGAGCAATCCGATGGGTGAAGGGTTCAATTATGCCGAAGAATTTAACAAGCTGGACCTCGATGAATTGAAACAGGACGTCGAGGCGTTGATGACGACTTCCCAAGATTGGTGGCCGGCGGACTATGGCCACTACGGCCCGTTCTTTATCCGCATGGCCTGGCACAGCGCCGGCACCTATCGCGTCGCCGACGGACGCGGCGGCGCCGGCGACGGCACACAGCGATTCGCGCCGCTGAACAGTTGGCCCGACAACGGCAACCTGGACAAGGCGCGGCGATTGCTTTGGCCGATCAAACAAAAGTACGGCAAGAAAATCTCCTGGGCCGACCTGATGGTCTTTGCCGGCAATTGTGCCCTCGAATCGGCGGGCTTTGAGACGATGGGATTCGCCGGCGGCCGCGAAGACGTCTGGGAACCGCAACAAGATGTCTACTGGGGACCAGAAACGCAGTGGTTGGGCGACAAACGCTACTCGGGTGATCGCGAATTGCAGAACCCCTTGGCCGCGGTCCAAATGGGGCTGATCTACGTCAATCCGGAAGGCCCCAATGGTAAGCCGGATCCGTTGGCGGCGGCCAAAGACATTCGTGAGACGTTCGGCCGCATGGCGATGAACGACGAAGAAACTGTGGCGTTGATCGCCGGCGGACACACCTTGGGCAAGGCCCACGGTGCGGCGGACCCGAGCAAGTTTGTCGGTCCCGCCCCCGAAGGCGCATCGCTGGAAGATCAAGGGTTGGGTTGGAAGAACAGCTTCGGGAAAGGCAATGCCGAAGACACCATCACCAGCGGACTGGAAGGTGCTTGGACGTCGACACCGGCCACCTGGTCCCACGGTTACTTTGAAAACCTGTTCGAATATGAATGGGAATTGACCAAGAGTCCCGCCGGCGCGCACCAGTGGACACCGAAAGACGATGCGGCCCAGGGGACCGTGCCCGACGCTCACGTTCCGGACAAGTCCCATGCCCCGATGATGTTCACGACCGACTTGGCGCTCAAACTGGATCCGATCTACGGTCCGATCTCGAAACGGTTCTACGAGAATCCGGACGAGTTCAACAAAGCATTCGCCAAGGCTTGGTACAAGCTGACGCATCGCGACATGGGCCCCGTCTCGCGCTGCCTGGGTCCTTGGGTTGCCGAGCCTCAATTGTGGCAAGACCCCGTGCCGCCGGTCGATCACGAATTGATCGGATCCGAAGAGATCGCCACGCTGAAAACGAAACTACTCAATTCCGGGCTCTCTATCTCCCAATTGGTCGAAACCGCATGGGCCTCCGCATCGACATTCCGCGACAGCGACAAACGAGGTGGAGCCAACGGCGCGCGGATCCGACTGGCGCCGCAAAAGGACTGGGATGTGAATCAGCCGGCAGAGCTGGCGAAGGTCCTCGAGACGCTGGAGAAGATTCAACGCGAGTTCAATGACGAACAGACCGGCGACATTCGGGTTTCGCTGGCCGACCTGATCGTGTTGGGCGGATCCGCGGCCGTGGAGGAAGCGGCCAAGCGAGCCGGCCATGACGTCGACGTTGCGTTCTATCCCGGTCGCACCGATGCGACTGCGGATCAGACCGATGTCGAAGGCTTCGCGGTGCTGGAGCCGAAAGCCGACGGGTTCCGAAACTACTTCGGTCACAAGTTGGACCGACCTGCCGAAGAGCTGTTGATCGACCGCGCCAACCTGTTGTCACTGACCGCACCGGAGATGACCGCCCTGGTCGGCGGCTTGCGTGTGTTGAACGCCAACGCGGACAACTTAAACCTCGGTGTGTTCACCGAGCGACCGGGGACGTTGACCAATGACTTCTTCGTCAACTTGCTGGACATGGACACGACGTGGCAAAAGTCACCGATCTGCGAACATTTCTTCGAAGGCCGTGACCGCCAGAGCGGCGACGTCAAATGGCGGGCGACCTCGGTGGATCTGGTGTTCGGTTCGAACTCGCAACTGCGAGCCATCGCCGAGGTCTACGCCAGCGCGGATGCGAAGCAAAAGTTTGCCGAGGACTTCGCGGCGGCCTGGAGCAAGGTGATGAACCTGGACCGCTTCGATCTCGAAAAGCGTTAACTCGCAGCATCACCGCCATCCCAGCGGGAAGCGTAAGCGAGCGGCACGCCACCCCAGCGGGAAGCGTCAGCGAGCGGCGCACGACGCGTCGCCTGGGCGGCGCATGACGCGGCGCCGCGTTCCGATCCATGCAAGCTCGAAGCGCAAGCGAGAGAGCCACTGACGCCGATCCCCACTTGCCACACGCCGCGTTTCTCTCAGCGAAATTCCAGCATCACGAATTGCTTCACGATTGACGACAGCGTCGAATCGCGGCTGTCAAACAAGCCGCTATAACCACGCCCATCGGTGAACTCAATCGCCGCGTTGCCCAACCGACAGCCCTGTTCATCAGATTCAAATAGAAATGGATGTCCGGTCGGGTCAAGCGTTTCACTTCGCGGCAGCCCGACCTTCGACAGATCATCAAGTGTCGCCGGGTCATCGCCGTACTTTAGCTTGTAACGGGCGACTGCGATCGCCGTGCGGGCATAGCGGCGTTCATTGGCGATCCCCGCAAACAGGATGGCGAAGTACTGTGTCGAACCGCCGGGGTGATGGTGTTGGTTGTACGCGGGGATCTGGAGTGCGAGGTCGAGCGCCGATTCGGATTGCGACGCCCATTCGTTTTCCAGTTCGATGACCTGCTTGATCGCGGCCAACGTGCCGATGCCGCGGACCCGCGAGAATTCATCCTGGTGCCGGAGCCACTGGATGCGGCGACTGGGGGCATACGTTTTGGGAATCGCGTCGTATCGCCAAGATTCGCTCACTTCGCCGCGCAGCAACCACGGCAACTGAGACAACTTTGTCCCGCGAAGACGGTTTTGCCATATGTCCTCCAGATCCCTTGATCCGTGAACCCGCCGGTCCAGTTGATTCAACTCGGCTTCGCCCCAAATCCCCGACGCGATCGAACGAGTTACCAGTGGCAGAATTCGCTGGGATGCAGACGCATTGATCCCAGGATCAAGACGCTCAAACAGATCAAACGCTTCGATCGCGCGGTCGGTTTGTTTGTCGCGTACCGCGGAGCGAAACTCGACCATCAGCAGATCGGTGAGACCGCGCGATTGCAGCATCCCATTCGAAAAACGGTAGGGATTGCCGAGTTCATTGGGCTGCCAGATTGCCGAGGCGCGGAACTTGAATTGTCGGACCATCTCCAGCAGCGGCGCCGCGTCGGCCAAGTACTCTGCGATGTAGGCGTCGACGGGGTGTTCCTGGTCCAGGTTGTCGAACAAGTCCTCTTGTTCGGCGAGCGCGTCGAACAGGAATTGATACTGATAGTTCAGCGAATCAACGGCGGCAATCAGCTCGCGATACGACTTGGTTTGCTCCTTGCTTGTGCGAGCGGCGTAATCGGCAGCCTCGGGCGATGGCGAATCGATCAACTCGGATGAGAAGGATTGTTCCAGCAGGGGGCGGATCGTCGCCGAACCGGCCTGCCACGTCGCGGCGGCGGAAACGCAAAACAGGATCAGCGCAATCGGCGGGGTCAGTGTCAGAGCGATCATCGCCCGATCGCGAGAGGTCTTTCGGGTCGCACTCATGGTTGTTTCCTGTGATTGAAATTGACGTATTCCCAGTCTCGGCCCCAAAGCTGGCCGTAGCCACTGATTCGCCCGAGCGTCATCGTTTCCATCGCCGGCATCGAACGCATTTCGTCCCCGTACCGGCTGGTCTGGAACACGCCGCCGGGTTGATGCAAAGCATGAAGCTTCAACCGCCAGCCCTGATCCTCGCTCCGGCCGGCAGACGCCTCAATTCCTTCCAGCAGGGCGATGAAAAAGGCATCCTGCATCCGAGGCTCCATCCAACCCACCAGGCCTTCGGGTTGGCATTCCAGAGCGGTCAGCCGGAAGTTGTAGTACCGGTCCTTGTCGTTTCGCAGCAGGGACTGCAACGTCGCCACCACCGCTCCGCGTCGCGCCGCCGATCGACTGGCCGGCGTTCCGATCGCGGCGATCGCCATTTGTACGGCGGCGTCATCGTCACGCTCCGGTGGCACGTCGTGTCGCAGTGTGTCGATCAACAAGACTTCCAGCCGATCGGCGATTTCCTGGTCCGTCAGCAAGCGACCGCGACGCAGCGCCGAAAGCAGAACCCCCGATGCATCCAACCAAGAAGCCAACTCGGCCCAGGCCGGATCGTTCTGGGCCGGATCGTTCTGGGCCGGATCGTTCTGGGCCTGACGCCAACGGAGCCGCGCCCGCATCATGCCGCCGTGCCAACGCTGATAGTCGTAAAGGTTGGTCTGCGCGATGAAATTGTCGTCGGGGCGAGACTTCAGCAACCGTACACTCGCCTGCGGATCCATCTGATAGTGTTCCAGGGATTCTTTCAGGTCACGCATGGGGTCGTTATAGGGATACGATAGGCGTTGGAAGCTGTCCAAAAAACCGCCCATCGGAATCGAGACAAAACGATGGCTACTCGCCGGGGCACTTTGTGCTTCGTTCAGCAACTGCTGTCGCTGATTGGGATGCATGGCCGGGATGGAAAGCACGTAGGAGGTCGCGACGCCGACCGGCAACAGCGTGATCACCGCCACCACGACCCCGGCAGCCAGGAACGTCACCGGTCGATCGGTGGAATCCATGTAGCGCCGCATCATCGACCAACTGGCGATCATCGGGGCAGCAATACACAGGACCAATCCCAAAATCGGGAACCCCAGCGAGACGTAGGCGAACGACAGCCAACCGGCCGCGATCAGCGACAGGATCGGGGCCAAGATGACCGACAAAATCAAGGTGCGGACGAACTGGCTGACCCATTGAGAAATTGAATAAATCACCGCGGCAAACATCAACATCGTGACGACCGTCGGCAATCCGGCGGCAAAGCCCGAGACACTTTCCTCGTGCACCACCGTCATGTTCCAAACGCCGTAGATCAACAGCGATCCGCTAAGGATCGAAATCGGCACCGCGTGCAATGCCAGATAGGCCTTGCGATGCGAAACGCCGCGGTCGGCCAGGAAACGGATCCGCTGCGATGCCCCGTCGTGCTTGAACACGCTGATCCCCAGCCAGCAAACCGCCAACGGAGCCAGCGGCAACAGCCAAAACAACAACCCCGTGATGCCGCGGTACCGATCCACCGCCGCAAGCTGAACGGCCGCAAGGAAGCTGATCAGCAGCATGCCGACCAAAATCGCCAGCATGCCTTTGGCCGAATGGAGCGATTGCCAAATGATCGGAGCGGTTTGGGTACCAAAGGCCGGCGCAATGGCATCGTTTGTTTCGCTTGCCGGCGAATGCGGCGAGACGTCCAGTAGCGGCGTCACCGCTGGCGCATCCGCGGCGCCGAGTGTGGCGATCGCCGCACGGTAGGTCAGCGGGGTCACGATCACAATCCCAAGCAGTGTGAACCCAAAGTTGATCCAATCCAGTTGCCCCGTCTGAAGTGAACGGCCGACGTACTCCGAAACCAACGACGTGGCAATCACCGGCGAGAACGCCAAGGGGATCAGCGCGATCAAAGAATAAAACTGGTTCTTGATCCGCCAGGCGACGAAATAGCCCGCCACCAAGACGAACAACGAATGGGAGATCCAAACGGGATAACTGAACGGGTTGCCGGAATAGCCGGTCGTGCTGCCGATCATCCAATACGACGTTTCGCGTCGTCCAAGACCAAACGTCGTGATGACCAACAGCGCAAACAGCCACATCACGGCCAAGCCGGCGATGGCGACCAACAATTTGGTCGTCGCGATCCGCTGGGACGAAATCGGCAGCAAGGCCAGCCAATCGATGGTGCGTTGCGAACGTTCCTGGCCGACTAATAACGGCCCCGCTCCGGTCGCGAACAGGCCCGGAAAGACCAGCATCGTCACTTCATGGGGCAGTCGAAAACGCAGCTGGCCTCCGATCGCGGCGTCCAGGATGGCGTTGATGACGATGATCAACAGCGAGACGGTCGCCAACAGTGCGATCAGTGGCGCAAGTTGACGCGTTTCCTTCCACCAAAACCAGGCGGTCGACGAAGCTTCGTGCCGCCTCGTTGTCAGTGCAGAGAGTGTTGCTTCGGTGGTCATGATCAGATGAGACTAAAGGATTCCATCGGGGTCTGACGTTCGTTCTAAATGGCCGCACTCATCGCCGCTGCCGGCCGATCGGTCGTGCAGGCGACAAAGATCTCCTCCAACGTCGCCACCCGCGTCCGAACCTCCGTCACGCCGGGAGTTTCGCGAAGCCCGTGGACCATCTCCGGCGTCAAATGCCGCACGAACAACTGACGCGAACGCCCCGATGTTTCCTCGGTCAACACCTCGGCCGGTTCCGGCGGCGGCGCGATCGACCGCAATGGATCGTCGACATCAATCACAACCTCGTGAATCGATTCACGCAATTCCGCCAGCGGGCCGTGCAAGCGAATCCGACCGCGGTGCAGGATCGCGATCGTGTCGGCAACCCGTTCGACTTCGCTGATCTGATGGCTGGACAGGAACACCGTTCGTCCCGTCGCCGCGCGGTCGATCATCGATTCCAGAAAGTTGCGGCGCACTTTGGGATCCAAACCACTGGTCGGCTCGTCCAGAATCAACACCGACGGGTCGTGGGCCAACGCAAGTGACAATGCGACTTTCGCCCGCTGGCCCTTGGACAGGTGACGGATCTTCTGTTCGGGGCGGATCTCATAGCGCCGAATCGACGCTTCGTAGGTCGGCAGAAACGATGCGTCATAGAACGATGCGGTGAAGCCGCCGATCTGGGCGACCGACATCCAGTCGTACAGCGCCGGCGCGTCGGAGACGTAGCCGATTTGACGTCGCACGCCCTGCGGGTCGCGCAGCGGGTTGATGCCGCACACCGAACACGAGCCGCTGGTCGGTTTCTGAAACCCGGTCAAGATCCGAATCATCGTCGTCTTGCCGGCACCGTTTTCACCCAACAACGCGAACACCGTTCCCGGTTGGATTTCCAAGCTGACGCCCATCAATGCGTCGCAACGACGAAAGTGCATCGTCAGGGCGTCGGTTGTGATCACGGGTTCCATCGCACGTTGACTCCGCTCATCTTGAAGGTCGTGTGTTTCTGTTTCGCTACTCATTTTTGACGCCTCCGTTTTCGCCCGGATCGGTCGACGTCACCAAGACCGCCGGTTCAGTCTCGCTCAGCTCGCGAAGATGATCCTCCACGAACGTCTTGATCTGCTTTTTCGAAAGCCCCGCGTGCCAAGCTTCCGACAAGACCGATCCGATCCGCTCGTTCAACACCGTCTCGCGATCGCCGCGACAGATCTCCACCGCGCCCTCGCGAACGACCATGCCGCGGCCGCGAAGGGTTTCGATCACCCCGTCGGCTTGCAGTTGGTTGAAGGCCCGGGCGACGGTGTTGGGATTGAGCGCGACTTGGTTGCTGAGCGCGCGGACGCTCGGCAGCAACTGCCCCGGGCGGATCGTGCCCGCGGCAACGGCGAACTTGACCTGCCGGACAAGCTGCAAATAGATCGCGACGTCGCTTTGAACGTCGATCGAAAAAAACATGGCTGGACCTGTGAAAAGGAACCAGTGGATGAGTGTGCTATTTAAATAGTAAGGTGGTGCGATTCGGCTGTCAACCACATTCCTTTTTTGTCGTGGCTGCCCTGATGATGCCGGCGGGCGTCAACCACCATTAGGCTTTGTCCCGCAACCCGTAGCGGAAGCCGCCAAGGCTTTCGTCTCGCAGCAGCCCACACGGGAAAAGCCGAAATTCTTGGCGAATTCCGCTACCACATATGACCCAGTCACCGAAATCCGAATCAGACACTCGACAACTGCGGATACTGACTCCTACCTTCCTGATCACTTCCCATCACTGCCAGCGCGATGCCCGAAGGACACAAGACACATTTCTATGCCCGTGAGCACACCGACTGGTTTTCCGGACAGCCGCTGCAGGTGACCAGTCCGCAAGGCCGATTCCGCGGCGACGCGAGAAAGGTTTCCGGCGTCGTGTTTGATCATTGCGAAGCGGTCGGCAAGCACCTGTTTTATCACTTCGAAAACGATCGAATGATTCATGTTCATCTCGGTCGCTACGGGAAATACCGCGTGCACGCCGCGCCGCCACCGCCGGCGGTCGGGGCGGTCCGCATGCGACTGGTGGGGCAAACACGTTCGCTGGACCTCAGCGGTCCCACCACCTGCCGTGTCATTGATCACGAGACTCGCGCCAAAGTGATCGAGAAGCTCGGCCCAGATCCGCTCGCTGATGGATCCTTGGCACGCAAGAAGGCATTGGTGTGGGACAAGGTTCAAAGCAGCAAGAAGCCGATCGGCGCACTCGTCTTGGATCAGTCGGTGATCGCGGGCGTCGGGAACATCTTTCGCGCCGAGTTGTTCTTTGAAACCGGAATCGACCCGCGGACCGCCGGTGCCGCGATCGATGAGACGACGTTCGACACGCTTTGGAAGTCCCTGATCAAGATGATGCGGAAGGGACTGAAGTACGGGAAGATCGTGACGGTCACGGCCAAAGAAGCCGCCGCGCCGCTTGCCACACTGGAAGGTCGCGATCGGTTTCGCGTGTATGGCAAAGCGACCTGCCCCCGATGCCAGCACGCGATCGAAACAATCGAAATCGCGGCGCGGGATTTGTATTGGTGCCCGCAGTGCCAAGCGAATGTGACGGTGGGGTAACCGCGTCGGATCAAAGGGTAAAGATTCAGCAAGCGTTGGCGTCTAGCCTTCAGGCGATTTTTTCTCGCTGCGTAGCAGCGAGGAGCGATCGCCCGGAAGGGCCGTCGTACTCGTTGCCGCGTCGCTACAGCGGACGGATGCGATGGACTTGGCCGCTGCGGAAGTGCCGGCGGGTCCCATCGACGATCAACTCCAGCGATCCGTCGTCGGCGATGCCGGTGCAGTGCCCGGTGATCAGTTCGCTGCTCTGTCGGAGCGACAGCTCGTTGCCGGCGAGCGCGCAACGCATTCGATATTGCCGGATCAGTGCCGCCGGGTCTCCCGTTAGCTCGCCGAGCATTTCCGTGAGGGACTCGGCGTGGGCGGCCAGCAGTGTTTCGCGGCCGACGTGTCGCGCGGTGATCTCGGCGATCGATGCCGGCGGGGTGGCGTGCGGGGCATTCAATTCGGGTGTGCCGTTCAGGTTCAATCCGACACCGATCACCAACCGCTGATCGATCGAGGCGGCCGTTTCGATCAGGATGCCGCCGAGTTTAAAAAGCGAGGGCGAGACGGCAGGCTCGGGTGAACGCAGGACGCAAATGTCGTTGGGCCATTTCAGCGCGACGCGGCAGGGTGCACAGGCGAATTCGATGGCGCGTGCGACGGCGACGCCGACGGCCGGGGACAAGACGGCGGCACCGCGGTGGGCCAGATCAAATTCCACGGCCAAGGAAAACGTCAGCGCGTCGTCTTCGCTGACCCAGGCATTTCCGTGGCGGCCCCGGCCGGCGGTTTGGCGATCGGCCAAGTACAGCCGCGGCAGCAAGCCCTCGTCGATCTGCCCGGATTGCAAATCGGCCAGCGCGTCGCTGTTGGTCGATGCGGTGCTGCGGCGATAGACCGCCGACGCGACCACCCCGTCGCCGATCAGCGTGTCGAGCGTGTGACGCAGGCCGGGTGTGACGCCGGGGTCACAATTTAAAACGGCATCCAAAGTCCGAGCGACATCCAGGTTACGAGTGCGAACAACAACAGCAATCCGATGGCGACCAGTTGCCAGTGCAGCGGCGTGTCTCGCGAACGTAGCGGCGTGCCGAATTCCCGCTCGACGAATTCGTCGTAATCAAAGTCGTCGTCGTCTTCGTCGTCGTAGCTCATCGGAACGGTGATTGTGGGAGAGGCTTCCAGCTTGTCAAACCGTGCTGACAGGCTGGAAGCCTATCCCACATTTGTCAGCCGAACAATCCGAGCGGCCCGGCGGTGGAGCCGGCGGAGTAGAAGTTCCGAATGTTGGGGATCACGTCGACCAGATCTTGATTGTTTCCGACGCCGAACCACATCGCCAGATCGGCGGCAAATTCGTCGACCGAGGTGGTCGGGATCAGCCGTCCGCGGCCCAGGTTCAGGTTGCCGGCGAACGAGTCGACGGGGTTCAGTAAGTCTGTCGGGTAGTTGCCGAACAGTTTCCCGCCGGCGACACTGCCGCCGGCGACGATCTGGTTGCCGCCCCAGGCGTGGTCACTGCCCTGGCCGTTGGAGCCCAAGGTTCGGGCGAAGTCCGAGGCGGTGAATAGGGCGACGTCGTTTTCGATGCCCAGTTCGACGGTGGCGTCATAGAACGATCGGATCGCGCGGCTGACTTCGGCCAGATTGGTTTGCTGGGCTCCGATCAGACCGCTGTGATTGTCCCAGCCGCCGTTGGTGACGAAGAAGATCTGCCGCGTCTGGCCCAGGGCCTGCCGGGCACCGATCACCTTGGCAACCATCTTGAGCTGGTTGCTGGGGTTTTCCGACGCAAAGGGAGTGTTGATCGTCACCGCATCGGTGGCCTGGTTGAACTCCAGCGCCGCTTCGGCTGAATTGCGATGGGTTTCGGCAAACGATTTTGCGATGAGATCGCTGTAGGTCTGGTCCAGGATATTGTTAATGGCTCTGGAATTCATTAAATCCTGGCGTCCCAGGCTTCCCGCGTACCCGTTCACCTTGGTCGCACCGCCCGTTCCGATGGCATAGGGGATCACGTCCGAACCGGTCTGGAACAGGTTCATTCCGTTGACCGAGATGTTCATCGAGACGGCCGGATTCGAATTGGTGCTTTGCAGCAGATCGGCCATCCGGCCGCCCCATCCGGTGATCTGGCTGCGCGATTGCGGGAACCCGGTTTGCCAGTGGCGTTGCAGGTCGGCATGAGAAAACAAGCCCAGCGGGAGCCCGGCGCGGGAGTTGTATTGTGCCCGCGTGGTCGGTTCGACCAGCGATCCGACGTTGGCGACGAAGCTTAGCTTGCCGGTGTTGTAAAGCCCGGCCACACCGGTGGTGGACGGGTCGGGCAACGGATCGGGCTGGGGATCATCATAGGCTTGGGAGGCCATGCCGGGGTGCAGCCCAAAGTTCCTCGAATCGGGGCCGAGGATCGGAACCAACGCGTTCTGGTCCAAGGCCAGACCGCCGGGATTGTTGTCGGGGTCATGAATCCCGCCACGCACACTGACGTAGTTGCCGTACTCCCCGCTGGTCGCGGTCCCGTCGTAAGGCGCGAGCATGTTGTAGGAATCGTTGCCGCCGAGCAGAAACAGGCAAACGATCGCCTTGTACCCGGTCGGATTCGTTTCCGCTGCCATCAGCGACTTGGTCGCCTGGAGGTTCAACAACGTTGCCATCAACGACGTGTTCGTCATCAAGCCGCACCCGCCGGCGGCTTTGAGCAACGCGCGACGTGAGGTGAAGACCGATTCGTTGCGGTGAAGATTCATGGCAGAGGATCCGGAAAAGCAGAAGAGTGTTCAAAGAGCTCCGAGGCGACTTCCTCGAAGCGATGACGCGGCGGCCAGACCGCCGCGGGGCTATTGTTCGACCGCGCAGTCGGGAGACAGCAACACGGCGTTGAGCATCACTTCGACGCGTTGGACGTTCGAGGCACGCGGTTCGCTAAGGATGGCGTCCTTGATGCTGGTCTTGGTCGCTTCGCTCATCGAACCGTTGCACAGCCAGAGGTCGAATCGACACAGGATCTCATCCAGATTTTCCAGATCGCGGGCCAATTCCAATTCCGGTTCCAAGTGGAAGCTGATCCGGCAACTGCCCTCGCGCATCCCGTACTGCACGTAACGGTTGTAGGCCCAGCTACGCAACCGGTTGAGCGTCTTGTTGGCGGTCACGCCGTTGAGGATTTGAAACTCGGGTGCGAACAGTGAGTCATAGGGATTTCGCCGAGTCGGTGTGTAGCCGATCAAGTCGCCCGGGGGCTGAAAATCGGGCAAATAAAAATTGAATACGCTCGGCGATCGGAACGCCATCTGACCGATCTCGTCGCCAACGTTGCGCGAAAGCATCATGTAGCCGGCGGGATAGTTCGTCGTCGGTCGCATCGCTCGGATCAGCGACGTCAGGCGCAGGATCGGTTCGCGCAAACGGCTGTACTCGGTGCCACGCGTGATCACATCCACCCGCAGCGGATTCCGCCGCCGCACCGGACGCTGGCCACGGTACAGTTCCGGGTCGGTCAAGATCGCCTTGATGACCGACCGCAGATCGCCGCGGACGCCGTCTCCGTTGTCATTAAAAACACGCGTCACCCGTCTCAGGTAACCGCGTGACGGATTGGATTTGACCAACCGCTGGATCAACAGGCGACAAATGAACGGCGCCACGTTGGGGTGATTGGCGATCGCGTCCAGCCCCGCGCCGATTTCCGCCTTGACGTCGTCTTGCGTCATCGTTGTCGGAAGCGGCGGCAGCACCGTGCCGAAGACCGTCTTGCTGGCCGGGGCATTGGGGTCTTCTGAATAATTCAAGTTGTTGTCGTGCTCGGGGACATGGATCTGCATCGGCTCGCCGAAGTTCCGCGGCACGTAAAAGTCGCTTCTGGAATAGTGCTTGTACTTGAATCCGGTGAACAGCCGCCCCAGCTCCTTGATCTGTTCGTTGTCGTAGGTGGGGATCAAGTTGCCATTCTCGTCCGTCTTCAGTCGGCCGTCCTGATGCAGGTGGTACAGCCCGACCGAAAACAGCTGCATGATTTCGCGCGCATAGTTCTCGTCGGGAAACCGTCCCGCCGAGAGATTGGCTTTGCGATTGCCGCGGGAACTGAGCCAGTCTCCCATGCAGGGGTGGTAGGTGACGTCTTCCAACAGTTCGCGGTACGTCCCATCGATCCCTTCGGACAGCATGTCGTAATAGTGGGACATCCCCAACCAATCCACGATCGTCACCTGGCCTCCGCCGATCGATCGCCGGTCGTCGTTGTTAAATCCCGTTCCCGAGTCGCCGATCACAAAGATCTGTGACAGTGCCCACGCGACCCGTTGGCGAAGCTGATCTTCGCCGGTCAGTGCGATGTGCCACCATGCCTGGTACCGATACAACGAAACACTGATGCCCTGTGTGTCCGGCTCGTTCCCATCGACTTGAATGATGTCCAACGCCACGTCTTGATGTGACGTCGCGGGCAGCGCGAATTGCTGGTCAATCCATTGCGATGTCGCGCGCTTGTAACCGACTTCACTGATCCGGCGGGCGAGTGATTCGATCGACTCCTGGGTCGGACCAAACGTCGCTTTGGAAAGAAACTGTGCCGCGCGAACCTTGGCCTTCATCAGCCGGATCTCTCGCGCGGTTTTGACCGGGAACTCACCGGCTTGAGCCCCCACGGTGCTGAACCCCCAAGTGCCAATCACGGCAAGGACCAACAACACCCCTCGAAATCGATCGCATCGCGTTCGCATGACCACCACCTACGACTCGGCGCGATGACACACCGGCCGATAAGAGAAAGACGAGACAGGAGATGAGTCTGGCCGGACGCCGAAGATGCCCGCTTCGGCGACGACAAGGTGTTCGAAAGTAACGACAACGAATTCGCGATGCAAAGCGCAACGACCGCCAGCGACTCCTTAACCGCCAAATAATTCACCACTCTCCCCCCTTGAGGACTGGCGAAGCCTGCGTTTTGTATCGAACCGTATCGCCTGCCCACCCCATCGGCCCGTTCCAGCACTCCACCCAGGTGCTCGCCAGCTGGTCGATGACTGTTTGATGTAGCGACGCTCGCCAGAGCTTGGAAAATGCAAGGCATCCAGCGGCAGCCAAGGTCGCCACGATTGCTCGGCAATTCATGTCGTTTGCTGTACAACATGCTGTCAGCGACTCGATGCCAATGCCTTTCAGATCCACGCGAGACGATTGAATACGCCTGCACCTGAGAACCGTCCGGCCGACAACCGAAGCAGTGATCGCCGCAGCCGTGATCCGCTGATCGATCGGTTCGGTCGCGTGCACCGCAGTCTGCGGATGAGCGTGACGGACCGCTGCAACCTGCGTTGTTTTTATTGCATGCCCGAAGTCGGCGCCGAGTTCGCGCCGCGGGAGACGTTGCTGACGTTTGAAGAGATCGAGCGGATCGCCAGGCTGCTGGTGTCGCGTTGTGACATCGCAGACATTCGGTTGACCGGCGGTGAACCGCTGGTGCGAAAGGATTTGCCCAAGCTGGTCGCGATGCTCTCGGCGATCAGCGGATTGAACGATTTGTCGTTGACGACCAACGGGATGTTGCTGGAGCAGTTCGCCGGACCGCTGCGTCAGGCGGGTCTGAAGCGATTGAACATCAGCATCGACACATTGGACGAAGCGAACTTTCAAACGGTCTCGCGGCGAAGTGGAATCGATCAGGTTGTCCGCGGGATCGACGCCGCGATCGCGACGGGATTTGAGACGATCAAACTGAACACGACGGCGGTCAAAGGGGTCACCGAAACGGAAATCGTTTCGTTGGTGAAGTTCGCCATCGAGCGGAACGTTCAAATTCGGTTCATCGAGTTCATGCCGCTGGACACCGACCGATCGTGGCGGACCGAGAATGTGCTCAGCGGAGCGACGATCCGTGGCATCATCGAGCGGGAATTCGGACCGATGGTTCCGGTACCGCCGCCGGTCGCCTCGCAACCGGCAACAGATTTTCGGCTTGCCGGGGGACAGCCGATCGGATTGATCCAGTCGGTGACCGAGCCGTTTTGTGATGCATGCGACCGAATTCGTTTAACCGCGGACGGAGCGATTCGAAACTGTCTGTTTTCCCAGAACGAGTTTCCGATCCGTGATCTGGTCCGCAGCGGGGCAAGTGACGACGCATTGATCGATCAATTCAAGGCGGCGGTTTCGGCCAAGGCGGCCGGCCACGGGATTGACGACGGTGGCTTTTCGCCTCCGCAGCGGCCGATGTATTCGATCGGCGGGTGAGGGCATCCGTGTTGGCCCCTTCTTCTCTCTTGCGAGGAATCTGTCGCGCCACTCTGTTAGCCGGCTGATCGAAAGATTAAATTACCGGCCATGAACAATCTATTTGAATTAAAAAGCGACGTCGCGGCGGTGATTGGCGGAACCGGCGAACTGGGCGGGCTGATGGCAGAGTCACTCGGGTCGGCGGGCGCGAAGGTCGCCGTGATCGGTCGCAACGCCGAGCGTGGTGAAGCGCGAGCGAAGAAGATCACCGACGCCGGCGGCGAGGCAAAGTTTTTTGCCGCCGACGGGTTGAGTGCCGAGTCGCTCGATGCGGCCCGCGTCGCGATCGCCGACTGGGCCGGCGCCCCGACATCGGTGCTGGTCAACGCGGCTGGTGGAAACCGTCCCGAGGCGACGATTCCGCCGGGCGGCGATTTCTGCAAGTTGCCGCTGGACGCTTGGCGCGACGTGTTCGATCTGAACCTGGTCGGCGGTGCGTTGTTGCCCAGCCAGATCTTTGGCCAGGACATGATCGACGCCGGCGTCGGCAGCATCATCAACATCGCTTCGATGAGCGGCATCATCCCGCTCTCGCGCGTCGTGGCTTACTCGGCCGCCAAAAGCGCGGTGATCAACCTGACGATGTGGCTGGCCCGCGAATGGGCGACCACGGGCGTTCGGGTCAACGCGATCAGCCCCGGATTCTTCCCCGCTGAACAGAACCGCAAGTTGCTGTTCAACGACGACGGCAGCTACACCGAACGTGGCGGTCAGATCATCGGACACACACCGATGGGCCGATTCGGAAAACCGGAAGAGTTGGCCGGCGCGACGATCTGGCTGGCCAGCCGAAACGCGTCGTCCTTTGTGACCGGCCAAAACATCGCGATCGATGGCGGATTCGCATCGGTCACCATCTGACAACACCGTGGGATAGGCTTCCAGCCTGTCAAACACAACCGCCGCCAGGCTGGAAGCCTATCCCACTTTCCCCCAACCACTTCGTCGCCCAACGAGACCCTCGGAAATGATCGAACTTCGCAATGATGCCAAGTATGCCCTCGTCATCCCCACCAGCATGGGCACGCGTCTGACGCCCGTCGACCATCAGCCGTTTCACTGCAGTGACACGTTCAAGATGCAAGCGACCAGCGCCGAATCGAACGTCGGCAGCGTGTCGTCGTTCCTGGGGTTGCCGGTCAAGATCCTGACGGCGTTCGTCAAAGACAGCCCGATCGCACGTTTCATCAAGGATGATCTGGCGCGGCGACACATGGATTACGAAGGGCCGGAATTCGAACAAGCAACCCCTTGGGGCGTTCGCCACCAGATCAACATGGCCGACAGCGGTTGGGGATCGCGCGGGCCGCGCGTCCAAAACGATCGCGCCGGCGAAGTCGGGCGTCTGCTGAATGCCAAAGACTTTGACCTGGATCGCATCTTCCGCGACGAAGGTGCCAAGATTGTTCACATGTCCGGGCTGATCGCGGCACTGTCCGAAGACACCAGCCAGTTCTGCCTGGAGATCGCCCGTGCCGCCAAAAAACATGGCGCACGCATCTCGTTCGACCTCAACCACCGCGCATCGTTTTGGGTCGGACGTGAAGAAGAACTGTCGGCCGCCTTCAAAGAGATCGCCAGCTTGTCGGACATCCTGATCGGCAACGAAGAGGATTTCCAATTGTGCTTGGATATCCAGGGGCCCGAGGCCGGCGGCAAAGACATCGCGGCCAAAATCGAAGGCTTCAAGGAAATGATTCGCCGCGTGAAAAAGGAGTACGCCGACACGACCTTGTTCGCCACAACGCTGCGAGAAGTGGAAAGCGCGAACTCCCACATGTGGGGCGCGATCGTTTCTCACGGTGAAGAGTACATGGTCGTCGAACCTCGCCAAATCGGCGTGCTCGATCGGATCGGTGGCGGTGACGGTTTCGTCGGCGGATTGCTGTACGGCGTGCTCAACGGATGGGATGTCGAAAAGAGCACCCAATTCGGCTGGGCCACCGGCGCCCTGGCCGCGACCATGCTGACCGATTACGGCCAACCGGCCGATGAAGACCAGGTGTGGAGCATCTGGCAAGGCAACGCCCGCGTCAAACGCTAGCCGGACAGGAACGATTGTGCCAATCGTTCGGAGAGCAGTTGAGACAACAGCTCTACACTGGGAGAGCAGTTGGGACAACAGCTCTACATTTGCCACTCCCGGATCGCATCGTTGGGCCACACGAGCATGATGATATTTAGCAACAGGCTGTCTCGAATCGTTGCTAGCAAAACGGCTTCGACGACGACCAACAGGGCCAGGCTGTAATACCATCTCAATCGCGATGCGATCATGTACCCGGCCAGGCACGCCAGCAGATCCGCGACGCTGTTGGCGATCGAATCACCGTAGTAGTCCAGCGAAATGGTCGCTTGGCGGTAACGCTCGATGATCATCGGCGTGTTTTCCAAGATCTCCCAGCCCGCTTCCACCAGGGCGGCCGCAATCAATCGGGCACGAGCGTTCAGCCAGTGCCGCAGCGGCCACAACACGGCAAAAAACAGAATGCCGTGCAGCACGTGGGTGAAAGAATAAGGATCGATCAGGTGCTGGGAGTTGTGCCGGGAAACTATTTCTCCAGACCAGGGCGAATCCCCCCCGCACTCACACCACGGCGTGCGTCCCATCCGCCACAATACGATCGCCATCGATGTCGCGATCAGGGCCAACGTTGCGGCCAGACACAGTGTTGCGATCAGACTCGGGGTCGACACCGCCTGTCCGGCCGTCGTGTTTTGCGGCGGTTGATCTGCCGGCGGTGATTCGCGTCGCGTTTGAGTGTCTGGCATTAAACAGGAATCCGAAGGCGAGGAGGGGGGGCCGCAATGGCGTCAGGCACCAACCCGCCAGCGACCTCGGTGTTGATTGACCGACAGGTCAAGGTAACCCGAACGTTCTCTTCTCTCTTCTGATCGGCAGAACCATGAATCTTATCCCCTTGTTTTTCTTGCTAGCCGCCGCCGGCGCGGTGGCGGGTTGTGCTTCCAGCGAACCGATGGTCATCCAGCCACAGACCTACCAGATGACTGAGCAGGAACAGGAGAACCGCCAACGTGCTCAAAAGGCGTTGGCCGAACAGCGTCAGTGATTCTTCGTCCGTTCTCCATCGATCAATCGGTCAGGTATCCAAAATGAGATTCGATGCACACAAACCCCGCGCGTTCACGCTGGTCGAGTTGCTGGTCGTGATTGCGATCATCGGGATCTTGGTCGGCCTTTTGTTGCCTGCGGTCCAGGCCGCCCGTGAAGCGGCGCGACGAATGAGCTGCGGCAACAACTTCAAACAGATCGGTCTGGCCGTTCACAACTACCATTCGGCCTACAAGCAGCTGCCGACCCACATGAGCGGCACGCGTCGGCTGCCTCCCACCGGCAGCTGGTTCAGCCAGTACGGTGACGACTGCAACATGATGATGCTCAGCACGCTGGTCGGTTTGACACCGTTTATCGAACAGCAAGCGGTCTGGAATCAGATCAGCAATCCGAATGCCGTGGACCTGACCACTCCCGGCGTGCCACGCGTTCCTCCGTGGCCTGCGATGGGGCCGACGCCGACCGAAGAACCCAATCGCGTGGTGAATGTCAATTCCAGCAACAATGCTTACCCGCCGTGGATGACGGAGATCCCGACGCTTCGCTGCCCGAGTGATCCCGGCGTCGGTTTGCCGGCGATGGGCCGCACCAATTATGCGGCCTGCCTGGGCGATGCCTTGCACTACACCGACAACGGTCCGTACTGGTACAACCTGCGTGGATTCCCGAAGATCAAGATCCACACCGCATCCAATCTGGATCTGCTCGCGGCCGGGCGAGGAATGTTTGTGCCGCGGGTGGCAAAGAAGTTTCGCGATGTGTTGGACGGGTTGTCCAACACCATCATGTTCGGCGAGATCGCGACCGACCTGGGCGACCGTGACATCCGAACGCTCGCCCACAGCTTCGCTCCCGGCACCTTCAGCGGCCTGCGCAACAATCCGACCGCGTGTCGCGACGACATCGATCCCGATCGCCCCCGGTTTTGGGATCCCTCGCTGACCGACATCATGGCCGCCAACCAAGGCCGCGGGTTCCGCTGGGCCAGCGGGCTGCAACCCTACACGGCGATGAATACGATTCTGCCGCCCAATCGCGAAACCTGCATGTCGCTCGAAGACACCACCCCCGGCGTGCTGTCGGCGAGCAGCCGCCACCAGGGCGGTGCCCACATCCTGATGGGTGATGGCGCCGTGATTTTCATTACCGATTCCATCGAAGCGGGCGACTCGACCGATGGAACGGTGTTGGACGGCGGGACTGGAAATCGCAGCCCCGGCTCGCAAAGCCCTTACGGATTGTGGGGGGCGTTGGGGACACGGGCAAGCGGCGAAACCATCCAGGAGCAACTCAATCAGTGAGGGCGTTCCGACGCCGATCGCATGTTCACGACGATCCCAGCCGGGCCGGCAGCGATGCGGGCCCGGCTTTTTTTGTGATTCGGTTTCCGCATTGCGCCCGGATCGGGTCGACCGATGGCCTATCATTGACAGGAATCAACCGATTCATCCCCGCCACGCAAATCCCCCCATGGCCGATCAGACCGAAACGAGTCGCTTTCGACGCAAGAAAAAACGACGAAAGCCCAGGCCGGGGGACCCGATTGAGATGCCCTTGTGGCTGTTCCTTCCGTTGGTGCTGATCAGCCTTGCCGGGGCGTTTCTAATGTTCCGCCGCGGTGATCAGGTCACGGCGATCACCATCGTCATCACGGCCCTGGCCGGTTGGGGCGGATTCAAAGTTGGATTCGGCCGGATCGCGGCATCCGTCGTCGCGTTGGTCGCCGCGGTCGCCTACGCCCCTGCGATCGGAATGCAGTACCAAGATGCGTTTGCCCAGCGGTTCGGAACCAGCGGGCTGACGAATCGATTTCTCTGCATCGCTGCGATCGGCGTGCTGATCTCGTTGGTGACGACGCTGGGGATCACGATCATCGGCAATCGCATTTTTTTAAAGCGTCGCAAATTCAGATGGGTCAATCATTTCGCCGGCTTTGTCGTCGGCCTGGCCGAAGGGGTTGCGATCTGTTACCTCCTGCTCGGCGGATTGATCAGTTTGCAGATGTGGCAGCGCGGTGATGACATCCGCGAGAACGCCGTCGCGATGGCGGTCGATGAATGGGCCTCGCGGACCCGACAAAGCGTGCTCGGGCCGCTGATTCGAGACTACAACCCGTTCGAACGTTTTGAGTTCCTTTCCGGGGTCGGCGAAATCCACCAGACGATGCGCGGTTTGGGCGATCCACAAAACATCCAACGGGTGCTGGAAAACCCGGGCGTTGTCGAGTTGCGATCGGACCCGGAGATCGCCACCGCGATCGATGAGATTCGAAACGACCCGGCGCTCAATCAGTGGATCGAACAGGGGCGCGGGGTGGATCCGCAGTTGGTGCGACATTTAATGAACAGCCCCGCGGTGATGCGGCTGGTCGATCACCCCGACTTCATCCCCAAGGCCCGCCGGGTGATCCAGGATCTTGGACAAACGGGATCACGTAAGGACCTTCGGGAATGACCGCGACGCGTTTGCACGCGCTGGCATCAACCGATGCTCGAATCGTCGCTTCCAGATCGTCGCTGATCATCACGCCGGTCAACGCCCGAGATTCTGGTGGAAGCGAAGAGTAAAGATAGACGTTGCCTTGCTGTGTCGCTTTGGTCTGCATTTGGGTTTGCCACTCATCAATGTCCGCAAACGGTTTGTCTCGGATCGATCGCAAGAACCCCTCCGGCCCCAACCGGGTCAGCGTCGTTTGGGCGGCGGCGTAGGCGTTCGATCCCAGCCCTTCGCCGCACTGGGACGCGATGATCAAATTGCCACCGGGCTGAAGGATGTCCATCGCCCCGACCATTCCCTTGACGGTTTGGTAATACGTTTTATCCAACGGGTAACCGGCGGCGCTGGTGACCACGGTCGGAAAAGGTCGCGGCACGGCGACGCGGCAATACCGCTCGATAAACGACACCGCTTCCCGGTGGCTTGCCGTGATCTCGCCGAAGTTGACCATCGACAGATTTCGATGCTCGTCGATGACGGTGTTCAGCGCGTAGGCGCCGCCGATCCGCGCGACGATTTCCAACTGTTCCTCGTGCAGCGGGTTGCGATCCAGATTGCAATTGGCCGCGGCGGGATTGGACATGAATTGATGGTTGTGAAACGTCCGGATGGTGTCGGCGTGGGCCAATCCGGGCGCGATCACTTTGCGGCCCCCTGAATACCCCGCCATAAAATGCGGTTCGACCAACCCGGTCGCGATCCGCACGTCGGCCTGGACGAACCGCCGATCGATCTTGATCGGTGTTTGCCGCGTGGCGGTGCGGCCCAAATCGATGTGGTCTTCGTCACAGAGCGCATCGTGGTTGACGACCTTCACGTTCTCCAGCACCCACGGGTCGCCGACCAATTCGGCAAGCTCATCGCCCAAGTTGGGGCGGTGCAATCCGGTCGCGACCAACACGGTGATTTGATCGAGCGGCACGCCGGCCGCAACGAGCGTCTCGACCATCGGCCGCAGGAACAGCTGATTGGGGACCGGTCGCGTGATATCACAGATCGCGATGCACGCGCTCGCGGCCCCGTCGGCGATCTGTTGCAATCCGGGCGTTTCATCCGATCCCGGGGACCGCGTCAAGGCCTGACGGACGGCGGTGACCGGATCGTCCAAACGCGGCATTTCCGGTTTGCCGATCAGCGTCACGTCGGCGTCGACGGGCAACGCCACGCGGATTCCGCTGCGACCGTAGAGCAACGACACTTGCATCGAACTGACCGCCTCTTGGGCTCGAACGTCGGATGGGAACACTGGACAGGCTTGGTGAAGCGTAGCTGATCGCGCACCGTGTTTCGACAGCCCCCATGCACGACGCGCCCTATCCGGGCAACCTCGCGATCGCGGCATTGCCTGCCCGAGCCATGAGACCTGCCCGAGCCCTGGGGGCGTCCGCCCACCCCCTCCGTTGAACTAGACAGTGCTGACCGGGTCGATCACAATGGAGTCGGCCGCATCGCGGTCCCCCGCCACGGTGAATTCTTCGCCATCCCAACCGCTGAATTGTCGATGCTAGCTCGTTCACGTCGCCATGCCGTCGTCCCCTTTGCCGTCTTCACCGCTCTCGTTTGCGGTTTGATTGCGGGATCCGTGCGGGCCGAAGAGTCGGCGGAGGATGTGCGGTTCTATGAGCAAAAGATCCGACCGCTGTTGGTTCGGCACTGCTACGAGTGTCACAGCGAGGAGGCCGGTGAGCAACAGGGCGGACTGCTGTTGGACCGCCGATCGGGATGGATCGAAGGTGGCGAGACCGACAAGGCCGTCGTCCCCGGACAACCGGACGCGTCACTGTTGGTGACCGCGATCCGATATGACGATGACAATCTGCAGATGCCGCCGGACCAGCGGTTGGATGACGAAGCGATCGCGTTGTTCGAACAATGGGTGCAGCGTGGTGCGATCGGTCCGGCCGATGACATGGGCGAAACCGAGTTTTCTCGTTTGGGCGACCAAGAGTACCTGTTTGATCAAGCCGCCGGTCACTGGGCATTCCAACCGGTCGCGCCGGTCACGCTGCCGTCATCCCCATCAAGTCGGGGCGAGTGGGGAACCAATGCGATCGATCGCTTCGTTGCGGATTCGCTGGCCGAAGTCGCTCTGGCACCTTCCGACCCGGCCGACCCGGCAACGCTGCTGCGCCGATTGCACCATGACCTGACCGGGCTGCCGCCGACGTATGACCAAATCACCGCGTTTGTCGAAGCCGCACAGATCGACCGGGATGCCGCGACACGACAGTGGATCGACCGGCTGATCGCTTCACCGGAGTTCGGACAACATCTGGGGCGGTTGTGGTTGGACGTCGTTCGCTATGGCGACACCGACAACAATTATCGCCCCGACACCCGCACGCCACACTACCACCCGTTCGCGTTTTCCTATCGGGACTACGTCGTCCGATCATTGAACGACGACAAGCCGTTTGATCAATTTTTAAAAGAACAAATGGCGGCCGACTTGATGGGATTCGCGCCCGACGCACCGGAGATGGCCGCGCTCGGGTTTTATGCCTCCGGCCCCTATTCCAGCCGAGCGCAAGCCGAAGCGTTGGATGATTGGATCGACGTCACGACGCGCGGGTTGATGGGAATCACGGCGGCGTGCGCCCGTTGTCACGATCACAAGTTCGAACCCGTCCCGACCGCGGACTACTACTCGTTGCGTGGCGTGTTTGCCGCCGCCGCACGCGTCAATCCGTTGGACGAAACGAAACAACCCATCCTGGCGTCCTATCGACCGACTCCCGCCGAAGTGGCCGACTATCAAAAGAAACGCGCCACCATCGACGCCAAGATCGACGGTGCGGACGGAAAGAAGGCCAAGAACAACAACCGATCGATCGCGCAGAAAATCCGTGAGACGGAATTGGCGGAACTGTTGACGTTTCATCCCGGCGCGCCGGCACGGGCGATGGTCCTGGCCGACCGAAAGCGTCCTCCGGAATCCTATGTCTTCATCCGCGGCGATGCCTCGGCCCGCGGCGAGGCGGTGCCGCGACGCTTCTTGAAGATCCTGGATCCGCAGCAAGACGCATTCCCCCAGGACAGCAGCGGCCGGTTGGAACTGGCCGAAAAGATCGCATCGGCCGGCAATCCCTTGACCGCCCGCGTGTTCGTCAATCGCGTCTGGGGGCACTTGATCGGTTCCCACCTGGTCACCACGCCGTCGGATTTCGGATTGCAAGGCAGCCGGCCGACGCACCCCGAATTGCTTGACTGGCTGGCTGACGATTTCCTGCGTCATGACTGGTCGGTCAAACACCTGGTGCGTCGGATCGTGTCGTCGCAGACCTATCAACAATCCAGCCGCTCTCACGAAGCCGGCCAGGCAGCGGATCCCGAGAACCGCTGGCTGTGGCGCGGCAATCGAAAACATCTGTCGATCGAAGCGATTCGGGACAGCATGCTGCTGGTCGCCGGTCAATTGGACCGACGAATCGGTGGTCACCCCGGACGTCTGTGGGACGGCGACTACACTCGACGCCGGGCGATCTATGGATTCATCAATCGATTCAATCTGGATCCGACGCTGCGGGCGTTCGACTTTCCCGCCCCCGTACAAACCCAACCCGCGCGGGGTGAAAGTATTGTCGCCCCACAAGCACTGTTTACGATGAACGCACCCTTGGTGATCGACCAGGCCGCGGCCATCGTGTCATCGGCGGATTTTCTACGGATCAAGCATGATCGGCCCAAGCTGGTGTCCCTGTTTCAGTCGGTGCTTGGACGCGACCCCGATGCCGCTGAAATTGCCCGAGCGTTGAAACTGGTGGAATTTCAGAAACGGTTCCAGAATCCGGATCGCCCGCCATCACGTTTCATCGATTCACCTTGGCCGTTGATCGCACAGGCGTTACTGATGTGCAACGAATTCCAATATGTGGACTAGCGACATGAACCCTTTCCTATCACGACGCAGCTGGTTGCAGTCGACCAGTCTGGGGTCGATCGCGCTGGCCGGCATGTTGCAGCAATCCGCATCGGCCGATCGGGCACCGGAAGAATCGCCGCTCAGCGAGCTGGCGCCTCACTTTCCACCGCGTGTCAAACGGGTGATCCACCTGTTCATGAACGGCGGCCCGTCCCAGATGGACACGTTTGACCGCAAACCAGAACTGGATCGCCTGGACGGCAAGCCGCTGCCCGATTCGGTCAAGAAACAGCTGCAACCGACCCAGCGCAAACGCGCCGGCAACCTGTTCGGATCGCCGTTCAAGTTCAAACGCTACGGCGAGTGTGGCTTGGAGGTCAGCGAGTTGTTTCCCAACGTGGCCGAGCATGCAGATGATTTGTGTGTGATTCGCAGCATGCAGGGCGAGATCGCCAATCACACGCCCGGCTTGTTGCTGACCAATTGTGGACATTCGACGTTACCACGCCCGAGTCTGGGTTCTTGGCTGTTGTACGGATTGGGCAATGAGAGCGATGAATTGCCGGGCTTTGTCGTGTTGTGTCCACGTGGTTTGCCGACCGCCCAATCGCGTAACTGGACCAGCGCGTTCATGCCGGGCGTGTACCAGGGAACGCACATCGACAGCGAAAGCACGGGCAAACAAATCGTGCCCAACCTGACGCGTCGCGATGTGCGAGCGGGTTCGCAGCGGGCACAGGTCGCGCTCGCCCAATTCCTGAATCAGCGGCACGCCGCACAGCGTGCCGAAGACGAGCGTCTGGAAAGCCGCATCCACACGATGGAACTTGCCTTTCGGATGCAACGCGCCGGAACGGATGCGTTCGACTTGTCGCAAGAACCCGCGCACATTCGCCAGCTGTACGGCGATTCGATTCAAGGCCGCAACCTGCTCTACGCGCGACGTTTGGCCGAACGCGGGGTCCGCTACATCCAGTGCTACCACGGCGCCGGCCAGCCCTGGGACAACCACGGTTCGATCGTCAGAAACATCACTCGGTTGGCCAAGGAATCCGACCAGCCGATCGCGGCACTGCTGACGGATCTCAAGCAACGTGGCATGCTGGACGAGACGTTGGTCATCTGGGGCGGCGAAATGGGCCGCACGCCGACCGTCCAACAGGTCAAGGATCCGACGAAGGTGGGACGCGATCATCACATCGATGGATACACCGTGTGGATGGCCGGCGGCGGAGTGCGTGGCGGCATGACTTACGGGGCGACCGATGAACTGGCGATGGCAGTGACCGAAAACAAGGTGACGATGCCAGATTTTCACGCCACCGTGTTACATCAATTGGGCTTCGACCACAAACACCTGACCTATCGCTATTCGGGACGTGACTTTCGATTGACCGACGTGCACGGACGCGTCATCGACGAGATCCTCGCATGATCACCCGTTTCACATACACAACGTCATGAATCGTCAATTTTCAGTAGCTACCCTCGCCAGAGGGTGGATTTTTCGCGGCCCTTCGAACTCGCAGCGCCCCGCGCGCTGGGCGTTCGGAATCCTCTTGCTGGTCCTCGTCAGCAGCACCGGCAATCGGGCCAACGCCGAACGCCCCATCGATTTCAACGAACAGATCCGCCCGATTCTGACGCGGCATTGCACGTCCTGTCACGGCGGCGTGAAGCAAGCCGGTGACCTGTCGTTCGTCTATGCCGAACAAGTGTTGCCGCCGGACGGATGGGTGATCGAGCCGGGGGATCCCGACGCGTCGTTGTTGATCGAACGCATCAAGAGCGACGATCCGGACGAACGGATGCCGCCTGTCCAGGAGCACCCCGATCCGCTGCCGGCGGAGGAGATCGAGTTGCTGGAAGAATGGATCCGCCAGGGTGCTCCCTGGGGTGGGCTGTGGTCGCTGCAGCCGCTGAAGTCGACGATGCCGGAGGGTGCGGACGCGGCCGAGCCTGATCACGACGCAGCGGACTGGGCACGGCAGCCGCTGGACCGGTTGGTGTACCAGCGGCTGGCCGGACATGGTCTCGCGCCGTCCCCCGAAGCCGCAGGGGAAGAATGGTTGCGACGCGTGTCGTTTGATTTGATCGGCTTGCCTCCGTCGATGCAGCGGGTCGACCGGTTCACCCGAGCGTTGCGACGCGCCGACTCCGCTGCCGCGCGTGAAACCCTGTACCAACGCCAGGTCGATCGGCTGTTGGCCAGTGAACGATTCGGCGAACGATGGGCGTCGGTCTGGATGGACTTGGCCCGCTATGCCGATTCGAAAGGGTTTGAAAAGGATCCGCATCGCGACATGTGGCCCTATCGTGACTGGCTGATCGGCGCCTTCAACGATGACATGCCGTACGATCAGTTTACGATCCGCCAATTGGCCGGCGACCTGTTGGATAATCCCACGCCGGATGATTTGATCGCGACCGCGTTTCACCGCAACACCCAAACCAATACCGAGGGCGGGACCGATGACGAAGAATTTCGCGTCGCGGCGCTGATCGACCGGATCAACACGACCTGGACCGTTTGGCAGGCGACAACGTTCGGATGCGTGCAATGCCATTCGCACCCCTACGACGCGTTCAAGCACGAAGAGTACTACGCCTGCATGGCGATCCTGAACGACTCGTTGGATGCCGATTTGGCGTCGGACTATCCGACCCTGAAAATCCCCGCCGATCCGGAAAAGATTCCGACGGCAGTCGACGCGCAACGGACCTACCAACGGTTGCGTGTCGATCGAAATCAACTCGGCAGCGATCTTGCGACCGACGTCCCCTGGAGTCCCCTGGTTCCGCGCAGCGTTTCGAGCACCGAAGGCGAATTGCGGATCGATGGCGACCACGTGCGGACCGCCGGGGGCACGTTCCCGCCGGGCGTTCGCTACACGGTCCAAGCGGACGGACAGCCGTTGACGGCGCTGCGCGTGGAGATCCTGCCCGAGTCGGATGATCCGGTCGATTGGCCGGAACAGGGTTCCGTGCTCAGCCAGTTCAAGCTGTCCCTGGTCAAGGCGGACCAGACCATCGTGCCGGTCGAGATCGCCGACGTCTTTGCCGACGCCTTGACCGGCCCGGAAGATCCGCGATCCAGCTTGGATAAGAAAGCCGATGGCGTCGGCGGCTATCCGAAACTGCATCGTCCCCGTTGGGCGGTCTTTGTGTTGCGACATCGTTTGACCGGCGACGACATCGGCCCGGATGCCATGCTGCGTCTGGAAATGGTGCAATCCAATAGTGTGACCGGGAATTTGGCCACCCCGATTCGCCATTTCCGCTGGGACCGTTGCGACGACGACGCCTGGACCGAATTGATCGGCTCGCAAGAACTGGCCGAAGCGGACCGGGCATTGGCCCAGGCAAAGAAGATCGCCGGCCAGGTCCGTGGAGCGTCCTTGCCGGTGATGCAAACCCGTGACGCCGCCGTTTCCCGCGCGACGCGTCAATTCATCCGTGGCAATTGGCTCGATCGCGGTGAAGAAATCCCGCCGGGAATCCCCGCGGTCTTCGGCGTCGAGGAACCGGTCCGCGACCGATTGGAATTTGCACGCTGGTTGGTGTCGGACGACAACCCGCTGGCCGCACGCGTTTGGGCCAACCGTATTTGGGCGGAATTGTTCGGGATCGGACTGGTCGAAACGCTGGAAGATTTCGGATCCAGCGGGACCCAGCCTTTCGATCGCAACCTGTTGGATCATCTGGCGATCCGGTTGCGCGACGGACACGGTTGGCGACTCAAGCCACTGTTGCGAGAGATCGTACTGTCATCGGTGTATCGTCAAACCAGCGCCGCACCGAAGTCGCTTCGTGAACAAGACCCACGTAATTTGATGTTGGCGCGGGGACCACGCACGCGATTGACGGCCGAGATGATTCGCGATCAAGCGCTCGCGGTTTCGGGGCTGTTGGAAGATCAAATCGGCGGCCCTTCGGTGATGCCGCCGCAACCCGACGGCGTGTGGCAAACGGTGTACAGCGGCGCCCAGTGGAAAACGCCCGAAGGTGCCGGCAAGTACCGACGTGGGCTGTACACGTATTGGCGGCGCACCAGTCCCTACCCGAGTTTTCTGATGTTCGATTCGCCCACCCGCGACCTTTGTTCGGCGCGGCGGATCGCCACCAACACTCCACTGCAAGCACTCGTCACGCTGAATGACCCCGTTTATGTCGAATGCGGACGGGCACTGGCCGCTCGCGCAGTCGACGCCGCAGGCGACGCCGCAGGCGCTGAAGATGCCGGCGCCGCGATCGAGTGGATGTATCGGGCGGTCACACAGCGAACGCCCGGCCGAGTCGAAATCGACGAATTGAAACAGCTGTACAACGACCTGGGGGCCGAGGACCTGGGGGCCGAGGATCTGGGGGCCGAGGATCTGGGGGCCGAGGATCTGGGGGCCGAGACGCCTGAAGCCCCCGCTGACGGCTCAATCACTGCCGACGCAATCACTGCCGACGCAATCACTGCCGACGCGATCGATGCCGACGCGCTCGCGATCGTCGCCAACACCATCTTGAATTTGGATCGAGCGGTAACGAAATGAAGAATCTTCACGACCAAGTCCAACAAGAGTATGCACGTCTGCAAACGCGCAAACACTTCTTGAAAAACTGTTCGATGGGGCTGGCCGGAATCTGGTTGGGTGGTCGATCGATCGCCGCCGGTCTGTCGGACGCAGGGGCGGCGACGCAGCCGGACTCGCACGACGATTCGCACGCGCTGCCGCATTTCGCACCGCGGGCCAAGCGGGTCATCTTTTTGCACATGGCCGGTTCCCCCAGCCAATTGGAACTGTTCGATTACAAACCGGCCCTACAGCAGCTTGATGGCCAGGATTGCCCGGCAAGTTTCTTGGAGGGCAAACGATTCGCCTTCATCCAAGGCGTTCCCAAGATGCTGGGGCCACAGTATCCGTTCCGACAATGTGGTGACAGCGGTGCTTGGGTCAGCGACCGGATGCCGCATTTCCAATCGGTCGTCGACGAGGTCTGTTTCGTCAAATCGATGCACACCAGCCAGTTCAACCACGGACCGGCGCAACTGCTATTGCACACCGGAAATCAAAATCTGGGCAGTGCATCCTTCGGTGCCTGGACGATGTACGGCCTGGGCAGCGAAAGTGAGAACTTGCCCGGATTCATCGTGCTGGTATCCGGCGGGAAGACACCGTCGGCCGGTAAAAGCGTTTGGGGGTCGGGCTTTTTGCCGTCGGTTTACCAGGGCGTTCAGTGTCGTTCCAAAGGCGATCCCGTGCTGTACCTGTCCAATCCGGACAGCGTTTCGATGCAGCAGCGACGCCGGGCCTTGGACGCGATCAACCGGATCAACCAACAAACATTCAACGAAACCGGTGACCCGGAAATCCTGACGCGAATCTCGCAGTACGAGATGGCGTTTCGGATGCAGACCCATGCGGCCGAAGCATTTGACTTGCAGCAGGAAGACAAGGCCACCCACGCGCTCTATGGCACCGAGCCGGGCAAGGAATCCTTCGGCAACAATTGTTTGCTGGCCCGGCGGTTGGCCGAACGCGGCGTGCGGTTCATCCAGCTATTCCATTGGGGATGGGATTCACACGGGGCGGCCGAAAGCGAAGCCCTCAACGGCGGCTTCAAGACCCGCTGCGAAGAAGTCGATCGACCGATCGCGGCGCTGCTGAATGACTTGCGCCAGCGTGGCTTGCTCGAGGACACGCTGGTGGTCTGGGGTGGTGAATTCGGACGCACACCGATGCGTGAAAACCGTGGCGGTCGCGAGATGAAGTTTGTCGGCCGCGATCACAACCCCGGCGCCTTCACGATGTGGATGGCCGGCGGGGGAATCAAGCCGGGGATCAGCTACGGAGAAACCGACGAGATCGGTTACGAAGCGATCGTCGACAAGGTTTCACCGCACGACCTGCACGCAACACTGCAGCACTTGCTGGGGATCGACCACAAACGGTTGACCTACATGCACCAGGGGCTGCCGCAACGATTGTCCAACGTCACCCAGCCCTCGCGGGTGGTCAAAGAAATCATGGCATAGCCTATGATCCATCCAGCTTTTCAACCTTCTCTGAAATCTCCGACTCGAGCGCCTGTCGGGCTTCGAGGGCCTGCAGCAATTCACGCTGCTCGGCTTCGAATTCTTCCTGTTGTTCGACCGACAGGGCGTGTTCCTGGTCGCCCTTGAAACCGGCGCGCCGTTTGTCCAATCGTTCCACATCGTCCAGGTCGCCGTACAAGATCAACACATCGCCGGGCTGGACCACGTCATCGCCCCGCGGGGTGCCTTGAAAGATGCCCCCGTCGCGTCGGATGCTCAACACTAAGATGCCTTCGTCGGACAGCCGCAGCGACGCCAGCGTTTTACCGGCCAACCAGTCTCGCGGTTCGACCAGCATTTCCGTGACCGCATAGCCGCGCGAAAGCTCCAGCAGACTGACGTAGTCACGCACATCCAAGTCCGTGAACGTTTTCAACAGCCAAGCGATGATCCGGTTCATGTGCCGTTCGACCCAGCGGCTAGAAAAAAACATCCACAGAAACGTGATCCCGCCGAACAGGATCGTGAACAACAGCACCTGGGTTTGCCACGTGGAATTGGACGTGCTCATCACCGACACCATCACGGTCGCGGCCACGGTGGCGATCCCCACGTTGCCCAACAACATCAACAACATCACGATCTGGCGTCGCACCGGATGGGTGACGACCATTTCGGATTCCTGGGTGGTGAATCCGGATCCGGTGAACGCCGACCGGGCCTGGAATTTCGCCGCTTCACGCGACAGCCCCGTGAACATCAATGCCATCGCGGCCACTCGCGTGACGATCATCGACAGCGTGAGTGTCACCAACAGTGAGATTACACCGATCAAAAGAAACCTCCGGCCGATCGGTCGGAAAACGAAAAAACGCGACCCGCAAAGCCCAGATAATACTTTGCGGGTCGCTATGAAAAAGCGTGGTGGGGCCAAAATAAAGCTTGCCTTGGCACGCATAAGGGGCTCACCGGCCGACCTAACGTTTCTTTCCGCGTGATGCGGCCGTCGATTTGCCTTTCATGTTCGCCGCGGGCGCGACGACGGGGGCCATTTTTTTGTTGAAGCCTTTGGGTTTCTTCTGGTTCTTGCCGCGATTGGCCATGTTCGTTTCTGTTTCCTCGGATGAGCAAACGGGTAGATCGGAGACCCACACCGGGTCGACGGTCAAATAGTAAAAGCATTTTCTGTGCCAAAGTGACCGGCGGCGCGTGGTGAAAGGCCGTTGTGCGGTCTCTCGACCGATTGGTGCGAAATCGATTCCGACATTCCTGCCTCAACATCGTAAAATCACGCTGACATCGATGCCGTCTGTGCGTCGATGCACGGCGATCCTGTGCAGCGAATCTCACGATGACGCAATGGCAAAGAAACATCATCGCACTGGAAAACTGTTTTCCAGCGTCCATCCGAGGTGTCCAACGTAGCTACCTTCGCCAGAAGGTGGTTCCGCTGCGCCTGCCACGCTCTGGCGAGCGTCGCTACGTCAAACGACGCCACCTCGAAGCATCTCCGCTTCAGTGATCTCCATCGAACGACTGCGTTACCGCACTGGCCGCGGGCGGCGTCGGATCGGGCAGTTTGACGTTCATCTTCAGCTGGACGACGCGTGGTTCGATCCGATAGGGAAACAGGTTTGCCGGCAGACGGATGTTCTGGGCGCTGAGCAGAAACTCGTGGTAGCCCGCCTGTGCGTCGGCCAGGTCCAGCGAGACTTTCAAACTGGCCGGATCCAGGAAACGAAAATCGCGGTCCGACCCCGACAGCGTCACACGGCATTCGGTCGGCGCCGAAGTATCGATTTCCAGTTGCTTTGCCACGTTGCGATATTCCAGCGGCACGATGAACGTCCGCTGCACCGTGTGGGGGTCGTAGGCGAGCACGAACCAGGCGGCGACGGCCACGACGAACGACAGCAGTTTCAAGCCCGCGTGGTCCACCAGGATTTGTTTCCAAAGCGGTGGTCGCGACTCGGGCAACACCGAGGCGAAGCTGTCCTCGAGAAACTGTTTCAATTCCGCCGGCCCAGAAATTTCCGTCAGCGTGCCGGCCTGGGTGACACAGACGCTGCCGCGTTCTTCCGAGACCACGATGGTCACCGCATCGGAGCGTTCGGAAAGCCCCAACGCGGCGCTGTGCCGGGTGCCGCGTCCACCGATCTTGCCGGTGTGGGGAGAGATCGGCAGGTGGGCGGCATACTGTTCGATGCGGTCGCGATCGATCACGATCGCGCCGTCGTGGCCCGGCGAACTGGAATCAAAAATGCTATAGATCAACGGGATGCTGAATCCGCCGCCCAGCGCAATGCCTCCGTTCAGCTGACGTTCCAGCGACTCCTTTCGTTTCAACACGATCAGCGCGCCAGTTTTCGTCGACGCCATGCGAAACACCACCTCGACCAAGTCATCGATCGGGATCGAGCGTCGACCGTCGTGGTCGAAATGCACCGACCGGAACGACGCCATCCGCTCGAGCAACCGCCGCAAATCCTCTTGAAAGACCACCACCAGGATGAACAGCAGCACGGCGAAGGTGGTGTGAAAGGCCAACGAGGTCAGGTACATGTCCAGGCTGCGGGCCAAAAAGTACACCCACGCAAGCGCCGCCAATCCGACCAGGACGCCGCGCGACGCCGTCTGCTGGAACCACAGCATCGACGCGTACAGAAACGCCGAAACCAGCAAAATGTCGATCACGTCGACAACGCGGAATGATTGCCGCAGCTCCTGGACGGTCAACAGAATCGATTCCAACATGAGTCACCCAATGGGGTTGTCATCCTTCCCCGTCCGCATGCGGGATCCGATTTGCCTAACCGGACCGGGGCCGAGAGAAGATCGGGCGAACTTTGCCGATTCAGGATTCACAACCTTTATACCGGTCTCGGCCAGGGATACGATAGCACTCTGGCGCAACGGGGAATTTTCGGCATGAGCGGGTGTAGGCTGGCGGGGGCTGGTAAGGCTGGCGGGGGCTGGGTGCCGACCGGGTGACAAGAGCGACCGAATGATGAAGGCAACGCAATTGAATGCGAAATCCGTCTCTGCCAAGCTGCTGGAGCGTTTGTGCGACTACGACGAGGTGGTGATCGTGATGCACGACAACCCCGACCCGGATGCGATCGCGACCGGTTGGGGGTTGAAGGTGTTGATCGATGAAACCATCGCAATGCCGACGCGGGTGATCGGGGGCGGTGCGATCGTGCGGGCCGAAAACCGGCACATGGTCAACCTGCTCCAGCCGCCGATCGAGTTGGTCGACGAATTCGATTTCGACGACCGGGCCGCAGCGATCCTGGTCGACTGCAGCATCGGAGCGTCGAACCATGTGTTGACCCGTCAGGGCGTCCAGCCGTTTGCGATCATCGATCACCACATCTCCGATGATCAAAATACCGAAACACCTTTTGTCGACATCCGCGTCCAGGTCGCTGCGTCGGCATCGATCATCGCCAGCTACCTTCGCGAGCAAGACATCCCTCCGGGAGCCAAACTGGCCACCGCCATGCTGTATGCGATCCGCACCGAGACGTGTGCCTATGAGTCGCATTATTCATCGCTGGATCGATTGATTTTGCCCTGGTTGATGGAGTACGCCGAGCCGGAATTGTTGGTGGAAATTCACAACGCGCCGTTGCAGCGAACTTATTACGGTGACCTGCTGCTGGCGCTGCAGAACACGTTCCTGTACGACGACGTGGCGCTGTGTTTTCTGCCCCGCGCCGACGGCGTGGAGATCGTCGGCGAGGTCGCCGATTTGTTGGTCCGCTGTGAATCGGTCGGGCGGGTCATGTGCGGTGCCGTGATCGGTGACGACTTGCTGGTGTCGGCGCGGACCCAGTTCGCCGAAGACAACGCGGCGGAGATGATTCAAACGACGTTACAAGGGCTGGGAGGGGCCGGCGGCCACGCCCACCGGGCCGGCGGAAAAATCCCCAACGTCGGCGAAAGTGCCAGCGCGGTCGAAAAAGTCTCCAACCTGCTCCGCGATCGATGGCTGGACGTCTGCGGCGTGGACCGAAAACGCGGCACACGCTTGATCGCCAAACGCGAGATCATTCAAAATCTAGATCTGTAACTGGTATGGAGCTACTCGTTGACCAGGAGGTTCGGCCTCGATGGTCACAGGTAGGTCCCCATCCCAGGGGCGTGCCAAGCTCGTCTTGGCACGCCCGCTTTTTTCCGCAGCCGCTTGTCGGGCACAGGGCATACGCAGCAAGTTAAGACGTGAAGCCAGCGAATGCTTGAAGACACCCTCCCTTTCAGAGGTCGTGCGGTTTTTAACCTTTGATTTAACAGGCGTTTACGACTTCACCCTCCCTGGCAGGGAGGGTCGCGGAGGAGTGAGCGACGACGCGGGGAGGGTTCGTTGTGGCTCGGAAACACTCAGCCAACACCGATCGACCCTCCCCTCGCTACGCTCGACCCTCGCTTCCAGGGAGGGTTTCGTCTTAACTTGGCGACCGCTGATCAGCTGACATCGATCCGCAGGTGGTTGATGCGGCTGCGGAGGGTCGGGCGGCTGATGCCCAGCCGGTTGCTCGCCTCGCTGATGTTGTTGCCGGTCGACTTCATCACCTCGCTGATCAGGATCCGATCGACCTCGTCGTGGATGTCATTGCCGATCGTGAACGATCCCTCGCCCAGCCGGCGGCGGATCTCGTCGGCCAACCCGTCCTGCCATTCCCGTGACGCCACTGCGGCGCCGGCGGCCTTGGCGGCCGGCGGCACCGCGGCGGCGAATCCGCTGGGCAAAAAGGCGGGCAAGATCACCGGGCCGCTGGCCTTCAACAACGTCTGCTTGATGATCCCTTGCAGCTCGCGAACGTTGCCGGGCCAATCGTGATCGATCAACCGTTGCATCGTTTCCGGTGCGATCGAAACGAAGTCCTTTTTCAGTTGCCGCGAGAACAGGCGAAAAAAGTGTTCGGCCATCTTGGGCAGGTCTTGGCCGCGCTCGCGCAGCGGAGGCAACGAGATGGTGAATTCATTCAAACGATAAAACAAGTCGCTGCGAAACGACCCGTCGGCCATCGCGGAGTCCAGATCACGGTTGGTCGCCGCGATGATCCGCACGTCGGTCTTGATCGTCTTGCTGCCTCCGACGCGTTCGAATTCCTTTTCCTGCAAAACACGCAGCAGCTTGGTCTGCATCACGGGCGTCATGTCGCCGATTTCATCCAAGAACAACGTTCCGCCGTTACAGATTTCGAACTTTCCGATCCGCCGCTGGTCTGCCCCGGTGAACGAACCCTTTTCGTGGCCGAACAGTTCGCTTTCCAGCAAGGCCTCGGGGATCGCCGCACAGTTGATCGCGTGGAACACGTGGTCGTGTCGCGAGCTGTGTTGGTACAGGGCACGGGCGACGACTTCTTTCCCCGTCCCGGTTTCCCCCAAAATCAATACGGCGGTGTCGCGCGAGGCAACTCGCCCGATGGATCGAAACACTTCGACCATCGCGGGACACTCGCCGAGCATCCGGTCGCTCGGTTTTTCCGCCGACGCGTGCTCTATTTCCGACGGCAAGATCGCGGGTTTGCGCGCCATGCGACTCGTTTCCAACGCCGCATCGATGACGGGCAGAATCTCATCGGGCTCGAACGGTTTGGTGATGTAGTCAAACGCACCGCCGCTCATCGCCGCGATCGCCGTCTCCGACGTGCCATGGCCGGTCATCAGAATCACCGGGACACGGCGATCCTGTTCGCGAAGGTCGTGAATCAACGCCAACCCGGACTGGTCGGGCAACTGGATGTCCAACAGCACCGCGTCGGGTTGTTCGCGGCGAAACGCGGCCATGGCTTGTTCGGCCGATCCCGCCGTCAACACGTGATAGTCCGGTTCGGGCAGGCACAACCGCATGCACTGCAGGATCAAGGGGTCGTCGTCGATGACCAGCAGGGTTTGGGGATTTGTCATGACCATCATCGTCAGCGGAGGTTTTTCGGGTCATTCAGTATGGCATAGGTTGATTGCGATCCAAGCCCGCGGGAAGAGCCCGTCTGCGGCGGCGTCCGGGAAGGGACATCGCACATGGGCCCCTTCAACGGACGCAGATCGGCAGAATCACTGACACCGTCGTCCCTTTGCCGACGGTCGACTGCAATCCGATCGCGCCGTGGTGGCTTTTGACAATTCCGATCGACGTGCTGAGCCCCAGCCCGGTGCCCTGGCCGCGGGGTTTGGTGGAAAAGAACGGTTCAAAGATTCGGTCACGGATGTCGACCGGGATGCCGGTACCGGTGTCCGAGACGCTGATGACGACATAGTCCCCCGGTTGCAACGTGGTGTAAGAAAACGAGCGTTCGGTGGTCAACGTCATCAACGAGGCTTCGATTCCCAGGGTGCCCGATTCGGCCATCGCGTCGCGGGCGTTGATGGCCAGATTCATTACGACCTGACTGATCTCCGTTTCATCACCGCTGATGTCGGGCAGATCGGGTTCGATGTCCAGCCGCAACTCGATGCCGCCGGGCAGGGTGCGCTGGATGATCGACACGATTTCAGGCAAGAAGGCCTGCAAGCGGATCGGCTGGCGGACACCGTCTCCGCCACGGGCAAACGTCAACAATTGCGAAATCAGGTCGGCGCCGCGCGAGGCACCGAGAACAATCGTTTCCACCAACGCCGAACGATCGATGTGGGGATTGTCCCGCTGCAGCATCTTTCCGCTCATCAGAATCGGGGTCAACAGATTGTTCAGGTCGTGTGCGATCCCGCCGGCCAATGCGCCCAGCGATTCCAGCCGCTGTCGCCGCCGTTCGACCTGTTGCAACTTGGTGCGGGCGACCAGGTCCAGGTCAAAGATGACATCGCCGATCGATTCGTCTTCGTCAAACAACCGTGTGCGGCGGCGCTCGATGCGAAGCCGAGTGCCGTCCTTGGCCGTCGCGTGCAGTTCGCCCGACCAACGCGGGGCGTTGTCGTAATCGTGACGGTGCACGTTGTCGGATTCATCTTGGGGCGGCACGATCCGCAGCAGGTCGCCCGCGGTGTGCCCGATCGCCTCGTCCACAGAATAACCAAACAACTGTTGGGCGCCGCGGTTCCAATAGACGATTCGCCCGCCGGCATCGAGCACGTGGATCGGGTCGGGAATCTCAGCCAACAAGGCTTCATGCTGTTTCATTCGCAGACGCGAGGCCTGTTGATCAGAGGCGTGTTGATTGCAGGCGTCGCGCACGGAGCCGGCCAGACGCTCGACTGCGTCGTCGCTGTTTTGGGTCAACCGTTGCGATCGCCCGTCGGCTCGACCGGGTCTGTCGCCGGGGACCAAGCGGCGACGATGCTCCGAGCGACGTGCGATGTACAACAACGCCAGCGCGGCGAGCACGACCGTGTGCCCGACCACCAAGCCGGCAAGGGCAGCGTCGCGTTTCGGATCATTCGCCACCGCCAAATCGTTGATCGCCCGGTACGTCACGACAAGCGACCCGAAGGTCAACACGACGGCGGCGACCCACAGCAACGAAAACGCATTTCGGCGAAACAAAGTTTTCACGGACGAGCAATCGGGGCAAAGGAATTTGGCTTGCCGGCGGCACGTTCTGGCAATCGACCGAGCCACCGCGTGGCAAAAGATTTGACAGTCGGCGGGTACATCATTTGCGTCACACGGTCGGCCACACGCAGCAGGCAAACCGCATCCCGGCGACGGTGCTGCGGGCCGCTGTTTAACTTAGCCGAACAGGACCACTCCCATCATCCGCTGCTTACCTTTTTCGCGAACCACCCCCATGTTTGACCGACTCAGTGAATTGGTACGGCTTGCTCAGCAGTCCTGGGTGGGGTGCTGCTGGGAAACCGAATTCGGTTCGCGGCGGTTAAACCTGCGGGGGCTGCAGGCGCGGCAGGCGGTGGTGGCGGCCAAGGCGACGCGCGGTGAAGAATCCCAGTGCTGGTACCAGGCGGCCGAGTGGCTGTCGGGGGTCGAGCACGACGCCAAGACCGCGGCCGAGTACGCCCAGCAAGCCTTGAACGCCGCCGGTTCGGGCGATCTGGCCGTCGCGATCAAACTGTTGGACCAGGCCAGCGCCCTGGCGGCCAAGTACCCCGTCTCGGTCGGCTACGTCGCCTGTCGCTCGCTTTGCGAAGATCTTACTTCCGCGTCACCTCATACAGATCCGTGCGGCGATCTTTCCAATTCGTGACGCTGCCGCGTTCGCGGTGCCGCCGCAGCAATTCCAGATCGACGTCGTGGATGATCACGGTTTCGATATTCGGACTCGCTTCGGCGCCGATGCCGTCGCGGGCAAAGGTGACGTCACAGGGTGTCAGAATCGCGGTTTGGGCGTAGTGCACGTCGGCGTTTTCGACGAAGGGCAAGTTTCCGGTGCATCCGGCGATCGCGACGTAGACATCGTTTTCGATACAGCGGGCTTGGGCACAGGCGCGGACGCGGAGATAGCCGTGACGGCTTTCGGTGTTGTAGGGGACAAAGATGATGTCCGCCCCCAAGCCGGCCGCCAATCGTCCGAGTTCGGGGAATTCACAGTCGTAGCAGACTTGGATCGACACCTTGCCGCAATCGGTGTCAAAAACCTCCAGCGACGGCCCGCCTTCGACACCCCACCAGCTGCGTTCGCTGGGCGTGATGTGCAGCTTGTACTGCTTGTCGATTCGGCCGTCGCGATGGAACAGGAACGCCACGTTGTACAACCGATCGTCTTCGACGATGAAGTGCGACCCGGCGATAATGTTGGTGTCGAACTTCATCGCCAAATCGGCAAACACCTCCAACAAACTCGGCGTGTATTCGGCCAACTTGCGCGCCGCCTGACCGGGACGCAGCGAGGGGATGATCGACAACAGCTGGGTGGTGATCAGTTCGGGGAACAACAGAAAATCGCAACGGTAGTCCCCGGCGACATCGACGAAGTAGGTGATCTGGCGGGCGAATTCGTCGAAATCCGCCACCGCGCGCATCTGGTATTGGACCGCACCGATCCGGACCGGGCGAACCGTGCGCCGATGACGCCGCTTGCCGGCCGACGAGTACTCCAGATTGCGCCAGATCAGAAACGTCGCGTAACCACAGCTCTCGGTGTCCGACGGCAGGTAGTCCCGCAACAAGCCTTCCAAGGCAAATCCGTTGGCCACTTGAGCCGACAGGACGGGATCAAAGATCGATTTGTTGATGACGCGATCGACGTACTCCGACGCCTTCATCTGGTCGGCATACTTGTGATAGCCGGGGATCCGACCGCCGACGATCATTTGTTCCACGTTTCGGCTGCGGCACAGTTCTTTGCGGGCATCGTACAGCCGACGCGACAACCGCATGCCGCGGAAATCCGGGTCGACCATGATTTCGATGCCGTACAACGTGTCGCCACCGGGGCGGTGATTGCGAATGTAGCCCCCGTCAGCCGTTTTTTTCCAGTCGCACCATTCCAGGTCATCGTCATAATCCAGCAGCAAGCTGCTGCTGCTGGCGACCACGCGGCCGTCGCATTGAACGACCAATTGGCCTTCGGGAAAATGTGCCAGCTGACTTTCGATCTGGTCGCGGCCCCACGGTTCCATCCCCGGGAAACACCGCAACTGCATCGCGACCAACGCGTCGTAGTCTTCGATTCGCAAGGGACGGACGATCAGCTTGCGTTCGAATTCGGACACATCAAAGTCCGGCTCGGAGCGGACATGAGACGCACTCAAAACGGCATGATCGGGATGACGATTGGCGGGGGGCGTAGGTTGATTCATGAAAACTCGATGACGCAGAAAAAGAGAGCTGTCGGCGGTTAGCATCGGACAGATCGACCGATTCAGTCTCGCCACTTTGGGGCGTTTTGACAGCCGGACGCTTTGGAAATAATTTTCGCAAACTTTGGAAAGAAGTTTTCCATTCACGTCGGCCAGTGCGGCGTCGCGATCTTCAGTTGGCGAAGACGGCTCCGTAGGGTCGGCCGGCTGATTCCCAGCCGATGGCTGGCCTGGCTGATGTTTCCCCCGGTTGCCTCCAGCGTCGTTCGCAACAAGACCTCGTCGACCCGATCGCAGATTTCCTCACGAATGGACGAGTGGTTTTGAGTGATCAGCGTCAAAATTTCCCGTTGCAACCCCCGTTGCCAATCCGTCCAACCGGGGGACGCAGGGGGCGTCGGGGCCTGTGGCAAGGCAACGTCGTGAGGCTCGGTTGCCGATCGGGTGTGTTCGCGTTGGTCCATGGACGATCGCTTCATCAACTCTTGTGCCGTTTTCAACTCCCTGCGGCACCCGGCGCCGAATTCGGGTTGCTTCTGCGTTATGATGAGGTGGTAGTTGAACGGTGTTCGTGGAATCGGGGCGGTTTTTGATCGCGGAGGCGAAAGGCGTTTCTCCGCAGGACTCGTAGCCCTGACTCGGAATCGCAAGGGAGGTTTGGTGTGCATCAGGTTGTTGGTATCGGTGAAGTTCTCTGGGATGTTTTCCCGGACGGACCGCGGTTCGGAGGTGCCCCGGCCAATTTTTCCTGCAGCACGTCGGAGCTGTCGCGTGGGTCCGCCCGCGCCTTGATGGTCAGCGCGGTCGGAGACGACGAACTGGGGCGTAAAGCGATCGAATCACTGAAACAGCGTGGCGTCGACATCTCGGTCGTGCAGACCAACCCTCACAGCACGGGAAAGGTGGACGTCCAGCTGGATGATTCCGGGTCGGCTAGCTATCAATTTGCCGAAGACTCCGCCTGGGACCACTTGCAGTGGAACGATGAATTGAGCCGCGTCGCGGCGGCATGCGACGCGGTCTGCTTCGGCACGCTCGGCCAGCGCCGGGAACAGTCACGCCAAACCATCCGCCGATTTGTCAATTCGACACCCGAATCGGCGCTGCGGATTTTGGATGTCAATTTGCGTGAACCGTTCGACGACGACGCGATCATCCGACAATCACTCGGTCTGGCCAACGTGCTCAAGCTCAATGACGACGAACTGCTACGACTGGCCCGTCTGGATGGCTTGACCGGCGGCGATGTGGACCTGATGCAGCAACTGGCCCAGCAACACCAACTCCGCTACGTCGCGTTGACGCGTGGCGACGAGGGCGCGGTGATCGTTTCGGAAGATGCCGTCAGCGAGCTGCCGGGCATCCCCACCGAAGTGGCCGACACCGTCGGCGCGGGCGATGCCTTCACCGCCGCGATCACGCTGGGCTTGTTGGCCGGACACGACATCGACACCGTCAATCGAAACGCGATCGCCGTGGCGTCCTATGTCTGTTCCCAACCCGGCGCGACGATGAAGTTTCCGGATCACCTGATGAAGTCATAAGACGGTTGACATCCGACGTGACACCGCCGACGATCCGCCGCAGCGATTCGACCTGCGGCACCAGCTTGAACGCTACCGCCAAACCGCTGGCTACCTGCGTGAACCCTGGCGGCCACAATTCCATTACAGCCCGGAAATCCACTGGATGAACGACCCCAACGGGCTGGTGTTTCATGACGGCGAATACCACCTGTTCTACCAGTACAATCCCGCGGGAAACGCATGGGGGCACATGAGCTGGGGGCACGCGATCAGTCGCGACCTGAACCACTGGGAACACCTGCCGCTGGCGATCGCTCCGCCGAGGTCACCGAGACAACATTGCACGTTCTGAACGTGCATCTGGCACGCGGGTTCGTCAGCTGCCCCCAATTTTTAGGATAGGCGATGGGAACGACCGCTCCGGTGTGGTCAAACGTAGCTACCTTCGCCAGAAGGTGGATCGCCGAGGTTTTCCACGCTCGCATCGAGCGTAACAACGGCAACGTGGCCCCGTCTAGCTAACTTGCCAGATTACCGGTGCGCCAGGTTTTGCATTCGGCCCTCCCGGTGATGATGGCAGTTCAGCAGGGGGCACAAGCCACACGTCGTGGGTGGCTTGGTTCATCGGCACGCGATTGTAATCACGCCAATGCCTCCAACGCGTGACCTTTCTGCTCGGACCGGCGCAAAGGCAAGGTCGGTTCAGCCCCCCGTCGAGCGCCCTGATGTTGGGATTGACCTTCTTTGCCACGCGGTGTTTTGTACCACCTTTGTAACAATCGCCTTCCGCATTTACAGTTCGAATCAAAGCGAGCTTTGTTCAAGTCGGTTCGGTTTCCTGCGCACATGCTGAACCCACCACAGTCCCATTTTGCATCCTTCAATGATCCTCAAGAGTTTCTTCATGCGCGTGAATACGTCATTCTCGGTTTTCTGCACTCGGATCACACGCGTGGCCTCCATCGGGCTGCTTGCGATTTATTTCATTGGGGCGGTTGATGCTCACGAAGGACATGATCACGGAGATCACGATCACGCGGCATCGCAACTGACCGCGAAAGTCGACCCAGCCGACGCCGCGATGTCCAGCAAATTCCAAATCGGTGAAACGACTTACCGCTGGGAACATCGCGACGATCTCGGCAAGCAATCCGACAAGATGATCGCCGCAGCCAAGGGTGGTTTGCACAACAATGCCGACCAAGACCTGAAAACGAACGAGATTGTCACGGTTGTCAGCGGTTTCGGGTTGGTTGCACTCGATGCGGAGTTGAAGGCGTGGAAGCGGGTGGAAAACCAAGACCCCAAATTTGCCGCCGGGATGAACGCGCACGGTGCCGATTGCTTCCTGTTTAACAATGAATCGTTGTGGGCGTTCTCTTCCACCAACACCGGCGAAGTCGTCATCTCCAAACGCGGCGAAGTGCTTGCGGTGTTGACATCGCCAAAGGGCGGTGAATTCGATGACGAACGGATCAATCAGTATTACGCCGACGGCGGAAAATTCGCCCCTTGCGATGTCGTCTTCGCACCCGAAGCTCAATCGTTGATCGTCGTGACGGGATACGCTCCGGGGGATTACGCGTTGACGGCCAAGCATGTCGACGGAACGTGGAAGTGGACCGGAGCGGCCTGGGGTGGCAAGACGAACCAGGGTGGCCCCTTTGCCACGGCCCATGGTGTCGAAATCGGTCGAGTCGACGGTGCCGAAGTCATCGAAGTCGCCTCGCGGGCTCACGGCCGAGTCTATGGATTTAGCGCCGATGGCGAGATGGTCCAGCTGCCCGGTGCCTCCGAGCAAAAGTACATCCAGTTGCCGCCTCGTTCGAATCCCTGCAACCTTGCCCTTCACGGCGACCAAATGTACTTGCCGCTGCTGAATCCATTGGCGGACAGCAACGGCGTCGCCCCCGTGTTGATTGTGTCCGGCGGAACACCGGTCGGGCGATTGGTTCCCGCCGAATACGAAGGCCTGCAATACATGCATCACATGCACGGATTCTGCGCCGTCGAACGTGACGGAAAGTTGTTCGGCATCGCCCTCTCCTGGCCCAACGGGGGCGAGAACCAAAAAGGCAAACGCAACGACGGACAGATCGCCATTTTCGAAGCGGTCGAAGCTCAATAAGGACCGCTCGCTCACCGACCGGGACGCGATCGATTTGCCCAACTCCCAGTGAATCGGTCCACCAATGCAAGCACGAAGCGCAAGCGGCCTGTTGATTTAATCGCAACCGAAACGAATCAACAGGCCGAACCTGACGGGAGGGGCGATCCGCGATTCGGTGCGGCCGCAAAATCAGCGGCCGCGTGAATCGTCGACGCGGTCACCGTCGCGGTCCTCGACTCCCGATAGCGGGTGACCGATGACCGCCTGCCAGGCGATCTCGCGAAACTTTCGGTCCAACTTTGGCCCGGGGAACGCATCGTCTCCGCCGAACGCGATCTGGTCCTCGATCAATTCCGGGGACCTTCCATACAGCGTTGCGTAAAACACGTAACCTTCCAATCGGTCGAAGCCCGGTCCGATGTGCCCCAGCTGGTCGCGCCACAACGACCGCTCCTTGCCGCCGATCACGCGATGAATCCCTTCGACGCCCGGTAGCTCACCCTTCAAATACGACTTGGCCGCCAGCACCATCGCATCGGAAGTCGGCATGATAAAGACCTTGTCGGGGTATTGCTTGCGCAGCACCTCGACTTGCTGAACATATTCCGCCCGCCGTTCCGCCCCGAGTCGATCAAAGATCTCGGCGGTGAAAAAGGATTCCGATTCCGGATTGGTACCGAGTTGATACAACTGTGGCCAAGCGTCGGACAGATAGAATTTCATGTGCGGGTTGTATTTCAAACAGAAGTCGATCCAACAGGAATAATAAACGGGGCGGTCGTTGAAGTACGGCCCCCACATCATCGCGTCCCATTTCGCATTGGCGATCGACGCAAGGAGTTTGGGTTGGGGGCGACCTTCGAAATCAAAGATCCCGTTTTCCTGTTCCCACTTGTAACGAGTGCTGCCGGTGATGCCACCGCCGGTATGCGTGTAGAGCGGCTGATCCATCCCGGCCGCTTTGCAAATGACCGGGAACGTTCGATACCCAGGCGCCATGAAACTGTGGCCGGTGCCGACGATCCGCAGCGCTCCGTCATCGGGCTTTTCATACGAGACGACCGCCGGTTGTTTGCCACCGATCGTCTGTTGAAATACCGCCTTGATGTCTTGCGGCGGCAGGTAGCAGACGGCGTGTTCGGGAAATCGCTCACGACCCCAGCCGGGGCTGACCGTGAACTGGCGTGGTGCGCCCTGACGCGATTTGCCGCCGCGGCGATCGGTCGCCCCTGAACGCAGTTTCTCGCGGTAACGACTGGCTTCCTCGATCGTCAGCGTGCCGTCGCGATCGGCATCCGCATCGGGAAACCGCTTCCGCCAGTTTTCCAACTGCTTCGCCGAAGGAACCGATTGGGCCTGGCACGAGGAGCCGCTGGTGAACGCGAGGCTGGCGATCAGAAACGCGAGGATTGGGATTCTCATCAGACGCTCACCGATAATCGAGTCGAGTTGGGACGGAAAGTGAACCGAAATCAGCCCACCGATGGCAAAGCGTCCCCACGGATGAAACGACCTAGGCCAAAAGGTGGATCCCCGGGTCGTCCACGCTCCGGCGAACGTCGCTCCATCAAAGTGTAGTAGACGAAGGCGTGCGGTGCATGCCAGAGGTCATGCGAGGGGCGTCAATTCGTTGGCGGAACACTTGGGCAACCAATTGAGAATCTCTCCCTCTGGGAGAGACGGCGTTTGCGCAGCAAGCAAACGCCAGAGAGGGTCCGCGGCTTGCGAAAGTGATGGCCACATCCGCGACGATCAAATCCCTCACATCGACAATCGACGTCCCCGGTGTGCCTTACGCATGACGCGTCATGCACGACGTGCCCGTCTGGTTTACCATGGCAGAAATTCCGGCGATCCTTTTCGAATGCCTTCCCCGCCCCCTCCCGCGCCACCGCCCGATTCTTGAGCTGATCCATGCAGAGAAAAACGGTTTCCCTCTCACTCGCTAGTTGCCTGGCCGTCCTCGCGTCTGGGATTTCAATCGCTCCCGCCTTCGCTGCGGAACGCCCCAACGTGATCGTCATCATGAGCGACGACCAAGGTGTCGGCGATTACGGATTCATGGGCAATCCGGTGATCCGAACGCCCGAGTTGGATGCGATGCATCGCCGCAGCGGTTTTTTGAGCAAGTTCTACGTCAGCCCCGTGTGCGCCCCCACGCGAGCTTGCCTGATGACCGGCCGGTACAACTATCGGACGCGTTGCATCGACACCTACATCGGCCGCGCGATGATGGACAGCGACGAAGTCACAATCGCAGAGTTCTTGGCCGGCGCGGGATACCGCACCGGGATCTATGGCAAGTGGCACATGGGAGACAACTATCCGCTGCGGGCCATGGACCAGGGGTTTCAGGACAGTCTGGTGCATCGTGGCGGCGGCATCGGCCAGCCCTCCGATCCGATCGGCGCCGAAGGCAAGTACACCGACCCGACGCTGATCAAAAACGGCGAAGAAACGCCGATGAAAGGTTACTGTACGGACCTGTATTTTGACGCCGCAATGGACTTCATCGACCAAAGCGTTCAAGCCGACGAGAACTTCTTCACCTACATCGCCACCAACGCGCCGCACGGGCCGTTCCATGATGTGCCCGAAGCGTTGTACCAGGAGTATCTGCAGGTCGACTTTTCGCCCATCCTGATCAACAAGCTCAATCCGAAACGTCTGGAGCAAGAGAGCGACAAACTGGCGCGAATCGCGGCGATGATCACCAACATCGACGAAAACGTCGGACGGCTCTTCACAAAGCTCGACACGCTCGGGATCCGCGAAAACACAATCGTGATCTACCTGAACGACAACGGCCCCAACACGATGCGATACGTCGGCGACATGCGCGGCATGAAATCGCATGTCGACGACGGCGGCATCCGGTCCCCCCTGGTGTTCCACTGGCCCGCCAAGGTGAACGCCGGACACCGTTCCGACGTCCTGTGCGCGCACATCGACTTGCTGCCGACGTTGCTGGATGCCTGCGGAGTCGACGTGCCGGCTGACCACAAACTTGACGGGCGGAGCTTTCTGCCGCTGCTGACCGGTCAAGCAACCAGCTTGCCGCCGCGTCAGGTTGTGTTGCAAACGCACCGGGGCGACCAACCGCAACCCTACCACCATTTCGCCTTGCATGAAGAACCCTGGAAACTGGTTCACCCGAGTGGTTTCGGGCGGGAAAGTTTTAGCGGCCAGCCACGGTTGCAGCTCTACGATTTAAGGAAGGACCCACGCCAGAAAAACAACGTCGCCGATCAGCACCCGGAGGTCGTGCGGCGACTCAAACAGGACTACGACGCTTGGTTCCAGGATGTCAGCTCGACGCGACCGGACAACTACGCCCCGCCCAGGATCGTGATTGGGACCGAACATGAATTGCAGAGCGTGTTGACGCGACAGGATTGGCGACACACACAGGGCCGCCCCTGGGCAGGAAACTCCAACGGCGTCTGGTTGTTGGAAGCGCCCGAAGCCGGAGAGTACAAAATCGAATTGATTTTTTCCGGAGGCCATCCGGCCGGTAAAGCCACGATCAGCGCAGGGCCGATGACCGAGACGCTGGCGATTGCCGCCGGTAAACGCCGCGGCCACACGGCCGAAATGAAACTCCCCGCGGGAAAGCTGACGCTGGGTGTCGACGTGGTGTTTGAGGGAAAAGTTCAAGGCCCCCATCAAGTCATCCTGACGCGTCGCGACCGCTAGCGGTGAACAGATGCTTCACGCCGCCCCCCGCATCATTCTGCCCCGCATCATTCTGCCATCCCTCATCCCGCCGACATGCCGAGTCGCGGCCGAGGGGAAAGGTAAGACGATTTTTGGGGCAGGAAAATTCGCTCTGTCAAATGGATGGAGGATTTCATCATTTTCTTACCCCCAAATCTTCTTACCCGAAAATAGAAAACTCGCGACCGCCCACACCCTCGCCCCAAAACCCATCGGAATTTGTACGCCGCGCCGCGCAAATTGGTAAACTATTCTCGTACCCGTCGCCCGCCCGACGGCTCCCGCCAGGAACCTCCCCCCAATCTTTTTGTGAGCACAAAGATGAACATGAACCGTCCCGAGTCGCATCCCCAAGGACAGCGTGTTGCCCGACGAGACTTTGTCAAACTTGGCGGCGCCGTGGCCGCCGGAGTGGCGACGCCGGGGCTGTTCGACCCTCGGTTTGCGCACGCGGCCGAGTCGTCTGCCGTCACGGCTGAAACGGTGGTCGGCGAACTCTACGCATCACTCTCGGACAAACAAAAGAAAGCGATTTGGCGACCCTTTGACCACAAAGACCGTCGACGCATCAATCCGAATTGGCACGTCACCAGCGCGGTCATCGGAGACGACCTGTTCAGCGACAAACAACGCACGCTGATCGATCAGATCGTTCGTAACATCACCTCCAAAGACGGCTACGAGCGTCTGGTCCAACAGATGGACGAAGACGACGGCGGCATGGAAAACTACAGCATCGCGATCTTCGGAGAACCCGGCACCGACCAGTTCCAATTCGAAATGACCGGTCGCCACCTGACAATGCGTGCCGACGGAAACCGAGTCGACAAGGCGGCCTTCGGCGGACCGATCGTCTATGGGCACGGCGAAGAGTGGCCGAAGGACAACCTGTTCTTCTACCAAACCAAGAAAACCAACGAAGTCTTTCAAGCACTCGATCCCGGCCAACGGAAGTCGGCTCTGCTGAAGAAAGCACCCAAAGAAACCGCCGTTCAATTGCAAGGCAGCGGCGGGCGTTTCCCTGGCATCGCGGTCGGCCAACTGGCCAGCGACCAAAAGGAACTCGTCGAATCGACCCTGAAAGTTCTGCTCGGGCCGTACCGCGAAGAAGACGTCGACGAAGTGATGGCGATCCTGAAAGAAAGCGGCGGGCTGGACCAGTTGCACATGGCGTTCTACCAAGAACAAGACATGGACGATGACAAGGTCTGGGACATCTGGCGCGTCGAAGGCCCCTCGTTGGTCTGGCACTTCCGCGGCGCTCCCCACGTCCACGCCTACATCAACATCGGCGTGAAGTCGTAGGGCACCTGACGAGCCTGATGGTAGGGGATCCAGACGCTCATGCACCCTCCGTTCGACTAAGCCAATTTTCCTACCTCCAAAATCTTCTTACCTTTCCCGACACCCACCGTGCCCTGTCAAATCGGTGGGAAAGAGGGAAACGGTGGCAGAATGATTCGGGGCGGAATGATCGGATGCGATTCCGAGGCGGGGTCAGCGGAATGATATTTCGCATCGCTATCCTTAGCCCCGCGGTAGCGTCTCGAAGTCGATCTGTGGTTGGTCGTCAGCCGTCGACCGGCGCGTGAACGTTTCACCGGGGCGACCGGTCTCGGCAAAGAAGCCGCCATTGCGAAGATAGAAATGGTCGCCGTCGGCCCCGCCGGTGAAATCCAGACGATGACGACCGCCGCCGGTCGCATCGACCGAAAACCGAGCCCGCGTGCATTGTTGCCACCGGCCGACCGTGTCTCGCACCCAAACATTCCCATAGGCCGCCCGACGTCCGAGGTGGCCGTGGCTGGGCGAGAAATTCTCAAGGAAACTGTGAAACCCGGTCAGGTGCGTGTCTGTCTTGGGCCGGCGGAAACTCGCGATCAATCGCCACGTCGACTGTGACTTGTCGCCGAACCAAGACGTGTAGATTGTGTTCCCCATCGCGTCCGGTCGCACCTCGGTCAAGAACCGATACGTCGCCCCGGCTTTCCAGGGGTAAACCAGAAAGCTCTGCCCGCCGGAACCTTCGTTGCCAAACTCCCCGACCCGCACGTCGGGGCCTTTGGCAAGCATCACGATCTGCTGGTCCGCAGGGATCTCACGCGGGTCATCCGTTTTGAACGGACTCCACACCGAAAACAGCACGCGTCGCTCTCGGGGGCCGTTGACCTGGATCCCAAAGTAGCCTTCGCCAAACCCGTTGGCCATGAAGTAGGATCCGATCGGGTCTTGGCCGACGGGGACCGTCAGTTCGCTGTAGGCATATTGCAACGGACGGTCGCGGGGGACTTCGTACCGCAGATGCACCGATGGGCCGCGGCGTCCCCAATAGAACATGTTGCCTGCGTTGGTTTTGACGTAATCCAGCGACAGGCCGTCGGTATCGGAGGTGACCATCAAGTCGCCGACCTTGATGCCGCCTGCATCTTGATTGCGGTCCGCTTGCAGATCGACACGGACGTATCCGGCTTTGTCCGCTTCGATTCGTCCGACCTGGCACGCCGAGTCTTTCGCCGGCTCGATGCTCGTACGAAAGACGTCATCGCCGACGCGCGTGACCAGCGTGCTGGCACTGTCGACGGCGCGTGCCCGCACCGCGATCTCCATCACGGCCGGCCGATCCACGTGAAAGAAGACCGAGTAGACGTCCTCGGAATCCGATAGGACGAGCGTGGCATCGCGCCGAAAGCCCCTGCCACCCGGATCAGGTGCCGTTTGAAACGCGTTGCCGGCGACCGGGACGTTCCAATCGGCCGCGCGGGTCTGACCGGATTGGTTGTGGGCAAAGGCGACGATCAGTGCGAGTGCATGGACAACGCCGACGGAGGTTCGGAGGGTGGATGTCATGAACAGTTCAACAAGGGGCAAAATGGGCGACGACGAAACGACCATCACCATAATCATCGGTCGTCTGCCGGAACAGTCGCTCTGGGGAAGGGGGCCTGCCAGCCTCGTGATGCTCGACGATCAAATCAATTAGCTCGGAAACATTTTGCGCCGCGGTGTATGATCGTGAGCTCCCACCGATCTTCTTCACGAAAGGTTTCACAATGAAACAACTGCTGACCGTCTGGATCTCGTCCGTTCTTTTGGCAGGGATTGCGTGCTGCAAAGAACCATCGTCGCCATCGTCTGACGCGACCGGAGAGGTGTTCCGATTCAAACGGCTGGTATTGAGCGATCTGTACTACTGTGACGGCGTTTCATCGGGGGACATTGACGGCGATGGTGATGCGGATGTGGTCGCCGGACCGTACTGGTACGAAGGCCCGGACTTTCAAGTGGCACACGCGTTCTACCAGCCGGTCGCATTGCCGCCGGCGGAAAGCCCCAGCAACAGCATGTTCAGCTTTGTCGCCGACTTTTCCGGTGACGGCCGCCCCGACATCCTGGTGCTCGGCCGCGTCCACAAACATCAAGCGATCTGGTACGAGAACCCGGGCGAAACGGAGGGGCTTTGGAAAGGACACGTCGCGTTTCATCGGGTCAAAGGCGAATCGCCCACACTGGTTGATCTGGACGGTGACGGCGTGCCGCAGGTGATCTGCCACTGGGACGGCCGCTGGGGTTCGATTCAACCCGATCCATCGCAACCGAGGCAACCTTGGAGATTCATTCCGATCGGTGCCGCCGAAGACTGGCCGCAATTTTATCACGGCCAGGGCGTCGGCGATGTCAATCGAGACGGCAAGCCGGACCTGATCCTCAACGACGGTTGGTATGAGCAGCCGCAATCCGCCGCAGCCGGAGCCGACTGGGTCTTTCATCGCGGGCTGTTTTCCCAAGGCCGAGGCGGCGCGCAGATGTTCGCCCAGGATGTCGATGGTGATGGCGACCAAGACATCCTGTCCGCGGTCGACGCGCATGGTTGGGGACTGGCATGGTACGAGCAGCTGGGCGGCGAGTCCGAATCTGAATCCGGTTCAACCTTCAAGGAGCACTTGATCATGGGAAACCGATCGGAGATCGATCGGTTCGGGGTTGCGTTCACCCAGCCCCACGCGTTGGCCTCGGCCGATATTAACGGAGACGGATTGCCGGACTTGATCACCGGAAAGCGACGTTGGGCGCATGGCCCCGACGGCGACATCGAACCCGGCGCTCCGCCGGTGGTGTATTGGTTCGAACTGCGACGCCAAAACGACGGCACCGTGCGATACATCCCACACTTGATCGACGACGAATCAGGCGTGGGAGTCCAAATCCTGGCCACCGACCTCAACCAAGACGGCCGCATCGACGTCGCGACCGCATCCAAACTGGGCACCTTCGTCTTCCTGCAACAGTAGCCGCCCCACGGATGGCAAGGCGTACCCACGGATGGAATTCGGCCAAGGATCCGTGGGAAAGCGCTGCCATCCGCGGGTCTTTGTTTATTGCCATCTTCCGACGGGGACAGTTCCGACGGGGACAGGCCCCGGTGACAATGTGAAGTAGTCGCCACGAGGAGCGATGAAATCGGGGCAGTCTGGCCCTCACGGGATGCTCTCGTCGAGTATATTGTCGCGGAGCAACGATGGTTTGCGCTGTCGCTGTTACCGGACGCGGAAATCATTCGCCTTCGCACACAGGCTCGGAATCCGAGTCCGACGAGATCACTTGGTTGTCCGCCGTGCCACGGTGGACGTTTGCCGACAAACTTAAATCGTTACGGGGTGTCGTCGTGAGTCGCTCTCTCTTGAACGTGGGCTTTTGCCTCGTCGTCTGTACGTTGTTTTGTACCTCTGCATTCAGCAACGAAGCGACGGAGAATGGTGCTTGGGTCAGTTTCACCGAAGGGCCAACGGAACAGGGGGTCAAACAGAGAATTCATGTGCAAGCAACGGTGAACCTGGATCCAGACGTATTGAAGGTGATTTCGTCATTCGTTCACCGAGCAATCGACCAGCCGATGTTGCTCGTCTCGTACGGTGATGCCGACGTGAGAATTCGCACGGAACGATTCATCGTTGCGCGAATCCGAAAAAAGAAACTCACTGTCGCGACCAATTCGTTGTTGCCCGAGGCATCGAGCCGATTGCTCACGAAACGATTGACGAGAATGGGATACAAAGTTGAACTCGTCGCACCAAAGAAATTGCTGCTTCGCACCAATGCGTCCGATGAACATCCCGCCGAATTCATTGTTCCCTTCCGTGAAGCTTCCGCGGGGTAGGGACGGCATCGCTTGGTCGATCGACATCTTCCCGTTTCTCTGAATCGACGGCGGATCACGGTTAGCAAGCCCAACGAGGTGACTGACGATGGAGCACTACGACTTCATCTGTGACGAAGGGCTGACATCGCTTCGGTTGCTGCAGCGCACGCCAGCGGAGGTGGATCAACCGCTTCAGCGGATGCGTGTGCATGTCCGCTGCACGGACTGCGTTGCTGGGGTGGATGTCGATGCCGACGACTGGAGTGGATTTGCCCGCTTATTTACGCATCACTACGCCGAGTGCGGTTCAGCCGCCTGGATCGCCCCCGGCGGAGAATGGATGCTGCACGTGGAACGCGATGACGAAAACACCTTCTCTTTCACCTCGAAAATCGATTCGCTCCTGGACTGCCACCGTTGGACGTTGCGCACCCAATTCAAAATGTCTGCGGGTCGATTCCAGACGACCTCCGTCGAGGTTCTGGCGTTCCTCGGGACTTGCCATCGATAATGGGGTAGAAACGGATTGTGGTTCAACTGAAAACGGCGGGATTGTTGACTGCTTTCCTTTCTCGTGTCCGGGCTTCTTCTGGCTTGCGATCGTGATTCGCGGAGGACCGACCAATTTTTGACATTCCGCACGCCGCGGTTATACTTCGGGTATGAAAACAGCGGTTTCCATCCCAGATGACGTGTTCAACGATGCCGAGAGACTTGCGGCACGTTTCCAGACCTCACGCAGTGAGTTGTACGCCCGCGCACTCGCCGAATTTATCGCGAGACATGATGAAGAGAGCGTGACACGGGCACTCGATGAAGTCGCCGACGAAGTGCGGGAACAGGACGCGGATACCACGGCAGCCAAGTCAATGGCTCATAGGGCTCTGCGGCGGGTTGAGTGGTGATTCGACAGGGTGACGTCTGGTGGGCCGACCTCGATGAACCCATCGGTTCTGGTGCCGGGTTTCGACGTCCTGTCCTGATCGTCCAGTGCAATGCTTTTAATCGCAGTCGCATCTCAACCACGGTTTGCGTCCCGTTGACCAGCAACCTTAAATGGGCAGGTGCCCCTGGCAATGTCACCCTGAAGAAACGCTACACCGGACTTGAGAAGGATTCTGTGGCGAACGTCTCACTGATTGTCGCCATCGACAAAGCTCAATTGACTCAATGCACCGGAACACTTCCAAAGAAGCAACTGGCTGCCGTGCTCGTGGGAATCAACGTCGTGCTGGGACAATGACGGCAAGTCGCGTATTTGTCCGAAATGCGGGCACCGATTCGCGTGATCGATCACTGCCCCAATCCTGCGCCGACCATAAAGCCCTTGACGAGCGCGGCGAGAATCGAGGCCAGCAGAATGATGATGGTGGTAATGCCCGTCGGGCGTGAAACGGGCGTGGGCGATGGTTGCGTGAAGGGGGCAAAACGATGGGGGCAAGACGATGAAGAGAAAGATGACTGGATGATGGTGGTATTGCCTGCCGTCACCTTCGCGCCTGCGTCGCTTCGCGAGATACTCGTTGCACCGTTTTCATGGAAGTGGGCGAGCAACCGCTGTCGGCCGTCGCCCTTTCGCAACGCGTGCTGAAGACCGGGGAAATGATGAAGCGAGTTTTGTTGGCCGGTTCAACAGGGTATTTGGGAAGCTATATCGCGAAGGAACTTCAAAGACGCTCTCATTTTGTACGGACGATTGCTCGGAACCAGGGCAAACTGAAGCAACTTGGTGTCGAAGCGGATGAAGTGATCGAGGCACAACTGACGGATCCCGATTCGATCAAAGACTGTTGCCGTGGCATCGATGTTGTGATCACAACGGTCGGTATCACACGACAAAAAGATGGCCTGACCTACATGGATGTGGATTTCCAGGCCAACATGAATCTGCTGGACGAGGCAAAGAGGAGCGGCGTCGAGAAGTTCATCTATGTTTCCGTGCTCAACGGTGAAAAGCTGAGAGAGCTGAAGATCTGCGACGCAAAAGAGCGGTTTGTGGATCGATTGAAGCAATCCGGTTTAGACCATTGCGTGATTCGCCCCAATGGCTTTTTCTCGGACATGTCCGAGTTTTATCGCATGGCAAAACGGGGCCGGGTCTACCTGTTTGGAGATGGAGAACTGAGGGCGAATCCGATTCACGGGGAAGACCTGGCGAGGGTTTGTGTCGATGCGATCGACAAGCCAGTGCAGGTGATTGAAGTCGGTGGGCCGGAGACATTCACACAAAATCAAATCGCATCGATCGCCTTTGAGTCTCTGGGGAAGCGTCCCGCGATTGTCCACCTGCCTGATTGGATCAGAGTCCTGATCCTGAAACTTGTCAGACGATTCACAGGAAGCAAAGTGCATGGGCCGATCGAGTTTTTCATGACCGTCATGGCGATGGACATGCTGGCCCCCGAAAATGGCACACACACTTTAGAAGAGTATTTCGCCGGGTTGGACAAGGAGAACGGCTCGGCGACAACGTCTTGATCAACGCGGCAGGTGCCGCTGGGTTAGGAGGTGGCGCGGGCGATGGTTGTAGTGAGCGGCAAAACGATGGGGGCAAGACGATGAAGAGTAAGATGGCAGAATGATTCGGGGCAGAATGATGGTGGTGAAGGGGGCGGGCGACGAAGCCGCTGGGGACGCTTTTATCGTTTTGCCCCCGATCGTTTTGCCCCCGATCGTTTTGCCCCCGATCGTTTTGCCCCCGATCGTTTTGCCACGGAGCCAGGTTGCGTCACCCGCCCAGTGATTCGAATTCCAGGATGGGTTGATCGACCGCCAGTGTCTCGCCGATATTGGCAAGGACTTTTACGACGCGTCCCTGGCGCTCGGCGCGGAGCACGTTTTCCATTTTCATTGCTTCGATCACCGCCAAGTCTTGCCCGGCGTGGACTTCGATCCCCTCTTCGACTCTCAGTTGCGTCAACAGGCCGGGCATCGGCGAGAGCAAGAAGCGGCTCATGTCCGGCGGCTCTTTGACCGGCATGCAGGCCAGCAGGTCCGCCGCCCGCGGCGTCAGGACCATGATGTCGATCTGGGAACCCCAGTGGAACAGACTGTAATGCATGTTACGGCGCTCGACTTGAATGCAGACCGTTTCGCCGTTGACGGTGCCCTTGAAGAGCGGCTTGCCAAATTGCCAGTCGCTGATCACGCGGTAGGTGTCGGTGCCGTAGGTGACTTCGTGACCACCGGGATAGGGACGCATCACGACCGGCGATTGCTCGCCATTGAGCATGATGACCCAGTTGTCGGGGATGCTCCGTTCATAACCGGGCAATTGGCCGCTGATCCCCGCCGCGCGGTCCATGTAGCGGCGATGAATGGCCGCGGCGACGACGATCAGCAAGGCGGGATTTTCGTGCACCAAATCCGACGGATGGAATCCATCCGGGTATTCCTCCGCGATCATGTTGGTGCTGATCATTCCCGAGCGGAAACGTCGGTGTTCGATCAATGCCGCCAAGAAGCTGATGTTGTGCGACACGCCGCGAATGTAGAACTCATTGAGTGCCTCGCGCATGTGGGCGATCGCGATATCACGTGTGGTTCCATAGGTGATCAGTTTGGCGATCATCGGATCGTAGTGCATCGAGATCTCGGCGCCTTCATAGACACCGGTGTCGACACGAACGACCTCGTTTTCCGGCGGCGGGCTGTACCGCACCAGCCGCCCGATCGACGGCAGAAAACCGCGCAGCGGATCCTCGGCATACACCCTGGCCTCGATCGCCGACCCACGCAACTTGACGTCCGACTGGGACAGCGGCAACTCCTCGCCGGCCGCAACGCGGATCATCAATTCGACCAGGTCCAGTCCCGTCACGTATTCGGTCACCGGGTGTTCGACCTGCAACCGGGTATTCATTTCCAGGAAGTAGAAATTGCGGTCATTGTCGACAATGAATTCCACCGTTCCGGCTGATTCGTACTGGACCGCGCGGGCCAGCGCGACCGCTTGGTCGCCCATCGCCGCACGTGTCTTGGCGTCCAAGAAGGGCGAGGGGGCTTCTTCGATAACCTTTTGGTGACGCCGCTGGAGCGAACATTCGCGTTCACCCAGGTGAATCACGTTGCCGTATCGGTCGGCGATCACTTGGATCTCGATGTGTCGCGGTTGTTCGATGAATTTTTCGATGAACACGCGGTCATCGCCGAACGAGGTTTTGGCTTCACCGCTGGCCCGCTGGAATCCGTCGCGGCACTCGTCGTCGTTGCGGGCGATCCGCATCCCTTTGCCGCCGCCGCCGGCGCTGGCTTTGATCATCACCGGATAGCCGATTTCCTGGGCGATCGCGACGGCGGCATCGGGTGAGGGGATGATGTCGGCGTGCCCGGGGACGGTATTCACACCGGCGTCTTGGGCCAGTTTCTTGGACGTGATCTTGTCGCCCATGTTTTTGATCGCGTGGACGTTGGGACCGATGAAGGTGATCCCGGCTTCGGCCAGTTGCTGGGCGAAAGCGGCGTTCTCGGACACGAATCCGTAACCCGGGTGAACCGCCTGGGCGCCGGTGTCACGACAGGCGGCGATCAGTTTGTCGATCACCAGGTAGCTTTCGGCCGACGGCGGCGGTCCGATCAGAACGGCCTGGTCGGCCATGGAAACGTGCAGTGCGTCACGATCGGCTTCGGAATAAACCGCGACGGTTTCGATGCCCATTTTGCGCGCGGTCTTGATGACGCGGCATGCGATCTCGCCACGATTTGCGATCAGGATTTTATTGAACATGATTCTTGATTTGACCAATCTTTAGAGCGGGATGTTTCCGTGCTTCCGCCAGGGGTTTTCCAGTTTCTTGCTGCGCAACATGGCCAGCGATCGACAAATACGTTTGCGGGTCATCCGCGGCATCACGACGTCGTCGATGAAACCGCGACGACCGGCGATGAAGGGGTTGGCGAACTTGACGCGGTACTCTTCGGTCAGTTCGGCGATCTTCTCGGGGTTGTCCAAATCCTTGCGAAAGATGATTTCGACCGCGCCTTTGGGGCCCATCACCGCGATTTCCGCACTCGGCCAGGCCAGATTGACATCGCCGCGGAGGTGTTTGGACGACATCACGTCATAGGCACCGCCGTAGGCCTTGCGGGTGATCAGGGTGACTTTGGGGACGGTGGCTTCGGCATAGGCGAACAGCAGTTTCGCGCCGTGTTTGATGATCCCGCCGTATTCCTGGGCCGTGCCGGGCATGAAGCCGGGGACGTCGACCAGGGTCAACAGCGGGATGTTAAAGGCGTCGCAGAAACGGACGAAGCGTGCGGCTTTGATCGACGATTTGATGTCCAGGCAGCCGGCCAACACCAGCGGTTGGTTGGCGACGATGCCGATCGGATAGCCGTCCATCCGGGCCAACCCGACGACGATGTTTTTGGCATGTTCGGGCTGCAGTTCAAAGAAGTCGGTGTCGTCGACGATCTTGAGGATCAGTTCCTTCATGTCGTAGGGCATCGTCGGCGAATCGGGAACCAGCGTGTCGAGCGAAGGTTCGACACGGTCGGACGGATCGGGGGTGGGGCGATGCGGAGCGGGAGTGCGATTGTTGGCCGGCAAATAGTTCATGAACCGCCGCACCATCGCCAGGGCTTCGACGTCGTTTTCGAACGCGCGGTCGGCAACGCCGGAGACGGTCGAGTGAGTCACCGCACCGCCGAGCTGTTCGTGCGTGACCTCTTCGTGCGTGACCGTTTTGACCACATCCGGCCCGGTCACGAACATGTACGAACTGTCTTTGACCATGAAGATGAAATCGGTCATCGCCGGCGAATAAACCGCGCCGCCGGCACAGGGGCCCATCACCAACGAGATCTGCGGCACGACGCCGGAGGCCAGCACATTGCGTTGGAAGACATCGGCGTAACCCCCCAGTGACGCGACGCCTTCCTGGATTCGTGCCCCGCCGGAATCATTGATGCCGATCACCGGCGCGCCGACTTTGATCGCATGGTCCATGACCTTGCAGATTTTTTCGGCGTGGGCTTCGGACAACGATCCCCCGAAGACGGTGAAGTCTTGGCTGAAGACGAACACGACGCGCCCATTGATCGTGCCGTAGCCGGTCACGACGCCGTCGCCGGGGATGCTCTGTTGGTCCATCCCGAAATCTTTGCAGCGGTGTTCGACGAACATGTCCCATTCTTCGAACATGCCCGGATCCAACAACAGTTCGATCCGCTCCCGTGCGGTCAGTTTGCCTTTCTTGTGCTGCGCGTCGATCCTTCGTTGGCCGCCGCCCAATTCGGCCGCCTTGCGCATTTCTTCGAGTCGCTTGACGATATCCTGCATGATGATTCTCTTTCAATTGCGGCCGGCGCCGATGAAGACGCTGGCGTTTCCTAAGGGGTCATCGTTCCGTTGAGTGGTTTGCGATCCAGTCCGTCGCCGACGGCCAGAGTTCTTGTTGCGCCTGGGAGCCGACGGCCAGACCGATGTGGCCGGCGGGGATCGATAAAGTCGTGATGTCTTGTGAGCCGACGTGTTGTCGGATCGCCAAGGTCGACTCCGGCGGCACCAAGTGGTCCCGCTGGGCGACCAACAGCAAAATCGGACAGGTGATCGATTCCAACCGGATCGATTCGCCGGCCAAGACCATTTGGTCGTTCACCAGCCGGTTTTGTTGATACAGCATGGAGACGAAGTCACGAAACGTCTCGCCGGCCACCGGGATCGTGTCGTTGGACCAGCGCTCGATCGTTTCAAAGTCCTCCATGAACGCCGTGTCGCCGACGTTTTCCAGGTACGACAGTTGTTTCTCGGCAAAGTTTTGGACGGGTTTCATCAGCTGGAAAACGAACTGCAGGAACTCGCCGGGGCAGTTCCCGAAGGCGTCGATCAGTCCGTCGACGTCAAACGTTTCGCGGCGGGCCCACAAATTCAGCAATCCGTTGTGACCGTCGAAATCGATCGGCGTCGCCATCAAGATCAGATTTTTGATCCGATCGGGACGCAGTGCGGTGTACATCGCGGTCATCGTACCGCCCATGCAATACCCCAGCAGACTCAGTTGCGACGCGTTCGATTGCTCGCAGACGATGTTGATGGCGTTGTCCAGGATCGATCCGACGTAATCATCCAGCCGCAATGAAGCATCCGCGTCGCCGGGTGCGGCCCAGTCGATCACGTACACATCCAGCCCGCGGTCGAGCAGACGCCGGACGACGCTGCGGTTTTCTTTCAAATCCAGAATGTAGGGGCGATTGACCAGCGCAAAGCAGACCAGCACCGGCTGGGCGTATTGAACTCGCGAGGGGGAAAAGTGCAGCAACCTCATCTGCGATTCTTCATGCACCACGTCAAACGGTGTGGCCCACTTCGGCGGTCCGCTGAGCGACTCGTTTGATTGCGGTGTTACAGTGCTCTCTGACTCAGCGGCGATCGCAGGTTGCCGGCACCGGGTCGCATCCGGCAGCAGTCGCCGAAAGTTGGCCGCCAGGGCGCGAACATCTTCGGGCAAGGTGCTGTTGTTGATGTCGACGGCCGAGGAGTGGGCGTCGCCGGCGCGTTTGGTGGCGATCAGGGTGTCGATGTGTTGTTTCAGAACCTGCAAGAACTCGGAGCTGCGGAGGTAGGTTTCGGTGGCCCGGCCCCACAGGTTGAACCACCGGCGTCGGTGGCGTTTGGGATCGTCATTGGGATCCGCGGCGGGTTGCCTGGCGCGCGCGTCCTCGGCCGCCTGTTTCACGGCGTCGGTCCAACACCGCACCAACGGCGGCGGTATTCTTGCGCTCGCATTCGGCTGGCCGGAGGGGTCATTCATGCATGATTTGAACGGCGTCTCGTTGGGTTCGCGCCCGCGTGGTGTTTGCAGGTGGTGGCGTTTTAGAACAGGGTAACCGACCCGGCGAAACAGGGTTCTAATCCGGCAGGGGTTTCGATGACCAGTGCACCGTCGTCGTCGATGCCACGGCATCGACCTGCAACTTTCCGTGTTCCCAAGTCGACTTGGACGTCGCGATTGGTCAGTAAACATCTCTCTCGCCACTTGGTTCGTAGTTCGTCGTCGTGCCGTCCGATACACTCCAGTCGGTACTGCAATCGATTCAGCACTCCGGTCAGGACTTCGGTCAAGTCAAACGTGTGCCCGGCGACGTCACACAGGGCGGTCGCCGTCGCTTGCAATTCCTCGGGGGCGTCGCGGAGTGAGTTATTGATATTGATCCCGATTCCGATGGCCAACAATCGCGGGTTGCTCAACGGCAATTCGATCAAAATGCCGCTCAATTTGCGTTGCCGACAGAAAACGTCGTTGGGCCATTTGAGCTGCATGTCCGAGCGTGGGTGGAATTCCTCGATCGCTTCGCACACCGCCAGTCCGACCGTCAACGAGGCTTGGGGGAGTCGCCGTTGGGGCAGATGGCTGTCGATCAGCAGTGTAAACGTCAACGCACCGGGCCGGGCCCACCAGCGATTCGTACCACGGCCACGACCATCGGTCTGTGACTCGGCCAGAACCAGCAGGGGGCCATCGAGCGAGCCGCCATGTTCCAATTCTCGCGCCAGTTGGAGCGCACGGCGATTGGTCGAATCAATCGTCCGGTGAAACTCGATCTGCCGCACGAACGTCGACCTGGTCAAATGATCCAAGTCGGCGTCCGTCAAGGCCGCGTCCGGTGTCAGGGTCACACGCTGCATCGCGCTTCCTTCTGCGTTTCGGTTCCTGCGAAATTCGGGCCGTCATTCGGCGTGGGGATTAGGCCCCGGCCTTGGTGACCAGTTCACTCAGTTTCGCCATCGCTTCCTGGTACTCTTTCATCTGAGCTTCGCTGGCTTCGCGCATGCAGTCGAGCGTTTTACGGAAAAACTGTTCGGTGCGTTTGCGAAATTCTTGCGGGTCGGTCGATTCGCCGATCTGCAAGGCTTCTTCGAACGATTCCACCGCTGCATCATACTGTTGATCCAGTGTGGTGCGATGTCGATGCGCCAATTCGGAGACGACTTCGCCCCATTGCTTTTGGAATTCACGCACTTTGTCAACCCAAACGGATTGCGGCGAGGCAACGCCGGGCCATAATGCAGTCCATTGGGCGATAGCTTCCTGTTGCATCTTGAGTCCGGCATCGGCAGCCTTCTTCATGTTTTCAAACACTTGATCGTACACGTTCGTTTCTGTTTTCGCTGACATTGCATTCGCTCCTCATTTAAGCGTCGGTTTCCAATCGGTGTCTGTCGGATCATAAATCGACGGACACTCTTGCAGCGTTTACGCGTGCTGCACGTTCTAAAGTGGCTTTGCTATTCGGAGGATCATGGTTTTCATGACCGACCATCCCATCTTGATCAAGCGGTATCCCAATCGCCGCTACTATGCGAGTCACACCAGTAAGTATGTGTCGCTGAAGGACATCGAAGAGATGGTGATCAGCGGGCACACGGTGGAAATCCGCGACAGTCAGTCCGGTGAGGACATGACGCAAACGGTGTTGATTCAAATCATCATGGAGCGTCACCCCGATAAAATCTCGCTTTTCCCCTCGGAAATGTTGCATTTTGTCCTCCGGTCCAACGACTTGATGTCGGGGTTGCTGGGCGATTATTTCCGTCATTCGTTGGATTACCTTGATTACTTGCGGCGACACAATCCGGCCGCCGCGTCGCTGGCCCCGATGCAATGGATCAAGGCCTGGCTGGACAACGTGTCGACTTCATCCAAACCCGATCCACAGCAATCGGCGTCGCCCGAATCCGCTCAACTGTCGCAACGGGTGAAGCAACTCGAAGAGCGGATCGAACAACTCGAAGCGGGCGACGACTAAGCCGGGCCGTGCCAGCCGGCGTCCGCCCACAGTTCACCGCTGACCGCCGAGTTGGAGATCATGAAGCAGATCGCGTCGGCGATTTCCTCCGGTTTGATCAGGCGTCGCAGTTGGGTGTAGGGCAGCACGTTCTTGTCCAAGAAGTCTTGTCCAAGCGCTCGGGCCATCGGCGTGTCGGTGAATCCGGGGTGGATGATGCCACAGCGGACGCCGTGGAAAATCGCTTCTTTGGTCAACGTCGCGGCGGCACCTTCCAGGCCCGCTTTGGCAACGGCATAGGAGATCTGTCCCTTGTTGCCTTGCGAGGAAACCGAACCGAGGAACACCACGACGCCTTGGACCGTTTCTTCGGGATCCCAGCGTTTCAGACCACGTTGGCGGCGGTCTTCGGCGATCCGCGCGACCATCTCGATGCCCCAATAGATCGGAGCGATCAGATTCACCTCGGTGACTTGGCGGAACGTTTCGGTGGGATAGATTTGCGCCCGGCCGGTTTCTTTGTTGATCGTCACCGACAAAGCGTCACGGGTGATCCCCGCGGCCGGCACACAGATCGTGACGATGCCATGCTTTTCCGCCGCTTCGTTGAAGACGCGTTTACGGAAGGCTTCGTCGGTCGTGTCGCCCAATTTGGCCTCGGCGACTTCTCGACCGGCCGCCTGGTTGATCGATTTGGCCAACTCTTGGACGCCGTCGCTGCGGTCGACCAGCATCACCGCTTTGGCGCCGCGGTTGGCCAATTCACGCGCCACCGCTTCGCCGATCCCGCTGGCGGCACCGGTCACGACGGCGACCTTTTCGCGGATGTTCTTGTAAACGCTCGGTGGCAGTTGGGGAGCTTCTTGCAAGTCGAGTTCGGGGGCTTTGGTAATCATCGTTGACGTTCCGTTTTCGTTGGGGTTGCTCGATTCGTTTGTCGGTTCGGCTGCAGGCGGTGTTGCTGATGCAGGGCGGTTCACGGGCACGACGCGCGCCGGCGAAGTTGTTTCTGCGTCGGTCTCTGGAGCGATCCCCAGCGCCGCATCCATCGCCGCCAGCGCGGTGTCGTAGCGCTCCATCGCTATCGCCTGTTGCGCTTTCACCGCTCGCAGGGCGGCCGCGGCGATCGGGTTGGAGAGCCCGCTCTCTTGATCGGTCATTGGGGCGACGGGCCGAGCCGTGAAGCCGGGCCAATAGCGCGTCCAACTCCGCAGCAAATCTTGCTGCAACCTGAGGTTGGCTTCCGTGGCTTGACGCATGCCCTGGAGCATCGAATCAAGCACGTTGCCGTTGGTTGGTAACATGGGGAATGCCTCCGAAAAACTGTGTGAACGTGCGACTGCCAGGCCGCGTGGGTGCCGGCAACGCCCGATTGCTGCGATTGCAGCATTGCCAGGTATGCAAAACTCATACCGTAGCGAAAACCAAGTAAAATCGCGGTTTTCGGGTAGCGCAATCGCATCAAAAGTGTGCGGGTGCACACCCGAGCGCGGCATTCCGCTCACCTTCGGGATCGGCCGGCGCTGGGGGTGGAGTTGATGCACGGGCCGCTCGCTTACGCTTCCCGCCGGCATGGGATGCCAGCACGTGGCGTCAGCCAGTGGCGGGCGCTGGACGCGGGGTAACCCCCTGGGCCGCTCGCTTATCGGCCTGTTGATCTAATCAGCCGCACGGCGTTAGCCGCGGTTCTCGCCGCCGCAAAACCCGGGCTGGCGCCCATCGGCTAATCGTTAGCTGTTTCATTTCGACTAAATCAACAGGCCGTGACGCTTCCCGCTGGCATGGTGATGGTTGTCACGCAAACCGAGCGATAACGCACGAGCGAGACGGATCGGTATCGAAAGCGTTACGCAGACGCACAGTTCGTCTGGGAGACGTCACCGCGCGCATTGCTGTTGCGTTGGAAAGGTAAGTGCGATGGGGCACGCAATTGCGCTTGGTTGCGCGTTTGTTGACGGTTGTTGTCTTTGTAATTGCCCGTCCCTGTTTTCGAGATTGGGAAGCTTGGCGACCCCCAGGATTGGTATAGCGTTTGCTTAAGCTGACGCCACTGCCCACCGCAACGATGAATCAACGGTGGTGGCCCATCAGGTGTCCTTGTTCCCGCAGTCGGTGCGAATTTTCAAGGCGCCGTATCAATCAATGTGTTGCAGAGGAGAGCCAGCGAGATGACGCGTGAAGTGGTGGTACTCAGTGGCGTGCGAACTCCGATCGGAGGCTACGGCGGCAGCTTGAAAGACACAGCCCCGTGTGACCTGGCCGCCAAGTGTGTGAAGGAGGCGGTGAAGCGTTCGGGGGTCAAGCCGAATGATGTCGAACATGTGGTGTTTGGCAATATCATTCACACCGATGCGCACGATCATTACCTTGCCCGTGTCGCGGCGATCAACGGCGGGTTGCCGCATGAAACGCCCGCGTTGACCTTGAACCGACTTTGCGGCAGCGGGTTGCAAGCGGTGATCACGGCGGCCCACGCGATCATGTTGGGGGATGCCGAAGTGGCGGTCGCCGGCGGTGCGGAGAACATGAGTCGTTCACCGTACAGTTCGGCCGCGATGCGGTTCGGTGCGCGGATGAATGACACGGCGATGGTCGACATGATGGTCGGTGCGCTCAGCGACCCCTTTGACGATTGCCACATGGGCGTCACGGCGGAAAACGTTGCCAAGAAGTATGGCATCTCGCGTGAGGATCAGGACGAATTGGCGGTGGAGAGCCACCGTCGAGCGGGCGCCGCGATCGATCACGGTTATTTCAAAGCCCAAATCGTCCCGATCGACATCAAGGTCAAACGTGATGTCGTTCCCTTTGAGGTCGACGAAACGGTGCGTTACGGCGTGACCACGGAAAAATTGGCTCGACTGCCCACGGTGTTTGATCGTGAGGGCACAGTGACGCCCGGCAATGCGTCCAGCATCAACGACGCCGCGGCGGCATTGGTGTTGGCCGATCGCGAAGTTGCCGAGAGTCGCGGTTTGAAACCGATGGGCCGCTTGGTCGACTATGCCTATGCCGGCGTGGACCCCAAGTACATGGGGATGGGACCGGTGCCCGCGGTCCGCAAGCTGCTCGAAAAAACGGGCTTTGGACTCGACGACATCGACGTGTTTGAAGTCAACGAAGCATTCGCAGCACAGGCGATTGCGGTTTGTCGCGAATTGGACTTGCCGATGGACCGCACCAATCCCAACGGCAGCGGCATTTCACTGGGACACCCGATCGGCGCGACCGGCGCGATCCTGGTGATCAAGGCGCTCTATGAACTCAATCGCACCGGCAAGAAACGGGCCTTGGTGACGATGTGCATCGGCGGCGGTCAGGGGATCGCGGCGATCTTTGAACACATCTAATCCGCGTGGCGACAATCATTCACTCAACACAGCAATTCAAACGGAGCAGACAACGATGGGAAGGGTCGACGGAAGAACTGCATTAATCACCGGCGGGTCACGTGGAATCGGTCGCGCAATCGCGTTGGAGTTGGCGCGTGAGGGGGCCAAGGTCGCGATCAATTTTTCCAGCAACGAGGCCAAGGCGCAGGAGGTGGCCGATGAAATCGGTCGCGGCGGAGGCACTTGCATTTTGGCGAAAGCCAACATCGGTGACCCGGCCGAAGCCCGGGCGATGGTGCAAAAGGTGGCCGACGAGTTCACTCATTTGGACATCTTGGTCAACAACGCCGGGATCACTCGCGATGCGATGTTGCCGCGGATGACCGACCAGCAATGGATGGATGTGATCCAGACCAACCTGGGCGGTTGCTTTTTCTGCACCTCGGCGGCGATCCCGATCATGACCTCACAAAGCTATGGTCGGATCGTCAACATCAGTTCGATGAATGGTCAGGTGCCTGCGATCGGCCAGGCCAACTATAGCGCCAGCAAGGGTGGAATCATCGCGTTCACGCGAACGGCTGCCGCGGAGCTGGTGCATTCGGGAATCACGGTCAATGCGATCGCGCCGGGTTACACCGACACGGACATGTTCGAAGCGGTCCCGCCGGTGATTCAAGCCAAGATCCGTGGCGGGATTCCGATGGGACGATTCGCCCACCCCGAAGAAATCGCCCATGCGGTGACCTTCCTGGTCGCCGACGGTGACTACATCACGGGGCAACAGATCAACGTCAACGGCGGTGCCTTCATGTAACGCCGGCCGCGCCGGTGCCCGTCGGGTGCCGCGATCGAAGCCGTCTTATTCACGCAGTGAAAATAGGAGCTAGAGAAGAAACGATGTCGCAATCCAAAGACAATCAAACATTTGACCCCTTCGATCCGACGGGCATGCTGAAACAAATGCGCGATTCCAACATGGAATCGTGGTCGAAAATCATGACGGACTTCGTCAACACCGAGGCCTATGCCGAATCGACCGGCGCCATGCTGGACGCTTGGTTGACGACGTCCGGGCCGTTCCGCAAAGCCATGGAATCCGCCATGTCCCAGGCGATGGCCCAATTGAACATGCCCACTCGCGATGACATCACACGTCTGGCCGAACGTTTGACCAACATCGAAATGCGGTTGGACGACCTCGACGCGCAGTTGAGCGAAGGTGCCCGGTCCAACGACACGCAACCTACGAACTGAAGGGGATTGAAATGACCACGAAAGAATCGACCCAAACGGTGGATGCCGGCATGCCTTCCTTCACCGAGGTTTGCCAAAACTGGCACCGGGCCGCGGAAAATCTCGACCGATTCAACCGCATGCTGACCACCGACGCCAAGATCGCACAAACACCCAAAGAGGTCGTTTGGACTCTGAACAAGGCAAAACTCTACCACTACATCCCCGTCGTCCCCGAACAGGATCGCAAGCCGGTTCCGTTGTTCATGGTGTTTGCCATCATGAATCGCCCGCACGTGTTGGACCTGCGGCCGGGACACAGTTTTGTCGAGTACATGCTGCGGCACGGTTACGAGCTGTACCTGATGGACTGGGGCGAACCCGGCCCGGAAGACAAGAACATGTGCTTTGACGATTACGTGTTGGAGTACCTGCCGCGTGCGATTCGCAAATTCAAAAGCGTCTCGGGTGCCCAGGAGTTCAGCATGTTGGGTTGGTGCCTGGGCGCGCTGATCAGCACGATGTACGCCGCGCTACGGCCCGATGATGGTTTGAAAAATCTGTTGCTGTTGACGGCGCCGCTGGATTTCAGCGACCAAGAGGCCGGCGGGTTCACCCGCTGGTCCAGCAATCCGGCCTTCAATGCCGACACGATCGTCGAAAAAATGGGCAACGTCCCCGGCGAAATGATCGATTCGGGCGCAAAAATGCTCAAGCCGATCGAAAACTACTTCGGCAGCTACAGCATGCTGTGGGACAAGATCGAAAACCCCGGCACCGTGGAAGCCTGGCATGCGATGAACACCTGGGTCCGCGACATCATTCCGATGGCCGGCGGTGCTTACAAGCAATTGATCAACGAGTTCTACAAAGAGAACAAGTTGATGAAGGGCACGATGCAGTTGCGTGGGGAAACAGTGGATCTGAAGAAGTTGAAAGCGAACTTGTTGAACGTGATCGCCGAAGCCGATCACATCACGCCGCCGTGTCAGTCCGAGGCCGTGATGGACGCGGTGGGCAGCGAGGACAAGGAAGTGCTGCGGGTGCGGGGCGGCCACATCGGCATCATGGCCGGCCGCGGAGCGGAGAAAAACACCTGGCCGCACATCGAAGCCTGGCTCGCCGAACGATCGGGTAGCTGAGATGACGCCCCGTTGGGAATTCCTGCTCGACGAAGCCGCTTTCCAGTCGATCTTGCCTCCCCAGCACGCGCATTTTGCGCGTCCGATTCGGGAGGGGTTGGGGTTGTTTTTAAGCGGTTTGCCGGAACCGCAACAGCGCTCGATCCTGCGTGGGCAAGCGAAGTTGCCCGCATCGGCATCGTTCTCGCAGCGGTTGGGCATTCTGGCGCGAAGCTCGCCGGTGCTGCACAAGGTCGGCCAGATCCTGGCCCGCGACAAACGGTTGCCGCTGGAGCTGCGCGGGTATTTGAGTGAGTTGGAAAGTCTGGCCCCGTCGGTTTCCCAACAGGAAGTCGAGCGCGCGGTCGTGGATGAACTCGGGCCGACCGATCGACTGGGCATCACGCTCGGGCCGGCGATCGCCGAGGCCAGCGTGGCGGTGGTGGTCCCGTTTGACTGTGATCGGACAGTTGGAGCGACGGCCGCAAGTGGCGTGATGAAGGTGCTGAAGCCTGGCATCGAGGAACAACTTGATCGAGAACTCAGCTTGCTGGTGCAGGTCGGTGAACAATTGGATCGACGCTGCGACGAATTGCAGATCCCCCAGCTGGATTATCGCGACGCGTTCACGCAAGCCCATGTCCGCTTGCTGGATGAAGTGCAGTTGGAAAATGAACAGCGGCATTTGGTTCAAGCCAAGGCGTTCTTTGCCGACGAGCCGCGGGTTCAAATCCCCACCTTGCTGGAACACTGCACCAAGCGCGTCACCAGCATGGAACGTCTGAGCGGAGGCAAGGTGACCGAGCATGGGTTGTTTGCGAAACGTGAAAAACGACAGCTCGCCACGCTTGTCGGTGAAGCGTTGATCGCCGGACCGATCTTTTCCAAATCCGATCATCCGATCTTTCACGGCGATCCGCATGCGGGCAACCTGTTTTTGACCGATGAAGGTCGTCTGGGGATTCTGGATTGGAGTCTGGTCGGGCGATTGGGGGCCGACGTGCGTCGGACGGTGGTCCAGCTTTGTCTTTCGGCAATCCTGTTGGACGCCCGTGCGGTCGCCGCTCGGATGGCCGAGTTGGCCGTCCAGCCACCTGCCGATCCATCGGCGCTCAAAGCGGTGGCCGAGAAATGGGTCTGCAGTGTCCGCCGCGGTCAATTCCCCGGATTGAGTTGGATGGTTGCGATGCTGGACGAAGCGGTCCAACACGCCAAGTTACGGGTCAGCGATGAACTGATGTTGTTCCGCAAATCGTTGCTCGCGCTCGAAGGCGTCGTGACCGATGTTGGTGAACGGACGGGCATCTTGGACCGGACCCTGAACACCGAATTCTTGCGGCACTTTGCGATCGAATTGCCGCAGCGTTGGTTGCACCCTCCTTTCTCGCGCAGTTTTGCCACGCGACTTTCCAATTTCGATATAACCCAAGCGATGTTCGCTGCTCCCGCCGCATTTACCAGTTTCCTTTCGGGGCATGCCCTCGACGCGATCGAAAGTTGCCAAGGCAGATCATCAAACAATTTCAACGTCTCCCTTTAACGAACGGACGAAAACAATGGCGGTCAAGTCTTTGAATCATATCGGCATCGCCGTGCAATCGATCGACGCCCAGAAGCCTTTTTACGAAGGTGCCCTCGGGTTGGAATTCGAGGGGCTGGAGGACGTGCCGAGTCAAAAAGTGCGCGTCGCGTTCTTCCGCGCCGGCGATGTGCGGTTGGAATTGTTGGAACCGACCAGCGAGGACAGCACGGTTGCCAAGTTCATCGAAAAACGCGGCGAAGGGTTGCACCATTTGGCCTACACCGTCGACGACATCTCGGCGCGGATTGCAGAATTACGCGACTCGGGATTGCGAATGATCGATGAAAAGCCGCGCGAAGGGTCGCATCAAATGCAGATCGCGTTCTTGCATCCCAAGAGTTCCGGCGGGGTGCTGACCGAACTCTGTGAATCAGCCCAACACGCGTAAACTGAAAACCCGAGAGAAAGGACAATGACGGTTACGTTTCCCCGCGAACTGAGTGTTCAAGACGACTTCCCTGCGGTCGACTATGACCAGTGGCGTCAGGTGGTCGAAAAGGCGTTGGCCGGGGCGCCGTTTGAAAAGAAACTCGTTTCAAAAACCTACGACAACCTCGCCATCCAGCCGATCTACAGTCGCCGCGATGAGTCCGGCCAAGACGATCCGATGGGCTTTCCCGGTTTGGCATCGCGGGTCCGTGGCGGGCGTCCGCTCGGATCGGTACAGTCGGGTTGGGACCTGCGTCAAGAGTACACCGAACCCTGCCTGGCCGAAGGCAACCAAGCGATCTTGGCGGATTTGGCCGGGGGCGTGACGTCCATCCAAATCCGGCTTGATGATGCCGGCCGCGACGGATTGGATCCCGATGATTCGGCCAGTGACACAGGCGTGGGACGCGGCGGCGCGACGGTGTACAGCGTCGACGATCTGGACAAGTTGCTCGCCGAAGTTCAGCTGGAACTGATCGCCGTGGCGTTGGACGCCGGCGCGGCATTTGTTCCCGCCGCGGCGACCTTGGCCGCCCTGTGGCAGCGCCGTGGTGTGTCGCCCGAACAGGCCCGTGGTGCGTTCAACGCAGACCCGCTGGCGGAGCTGGCGCGACGGGGACAATTGCCGACCGAGACATCGACCGCGTTGTCGTCGTTGGCGGATCTGGCAGCGTGGACTTCAAAACACTCTCCGCAGGTCACTGCGGTCGGCGTCGACACGTCGCCCTACCACGATGCGGGCGCCAGCGCGGCCCAGGACATCGCCCTTGCGGTGGCGACGGGCGTTGAATACTTGCGGACGATGACCGACCGCGGGATGGACGTCGATGCGGCGGCCAAACAGATTCTGTTTCGCATCAGTCTGGGCACCGAGCATTTCCGGGCGATCGCCAAACTGCGCGCGGCCCGGTGGCTGTGGTCGCGTGTGTTGGAATCCAGCGGGGCGTCGGAAGAGGTTTGGGCGATGCGGATTCAAACGCGGACGGGCAACCGCGTGCTGACCAAGCATGATCCGTACGTCAATTTGCTTCGCAACTGCGTGGCGGTGTTCGCCGCCGGGATCGGCGGGGCCGACGCGATCACGTCGGTGCCGTTTGATTGCGTCGCCGGGTTACCGAACGAACTGAGCCGCCGAGTCGCGCGGAACACCGCGTTGGTGTTGCAAGAAGAATCGCACTTGCATCGCGTGATCGACCCCGCCGGCGGCAGTTGGTTCTTGGACCAATTGACCGAAGATTTGGCGGGCAAGGCGTGGGAGATTTTTCAGCAGACCGAACGTCAGGGTGGCATGGCGTCGGCGCTCGCCGGCGGATGGGTCGCCGAAGAAATCGCCGCGACGGCCCAGGCCCGAGCCAAGGACATTGCGACGCGAAAACGCGGCGTCACGGGAGTCAGCGAGTTTCCCAATGTCGCGGAAGAACCATTGGTCCGCGAGGCAGCGGATTTGAATGCCCTTGCCCAGGCAGCCGCCACACGGGTGAACAATGCTCGCCCGGCGAGCGATGAAGCCGCTTCGCTCGTGGTCGCCGACGATCCGGTCGCTGCGGCGGTCACGGCCGCGTCGGCCGGCGCAACGCTCGGGCAACTGGCCGGCGGGCTCGGATTCCGCCGGGGCGAAACGGCATCGATGACGGCGATCGCACCGCAGCGTTTGGCGGAACCCTTTGATCAGCTGCGTGATGCCAGCGACGCTTGGCAACGGACGCACGGAAATCGACCGCGCGTGTTCCTGGCCGGCTTCGGCCCGGTAGCCCACTACAGCGGCCGAGCAACCTGGTCGACCAATTTCTTTGAAGCGGGCGGATTCGAGGTCGTCACCGACGAGGGCTCGGACGATGCCGACGCGGCGGCGGTGGCGTTCGCGCAATCCGGTGCAAAGATCGCGTTGATTTGTTCCTCGGACAAACTTTATCCCGACGTCGTTCCTGCGGCGGCGGGCAAATTGAAGGCCGCCGGGGCGGAAGCGGTCGTGCTGGCCGGATTCCCCGGTGACAACGAACAAGCGTGGCGAGAGGCGGGCGTCGACCGCTTCATCTTCATGCGTTGCAATGTGCTTGAAACACTCCGCAGCCTGCTGGCGCAAGTCGGTGTTATTGAAGAAGGAGAGCCGGTGAAATGACGATCCCAAACTTTTCCGAGATCCCGTTCCAAAGCGAAAAGCACGCTTCCGGCAGCTTGAACGACTGGCAAGCGAAAGTCGATGGCCGCACCGAACCACTGCAGTGGCAAACGCCGGAGCAGATCCCGGTCAAGCCGTTGTACACATCGGCCGATCGCGCGGGGCTGGATCACTTGGACACCATGCCGGGGATCGCACCGTTCTTGCGCGGCCCCTACGCGACGATGTATGTGCAACGGCCTTGGACGGTGCGTCAGTACGCCGGGTTCTCGACCGCAAAGGAGTCCAACGCGTTTTACCGTCGCAACCTGGCGGCCGGGCAGATGGGGTTGAGCATCGCTTTCGACCTGGCCACGCACCGCGGTTACGATTCGGATCATCCCCGCGTCTCGGGTGACGTCGGCATGGCCGGCGTCGCGATCGACAGCATCCAAGACATGCGGACGCTGTTCGATGGAATTCCGCTGGACCGGATGAGTGTGTCGATGACCATGAACGGTGCGGTGTTGCCGATCATGGCGCTGTACATCGTCGCCGCGGAAGAACAAGGCGTGAAACCGGAGCAGTTGGCCGGGACGATCCAGAACGACATCTTGAAGGAGTTCATGGTTCGTAACACGTACATCTATCCGCCCGCGCCGAGTATGAAGATCATCGCCGCGATCTTTGAATACACCAGCCAGCGGATGCCAAAATTCAACAGCATCAGCATCAGCGGTTATCACATGCAGGAGGCTGGGGCGACGGCCGACTTGGAATTGGCCTACACGTTGGCCGATGGACTGGAGTACGTCCGCACGGGGATCTCCGCGGGGCTGGATGTCGATGCGTTTTGCCCGCGATTGTCGTTCTTTTGGGCGATCGGCATGAATTACTTCATGGAGATCGCCAAAATGCGGGCGGCCCGCATGATTTGGGCCAAACTGATCAAGCAATTCAACCCCAAGAACCCCAAGAGTTTGTCGCTGCGGACCCACAGCCAAACCAGCGGATGGAGCTTGACCGCGCAAGACGTCTACAACAACGTGACGCGGACGTGTATCGAAGCGATGGCGGCGGCACACGGGCACACGCAATCCTTGCACACCAACGCGCTCGACGAAGCGTTGGCCTTGCCGACCGATTTTTCGGCCCGCATCGCCCGCAACACGCAACTGTTTCTGCAGCAAGAAACCGACACCTGCAAAGTCGTCGATCCATGGGCGGGCAGCTATTACGTCGAACGTTTGACGCACGATTTGGCACAGCGTGTTTGGGGGCACTTGGTCGAAATCGAAGAACTGGGCGGCATGACCGAGGCGATCCAGGCCGGGATTCCCAAGATGCGGATCGAAGAAGCCTCGGCGCGCACCCAGGCCCGCATCGATTCGGGACAGCAAACGTTGATCGGCGTGAACAAGTATCGGCCGACGACCGAAGACGAGATGCGTGTGTTGCACGTCGACAATTCCGCGGTGCGAAAGGCTCAGATCGAAGGCTTGAGACAGCTGCGCACCGAGCGGGACCAGGCGGACGTCGATGCGGCATTGGATGCGTTGACCGAAGCGGCGCGCAGTGAAACGGGCAACCTGTTGGAGTTGGCCGTCAATGCGGCCCGAGCGAAGGCGACGGTCGGTGAGATTAGCGCGGCGCTTGAAAAGGTTTACAATCGTTATCAGGCGCCCGTTCAATCCGTTCGCGGCGTGTATGCCGCGGCATTGGAGAGTGAATCGATGACAACGGAAGTCCGTCAAATCGTCGAAGCCTTTGAACGCAACGAAGGTAGGCGCCCTCGGATCCTGGTCGCCAAGATGGGACAGGACGGACACGACCGTGGCCAAAAAGTCATTGCCAGCGCATTTGCGGATCTGGGATTCGATGTTGACATCGGACCGCTGTTTCGAACGCCGGCCGAAACCGCCCGCCAGGCGGTCGAAAACGATGTGCACCTGGTCGGCGTCAGCTCGCTCGCCGCCGGTCACCTGACGTTGGTGCCGGAACTGCGCAAGGCGCTCGCAGATCTGGGCCGCGAAGACATCATGATCGTGGCCGGCGGAGTGATCCCGCCGGAGGACCGCGAGGCGTTGTACGAAGCCGGTGCGGCGGAGGTGTTCGGACCGGGGACGGTCATCAGCGATGCGGCGATCCGCGTGGTTCGCGATCTCGCCGATCGACTGGGGTTCTCGGTCGATGAAACAGTCGAAACTCAAGATGCGTGAACGGAATTGGGCATGAAGCGTGATGTTCCACGACGCCGTCAGTTGACGACGGAGGACTACTTTGATGGCGTGCGGGCCTGTGATATCACCGTGTTGCCGCGGGCATTGACGTTGATCGAATCCAGCAACCCGGGTCACCAACGCCAGGCCGAGGCGTTGCTGACACAACTGTTGCCGCATACCGGCAATGCGATCCGCGTGGGCATCACCGGCGCCCCCGGCGCCGGAAAGAGCACATTCATCGAGGCACTCGGATTGCAGTTGACCGCCCAGGGTCGGCGCGTCGCGGTGTTGGCCGTGGATCCATCCAGCGGCATCAGTGGCGGCAGCATCCTGGGCGACAAGACACGCATGGCGCGGTTGGCGGCCGAGCCCGACGCCTACATCCGGCCTTCCCCGTCGGCCGGCACGCTCGGCGGCGTGGCCAGCAAGACCCGCGAAAGCATGTTGGTGTGCGAAGCGGCCGGATACGAAGTGTTGTTGATCGAAACCGTCGGCGTCGGGCAATCCGAAACGATGGTCGCGGAAATGACGGATTGCTTTTTGACGCTGATGTTGCCTGGGGCCGGAGACGATTTGCAGGGGATCAAACGCGGGCTGTTGGAATTGGTCGACGTGATCGCGGTGAACAAGGCCGACGATGCGACCCGCAAAGCCGCCGAGGTGGCGGCGCATCAATACGAGATGGCGATCCATTCGATCCTGGGAAAACAAGACAACCCGCCACGCGTGTTGACCTGTAGCGCGCTGCACCACCAACGTGTCGACGAAGTCTGGCAGTCCATCGAAGACCGCTACACGGCGATGAAAGCCGATGGGGAATTGGTCGCCAAACGGCGTCGACAACAAGTTCGATGGTTGTGGGCGATCATCGAAGACCGAATGAAACAGGCCCTCCGCGAGCATCCGGGAGTACGTCGCATTCGTGACTCCCTAGAAGCCGACGTGCTGGACGGCAACCTGCCGCCCGAAGCGGCGGCCAGCAAGATCCTGGAAGCGTTCGGGTTGCAGGATCACTGCGGCGTTTAGTGAGTTTTTTGTTACCAAGACGCAACCGAGCACACCTGTGTGAACCGGCTGGGTTGTCAACAGAACTGGAATGCCATGAGTATTCGAAAAGAGTTTTTAACGGGTCTGGAAGAACGCCGCGCAAAGCTGCGATCGGGCGGCGGGGAAAGCCGGCATGCCAAACGCCGTGAAAAGGGAATGCTGTCGGCACGCGAGCGGCTGGATCTGTTCTTCGACGCCGACACGTTTCAGGAATGGGGCATGCACGTCGATCATTCCTGCCATGAATTCGGCATGGAGAAAAAGTCCATGCCCTGTGACGGCGTGGTCACCGGCGTGGGACGTGTCAACGGACGGCCCGCGGCCTCGTTCAGCCAGGACGCAACGGTCGGTGGCGGAGCGTTGGGGATGCGGCACAGCAAGAAGATTTGCGACATGATGGATTACGCCCTGGAAAGCGGGATGCCGTTTGTGGCGATCAACGATTCCGGGGGCGCTCGCATTCAAGAAGCCGTCGATTCGCTGTCGGGTTACGGTCAGGTCTTTTATCGCAACGTGATGCTTTCGGGCTGTGTCCCGCAAATCGGCGTGATCGCTGGGAACTGTGCCGGCGGGGCGGCTTATTCGCCGGCGCTGATGGATTTTTTGGTGATGACGCGTGAGAACGCCAACATGTTCATCTGCGGTCCCCAGGTCATCAAGGCGGCCACGGGCGTCGATTGCACGATGGAGGAAATCGGCAGCGCGACGGCCAACGCCGCGATCAGCGGCAACGTGCACTTCGTCGCCGACGATGACCGGCACGCGATGCAGATCGTCCAGCAGTTGCTGTCTTATCTGCCCCAGAATAATGCCGAAAACCCGCCGCACCAGTTGAGTGACGAGCTATGTCTGGACCCGGATTTGTCGATGAACGACGTGGTCCCGGAGAACATCAAGGATCCGATGGACATGTACGCGGTGATCGAGCGGATCGTCGACAAGGACGCATTTTTGGAAGTTCATCGCGGGTTCGCCCCCAACCTGATTGTCGGCTTCGCGCGGGTCGATGGCGTGGTGGTGGGCATCATCGCCAACCAGCCCAACGTGAAAGCGGGCACGCTGGACATCGATGCCTCGGACAAGGGCGCGCGGTTCATTCGTTTTTGCAATGCGTTCAACATTCCGCTGTTGACGTTGGTGGACGTTCCCGGGTTTCTGCCCGGTGTGGCACAGGAACAAGGCGGGATCATTCGTCACGGTGCGAAGATGTTGTTCGCTTACGCGTCGGCCACGGTTCCGAAGATCACCGTCATCACCCGCAAGGCCTATGGCGGTTCGTACCTGGCGATGTGCAGTCGCGATTTGAGGGCCGACATGGTGTTCGCATGGCCGACCGCGGAGATCGCGGTGATGGGCGCCGAGGGTGCCGTCAACGTGCTGTACCGCAAAGAGTTGGCCGAGGCCGAAGACAAAGCGGCGCTCCGCGAGAAGTTCATTCAAGAATACCGCGACCGATTCGCTTCACCGTACTTGGCGGCGTCGCATGGCATGATCACCGACGTGATCGTCCCGGCGCAAACCCGATCCGTTGTCTCACTCGCCCTCCAGAACACGCTGAACAAGAGCGAAACCCGTCCTCCTAAGAAGCATGGTTTGATTCCGCTATGAAAAGATTACGCATCACCGTTGGGAATAAATCGTATGACGTCACCGTGGAGGATCTCAGCGACGCGGACACGTATCAGGCCCCGATGCAACCTGCACCGGTGCAACCGTCCGGCGGCGCACCGGCGCCGGTAATCGCTCGCGAGTCGGCACCGGGGCCCGAGCAGCCGAGCGTCAGCGGTGCGGTGACCAGCCCGATGGCGGGCGCTATCCGATCGATCCTGGTCAAACCCGGCGACACGGTCAAGCGTGGACAGGGGATGGTCATCCTGGAAGCGATGAAGATGGAAAACCAGATCACCGCGCCGGTCGACGGCACGGTCAAGAGCATCGACGTCGCCGCGGGAGATTCGGTCGCCGAAGGCCAAACCCTGGTCGTACTGGAGTAAGTGATGTTGTTCTTGGCCCAGGAAGAAAGCAAGCGGCTGATCGAATTTTCGCTGGCCCCGTTGACCGAAGAGCACGGGATTCCGATGGCCATCATGGGCATCGTGGTCGTCTTTTCGGCGCTCGTGTTGATCGTTGTTTTTATCACGGTGCTGCCGCGTCTGGTCGCCCCGTTCAACAAACCCGCGGCGACGGAATCGGCCTCCGCACCGACCGCTCACGATGACGAGTTGCCCGAAGAGGTTCTGGTCGTCATCGCCGCCGCGGTGGCCGAAGCGATGGATCGACCGCACCGGATCGTCAAGATCCGTGGTTTGGGGGCCGGCGAGTACGCTTGGTCCTTGGAAGGACGGATGAAGCACCACATGTCGCACCGTATCGAACATCGAGACCGGAAGTGAACGCCATGGAATATTTGAGCCAAAAAGTAGTCCAGCTTTACGAGACGACGGCCTTTGCGGGGCTCGAAGCGGGCAACGTGGTCATGATGGTAATCGCCCTGGGTTTCATCTACCTGGCCATCACCAAACGCTATGAACCCTTGTTGTTGATCCCGATCGGATTCGGAATCATCGTCGGTAACATGCCGACCGAATCCGGAGTGCCGTTGGTGTTCGCCGAGGACAGTGTGCTGCGGTTCCTGTACTTTGGCGTCGAGAAAGAGATCTATCCGCCGTTGATCTTTTTGGGGATCGGCGCGATGACCGATTTTTCCACGATGCTGTCCAATCCAAAGTTGGTGCTGTTGGGGGCCGCGGCCCAGGTCGGTGTGTTTATGACCTATCTGGGAGCGTTATGTCTGGCGTTCACGCCCCAACAGGCCGGTGCGATCGGGATCATCGGCGGTGCCGACGGTCCGACGGCGATCTTCCTGGCGTCCAATTTGGCGCCCGAATTGTTGGGAGCCATCGCGATTGCGGCTTATTCCTACATGGCACTGGTGCCCGTTATCCAGCCGCCGATCATGCGGCTGTTGACGACCAAGCATGAGCGTCTGATTCGGATGAAGCCCTCGCGCAAGGTCACGCGTCAGGAATTGATCATGTTTCCGATCGTCGCGTTTCTGATCTGCACGCTGTTGGCCCCCGGTTCGATCGTGCTGATGGGAATGTTGTTCTTTGGAAACCTGTTGAAAGAATGTACGGTCACGGATCGATTGTCGTTGACGGCGCGGACGGCGATGATCGACATCGTCACGATCTTGTTGGGCTTTTGTGTCGGTGCCAGCACGACTGCGCAGTATTTCCTCAAGGGCGAGTCGATCTTGATCTTTGTGCTCGGTGCCGTCTCCTTTGCCGTGGCAACCGGTTGTGGCGTGTTGTTCGCCAAGGTCATGAACCTTTTTTTGAAGGAGAAGATCAACCCGCTGGTGGGCGCGGCCGGCGTGTCGGCGGTGCCCGGTTCGGCCCGCGTCGTGCAACTGGTCGGCCAGGAAGAAGACCCCGGAAACTATTTGTTGATGCACGCGATGGCCCCCAACGTCGCCGGCGTGATCGGTTCGGCGATCGCCGCCGGAGTTTTGTGGTCGCAGTTGGCGTCGTAGATGGGCTGCAGGCGAAGGCAGAATGATGGGGGAAGTTGATGGGGCTTGGGCCGCATCTGCTGGTTCATGACCGGCATCATCATCATTCTGCCTTCCCATCATTCTGGTAATTCCCTCGGGGACGGGTTCCGTTGCCCAACGCAGCGTACGGCGATGGCAGGCGGCTTGAATCCGTTTTATAATCCGTGGGGCAACGTCGTCCCTACGAGAGTGTTTTTCATGTCCGGCCCCACCTCTGTCAGTCTGCTGCAGCGGCTTCGTGATTCCGCCGACGAGGCGGCGTGGCAGCGGTTTTGCGATCTTTATTCGCCGATCATCCGGGGTTGGTTGATCCGCCGCGGATTGAATCAAAATGATGCCGATGACGTGCAGCAGAGTGTGATGGAAAAGCTGGCGGAGAAGCTTCCCGCGTTCGAGCACAACGGCAACACCGGTGCGTTTCGTTTGTGGCTGAAGAATGTGGTCGCAAACCGGCTGACGGTTGCTTGGCGAGAAAAGCAACGCCTGGGACAGGGTGCCGGCAGCGAGCAGGTCGGCGAAATGGCCAAACAGCTTGCCGATCCGAACAGCCAGTTGAGCCAGTTGTGGGACCAGGAATACCAACAACGCCTTTGCGAACGATTGCTCTCTCTGGCCAAACCCGATTTCTCGCCCCAAACGATGTCGGCCTTTCGGATGGTGTTTCTGGAAAACCGAAAGGCCAAGGAGGTCGGCGAAGAACTCGGGTTGACGGCCAACGCCGTGCGAATCGCCCAGTCCAGAGTGCTGAGCCGGTTGCGCGAGTTGGGCGAAGGGCTTTTGGACGATTAGCGATGCCACCGGTTTCGGCAGACTTGCATGAATCACCCTGACGACTCCGTCCTGCAACGATTCAAGTCGGGGCGTCTCTCATCCGGCGAGATCGACGAGCTGGAAAAGCACTTGGCTGAGTGCGATGCCTGTGGACAGCGGATCGACGATCTGGATGTCCAGCCGGATCCGTTGGTGCGTTTACTGTACGAGGGGATGGACGAAACGATTGTTCGTCCCATCCCTCATCAATCCGTCCCTTTTCAATCCGAGCCGAAGGGTCAACATTCACCGCCACCGATCCGGAAAGGTTCCGCCGGCGCCGGCCGCAGGGCGGACCCGACGCGGATTCCACACTATCAAGATCACCACCTGTTGGGACACGGCGGGATGGGCGTCGTGTATCGGGCCTTTGATCCGAGGGTCCGACGCCAGGTGGCGTTGAAAGTGATCGCGCCGCAGCGTGAATGGCGGCCCGAGGATCGTTCGCGGTTTCAAGTCGAAGCGGCCGCGGCGGCGCACCTGCAGCACGCCAACATCGTGCAAATCTTTGAATTCGGCGAAGCGGACGGGATCCTGTATTGCGCGTTCGAATATGTCGACGGTGGCACGTTGGCCCAGCGCATGCGTCGTCAACCGCTTTCGCCCAGCGAAACGGCACGGCTGTTGGCCACGATCGCCGACGCCGTCCATTACGCCCACAAGCGATCGGTTCTGCATCGTGATTTGAAACCCGACAATATCTTGATGACCGAAAATGGGACTCCGAAAATCGCCGACTTCGGGCTGGCCAAACGTTTGGATGACGCCGATTCGAAGACGATCACCGGTGTTCCGATGGGCACGCCGGCGTACATGTCACCCGAGCAAGCCGAAGGGTCCACGCGATTGACGCCGGCGACGGACATTTATTCGCTGGGCGCGATCATGTACCACTGCTTGGTCGGGCAACCGGTGTTCCAAGGCAGCGTGCTGACCGTGTTGGAAAACGTTCGCAGCACCGAACCGGTCCGGCCGAACGCGTTAAAACCTGGAATCGACCGCGATCTCGAAGCGATCTGTCTGCGATGCCTGCAAAAGGAACCCGGGCGACGGTTCGCGACGGCCGCCGAGCTGTCCGACGACCTGCGGCGGTTTTCGGCCGGTCTGCCGGTTCAATCGCGTGTGCCGTCACTTTGGGATCGCTGGCGCAAGAGCGCAAAACGTAATCCGTTGGCCACGACCTTCGGATCGCTGTTTGTCGTCTCGCTACTGGTCGCGTTGCCGATCGTCGTCGGACTGAACATCGTTCTTCGCCGGCAACAATCCGAGTTGCAGCAGAAACAATCCGCGCTCGAAAAGACGCTGGACCAAAGCCATCGATCGGCGTTTGCGCTTCAATTAAGACGTGCTGCCGATCTCGCCCCGCGAGATCCGACCAAAGCGATCGTGTACCTGGAGGATGAATCGATCTGTCGGCCCGAGTTGCGGAGTGTCTTTTGGCACGTCTTGAAGCGTTATTGTGATCAAAAACGGACCGTGTATTCCGAGGCGAGGGATGTCACGGCGATGGCGGTCTCGCCCGATGCCTCGATCGTCGCCCTCGGCACCTCGCAGGGCAAGCTGGTCATTCAGCCGCTGGACGCCCCGGTCGATGCCAAACAGATCGACGCTCACACCGAAGCGGTGACTTGCGTCCGTTTTCACCCCGACGGCCAATGGATGGCGACGTCGGGACAAGACGACGTGGCGTTGATTTGGGAGACGGATTCGTGGCAGAAAGTCCGAACGCTCGACGCGAGCGAGTCGCCGGTCGCGGTGGGGGATACCAACGCGATTGAGTTCTTGGGCAACGACCAGTGTCTGACGGCCCACAGCGACGGCGTGATCCGCCGATGGCCAGCTGCCGGCCCTGCGACGACGGTGGACAGCGGCAATGAGAATGGTTCGCTGATCGGCATGTCGATCAATGCCGACGAAAATCTGGTCGCGAGCTGTGCCCGAGAGCCGACGGGGGAAATCCGAGTGCGTACGATCCCCGGCTGGCAGGATGTTGGTGCGACGATGTCGGAGGATGCCAATGCACTTGCGTTTCACCCATGGCAACCGGCCGTGTTGGTCTCCACCGGCGCACGTCGGATGGTACGCGAGTGGTCGGTTTCCGACAACCGGATCAGCGTCGCCCGAGAATTTGAGGGCGCGTTTTCCGAGAAGGGCAGTTGTATCGCCTTCTCCGCCGACGGCAGCTTGTTGGCCGCAGGAAGCTATGACCAGAGCGTTCGGGTTTGGGATTTTGAATCTGGACGCATGTTGTTTGTCGCACAGTGCGGAGCCGAGGTGCTGTCGTTGGCCTTTGAGGAATCCGATCGGTTGTGGGTGGGGCGACGCGATCAAGCGACCGAAGTTTGGGATCTGAATCGGTCGATGGAGCCGCCTTACCTGGTCGCCGATGCCGATCCATCGGATCGTGTGATCGGGCGTCTGGTTTTTGATTCCGCCACGGAACAATTGGTGTCTTGTGATTTGGCCGGCCAGATCGCTCGCTGGGATCCGCTGACCGGTCGCCGTCTGCAGGTCTGGAACTCACCCGGCAGTGCTTCCATCAACGCGATGGCTGTCGATCGCGAAGGATGGCTTGCTTGGGCCTCGGGCGAATCGGTTTTCACCTGCCGATCGACCGAGGACTTGTCTGACGCGATGCCGTTGACCGACGAGGAACTGTCGACCGAGTCGATTGCCGTGACGCCCGAGGGGATCGTCGTCGCCACGACCGATTATCGATTGATGATGCTGCGTCCAGGGCAGCGCAGCCCCGTCTGGCAAACCGAGCTTGCAGTGCTCGAATTGCACTATTGCAAAACCGCGAAACGGTTGTTCGGTCTGGTCGATCGCTATGGGATCGATGACAAATCGGAAGTTTGGATCGGGGATCCAAAGACGGGCAAAGGACGTTCGATCGAGTTTCCGTTTTCCGTCGTCGCCATGGCCGTCTCCGATGACGCCGCACAGATTGCCGTGGCGAACGAATCGGGGCAATTGATCCTGGCGGATTTAGACGGCAACGTGATCTCGCGTTCCACATCAGAGCAAAACACGTACATCACGTCACTGGCCTTTGTCGACCGAAGTCACACGTTGGTCTCGTCGGAAGAGCCGGGGAGACTGCGGTTTTGGGATCCACGGACCAGGCCGACGATGACGCAGCGAGGATCGATTCTCCTGTCCGGCAAAGCACCGACGGCGATCGCGGTCGACGACGCCGGATCACGGTTGTTCGTCGGTAGCGAGGACGGTTCGATTCGCGTACTGGAGTACTAGACACCAACACTCATGCCCACTACCTGTCGCCGGGTTGATAGTAATGAAACACGCACGACAGAACCGGCGTTGGATCCCAGGGAATCGGATCGACCAGGCGGACCCGTTGGGTGGTGACGCGTGATCCCGCCTGGATGACGCCGCGGGTGACGTACTTGTCCGGCGTGATGGTGGCGGATTCGCTGTCCGCTTGGCCGATCGCCAGGCTTTGAAGTTCGGGGGCGATCGTATCTTCTGGTTCACCCTGCTGAAAAACCGTGATCGAGATCGTACCGACATCCGCACCGTAAACCGATTCCAGTTCACGCGATCGCTGGGCCGAGGCGATCTGGAAGGCGTCGGCTTGGCCGTCATCTTTCTGAAACCCTTTGATCATGATGGCGGGGTCGCCTTTGTGCAGCACGTACTTGGGGCCGGCAAAGTCGACCAGGCGTTTTCGCCACAACACGTTCTCGCCGTTGACTTTGACGACTGCCGCAAAGGTTCTGTCGGATTGGTCCAGACGTTTCAATTTCAGCCAAACGTGTTGGCCTTGCCGCGGCTCGGGCAGCACGGCCATGCCATCGACGATTCGGGGCGGCACGGGGGTCCCGTCGTAAAACACTTCAAAGGAGATCAGCGGATTGCGTTTCGCCGGGTGGTTGCGTTCGGGGTCACGGAGTGTTTCCAGGGCGCTCAAATGCACCTGGTCGGCCGATCCGCCGTCACGAAGGTGGTACGGCACACCCAACTGATTCAGAATGCACATCTTGGTATTGGCGTCAAAGTCGTCCAGCGAATACAGGGGACGCTGGCGGCGATCGTGGACCGATTGCAGGATCACCCGGACGCTGGCCAAGTCTTGCCGAACGACGATGCGGCCGGTCACGAAAGTGTCCACCTTGGCCGGCTTCCCATCGGGCAAGCGATAGTTTGCCGCAAACAACCGTTGCCGTCCGGCTTCGGAACGATGATTCGCCCCGGCCGTTTTGCTGGCCACCTCGCTGGCGTTTTTGACGATCTGCAAGTTGCCATTGGACGCGTATCGTCGCAAGGCGGTTTCCAACCAGTCGCCGCATTCGCTGCTGAGCGTATCATCGCCGCGGACCGAACGCCGGTGCTGGTCGCGAACCTCGAACTTTAAGACGCCGACGACTCGCGATCCTTGTTGTTGCAGTTCGCGGGCGACCGACGCCGCCTTGTCGTTGATTTCGCTAATTAAATTGCCCGCTCGGTCCGCCCGGCACTGGACGCTCCAGAGCAGCGCGAGTAAACCGATCAGAATTCGTGGGAAGTGCTGGATTGCCATTTCATTTCCAAAAAACGTGTGTCCCTTGCGACGCCCCCATGGCGGCGACGTTCTCGTGCTGGACAACGCCGACTCGATGTAGCTACGCTCGCCAGAGCGTGGATGATGTCGGGGATCCACCTTTGGGCGAAGGTAGCTACGTTTGACCGGCGAATCACGATGTTTCGAGAGCAAAGTGGCGTTGTCCAACGAGGGAAAGACAGACGCAACGCAAATCGTTTCAGGAATCCGTAGACTTTTGGCGTTCTTTTTCGTCCTCCGAGTCACGGTCGAACAACCAGGGCAAGTCGGCGATCCGGATCGGAGTCGCTTTGACGGGGCCGAGGTGCCCGTTGTTTTCCAGCTTCTTGCGTTTCTGCTCCATTTTGACCTGCTGCCGATGCCCCGATTCGTACTTGACCGCCTGGCCGGACCAGCCTTGAACGCGGTGGATGTAGTTGGACGGCATCTGGACATAACCTCCGCCACGGCGGACGAATCCCGCCGGTATTCGGGCTTTGCCGGCGGCGACTGACGCAATCGTGGCTGGAATGTCGGCATAGTAGGCGGCGGAGTCTGCGATCCGACGGGGGTAGTTGGGAATGCCGAACGAAGGGACGTAGACTCCGGGAATCGAATTCAACAGCCCAGACGCCCTGGCCGCCCGGTAGTTGAACTCGTCGATTCCTCGGCCGAGATTTTGACCGGCGGCTCGAATCCGCTCTCCCGGCTCTCGCATCTGGACTGCGATTTGATCGAGTCGACGGGCCGGCAATTCCATGCGATCGGCCAACTGAGACATTTGATTGGCGGCGTAATCAAATCGATTGGCGACCCCGGAGGCACTTGCACCCATCGGTCGCATCACCGTGCTGGGCGTGTAGACGTCGACGGCGTCGGGCAACCAGTGCACCAGGTCGCGGCTGATCCAATAGGGACCGATCGGTTCGTCATTGAGCGTGTCAAAACGTAGCCATTGCTGGTCGTCGACGTCGCGAACGTCAACGATTTTGATTTTGGATTCTCGCGCGATCGTGGCCGCCGGACCGCTTCCCGGTTCACTGAATACCTGCACTCGTGTCACGTCGGTCTCACGTTTGATTTTCGGCACGGGAACCCCATTGGCGTCGACCAGCCGGTTCCCCTGGTCATCGCTGACGAAGTGTCGATGCAAACTCTGGTCATCGGAAACGACGAACAAGGTAAAGTTTTCAGCGCCACGATTGAAACCATCCAAGGCTTCGGCGAACAGGCCGGCTTGTCGATAGGTGATGCCACGGGCCAAGTGCGCCAGCCGACAGTCGGCGTTGATCTCCAGCGCCGCCCGGATTCGATTGCCGAGCAAATAATTCAAGTACCCGCGCTGTGTGTTTTGCAACCGAGCGAACTCTTCGTCCGATCGATCGACGGAGATTTGTTGTCGAAACAAGGCTTCGGACGTTCGCAGGTTGACAAGCATGTCATCGGCGATCTGATCGGCCGAGCGTCTTGCTTCGGCTTGCACGTCGCCGGTGGTCAGCGTGCGGCGTGCGACCAAATTGCTGACGGTGGCCAGTTCGAACGGCGGTGCCAGTCCGAACAGTTCTGGCGTTTGACGGGTGGGTGGGCTTCCCGGTTTGGCCTCGAACGCGTCAACCGTTTCGCTTGTCTTGACGAACGCATAGGTGAACAATTCGAACAGTCCGACCCGTCCGTCGTGATCGCCCAGCAAGTCGGCGGCGCCTTCCAACCCCTGTGCCAAATAGTAGGTGAAGACGGGGTGTTGTTCGCCTTGGACGATGTCATTGCTGATCCACGATCGTTGGCCTTCGCTGCAACTGCTGAGAATCCAGACATCATCGGCGACGTCTTCGATCGTCGAAAGCGACGACACCAGTCCGCGATACTGGTCCGACGCGGCGTTTCGGCAGGCATCGACGACGATCAGTTTGTTTTCCGCGGCACAGTTGGCAGGCTTGGCGAAGACGTTGGCCAGGGCGTTGATCGAAATCAGACCGGCAGCATCGGGGTTGGGATCGGCCAGGGATTCGTCGTTGGTGTCTTGCGCGCAGTAGTAGCTTTTGCCCTCGTGCGTGATGCCGTGGCCGATAAAGAAGATCGTTGCGACGCCGGCATCGGCTCGGGAAAGAAACTCGAAGAACTGTTTTTCGATGTTCACGCTGGTCGGACGCAACGATTCGGATTCCGCATCGTCGTAAATCAACGTGATATCGTCTTCGTCGTAACCACCCCGACGGAGCGCCGCGGCGATCAGTTCGGCGTCGCGGTTGGTCCCTGAAAGCGAGGGCAGTTCGCCGGCTTGGGAATAGTCCCGCGTGGCGACGATTAACGCAGAATACTTCGTGGGAGTCGCCGGTTGAGATGGCTGATTTGTGGCGCCGGTCGTCCCACGCCCCGTCACCGCCGGAGACGTCGATGTGGTCGTTCCCTGCCGATTGATCGTTTGCGACGGCGCCACGGGCCGACTGGTCGCTTGCGGTCGATAGGAACGCGGACGCGGCTGCGCGTTGGACATCGCTTGCTGGGCGATCCCTCGCGCGATCCCTTGCCACTGAGCATCGGCCCGGCCGTGGGGCAGTGCGACAATGCAGCTGAGCGCAAGGGTGAAGGTTAAAATTCGCATGACTTCGTTTCCGATGGATGTGGTGGGGCGAGTCATCTTATTCTTCTGACGCATTGGTACTGGGTGCTCCGGCGGGCGATTGAATCCTCACCAGTTGGTTTTTCAGATACTCACTGGGAACGACTTGCGAGCTGGCCCCGCGGAAATCGCTCGTCCGCACAAATCCATCCGGGGGCAGGTTCACATCGGCAAACCGCAACGTTCCGCCATCGACGACGGGACGGCGAACCGATTCGACCTCCAGCCAGGTGCCTTGTCGCCGGTCGATCCGGACCACCGTCCCGATCTCCAGGGTTGCTACGGGAACAGGATTCAATGCGACAAAGAGCGGGGTGGGTTTTTCGATGATCAATTGCCACGAACGCTCGGGTTTGACCGATGGGGCAAAGACCGCGTCAAACCCTCGGTACAAGACGTCGGCCGAGCGCAGGGAGTCGTTGATGGACGCTTCGATCTGGTCGTCGCGGCAGAGTCGTTTGGCTCGGTCAAGAAGATTGATCGCGGCCTTCGCATCGAGTTCCAGGTGCAAGGCTTGCATGGCCTCGGCGGCCAGACGTCGTGCCTGCCGGTTTAATTGATCTGCATAGCGCGTTTGTTCCGGCGACGTCACAAGAAACAGACTTTCATTGCCGGACAGTTTGCCTGCGATCCGAGGAACCGAAACACGGGCATCGGCGGCAAAGTCCGAAGCATAACGCGTCAATTCTTGCGCCGAGACGCCTCCGCTGCGATCACGATCGGCGTGTGAGTCCAGACCGTCAAACAACGACCAGCTGAACGCGGTCAATGTCACCCCGCTGCGAGTCATCAATTTACTCTGACGCCCCACGGCGATCACTTGACCGGCCGCGGGGACCGGCAACGAGCGCCCGAATCGCGCCGCCGCTTCTTCCGGAATCCCCACGCCGTGGCTGTGCCCATCGATCAGGATCATTTGTTGGGTGTCGGTGATGTCCGCCAGATTGCGCCCCAATGCCGCAACGTCGATCGCTTCGCCGGCGACGCTTCCGTCGGCGGCCAGCTCGGTCGCATAGCTCGCCAGATAATCCGCTCCGCCCGAATGAAAGCCATACGACTGCGCGATCAGCACCACGATGTCACCCGGGGAAACGGACAAGACCGCATCTTCGATCGCGTCGTGCAGTCCTTTTTTGGTCGCAGCGGGGCCGGTCAAGATTCGCATCTGTTGACGCTGGAAACCACTGCGTTCCAACTGCCGCGGAAGTCCCTTGGCGCTCAGAGCATGGTAAGCCGCGCCGGGCAGCGATTGGTATTGCCCCGGTGCAAAGACGATCGCATGGCGGGTTTGTGCCTGGACCGTTGTGGCATCTGCCCCCGCGATGAAGGCGGCCAATGCGACAATGATCCACGTGCAAGCGTTGTGCCGCCCGACGGGACATTTTAATGGAGCGATGAAATACATGATGCTGGAAACGTTGAAAGAATTTCAAAACCCATAGTCAATATAAATGATATCCGACGGCTCATCCCGAGGTGCCTGTTTGCCGCGGTACGGAGCGATCGGCGCTTCGAGGCGCCGGCCCAGTTCGGTCGCGAACTGGGGAATCGCCCCCATCGACGATCTGGATTTGGCAATCGGCTTGTAGATCGCGGCGGTGATCACGCCCGTGTCCAAGTTGTCGTAGGCGTCGTCGTCCAATTGGTCGGTGACCCGAAACCCGTACGCGACCGCTTGGCCGTCGCCGTTGTCGACGTCGTTGTAAAATCCCTTGAAGGTATGAATCGCGTTCTCGGCCACGTACCAACATCTCGCCTCCGGCAGACTGACCAGGATGCCCGGGCGTCGCTCGGTGCTGCTGCCGAACGAATTGTCATAGGGACGCTCGGGAATCGTGTTCTTCCCATCAACCAACAACCGCAGAAAAAACGCCTCGCCGCCTTGGTTGTCGACGACGATCTCGTAGCTGGTGTTCGGATCCACGCGGACCGACATGCGAGAATCCTGGTTGATGTACTCATGGTCGACGCGTTTTCCGTCGACCGTCAGGTAGATGCGGGGTCGAAAGGACGGATCGGTCATCGGATGCACGGCCAGCGAGTCATCGTTCAGACCTTCCAGACGCGACATCGCGATCCGCTGGCGTGGCGAAACCATGCCCGAGTGCCCCGGTTTCAGCCGGATCGAATCGACAGCCAGTTGCATCGCCGGTTGGGGTTTTCCGTATGAAAGCGTGACCAGTCGCAGTTGCAGCCCGCGGATTTCGGTGAAGTCAGTGCCCGATGGGACGAGAGCGTCGATCCGTCCGAACACGACCACACCCCGGCGGTGGGATTCACGTAGCAGTGCCTGGGAAACCTCTCCGGCGCGGCGGACGATTTCACGGGTGCGGATTCGCGAGGTTCGAAGTGTTTCGATCACCTCGTGTTCGTCCGGACACGCATCGATCTGATGCTTGTGAACAAGGTGACGCCGAACACGCTCGGACAGGTAGCGGCCCAGCTGGCTGGACCGGACTTCTTGGCCGGCGGTCAGTAGGAATGGAAGCACCGCGACATGATCGATCGCGGGGTGATGGCAATATCGCGCGACTTCGTCGGCGATGTCTTCCAACGCGTGTTCCAGATCGGCGGTCCGGTACCGAATCACCGTTCCGTTTTCGGACGATGTCGGCGATGCGACGCTGAAAATCGTTTCCGGGCTTCCAGACTCGGCGACGAAAAACCGAACGAGTTCGCCGACCGACAGCTCCCCGTTTCTGTCGGCATCGGGCAGTCGCAGCGACGTGGTGGCGCGGTGGAGCGTTTCCATCGCCAAGCGACCGCTGCCTTGATCATCGCTTGAGGCCAGACGCGCGATGAGATGGATCGGCACATCGGATCGAGACACCAGCCTGGACAAGCAATTTTGAAACGCTGCCACATCGATGTCACATTGCAGGTCACCCACAATGATGACGTGTCTCGGTTGGGGATCGACGCGATTGAGCAAGCCGACGATTCTCCCCAGCGAGACGGTGGTTCCTGGTTGATCGGTATGAATCTGGCAGTCGGACTCGCTGATGGCCGCGCGGCCTCGGACGTAGATCACGAATCGTTCGGCCGACATCGCTTGTCGCGCCAACCGACGCGGCACGGATTCCCGAACGACGGAAAAACCACAGCGGCTGAAGGAACGGACGAGCGATACACTCAATACGTCCGCCGCGGCGTCGCGATCGGCGGTGCCGATCAGGCACAAACGAGAGTTGTCGGCCAGGCAGTTGCGAAACGCTCCGCCGCCGCTCAGGAAGGTGGCGACGATGCAACATGCCAAAAACTTTGACGGGCGTGGCCGGGTCATCGTGCAACCTCCGGATATTCGGCGATCAGCCCTTCGCGTCGGATCTGATATTGCCGAAGGTCGGATGAAAGGTCGCGGCGTCCTCGATTCTTGATCAGGTACTCGGTCAGCAAGATCGCGGTGTCCAGATCCGCCAGCGCCGTCGCCAAGTGTTCGCTTCGTTTCGATTTTTCATAAAAATGCAGATGGGCCTTCGCCTTCCAAGCGCAAATCTCGGGATCCCAGGGTTTCAGTTTCATCGCATTCTCAAGTTCCACGATCGCGTCTTCGGGGCGGAGTAGCTTAATCAGACGCGAGGCTTTTGCGAGCGAGGACGTGATCGCTTGGGAATCGGAATCATGGTCGACCGACGCGATCACCGTTTGGTGCTCCGATGTCGGGGCGATCAGGTCGGGCTGTTGTGGGTGACGCACACCTTTTCGCAACGCGAACAGGTCGAGCGTCGATGCGACCATTTTGCTGACGAACTGGTGAAGTTCCCCGACCTGGATTTGTCCGTCCCGCCGGCCATCGGTTTCTTGGTCGGCCCATCCGCTCAGCCCGACGCACATCCAAAACGTCACCAACCCGTGCCGTCGCTGCGGCCATTCGATACTGGACTGCTCGCTGCGGCAACTGGCAAACGTGATCAACCCGCCGGGGTTGCCAAGTTGCCGGGCGATTTCGCCGCCGGTGGGCTGAGACCGCAACTCCTCTCGGTCGTCGGTTTTCGATCCGGCGTGGCAGCTGTCCAGGATCAGTATTTTGCGCTCGATGTGATCGCAATGAGCCAACAGCTCGCGGACCAGGGCGATCGGGATGCAGGTCTGTTTCTCCAAGCCGGGAATAAAATCACCGGGTGCCAGGAACAGACTGCCGTCATCGAGATGATTCAAACCGTGCCCGGCAAAAAAAATCAGCAGCGAGTCGTAGTTGCCATTGTTGGCCAGATGCAATTCGTCTCGCAGGGCACCGAGCACCTTGGCAAAATCGGGTTGATCCCGTGGCGAACCCTGCTGCGTCATCACGTAGACGCTGTCGCATCGGCAATGCGTTTGCAGCGTCTCCTTGAGCAATCGGACATCCGCTCCGGCGTAATTCAAACTGGTCGATCGATAGTAATCGTCCACGCCGATCAGGATCGCGTGCATGCGTCCTTGAGGTTCCGTCGCCGGTTGCGCCGACGTCACGGTCGGGTGCAATGATGACAACAGTGCGAGAAGAAGCGAATGGATTCGAAGCATGATGGCGCGGCGTCTGGGGTGGTTTTCGATAGTATAACCGGAGGATTCCGTCGATTCGTTTTCTCAGGATTTCCACCCAGCCACCGGCAGCGCAGGCGGCTTTGCAAATGGCGTCGTGCCGTGGTCAGTCGGCGTAGATGCCTGCTGCGGCGGTGATCCCTGCCCCGAGGGTTTGCGAAACCCGATGCACCGCGTCCCAGCGGTGCATGATCACGGTCGGTGCGGGAATCAGATTCACGGGGACCGTTTTGGCAACGCGTCCGTCAGGCCGGACCACGCGGATCACCGCATCCATCGTCTGTCGCAGCCCCAGATTCGGCAGGTCAACGGTGACCGAGGTGTCGCTCCAAGCGATGATGCGGCACGACGACGTGGTGCCGGCCACGATCAAGTGGACCGTCCCGGGCACGTACTGGAGATAATTCGCCAGCACCGTCAACCGTGCCCCGCTGACCACATCGGTTCGCCCGATCGGGACCTGCCACGAAGGCCCGAGAATACTCCGCCCATCCCAAGACGAGTCCGGGGACGGGAGATTCGGTCCGCAGCCATCGGGTCTCACCGGATGATGCAGCACGCCGGCACCGGAATCCTGCGGTGACGAATCCCCGTTGATGGGTGCGTTGAACGGTGCATTGAGACGACTCGGGCGAGTGTCGGGCAACGCGATCACCTCCGTCTTTGAGGGCAAGCGTGAATTCGCCCGAGCGATGAAGATGCACACACAGGGCGCTCGGGTGCAATTGACACATGCCGTTGGAAGCCGACCACAGGGAAGTCGAGCGCAGGGAAGTCGGACACACGGTCGCCGCACACAGGGGTGCCCCGCATTGGCCACGCCGACGATGCCTGCAGAAAGCAGTAAAGCCAGCCAGGGAGGTTTCAGGAGATCGTTCATCGCAACACACCTTTCGATCGAGTCGTGAAATGTTTTGGCCAATTGGCCACTGCTCGATAAAGACGCGTTTGCGTGAAAGTGTTTCAGAGATTTTGGGATTCAACGGCACGCCTGTTTTTCGGCAAGGGGTGGACGCGATGCGCGAGCGGCCGGAGACAGACGCTGTGGTTCGGCATCAAGTTAAGAATTCACCCTCCCTGCCAGGGAGGGTGAATTTAAAAACCGCACAAGCTCGCCAGGGTGGGTTCATTCTCAACTTGGCGTCTACGCCCCAACCCCAAAAGGGCATCACGTTGGTGATGCCCTTGTCGGATGGCTGTCGTGTTTGTGGTCGATCATTCGCTGTAAAACGTGATGCCGCCGCTGGTGGGCTCGGCGTACACGGCCGATTCAGCGCTTCCCACGGCAGGCATCGGTTGGGCGATCGTTTCTTGATGCACGACGATCTCGGGTTGTGCGATCAGTTGAACCGCCATGGTTTTGGCGACGCGTCCGTCGGGTTTGACGATCCGCAACCTCGCGTCGGTCGGTGCGCCCAGTCCCAATCGAGGCAACTGCACGGTGACCGAATTCGGCTTCCATTGCAACACGTCACACTGGGCGGTTGTGCCCGCGACATCCAGCAGCACCACGCCCGGATCGTGCTGGAGGAAATTGGCGAACAGGCTGATGCGGGCACCGGTGGTGATTTGCGGTCGACGCAGCTGATAGGCCGGAACAGACTGCACCATGCGGTAGACGGCGGTGGGGCCGCTGCTCGGTTGGGGAGACTCCGCCAGTGCCGCAGCGCCAGGGAGGAACATCAGGACGGTCAAGGCGATTTTTTGTGGGCTGGTCATTGTGTTTTCCTTGATGGATGTCGTTTCGATTCGATTCGAGCGTCGTTGTGACGCGGTTACGAAGAGAAGACGCTTGCGAGCGGATTCGTTTCACTCTTTTTGAAATTTCTTTTCGTTCGGTGCGCAGCAAAAAACCGCCAACGTTTCCGTTGGCGGTCTCGATCGTTCGGCGGTCCGGCGGTCGGTTCAGTGTGCTGCGTAGCTGGGCAGGCCGACGTATCCCGCGGCCGGTCCCGGTTGGCCAACCGTTTCACCGTGGATCACGATCTCCGGTTGTGGCACCAGTCGGACGTCGAGCGTTTTGGCGATGCGACCGCTGGGTTTGACGACTCGAAGCGTCGCATCACGCCCTCCCGCCATGCCCAGCATGGGAAGGTAAAACGTGACCGAATTCGTTCGCCAATCAACAATTCGGCACTGGGCGACGGTGCCGCCGACCTCCAACAGGACCGCTCCCGTCTGGTGCTCCAGGAATCCCGCAAAGACGGTCATCCGAGTCCCGCTGACCACTTCTGGTCGGCTCAGCGAATAGGCCGGCTGGGACTGAACGGGCCGCTCCATCACGCGAGAAATTTGCCGGGTCCAATCGGCCAAGGTCGAGTAACCATCGGTCGGCTGGTCGGCCTGGGCCGATCCGATCATTCCGGCGGTCATCAACAAAGCGGCGAAGGTGGTTTTGACGGTGAGATTCATCTTCTAGGTCCTCGAAGCACGGGGTGGAAATGTGACGTCTGGCTCAGTGGCCGATGCAAGGGAAAGACGCGATGCGGTCAAAGTGTTTCAGCAAATGAAAAAAAGATGCGGCCGACGACAATAAAAAAAGAGCGGATGCCCGAGGGGCATCCGCTCTTTCGAGGTCGTACGGTTTTCAACCTCAGATGTGATGTGGCGTTTACTAACCCTCCCTGGAAAAACTCGTGCGGCTTTTGGAAATCACTCTCCTGGCAGGAGGGTCGATGGGCCGGTGTTACTCTTCCGAATCGGCGTAGATCGCCGGCTTCGGCATTTCGGCGGTCGGCATCGGCTGGGGGATCGTTTCCTCGTGAACAATCATGCTGGGCTGGGGGACGAGCATCACGGAGACGGATTTCGCCACTCGGCCATTGGGCAGCACGATTCGGATCCGAGCATCCTGGGGGCCGGCCACGCCAAAACTGGGCAATTGCACGGTGACCGAGTTGGAACACCACTCAAGCAACTCGCAACGGGTCGTGGTGCCACCGATTTCGAGCAACACGATGCCGGGATCCTGTTGCAAAAAGTTGGCGAACATCGTGATGCGGGTGCCGGTGGTGATCTGGGGGCGGGCCAGCCGATAGGCCGGAACCGATTGAACCGTGCGGTGAATCGATCGTGGCGACGGGCCATGAATCGGAAACTCCGCTCGTGCCGCGGCGGCGGGTGCGATCATCAGCAGGCCCAAAGTGATCTTCTTGGCAATGTTCATCGTCTTGTCCTTGGTCTTGGGGGTGAAGTCGTTGGCGTCATCGCTGACGCCGTTGCCAAAGAAAGACGACCTAGTGGAAGATCATTTCACGAAGCCAAGGTTTCTGACGAAAAAAGTTCTGGGCAAGGGGCGGCAAAAGAATAAATTCCGCGTTTCACGTGAGCGGAAAAGACTACGAATGGCATCAATTTAACGCGATCGATGCGGGTCATGGCCCCTGGACCGTGTCCAGAAACATCACGTGCGGGAAGAACCAATGCAAAATGACCAGCAGGATCGGAGGGGAAATTGACAAGATCAGCAGTGGCAGCAACCACACCAGGATGCGTCGCTCCTCTTGGCTGAGCAGGCGATCGTTCCGATCCTCGGATTCAAAACGCGTGCGTGTCGTCGCCGGATCCAAAGACGGCGTCGTGGTCACCATCGGATTCGGGGTCTTGGAATCGGAATGCGCATTGGCGATCAGTGCATGAAACATCGTCATTGCCTCGTTGTGGGTTACGCCAACCCACGTGCAATCAACGGGCCAGTGGCGTCGATCCCGGATGAACCGCGGTTTGACAGGGTAAATCCGTCAACTTCAGTTGACGCACCGGAAACCCCGGTTTCCGGTGCGTGACTCGAAATTCGAAGCAGCCGGATTCTCGCGTGGTCGTGCTACAATCTGTTTATGAACTGTGACCTCGACACCAGTATCCCCGAATGGATCATTGAGCATCCGGAAACGACCCGCGTGTTCAATGCGATGCGGTTGGACACGAGTTGCGCGGGCAAGTCGCTGCGTTACGTGTGCATCCATCAGGGGCTGAGCCCGACCGAAGTGCTGGAGCGTCTGCGAGAGGCCGTTGCGGGTGACCGCTCGGGTGATTTCGATGCAGGCTAGCCGGACCGTCCCGCTGGAATGTAGCTACGCTCGATGCGAGCGTGGAAACCCAGTGAGAATGACCTTCTGGCGAAGGTAGCTACGTTGAATCGTGAACCACGTCCGATGTCTTCCCAGTGAGCGGAAGATCGCGATTGGCATAGCGATTGCTTTCCACTCCGGCGATGCCCTGTCTTTTCCCCTTGCCGGAACTCACAACGATGTTGATGCGCAACCCAGAAAAATCGGTTCGTCACGAGTCCGTCGTCTATGCACGGACCGACCAAACGCAGGTCGACGAACCTTTTCCCATCGCACCGCGTCACCAGATGCTGTTCGGGCAACTCGCTTTGCTCGCATTGTTTTGTCTTGCGATTCTGCTGCGCACGCTCGCGTAGTCCGACGGCGCCACTTTCACGTAGCTACCTTCGCCAGAAGGTGGATCCCCGGCGCTTTCCACGCTCGCATCGAGCGTCGCGATGTCAAAGTGAAACGGTCCAGCTCGTTTTGTTCTGCAGAACCTTGCAGGCTTCCCCCCATCCCTTTCCGTCGAGATCATTACCGTCATGGCCAAGAAGAGAATCATCATCACCAACAAAGATCGTGAGCGTCTGGAGGACTTGTTCAAAAGCACGTTGGCGGCGGTGTTTCGTAACAAGCCCTACCTGAACGACCTGCGTGGTGAATTGGACCGTGCGTCGGTTGTTGCTCCAGAGGAAGTTCCCGGCGACGTGATCACGATGAATTCGATCGTTCGTTTGAAGGACATGCAGACCAAGGAAGTCGAAACGTTCACGTTGGTGTATCCGGACGAGGCCAACATCAAGGGCGGCAAGCTATCGGTCCTGGCCCCGCTCGGGACGGCGATCCTGGGCTATCGTGTCGGCGACCTGGTCCGTTGGACGGTTCCCAGCGGAAAGGGCTGCTGGCGGGTCGAAGAATTGTTGTATCAACCCGAACGTGACGGCATCGCCGCGTGCCCTTCGTAAACGCGGTGCGTGGGCTTTGGGTGATGAGGTGGCGTCATCCATCAAGTAAGTCCCCCTCCCCGCGTCGTCGCCGAGTCCTCACCGGTCTAGGCCAGTTTCAGGCCTACGATTCCGGCGACGATCAATCCCATGCACGCGATCCGCATCGCGGAAACGGGTTCGGCGAACAACACGATTCCCAAGCTGGCCGTGCCGACCGCACCGATCCCCGTCCAGATTGCATAGCTGGTGCCGATCGGGATCTCTTTGACTGCCAAAGCCAAGCAATAAAAGCTGGCGACCATCGTTGCGATGGTCGCCAGACTCGGCCAGAAACGTGACCAGCCTTCGGTGTACTTCAATCCGATCGCCCAACCGATTTCCAAACAGCCGGCGATCAGCAGATAGATCCATGCCATAGAAATGACGCTATAAGGTTTTCAGGATTTCGTCGGCCGTTGATCGGCCGCGGTGTGTTTCGCTGATCTTGACGTAAGTGATCGTGCCCGATTCATCCAGGACGATCGTCGATGGATATGCCGTCTCATTCGGAGCGTCCCAGCGTAATCCGTAGGCGTTGGTAAATGCGTAGCCCGGATCGAGCAGGAAGGTTAGCGGTTGGGGCAACGTCGTGCCATCCAGGAAATCGTCGGCATGTCGGTCCAGCTGCGATCGCGGACCGGGGTAAATCAACAGAACCCGCGCGTTCTTGGCCGCAAAACGCTCGGCGTTTTTCACGAAGTCACCGACCTGGGCGGTGCACGCGGGGCACTGCGACCCTGGGAATCCCCGCAAAACGACGATGACGACCGGGCCTTTCGCATTCACCCGGCTCAACTGCACCGACCCCGACAGCTCGCCGGCAATCGCTTGCAACTGGAAATCCTTGGCCGTCTTGCCCTTGGCGAGCGTCCGTTTGGCCATTTCCACAGGCTTGGAAGCCTGGGATTGGGCGATTGCCGGAACCGTGATGGCAAGCGAAAGCAGGACGCTACCAAATCCTAGTTGCCGAATCATCGGGATCATCTTATACCTCAGTGTTATCGAATGGGGAAAGGGCGAGTCTGACTTGTAACGCGAACACACCGCGATTTGCGGAGATCGCCAATCCGCCTCCCCGTCCGCCACCGGTCAATCAATTTCTGTCATAAAGACGTCCGACGAATAGCTGATCCATCGCACCGAACGCTGAAGCATGTCCAAGAAAATCACCGCCGAAGAAGTCGACTCCTTCATGTTCCAATTCAAGATCTTCATCGGCGTGGCGGTCGTGGTGTTTTTCCTGCCGCTGCTGATCTATGCGGTGTACATGGGCCGGCGGATGGATCAGTTTGAGGATTCGTTGCGTTACCAATTCCCCCAACCCGATGGTCCGATTGCCGCCATCGACGACGCGGAACAGATCCCGCTGGCGGCCACATCCGGGCAAGTCGTCTATGTCCCGGCGTATTCCCACGTTTATCACGAGGACGGAAACCCGCATTTGTTGACGATCACGCTAAGCATTCGCAACACGAGTGACGAGCATCCAATCGCCGTCCGCAGCGTGCGTTACTTTGATACGCGGGGACAAGAAGTGAAGTCGTACCTGAAGCAACCGCTCACTCTGGCACCACTGGGAACGACGGAGTTCTTGATCGAACGAGATGACAGTTCGGGCGGCAGTGGTGCGAACTTTTTGGTCGACTGGGTGGCCCAGCAACGCGTCTCCGAACCGATCATCGAAGCGGTCATGATTGACACCGAGGGCCAGCAAGGGATTTCTTTCGCCCGCGCGGGAACGGCGATTCGAGAGATCGCACCGGTTCAGAACGATCAATGACGGTCGATTGTTTTTACAGCCATCGAAAAGCGGGCAGATACAGAAGAGGCGAGGCTATAGTAGACACCCTCCCCTCGCTGCGCTCGCCCCTCCCTTCCAGGGAGGGTTAATTCATGGCTTGAAACCTTTGGAATACCCCAAAAACGCCGCACTAGCGAAACTCGTCGGCGCTGATCTGATGTCGTTTGAGCAACTTGTTCAAACCCTGGCGTGACAGCCCGGCCTGTCGCGCCGCGCGGGCGATGACGCCTTCGTGCTTTTTCAGCAGCGCGGACAGATAAGCCCGGTCGGCATGGTCGAGGGCTTCATCACGAGAGATCTCGGCCAAGTCGGCTTCACCGGCCAGCGACGGTTCAGGATCAAGAATCTGAGGAGGCAGATCGGCGAGTTCGACCTGGTCGCCGCGGGCCAGCGTCACCGCGCGTTCGACGACGTTGCGTAGTTCGCGAATGTTCCCCGGCCAGTGGTAGCGTCGAAAGCACTCCAGCGTTTCGGCTGAGAAACGGTTCAAGGTCGATCCCTTGGGCCGCAATTGTTTCAAAAAATGATCGGCCAGCAGCAGCACGTCGTCGCCGCGCCGCCGCAGCGGGCTCAATTCGATGTGAATCACCGCCAGCCGATAATACAGGTCTTGTCGGAACCGCCCCGCGTCGACTTCGGCGTGCAGGTCGCGGTTGGTCGCGCCGATGAAACGCGTGTCGACTTTGACCGGTTTGTTTTCACCGACCGGCGTGAAGGTTTGTTCTTGAATCACCCGCAACAATTTCGCTTGCGAAGCCGCCGGCAACTCGCCGAGTTCGTCAAAGAAAGCCGTGCCGCCGTCGCAGCGGCGCAGCAATCCCTGTTGGTCCTTGATCGCACCGGTAAAGGATCCTTTGACGTGACCGAACAGGACGGATTCGAACAACGATTCCGGGATCGCCGTGCAATCGACGATTTGAAATGCGTCTTCATGGCGGCCGCTTCCGTCGTGAATCGCCTTGGCAATGACTTCCTTACCGGTTCCGCTTTCACCGGTGATCAGCACGTTGGTATTGCTGGCCGCGACGCGGTCAACGATGTCCAGGACTTCCAACATCGGAGCGCTTTGGCCGATGATGGTGCCGCCGCGTGAGTTTGACTTGGCGGCAGTGACGAGATCGGCCGATGGCGTGGTCGCGGACGATCGCCCGCGGAGGGCCCGGACGACCGCAGCCAACAGTTCGTCGAACTTGACCGGTTTCAGCAGGTAGTCGGCGATCCCCAGACGAACGCTTTCGATCGCACTGGGGACCGAGGGCACGCCGGTCACGACGATCATCGGAACATGCCGATAGGTCGTTCGTCCCTGTTTGAGAAGCTCCAGCTGGAAATTGCCGGGCATGTTCAGATCCGTCAGGATCAGATCAAACGAGTGTTCTGCCAGGACGGTGATCGCGTCATCGGCATTTTCCACGCAAACGCATTCGTACCCTTCGTCGCGGAGCAATTCGGCCGTCGTATTGCGATACAACGGTTCGTCGTCGGCAATCAGGATGCGGTGATTAGGCTGGCTCATCAACGAATCCTAGCGGAACGGAGAAGACTCGGGAAAGCTTGCCACTCGGCGTGTTTCCGCTAGCGTTTGCGGACTTCGATGACGTACTTCATCAGGTCATTGAATTCCTTGCGGCTTTTCAGTTGCCGGACCAGATTCTCCGGCATCAGAGAAACCTTGGATTCCTTGACGTCTTCGATGTCGTCTTGGGCGATCGTGATCGGCTCAGGGGCGGCCAGATTTCTCAAGACGATCTCGTCATCGTTCTCGGAGATCCGCACACCGGTTTGCACCTTGCCGTCGGCGGTCAGGATGCTCACTTGTGCAAATTCCTTGTCGATCAGTTTGGAAGGATCCAGGATCGATTCGACCAGTTGCTCGGGCGTCAGCTTGGTTTTGATCTTGGTCAAATCCGGCCCCAGACGCGCCGCTCCGCCCGGCGGGTCGTGACAGGCAAAGCATGCGGCGGCGGATTGATAGAACAGTTTTTTACCGCGACGCAAGTTGCCTTGATCGATCGCAACCTTGGCCAATTCGGCATACGGGGTGCTGAGCAGCTCTTCTTCCAAGGCTTGATTAGAGAACTCCTTGACTTCCGCTCCCGGATCGCTCTTGATTAGTTCGGCTTCCAGCGGGTGCTCGGCGAGCAAATCGTCGGGCGTCCAGAACGTCGACCGGTCGCCGGTCTGTTCACGCACCAGTTTGACGCTCTCCGGGCTGACCGGTGAGGCTTGGTTGCCCCAGGTGTTCCGCACAAAGGTCAACACCGCCGCAATCTCTTTGTCGTTGAGCAACGATCGGAACGCGGTCATCGGCGGCACGCCGCGGGAGGGATCATAGGTCTTTCCGTTGACCGTCAGTTTGCCCCACAGCCCGTGCAGCGTCATCTTGATCAGACGTTCTTCGCTGCCGTTGACCCAAGGGCTGTCGACCAGCGATGGATAGATGTTTCCGCTGCCTTTGCCGTGCGTCAGGTGACACGTCGCGCAGTGCGATTCACGTTGGTAAACCTCCGCGCCCAGCTTGTACACCTTGCGATCGGCACGATTGAGATGCTTGGGGGGATCGAATTTGACGAACTCGATCTCGGCCGGCGCCTCAAATCCGCTCGCCCCGGTCGTGTCGACGTTCTCCCAAAAATGCTTCACGGTGCTGGCCGCGACGACGGCGTGTTTGACGTCGCTGCTGAGCAGCGTGTCCAGCAACGCTTCGTTGCGGACACCGTGTTGCTGATGCAACCAGAGTGCTTCGAGCAAGTGGTGGGCTTCGGTTTCATCGTTGGGATCAAAATCCTTGATCCATTGCTGTGCCGCCGCGATCACTTCGTCGCTATCACGTTCGCTCAATTCCACCCGCGTGCGGTGGCGGACACCGTTGACGGGGTGTTTCAAGTTTTCCAGCAATGCTGCGATCGGCTGGCCGTCGATCTTGACGGGCTGCTGCAACGGGCGACCCTTGACCGTCAGGCGGAAGATACGGCCGTGCTTGTGGTCACGGTTGGGGTCGCGAATGTTGTGTTGCATGTGACCGATGATGGCGTTGTGCCAGTCGGAAACATACAACGCGCCGTCTTCACCGATGACCGCGTCGGTGGGGCGGAAGTTACGGTCGTCGCTGTTGAGCAGTTCCAATCCGGGCGTTCCCCAGACGTGTCCGAACGCGCGGTCTTTGCCGTTGCCTTCGCGATCCAGCGAATACTGTTTCACGCCCAGGAAGCCGATCGTGTTGCAGATCAGAAAGTCGTTCTGCAGTTCCTCGGGGAAGTGCTGGGAGGACAGGATCGCGTTGGCGGCGACGGGGCGGAATTCTTTTTCCAGCAGGGTGTGCATCTTGAACCCCTTGCCTTCGGGACGCACCTGATACGACCTGCCGCCGGTGCCGTCGTTGGCGTAGCAGTAACCCCAGTAATCAAAACTGGTGCCGTGCGGGTTGGGCGAGTTGCCCGCGTGGGGCGTGATCGCGAAGGTCCGGGGGTCAAAGCGATACATGCCCGAAGCGCCGATGTTCAGGTTCTGTTTCCACGGGGTTTCGTGGTTGTGGACCAGAAAGATCCCGCTTTGCCAATAGATCCCGCCGTCGGGACCGAACACCAAGTTGTTGGCCGCGTGGTGTGTGTCGGCGGTTCCCAGACCCTGTAGGATCGGGTAACGCACGTCGGCTTTGTCATCCCCGTCAGTATCTTTCAAAAACAGCAGATCGGGTCCGGAGGTGACGACGACGCCGCCGTTCCAAAACTCGAACCCGAGCGGGTTATGAACGTGGGCAAAGATCTTGCGCGTGTCGGCTTTGCCGTCTTTGTCCGTGTCCTCAAAGATCATCAGGCTGTCGTTCATCTCCTTGCCGGGTTCCCACTTGGGATAGGTGTTCCAGCTGGCAGCCCACAGCCGCCCCTTGGCGTCGATCTGCATCTGCACGGGGTTGGCCAGGTCGGGGAACTGGACTTCGGAGGCAAAGACGTTCAATTCATAGCCCTCGGGTACATTGATTTTGGCCAACGATTCCTCGGGGCTCAGGTAATCGATGCTGCCTTCTTTTGCGGCGCTGGAGCTTTTGCTGCCTCCGCCGATGTTGGAGATCACCTTCACCGGTGGCGGGACGTTGCTGTCGTCGACGGTGTATTCTTTCCCCTCGGCGACCGCCCAGATCGCTTTGTCGCGATTGGCCGTCATCACATCCAGCATGACCAATTCGTGTTTCAGCACGTCGGCGTTGCTTTGCCCATCGACAAAGGTCAGCGTCGATCGGCCGCCCCAGATGTCGTTGCCGTCGGTGGCGTGATAGCGGTTGTGCCAATGCCAATTCTTGTCCTCGACCGCCGCGTAGATGTCGGCGAGCGTTTCGTCGGCCGGCACGGTTTTGCCGAGCAACGCCTGCGAGATGATTTGGCTGAGCTTTCGATAGCCATCGGCGTTGAGGTGGATGCCGTTGATGGTGTACCGTTTGGAATCGGACTGAAACAGCTGAAGGGTCGGCGTGTACAGGTCGACGAAGGTGGCGCCGGTTTCGGCCGCCGCTTGTCGCGTCGCTTCGGTGTAGACGGCTAAGTTCGCGTTCAGTTCTTTCCCGTCGGGCAGATGCCGGTCGCCGGTGAATTGATAGGCGATGGGGCTGAACAAGACAAAGCGAATGTCCTTGCCGGCCTCCTTTCGCAATTGTGTGTATCGGTCGACCAACTTGACCAATTCGCCCCGGTAGGCGTCCGCTCCGGCCGGCCCGGCAAACGACTCGTTGTACCCGTAGAAGCTGAACAACACGTCCGGGGCGACGTGTTGCAGGTACTCGGCGTCGTTCGTAAAGCCCTTGTTGCGGGGGCGTTTGTTGACGATGTCGCCGGAGAAACTCATGTTGCGAAAGCTGACGTTCATGCCTTTCAACTGGCTCTGCAGCACCGTTTCGACCCACGGGTCGTGCTGCATTCGGTCGGCCAGACCATTGCCATAGATCGCGACCACATCGTTCTCGCGGAATTCAAAAGGCTCGGCCGCCTGGGCCGATGGGGCCGCGATCACCGCAGCCAGGACGCTGGAGAGCAGCAGTGGTAGGAAAGTTTTTTGGGGCATTGCAACGAAGCTGCGGAGAGTGTTCATGAAGATTCTGGGCTGGGGAGCAGGTCACAAGAGTAAACCATGTCCGCGAGAAAATCGCCAAGTGGCAAAACGACGCGATGGGTGAGGGGGGCTGCGGAAAAGGGGGCAGTTTGCAGGGTCAGTGACCGTCCGGAACTAGGACGAGCGGTTTCGGAGTACGATGGCCCTTCCGGCGCCGTCGTCCATGGGACGCTGTGCGATGCCCCGGAAGGACGTCGTCCGACGATCCACCAATGAATCCAGGTCTTTTCCAGCTTGAAGATTGTAATCAGCGTAGCGGTGTCCAAAAGGGCTGCGCCGCGCCAGGTGCAGAGAATGGTGGCAGGGTTCCGCGCGATTGGTCTTGCCGTCGGCGGCGGGCGAATTCTAGATCTGGGCACATGATTCGTCTCGAACCACTCCACACCCGCCAATTCGGGTGGATCGTTACCCTGCTGCTTTCGACACTGGCCGGCTGCGCCGGTCGAGAGGTCGCGGGGACATTCCGAAACGAGTCCCCGCCGCCGTTTTCCGCCAGCGGGTCGGAGGGGATGCCGGATCGCTGGTGGTTGGTTTTCGACGACCCAGGACTGAATGGTCACATCAATCAGGCATTGGCCAACAACTTCACCCTCGCCGCGGCCCTGGATCGGTTGTCCGCGGCCCGCGCCCTGACCCGCCGCGAGGCATCGGATTTGTGGCCGGACGTTGACGGCGTGGCGGAGATCGCGAGCGTCTTCGGTCCGGGCAGCGATCGAACCAGCTACACGCTGGGGTTTGATACGTCGTACCAGGTCGACCTTTGGGGGCAAATCGAATCGCGGGTTCAGGCCGAACGGCTGCGTGCGTCGGCCACCCGGGAGGACTATCAGGCGATCGCATTGACGTTGTCGGCCGAAATCGTCAGCACCTGGTTTTCGCTGATCGAAGCGCGTGCCCAGCTGGCGTTGGTCGAAGAACAAATTGAAACCAACCGCAACGGAGTGATCGCCCAAGAACTCAAATTCGGCTCCGGCGAAGTCGGCGGCCCCGACGTTCTGCGGCAGCGCCAATTGGTCGAATCGACGTTGGAGCAATCGGTGGTGGTCAAGGCTCGGATCGATGTGTTGGAGCATCAGCTGGCCGTGCTGTTGGGAGACCTGCCCCAGCAGGCGAAGTTTTACACCGGATCGGAACTGCCCGCGTTGCCGCCGCTGCCGGACACCGGGTTGCCGTCGGAGCTGCTGCAACGCCGCCCCGACGTACGCCGCGACTACCTGGCTTTCATGGCCGCCGATCGTGATTTGGCGGCGGCGATCAGCGCCCAATACCCGCGTTTGAATCTCAGCGGATCGGTGTTGAACATCGCCGAAAAGCCGGAAACGTTGTTTCGCGATTGGTTCGTCGCGATCGGCGGACAATTGATCGCGCCGCTGTTTGACGGCGGGCAACGTCGGGCCGAAGTCGACCGCGCCGCGGCCCTGCTTCGCCAGCGTTTCAACGAATATGGCGAGACAATGCTGACGGCGTTTCGCGAAGTCGAGGACAATTTGGCGCTGGAACGCTACCAGTTGGAGCGTTTGAAGCACCTTGAGTCGCAATCCGAATCGGCCCGTCAGGCCTCCGATCAGCTGCGTCGCCGCTACCTGTTCCGCGAGGCGGATTACCTGGATGTGCTGAGCGCGACCACGGCCGAACAGCGTCTGCAGCGTGAAACCTTGGCCGCTCGACTAGAATTACTACTGATCCGCGTCAATTTGTACCTGGCGTTGGCCGGAGATTTTGACACCCAACGGGCCGAGCAATTAGAGTTACCGGAGTTGGATGCCCCTGGCGAATCGCCGCCAACGGAGGGTGATTTCGGCCCGCAGCCCGAAACGCTGCCGGAGCCGGCTTCGGAACTTGAACAACTTTTACGGTCGGTGGAGCCACTCCCTGTAATCGATGGCACACAATGACGCCCCGCGACGACGACTGATTTGGCGACTGCTCCGCATCGCCGGCAATGCACTGGCCTGTTGCTTGATTCTGGGGGCTTCGGCCGCCGCGATCGTCGTGATCAACCGCACCGAGCCGACGGCCCAGCAGATCAGTGCGACACGCAAATCGGCCGCACTGGTCGATACCATTACCGTTCAACGCGGCACGTTTCGGCCGCGATTGTCTGTCCTCGGTACGGTGGAACCGGCCCAAGACATCGTGCTCAGCCCGCGTGTCAGCGGTCAAGTGATCGAACTGTCGCCCCGATTCGTCCCCGGCGGGATGGTTCGTGCCGGCGATTTGTTGCTGCGGATCGATCCGGCCGACTTTGAAAACACGCTTTCGATTCGCAAGAGTGAACTGGAGCAGGCCCAAGCGTCGCTGGAAATCGAACAGGGGCGGCAAAGTCTGGCCGAAAAAGAACTGTCCTTGCTGGAGGGGACGATCGGCGACGCCAATCGATCCCTGGTGCTCCGCGAACCCCAAATCGCATCCATCCGGGCCGAGTTCAGCGCGGCCAAGGCGGCCGTCGAGCGAGCGGAGCTGGACTTGCAGCGGACCCGCGTCGTGGCCCCCTTTGATGCTCAAATCCTCAGCCGCTCGGTCAACGTCGGTTCCCAGGTTTCCCCCGGCGATGAACTCGCCCGACTGGTCGGCGTTGCGGAATACTGGGTGATGGCCGCCGTCCCGGTCCGCAGCCTGCCCTGGGTGCAGTTCCCCGAACCGGTCGACCAGCAAGCAACCAACAACGACGGCGAATTCATCGACGATCAAGGTGCCACCGAAAACAACGGGTCGACCGTGCGTTTGCGAAACCCGGGGGCTTGGCCGCAGGGCGCCGAGCGAATCGGACAGGTCGCGCGGATGATCGGTACGCTGGACCAACAGACGCGTTTGGCCCGCGTGCTGGTCACCGTCCCCGATCCGCTGGGGGAATCCGACCAGGCACCGCCGCTGATCCTGGACACGCTGATCGAAACCGAGATCGAAGGCAAACCGATCGAAGACGTGGTGCGGCTGGAACGAAAGTACATTCGCGACAGCGACACCGTTTGGGTGATGAAAGACGACGTCCTGGAAATCCGCGACACCGAGATTGTCTTTCGCGACGCCGAGTACGCGTACATCCGCCAGGGGCTGGCCGACGGCGAAGAGGTCGTCGTGACCACGCTGGCGACGGTGGCCCCGGGAATCGGGCTGCGCAAGATCGATGACGGATCTGATCCGGCGGCGACCGCCGATGCGGAGTCGATCCAATGACCCAAGTTGCGGAACCGCAGGACGCTGCGTCAGCCGAGGTCGAGGTTCCCCCGTCGGCAGACCGCCCGTCACATCGCGGACCGATCGCATGGATGGCCCGCAATTCGATCGCCGCCAATTTGCTGATGTTCATCCTGCTCGGCGGCGGCGTCTGGTCGGCCATCGTGATCCAGAAGGAGGTCTTTCCACAATTCGAACTCGACATCGTCGAAGTCAGCGTGGACTATCCCGGCGCCGCTCCGGAAGAGGTCGAACAAGGCATCTTGCGACCGATCGAAGGCGCCGTGCGCTCGGTCGAAGGCATCCGCGAAATCACCAGCGAAGCCCGCGAAGGCCGTGGCGAAGTGCTAATCGAAATCGTGGCCGGCGGGCAGCGGATGAAGGCGTTCCAGGATATCGAGCAAGCGGTCAGCCGGATCCGCACCTTTCCCGACCAAATCGAACAGCCCGAAGTGCGTTTGCAGTCCGAGCAGCGCGAGGCGATGCAGGTGGCGATCTATGGTCCGGTCGACATTTGGACGCTCCGTAAACTGGCCGAACAGCTGCGCGATCAATTGCAAGCCAACGACCAAATCACCCAGGTCGAACTGCGACGGGTCCCGGCCTATGTCACTCACGTGGAAATCCCGCGCCAACGGCTGCGTGAGTACGGGCTGACGTTGCCCGACGTGGCGGACATCATCCGAACGTCCAGCCAAGACGTCGCAGCGGGTTCGGTCCAGACCAGCGGCGGCGAGATCTTGTTGCGGGTCAAGGCGCGCAAGCAGTGGGCCGATGAATTCGCGGCGATGGAAATCGTGACCGGTCGCGACGGCCCGGCCGTCACCCTGGGCGACATCGCCACCATCCGCGACGGATTCGAAGAGGTCGGCTTTCACTCCCAGTTCAGCCAAACGCCGTCGGTCGAACTGGACATCTTTCGCACCGGTTCCCAGTCGCCAACCGATGTTGCCGAAGCGGTCGAACGGACGATGCGAGCCTTTGAAACCGGACTGCCGCCGGGCGTGAAGTGGCGTGTCGATCGAAACAACGCCGAAGAGTTTCGCCGCCGCTTGAATCTGGTGCTGGAAAACGCAGTGATGGCGGTCGTCATCGTGTTGGTAATCCTGGCGCTGTTTTTGGAAATGCGGCTCGCGTTCTGGGTGATGATGGGCATGGCCGTCTCGTTCATCGGTGGGATTTTGTTGTTGCCGTTGGCGGACGTCAGCATCAACATGATCTCGTTGTTCGGGTTCCTGGTCGTGTTGGGGATCGTCGTCGATGACGCCGTCGTGGTCGGCGAAAACGTCTATGAGAAACGGCAACACAGCGACGACGACGAACAGGCCGCGATCGACGGGACGCGCGAAGTCGCCGGCCCGGTCGTGTTCAGCATCCTGACCAACATCGTGGCCTTCGTTCCGCTGATGTTTATTCCCGGCGAGACCGGAAAATTCTGGGGGCCGCTACCGGTCGTCGTGATCCTGGTGCTGTCGCTGTCCTTGCTGGAATCGCTGTTCATTCTGCCGGCCCACTTGGCCCACGCGCGCGAGGGCGGACGCAAGAAGCGCGGACTGGGGGCGACCCTGCACCGCGGCCAACAAGCCTTTGGCCGATTGTTCAATCGCACGGTCGAAATCTTCTTCCGCCCCGTCTTGGTCACCTGTTTGCGATTCCGTTACATCACCGCGTCGACCGCATTGGCGCTGTTTCTGGTCGTCGGCGGTTACGCCACCAGCGCCCACATGGGCATGATCCTGATGCCCGAAGTTTCCGCCGATGAAATCGAAGCCGGCGTCCGCATGCCGGTCGGCACCACCCAGGCCCAGGCGGCCGCGATCGCCAAAGCGGTGACCGATGCCAGTTTGCGGATGTTCGAAGAACACAATCTGTACGAGGTGGCCGAAGGGATCAAAACCAACGTCCGCGGCGAAAGTTTCATCGACGTGGAAATTGTGATGAAGCCGCCGGACCAGCGCGACATGACCGCCGGCCAGGTGATCGAACTTTGGCGCGATTCGATCGGCGACCTGCCGGGCGTCAGCCAAGTGACTTTTGAAGCCGAAAGCGGCCCCGGCGGTCACCGCCGCCCGATCAGCATCGCCCTCAGCCACAGCGACATCGACGTTTTGGAAAAGGCGTCGCAAGCCTTGGTCGAGCGCTGCGAGCGGTTCGCCAACGTTCGCGACGTCAACGACAGCTACAACAAGGGCAAGGTTCAATACGACTTTCGCCTGCGTCCGGAAGGCCGTGCGTTGGGGCTGACCGATGAAGAATTGGGCGAACAGCTTCGCGGCGCGTTCTTCGGTTCGTTGGCCCTGCGTTTGTTGCGCGGCACCAACGAAACCGAAGTCCGCGTCAAGTTGCCGGAGGATCAACGCGAGGACATCTATCATCTGGAGGACATGATCATTCGCACGCCCTCGGGTGCCGAGGTGCCCTTGTTGGACGTTGCCGAATTGGAGCAATCGTTGGCGTTTCGTTCGATCGATCGACGTGACGGCCGACGGGTGATCAACGTTTCGATGGATGTCGAACCCAAACGCGCGGTGACGCAAGTGATCGAAGCCCTTCGCAACGAAGAACTGCCGCGATTGCGCGCCGACTATCCCGGGATCACGTGGACTTTCGAGGGCAGCGATGCGGAGATGCGACGTGCCACCGCTTCGCTTTGGGGATCGTTCGGTCTGGCGCTCGCAGTGATCTATTCGCTATTGGCCGTCGCGTTTCGCGGGTACATCCAACCGTTGATCGTGTTGGTCGCCATCCCCTTTGGGATCGTCGGGGCGGTCCTGGGGCACATCCTGCTCGGTTATGACCTTTCGCTGGTCAGCCTGATGGGCGTGATCGCGCTTTCCGGTGTGGTGATCAACGACTCGTTGATCATGATCGATTACGCCAACCGTCGCCGCGAAGAACGGTACACCGCCTTCGACGCGATTCTGCAAGCCGGCCTGCGGCGATTCCGACCAATCTTGTTGACCACGCTGACCACCTTCGGCGGGTTGATGCCGCTGATCTTCGAAGATTCCTTGCAAGCCCAATACATCATCCCGATGGCCATCTCACTGGGCTTCGGCATCCTGTTCGCAACCGCCATCATCCTGGTGCTGGTCCCCTGTTTGTACCTGATCCTGGAGGACATCCTGGCCATCGCGACGGGCAAGCGGGAAGCGACCGAGTCGTGATCGCCGCTGAAACGTAGCTACCTTCGCCAGAAGGTGGATCCTCCTCCACGCTCTGGCGAGCGTAGCTACGTTCATGTCACGTTGTCCAACAAATCACCGACGTCCCCGAGTATCATCCCGGTCCGTGCCGCACGCGCGACCGGCCTTTCATTCCACGTCTCGAAAACGTTTGCGATAGGCCAGCGGGGTCATGCCGGTGAAGCGGCGGAATCGTTTCGTGAAATGGCTTTGATCGAAAAAGCCGACCGCGACGGAGATATCGGTGATCGAATCGGACGTGCGCGTCAGGCGGTCGCGCGCGTCCTGGATTCGGCGTGACAGAATGTATTCGCTTGGCGACATTCTCAGTAGCGAGCGAAAACGGTGATTGAATTGCGACGAGGACAGACCCGACATCTCGGCCAAGTCTTTTATCGAGAGGGGTTTTGCGTAGTTCTCGTCGATGAATCGGATCGCCGACGCCAACTCGCTGAAGAACGATGCCTGCTCGTCCGGTGTGGCAATCGGGTACATCACGCCGGCGATCCCGATCACCTCGGCGGTCGCGGAAAACAGCGGCGTCTTGGTGGAGACATACCACTGCGGCGTCCCGCGTACGTGGGGAACCAGCCAAACTTGGTTGGGAATCGAGCGGCACAGTTTCATCACCCGGCGGTCTTCGGCGTGGTAGGCATCGGCCAGCGCCGGCGGCTGAAAATCGCTGTCAGTCCGTCCGTAAAGCTCCTCGACGTCCGCCAATCCGAACACGTCGGTCAGCGTGCGGGGGTTCACCGCGATGTAACGCTGCCGATGGTCCTTGGCGTAGAAAAGTACCAGGGGAAGGTGCTCGAAAAGCTCGATCACGCTGCGCACACCGGGATGTCGCCGCACAAATGCCTTGCTAAAGGCCCGGCCGTTTCGTGGGGAGTCAGAATTCGGCATCGGCAAATCGTACCAAAAACAACCGGTGGATGTACAAGACCTCGGTGCGTCATCGGCTAGAATTAAGGGCGTTCAGAATGCCCACCTCTACCCGCATCGGCGGATTCGCGAATGTTCCCTGTGAAGAATCTTACCATCGCGGCAGCGTTTTGGCTGATTCAATGCCACGCAGCGGCGGTTTGGTCCGAGACACCGATTTCCTTTAATTCGGATATCCGTCCCATCCTTTCGGAGAACTGCTTCGCCTGTCACGGACCGGACGAAGCGGAGCGGGCGGCCGATTTGCGGCTGGACCAGCGCGAGCCGGCGATCGACTACGGCGCGATCATCGAAGGCAGCCCCGAGGACAGTCTGGTGATGGAGCGGATCTTGTCGGACGATCCCGACTTGATCATGCCGCCCCCGCATTCCCACAAGGTCTTGACGGCGGAGCAAAAGCAGTTGTTGGCCGAGTGGATTCGTCAGGGCGCCGAGTATGAAACCCACTGGTCGTTCCAACCGTTGCCCGAGACGACGACCATTCCCGAAGTCGTCGATGATTGGCCGCGGACTTCGGTCGATCCGTTCGTTGCCCGAATGCATCGGCAAAAGAAGCTTCAGCCCAGTGCCGAAGCGGACAAGGCGACTTGGCTGCGGCGGGTCACGTTCGATTTGACCGGATTGCCCCCGACGCTAGCGGAACTGGACGCGTTCCTGGCCGACGAATCAGGCGATGCCTATGAAACCGTGGTCGAGCGTTTGTTGACGTCACCGGCCTATGGCGAACGCATGGCGGTCATGTGGTTGGACGTCGCTCGCTACGCGGACACGTTCGGTTACCAAAACGACATCCCGATGGAAGTTTGGCCTTGGCGAGGCTGGGTGATCGACGCGTTCAACCGCAACATGCCCTACGACCAGTTCATCACCGAGCAAATCGCCGGTGACCTGCTTCCAGATGCCACCGATGCCCAACGGCTGGCAACGACATTCAATCGTTTGCATCGACAAACCAATGAAGGCGGCAGCGTTGCCGAAGAGTTCCGGCTGACCGGCATCACCGACCGGACCACCACCGCCGGCACCGCGTTCCTGGGGCTGACGATGGAATGTTGCCGCTGTCACGACCACAAATTCGACCCGATCAAACAGAGAGAGTTTTATCAATTGTCGGCCTACTTTTCCGACATCGATGAACTCGGTCTCTATTCCCACTTCACCTTCTCCGCACCGACCCCGGCGATGCTGTTGTACCAAGGTGACCAGCGACAACAGCACCAAGCGGCCAAGCAAGCCATTGCGGATGCGGAGTCGGCATTCGATTCGGCCATCGTAACGGCGAGTGAGTTTTGGCGGTCGCGCAAAGACGAATTGATCGACACGTTGCCCGAGCCTCGCGCGGCCGTGTACGAGAATTCGCTCGATGGATCGGTCGATGGGATTGTCGGCAAGGCCACGGTTTGCAATGGCGACGACGCGATTCCCTGCCAGGACGCACCGCTGTTCGGGCGGACGTCGGTGTTTTCGTACAGCCTGTGGGTGCGTCCCCAACAGCACAGGCCGCGGATGATGGTGCTGAACCAATCCCGGGCGGCCGAAGACGCAGCGTTTCGCGGCTTGGAACTGACCCTGGATCAAGGGCACCCACAGTTTTCGATGATCCACTTTTGGCCCGGAAACGCGTTGCGGGTGCGGGCCACCAAACAGATCCCGACTGACCAGTGGACCCACCTTGCCGTGACGCATGACGGCAGCGGACGCGCCGACGGCGTGCGGATCTACGTGGACGGACAACTCGCCGAAGTGGAAATCATTCGAGACAAACTTTCACGCGACGTCCGACAACGAAAGGATTGGGGCGACCTGGACGTCGAGAAGGTTGCCTTGTCACTGGGCGCCCGTTTTCGTGACATCGGCTTTCGTGACGGACAGGTCGATGAATTAAAAGTATTTGACGTCCAGCTCTCCTCGGCCGAAGTGCTTGCGATGGTTGCCCAGGCCCGGCCCGAGGTCGCACCTGTCGAGATTGACACCGAAGCGGCCCTTGAGCATCAACTGTTGACCGCGGATGAAACCGTCGCCCAGGCGCGTCGCAGGCTGGTCGAAGCGCGTGACGCCGAAAACGAGCTGGTCGCCGGCATCCGCGAAATCATGACGATGCGACACTACGACGATGCACCACCGACGCACGTGCTCGGACGCGGCGAATACACCAACAAGCAAGACCAGGTTTCACCGGCCACGCCGGCGCTCTCGGGCGGACTGCCAGCCGCCGGACCGGACCGGTTGTCGCTTGCGAAGTGGATGACCGCTCCACAGAATCCGCTGACGGCACGTGTCATCGTCAACCGGATGTGGCACCTGTTCTTCGGCCGCGGGATCGTGGTCACCTTGGAAGATTTCGGTTCCCAGGGGACACCGCCCACTCACCCGCGGCTGCTGGACCATCTGGCCCGATCGTTGATGGACAACGATTGGGACCTGCACTGGCTGTGTCGTGAAATCGTGTTGTCGTCGACCTATCGCCAATCATCTGATGTCAACGATCCCAGCCTTTTCCAGCGTGATCGTGACAACGCCTGGCTAACGCGCGGACCCAAGCACCGGTTGTCCGCCGAACAGTTGCGTGACAGCGTCCTGGCTGCCAGCGGATTGTTGGTCAAACGGGTCGGCGGCCCCAGTGTGATGCCGTACCAGCCGGCGGGGTTGTGGCGAGAATCGGGGACCGGCAAGTCGTACAATCAATCGACCGGCCAGGGGCTGTACCGCCGCAGCTTGTACACGTTCTGGAAACGCACCGCGCCGCCGCCGACCATGTTGACGCTGGACGCGACTAGCCGAGAAAGCTGTACACCCCGACGCGAACTGACGACAACGCCACTGCAGGCGCTGGTGTTCTTGAATGATCCGCAATACGTCGAAGCCTCGCGTGTGTTGGCTGAATCGCTCGTGGAGTCCCATCCGACCGACCACCAAGCACGTTGGGACGAGCTGTTTCGAAGATTGCTCAGCCGTCGGCCCAGCGACGGCGAACGACAAGTGATTCAGCAGTTGTTTGAAGAACAGCAGGCGACTTTCTCAGAACAACCCGCGCAAGCCGATGAATTCCTAAGCGTCGGTGCTCGACCGCTGCGTCATGCGACTAAGCGAAGTGATCTGGCGGCGACGACCATCGTGGTCCAGACCCTGTTTGCCTACGACGAAACCATCATGCTCCGCTAACCCTGCGGCAGCCCTGTGGGATAGGCTTCCAGCCTGTCATTGCGGGCCCCGACAGGCTGGAAGCCTATCCCACATACGATTCCCGAACCTTGCTCGATAAGTGAGACCGACCATGAACGCGACAACCAACCGACGACACTGGTTGCAACAGTTTGGGATGGGATTGGGAGGAATCGCCGCATCGCAGTTGCTGCACCGCGACCTCGCGGGCGCCGCCCCGGCCGGGTCGAATGGTCCCGGCGTGCCCAGCGGCGGAGTCGTCAACCCGACCCATCATGCCCCCAAGGCCAAACGGGTGATCTACCTGTTTCAAGCCGGCGGCCCCTCGCAACTGGAAACCTGGGACCACAAACCACTGCTCAACGAAAAACAAGGGGAACCGTTGCCCGATTCGGTTCGCCAGGGGCAACGCTTGACCGGGATGTCGGGCAACCAAGCAATTCTGCCGTTGGCCGGTTCGATTTACAAGTTCAATCAGCACGGTGAAAACGGCACCTGGGTCAGCGAGCTGATGCCGCACATGGCCAAGCAAGTCGACCAGATCGCGGTGGTCAAATCGATGTACACCGAAGCGATCAATCACGATCCGGCGATCACGTTTCTGCAGACCGGCAACCAACTGTCCGGCCGTCCCAGCATCGGCGCCTGGCTGCACTATGGACTCGGCAGCGAGAACGACAACCTGCCCACGTTTGTCGTGTTGGTTACGAAAGGCAAGGGCGGCCAACCGTTGTATTCCCGTTTGTGGGGATCGGGGTTCCTGCCGGCACGCTACCAAGGCGTCCAGTTTCGCGCCGGGAAGGAACCGGTGTTGTACCTGTCGAACCCGCCCGGCATCTCCGCACAAGGTCGACGCAACATGCTCGATCGGCTGAACGACCTGCACCAATTGGAACAGGACCGATTGGGTGATCCCGCCTTGGCGACGCGGATCGAACAATACGAGATGGCGTATCGGATGCAATCGAGTGTCCCCGACGTCGCCAATCTGGGCGAAGAACCGCAAAGTGTCTTGGACATGTACGGACCCGACGTGACCAAGCCAGGGTCGTTTGCCGCGAATTGTCTGTTGGCAAGACGGTTGGCCGAACGCGGTGTTCGTTTCATCCAGCTTTATCACCAGGGATGGGACCATCACGGCAACATTCCCAGTGGCATGAAGCGACAATGCATGGACACGGACCAGCCGTCCGCGGCGCTGCTGCAAGACCTGCGACAACGGGGGATGCTGGAGGACACGTTGGTGATCTGGGGCGGCGAGTTCGGACGGACGAACTATTCCCAGGGCACATTGACGGCAACCAATTACGGACGCGACCACCATCCGCGTTGTTTTTCCATGTGGATGGCTGGCGGCGGTATCAAGGGCGGCATCAGCCACGGCGAGACCTGCCCGTTCGGATACAACGTGGTCTCTGATGGCGTCCACGTCCGCGACTTTCATGCCACGCTGTTGCACTTGATGGGCATCGACCACCACCGATTGTCCGTCAAATTCCAAGGCCTTAATGCGCGATTGACCGGCGTTGAACCCGCACGGGTCGTCAACGAAATCCTAGCGTAGACGTCCGTGGATAGGCTTCCAGCCTGTCATTTCAGCACCCGGCGAGCCTGGAAGCCTCTCTCACATTCCAAACGACTTTCACACCCTCGCTTACAATTCACAATGGTCACCCAGCGAACTCCAGCCTCGATCATCACGATCGCCGCACTCATCACCCTGTGCAACCTCAGTTCATCCGCCCTCGCCCAATCATCCGCTTCGCCGCCATCACGCCCTGCCGCTCTACCCGATCAGGCCAAGTGGATGCCGGCGCTCAGCGGTGACGACCTGAACGTCTACCGAGACGAGCAAACGTTGTGGTTGCAGCCGACGCCGTCTTCCATCCAGGCACGCCGCGCCAACCTTCCGCGGCTTTGCGCCCCGATCCGATCACTCGGTTGGGACGGTGGCCAGGAAACCGAGTTGGTGTTTGTCCCCGAACCGGATCATTGGCGATTTTCCTGGAAGGCGGCCGTCGCTCCCAAAGCGTTGATCAAGATGGTGTTTGACGGCGATCCGGTCTTACCCGACGAAGTCTCGCCGACCCGACCGGCCGGAGACGCGTCGGTGATGCTGCACGCCCACCACGCGTCCACCTTTGGCGAAAAACTGCGGTATGAACCCCAGTGGTACAAGAACACCGTCGGCTATTGGACCATCCCGGCCGACTATGCCACTTGGGAATTCAAGCTGGACGAACCGGGGCGTTACAGCATCGCGGTGTTGCAAGGGTGTGGCGAAGGCCAGGGGGGCAGCGATGCCTTGATCAGCATTCGCGACGGAACGTCCACCGTCGCCGAGTTGCCGTTTCAAACGATCGACACCGGACACTTTCAAAACTTTCGCTGGAACCACCTGGGCGACGTGACGGTGGCAAAGGAAGGAACCTATCAATTGCGAATCGATGCCAAACGAATCGCCAAAGGTGCCCTGTTCGACGTCCGGGCGATCCACTTGGTCAAACAGGCCAAGTGACGTAGATTGAGTGCTGTGTTGGACGATGTCCTTTCCAGATCGTCGTGCGGAGGCCTGCCGACGAGGCTCGGGAAGAGCCAACCTACCCGCGCTGTTTGGCGGCTTCGATCAGGGCGTCGACTTCCAAGACTTGGTCGTGCGGGACGCGATTACGCTGGTACTTGTTCCACAGCACTTCACGCAAGGATTCCAGATCCTCCAGCTCGATGACCGGAAACTGCGTCCACTCGGTCTCCGATTTCAGCCGTGATTGCAGCTTCCACTCGCCGCCGTGTCGCATGGCGGTGACCAAACGCGTTTCGCCTTCTTCGGTCTTCTCACGCCATTCGTGTTTTTTCATGATCCGTAGGTTGTTGTAGGACGGCCGTCGCAGCGACGCACTCCAGCGCACGTTGGTGTTTAGCCTCTAGGCGATTTCCCCCCCCGCTGCGTTGCAGCGAAAGGCGACGGCCCGAAAGAGCCATCGTACGCGGAGATGCGATTGTCCAACGCATGCACGAGTCCCATAGTATCAATTCCACCCCAAATGCTGTCCACCCGCCGATTCAATCGCCGCGGACGAAATCATGCCACTGCATTCTATCGGGTAACGTCGCCGATCCGGCGAACTCCAGGTGCAGAATCCGCCGGTGACGTGTCGTGCCCGGCTTGGAAGGGCCGCTGCTGTGGCTGATCAGCGGACGCATCGCCAGCACGTCACCGGGGGCCGCATGGATGTCAACCGCAGTATCGATGCCTTGGCCTTCGCCGTCACTGGATCGATGTGATCCCGGAATCACCCGTAGCGGTCCGTTTTCATCGGTGACCGCGTCCAGGTGAATCCGCAGGGTCAGCATCTGCTTCAAAACATCATCGCACGCGATCACATGCGGCACGCCGGCCTTTGTGGTCGGGCGGGAAAACGATGCCGATTCGATCGAGTTGTCTTTCACCGCAATCGACGTGTCCTTGTGCCACGCCAAGCTCCACGTTCGGTCCGGTGGCTTGTCGAAGAACAGGGCTCGGACCAATCCAAAATCTGCGCCCAACTGTTCGCGCAAGAACGGACGCAGCGGATCGGCCTGCCAAACGGTTTTCACCGCTTCGATCGACTCGATCAAGTTGCGCGCCGCGTAGACGTGGCCGCGACTGGATCGAGCCCGCACGCCCTGGGGGTCATCGTCAAAGGCACGTCGACAAGCATCGATCAGGCTAACGATCGTCTTCGCGGGCACGGCGCTGTTGAGCAGACAAAATCCGTCCTGCTCCAATTGCCAATCGTTCATCTCGGTCGCCGTGATCCTACTTTCCTCGCTTCATCGCTTTTCGCAGTCCTTCGGATTCACCGTACAGCGGCGAATCGCTGCCTCGGCTGCCCGGGACCATCGGGGCGTCGTGGGCGGGAATCCATTTGCGATGCCGCTGGACGATTTTTGCCAATTCTGGATCGTCCGCGAGATTGTGGTGTTCATCCCGGTCGGTGCGATGGTCGTACAATTCTTCCGATCCGTCGCGATAGTGGATGTAGTGATAGTCCCGCGAATGAATCGAATGGTTGCCGGGGCCGAAGGTGCAAATCGCAGGATGATCCCACGGCGAGGAGGGATCGTTCAACAATCCGGCCAAACTGTGGCCGTCCAGCCCGTCGGGCTCCGCCATCTGGCACGTTTCCACCAACGTCGGGTAGACGTCGATCAATCCCACCGGCGCATCGCACTGGACGCCCTTTTCGATTCCCGGCCCGGCGATGATCAACGGCACGCGGGTCGTTCGCTGCCACAGGCTGCGTTTGGCCCACTTGTTCTTTTCGCCCAGGTGAAACCCGTGATCGCTGAACAGCACCACGATGGTGTTGTCACCGAGCCCCGCAGCCTGGACCGAATCGGTCACCATGCCGACCAGATGGTCGATGAACGAAATCGATGCCAGATACGCTCGAACGGCATGTTTGTCTTCGCCGTGTTCTTTCATCCATTGAGAGCGCGGAGCCGTCGGATTCAGACTCAACTGCACCGCGATCGGCGGCACGTCTTCCAGATCCTCATCGGGCACCGGCGGCATCGCGAGCGTTTCTAGCGGATACATGTCAAACCACTTTTTACTGGCGTAGATCGGCACGTGGGGCAGGTGAAAGCCGACCGCCAGGAAGAACGGCTCGTCGCGTTCGGCCAATTCCCCGATCCGCTTGGCCGCCCACGCGGCGGTGTGATAATCCCGTTGGTCTTCGTCGGCAAAGTCGACTTGGCCCCAGTCCCAGGCGGGATGCGACCCCGGCACGCGATACCGCAGCTTTTCGGTTTGTCCCGGCGTACGTCGGTAACCGCGTGAGCGCTGGACATGATCGAACGAGGCGGCATCGGCGGGCCCGTGAAAGATCTTGCCCATCGACTCGGCACGGTAACCGCCAGCGCGAAAGTGTTGGAACATCGTCACCGCGTCTCGCGTGACGTCCACATCCCGAAACCCCGGAGCCAGAAAGTAGTGTCCGGTCGTCGACGGCAGCTTGCCAAGCAGCATGCTGATCCGTGACGGGTTGCAGATCGGTGCCTGGCAATGCGCGTTGGTGAAATTCACACCGCGAGCGGCCAGTTTGTCAATTTGAGGCGTTTTCACTTGGGGATGCCCACCCAGGCACCCCACCCAGTCGTTGAGGTCGTCGATGGCAACCAGGACCACATTGGGACGTTCGGCCGCGCGAGTTGCGGCGACCGAAACGGTCAACGAAATGGCCAATACGATGAATCGGATCATGGCGAAAAATTGACCTTTGGAACGTTTGCGGGGGGAATCGGTGCGTCGGCGCATGATACCAGCTCCGCAACGCATGGCGCGTCGGTCACAGGGCTGGGGAACGGGGTGGTCAAAAAATTTAGTGGTCAAAAAATGGGCCGGCTGGAGGAGGGTGGGGGCAAAAGGTGACTGGTGAGCCGTCGGCCGATTCACACGCCGACTCCGACCTACTGCCTTCATTTTTTGACCAACCCATTTTTTGACCAATATCCCCCCGACGCCGCGTCCAGCCTATCTGACGCCAAGGGCCTCAACCGGGATCACCGCCATTTCCGCACTGTTCAGGTTCCCCCTTCGGCCGCCGTTGTTGGAGAATCCGACGTACAGCTTGCCGTCATGCTCGATCGCACAGGGATACGACAGACTCAACTGATCGGCGGATTCTCCCGGTTGATCGCGGTGCACGGATCGGCGGATAACGAACACGCGGCTGAAGGTGTTTTCGTGGGGCCGTGAAACGGCGATCGTCAGCGGTGATCGTTTTCCTCCGTTGTCCTTGGCCGTCGTACAGACCAGGTAGCGCTGCCCGGTGCTCAACACGCCGGCGGCCGGTTTGGAAGTCGCCATGGGAAGGTTGCTCGGCCGAGACGCCGACCAGGTGCGACCGTAATCATTGCTGGTCGCCGCCAGTGCCACCGCCGCGCCGCCGTAGCGGGCGAGATTGACCACCGTCTTCCCATCGACAAACAGCGACGATTCGCCCCACATCCGCTTGACTGTGTCGTCGACGGGGATCGCAACCAGGTCCCACTTGGTAAAGTCGTCGCCATGGCTGATCGCGACCGCTGCCGGAAACACCGCGTCGCCCGAGTAGCGTTTCCCAAGAAATCCAGGCATGATCCAGTTGCCATCGTCCATCGGCACGGGTTGATTCATCGGCCAGAAACCGCGCTGGAGCACGACGCCCAGTGGTTCCCAGTCGCCGCTCGTCTCGTCCAGCCGGTACGCACGCGTGTGGATGTGCTCCATCCGTCCGTAATAGGCGCCGTGAAAGGCCCACAGCGTTTGGTCGTGGGACAGGAACACACCGTGGCTGACCGCCAAGTCGGGTTCTTCGCCGGCGTCGATGATCTTCAGCGGCCCCCAGGTCTTTCCGGCGTCGTCGCTGACACGATACTGAGCTTCTTCGGTGACGGTGTTTTCTTCGCCTTGATTGTGACCGATCGACGCGAACAACCTCCCTCGGTGCCAGGCGAGTGAAACACCGTGCAGAAACTTGTAACCGTCTCCCGGTTGGTCCCATTTTTTGATCACATGAAATTCAACGTCGGACACTTCGGGCAACTCGGCCGCCTTCGCCAGCCGCGACGACTCGTCCCACAACTCAAACAGCGGCGCCTGTTCGGGAATCTCGTGTGTCGCGGTCACCGGCCGATACAACGCCGCGATTTCAGCAGGCTGCAGCGCCCGAGACACCATCCTCGCGTCGTCGAGCGCCCCGAGAAACGTTTGGCGGAGATGGCCATCGTCGTTCACGCCGCCGAGCGTCAGCGGTGCCGCGGTCGATCGGATCGGGCGGCCGAGCTTGACTGCTCCGGTGATCGCTCCATCGACAAACAATTCCGCACGATCCCGATGGAGTACCAACCCCACGTGGTGCCAATGTCCCGGTTGGGGCTGCGGTCCGTCAATCGTCAGCCAGCGATCCTGCCACAGGTACAGTCGGAAGCACCCGTCGCGGTCCAGCATCAACGACCACTCACGTTCCCCCAGCGAATAGCGGTTCTTTGCGGCGATGATCTGCTGGTCGCGATCGATTGCGTAGGGATTCACCCAAATCGACAACGTGAACGTGTCTGCGGAAAACACATTCCCCGCTCCTTTCGTTTCGATCAACGATCCGCCATCGAGCACCAGACTCTTTCCGCTGGCCCCGCTCGCCGGACGCGCTGAACCATGGATCGCAATGTCATCCGATGCAACCGTATCGAGTGACCAGCGAATCGAATCATCGGCATCTGCCGGCAAGGATAGGACACCGCAATACAAAAAAACTATTCCAAGGCGGGCAATCGTTGTCATGAATCATTTGTTCCTATCAATCGGGTACATTCTTGGATCGCAAGTCTCACGTTTGGACTTAACTGCACTGCGGTCAAGTTAATACCATAGTCTCTGAGGGATCCACCGATGCTGTCTCGACGAATCACGGTCACCAGAGTGGTCTGTAATCTGGTACTCTTGACCGCAGCGTCGGCTTCAGTTGTCGCCACCGCGCAAGACGACAAATCACCGCCCTCTGCTCGGCATCGCGAGTCAATTGCGACAAATCTGACCGAAGGCGGTGTGGTGTTCACGTTTGATGATCGCAACTTTGACGATTGGGTGCGAGCGATTCCGCTGTTCGATGAGTTTTCGGTCAAGGCAACGTTCTTCATCAGCGGGCCGATCGACGCACCCGCGCTGGCCGCCATCAATCAGCTGAAAAAACACGGCCACGCGATCGGATCCCACAGCGTCCATCACCTCAAGGCGGTGGAGTACTTCCGGCAGAACTCGTCCGAGCAGTTTCTAAGGCAAGAGATCGATCCCCAGTTGGATCAATTAGCCGAAGCTGACGTGAAGGTGACTTCGTTTGCGTACCCGATGAGCCGCAACAACGCGGCGACCGACTCGGCGCTGCTGGGTGTTTTTCGGCACGTCCGCACCGGGCGTCAAACCCAACCGCTGGAACGTCTTAGTGAAGTCGACGACCTGTTCATTCCCGCGAAGGACATCGCGCGACGCGGATGTTTGCACGCCAAGGGAATCGATTACGCTCCCGATCGGCCCGACCGGACGTTCGAGCAACTTGATGCCGCTCTTGCTCGCGCGGCCCACAACGACGAGATCATCGTCTTTTACGCCCATCGCATCTCCGAATCCGGTCCAGGACACTTCGTGACCCCCGACGCGCTGCGCAGGATCTTCACAACGGTCCGGCAACTCGGGCTTGCGACCTACACCTGCGATCAGCTTCCGTAATGTCCACCGCAAACCTACATGCGGAGTTTCCATTGTCATGTTTGGCGAAGCCGAGATCTGGACAAAGAGATCCAGATCCACGTCAATTGAAAATTATCGCTTCCTTGCACCGCTCGGTGCGTTGCCCAGTCAAATTGAATCCGTTGGACGAGAGGACTCGGTGGGTACGGCTGTTCGCCGATTGACCACGAAGATGACCAGAGCAAGAGCACGAGCGACGTGCAGCTCAGCGTGCCGCAGACGTTGGGGAATGGCATGTGGAGAACCGCGAATGATCAGGCAGAGTCGTTACGTTCTGACGCCAGGGCTTTCAACGACGCGGTAACCTTGTACGACAAGTCGCCCCCGCCGATTAGCGACGGAGCAATCGTACTTCTTGCACATGATGGCCCGTGTCTTTGACGAAGCCGCGTCCGGGATGCTGACGTCGCTCGACGGCACTTCGATAGTGCGATGCGTTGGCGAGGCCTGCCGATGAGAGAACGGTGACCAAGGATGCCAGGATAACGAGGCGTCGGTAGATTCGTGACATGGAGAAGTCTCCTCAGCTGAGATCGGTAAGACCATCGTGCCACGCAATCGCAGCGGTGACAAAACCCGATCGCAATCCACCCGATCGGGGTCCGCCTGGGCCTCGATCCGCGATGATCTTGGCAGAGTCCGATCGCAACCGATGTGCCAATCAGCGTCTGAGCTCCGTTGCCTGTTTGTGCGGGCATCAACCGACACTCGTGTATGCAGCAACCTGCAGATTCTGCAACCGACTGCATCACACCTTGCTCAGAAGCCGCCTCCGCCCAGGGCCTGGTAGGCGTTGACGATTGCCGAGAGTTGTTCGTTCTTGGTTTCGACCAAAACCATTTTGGCTTCCATCAATTCACGCTGTGCCAGCAGGACTTCAACGTATTCCGCCCTCGCGTTTTGAAACAGTTGGTTGGCCGCGTCGACAGAGGCTTGAAGGGCCGCCAGTTGCCGCTTCTTGACGTCGATACTACGTCGGTAATTCTCCACCTTGGTGATTTGGTTGACGACTTCAATGTGGGCTTCCAGCACCGTTTGTTGGTAGTTGTAGATCGCTTGCAGCTGCGCGGCATTGGCGCTGCAGTAGTCGGCCTTGATCGCACGCTTGTTGATCAGCGGGCCGACCAGTTCTCCGGCCACCCCGTAGATCAATGATTCCGGTGTGCGGAACAGATATCCGGTGCTGAACGCGTTCCAGCCGAGTCCGGCGGTCAAGCTCAGCGAGGGATAGAATCGTGCTCGGGCTACTTTCACATCCAAGCCTGCGGCCGCAACCTGCCGCTCGGCTTCACGAATGTCGGCTCGGTTCTGCAACAACTCCGACGGAATACCGGCCCCAACCGTACTCAAGTTCAATTCCACGAAGTCACCAGTGATCCGCTCGACCGGCTGTGGATAGCGACCGGCCAAAAAATTGATGCGGTTTTCCACTTCGACGATCTCCTGGGCAATCAGTGATCGTTCACTTAGGTTTTTCTGCACCTCGGCTTGAAAACGCTGAACGGCCAACTCGGTTCCTCGACCGGCCGCTTTCTTGGCTTTGGAGACCTTCAGGCTCTGTTGTTGAATGTCGATCGTCGATTGCAAAATCTGTAGACGGTTGTCCAAGGCAAGCAATCGATAGTAGTTCTCGGCGACTTCGGCCACGACGCGGGTGACAATGTAATTTCGTCCCTCCTGAGTTCCGAGGTAACGCATCGCGGCGGCGCGTTGCGAATTGCGAAGTTTCTTCCAGATGTCGATTTCCCACGATACGTTTGCGCCGAATCCGAAGTCCCCGAGCGGATCGGGAAACCCGGTCCCGGGGGCAACTTCGAGTTGTTCTTCGACGGCACCTGCGCGTGTGTGACGGCCGGGTTTTTCAAGTCCAGCGACGCCGCCAAGCGTTACGAAGGGGCGGTATTCGCCGCTGCGGGCATAGCTTTCGTTGTACGCGATACGGATTTCTTCGGACAGGATTCTCAGCTCCTGGTTCCCCGACAACGTCTCCGCGATCAGGCTCAGCAAATACGGATCGTTGTAGAAGACAGCCTGTGGCAGCTGGGCAGAATTTTCAAGTGGCGCGATTCCGAAACTGCGATCGCTCGGTCCGCTGTCGGTGTCGATCAAGCCGTAGTCGGGATCGCTGGGCGATGTGGGATCGAAATCGGTCGTTGCGTCGTCACGGGCTGGGGAATCGGATTCGATCTGCTCGGCATCAGAAGCAATGTCCTTGGCACTGTCATCGGCTTGATCTTCGTCCCGGACAGCCGGTTGCGTGAAACTGGCGGCTCGAATGAACCCTGCGAACGTACCTGGTTTTTGGGGCGTCTCACACTCTTGCTGCGCATTTTTGTTCAGCACATCGTCGGGCGACGAGGAATGCCAAAACGGGGTCCCGTTGTTCCAGTTGTACACCGACGGCATCACGGGGCCGGGCTGGGCGCATCGCAGACCGGGGATTCCGCAACCGGAAACGGCCAGCAATGCGCCGCACAACAGTGATGAAAGGATCGCGTGACTGCTTCGCGTGTTTGATCGGCCATCGCGTCGCGACGTGGATTTCGGTCCCCGTCCCGCGGACTCGGGAATACTCCGTCCCGCGGACTCGGGAATACTCCGTCCCGCGGACTCGGGAATACTCTTTGCCCAATCCCGACGACTTCTTTCCTGGGTCGGTAGAGCAAGCGATTGCGTGCGGTTCCGGTTCATGTTCTTCCCTGATGGCCTTCGCATTGTGGCGTCCTGCCGAGCGAGCGTGCGACTTCGATTCGTTTTGCTCCACCTTCGTCCGAGCAAAATGCATACCACGCCTATCGACTAGCCGGTTAGTCTCGACTCTCGATCAAATCCACTTGATGGAATTGTGCCAGCATTTGCAGAACGGTTCTTTCGAACATTCCCGTTGCGTTGACTTTGCCGATCACCTCCGCCCGGACCTCACGACACAAGACAAGCGGTGCAGGGGTTGTCATCTGTCTGCAAGACGTTGCTTCATTGCGATTCCGAGCGGCCCGGTCGGCGATCACGTCGCTGCATGGATGCAAAGCCCTACAGAGACGTGGTTTGCGGAAGGCCTGTCGCCGGCGCCGCTCTTTAACGGCCGTCGTTCTCAGCGATGGCCCGTCACGTGCTTCGTCTGGAAGCGTCGACTGACCGAACCGCGTCCCCCCATGAAGGAGCTGACCAATGACACTACACGTCCCCGCCATCGAACACAAAGCAGAAAGCAATATTTTTAAATGGGTGCAAGCCGAGAAAACTCACCGCCGATTGGCCCGACGCGACCTCCCCAACCAAGTCGGACCGTACTTGGCATTGTCCCGAGAAACGGGTGCGTGCGGCAGCGAGATCGCTAAAAAGGTCGCCGAGCGTTTACAATGGGATTTACTCGATCAAGAGATCGTCGACTACATGCAGCAGCACTACGGCACTCCGCGCTGCTTGATTCAGCGTGTCGATGAGCGTCACGAAAACTGGCTCAGTTCGATCATCACGTCTCGGATCGGTGGACTCGGATTTTCCGAATCGACGTACACACATCGTGTCACCAAGCTGCTGTTGCTGGCGGCCTCGCACGGAAAGGTGGTCATCGTCGGTCGCGGCGCCCGTTTTATCCTGCCTCGCGATCGTGGTCTCTCGGTGCGCATCGTCGCTCCGATGGACTTTCGCGTCGATCAGGTGATGCGCATGCAAGGGCTTGATGAACGAGAAGCTCGTCGGTTCATTGTCGAAACGGATCGCGATCGTGACGTTTACATCAAAGACCATTTTCACCAGAAAGCGTCGGATCCGCACTTGTACGACCTGATTATCAACGTCGGCGATCTCTCACTTGACGATGCGACGGACACGATCGTCGAATCCATCGGCCATTTCACGCGCAAGGTCGCGTAGCGACGTGCGAGCGAGCGGCCCATGTGGGAGCGAGAACGCGGGCGTTCACCACAAGTTCCCGATGGCACATGCAGGGATTTGCCGCAACGACGCAAGGAGTTGCAGATGTCGCCCGGGAGGTGCACATTTCTTTGCCAGATTGTCAATTCCGTTTTGAAGCACAGAAAACCGTGTGAAACGCAGCCGGAGCCGGCAGGGACCGATGTCTCCGGCGCGAGATTGGCACGAGTGATGCTTCAGGAAATCTCTCATGCTCCGACAACCTTCCGATTCAGGGTCGCGGAACTCGCCAAGAGTCCCGGTTCCCAAGGGGCATCGCCGAAAGTCTTGGTGGCTTCCGCTACCGGTTCATCCCTCGGTTTTGATCGAAAGGGGACGCTCGATTGCGGCGGACGGTTTTCACACACAATCCCTATAGGCATCCCAGGAAATCCTCATCCATGCGTGTCAACTTGATGATAGCAGCACTGTTCGCGATCGGTTCACTCTCGATGGCTGGCGTCGAGAAGCTGAAGAACACTGACAGCGAACACTCCGAGTCGCACGTCTCGGCAGACGAGCGCGCCGATCAAACGCATGCCTCCCACGGCACGAATGAGGAGCACTCCGACGACCACCCGGCAGGGGCGCACGCCGGCGGCGAGCATCATGCCAAACACAAGGTCGTCGTGACCAGTCCGGTCGCCAAAGACGTCACGTTGACACAGCAATACGTTTGCCAAATCCACTCTCGTCGCCACATCGAAATCTGTGCCCTCGAAGGCGGGTACTTGAAAGAGATTCGCGTGAACGAGGGGCAAAAGGTCGAAAAGGGCCAGTCGATGTTTCGAATCCTGCCGACTTTGTATGAAGCGCGCTTGGATGCCGACACGGCGGAGGCCCAGTTGGCCCAGGTCGAACTCGACAACACGCAAAGTCTGGTGCAACAAAACATCGTGTCGCCTCAGGAATTGAAGCTCGCCAAAGCGAAACTCGCCAAAGCGCTTGCCAACGTCAAATTGGCCCAGGCAGAGATGGATTTTGCGGACATCAAGGCGCCCTTTGACGGCATCGTCGATCGGCTGCACGAACAGGAAGGCAGTCTTGTCGAAGAAGGTGCGATGTTGACGACAATGTCCGACAACAGCGTGATGTGGGTCTATTTCAATGTTCCCGAAGCTCGCTATCTGGAATACCACGCCGCGATGAACGCCGGGCAGGATCCTGACAACTTGCATGTACAGCTCAAACTCGCCAACCACACCATCTTTGACCACTCCGGCAAGATTGCGGCGATCGAAGCGGACTTCGACAGCGAAACGGGGAACATCGCGTTTCGCGCGGACTTCTCGAACCCTGATGGACTTTTGCGTCACGGCCAAACGGGCACGGTGCTGATCCACCGAATCGAAAAGGATGCGATCGTCATTCCGCAGCGTGCAACCTACGAAATCCTGGCCAAAAAATATGCCTATGTGGTCGATGTCGACAACGTGGTGCACCAACGCGAGATCGTCATTCAAAACGAAAAGGACGATGTCTTTATCGTGGCTGAAGGCCTAGAAGCCGGGGAGAAGATCATCCTGGAGGGGATCCGTCAAGTTCGTGACGGCGAAACGATTGAGTACGAATTCGAACAGCCCGAGACCGTGCTGTCGAACTTGAAGTACCACGCGGAATAGGTCTCGCCGGCGGGCGCATCCTCCGGAAGGGTCCGCAGCACGTCGTGTCGTTTGGTCGCTCACCAATCTCTCCTCGCCCACACATGTTCAGTCGAAAGTCACGCCGGCTTTCCGAATGACTGAGGCAAGCCACAACCACCATGTTTGAGAAGTTTCTGCATCGGCCCGCGTTGGCGATCGTCATCTCGTTGCTCATCCTGTTCATGGGTGGTTTGGCGATCAACGTGTTGCCGATCTCGCAATTCCCTTCGGTCGCGCCACCCAGCGTTCGCGTGTCGGTTTCCTACCCCGGTGCCAGCGCCAAAATCCTGATCGATTCGACGATGGTGATTTTGGAACAAGCCATCAACGGTGTACCCAACATGCGCTACATGATGGGCGACGCGACCAGTGCCGGCGAAGGCACCATTCAAATCGTGTTCGAACCCGGCACCGATCCCGACGTCGCGGTCATGAATGTCAACAATCGTGTCCAGATGGTGAAAAACAACCTGCCGCCGATTGTCGAGCGTGAAGGCATCATCGTGATGCAGAACATGACCAGCATGTTGATGTACGTGAACGTGTTCAGCACCGATCCCAACGTCGACCAGAACTACCTCTACAATTACGCGACGGTCAATATCCTCAACGAAATCAAACGAATTCCGGGCGTCGGCCGCGCCACGATTCTCGGAAACCGCTCGTATGCGATGCGAGTCGAATTGGATCTTGACCGCATGCGTGCCTACAAGGTCGATGCCGAAGACGTGATGAAGGCACTTGACGAGCAGAGCATGATCGGTTCGCCGGGCCGGCTGGGCCAAGCCACGGGCACGACTTCGCAAACGCTGGAATACGTTTTGACTTGGGTCGGCCGATACAAAACCCCCGACGAATACAACGAGATTATTCTGCGCGCGACGCCCGAAGGCGAAATCCTACGTCTGGGCGATGTCGCCACCGTCTCGCTCGGCTCGTCCTTCTACGATCTCTACAGCGACATCGATGGTTTGCCGGCCGCCGCCATTGTGCTCAAACAAACGCCCGGTTCGAATGCGGCCGAGGTGATCGAGAAGGTCAAGGAAAAGGTCGAAGAGATCAAGCAGACTTCGTTCCCGCCCGGAATGGACTACGCCGTCACGTATGACGTTTCGAACTTTTTGGATGCGTCGATCGAAAAGGTGTTGCACACGCTCTTTGAGGCATTCATCCTCGTTTCGCTGGTCGTCTATCTGTTCCTCGGCGACTTTCGCAGCACGCTGATTCCGACCTTGGCAGTTCCCGTCTCGTTGATCGGCACATTCTTCTTCATGCTGATGTTCGGCATGTCGATCAACCTGATCACGTTGTTCGCGCTGGTCCTCGCGATCGGGGTGGTGGTGGACGACGCGATCGTGGTGGTCGAGGCGGTTCATGAGAAGATGCATGCCAAGCACATCGGACCTTATCAAGCGACTCAGGAAGTCGTCCGTGAAATCAGCGGGGCGATCATCGCGATCACATTGGTGATGACTGCCGTGTTCATCCCCGTGACGTTCATGACCGGGCCGGTCGGCGTTTTCTATCGGCAGTTTTCGTTGACGATGGCAATGTCAATCGTGATTTCAGGCGTGGTGGCGTTGACACTGACGCCTGTGCTGTGCGCGATGATTCTGAAACCGCTTGACGACAAGGGCGAACGTGGAATCGTCGGGGCACTCAACCGCGGAATGAACAAGATCGCTGGGCGGTACGCGTTCGTGCTTCGCGGTCTTTTGTGCCTGCTGCTCGGTGCCGCCGTCGGCGCCGGGGCCTACTTTCTGCTTCACGTCGGGATCGTTCACGAAGTCCTTTCCGAACAGCTGGCACTGCCCGAAATGCGAGTGCAGATCATCGCTGCGGTGATTGCAGCGCTCGCGGCATTCTCATTCCGAGCGACCTTCTCGGGGTTCGACGGCAGCCCGAAGCGACACAGCCCGATCGGTGTGTTCCTGCACGTCTTTGATCGTGGCGTAGAGAAGGTCACCGGCGGGTACGCGGGGCTACTTCGACACATCATTACACGCCGCATCGTGACGGCAGCGGTGATCGGCGTGTTTGCCTATGGCATTCTGGTCGTCAATCAAGTCTTGCCGACCGGGTTTATTCCACTGGAAGACCAAGGGATGATCTATGGCATCGTCCAAACGCCTCCCGGATCAACGTTGGAGTACACGAACGCGAAGTGTCACGAACTGCAGAAGATCTGCAAGACGATGGACGAAATCACCTCGGTATCGTCCATCGCCGGTTACGAGGTGCTCACCGAAGGTCGTGGGTCGAACGCAGGTACTTGTATCATCAACCTGAAACCTTGGGCGGAGCGCGAGCTGACGTCGAAGCAGATCATCGAGGCGTTGGAGGAACGCGGTACGGACATCGCCAATGTCAAGTTGGAGTTCTTTGAACCGCCGGCCGTTCCCGGTTTCGGTGCTGCCGGGGGGTTCTCGGTGAACCTGCTGGACAAGACCAACAGCGGTGACTACACGGCGCTCGGCGAGGAAACCGACAAGTTCATGGAGGCACTCGGGAAACGACCGGAACTCAAGGGCCTGTTTACATTCTTCGCCGCGAACTATCCGCAATACGAGATCATCATCGACAACGATGTCGCCATGCAGAAAGGCGTGTCGATCCGTGATGCAATGGACAATCTGTCGATCGTCATCGGCAGCACGTGGGAACAGGGCTTCGTGCGATTCGGACAGTTCTACAAGGTTTATGTCCAGGCCGCGCCACAGTTTCGCCGTTACCCGGAAGATCTCGACAACATGTTTGTCAAGAATGAAACGGGTGAAATGGTTCCGTATTCCGCGTTCATGCGGATCGAAAAGAAGCAGGGGCTGAATGAAATCAGTCGCTACAACCTTTACCCGACCGCACCGATCCAGGGCGCACCGGCGGCAGGATACAGCAGTGGGGAAGCAATTGCCGCGATCAAAGAAGTCGCCGCAGAAACACTGCCCAACGGATTCGACATCGATTGGCGGGGGCTCGCCTATGACGAAGCCAAGGCCGGCAACACCGCGATTTACATCTTCGTGATTGTGGTGGTGTTCGTTTACATGGTTTTGGTGGGACAGTATGAGAGCTTCATTATCCCGATTGCCGTCTTGGCGTCGTTGCCGGTCGGTTTGTTCGGTTCGCTATTGTTCCTCAAATCGATGGGACTTGCCAATGACGTGTATTGCCAGATCGGTTTGGTGATGCTGGTCGGATTGCTTGGCAAAAACGCGATCCTCATCATCGAATTTGCCGTCCAGCGGCGACAACAGGGACTGAGCATTCAGGACGCAGGCATCGAGGGTGGCAAGTTGCGGTTCCGCCCGATCCTGATGACCTCGTTCGCCTTCATCGCCGGTTTGATTCCGCTGGTCCGCGCGACCGGACCAGGTGCGATCGGCAACCGCACCATCGGCACCACGGCGGTGGGGGGGATGTTGCTTGGGACGATCGTTGGGGTGTTGGTCATCCCGGGGTTGTATTACCTGTTCGCAAAATTCGCCGATGGCCGCCACTTGATACGGGACGAGCATGAAGAACCGTTGAGTGAACGGTTTGAACGCCACGAGGTGGGCACGACGTAAATGGACAGCGAATTCCACATCCTGATTGTCGACGACGAACCCAATCTCCGCTCGGGGCTGGCCCGAGGCCTGGCCAAGGTTGCTGACAGGATCGAGACGGCAGGAACGGTCAACGAAGCGCTGGACAAGTTTGACGCTGGCGATTTCCAGCTTGTCATCGCCGATGTGCGAATGCCCGGTGATCGGAACGGATTGGACTTGATTTCGTTGGTCCAACAGAAACGGCCTGGCACGACGACCATTGTCATCACCGCCCACGGCAGCATCGAGACGGCCGTTGAAGCCATGCGACGCGGTGCCTTCGATTTCATCAGTAAGCCGGTCGACTTGAACCTGATTCGTCAACAGGTCAGCCGAGCAGTCGACCACCATCGGCTGCAGTATGAAAACCACGCACTTAAAGAAAAGCTGGCCGCCGCCGGCGAGATCAGCGGTATCGTCGGTAACAGCCAAGCGATTGAAGAGTTGTTGATTCAAATTCGGCAGGTCGCCTCCACCGATGCGACCGTCATGATTCAAGGCGAGAGCGGAACCGGTAAAGAGCTGATCGCCAGAGCGATTCACGACCAGAGTCCCCGTTCGGCGGGGCCGTTCGTCCCCGTCAATCTGGGAGCACTGCCCGAATCACTGCTCGAAAGCGAGCTGTTCGGGCACGAACGAGGCTCGTTTACCGGGGCGTCGCGTCAAAAACCAGGTTGTTTCGAACAGGCGATCGGCGGCACGCTGTTCCTGGACGAAATCACCGAAATCCCAGCCAAAAGCCAAATCGACTTACTTCGCGTTTTGGAATCACAGTGCTACACGCGCGTCGGGGGCGAAGTGGAGTTGCATTCGGACGCACGAATCGTGTCTGCCACCAACCGTGATGTTTCAACGATGCTGGCCGAGGGGACGTTTCGCGAAGATCTCTACTATCGGTTGAACATTGTGCCCATCCACGTCCCACCGCTTCGGTCCCGACGGGGTGATGTCCCCTTGTTGGTGGAGTACTTTCTGGACCATTTCTGCAATCGCCATCATCGTCCGCCCAGGACCGTCGACTCCAGCGCGATGAAACTGCTGGTCAATGCGCGGTGGCCCGGCAACGTTCGTCAACTACGAAACGTAATCGAACGCGTCGTCGTGACGTCGACAACTGAGGTGATCTCGACCTCTGACCTGCCGACAGAGATTCGCAAGGGTGACGGCAAGCCGCAATACGCTGCCAGGACACTCGCGGAAACGACCGAAGCGGCGGAGAAATCAGCCATTGAAGATGCGTTGGCGGCCAATGACCATCATCGTGAACAAACCGCCAAATCGCTCGGGATCAGCGTCCGAACACTACACTACAAAATGAATAAGTACGACCTTCATTGATGCCCCCTCTTCTTCGATGCCAGAACCGCGGCGACCGGCATCGTCCAGATCTCACTTCGTTGTTCGGATATCACTTCAAAACCGTTCGTTTGAAGCAACGCGACGGCGTCGATCGGGCGGCAATCAACGATATGCGGGAAGTGTCGATGCATCCATTGATACGTCTTTTCAAGAAAGCTCACCTGCTCATCGTCACGAACGGTCGCCATGCCCACGACGACGATCCGCCCGGAAGACCTGAGGATGCGGTGAACCTCGTGCAACACCGTCACAATGTCCTCCTCGGAGAATAGCTCCAAGGTAAAGCTAAAAAACGCCGCGTCGAACGAATTGTCCTGCCACGGTAACGCGACGGCATCGCCGACACACAGCTCGACCGAATCCGCAACTCCGGCCTCATCAATTTTGGCCTGTGCGACGCGCCGCATGCCTTCGGAGACGTCGAGTCCGACCACCTTGCCCGTCGCACCTGCCGCAATGGCAAAATGCACGATCGAATTCCCCGTTCCGTATCCGATTTCCAACACTCTTTCGCCCGCTGAAACATTCAACAGTCGCTCGCCAATCTCGCGCGCCTCGTGCTCGTTCGAATCCGAGATCGCATCGTAGGCATGACTGATACGGTCATAAAAATGGCGATTGGAGACGTGGGGCGTGCTGCTGTCATCGTTCATTTTTGGGGGGCTCCTCAAAGTCGTACGTTACCGATGCACGCGTCCACGAATGCGTTGCAGGGTCTCCCGCATCGAATCGACCCGTTCGGCTTGCTCGGTCCAGCGGTTGTGCTGCTCACGCGGATCGGTGTGAAGATCGTAAAGTTGGCCGGGAACGCTGTCCTCGAATTCTCGGGCATGCTTGGGCCGGGTGAAACCGCCACTTCCGCGGCCTTCGATCAGTTTCCAATTTCCTTGCCGAAGCGCGAAAACTCCGGACACTGAGTGATGCACCGAAAAGGAACGCGGCTCCCCGGCTTCTCCGCCTAAGAGGGGCAGAAACGAAATGCTGTCCCTGCCCGAATCGCCGAGGGTGTCGCTGGAGGTGATGTCGGCAACGGTCGCAAACACGTCGGTCAGTTCGACGAGTTGGCTGCTCACCTGTCCGGCCTTGACGCGTGCCGGCCAGCGGACGATGAACGGAACGCGATGTCCGCCTTCATAGATGTCGGCCTTGGTGCCGCGCAGGTGGGCATTGCTCTGATGGTTAAAGTCCTTCACGTACTGTCCGCGCGGCGTGATCGGGGCCTTCCCGCCATCGTCGTCGGCTCGAAAATCCCACCAGTGCCACAGACCGCCGTTGTCACTGGTGAACACGACCATCGTGTTGGCAGTCATTCCGGCACGCTCAAGTGCATCGAGAACCCTCCCGACGACGTGATCGGTCTCCCAGACGAAGTCGCCGTAGTCGCCTGCGTTGCTTTTGCCTTTGGCGCCGGCCGAGGGGGCGATCGGAAGGTGGGGCGAACTGAGTGGCAGGTAGAGAAACAGCGGCTGATCGCGATCGGTATGCGACTCGATCACGTTCACGGCTTCATCGCCGAATCGGGGCAACACGTCGTGAATGTCAAATCCTGCTGACTTCACACCTGAAACTCCATTGAGAAAGATCGTGCCGTCAATCTCTTGATGCCTTTCGGTGGGCAACGTCTCGACGCGGCGGTCGCGGATGAAGACGTAGGGTGCCATGTCCAGCGATGCCGAGATGCCGAAATAGGAATCGAACCCTAGGTCGTTCGGGCCGCCGCTGATGTCGCACTCAAAATCGATTTCGTCCCCGGGGCGAAAGCGAACGCCGACGCCTCGACGCTCCACCGCGTTTCCGCCTTTGTCGTGCCACTGCATTCCCAGATGCCATTTGCCGACACAGGCGGTGCGATAGCCCTGACGCTTTAACATCGACGCCAACGTGTCTTCGCCATCCCCGATCAGCGGCGGTGCAAATCCGTCGAGCACCCCTTTTGTCAATGACGTCCGCCAACAGTAACGTCCCGTCAGCAACGTGTACCGCGTCGGTGTGCAGACGGACGAGGGCGTGTGGGCGTCGGTGAAACGCATGCCGCCGGCGGCCAGCCGATCCAGGTTCGGCGTCGGGATTTGCGAATCGGCCTGGTAGCACTGCGGATCACCCCAGCCCATGTCGTCGGCGAGAATCACAACGATGTTGGGGTGATCGGTTGAATCCGCTTTGGCATGTGATGTCACAGGGGCTGGCGTCACCAGGGCTGTGATCGCAACCAGGGTCGCGACGCGTATCCTGCAAAGTAATGGGTGAGCAAACATTCGGCGGCAACCACACGGCGGAGGTTCATTTGGCGGAACTGTGATTGTAGAATACATCGACGTAAGGTGCCGGACCATTCACGCATTTTACCGACCCTCATGGTCGTCGTGTTTGTCATCGTTTGATGACCCTGTGCTCTCGGATTGCCAAGGGTTGGTGCGGGCATGAAGAAAGCACATTGCAGTACCGTGAGTCCGCCGGAGCTATTAAGTCGGATGGACTTTGGCCGCCCCCGATTCGACAACAAACGAGGCCCGCTCAAATGTTCGTCCGCCAGGCTTGAGTACGTCGTCGACGACCATGAAGTCGGCTTTCCACCGCTCGGGCGTCACGTCACAACGGATGTAGCCACGCTCGCCATTGTGAAATTTGACGCACGGGTTCTCGGCCAGGATCGCATCCAGGTTGTTGGGTTTTTCAGGCCCATTGCCGCCGCTGGAAAGTGAGGTTGCGACAAACTCGGTCGCGATCGTTGGCTCGTCTTCCCGCCGATCGTCCACTCTCAGTTCATTGACCCAGTTGGAATGGATGTCACCGGTCAAGACCACCGGATTTGCAATGCGGCGATCGCGTAGGAATCGTATCAATTCCATCCGTTCATGAGAGTATCCCGGCCACTGGTCCATCGAGAACTGTTCGTTCGCCGGGTCACCGCTGCGATTGACCATCCCCATCATCACCTGCTGTGCCAAAACGTTCCACTGAGCGGCGGAGCGAGTCAGTTGCTTGCTCAACCAGCCACGCTGCTTTCGCCCCAGCATGGTCTGACTTTTCGCGAGCGCCGCTTCGTTTAGCGGCGACTTGCGATCACCGTTGGGTTGGTCGCTTCGGTATTGGCGTGTGTCCAACACCTGAAACTCTGCGAGTCGTCCAAATGCCGCGCTTCGGTAAAGACGCATGTCACTTCCACGCGGCATCTGCTTCAGCCGCAGTGGCATCATTTCGTAATACGCTTGGTACGCGTTGGCTCGGCGTGCGAGATAATCGACGGGGTCAATGCCCGATTCCTCTGAGATGTCGTTTGCACAGTTGTTGTCAAATTCGTGATCGTCCCAGGTCAGGACCCAGGGACATTGCGCGTGCATCCGCTGCAGCAACGGATCGGATCGGTACTGTGCATATCGAGCGCGATAGTCATCGAGTGACTGGATCTCTGCCCCGTGATGCGTTCGCACCTTGCCGTTTCGTCCGGCAGCGTACTCGTAGATGTAATCCCCAAGGTGAAAGACTAAATCAAGTTCATCACGAGCCATCTGTTCATACGCGGTGTAGAGACCCTGCTCGTAATTCTGGCAGGACGTCACCGCGAACCGTACACCTTCTGGCTCACTTTCAGGATGAGGCATCGTGCGTGTACGACCAATCGGGCTTTCCGCATCACCGCACCGGAATCGATACCAATACCAACGATCCGGTTTCAGACCATCCAGCTCGACGTGGATCGAATGTCCTAGTGCAGGGGTTGCCAGCTGGCTGCCCTCCGCGACGACATTTCGCATGGACTCGTCCGCCGCGACCTCCCAGGACACCTCAATCGCTCGCGCCGGCATTCCGCCGCCTGGCTGCAGCGGTTCAGGGGCCAGACGGGTCCACAGCACCACCCCGCGGTGATCCGGGTCCCCCGACGCAACGCCCAGCGTAAACGGGTTCTTGTCCGTCTTGAATGAAGCATCCGCGTAAGTCTGCTGCGACGACCAAACGATCGTCGGCAATAAACTCGCGAAGGACATCATCGTCCTGCGGCTGACCTGCTGACGCATTTTCAAACGATCCCGATCATTGATTGTTCTAAACATCGACTCTTCGAAGCGAGAAAGGCATATCTGAATTCAACAAGCCGCACCGCCGCGGGTCTGCGACGATCGACGGCCGTCCACCTTAAGCGGTTGCGCGGGCGGATTCTAGCAGAGGGCCATTCCCCTTCGCGCCCGATCGGATCAAAGAACCGTGACCTGCAAAAGGACGTCGGACACCCTTCATTTCACCCGCGAGACTGTTCCTCAGACGATGTCGTCAATGTTGATCGTGACATCGTTGAAACTTGCGGTTTTCGTTTTCCGGCCGTCAATCTCAAAAACGTCGTCCTGCAAATTGACGATCCAAGTTCGAATTCCGGCCTGTTGATAGGCGGGCAACTTGACCTCGCGATCCTTGGCCAGGGATGCGTCACTCACCTCGATCACCAGCAAGCACTCATTGGGCAGCGGATGACGGTCTGTCGGGTCCGTTCCCGCCGCAAGAATGGTCAAATCAGGTTCGGGTTCGTTGCCCGGCCAGGAGATTGGTCCTTGGGAACTGACGTCATAGCCAGCCAAGACAAATATCTTGATCAGCTTGTTCACCGCACTGCGGTGCTTGGGACCGATCACCATTTTGTCGTAGATCAATCCATCGATTAATTCAACTTTATCACCCTCGGTGAATCGTTGATGGTACTCTTCGTTGCTGAAACGGTGTGTCGCGATACTCATGAGATCGGCAAGCCGGAAAAAAGAAAACGCAATGCGTCGATTATAGCAAAAACCGATGCGTCCGCCTCCCCTCTGTGGGCCATCGCAATGGCCAGAGAGGGGTCTGACCAGCAATTCAATGCGCCACGACTGGCAGTCCCCTACTTTGCTGCCCGACGACGATTGCCTGGCATCTGATCCGACTTTTTCGCCAGCGGGATCGTGCGGTCAAAGAGGGTGCCGTAGCGTTGGTAGTTATTGTAATCGACGGCTTGTTCCTTCCATTTGGCCAACTCCTGATCGTAGCGTTTCCGCATCTGGTCGAGCACCGTCACGCTACCGGAGCTGTCGGCAAGGTTCGTCAACTCCAGCGGATCGTTTTGGGTGTCGAACAATTCCTCGGCGGGCTCCATCGTGTCATCGCCGTACCACCAATACGTGTATTTGTATTGTTTGGTCAGGCAGGTCAGGCTGTGTGTGGACAGCGGACCGAACACATTGATAAACGCCAGCTGATCGTGCCCGCCTTGGTCGGGATTCTGCAGCAAGCCGAGCAAGCTTTTCCCGTCCATGTTTGCGGGGATCGGCAATCCGGCCAATTCCAGCATGGTGGGCGCGAAGTCGATGTTGCCGGTCAATTGATCGCAACGGAGTTGTTTTCCGCTGACCGGGCTGCGCGGGTCGTAGATCATCAACGGGACACGCGAGGATTCTTCCATCGGCAACACCTTGGAACCGTATCCATGCGAACCACAGATATAGCCGTTGTCGCTGGTGTAAATCACGACGGTGTTGTCGGCGACACCCTGGGCCTTGAGTTCGTCTCGGATCATCCCCAGCGCGACGTCGATTGCATAGACTTGCTGGTGATACTTGGCCATTTCACCGTCGTAGTCGCTGTCGTACTTCCAATCAAAAAAACGCGGGTATTGGCGTCCCGTCTTGCTTTGCGGCGACAGATGCTGGCCGTGTTCTCGGCCGAAGTTGGCCGGTTTGGTGAACGACTTGCCCGCGTAGACGTCATCGAAACGCGGGTCGGGCGTTGCCGGCTTGTGGGGGGCTTTAAAGCTGATGGACAAGCAAAACGGCTTGTCCTGCTTGACAGACTCGCGAATCACGTCCTGTCCGAACGCGCCGTAGGACAAGGTCGAATGGGGATACTTGTCGGCATACTTTTGCATTGACTTGTTCTTGGCCGTCGCGTAATTGGTCTGGCCGGGGCCGCCGCCCCAGAAATCGAAATCGTCTTCACATAACCCCTTGCCTTCGACGACAATCCCAAACTTACCGGCAAACGCGGTCAGGTACCCCGCCTCGCGCAGCAGCACAGGATACGACTTGGCCCAGACGTCGGCGTGCATGTTGCCGTGGGTGAAATTGCATCCGGTTTTGTATTCGTACATCCCCGTGAACACATTCGCACGACTGGCCATGCAAATCGCCGTCGTGTTGTAGTGTTTGTCGAACACCACCCCGTCGCGGGCAAGCTGGTCCATGTGAGGCGTTTTGACGTCCTTGTTTCCGTAACAACCCAGAGAATACGTGCACTGGTCATCCGCGAACAGAAAGACCAGATTGGGTTTGGAATCGGTGTCGTCGGCTGCATGGGTTTGCTGTGCAAGGTCCGCCTGGATCCACAAACACGCGAGCAATAAAACGATCGGCTTGGTAAGGTGCATTGTCATTGGTTCGCTATTGGCCAAGAAGTTCGGTGATGTTTTCTGTGGGACGACCGATCGCAGCCTTCCCCCCGTGGACGACGATCGGGCGTTCGATCAAGGAGGGATTCGCCGCTAAGATCGCAATCCATTGCCTGTCGGACAGCTTTTGATCGCCAAGCCCCAGCTCCTTGAAGCGTTTTTCTTTCTTGCGGACCAACTGCTCCGGCTTGATCCCGAGCATCTTCACGATCTTTTGAAGTTCTTTTTCGCTCGGGGGATCTTCCAGGTATTTGACAACGTCGAACTCGATTTGATGCGATCGGAGCAGTTCGAGGGCTGCACGGGATTTCGAGCAGCGGGGATTGTGGTAAACGGTGGTCATGATTGGATCGGATTTGGAACGCGAACCCGCGAGGGGATACAATCGGTCATCTTACTCCGCAACCCCTCGCAGTTGGGAACGATGAATTCCAAGGTTGACGAATACTTCCGGTCAGTATCGACATGGCGCGATGAACTTCAGACGCTTCGACGCATTGTGCTCCAGTGCGGGTTGACCGAAGAACTCAAGTGGCGGGTGCCCTGCTACACGCTCGGCGGGAAAAACGTCGTCATCCTCGGTTCATTAAAATCGTGCTGCACGCTCAGCTTTTTTAAGGGGGTGTTGCTGAAAGACCCCGACAAGCTGCTCGTCAAACCCGGCGAAAATTCTCGCTCGGCCCGCCTGATCCGATTCACGTCGGTTGACGAAATTGAGGCGATCGAGCCTGTCTTGGTCGCTTATATTCGCAAAGCCGCTGCGTTGGAGAAGGCCGGCGCGAAGGTGGAGTTGAAGAACGATGTGGGGCCTAATTGCCCCGAGGAATTGGCCGCTTGTTTTGCCGAAAACGAACCGCTGAGGGCGGCATTCGAAAACTTGACACCGGGTCGACAGCGCGGCTACCTCCTTCACTTTTCCGCCGCCAAGCAATCCAAGACGCGGGTGGCGCGGATCAAGAAGTGCGAACAACGCATTCTAAACGGCAAGGGGCTGCACGATTGCGTGTGCGGCTTGTCGGCCAAGCTGCCCAATTGCGACGGGTCGCACAAGCAGATGCAGGACTCAGGGGGATAGGGGCAAGACGATAGGGGCAAGACGATGGGAGGGTCGCCGGGCAGGGGAGCTTTGGCATTGCGTCGCGCGGCCGATTGTGTCGAAAACATGACTACCCCGAATGGCACGGGCACAATCGTTGGTGTCTAGCCTTTAGGCGATTCCGAGTCGCAGCGACGCAGCGACAGGGGGCGGCCAGAGCCTGGACACCAGCACGTCGGACCGGCGTTCAATGGGATTCACCGGCGCAGCTAAATTGTTTTGCCCCATTGTTTTGCCCCCTCACGGACCTCCCTTGCCCGTTCCTCGATGAGCCGCGTTATCGGTGTTCGACGGCAATCGGCATCGCCGCATGCGGTCGGCGAAGTCGCCAAGGAACTGCTCACGCCAGCGACTGACCGTCTTCGCACCGCTGTGTGGTCCTTCGGAGACCGAGGGCGATAAATCATCGGTCCACCAGTTCGGCAGCTGGACGTCGGGAGTTGTCGCAATCTTTGGATCGGGGGAATAAGCCGTGATCGATCCGGTCAAACCGTCGAGTGTTTTGGTGTCACTTTCGATCCGAAAATGGTACGCCTTGGCAGCCTTGGGACAGAAGCGAAATCGCATCGTGCCATCACCGGCGACGTAGCCGGAAAGCCGCTGGTTTTCGACTTTCAGGAACGTCGGCGAGTGGGGAGCATCGTCGCCGATCGGCAAGGCCAGCTCAAAAACTCCGAAGACCTCGATTCGATCCGACTCGCTGGGCATACGTTCCAGTCGCAGGTAAGGTCGTTTCCAGGCCCGGACATAACAACCGCCCCAGCCGGGACACATTGGGTCATGGGGATCTCCCTGCAGCAACCAACCGACCGACGGCGAATCGCCCATTTTGATGTCCGTTTTCTGACGGGCAAAGAAGTCGCCGAGTGAGCCTTGTCCCTGGATGTGCCGCGCGACGAAGCGTTCATTGTCCCAGTCGCCCGATTGGATTCCGCCGCTGAACCAACCGCGATAGGTCGCGTTGGACTCGATCATCCATAGCGTTGGATGCCGATCGACAATGTACTGGAACGCATCCGGCGACCATTTTTTGTTGGGGCCGCCGATCCAATACACGCGCAACTTTGACGCAATCTCCGGCGCGTCGTGGAGTGCCTGCGCGAGGTCCTCCAGGCCGCCCCAAACCAGCACGTGCAGCGGCCGCGAATCGTTCCGCCGCGCACAGTCGATGATCCATTGTGAACCTTCTGTCGCATTGGCAAACCCCGCGTAAGGCGCACGCTCGGTTGCTCCTTGCTTGGTGATCGCGCGCAACGCATCCGGTGTCGGGTAGCGATCCGAATAGGTTTTCAGATTCGGATAGTCCGTCTCATAGCACTCGATCACCTTCAAGATGTCGCGCGTTCGGCCTTCGCCGTAGGGCGACGCGATCAGGCCTTCGAGATCCAGCACGTCGGCGTAGACCAGCAGGTGAACCATCGACTGGAAGTCATCCGGATCGGTACCGCCGATGTCGGTGGAGACAACCACGCGGTGGCGGTCGCCGGCTGCCGCGGTGTCTGTCAATTGCTCCTGGGCATCGCAGAATGAGCCGATCGCAAGACACAGGGCACAACACAGCAGCCAAATTCCTGTGCGCCGACGACGCCCATAGTTGGTCGTCAACCGAAACGTAGCGACCTTCGCCAGAAGGTGGTTCGCCTGTGTTTCCCACGCTCTGTCGGGCGTCGCGACGCCTAGGTGACACTTTCCGGATCGTCGTCGAAACATGCTTCAATCTCTTTCGCGTTTTTCACGCCAGCGTGGGTAGTCCTTTTCCAACAGCGACTGTCCCCAATTGCCAAGGTAGGAATAACCGTTGCGGCGTTCGTGACTGAGTTGGCTGTAGTCATAGCGGAACACGGAGTCGCGATCGAGGTACAGGGGGCGGTTCGTTTCCAATTCGTAGAAACGTGCCCAAAGGGGCGACGCATCCGGATCGGCGACCAGTTTGCGGTCGGAGCGACCGTCGCGATTGTTGAAGCTTTCGACACGCCATCCGTTTACTTGCACCTCCCGAACCCAATCGACGGCCCCTTCGATCGACGCGATGATCTCGTTCGTAGGGTCGTCGATCTTCATCAGGAAACGCACAACGCCGACCGATTCGCTGCCGGACAGTGAGGGCGGTTCGTAAGCACGCGCCCACGCCGGTTGGAGCGTCTTTGCGTCGTGCTGTGCGCACCAGGCCGTTAATCTTCCGTTTTGCCGAATTTGCGTTTTCAAAATGCATTCGATCCCACGTCCCACTGCCTGGCTGGCCCTCTCGCGCCGCTCGGCATCGACAAAGTCATAGGGGGCCTTGCCGGCGGCGACCTCGCGCAACACTTCCATCACGCGAACCATCGCTCCGTCGTTGTAGGTGATGTGCGAATAATATCCCTTGCGCAGCGGCCAAAACTGCGGCCAACCGCCGTTGTCGTACTGGGCGGCCAACAGGTAGTCGACGCCGCGTAAGAACGATTCACGGTACGTCGCTTTACCGGTCGCGTGTGCCATCCGAGCGAGAAACTGCATCGGAACGGTCGTCGCGTCGTTGTCCAGGCTATTGGCACGACTGTCGCCAGGCTGTGGGATCTCGCTTGGTGACCGAGGTCGTTTGGCAAGGTCGGTGCTCTTGGGCCAACCGCCTTGCGGTGACTGGTACGCCATCACGCTGTCGGCAATCGCCCCGGCTTCTTTCGAGCGAAACCAGGCATCGTCCTTCTTGAGCAGGTTTTTGCTGAAGGAAACTTGCGCGACGGCATCTCCGCCCAGGAACAAAGAACTCAGGCAGAGTGCTACTTGCAACAAAAAGTAGACAACGGTCTGGTTTTCACAGGACTTCATGAGTGATTTCTCGCTTTGTACATTTCCACGCTCTGGCGATCGCTGTCACCTAGCTTGAGGTCGAGCGGTTTTTGAACTGACGAAATAGCAGGAGTTTACGACTTCACCCTCCCTGCCAGGGAGGGTCGAGCGTAGCGAGGGGAGGGTCGACTCATCGTGCTGAAGTGAATCCTAGCCACAGCAAACCCTCCCCGCGTCGTCGCTCACTCCTCCGCGACCCTCCCTGGAAGGGAGGGTGTCTTCACGTGTTTAATGGCTTCAAGTCTCAACTTGGTGTCGATGCCCTCGCTGGGCTCGCCCCTTCGACCAGGAGGGCGATTGTTAGAGCCGCGCGGGCACTCCCACGGCGGGCTCAAAAATGATTCGACGATAACTGCTCAAGGGATGCGTGCCATCGTCAGTGACTTCGCATATGACATGGAATCGTTTGCCGGCGGCGTCGGAAGGGATCTTGATCGTTGCCTTGCTCGAATCGTGGTCAGCAATTCCGATGCTTCCGTCGTACGTGCCGGCATCGGGTTGCACCCACCATTTGAACGTCAGCTTGTCATCATCGGGGTCGGTCGTCTTCGAAGCATCCAGCGTCACCGAACTGCCGGCCGCGGCGGATTTGATCAGCACCCTGACCCCGTCGTCGCCGTCGACCACCACGATCGGGTTGCGGTTGCCGGTCCCGTTCTTGGCCCAGTCCATCCGTGCGGCGAAGTTGTTAAAAGCGGCGGGGTAAAATCTTTGAAAAGACTTGGCGCAAGAATCCGCTTCTCGCCACAGGTTGTCGGACTGTTCTTTGAAGTGCCCGCCCCAACTGACCTGAGTCGGATCTTCGGGGTCGTTCAGGCCGTTGGGCAACAGGTAAAGGAACGCCGGCGTGTCGCCTTCGACTCCATAGGCGTACTTCGGATATTGACTGCCCAAATGCCCGTGCCCTTGGATGTGTGTTGCATACTCGTCCCAATTCTTCTTTCCGATCGCATTGTGTTGCTTCCACGCACACTCGTCCCAAAGAAACCGCAGGTCGTCTCCGGTTTGTTGGTCGATCCAACCATGCGAACTGACCTCCAATCCTTCACCGCGGTAGTTGCGGTCTTGATCGGTAATTGCATAAACACGAAGCTTGCCCAGGAACGCTCGATACTGATCCTCGGCCCTGTCTTTTTGGACCCGGTAGATCGCCTGGGCGAGTGTATTGCCGCCGCCCCAAACCGTGATCCACAGCGGCCGCGGATCCTCCTGGTCGGCAAGGCGGATGATCAGATCGCTGCCCGGTGAGTCGTTGTCGTCGCCGATGAACGCTTTGCCTCGATTCAGGCTGCCCAGCACCGTCCGCTCGCGCAGGTAATCCGCGCTCGGCCAGTAGCCGATCGGCTGACGAGCATCATCGGCCGCATGGCCCGACTGCGCCGAACGCTTCATCAGGTTGGGCAAGTCCCGGTCGTAGGCGTCCACGACGCCTCGCGCGATGTCGATAAAGCCGCGTTCGGGAGACTTTTCAAGCGTCTTGATGCTGTAGCCGGTCGTGATCACTAGCCCTTCGATTTCAAACAGGTCGGCATGAGCGAGTAACCGAATCAATGATTCATGGTCGTCGGTTTCCCAAGTCGAGATGTCGGTCAGGACCAGCACCCGTGGCTTCAGGGACTCCGCGTCGCAGGTGCGTGTGAACGCAACGGCCATCAGCATCGCGAGGCTCCAACGGAAACACGCAATCGGTGGGCGGTTTGGACTCATATCATTCTCTGCAGATGAATTGGCACGATCGGGGAGGGGGGGGTTGCCAGTCAATTTACAGAAGAATCCAGCACATTCTCCCTCGATAGCGGCAGGAACTTGCACTATCCTGAGGAAATGCGGCAGTTTGACACCCAACGACCCGAATTTGCCCCGTACGGCTTCACCTGCGAAATCTGGGAGCCCAAACGGATGCCGCGGCCCGATCGCCATGACGAAATCGAAATCAATTTTCTCGACCAGGGAGAACTCACCTATCTGATCGGCGGCAAACGAGTCACCGTCGCGGCGCGAACCGTGACGCTTTTCTGGGCGGCCGTTCCCCACCAAATCGTGCAATTCCATGACGTCACGCAATATTATGTGATGACCATTCCGTTCGGATGGTTTTTGCAGTGGGGGCTTCCGGAGGACCTACAAATGCAACTGATCATCGGCAAGGTCATTTGTGATGAATCGGACGCAGAGACATCACGTTGCGACAAGTTGCAGTTCGCGCAGTGGCATGATGATTTGTTGGACACCGATGATGAATCGCGTCTGAATGCATCGCGTGAGATCGTGCTGTTGGAATTGAAGGCACGCTTGCTGCGTCTGGCCCGTTCCCACCGCCAAAGTCCTCAAGTCATTCGTCCCGATCCCGAATCCAAACGCAGTCAAGCGTCGGCAAACCTTGGAAAGGCGGAAGTGATGGCGTGCTACATTGCAAGGAATTTCAAATCACGTCTGCCGATCAAGGACATCGCTCGATGCGTCGACCTGCATCCGGACTATGCCGCCACGCTTTTTCGAAAAACGTTCGGAACGACACTCAATACATTGATCACACGCCATCGAGTCGCCGAAGCGCAGCGGTTGCTGGTCACCAGCGACGAACAGATCCTGAATATCGCGTTGGAGTCGGGATTCGATTCGTTAAGCCGCTTCAACCGGGCGTTCAAGGACATAACCGGAACGACGCCGAGAAGTTTTCGCAAACGCTGTCGTGTGCCGCTCACAGATTGCTAAACAAAGTCATGTTTCGCAAAAGGCATTGAAGATCAGCGTTTCAACGTAGCTACCTTCGCCAGAAGGTGAATCCCCGGCGTTTTCCACGCTCGCATCAAGCGTAGTTAGGTCATGGTATCACTGTCGATTTGATTGCCCCATTCGTCCCCATCGCCTGACGGAGACTTGTCCCATGTCGAAACCAATCACCCTGTCCGCGATTGTCGGTCTAATCTTGTTGTCGACCGGAACGTTGTATGCACAGACCACATCGCCGACGCCCACTGAGTCCACGCCCACTGAGTCCACGCGCACTGAGTCCACGCCCTCGGAAGCCAACTTCGTCGCCGGCGAACTGATCCGATTGAACGACAACGGCGCCTGGTCGTGGTTCATGGACGAGCGGGCGATCGTCGACCGTGACAAACTGATTGTCGGCTCGGTCCGTGCGGTGAAAAGCTGGGGTTCGGGGCAAAATGACCCGAACTGGGGCAACGTCGAAGTCGCCGTGCATGATCTTCAAAGCGGTCAGACCGGAAAGACCGTTCTGCATCAACACTTCGAGCAGGACGACCACGACAACCCGGCCTTTCTCGCCTTGCCCGATGGCAGATACCTGTGCATCTACACCAAGCACGGCGCTGAACTGAAAATCTATATCCGGCACTCCGCGCCCAACGATCCATTGACCTGGGGCGATGCGACGGTGTTCAACTCTCCCGGTCGCGCCGAAAGATTCGGGGGTGATAGTGTCACCTATTCCAACCTGTTTCGGTTCTCTTCGGGACGGATCTACAATTTCTACCGTGGCGTCGGCCATGACCCGAACTACATGTATTCCGACGATCAGGGCGAAAGCTGGACCTATGGCGGTCGCGTCATGAAGGGACGCGACGGATACAGCCCCTACCTGAAGTACGTCCAGGACGGAGACACGATCCACTTCGTCGCGACGGAAGATCACCCGCGAAATTTTGACAACAGTCTGTACCATGGCTTGGTGCGCGATCGCCAACTGTGCCATAGCGATGGTTCCGTCGTCGCCTCCCTCAGTTCGGACATGGACACCGAGATCCGAACCTGGGACTTCACGCGTGTCTTTCAGGGCGATCCGGACAACGTTGCCTGGATGACCGACATCGAACTCGACAACGAGAAACACCCCGTGATCCTGTTCTCGGTGCAGAAAGACGGACGCGGCCTGCCGCCCAGACAAGGCGGCGATGACCTGCGTTATCACTACGCCCGCTGGGACGGTCGCCAATGGAAGCAGCGCGAAATCGCGTACGCCGGTAAGCGCCTTTATCCGTTCGAAGATGACTATCCGGGACTGGCCGCGATCCACCCCTACGATCCGACGACCGTCTTCATCTCAACCAACGCCGACCCGGTGACCGGTGCTCCACTGATCAGTCCGGCGGATCAACAGCGGCACTACGAAATCTACCGCGGCCGATCGACCGATGGCGGAAACACATGGCAATGGAGTCCGGTCACGGCGAACTCGACAGAGGACAACCTGCGGCCGATCGTCCCGAAGTGGCGCGACGAGCGCACCGCGATCGTGTGGATGCGCGGTCGCTACGTTCACAATCATGGCGAGTGGACGACCGCGGTCGTGGCCACGATTCTGCCGCCGACTCAGTGATCCCCCTGAATTGGATCCTTCGATTCGATCAATCCCCTCCCTTTTATCGATGATTCTATGAACAGAAACATCAGAATCGGTTTTCTGTCGCTGATGCTCGCTGCCTTCGCGACGGCAGCGTCCCCGGCTCAGGACGTGCCGTTGGTCTACGACACCGAGCACACGGGGGCGGAGTTTGCGGCCCCGGTGTTGCCAACCTACGAGCAACTGCCGATCGTCCGGCCCCTGCCTGATCCGTTTGCGTGGTCCGATGGAGGCGGGCGCTGCACCGAGTTCAACGATTGGAGTCGTCGCCGCTCGGAAATCAAAGCCGAAATCGAGCACTACGGCATCGGGAAAAAGCCGCCGCGGCCGGGTGGCATCGCCGCGACGTTTGACGACGGCACGTTGACCGTCACGGTGACCGAGAACGGGGAAACATTGACGCTGACCGCCAAGGTGAACCTTCCTGAAGGTGACGGCCCGTTTCCGGCTGTGATCGGCGTCGGATTCGGCAGCGGAAGCCTGCCGCCGGACATTTTCACCAGTCGCAAGATCGCCATGATCCCATTTGATTTCGCCCAGGTGATGTCCCACACACAAAAGCGGGGCCAAGAGCCGATCAACCGGCTTTACCCCGACCAGACCTCCATCGGCGCCTACAGCGCGTGGCCGTGGGGCATCAGTCGAATCATCGACGGTTTGGAACTGGTCGAAGATGACCTTCCCATCGATCGCAAACACCTCGCCGTCACCGGATGCTCGTTCGCCGGAAAGATGGCGTTGTTTGCCGGCGCGCTCGACGAACGGATTGCACTGACGATCGCTCAGGAATCTGGCGGCGGCGGCGCGGCGGCATGGCGTGTTTCGGAAACACTGGGCAACGTCGAAACGCTCGGAAAAACCAGCCGCGCCTGGTTCACCGAAGACATGTTCCGGTTTTCCAACGCGGTCGAGAAACTGCCTTATGATCACCATGAATTGATGGCCATGATCGCGCCGCGTGCGCTGTTGGTGCTCGGCAACCCCGACTACGAATGGCTGGCCGATCAGTCCGGTTATGTCTCCTGTCGTGCCGCACATCAGGTGTGGAAGACCTTCGGGATCCCCGACCGGTTCGGATTCTCGATCGTCGGGAACCATCCGCACTGCCGGCTTCCCGAGAACCAACGCCCCGAGGTGGAGGCGTTCGTTGACAAGTTCCTGCTCGGCAAAATGGACGTCAACACATCGATCACCAAACATCCGTTCGAGGACGTGGAGCATGAGTTCTGGTACGACGGGTGGAGCACCGGGACGTCAACCTTCCCGATGCCCGATGCGACCGATGTCGAGAGCATTGACGTCGAAGTCGAATCGGCCAAGCACGGTTCCGATTGGCGTGTCCATCGCGATCCCCAAGCGTCGGGCGGAAAGTATCTAACGGTCCGATCGGGGCAGAATAGTCCACAAGCGGCTCCCGCCGGCGAATCAGCAGCGGTGACGATCCCATTTACGATCACGCGAGACGCAAAGTATTACCTGTTCGCGCGAGTGAACTGTCCTTCACCCGACGACGACTCCTTCTGGATCAAGATCGACGACGGACCGTTCACGGCCGCCAACGGCTTGGGCACGACCGGTTGGGAATGGGCCAAGCTGACAAGTGTGAACCTGAAACCGGGTGACCACACGTTGACGATGGCGTATCGCGAAGACGGAGCGCTGCTCGACAAGGTTTTCATCACAACCTATCCCCTCGGTCCAACGGCGCTCGAAACCGCAGGAGTCGCTTCCGAAAAATCTCTCAAGGCCGCCGTCGGTGATCGGTTCAAGATCGGCGTCGGCGTCAGCCACCTGGTGATCCAGGATCCCGAAGATGCCGCCCTGATTCGCAGGCATTTCCAAATCCTGACCCCGGAAAACTGCATGAAGCCGCAAGGGATTCACCCCGAAGAAGACCGCTGGGAGTTCGGGCCGACCGACCAATTCGCCGACTTTGTCCGCAAGAACGATCTGGAAATGGTCGGTCATTGCCTCGTCTGGGCCAAGGATGACCGCACCGATCCCTGGATGATGGAGGAAGCGGGGCAACCGGTCTCGCGTAAAAAACTTCTCGAGCGGATCGAGTCTCACATCAATACCGTGGTCGGACGGTATGCCGATGTCGCAACCATGTGGGACGTCGTCAATGAGGCGATCGGCGACAGCGACGCCGGTATGCTGCGCGATTCGGTCTATTCGCGCACCACCGGCATCGACTTCATCGTCACCGCGTTCAAGGCCGCGCGGGCCGCCGACCCCGATGCGCTGTTGATCTACAACGACTACAACGGCCACAAGCCGGACAAGCGAAAAAAGTTAATCGAATTTCTCACCGAGCTCAAAGCCGCCGGTGCTCCCGTGGATGCGTATGGCATGCAGGGGCATTTTGAACTCGGTGACAACTCGCTGGCCGAGCTGCGCGAGACCTTCGATGCCCTCCGTGAACTGGAGATCCAGGTGGTCGTATCGGAATTGGACATCGATGTGGTCAAACGCGGCCGCTGGTGGGCCGAGGGCGGAAAGTATCGAGATGAACTCGTTTCTTATGATCCTTACAAGGACGGGATGCCGCCGGAGATCCAACAGCAGATGACGGACCAGTATGTGGAGCTGTTCAAATTATTTGACGAGTACAGCGACGTGATCGCACGTGTCTCGTTTTGGAACCTGCACGACGGACAAAGTTGGTTGAATGACTTTCCCTGGAAACGCGTCAATCATCCATTGCTGTTCGATCGCGATCGCCGTCCCAAGCCCGCGTTTCATGCCGTCTACGATCTGCTGGCCGGATCAAAAACCGAGCCGCAAGGCGATGCCGATGGTCATGCCGCGTGGAAGCGTGACGATCCGAATTCACGTGAGGCACATCGGCAACTTGTCGCCAAGTCCAAGCAAGGAGAAATCGACGTCTACTTTCAGGGCGACTCGATCACACGGCGCTGGGGCGCCACAGACTACCCCGCCCTGCTGGAACACTGGAAGCGTGCTTTCCACGGTTGGAATGCAGCCAACTTTGCCTGGGGTGGCGACAACACGCATCACATCCTGTGGCGGATGCGAAATGGAGAGCTCGACGGGATTGCTCCAGAAGTCATTTGCTTGCAAGCCGGGGCGAATAATTTGCCATGGAGCGGCCCGGCACAGTCGCAGCATGTGGACGACGTTGTTGAGGGGATCCAGGCAATCATCGCAGAATTCCGATCACGATTCCCCAACATCCCGATCATCTTGACCGCCATGTTTCCCCGGGATCAGAACCCCAAACTCGGCGACGCCATCGAAGCAATCAACAAGCGGCTGGAATTGACCAGCCGAAACGACGATCGGATTCATTGGGTCAACATCAACGCAAAATTGCTTGGCCCCAACGGCCGACTATTACCGGCGGTTTCATCCGACGGCCTGCACTTGGACCAACCCGGCTATGAGATTTGGGCCGCGGCGCTGCGTCCCGTTTTGCAGCAGATTCTTGGCCCGCCTCGCGAAGAGGACCAAGCACCGCCGCCGACCGGGAACCCGGGGATTCGATGACAACAGATCTCATCACATCAACGTGTCATCTCATGGTCACGACCGTGGATTCTTGTACGATGGAAAACTGAAAAGCCTTTAGCGCGTCGCGGTGAAGAGGCGGCTTTGAAATTCCCGTCGAGGTAGCGAAATGATACGTAGGACATCCATCGTCGCCAGCGTTCTGCTGGCTCTGTTCACATCCTTCAGCCACGGCCAGGGAGTCGTCGACCAGTGGCGGTACACGCTCGGCCGGCCGGCCGAAGACTGGCATCAAGCGGATTTCGACGATGCGGGGTGGCAGGAAGGTTTCGGCGGGTTTGGGACGCGCGACACACCGGGTTCGCGCGTCGGCACGACCTGGGCGACCAACAACATTTGGTTGCGGAAATCATTCGATCTCCCCTCGGTCCCCGACAAGCCCGCGCTGCTGATTCATCACGATGAAGACGCTCAAGTCTACATCAACGGAGTACAAGTCGCCGACCTGAAGCAGTTCACGACCAAGTACATCGTCGTCCCGCTCGTGGCGGGTAAGCCTTCGGCGCTCACAACCGGCAAGAATGTGATGGCGGTTCACTGCAAACAAACCGGCGGCGGGCAATTCATCGACGTGCACTTGGTCGACGCGGACAACGTTCCCGAACTGCCCAAGCCGAAACGCAGCACCACACCGTTTGTGTCGCATTTGATCACCAAGTGGGGCGAAGCCGTCACCGCGGACAACGCCTGGACGGAGTACCCGCGGCCGTTGCTCCGGCGCGACAACTGGACCAACCTGAACGGCCACTGGGACTACGCCATCACGCCGATCGATTCCAAAGACACGCCGTCGCAGTTCGACGGAAAGATCCTGGTTCCCTATTGCCTGGAATCAAAACTTGGTGGGGCAGAGCGGTTGCTCGATGCGTCCGAAGCCCTCTGGTATCGCCGCAGTTTCAACGCAAACAAAACGGACGGAAAACGTCTCCTGTTGAATTTCGAGGCGGTGGATTACCGTTGTGAAGTTTTCGTCAACGGCATTTCGGTTGGCTCTCACACCGGTGGGAACACCCCGTTTTCGTTTGACGTTACCGATGCGACCAACGACGGAAAGAACGATCTGGTCGTGCGAGTCGAAGACGCGACCGAAGAGTATCAGTTGCGGGGCAAGCAAGTGCTGGACGCCCGCGGCATCTGGTACACGCAGGTTTCGGGCATCTGGCAGACGGTCTGGATGGAAGAAGTTCCTCGGAACTACATCGAAGACCTCAAGATCACGACGTCCGCCGAAGCGGGAACGATCACCGTCGCTCCCAAAATCAAAGGCGACGGCGGTGTCGTGGTGGTTGTCAAAGACGGCGATTCGATCGTCGCCCACCGGCGCGGCGGCGACACGATCGAATTGAACATCCCTGACGCAAAACTCTGGTCTCCGGCTGCTCCCCACTTGTACAACATCGAGGTCTCGTTACTCGGCCCCGATGATCGCCCCGTTGACACCGCTGGCTCCTACGCGGGCATCCGTTCGGTCGGCAAAGTCAAGGACGCCGACGGGCACTGGCGATTCACGCTTAATGGCGAAACCGTCTTTCATTGGGGGCCACTCGACCAGGGATGGTGGCCCGATGGGCTGCTGACTCCGCCCTCGGACGAGGCGATGCTGTTCGACATCCAGTGGCTCAAGGACGCCGGTTTCAACATGATCCGCAAGCACATCAAAGTCGAACCGCGGCGGTACTACTATCACTGCGACCGGCTGGGGATGATGGTCTGGCAAGATCACGTCAGCGGCGGCGTCGGCGACGCCTGGCCGGCGTGGACACGTCTGAAACCCGATCCCGTGGACGCGAACTGGCCCACCGACCAGCACCAGCAATTCATGCTGGAACTGGACCGAATGATCACGGCGCTGGAAAGCCATCCTTCGATCGTCAGCTGGGTGCCGTTCAATGAGGCCTGGGGGCAACACCAAACCATGGAGGTTGGCGAGTGGACCATCAAGCGGGATCCGTCACGATTGATCAATATCGCCAGCGGCGGAAACTTTTGGCCGGTGGGTGACATCGTCGATGCACACAGTTACCCGCATCCGAAGTTTCCGTTCGACCAAGGAGCCGGAGGACGCTTCGACGATTACATCAAAGTGATGGGCGAATTCGGCGGACACGGCTATCCCGTCAAGGGACACCTGTGGGATGCGAATCGACGCAACTGGGGATACGGCGGGCTGCCAAAAAACGCCGCCGAATACAAAGAACGCTACGTCACCTCGTTGCGAATGCTTAACGAGTTGCGCAGCAAGGGGATTGCCGCGGGTGTCTACACCCAGACGACCGATGTCGAAGGCGAAATCAACGGCTTGATGACCTATGACCGCAAGGTGATCAAGATTCCCGCCAAGGAACTTGCCGAATTGCACCGAAGGCTGTTCGTCGAAACACCCCGACAAGCGGGCGCAGCCGATCGGTTCGGCAAGTAGGCATTTCGCGAAGTCCCGACGGACCGCGAACCCGGCCCGGTGATGGACGCCGACACCATCCGCGCCGGGCTGCAATCACACGATCGAGCGCTGTACATCAAAGCCGGTTGGATTCGTGATCCGTACATCACGCTCGGACCCGACGGCGATTACTTCCTGACCGGAACCCAGCCGCGCAAAGGGGACCCGCGCGAATCGGCCCGGCCTACGCAACCCCCGGGCCCGACGAGGCTCAGGACTTCTAGGGCTCTGGTATCTCTCCGGCGTGCCGCAAGGCACATCGCGTCGCGATGGGGCCGATGACCTCGAACACGATCGTGGTACCGATCACGGTGGAAAGGACCTGTGAGCCGAGCTCTGGAAACCGTTCGGCGACGATCAACCCCAGGCCGAGTGCAACGCCTGCCTGAGGCAACAGGCACCATCCGATATGTGTGGCAACAACACTCGGAGCCCTGCCAAGCCTGCTTCCCAAGTACCCTCCGGCGAGTCGTCCCAGACTCCGTGCAAGAATATAGGTCACCCCGGCCAGCCCCATCGTCCCGATCGAGGCGACGTGAAATTGAAATCCCGCCAGTAAGAAGAAAGTGATCAGAAACGGCTGCTCCACTTGCTCGATGCTGTGAAACGGACGTTCGTGGTGTGTGGCCAGGTTCGACACGGTTGCCCCCATTGCCATGCACGCCAAAACGTACGAAAGCTCAAACCGCATCGCGATCCCAGCGCATAGCAAGACAAATCCGATCGCTTCAACCAACGTCAGCTCTCCCGGACGAATGCGACCGGTCAGCCAAGCCATCGGCAAGCCAAGCACGACACCAAGCAGAACACCTCCACCGACCTCGCGAACGCCATCCAGGACGATCGCGCCGGAAGCGTTCTGCCCCGTGAGTGCTTGGGCAACAAGCAACAGGATGCTAAAGAGCATCACACCCCATGCGTCATCAATGGCCACGACACCGAGCGCCGTGTCCGACACCGGGCCTTTGGCATCCGATTCTCGCACGACATCAACCGTTGCTGCTGGTGCCGTCGCAGGAGCCAGGCTTGCCATCAGCAGTGCGATCGCCAATGGCGTTTGCACGGCAACCAGACAGACGAAAACAATGATCACGGCCAGGAACACATCAACCAACGAGATGGAGAGGACAATCTTTCCTGTCTCGCGAAGTTTCTTGCCCAGAAATCGTTCGCCCAATTGAAAACCAATCATGCTAAGTGCAAGCTCGGTCGCCAGGGGGAACCAGTCTGATGCTTTCGACGGAATGAGGTCGAGAGCAGAGGGGCCGGCAAGAAACCCGAGTAACAGCAGCAAGGTGATACGGGGAACGTGGACGCGTTTTCCCAGCACGTGCGCGGCGAACCCCGCCAACAAAAAAAGACCGACGACGATCAACCCATCGGCTTCGCTATGATTCGTCGGTGCAACCTCGGCGACAAGAGACAATTCGGATCTCCTCTGCGTAAACGACTTCTTTTCCCAACGTGCCACCCCCGTGCCGGTTCCTTTTTGACCCACCACGGGTAAAACGCACCGATCAGAAACCGACGACAACGGGCAATAGAGTTGAACATCGGGTCACGCCGGGGGCAAAATCGATCATCCGTCGCTCGGATGATCCTACCCGATATCGGTCACGAAGGCCCGACGAGGCGGGGCAATTCTAGCCGGGACGTAACGCTTCCGCCGCAGCTTGGTATTTGGGGGCGTGGACGAGGCGACGAGTCCGTTCGGATCGGCAAGCGATCAGGCTGGTGCAAAGTCGCTCAGCCAATCGCAGGTCTCTAAGCCAGTGGGTCAGTGCCGACATCAAACGCATTCCAACAACTGGCCTGACGTGCTGGTCTACACGCATCGGTCTCGATCAGCAAGACGTGACGATCGCTGGCGTTTGGCATGTCATATGCGTTTGGCATGTCATATGCGTTTGGTATGTCATATGCACTGCGGACAAGCCGCAACGGTCGGGCACCTGATGCCCACATCACAACTCGTACGCGAGGAAAAAGATTCGATGGCTACCAGCCAACAAATTCACGGGCAATTCCGCCAAGTGAGCGGAGCCGTACAGCAGAAATACGGTGAGATCTCAGATGATGATATCCGCCAAACCGAAGGCAGTTTCCAGAAACTGATCGGTCTGATCGAAGAAAAAACCGGCCAGAGTCGCGAACAGGCAGAGGCTTACGTCAACGATTTGTCTGAGCGTGCTCGCGCAAGTTATCAAGCTTCGGCCAAAGCGGTCGCTGAGCGACCAATCGAGTCGGTCGTCGCCGCCTTTACCGTCGGGATGATCGCGGGTGTGATGGTCGGCTTGGGCATCGCCTCGGCACAACGTCCCGAGCCATCCTGGCGAAACGGCTGGCGTAGCTGAGCACCTACCTTTCACATTAACAAGGAATCGAATCAATGAGTTCAGAATCGACCCAAACGGCACAGCGTGACACGACACAAAACCGGTCGGAGGCCGCACAGATTGCCGCAGACAAATTGCAGCAGGCCGGCCAGCACTTCGTCGCCGAACCGGCGAAGGACCTACTCGGAGTGCTGCGAGGTTACGCGAATGACAAACCGGATGTTGCCGCCATGTGGTGTTTCGGCCTTGGCCTTCTGGTGGGTTGGAAACTGCGTGGCTAGCCACGCAAGGGGAGTCTACGACGAACGTCAGCCCCATTGGCGCGTCGAAACTCCAAAGCGAGTTGGTCATCGACCGCCTAACCGCCTCCGTCAGACGAGGTGCCGGATCACTGCGGAGGCGGAGTGCGGTCCAACGGTTGGCAGAATGGCGTGGTGGTCGGTTATCGCATCGCTGCACACGGCATTGAAAATGAACGCGACGTCCACGTCGTGATCGATACGTAAGGTCGGCTGAATGATTCCTGAACTATCGACCCGCGCCAACGCGTTGGTTCTTTCCTTCATCGGTATCCGACGAGCTGTCGGAATCAGTGGCTTCCTGTTGCCGATCGTTCTCGGACCGATCGGCTGGCTCGCAGGAATTCCGTTCCAGGAAAATATCAGCAGCTACTACCATACCGCGATGCGTGACATCTTCGTCGGGACCATGTGCGCGATCGCAGTTTTCTTGCTGTGTTATCGCGGTCACGACTGGATCGAAAACTGGACCGCCAACGTGGGGTCTGCTGCTGCATTCGGCGTCGCGTTGTTCCCGCTGGACCCGGGCAGCGATCCCTTATTGCAACGGTCGTTGGTCGGTTACCTGCACACGATCAGCGGGGGAGTGTTTTTTCTTACGCTCGCATGCTATTCGCTGTACCACTTTCCGCGATCAACGCGTGATCCGGTCGAAGGTGAACCACATCCTTGGGAACGCAACTTCATCTACCGGAGCAGCGGCCTGGTCATCCTGCTCAGCATGGTCGCGATGGGCGCCTATCTGTTCTTCGCCCCGATCTCGCTCAAGCAGCAATTGAACCGATTTAATTTTCTGTTTTGGATGGAGTGGATTGCGGTCTGGGCGTTCGCCTCGGCTTGGCTGACAAAGGGAAGAGTGATTGCCGCGGAGATCGCGGTTGACTTGCTGTCCATTCCCCGCGAAGCGATCGCGGAACACTTCTCTGGCAGACTTCCCTAGCAGTGGGACTTCGTCGCGCTCAGCCAGCCGAACTCGCGCCAATGTATGTCTCCTTGGCGAGCCCCGAAGCCAGTTTCGTCAACGCGGAGGTGTATGGCTGCCCCGGCGGTAAGACGCCGGTTTGATTCGCTATGGTGTGTGTCGTCGAGCACACGTTGCATCGCGACCCCGTGTCGAGATCTCCTAACGTTTGGCACGAAAAGTGCGATCCCGCTGCCGCGGTTCATCAATCCTTCAGCGACGAGGTTTCGCACGCACATGGGGTCAGGCAATTTGGCTATCGCGAATGGAGTGTTGGATGCGATTGGGCGAACGCCGATCGTTCGCCTCTCGCGATTCTTGGACTGTGATCACGTTGAGCTGTTGGCCAAACTGGAGTCCTCTAACCCAGGAGGCAGTGCCAAGGATCGACCAGCGCGGATGATGCTCGAACAGGCCTTGGCGCGGGGAGAGCTAAGATCGGGAAATACGGTGATCGAATCATCGTCCGGCAACATGGGAATCGGATTGGCTCAGGCCTGTCGGTACCACGGCTTGCGTTTCATTTGTGTCGTTGACCCGCGCGCTCAGCTACAAAATTTGAAAATCATCGAAGCCTTGGGCGGCGAAATCGAAATGGTGCAGCGGCCGCTCGACGGAGACTTTCTGGCGGCCAGAATCGCGCGGGTCTGCGAATTGTTGGAGCGGATGCCCGAGAGCTATTGGCCCAACCAATATCGCAATCTTGACAACCCGCGGGCGCACACCGAAGGCACGATTCGCGAGATCGATGAAGCTCTCGGTGGGGAGTTTGACGTCGTTCTTGTTGCGATCAGCAGCACGGGAACGGCACAAGCCTGTCGTGACTACCTGTCCTCCCGAGGTCGCAACGTGGACGTGATCGCGGTCGACGCCGCGGGCAGCGTATTATTCGGCGGATCGCCGGGCCCCCGAAAGATTCCGGGGCTAGGCGCAGGCAGGGTGCCTCCACTCGCGATCGGACAATCATTTCAGCGAGTGCATCGCGTGACCGATCTGGATTGCGTGATCGGATGTCGCCGCGCGGCCCAGCGAGAGGCGATCCTGGTAGGGGGATCCGCCGGCGGCGTGTTGATGTCGGTATCGCATCTGCAGGACCAACTCGCCGGCAAACGCTGCGTCGCGATTCTCCACGATTCCGGCACCCGGTATCTGGACACCATCTACGACGACGACTGGGTTCGCGAGCATCTGGATTGTGACTCGCATGCCTTGAAACGATTGGCTCACGAGGATCAGGTTCAAATGTCAATTGAGGTGGAATTGTGAGTATTGCGAATCTTCCGGACGCGACAGCACCGCGGGGCCGGGACAACGGCGGCGGGGGAAGGGTCCGACTAGCGATCGTCGGATGCGGACCGCGCGGACTGCGATGCCTTGAAACGCTCAGCCGGGTCATCGGGGAACGACAACTGTCAGCGATTGACGTGACCGTTTTCGAGCCGGCCGGATCACCCGGGGCCGGTCACATCTATGACCCACAACAGCCCCATGGACTGCGGATGAATTATGCGACGCAGCACATTGATTTTTGGCGGCCCACTCCCCAGCCTTCCTCAGCTCAATCAGAGTCGTTGATGCGTTGGTTGTCTGATCGCTACCCCGATCTGGCGATGACGGATCAGTACATTCCCCGCGCGATTGTCGGGGAGTACCTATCGGACTGCTTTCGCGAGGTCTCTCAGCGGTTCCCGACGGCGTCATTCCGCGTGATTGGTGAGCGTGTTCGACGGGTTTGGCGAGGTCCGACCGGCTGGAACGTCGAAGTCAACTCAGGCGTGTCATCGTTTGATCTTGTGGTGCTTGCGACCGGACATGAAGGTTTGCGACCGTCATCGGCGCTCGATCATCAGCCTGACTCGACGCAGCGAAAAACCCAGGAGATCTATCCTGTCGAATCACAACTTTCAAACCAGCGTGTTGGCTCCGGCACCACGGTGCTCATCCGCGGAATGGGGCTGACTGCGATCGACGCGGTGCTTTCGCTAACCGAAGGCCGCGGGGGAGAGTTTTTGGCAAGCGATCCACTCCCTCGCTACAGCCGCTGTCGCGACGAACCCCGACGGATCGATGTGCGCAGCCGATCGGGCCGCCCGATGCTGGCCAAACCGACGGCGAGGGTGGAGCCGATTGAAGATGATTTTTGGCAGCCACATCGAAATCGAATGGAGGAACTGCGATCGCGCCACGGTCAACTCCGGTTCCGAAGTGAAATCTTTTCGGTTGTCTCGGAGGCGGCCGCCGGTCTGCTGAACCAGTCTTGCGGAAACACATTTCGGGGACGAGACATTTTCAATTGGTACCGCGGGTGGTCGCGTTACCGAATGGATCCGTCAGCGGCCTACGACGCGATGCGACAATCTTACGGCGTCGCGACGGGACGGCTCCCCAAGGACATTCCGTACGCGTTGGGGGAATCCTGGCGGAGACTCTATCCACAGCTCGTCAGGCTCGTCAGTTTTGGCGGGCTTGCCGACGATCAGTATCCGTCATTTCGGGCGGTTGCATCGGAGATGGAGCGAATCGCCTTCGGCCCACCCGCCGAAAGCGTCGGCAAACTACTCGCATTGATCCATCAGGACGTGGTGACGCTCGGGCAGATTGACAGCCAGCCCCAGGAGAGCGAGAACTATGATTGCGTCCTTGATGCCGTGATCGCCGGGCCCCACGATCCCAGTGTCTTCGGTCCCATCACCGGATTGCTCGATGATGGAACGGTACGTCGGCACGGTCCGACCCACGCGATCGTGACCGACCAGGACGGATTTGTCCCCGGCACCGATTGCACCCTTGCCATCTTCGGACGGGCGACGGAAGGCTGGGTCGTCGGTAACGACACGTTGTCTCGGGGGCTGCACGACCAAATTGATCGCTGGGCGAACCGGATGGCCGTCCTCACTGATTCGCCGGCCAGCGATCATCATGGAATTTGAGATGAATCGGATGATGCCGCCCGCAGATCGAGAAGAATTTGTACGCCAGTCCTGTCACGGTGAAGTGCCGCTGGATGCTCGGCTTGAACCCTGGATGCTCGAGTGCATGGGTGATCAACGGTTGTTTGATCGGGTTGCCGAGTTCGGATCGCCCCTAAACGTGATTCACACCGAGCCGATGGAACAAAACGTGGATGCCCTCCGTCAGGTGGCATCCGAACGGAAGATCGATTTGAAGATCTTCTTTGCCCGCAAGTCAAATAAGTGCCTGTCGTTTGTGGACCAAGCCAAACGTTCGGGAATCGGCGTCGACACGGCCAGCGAAAATGAAGTCCGGCAATGCCTCGACCGCGGTATCGACCCAGGTCAACTGATTTGCACGGCGGCGGTCAAGAGCGAGGCACTTCTGCAACGGTGCATCGATCGTCAAATCTGTATCGTCGTCGACAACCTGGACGAATTGAATCGCATTGTCTCGATCGCAAAAACTGTCGAACGCTCGGCTTCCATTGCATTGCGTCTGGGTGGTTTTCATCACGACGGTCGAAAGCTGCCCACCCGATTCGGGTTCGACGTCGGCAGAGATGCAACGCTATGCGAGCGGCTAAGCGATTTGCCGATCACTGTCCTGGGAGTCCATTTCCACTTGGACGGCTATGACGCGGGCCAACGCGTCGCGGCCTTGACCGAATCTCTCGACTGGATCAACCGCCTCCGCCGCGGAGGACACTCTCCCGTCTTCATTGACATGGGCGGTGGATTTCCGATGTCCTACTTACAGTCGGGACAACAATGGAAGAGGTTTTGGGACGAACACCGCAGCGCATTGCTGGGCCAACGCAGCGAGGTGACCTATCGAAATCATGGGTTGGGACTGAACGTTCATCGCGGAGAGGTCATCGGCGAGCCGAATTCTTATCCGTACTCTCAATCACCGACCAAAGGCGACTGGTTGCGGAGCATCCTGGACTTTCCCGTTGCCGGTGTTTCGATCGCGGAACGGATCGCGTCGTCCAATGTCGAATTGCGTTGCGAGCCCGGCCGCTGCTTGATGGACGGTTGCGGCATGACGGTGGCGAGTGTTGAGTTCCGCAAACAGGACGCCGAAGGGCACTGGTTGATCGGACTGTCGATGAATCGCACGCAATGTCGGACGTCGAGCGACGATTTCCTGGTCGATCCGATTTTGTTGCCGTGCAATCGTTCCGATCATCGGAGCAAGTCGGGTTACTTGGTCGGCGCCTATTGCACCGAATCCGAACTGCTTTCGCTGCGGCATCTGGTTTTTCCACATGGAGTCCGCTGCGGCGATCTTGTTGTCTTTCCGAACACTGCAGGCTATTTGATGCATTTTTTGGAAAGTCGATCCCACCAGTTCCCGCTGGCGAAAAACTATCTCTGGCAGAGTGACTCGCTCGACCCGATCGATCACCAACCGGATCATGCGTGCACGGCGTAAACCGCGCACCGTGGTCGGCCGCACGACGGTCAGACCGTTCTCGTTTCGTACCACTGGGAACGCGGATCCGCGGTTCAGGGGGAAAACGACACTAGCGATGGCGATTGCGGTACTCGCGTGGTGAATGACCAGTTGCCTTGCGGAACTGGCGGCTGAAGTAGTTGCTGTCGGAGAATCCCACATCAAGGGCGATGTCGGTGATGCTGCGGTCGGTGCTCCGTAGCAACCGCCGCGCTTCTTCGATCCGAAGCCCGATCAGGTAGCGGATCGGCGACGCCCCCATCGCCGATTCAAACATCCGGATGTAGTTGGTCCGCGACATCCCCGAGATGTCCACAAGCTCGTCCAGCGAGATCGCCTGTGCCGAGTTGCGTTGCATGTGTGAAATCGTCTCAGCGATGCGGATCAGTGACTTGCTGGACGAGTTGCGCGTCGCGCCGTAGCACCGAGAAAGAAAGGTGACAAGCTCCAACATGCTGGCGATCGCCATGGTTCCGAAACCGGGGCGTCGCGCGGCAAGTTCGTTGTCCAGTTTGTCGACCAACCGCAACGCCTCGCCGATCTCGGCCGGGTTGAGTTGCAAGCGACTGGTGAATTGGTGTCGGCGACGCCACGCCGGCTCGAGAGTGAACAGGGCGTGGTAACCGGAAAGCGACTGTAGGTCACCAAGCATCATCGGCAACTCGGTCGGGTCGAACAGGATGTTGATCAAACTGAGTTGATCCATGTTGAGATAATCGTGCGGCCGATCGCCACCGATGACGAAGGTGTCTCCGGTTTTTAGCTCGTAGCTGTCTTCCCCGGTGATGTGCAATCCTGCCCCACCGGTGATGATGACGATTTCCGAGAATTCGTGACAATGCAGCCCAAACGGCTGTTGGGGGTCACGACGCTCGACGACGATCGGAAACCCGTCGGGATGAAACCAGTCTTGTTTTCTTAGGACTTTCATCCTTGTTTCCCGCCGGTTGGGTCCGCTGGCAGAGGTGATCGCCCGGGAGTTGCCGCGAAGATTAGGGCCCGAACGCCGTGAACGAAAGAAAAGCACTTTGGGACGATTGTGCTAGTTGCCGGGCAAATCGTCAAGGTTTTTCGATTTTGGAAGGTCTAGACTGCGCCCCAGCGAACCACGCGATGCGATTGATTCGGCCCTAAAGGATGAAGTGTGATGGCGGACGGCACGATTCCAACGACTCCTCAGACCCCCACCCGAAATGCCTTCAGTTATCTGCCGGTGTCGGATGCGGCCATCAGCCTCGGTTTCTACCTGACCGGGGCGGGGATGGACGAAGTGGCCCCCAACGCTTCCTATCCGCAACAACACCATCCCGAACTTTATGATTTTAAATGGGAGCAAGGGCGTGTCCTGCCGGAGTTTCAGTTCGTCTACGTGCACCAAGGTCGCGGAGAATTTGAATCGGATGAACATGGACATGCCGAAGTGGAATCAGGAACGATGATCCTATTGTTTCCGGGCGTTTGGCATCGCTATCGGCCGATGAAGGAAACGGGTTGGACGGAGTATTGGATCTCGATCGGAGGCGAAATGCTGTTCAGCCTACAGAATCGAGGCTTTCTGGCCCCCACGCGACCGATCTTGCGTTTGAGCCGTTCAGAGAAAGTCGTCGATCAGTACAAAAAGATCATCGACTTTGTCACCCGGCATCCCGATCAACAGCCGGCTTCGCTGTGTGCAAAGGCATTGACGATCACTGCCGAGGTGCTCGACGACACGGAGCACTTCGGCATGACGCCGGATGCATTGGACGACCAAGTCGATCCGGTCACCCGCAAGGCATTGCTGACGATTTGGAACCACAGTCACCGCAAGTTGTCCGTCGCGATGATCGCCAAACAAATCGGCGTCACGACCCGAACACTGGAGCGGCACTTCCGCACGACGACGGGCCAATCCGTGCTTGAACACATCACCGGATGTCGACTCGACCGCGCACGCAGAATGCTGCGAGAGACGAATCTGCCCATCAAGTACATTGCCTACGCGGCGGGATTTAGCTCGCTGAGCCACATGTGCAGGGTGTTTCAACGCAAGGAGTCGAGGACTCCGAGCGACTACCGAGCCGAAAACCATGACCGAGCTGATTGAGTCAAGAATACACCTCCTTGCAGGCATGATATCCTTGCGGTCGTCCGCTTGCGACATTCCTTCAGCCTGACGTCACGAACAACGAATCCATCGAACATCCAACTCACTTACAACGAGAAAGATTTTGGCCACTTCAGAGCAAATCATTGAACGCGCCTTCGAGTCGGCGCGACAGCGTTACGCCGATCTTGGCGTCGATGTGGACGCAGCGATCCGCCGTTTGGGCACCGTCCCGATCTCCGTCCATTGTTGGCAGGGCGATGACGTCATCGGATTTGAAGGGCGAGAAGAATCGCTGGGCAACGGCCTTGCCGTGACCGGCAACTATCCGGGCCGTGCCCGAACGCCGGGTGAATTGCGTGAGGACCTGGAGTTCGCGTTTTCGCTGATCCCCGGGAAACACCGCCTGAACCTTCACGCCCTGTACGGTGAATTCCATGGGCCGGTCGATCGGGATGAAATCGGCGTCGAACACTTCCGCGGGTGGATCGATTGGGCGGCCGACCAAGGCTTGAGTTTGGATTTCAATCCCAGCTTTTTCTCGCACGAAAACGCTGCGGACGGATTCACGCTCGCACATGTCGACTCAAAGATCCGCCAATTCTGGATCGATCACGCAGTGGCATGCCGCAAGATCGCTGCGGCAATGGGCGAGGCGCAAGGCAATCCGTGCGTCAACAACTTTTGGATCCCGGACGGATACAAAGATTCTCCGGCCAGCAGGAAAGCGCCCCGCCAACGGCTGATCGAATCGCTCGACCAGATCTTCACCGAACCACTCGCACCTGCTCACACGCTCGATGCAGTGGAGTGCAAATTGTTTGGGATCGGCAGCGAAAGCTATGTCGTCGGTTCACATGAGTTTTACATGGGTTACGCGATGACCCGGAACAAGGTGTTGTGTCTGGATGCCGGACACTTTCATCCCACCGAAGGCATCGCCGACAAGATCTCTTCGGTGTTGTTGTACGTGCCGGAGTTGTTGCTGCACGTCAGCCGCGGAGTGCGGTGGGATAGCGATCACGTGGTGACGTACAACGATGAAGTCCAGTCGATCATGCAGGAGATTGTTCGCGGCGACTACTTGGACCGCGTTCACATCGGGCTCGATTTCTTCGACGCCAGTATCAATCGCGTTGCGGCGTGGGCGATCGGAACTCGCAACACCTTGAAAGCCGTGCTGGCGGCGTTGCTGGAACCGACCGAGACGCTGCAACAAGCCGAACGTGACGGTGACTACACCACGCGGCTGGCGTTGATGGAGGAGTTAAAGACGATGCCGCTGGGGGCCGTGTGGGATTACTACTGCCAATCGACCGGAGTGCCTGTCGGCGCCGAGTGGCTTGAGCGCGTTCGGGAGTATGAAACAGCTGTCCAGCCCACACGCGGTTCCTCGGTGCAGGTTCCCTAACGGGGTAAAGTCATGAATCGTGCAACACCGAGACGCCATCGGGCCAAGGAATCAACCATCAAAACGCGAGTGAATCTATGAGCGAAGAGACGTCGAATTCGGGCGGAGAATTTGAACGTGAACCGGTGCCGGATTCGGCGCTTCTGGGCAACGGAAAGTTTTGGGGCATGTACGCCGGAGAGCATGCCGCGGGCACCGAATTCATGATCGGCCCCTTATTCCTTGCCGCCGGCGCCAGCCTGTCCGATCTGTTGCTGGGGCTTTTGCTGGGCAATTTGCTCGCCGTGGTGACATGGCGATTCTTGGTCGTGCCGATCGCGATGGCCAAGCGTTTGACGTTGTACTACCAGTTGGAGCGGATAGCCGGTGGCGGGCTGGTCAAGTTTTACAACGTCGTCAACGGGTTGCTGTTTTGTTTTCTTGCCGGCGCGATGGTCACGGTCTCCGCGTCGGCGGTGGGCGTGCCCTTTGGCATCGCCTTTGATGTGCCGAGCAACTTCTTCGGACTCAGCAATCCCTCGTTCACGGCGTTGGTGGCGGTCGTGGGCGTGGTCATCGCCATCGTCGCCGCCGGTGGGTACGAGCGTGTCGCCCGAGTGGCCAACATCGCGGCACCGTGGATGATCGCGGTGTTCGCCGCCTGTGGGATCGTCTCGCTGGCCCAGATGGAAGCGAACAGCGTTGCGGCCCTGACCGAGGGCGAATTTTGGAGCGGAGCGATCGCCACGGTCCAGGCCCACAACGGCGAACAGAGCTTCGGCTTTTGGCAAATCGTCGTTTTCGCATGGTTGTGCAACGGCGCGATGCACTTCGGGATGGCCGATCTGTCGATCTTTCGATTCGCCCGCAGCAAGGCCGCCGGCTGGGCGCCGGCGATCGGTATGTTTCTCGGTCACTACATGGCCTGGATCGCCGCCGCGCTGCTGCTGGCCGCATTGCTGAAGTTGCAGCCCAGCCTGGCCATCATGCCGGTTCCCGAGGGCGATGAAGACGTCGGTTTGCCGGGAACGGTGGTGGCAAACCCCGGGCAGCTTGCGTTTCACTCGCTCGGCTGGGCCGGCATCCTGTGCGTGGTGATCGCGGGTTGGACGACAGCCAACCCGACGATCTATCGCGCCGGACTGGCGTTCCAAGGCGTGTTGCCGAGCCGCTCACGGGCGGCGATGACGATGGTCGCCGGTGCCATCGCAACGATCGCCGGAGCGTTCCCCAACCTGTCCGCACAATTGCTCGGTTTTGTCGGCACCTACGGCACCGTGCTCGGTCCCATGGGCGCCGTGATCTTCGTCGACTTCTATCTGATGAAGACGTTTGGGATGCAAGACGAGTACGCCGATCGAAGCGGGGCGCGGGCGAACATCGCCGTCCTGATCGCATGGCTGCTTCCGGTCGCCGTCGGCTTGTATCTGATTTTCCAACAAGGCTTGTTCGCGGCCTATGCGGTGATCCCGTGTTGGATCACGTGCGGTGTTCTGTACTTGGTTTTAAGCAGGTTGACGCAGAAAGCATCGCACCGATCTGAAGTCAACCGATAAGGTTCCACGCAAGCGCAAGGTCATCTCATGCAATCCATCGCCAAAATCGTTTCGCTGATCACGCTGGGCCTCGTTGCCCTCCCGTGCCTGCTGTATTTTGCCGGGGCAATCGGAATCGACGCGGTGAAGTGGACCGCACTGGCGGGCACCATCGGCTGGTTCCTGTCCACGCCGGTGTGGATGAGCCGCAAGCTGTCGATCGACGCCGATGAGGTAGAGATTTAAGCGGGCCAGAGGCGGATTGCGATGGGCGTTCGCGCTGGCCATTGGTGTCTAGCCTTTAGGCGATTTTCCTCGCTGCGAGGGGCGTCGATTGCCTAAGTGACGGAATTAATCGTAGCGGAAGTCCCCAAAGACTTTCGCAAGCCGCCGGCGCTCTCTGGCGTTTGCTTGCTGCGCAAACGCCGTCTCTCCCTGGGAACGTCGGAAGAATAAGTGGGATGGGCTTCCAGCCTGTCATGGCGAAAACGACAGGCTGGAAGCCTATCCCACAATCAATCCCCGCCACTTATTCTTCCGACGGTCCGAGGGAGAGAATCATCATCGGTTGCCAAATCCTGCAGTCATTGAATCAACGTCACACGCAGCGAAGAACGACCGCTGCGGAAGGGCCGCCGTGCTCGAAAGAGCGACGGGGCCGGCAAAACGTGTCGCAAAACGACAATCCTTTGGCGGCTGGAATTGGCGACACGGGGCCTAACATAACCCCAGTGCATCGCCTATGTCGGCGTGTGCCCTCTTCCGCTTTCTTCTTTCTAATTCTCTGGAGTCTTCGATGAGACGTCATCGCACCGGATTCACGCTGGTCGAGCTGTTGGTGGTCATCGCGATCATCGGCATTCTGGTCGGCCTCTTGCTGCCGGCGGTCCAGGCTGCTCGCGAGGCCGCGCGCCGAATGAGTTGCAGCAACAACTTCAAACAAATCGGTCTGGCAATTCACAACTACCATTCGGCGTACAAACAATTGCCGTTGCAGGGATGTGGGACGTATCGCCAGGGCGGCCACGACATGTGGGATCGCGCCAGCGACACGACATCGATCAATCATCGCGGCTCCTTCTTGATCGGCATTTTGCCCTTCGTGGAACAACAGGCCATCTGGCAACAGATCAGCAACCCGCTGGCGAGCAACGCCGACGGATCGCCTCGCAATCCGCCTTGGCAAGCCATGGGACCAGGGGTTGCCAGGATCGACTACGGGCCGTGGGGGACGGAGATTCCGACGTTGCGATGCCCCAGCGATCCGGGCGTCGGCTTGCCCGCACTCGGCCGCACGAACTATGCCGCGTGCATGGGAGATTCCGCCGTCTTCACTCGTGATCCGTGGTTGCACGTGGATGAAGTTTCCAGCGGCGCCACGCTGCCCTATTCGGTCAACGACCGCGGACAGGCGATCCGTTCGAACAAGTGCCATCGTGGTGCGTTCGTGCTTTGCAAGGACATGAAGTTCCGCGACATCCTGGATGGACTGTCCAACACGATCCTGTGTGGAGAAATCGCGACCGATTTGGCCGATGGCGACTCCCGCACGACCTTGGCCCGCTCGGACTCCTACTCCGATCGCCCCGGGCATGGCCGAGCAGAATGCCGACGGAATCCGTCCTGGGGCGACCAATTCCTCGATCCTGACCGTCCGCGGTTCTGGGTCGCAGCCGCCACCGCGTCGGCCAATGCCACGCAAGCCCGAGGTTTCCGTTGGCATGACTGCTACCCCTTGTACACCCAGTTTCACACGGTGCGTCCGCCCAACAAGGCGATGTGCTCCGGTGGTCGCGATCACAACGATTCCACGTTGGCGGCGTCCAGTCGTCACCAAGGCGGAGCCCACGTGTTGATGGGCGATGGCGCGGTGATCTTTATCACGGACTCCATCGAGGCGGGCGATCCGAATGCGCCCCAGATCGCTTACCACAACAGCCCACCGACCGTCGCCGGCGCGCAGAGCCCCTACGGACTGTGGGGCGCTTTGGGCAGTCGGGCCTTCAACGAAGTGATCGAAGAGCAGCTGAATCAGTAGCCGGCGGAAGATCGTGACGCACGGCCGTGCGATTCCCTCGGGCTACTTCTGCCTCGATCAGGTCCGCGGCCGGCGTCCAATACCTCTCACTTACCAAGGATATCAATGAATCGTTTCATACGCCCCACCATGGTCGTCTTGCTATTATGCTGCCTGATCGCAGGTTGCTCCGATGGGCCCCAGAACATCACGCAGAACGCAAACCAAGAAGAGATCGACAACTACAACGCTTTGATCGAACAAGCCGAAAAGGAAATGCAGGGAGACGGCGAGGTCGAGGAGCTGGAAGAATAGCTGTCGCTGCACGCGGCATCGAAAGACCTCAAGCGTCTTGCAGCGATCGTTGCAAGACGCTTTCGGTGTTCCTCCGCCCGACGGCAAAACCATTTGCGACAAACAAAGACCGACACAAAGATTGAATCCTATGGCCAAACTCAACTCGTTACGATCGCTTTGCCTCGTTGTTGCACTACTGGCAATCGGATCTGCCGGGGCGCAACCACCGGATTTCGATTTGATTTCAAAACCGGTGCATGCCCCCAATTGGAAGGCCGGTTTTGCAGCCATGCAAAGTCGCGGTTACAGGCCGCTGTTCAATGGCAAGGATCTGACCGGTTGGCGGAATCCCTATCCGCACGGTGAAGCGAACGTCGTCGACGGTGAGATCCATTTGACCGGCGACAAGAAGTTTTTTCTGGTTACCGAGACGAAGTACTCCGATTTTCGACTGAGTGTCGAGATCCATCTGCCCGAGGGCCCGGCCAATTCGGGTGTGATGTTCCGCTGCCATGTCGACCAGGATGCCACCAAGAAGGTTTACGGCTATCAAGCCGAGTGTGACGGGTCGGATCGACGGTGGTCCGGCGGCCTTTATGACGAAGCACGTCGCCGTTGGATCTGGCCGAGCACCGCAGGGCGTTCCACGGGACAGTTCCTTGAACACGCCGAAGAATCCAAGCAATATTTTTCACAGCCGCGGGTTCGCGATGCGCTCAACCGCAACGGTTGGAACCGGTACGTCGTGACCTGCGTGAAGGACTTGATTCGGATCGAAGTCAATGGAGTGGAAACCGTTCGCTTTCGCGATGCAACCGATGCATCGGGCTACATCGGAATTCAGCATCACGGTGAAAAAGGCCAGACGTATCGATTCCGAAATCTGTTCATCAAAGAGTTGCCCGCGGTTCCCGGCGAGCGACATGCAGAGTTGACCGAGCAGGCTCCGGTCGCCATCAAACGCATCAACGATCAAGTCACGCAGCTCGATTTCGGCAAAGTCGCGTTTGGAAACATCGTCATGCCGGTGCCCGAGGGGCGCGGCTTGGCCAAGGTTCATTTCGGGGAAAAACTGAAGGACGGACGCATCGACCAGGATCCGCCGGGCACGGTCCGCTATGGCATGACCCCCATTCGCCTCGGCCAGCAGCGTGGGAACTGGATCGTACCGGCACCGGTCGACTCGCGCAACATTGAACAGGCGGGGTTGGTTTATGCGAATCCTCCGGCGGTCTTGACGCCACCGACGTGGCGTTCGGTGATGCCGTTTCGTTGGATCGAAATCGAAGGCGTGGATCCTGAATTCCCGTTTGAACTCATTCGTCGCCGGGCCGCTTTCTCGGCGACTTGGAATGACGACGCCAGTGCCTTTGAATGTTCCGACGAAACGTTGAACCGCATTTGGGATCTGTGTAAATACAGCATCAAAGCGACGACGTTTGCGGGCGTCTATGTGGACGGCGATCGCGAGCGGATCCCGTACGAGGCGGACGCCTATCTGAATCAGCTGAGTCACTACACGACCGATGACGACGTCACGATGGCGGCGCGAACGTTTGATTGGTTGATGGAGAACGGGACTTGGCCGAGTGAATGGGCACCGCACATGGTGTTCATGGCGTATGCGGAGTGGATGTACTCGGGCGACAGCGATTGGTTGAAGCAGCGCTATGAATCACTGAAGACAAAAACGCTGCTTCATCGGAGCGGCGCTGACGGATTGGTTCGCAGCGGCGAGTCGGATCAAAATCGACACGACATTGTCGATTGGCCGAAAAACGAACGCGATGGTTTTGTGTTTACCGAAATCAATACGGTCGTCAATGCGTTTCACATTGAAGCGTTGGAGCAAATGGCCGAAATGGCGGGCGCGATCGGAAAGGATGCCGATGCGGCGGCGTTCGAGGCCCGTGCCACACACGCCAAAACCTCCTTTCACCAAACACTCTTTGACGAAGCTGCCGGGATCTACCGTGACGGTGTGGGCACCGATCATCACAGCATCCATGCGAATTTCTTCCCGTTAGTGTTCGGTTTGATCCCGGACAAAAACGTCGCCGGTGTGGCCGACTGGTTGGCGGAAGCGGACATGCGGTGCAGCCCCTACGCGGCCCAGTATTTCATGGACGCGTTGTTTCACCACAACCAAGCTCAAGCGGCCCTGGACCTGATTCTCGCCGACGGTGACCGCAGCTGGAAACACATGCTCGATAGCGGGACGACGATCGCCTGGGAAGCCTGGGACTTGAAGTACAAACCCAATCAGGATTGGAATCACGCCTGGGGCGCCGCACCGGCGAACCTGCTGCCACGGCACGTGTTGGGGGCCCAGCCCGGCACCGCCGGTTGGAACACGGCCACCATTCGCCCCTGTCCTGGTGATCTGTCCTTCGCCCGCGGCAAGGTTCCCACCTCCCGCGGTGCGATTCAGATCCAGTGGACCAACGAGGATTGGTTCGATCTGTCGCTGTCCTTGCCCCAGGGCATGGCAGCGGTGGTGGATCTGCCCGCCCCCAAAGATTCCGTCGGTGTCTTTGCCGACGACACACCGGTTCCCGCAACCAAACACGGCGACCGCTGGGTGGTCGCTGACGAGGTCAGCGGATCGGTCCGTTTCGTAGTGAAGTAACAGCGAGGCACGGCAGCGTATTTTTTTTCGCGTCGACCTTTGCCCTGATTTGGATCGTGAGCGGCTACGACGCGTTGGTGTCACAATTTGACGGAAACGCGGGGTTTCGACTCGGAACACCATGTCGGTTTGGCTTGAGGGGGCCGTATCTAGCGTCCTGCGGAATTTAGGTAAGAAGATTTTTGGTAAGAAAATTGGAAGATGCACGTCGTTGGACTTCAATCATCTTCTTACCTCCAAAACCTTCCTACCGCTTCCATTGGAGCCTCGCGTTACCGCCAGCGATGGATCTTCAATTGTCGGTGCTTAGTGGGCGTGATGTCGGCAGGGTGCTCGTTTCCGATGGCGGTCGCGTTTGCTGATGCAATTGCGTCGGGACCTTTGGAATCGGCGGCGGATCGGATCCAACGCCTGGCCGAACAGCACCGTTGGCGCTCGCGATACTCGCGCTTTTTGAATCGGCTACTGTTCCGTTTGGTCGCCCCTGCACAGCGATATCGGATCTTTCAACGCTTCTATCGCGTGCTCTCCGACGCATCGATCGAGCGTTTCTTTTCCCACCGATTTACCCTCACCGACGCGATTCGCATTGTGGTGGGATGTCCACCGACGCTGGTCGGATTGCGCCCGATTCAATTCCTCCGTTCATTCTCATCAGGAGCGATCCAATGATTTCCGGTCAGTTGGCTCACGGTTTGCAGTCACACTGCGGCGACGATCTTCAATCCCGACGACCCCGCCGACCCATCCTCTCACCCCTGATCCTTTCCCAACGGAGTTTGTGATGAATGACGCGAAGTACCTGGCATGGCTTGGAGTTTCCTTGACCGCCTTTATGGCCAGTGCCTTGTTCCTGCTTGTTCTGCTAAACCCCAAAGACGCATCGTATTCGTTCATGCCGCTTGCCTACGCGATTGGCTGCTTTCTGATCGGAATCGCAACGAATCTTCTCGCTCGCAGCGCCGAGCAGATTACCAGGCGCGCCGCAATGCGAGCCCGCCGTCCCTGTCCAGACGACTACAGTTCCTGAGACCATCGCCGGCGATCGTCACGCAAACGGTCACGCCGCGGCAACACTTCGACACCCAACAACGCAGCAGGAACACATGAGCAATCAAGACCATGTCCTCGTCATCGGCGGCAGCCATGGGATCAGTTTGGAACTGGTCCGGCTTCTCACCGAGCGAGACTGCCAAATCACCGCAGTCTCCCGGACCCGAGGGGGACTGGGCGATGATCGCTTCGCGGGAAACGGGGTCACACACATTGAGTGCGACGTCGTCAACGGCGACCTGTCGAAAGTCGAGTTGCCGACGTCTTTGACCGGCTTTGTTTACTGCCCCGGTTCAATCCGTTTGGGGCCGGTCAAGTCGGCCAAAGCGGAGTTGCTTCGCCAGGACTTTGAGCTGAACGTCGTGGCGGCGATGAACTGTTTTCAGGCGGCGATCCCTGCACTTCGGCAATCCGGATCGGGGAGCGCGGTTTTCTTTTCGACCGTCGCGGTGAACCATGGAATCGCGATGCACAGCTACGTCGCGGCCGCCAAGGGCGCGCTGCAGGCATTGGCAAAAACTTGGGCGGCCGAATTGGCACCGAAGATTCGCGTCAACTGTATCGCGCCCGCGCTGATAGAGACGCCTTTGTCCGCCAACCTTCTATCGACCGACGAGAAGAAAAAGGCGATGGCGGAAAAGTACCCGATGGGACGCTACGGCACGGCGAACGACATCGCCGAGATGGCCGCGTTCCTGCTCTCCCAGCGCAGTCGATGGATCACCGGCCAAACCCTCGGCGTCGACGGGGGAATGTCCGGGATCGTCCCTCTGTAACGGTGTAGCACGGTCGCGTGCCGACGCGGCCGGTCACACTCGATTCCCGATGCGATTTCGCGACCCAGATCTGACTGGTTTTTGCCTGCACTGATCAATCACCAACCAAGGCGGCGGGGCAACTGGTGGACAGCCCCGTGTAAATCACTTGCGCAAGCTTTGGCACTGTGTGTGCACTCGATTTTCTCTTCTCTCAATTGACGACAAACAGGAGCCAGTATGAGCACGACAGAAACACATTCCCAGAACACACAACCCCAGAGTGGAACATCGAATTGGGATCACTACGGCGAACACCGTGGCCGCGTCCTGCACCGAGAGCCACTCGCCAAGAACGTCAGCTTGTACGTGGTGGAAAAGCCGGAGGGATTTGATTTCCGGCCCGGCCAAGCCGTCGAGTTGGCAATCGACGAAGTCCGTTATCGAGAAAAAGCACGCCCGTTCACGATCACGAGCCTGCCGAACAATCCGCGTTTAGAGTTCATCATTAAGTCCTACCCCACCCAGCAGTTTCCCTCGCACGAGGGCGTGACCGAACATCTGGGCCGCGACATCGAAGTCAACGACCGCGTTATTTTCAGCGATCCTTGGGGCACGATCGAGTACAAAGGACCTGGGGTGTTCATCGCCGGCGGAGCCGGCATCACACCATTCATCGCGATCCTGCGAAAGCTGGAACAGGGCGGTCAATTAGACGGTAATCGGCTGTTCTTTTCGAACAAGTCACGCGAAGACGTTTTCTTACAGGGGGAGTTATTCCGCATGATGGGCCGCGCCGTCGTGTGCACCCTGACGCAAGAAAACCATCACGACTACGAACACGGCCGAATCGACAGAGCCTGGCTGGAAAGCCGAGTCGATGATTTTTCCCAACCGTTCTATGTCTGCGGGCCTCCGTCGATGGTTGATGATTTGAAGGGTACTTTGGAGGAGCTCGGCGCGGAAGTTGATTCGATTGTTTTTGAAGAGTAGGGGACGGCCGACAGCTTCAACGCATTTCCTCGATTTAGCAGTAGCGGAATTCTGCTTGCTCCGCAAACGCCGGCTCTCCCTGAGGGAGAGAATCTCGATCGATTGCCAAATCGCTCAGTAAGATTTCCGACGTTCTTACACTACGCGGTGACCGCTTCGCGGTAGGTCGGAAAATCGGTGTAGCCGTGCGCACCATCGGAATACCACAGCGACATGTCAGCCGTCTCGGCCAGCGGCCAGCCGTTGGCGAAGCGTTCAACCAGATCGGGGTTGCTGATGTACGGTCGACCGAACGCAATCAAGTCGGTGTCGCCGTCGGCGATCGCGGTTTCGGCGGACTCGCGCGTGTAGTCGACGTTGCCCATCAAGCGACCCGAGTACACCTCGCGGAAGTCAGCCAGCGTCATGGCCGGACCGAGTTCATGGAAGCCAAACCCCGTCCCATCCATCACGTGCAGGTAACCGAGGTTGTGTTCGTCCAATCGTCGCGCGACGTAGGTGAACTGTTCGCGATAATCGGGCGACCCCATGTCGTTGAAGGAACCGTTGGGGGCGATTCGAACACCGACACGATCCGATGACCACACGGAGGTGACCGCCTGGACGACCTCTTCGAGCAACCGATACCGGTTCTCGATGCTGCCGCCGTAAGCGTCGGTTCGATGATTGGTTTTAGACTGCAAGAACTGATCGAGCAGATAGCCGTTGGCGGAGTGAATTTCGACACCGTCGAAACCGGCCCGCTTTGCCCTCTCGGCGGCTTGCCGGTAGTCAGAGACGATGCCGGGAATTTCTTCGGTCCCCAACGCCCGCGGTGTCTCGTAGGGTTTCTTGCCGCTGGGCGTATGGACGCCGTCCCCTTCGATCGCGATCGCCGACGGGGCTACCGGCAATTCTCCGTCGTGGAAATCGCTGTGCGAAGCGCGACCGGTGTGCCAAAGTTGCAAAAAAATTCTACCGTTGCTGGCATGAACGGCATCGACGACCTGCTTCCATCCTTCGGTCATTTCATCGTTATAGATCCCCGGCGTGTTGGGCCAACCGATTCCTTGCGGTGACACCACCGTTGCTTCACTGATGATCAAGCCGGCGGATGCTCGCTGAGAGTAATACTCTGCCATCAAGTCATTGGGGATGCGGCGTTCACCGGCTCTGGCACGTGTCAGGGGAGCCATGACGACACGATTGGGCAAAGTCAGATCCCCGACGGTCAGCGACGAAAGCAGGTTCGTTGGCGGTTGATTGGTGTTGGAAGTTGTCATGATCGTTTCCGACGAAAGATGGTTGGGTTTCTTCAAAGGGTTGCGGCTTCGGCCGACGGCGGAATCATCCGGTGCCAACAACCCCGTGATGGGGTAACCGGCACGACCGGCTGCCAAAGCGAGCGTTACGGAGGAATACCGCAGGATTGACGCTGTCTTACAGTGCCGGGATGAAACCTTTGAAGGGCCGGTCCGTCTCCTCCAACTACTCCACAATCATCATCCCGTTCATGACTTTCCAGTGCCCCGGAAACGTGCACAGGTAGGGGTAGTGCCCCTTTTGCGACGGAGCATTGAAGTAGATCGTGAACTGCTCGCCCGGTAGCACGACGTCGGTGTGCGCCAGCACGTCGGTGGTGGCGGGGATGTAGTGACGAAGTGCCGCCTCGGGATCCGAAATCAGTCGATCGGCAAGCTCACCCACCCGATCGATGGTTCCCGGTTTGGCCAGCGCCCAATTGTGTGGCACCACGTCCGGGTTGGACAGCGTCAATGCGATCGGCTCGCCAGCAGCCACCCGCAGCGTTCGCGTCGCGTAGGACAGGTTGGTTCCGGTTTCGATGGTGATCGCACGTGCCCCGGCAAGCTTCGTTTGATACGGGTTCGGGATGCTGCGAGTTGCCATGGCAAGGTCCGCAAGGATCGGGTGCGGTGCGAGGGTCTTTCGACGCGCCACGTAACCTGGGAACCCAGTGAACGGTTCGTCGAGTTCGTGAACGGTAACGAACAGTTGATGGAATTGATCAGGCGCCGATTGCAGCGCGACGTGCAACTGGTTGACCTTTTGCAAGTCCGGCAACTCAAGGAACATTGTTTGACGATCCGGCAGAACGTGGGCGGAGTGGATATGCAAATTGTCATGGCCGCGGACGCCGAAATGACGCGTCGAAAACTCGGGCGATCCGTATCCGGGGCCGTAGCGGTAGTTCCACGCTTGTGCGAAGTGGCTGCCGGGATCGCCGGCGACCGAGACATCCAACGGCATCGAAAACGAGATCGCGATCCCGTTTTCATGGACGTGAAATCCGGTCGGCAATTGGGCAGCACCGCCGCGGAATCGGACGCGTTGGAAACAGCCGTCATCCGGCGTGTAGCTGCCCCAGCCCTGCATGCCGGTCACGTACAACTGGCCGTCGATCGGGTGGAATCGTCCGCGGTGGGCACCTGATCGGAATTCACCCGGCAGCGGCACCACGGCCCCTTGGGCTTGCCCGCCCACTCGATCGCGAAGCACCACGAAATGCGTCCCCCTGCCGAAGGAGAAGTGCAACAATTGGCGTGAGAGCGGTCCCCAAGAATCGCTGTCGACGAACACCTGGCCGCCGCTGGAATTATCCAGCGAACGCGGCAGGTACGCCAACGGCAGCTCCGGCGTCGCTCCGTCTCGCGGGCCGCGGTATCCGAAGTGTGGGACCGCAGCACGTTTGGTGACTGATGCGGTGGGCTCGGGCTCAACCGCGCAAATCATCGACGCGGGCGTCCAACTGCCTTCGGACGCCGGTACGGTCACGGTTCCATCGGGCAGCAGCCCCAGACCGTCGGGGTTGCGGAAACCGGTCGCGATGGTTTCGGCCCGCTGTCCGTCGGCTGAGATGCGAACCAAACCTTGGTTTCCCGATGCGAGGTAAAAGTTCCCCTCGGGATCACGCTCCAGTCCACAAATGAAATCATGACCGGCCGGCGAAGTTTGGTACGCGTTGCTGAAACACTCGTAGTAGTCGGCTTCAAAGTCCCCGTTCAGATCATGCAGGCGAGTGATTTCGTCGCGTCCCAATACGAAGATTCCGTCGTCATCGGCCACGATGCCCAACGCGTGGTGCAGCCCGGACGCGAACCGTCGCCAGGTCGACGTCTTTGAGGGAAATTCAAAACCGGTTACCCGCCAGACGTCACCTTGCATCGTGCAAACCAATGCCGAACCGTCGGACAAAAACGCGTGACCGCCGCAAAACATCAACGCGTTCCATGGATTCTTAAACGGCAATCCGATCGTGTCCACCGCATAGGGCGTTCCGCTTCCGAAGTTGATTTCGGTTTCGATTCGTTGCGGCCAACGCGTCGGAGCATGTTTGAGTTGGTCGCGCAGCGGGTGTGAATCCGCTGGCGCGACGACGCGAACGAAGCGACCGTCTTTTACATCCGGTGCGTCCAAGAAGTCCTGGTCGCCGATGCGATAGGCGAACACGACACGATCCGCCAGTCGATAGAAGCCCTGGTACTGAAACGGCTGCTCGGGTTTGGAGTGTTCGGGTGTAGGAAGCAGATCACCGTCGATCTTCAGTCCGTCCAGAAACCCGTGTCGGTGCGATGAAAAACGGACAAAACCGCCTTGCCACACCGCGTCATAGGTCAACGTGTCTGGATTAAAACAAGCCGCCAGTTGGCCCTGTTCCCCAAATCGCACACACACACCGCGGGGGATGGTTGTTTTGCCGATGCGGACCACACCGCACATCACCTGGCCGAGTTCGGTTTGGTTCCATCGGTCGTTGGCCCAGGTGGTGTCGTTCTGGTTGCCCCAGTGGCCTTGGTCGCCGCCATCCAGACCGGGATACTCCGCCAGCAACGGTGGGTTGGCCGGATGACCGCGGAAGAAGTTTGCTTGTTTGGCGTAAAAGTCATAAACGCGGTCACGATTGACCGGGTGCTGCCAGCTCGGCCAATCGTCCGGCACGAGCGGTTGTCGTTCGATCGGAAACTCCACCGGCCCGTGCGAGTGGGCCTGGGCGTGGGAAAGCAGCAAATCCATCTCGCCCATCGCCAGCCCCCGATCGGTTCCCAAGTCGAACAAGAACTTGAGCAATCCGCTCAGGTCTTCGTCGGACATCGCGCCGGCCAGGTTGTCGGGCATCAGCGTTCCGACCTCGCGTTGTAAAACGACCTCGTCGATCGTGATCGCCGTCTCGCTTGGCGGATCGGCGGCGGGATCGCGGAGCACGATTGCTTCGTCGTCTTGGCGAACCAGATAGCCTTGGTGTGTGCGTCCGGATTCATCCAGAACCAGATGGGCCAGGTACTCCGGCGGGATGTGTCGCTTGGGCCACAACACCGATTCGACCAGTTCCTCGGGCTTTCGTTGCTTGCCGATCGACGTCAGGTCCGGACCGACGGTGCCGCCGTGCTGTCCGATGCGGTGGCAGGACAGGCACGCGGAATTGGCATCGGCGAACGTCTGCAGACCACGCTGTGGATCGCCGCCGCGAAGGGCATTGTCAACCAGAGTGGACACCCGCTCCGGTGAATAGTCTCGGTTCTTAGAAACCGGTTGCGTTTGCCGGGATTGCGATTCGTTCGTCTCATCACGGGGTGGTGGCGTCTCGTCACGCCAGATCAACCGTGTCGCGTCATCATCCTGGACCTCGACGACGGGATCGGCGGAAATCGTTCTGACGCCCTTCGAAATCCGTACCCAGTGGATCGTGCCGCGGCACCCGATCCGCCCTTCGACCAACCGGCCGATCGCCAGCTTTCCGGCCACTCCCTCTCGACCGCGTGACTGGATCGCTTGGTCTGCGACCGGTTTGCCATCGACCAGCAACCGCACCCTGGCCGGCTGGTAGATCATCGTCACGGTGTGGGGCTTGCCGTCACAGATCATCGCATCGCTATGGACGTGATCGGGTTGCATGCCGGGCAGGTAGGCGGTGAAGTTGCCGGTAACGTTGTTGGAAAAGATTTCCCAGTGGTCGCCCGACCGTTTGGGATCACTGGCAACCAGGATGTTGTATCCGTTGGCATCGGGCAGCGTGACGCGACACTGGACCGTGATCGGCGGTTGACGATACTGCGGGCTGCCATCGAGAAGTGTTCCGCCGAGCCCTGGCCGGCCGATTGAAGACGATTGCGGCGGCGGTTGTTGCGGTGAATGGGTACGGAGCTTCGGCTTCGGCCCGGCGGGGCGACCGTCGATTTGTGGCAACAACCAATGCAAGCCGTCTAGGTTATCCCTCAACCGTTGCTCCACGTCGTCCTGCGTGTGCCCCAAAATCCCGACGGGGCCTGTGTAGCCCGAATCACGGATCGCCGTCAGAAGCTGGACATCGTATTCGCCTTCACCCAGCGGCAAAATCTTTTGCCCACGCTGGTCACCGTTGCGGGTCATGCCGTTGATGTTCAAGCACAACAAGTACGGCTTCAACGATTCCAGCACGTCGGTGAAATCGTCGAGGTGCCCGTGACCGTGATGCAGGTTGTAGACGATGCCGACATGACCGGCGTCGTGATGTTCGCGCAGGTAGTCACAGACGGCGATCATGTTCTCCGGCTCGCCGCCCCAGCCGCCGTGGTTGTACAACCCGAGCTTGCTGCCCAACTTGCGGGTCCGTTGGACCAGTGGCAGCAACTGTGACGCGGCGGCTTTCACCCGTTCGGCTTGGGTTTGCCCCACGACCGGTCGCAGCATCTGCCAGATCTGGGGGTGCATGTCGTACTTTTCGAACAACCGAAAGGCGTCGTCGTGCGATCCCCAAAACGCAAAGTATTCCAGCCCGTGCTTTTTGTATTGCAGGATCTCTTCTTCAAACGTCGGCACATGCTCGGCACGCCAATCGTAGGCGACGCGGCGCAGCCCGAGTCGCCGGACCATCTCGGCACGCTCGGCCGGACCTCGCTTTTTCGCGTCGAAGGGCACGATGCACCAGGCGACCAGATTGTCGTCGCGCAGGTTCGTGGGCGTTTCGGCAAAGCACTCTGTGATGACGGCGATGCACAACAGGATCGCCAGGGGGGCACGTCGATAGACCATGGGGTGAGATTTTCAGCACCGATTGATGAAGACGAATTCGTTTCGAGCGGCCCATTGTAAACGCAGGCGAGTCGAGCAGTACGACGTCCTTTCCAGGTCCTCGCGCTGAACGGGCTGGCGATTGAATCGACCGCCCGGAAGGGCCATCGTACGCGCCGGAGCGATCGCCCTAAGCTGGACGGTCCCTCTCCGGCGAGACACCCACAACTGCGCGACCGCCTACAATAAGGCGGCGACGAACCCGTCCCCGTGAGCGCGACGGCGTGCGGAGCCAACCTGATCCCACTTTCGAGCATTTCATGAAAAAGCAACTCATCGCGTGGCTGGGATGCCTGTCCCTGATTTCAGCGGCAACCGTCGCACCGGCCCAAAAACCTGCCAAGCCCAACTTCGTGGTCATCATGGTCGACGACATGGGCTATGCGGGCGTCAGTTGTTTCGGCAATCCCTATTTCAAAACGCCGCAAATCGATCGGCTGGCCGCCGAGGGGATGCGGCTGACCGACTTCCATTCCTCCGGCACGGTCTGTTCTCCGACCCGCGCCGGACTGCTGACCGGACGTTATCAACAGCGATCGGGAATCGAAGCGGTGATCCATCCGGTTGCAGATCATCCCGAGCACCGCAAAGGGCTGAAACCCTCCGAGACGACCTTCGCCGAGATGCTCCAATCCGCCGGTTACACCACCGGAATCGTCGGCAAGTGGCATCAGGGTTATCCCCACAACTCCGATGACTACCATCCCCAGAATCACGGCTTCGACGATTTCGTCGGCTACCACAGCGGCAACATCGATTTCGTCAGCCACGTGGGTGACCACAACAAGTACGACTGGTGGCACGGCAAAACGGAGGCCGATGAGGAGGGCTATGCGACGGACTTGATCAACCGCTACAGCATCGATTTTATCAAGCAGAATCGCGACAAGCCGTTCTGTTTGTACGTGTCGCACTTGGCGATTCACAACCCGGTGCAAGTTCGCGGTGACCCGGTGCGACGGACGGAGTCGGAAGGCTGGAAACGCTGGAAGCCCAAGGACGAAGCTGAACGGATCGAAAAGTTCCGTGGCATCACGTTGCCGATCGATGAAGGTGTGGGGCAGATTCGTGAGACATTGGTGCGGCTGGGTTTGGATCGAAACACGTTGGTCCTGTTCTTCAGCGACAACGGCGCCTCAAGAGATTTCCCCAGCGGCAGCGATGGTTTGCGAGGCGACAAGGGATCGGTTTACGAAGGCGGTCACAAGGTGCCTTTCATCGCATGGTGGCCGGGCCAGATCCGGCCGGGCGGCCAGAGCGATGCGCCGGCGATCACGCTGGACGTGATGCCGACGTTGCTTTCACTCGGCGGCGTAAAAGCCGCTCCGCCGAAACCCTTGGACGGCATCGATCTTTCGCCGTTGCTGTTGGACCGCGATGCGTTGCCATCGCGCCCATTATTCTGGGCATCGCTCAGCAACCGTGGTGAACGCAGCGAAGCGATGCGCGAGGGACCGTGGAAACTGGTCGTTCGGCATCCCAAGGCCGCACCGGGGAGTTTCGACAACGAGACCGTCGCACTGTATCGGCTTGATCATGACCCGGCCGAGCAAACCGACTTGTCGGCGCGGCATGCGGAGCGCGCTTCCGCAATGCTGAAACGACTGAAGGCTTGGTATGCCGACACCCAGCGGACCGCCACCGAGCAACCGGGCGGTTGGTGAGCGCGGGGGACCGGCAACGATTGAAAATTGCAAAATGAACCATGCAAATTGCGAAATGATTTGAGCGACAATTCCCGCAAATTTGAATTTGCAATGAACAGTTTGCAATTTGCAATCGGGGGATCCAGCAGAATCGTTGAAGGTCTCCGAACCTACCCAACGTTCCAAGTTCCATTGATTTTCACCAGCCCTTCTCCCCCCGCAAAGCCCGGGAGAAGGAAGCCATTGCACGTTGTGTTGACTGCAGGTTGTGTTGACATCAATGCTTCCAAAGTGGGTTTTGTTTTCACTCGATGCCGACGGACGCTGCGTAGGCGCCGGTCCTACCATTCACCCGCTCTTTCGACGCGGGAATGCAGCGGGTTGGCCGTACCAAGCTGGGTGGGCGCCCGTTTTGACGGCCAGCAGGATGGCCTTGCCGTGCAGATGTTCGGGGCCGTGGGTGTAATCCCATTCCAAACGTTCTTCGTAACGCAGGATCCGCAATTCGGCTTCCTCGGCCACGGCCCAGCGGGCGAGTTGATTGGGGGCGAAGTAGTTGATCACCGCGTCTGCGGTTTCGCTTTTCGGGGCATCACTTTCGATTCCCGGGTGTCGATCGCTGCCGGGATCTTCGGTCGAATGGACTTCCACATACAGCACGCCACCGGCGCACAGCCCGGCGGTCATGCGTTTCCAAACCCGCCGAGCGTCCTCGGCGGGGATGTGATCCAAGACCGTCGTCGCGCAGATGGCGTCGAAGGCCCCCGGTGGGATCTCGTGGTCACAGACGTTCGCCACACAGGTTTCCACCTGCCCGCCGACACCGGCGGTTTCGGCCCGCTGCCGGATCCGCTGGGCACCACGGGGGCTCAAGTCGACCGCCGTGACGTGAAAGCCCACCCGGGCAAGTGCGATCGTGTCACGCCCGGCGCCGGCCCCCAAGTCGAGCGCGCGGCCGCCACAGTCCACTTGCTCCAGATACGCCGCCAACGGTGCTGACGGCACATCTCCGTAAGCGATGTCGTCACGATCGTAGGGTTCGAAAAACGGGTCGGTGGGGGCTGGCATGTAAAATCCAATCGTTGTTTTTTTCGCTTCCGATGGCCAAGATCGCGGGTTCCGGGGCGAATCGTCCAAGAATCGCTCGCCCCTCCGGCGGCCGCGTGGATAATAGCGCGTCGTCCAGCAGTTGTACCAGAAGTGCCTTGCCCCCAACGATCCGATGAAACAGTTTTTCGTCTCTGTCGCCAAGTGGAGTTGGTTCGGGTTGTTGGTGCTGGTCGCGTTCGGATACATGGCATCGGGACTGTCCGAGCCGCCGGGCGCGAGCGATTCGGGTGAAGCGAGCGATTCGGGTGAACACGACGCCCGACCGGTTCGGTTGTCCAGCGAGCAGGCGACTGCGGATGCCCCGCCGGCAAGTGATCCGTCGCATGAGGAATCGATTCGGCGCGTCGTCCAAGCGGTCAATGCGGCCCGCAACGCACAACTGGGCGATCTGGGTTTGGCCAGTGCCGATCCGGCCGACTGGATGGCCCGGTGCCGCAGAATGTCGTTGGCCCTGGTCGGCAGCGGCGTGTCGCTGGAGGAGATCCGTGCGCTCGAAACGCTGCCCGAAGACCGACGCGAATCGACGCACTTGGACAACTTGCTGCGTGACCCGCGTTTTCATGACTACTGGGCGGAACGTTGGACCCGGTTTTTGGTGGGCGCCGACGAGGGGCCGTTTGTCGTTTACCGCAGGCGTCGATTCCGTCACTGGTTGTCCGATCAGCTGGCCGCCAATCGGCGTTACGACCAGATCGTCCGCAACCTGATCACCGCCGAAGGTTTGTGGACGGATCGACCGGAGGTCAACTTTTTGACGGTGACGTTTGACAGCAACGATGGCAATCCGGACCCGATCCGCTTGGCCGCGCGAACCAGCCGTGCGTTCCTGGGATTACGAATCGACTGTTTGCAATGCCACCACGATTTTCTGGGCAACGTCAACTTGGGCGACCCGGTGCAGGCGCGTGAAGGTCGGCAGCAAGATTTTCACCAGTTGGCGGCGTTCTATAGCAGTGCCAAAACGAATGGGTTGCAAGGCATTCGCACCGGGCAAGCCGATTACAAGTACCAGTATCTGGAGGAAGACGAGGAGGTCGACGTGACGCCGGCGGTGCCCTACGCGGCGGACCTGTTGCCCGCGGAAGGCGACGCCCGCTCGCGGTTGGCGACTTGGGTGACTCATGCCGACAATCGCCAATTCTCTCGCGCGGCCGTCGCCCGGTTTTGGGCGTTGATGTTCGGACGCTCGCCGACCGAGGCGGTCGACAACCTGCCCCTGGATGAACCGTTGCCGCCGATGTTGGAACCGATCATCGATGACTTTGTGCAACACCGCAACGTCCGACGAACCATCCGAATCATTGCCCAGTGCGATGCCTTTGGAACGTCAAGTCGTGCGTCGTTTGACATCACACCGCAACATGAAGACCACTATGCGGTGTTTCCGTTGACGCGATTGCGTGCCGAACAGGTGGCCGGATCGATCGTCCAGGCGTCTAAGATCAAGGCCATCACGCGTGATTCCTCCCTGTTGGTTCAACTGATTCGATTCGGTTCGATCAATGACTTTTTGCAGCGATACGGTGACTTGGGTGAAAATGAATTCTCCAAGGACGGCATCACGATCCCGCAGCGGTTGTTGATGATCAACGGAAAAATGTTGCGTGAGGCCGGCGAGCTGAACCCGGTCTTGAACGCAACCGGACACATCAACCTGTTCGCAGGCGACGACGCTCGCGCGATCGAGACGATGTACCTGTGCTTGCTGAACCGTTATCCCGATGACGAAGAACGAGGCCATTTCGTCAACGGACTGGCCCAACGTCAGGATCGTGGCGAAGCCCTCGAAGACCTTTATTGGACGCTCGCCAACAGCACCGAATTCACTTGGAATCATTAATGAAACACCAACCTGCGCTGACTTCAATCCAATAAGATTTCCGCCATACCAATCAACCCCATGAATCACAACCAACCCCTCTGCGACCCCCACGCCCATCTCTCGCGGCGAACGCTGTTGGGAGCCGGTGCCGGTGGGGCCATGCTTTCATCCATCGCCAACCAACTCGCCTGGGCCGACGCGACCGGAGCGACCGAAGCCTCGCGGCCCAAAAATGTCATCCTGCTTTGGTTGGAAGGAGGACCGAGTCAACTGGAGACCTTTGATCCCCATCCGGGCACGACCATCGGTGGCGAAGTGGGCGCGATCGCGACGAGTGTTCCCGATCTGAAAATCGCCGACACCTTGCCACGGGTCGCCGAAAAAATGCATTTGGGATCGCTGATCCGAAGCGTGACCAGTAAAGAAGGTGATCACCAACGCGCGATCTACAACATCAAAAGCGGCTACCGTCCCGATCCCACGCTCGTGCACCCGTCGATCGGTTCGATCCTGTGTCACGAGTTTCCCGAAGCGTTGGATATCCCGCGACACATCTCGATCCTGCCCCAGAACGCACCGGCGCGCGGCGGTTACCTGGGGCCGATCTACGACGCCTTCAAAATCGGCGATCCGCAGAACCCCGTGCCCGATCTCAAATCACCGATCGCGGAGGAGCGGTTCGATCGCAGGATGAAGGATCTGCAATGGTTGGAAGACCGATTCCGGCGACAACGACTGCGTGACATGGACGAAAACCGAACCCTGCACCAGGCGTCCACCGAAGCGGCGCTCCGCATGATGTCCAGCGAGCAGGTCGATGCGTTTGATGTTTCCGGTGAATCCAAGCAGACGCTGGAACGATTCGGCGACACGCCGTTCGGACGCGGTTGCCTTGCGGCGACGCGGTTGATCGCCGCCGGGGTGCGCTGCGTGGAGGTCACCCTGGGCGGATGGGATTCGCACATCACCAACCATTCGTTGCAATCGGCGCGCTGTGAGATCCTGGATGCGGCCTTGGCGGCGCTGTTGGACCGACTGGTCGAACAAGAGTTGCTGGAAACGACGCTGGTCGTTTGCGGCGGCGAATTCGGACGCACGCCACAAATCAATCCGGCCGAGGGACGTGATCACTGGCCGCACGGATTTTCGACCTTCCTGGCCGGGTGTGGCATTCGCAAGGGCGGCGTTTACGGATCCACCGCGGCCGATCCCAAACTGGATCCCGACAAGCCATTGGCGGACGTCGCCAATCCGCTCACGATCGGCGACCTGCACGCGACGATTCTATCCACACTGGGCGTGCCCTATCACGAAGAAAGACAAACGCCGATCGGCCGCCCGCTGAGAATTAGCGAAGGCGAACCGATCCGAGAGGTGTTGGTGTAGCGGAAGCCGCCAAGGCTTTCGGCCCCCCGTGCGGCGCCGCCACGCCCCTGCGAAACTCTTGCCGCACCCGTGCGAAACTCGCCGCCGCGCCCGTGCGAAACTCGCCGCCGCACCCGTGCGAAACTCGGCGCCGCGCCCGTGCGAAACTCTTGGCGAGTTCCGCTACCTGAAAAGCACGGTGCGGCTCTCGACTAGTGCACGTGTTCGAAATCCGGCTCTTTGCCTTCGTACGCTCGGTACAAATCAAAGATCGCTTTTTCGAGCACCTTGGCGGTTTCCGGATCCGCCGATTGTTTGCACTTCATCGCTGCGATGATGACCGCGTGCGCGGCGGTCAGTTTCTTGGTGTAACCTTCGCTGCCCGGCTTGATGCGTTGCGCCAGGAAGTACGCCGAAATCGTGTTTTGGATCTTCGTCGCGTGCTCTTCTTTGGTCAGCACCCAACGTCCAGCCTGATTGACCGACTGGGCGGACATTTGGCCCGCGGTGATCTCATTGATCTGCAATTGAGCTTTCGAGATCGTGTGTTCGTCTTCGAGCATTTGTTCAAATCGCATTTGGTCCCCATAGATTCCGCAGGGAACTTGGCAATGGGCCATCGCGATCGAGGCGGTGATCAGCAGCGCAAAGGTGGCAGTCAGAATTCGGGTCATGTCGTTCACTCTCATCAAGTCGTTTCTTCTAATTCATAGACACAGATCGTTCGCTCGCGCCATCGGTCCGCCGCTTGGGCTGGTGGTGCAAAGTCGAACCCGATCAGGCGCGATTATAGACCGCGACACGCATGCGGTGGCGAGGGGAATCTTGTCGGATTGGGAATATCCCCGGCAATCGACCGAAAAACGAGTCGGGAGGGCGAATCGATCCCTGCAGGTTACAATGAATCCGTCGATCGAAACACCGATCACACGGCAAATCGCAACGCCGATCCGACGGTCGAGCGCGTTCTCCGTGAACTTCGCGCGTGGATCGTGTGACCTTCGCGTAGACACCTGATTCCCCCCAGACCGACTCACCCCAGACCAACCGAATTGCCCACATCGACCGAAACCTTTGAGCACGGAATCTTTCGCATTCATGCCGTCGCTCCACCGACTGCCGTGGCCAACCCAACGGCCAACACCGATGCGATCCTGACGGCGATCGGAAACTCCGATGCGGATTTGGTCGTGCTGCCTGAATTGGCACTCACGGGCTATACATGCGGTGACTTGTTTGGCAGTGATTCCTTGCTGGGCGGCGCCATCGAGGGGTTGCTGCGGATCGTCCGAGCCAGTGGCGACCGCCCGGGGGTGGTGGTCGTCGGGCTGCCCCTGGTGGTCGGTGATTCGTTGATGAACGTCGCCGCAGTGATCCGCGACGGGGCGATCGCCGGAGTGGTGCCGAAGTCATTTTTGCCGACCTACCGCGAATTCTATGAGGGACGCCACTTCCGCCCCGCCGGTCTGGCGGATCCCGAAACGGTCGTCATCGCGGGCCAGGAAGTTCCCTTCGGCACGGATTTGTTGTTCCGAATCGGCGAAGCCGTCATCGCGGTCGAAATCTGCGAGGACCTCTGGACGCCGATCCCGCCCAGCAGCAGCGCCTCGGTCGCCGGGGCCAACGTGTTGGTCAATCTTTCGGCCAGCAACGAAACGATCGGCAAGGCCGCCTGGCGTCGCGATTTGGTCAAATCACAGTCGGGTCGTTGCATCGCCGCCTATGCCTATGTCTCGTCGGGACCGGGCGAATCGACGTCGGATCTGGTTTTCGGAGGTCACTGTCTGGTCGCCGAAAACGGATCCCTGATCGGCCAGTCGCGTCGGATCGGGGACGGCCGATCACCCGAATGGGTCGCCGAAACGTCGGTCACCTGTGACATCGATTTACAGCGTCTGGCGCACGACCGCCGCGTCGTGGGTTCCTTTGACGATGTCGCCGAACACACCGAACTTGAATTTCGACAGATTCAATTGGGCGAACGTGCCTCAGATCATCCGGCACCGAAAACATTGCTGCGTTATGTCGACGCGCACCCCTTCGTTCCGTCAGAAGAAGGCGAACTGGCCGAACGCTGTGCCGAGATTTTTGCGATCCAATCGGCGGGTCTGATCAAGCGACTTTCTTGTCTCTCGAAATCGACGCCGCTGGCGATCGGCATCTCCGGCGGTTTGGACAGCACGTTGGCGCTGTTGGTCGCGCTCAAGGCGGTCGATGCGGCCGGCTGGCCGCGAACATCAATCCACGCCATCACCATGCCGGGGTTCGGGACCACCGATCACACCCGAACCAGTGCCGATCAATTGATCGAAGCGACCGGCGTGACCGGCGATTGCATCGATATCCGCCAACTGTGCTTGGACACCTTTCGATCGCTTGATCATCGTCCGCTGGGATTGGACATCGACGAGGGCACGTCGGTGGAATCCTTACAGCGTCAACTGAATCAGTTGCCCGATGACGCCTCCGATCTGACGTTTGAAAACGTCCAGGCACGCATCCGGACGATGCTGCTGATGAACCGTGGCTTTGTGCTCGGAACCGGCGACATGAGCGAGCAGGCGCTCGGCTGGGCCACGTACAACGCCGATCACATGTCGATGTACAACGTCAACACCTCGATCCCCAAGACGCTGGTGCGGTTTCTGGTCCGCTACGCCGCCGATCACTACTTCGACGGCAGGCTCGGCGATCTGTTGCATCGCGTCGCCGACACGCCGATCTCGCCGGAACTGTTGCCACCGGCCAGCGACGGCACCATTCGCCAGAACACCGAAAGCTCCATCGGGGCGTACGAATTGCACGATTTCTTCCTGTATCACTTCGTTCGCAACGGTTTCACCCGTCAAAAAATCCTCTACCTGGCCTCCCAAGCGACGTTCGACCAACCGTACGATTCGGCGACGATCGCCGAAACGCTAAACCAGTTCCTCACACGGTTCTTTCGCAACCAATTCAAACGTAATTGTGTGCCCGATGGTCCCAAAGTCGGCTCGGTCAGCCTGTCGCCCCGCGGTGATTGGCGGATGCCCAGCGATGCCGACGGTGGGGCCTATTGAGTAGAGCCGATGGAGTCGAGCCGATGGAGTCGGCGGGGCCGATCAAGCGGAATAACCGGAACGCTTGAACGCGCCTGGCCATGGTTCGCGTTCGGGTTCTGCGGGTTACTCCGCTGCACCACGTTGGACCGAATCAAGCGTTTGTTCATTTACATCGGGTCAATCGCGTTGGTCGGTCGGGGCGATCCGATTCTCGACGGCAATCGATGCTTCGATTCTTGCTGGCCGCAACGCCTGGCCGAACCCAAGGAAGCAGCAATGCGCGATCCAGGGACGGCTCGCACTTCGGCAAACAAGCAAGGAAGCGTTAGATGTCAACCAGCAATCGACGCGGCAATTCGGTCGCAAAACTTGCCGCGGCCCTGTGTGTTCTTGCGGCGCTGTGCGTTCTTTCCACCGGGACGTCGTCGGCAGACGCAGCCGACGTGCCCCACCTGGTCAGAACCACCGTGCCCGTCCGCGTCGATTCGGTGACCGCGATGGCCGACCAGGCCGACGTCGTCCGCTCGGTGAAGCGGTCGGCCCTGATCCGACATGTCGTGCCAAATCCGTCGCCGCTCGGCCGCGTCGCCGCGGTCGCCGGCAGCGCCGAGATGGCCCCCACCCGTTCGGCGGCGGTGCCCCAGCGGACACCGGCTCCGCGAATTGAACTTCACCGAAACCCCCTGGTCGCCGACGCCCCGCCCCAGTTGCGTCAATTTCCCGTCCAGCCGCCGCTGTCCGTGGCGTCGACACGCGACTCGCGGTTTCCCAGCGACGGTTCACTGGTGATCAGTCCTCCGGTTTCGGCCGGTCCGCCGGTTTCAGGCAAAACGCACGCGATGCCGTCGCAACCGGCCGCGGACCTGGACGATGCCCTGGACGCCTTGTCGGTCGAGACGAATCACGCGCCGGCGATTCTTGGGGCCGCGCGGGGCCATGGGTTTGGTTCACTGGCCATCGATCAAATCGGCGGCCATCTCGATCAATCCGACTCCTCCGCTGACACGATGCAGTATCCGCCGCTGGGGCGTTACGCGACCGACCTGGTGATGCCCTCGCCCGCGCAGTCGCGGGAGTTCAATCAGCCGCTGGGGTCTCACACAACGGGCACGGTCAGTTCATTCCGGGAACAACTCGGCGCGATCGACACAGACAACTTGAACGAAGACCGTTTGCCGACGTTGCCGTCGCCGACCGCGGCGACGGACCAAGATCTGCCCCACCGCGATGCGATCGCCCGATCACTCAAAGTGCTCGGGCAAGGCCCCGTGTCATCGCCGGATCAGCCTGCCGGTACGCCGGCGATGGAGGTCGCGATGCACCAACCGCCGTTGAAGCGTGCCGAGTCGAAACGGGCCGAGGCGAAACGAGCCGAGGCGATTCGGGCCGAGGCGAGCCCCGACGGCAACGATCCAGTGGCGATGGAGACAGACGAACGGGCTGTCGCTCGAACGGCTCGATCGAACGCATCGGATTCGGACCGGGACGCGGATGATCCCAAACCGTCGCTGGCCGAAAAATTTGTCGGCTGGTCAAAGAAGCTGACCTTCGGCCGCACGTCGTCGAAGGATCAAGCCGTCTCCACACGTTTGTCCGACGAGTCGTCGGGGATTCAAACGACGCCCTCGCGCAAACGCTCCGGTGGCATCCTCACCCAGTGGCTCAACCGATCTCGATAGGCATTTGTAACTGTCTCGATGTACGACGGCCCTTCCGGACTGGCGTTCGCACGACTTCCCCTCGACAGAAGTCGCTCTCTCGCTTGCGCTACGAGCTTGGATGGATCAAAAAGTAGCGTCGTCCGCTAGACATCGCAAACCGCGAACGCTTCTTCGAGCGAGCGGATCGGGTCGTCGCTGGTCGGGATGAACTCCTGGGCGACGTAGCCGGTGTAGCCGGTCGCCTTGATCGCACGCATCACGGCGGGGTAGTTGATTTCGTTGCGGCCGTCCAACTCGCGTCGGCCCGGGTTGCCGGCGGTGTGGTAGTGACCGATGATCGACTGGTACTTCTGCAAGTTCGCGATCAGGTCGCCGTTCATGATTTGAACGTGATAGATGTCGTACAGCAGTTTGAATTTTTCGCTGCCGACCGCGTTGACCAATTCGGCGCACTGGTGAATGTCATCGCCCCAGTATCCGGGGTGCCCCTTCATCGGATGCACCGACCCGTCGGGATTCAGGTGGGCCTTGCTGTTGAGATGCTCCAGGACCAGGCCGATGCCTTTTTCTTCGGCGTAGGGGATGACGCGTTTCCAGCAGTCCAGGCAATTTTTTCGCGCCGCGGCGTCGCTGATCCCCGCCTTTTGCATCCCGGTGAACGTGATCACGTTGGGGGCACCGTATTTGACCGCCAAGTCGATTCCTTCGCGAAGTTTCTTTTCGACCAGGGCGTGATTGTCTCTGTCCAACGGCCCGGTGGCGAATCCGTGGCTGCCGACCAGCGAAATCTTCAGCCCCATCCCGGTGACTTGGTCGTACAGGTTGGAATTGATACCCTCCATCGCTTCCAATCCGATGCGTTTGCACTCGGCGGCCAGTTTCAGCATGTCCATCGGGTTGAAGCACCAGCCCATGATGGATTGTCGAATCCGACCGTCACCGGCCGTCGTGTCATCGCCCAGCAAACGAGTCGGGGCCAACGCCGCCCCGGCGGCGGCGATCAAATGGGCGGCAACAAAATCACGACGTTTCACGGGTGGGACCTCTGGGGATTGGAGCAATCAAGGGAAATCAGACCACTCATGCTAACCGAATTCCAGCTCAAGATGGAAAAGGCCGTGCTCGGGTTGCGTCCCGGCGAAGTCGTCAGTTTTGGCGACATCGCCGCTGCCGCAGGCCGCCCGGCGGCCGCGCGCGCCGCTGGACGAATGCTGTCTCAATCGATGGATACCCTACCCTGGTGGCGCGTCGTCTACAGCGACGGCCAGCTGCCCCCGTGCAACCCCAGCGTCCAAGCCGAACGCCTGGCCGAAGAAGGCGTCCAGTTGGCCGCCTTCCGCGTCGTCCGATCCCCGCTGGGGCGTTTCAAAAAGTAGAACCGAGGAACGGCAAAACAATGGGGGCAAAACAATTTCTGGCTGTGCCACGCGTTGCATTCATCACGCCCCACTCACTTTGACAGCGGCTTCGGGTTGTCGACGAACGCCGCCGGTCGGCTGTTGGCTGCGATGTCTTTCGCAAAATCGGCGAAGCGTTTGTTGAGCTGTTTCACAACTTCGGGATGAGACTCGATCACGCTTTTCTGTTCGCCGATGTCGTCGTCAAGATTGTAGAGTTGCACCGGTCCGCGCGCGAGAAGCATTTGTACCGCTCCGGCGTCGATCTTTTTTATTTTTCCGTTTTCAGCTTGTCGAACCAGTCGCGTTTTCGTCTGGAGGAATTGCCCAGTCTGTTGCGGGCCCCCTTTCTAAACTCTTCAGAGGATCGATTGATGAGACAGCGACGTTGCCGAGTCCGGAAGCGTGCCCTTCGGCCGGAGAACTTGGAGCCACGGGTAGTGCTGATCACCCAGGACGTCGGGCCGACGCTCGACGGCACCGGCACCCGTCCGGCCGCGGCGGTGGTCACCGACAGCAAATTTACCCGCAACGTCGCCAAAGCCGCACAGAATGATCCCGCGGCGGCACGGGAAGTGGTGAGGGTGACGGCGGAAACGGCTACGGCGCCGGCATTTACAACGCCCAAGCCGGTTCGTTCAGCATCGACACCGAATCCCTCCGCAACACCCGCTGGAACCTCCTCGACGACGTCATCGGAGACTTGGACCTGCTGGACGACTAACAACGGCGTCGAGTCGAACCTTCGAGCCGTTGGCCGGTCGAGACACCCAAAGCCCCGCCGTCGCGGGCGCAAACACCCAACGACGTGTTCATGCGGGTCGTCCGCCCGCGCCGCCGAGCCGGCCTGAGCGACGATCAAATCCGCCCCGAGCTCGAGCGCGCCCTCGTCGCCGCCGGCTTCGCCCCCGACGCAGAAAGGATCTGATGGACAGAGTAACGAGTCGCGAGCGGCGAGATACGAGTCGAAGAAAGCGGAGCCTGACGCCCCGTCAGAAACTTTCGCTGGCGATGCAAGATCCCGATCGCTGGGTCTGCCAAATCACCTACCAAGACCGCACAGGTAAACAAACCACGCGCCTAATCAGCCCCATCCGTTGGACCGCACAAAACCAAAACCTGCTGGCACTCTGCATCAGCCGCGAAGAACCGCGTCAATTCGCCATCGCCCGAATTATTCCGTCGAGCTCATTCACTCATCCGACGTCCTTATGGGCAGCCCCTCGACGCAAGAAGAAGGGGCAGCGCAACATGCTTGAAACCCACCGAATCGATCTGCAAATCATCGAGGCGATCGAATCCCTTCGCGACGGCGGCACCGTCGTCGAGATTCATCGCTGGATCAACGAGTGCGGAACCGATCCGCTCTCGATCGACGCGGTGAAACGTCACCTGCCAGGCTTGGTTCGAATAGGTCGAGTTCGAGGCGTGAAAGCGTTTCGAGACGAACGATTGGTGACGGTTTGGATGATGTCGTGAGAAGATTGCATGAACGTCGTCCAAGTTTTCTCACTGGAGCCGCAAGGTGTCTTTCCAGCCTAAGTCGACAACCGTAATTTCGCGATTTGTGGCAGTTGACGTCGATCCTGCCTCGTGAATCCTCCTTCGCTTTGTTTCGAGTGGCATGAAGACAACGTACCAGCACTTAAATACGATCCAAAAAGGCTCTTTCGGAGAGGCCTACGCCAAGATGGCTTTTACGCTTGAGGGCTTTGAGGTTTACGATTCGGAGTACGACGACCGCGGTGTCGATTTTGTGGTCCGTAGTCGATCGGGAAAGTTCTTTTCCGTGCAGGTCAAGTCAACGGATCCGACGTCGAACCCATTCGTCAAAGCAGACAAGTTCATTTCCAGTTCGGACTACCTGCTGTGTGCCGTCCGCTTGACCGAAGGTCAGCAGCCCGCGATCTATTTGGCCCGTGGGTCCGAATGAAACGAGACCAACGACCACTTGCACTTCAACCCCAACGGCGGAGCAAGCGGTGCGTACTACGAGATGCGATTTGCCGCCAAGTATGCCGATGCGTTGCGAAGCAACTTGTTCGAGAATTATGTCGAGACGTTGAGGTAGCACCCGGCGCACTTGATGATGCTTGATTCAACGCGTTCGTGTCATCCGCCACCAGAATTGCGTTTCTGGTGCATCGGAACCATCTCCGATACAGGGCACGATTTCTGAGGTCGCGGCGATATTCTCCTCAGCAGATTGAACGCCCAGCATTTTTTGCTGGAGGGTTGCGCATGCGTTGTTCGCTGCCCTTCAAAGCAACATCGTTATGTATCGTGACGTACCAATCCCATGCCCTACTTCCTCTGGTGGGTCCGGGCGGGCAACAAGGACCATCCTGATTTATTCGGCTAATACCCCATGCTAGAATCCGGGGCTCTTTGTTTTTCATTGGGGTTAGGCATTGAATCGATTCAACTTTCACGATCATCTTCTTCGGCGGGATCACACGCTACACGGTGGAATCTTATTTGGCATCGAAGGCCATCGGATTGAGCTGCAGGGCCGAGCGACGAAGGTCTTACGATCTCCTCGGCCGGTCGCAGAATGTGTCCAGGTAACCGGGATGACGCGTGGTCCTGTCATCGAGGCCGTGACGCGGATTAGCGGTGCGTTCCGCAAGTTGGGAATCCCGAACTCGCCGGTCGAAATTTTGGTGAACCTGGCACCTGCTGCACTCGAAAAGGGCGGTGCCTGGCTTGATCTGCCCTTGGCAGTGTTGATGCTTCAGGTCGCCGGCCTGCTGCCCGATTTACCGGAAGAGCAAGAGGACAAATTTGTTTTGTTCGGAGAGATTGGGATTCACGGCGGGCTCCGTCGTGTCCCCGGCGCGCTCTCACTTGCATTCAAAGCCCAAACCGGACAGTCGTTGATCGTTCCTGGCGGCAATGAAAAGGAGTGTGCGCTGATTCTTGCGAAACCGGGACATGAGGGCTGTGGGGTCTATCCAGCGGACACGCTTGAAGAAGTCCTCGAATTCTTCCGCGGTAAGAGCAAGTTGCGAAATGCATTGCGAGAGCCGATTCGTTTTCAGCCCGTGATTGATAAGCCCGTCGACTTCGGGAAGATCCGTGGCCAAGAGGAAGCTAAACGGGCGGCTGTCATCTCAGCCGCCGGCGGGCACAATTTGCTTCTGGTCGGGCCGCCGGGCGAGGGGAAATCGCTGCTTGCGTCGGCGATCCCCGGTATCCTGCCCCGATTGCAGGAATCCGAAATGGTTGAACTGACACGGATCTATTCAGCGGTCGGCTTGCTGGGTGACGACGGCAATGCGGTGACGCGACGACCGATTCGAAACGTGCACCACAGCGTCTCCATGCCCGCGCTGGTCGGTGGAGGTTCTGGCGTCCCTCGTCCTGGCGAAATCACGCTTGCTCATCATGGCGTTCTATTCTTGGATGAACTTCCAGAATTCTCGAGACGGACTCTTGAGGCGTTGCGGCAACCACTTGAGTCGGGAGTCGTTCAGATCACCCGAGTTCAAGCAAGCCTCGAATTCCCAGCCCAATTCACACTTGTCGCCGCAATGAACCCTTGCCCGTGCGGATACGCGGGCAGCGAACGATGCACCTGTGCGGCGAAAGAAGTCGACAAGTACCAGCAAAAGATCAGTGGACCGCTACTTGACCGAATTGACTTGCAGGTTGCGATGCGGCCTCTGACGACTGACGAACGCTTTGCCAAAACGAAAGATGGTGAATCCAAGCGACTGCGGACAATCGTTCAAGCCGCTCGCGACAAGCAAACCAAACGATTCGCAAACACCATGATCAGCTGCAATGCGGCGATCCCAGGTGGTGCAGTCGCAGATTATTGTGAGTTTTCCGAAGAAGGATTCGCGGAATACAAACGAGTGCTGGAAGAAAGTTCCGTGACCACGCGGACTTCAGACCGGCTAGCACGGGTCTCAAGGACCATTGCCGACCTCGAGGATCACCACCAGATTGAATCGTCGGATGTCTTGGAGGCGGAAAAGCTAATGATCAAGCTTGGTCAGGAATAACGAGGATGTGTCCGTCGATGTCAGAGGAAATGCTGGTCTTTATCTGCTCGTATTGCGAAAAAGCGATTCGGTATCAGGCGGCCCAACAAGGGCGTCGCGGCAAGTGCCCGAAGTGCGAAAAGCCTATTGTGCTGGTCGATAACAAAAGCAAAGTCGTGGATGACGTTCTGTCGAGCACGTGGTTCTACCAAAGAATGCGGCTTCTCCGTGGTCGTGAGGATGTTGGGCCGATCTCGGACATTGAATTTCTCGAGATGGTGAAAAAGGGGCACATTGCCGCGGGCGATGAAGTGAAGAGCCCCGAGTTGACCAAGGGGAAATGGGTTGATGTCTCCAAATTGAAACTCGTGGTCGTAAACGAAAGAATCAACCAACGTGACGCCGAAAGGAAGCGAAGGGCGAACGCGCAGGTCCGTCGACAAAAGGCTGATCAAGAAAACCGTGCCAAGTTAAAACGCGGGATTCGGTCTGCGATCGAATCCGGCCGCATTTCATCGCAACATCGACAGGCGATCGAAAAATTTGCATTGGCAGCGGGGATTCCCGAAGACGAAGTGCAGGGAACGATCGCGTCTCAAAGCAAACAGCTTGTCAGGGAGGTGTTTGAAGAAGCCCTGGAAGACGGGATTCTGGAGCCGAGAGAAGAGCAGCAGCTAAGCCAATTGGCGATATCGCTAGGCGTTGACCTGGAGTTTGCAAAGGAGGACGAACTGCGAATCTCGGTTTGTCGCTTGGCCTATGAATTGGACTCAGGGAACTTTGTGCCGCAAGTTTCTGGTTCAGCTCCGTTCAAGATGGGAGCGAAGGAGGAACTCCTGGCCCAATCCAAGGTGCACTGGCACGAGATTGTGACGCTGAAGCGGCCAGCTGGCATTCCGCTGGGAGGTGACAACTACCTCAAGGAAATCGGATCTGGTGTTGCCTACTTGACCACAAAGCAAGTCTCGATGGTCGGTGCGCTCCAGTCGAAGAAGTTCACGTTGTCATCGGTGCAGCGCGTGACCCGGTACACCGACGGCGTCTTGTTCAATCGTTCCTCCGGGAAAAGCGTCTTTGTCAAAATGCCGATGGATTCTGAGGCACCGGCGAGATTCGCGTTGATTGCCGAACACGCATGCAGCGGTGAACCGGTACTTGGCGTGATGCCATCAGCGGCATTCATTCCCAAGACTGCCACTGTCGATGCCGGCGCGCCCGTTCCTAATCAGTCACAAAGGATCCAGCAATCGGGAACAGATCCCAGATACACATTCCGAGTCGTAGGTGATTTCGTCGGGAATCGCGAGTCCTACATCCGCAAGCTCCACACTGGGGATCCGATTGTGCTCGTTCGGGAGCCAACAAACGAGCACGATCCGCACGCTGTCGCAGTCTACGATTCAACACAACACCAACTCGGCTATCTCAAACGCGATGTCGCCTATTGGTTCTCACCACTTCTGGGGCGAAAGCCAGACACAACGGCACAGGTCCACTGCTTTTCGTCCGAAGGGGCATTGATTGTAGGCGTGTATCTATGACCAAACGCGGTTACCCGATCACCAAAAGTCCACGTAGATACGCAATGCACCGTCGCAGGCACAACCTGGCAGAATAGAACGCAGTCGTTGAAACTGGAACATTTCTGCAAGCAAGCAGAGTCGGCCACCGGGGAACAGCCCCGGCGATTAGCGAGTTCGTGATTTCTTCGCCGTAGCTTTTCTTCACCTTTGCAAACATTTTCCACGCATGATTAACCAGCTGAACCGCCGTGGGACGGATCCGTATGTCCTGTGGTGTTAGAGGAGGGAGCCCGTGAGGAATCTCCCATCCTGATTTGGAATTGCATCCCTCGCCGCTCTACGAGGCCCATAGATACTGGCCATTTGATCACCCAGCACCGACAATGCTATGCGTACGGCTGAAGCTGTCCACCGTCGAGAAGCCACATGTCGCACTGCCCGCCCGCTATACTCCTACTCCGTTCTGGTTGAGAAGGCGGTTGGCGCGTAGAGTCACCTAATTTTTTCTGCGGATCGATTACAACAACTGGATATCGTGACACGGTTGGTAACGGAAGATAAGCTACCAACTCGATCACACCCTCGAAAAAAACCGAAACAGTCTATTCATGGCAGGTACACAACACTAGTGGTATCAAGAAACCAACGAATTAGGAGCCAAGTTCACTCTGTGCGGGTGGCGGAGTTGTTCGGAACGTTTTCCTATGAGCTAGAACCCGCAACCGCCGACAACAAAGACAGTCGACTCATCTTGCTCTATGGAGACAATGGTAGCGGAAAAACAACGCTGCTTAAATTGCTCTTTCACATGCTTTCCGTTCAGGATTCTCGAGGCCATCGAAGCTATATCGCACAAACGCAGTTCCAGGAATTCGAAATTCGATTTACCGACGGCGGTACGTTTTCGGCGCGTCGCGGCAAGTGTGATACCGGACCTTACGATCTGGTCGCTGTATTCTCGAATGGCGATATCGAGTCCGTTTCAGTTAAGGTAAGTGACGATGGTTCGGTGAAGACCGGGGATCTCGACGACAATCGCCTATCTAACATCTTCAAACGGTTGAAACGCAATCGGGTAACCCCGTACTTTCTTTCTGATAGCCGCACGCTGGAAAGTGATGCATTTCGTTATACCGAGAGAAGACGGACCTTAATTGATGATGACGTAATAGTTGATGCCTCTGCCTATGAAAGATTCTTCACGTTGGGGAAGACCCAAAGCCAAAGAAATGTGGTTTCAGCAGAAGCGTCGGTCGAGCGTGCTGAAGAATGGATGAGACGAAAAGCGATTCAAGCATCCAACACCGGCGAGAACAATACGTCCGAAATCTACAAAAATATTCTGAGCGGTCTATCCCATTCAGGAGGCGACAGCTCAGACGACTATGAAAATCGGCTGAAACGAATCACCCAGCTTGTTAACGACGCCGGTGAATTTAGCGAATCGTTTGTCAACCTTGGACTCGCCTCGCCAGTCCCCGTTGAGCCAATTCTGAATGCTCTGCGTCACGCAGACCCTAATCGATTGTCTATTGTTGTCCAAGTGTTAGAACCGTATGTCGATAGCTTGTTAGCCAAGATGAATGCACTTGATGAACTTCAACGGCTATTGACCTCATTTGCGAAGTCGTTGGATAAGTTTCTCGGACACCAGAAGAAGATTCGAGTATCAGTTCCTGAAGGAATCAGGATTTACGACAGGCGGGGGGACCGGCTTAGTGCACGGATGCTATCCTCGGGAGAAAAGCAGCTGCTTGTGCTGTTCTGCAACTTAATGGTAGCAACGGATCGGGAATCCCTTTTCATAGTGGACGAACCTGAAATTTCATTGAACATAAAATGGCAGCGTTCGATTTTGGACGCATTGATGCAAATAGCTGCCAACGGCAATGTTCAATTCGTTATGGCGACCCACTCGTTTGAGATTCTCGCCAACTACAAAGAGAGCATTGCGCGACTTGATAATCAAATGAGATTTGACTGATCATGGATCACGAGAGACGCTCATTGAACGAACTGAGCGTGATTTATGAGCAAGAGCCTGAACTGCGAGATGTTTATGTCGAGGGGCAGCGAGATCGCGGTTTGATCACGTGGTATTTCGGAAGAGATATCGATCTTAGCACCTACGAAGCCGGAGACATTGACCTGCCTGCCGAACTACTGGCTAATCACGGTCAGACTCCCGGTAACCGAGGCCGTGCAATTGCACTTGCGATGGAATTGCAGGAGCGAGTCGCGAATCATCAACAATGCAAGTTTGCTGTCGTTGTAGACGCTGATTGCGACTACGCAATTGGCATCGAGAATTCCTGTCCAGTGTTGTTTCGGACGGATCTCGCAAACACAGAAATGTACCTCCACGACTCAAGAGTGATACAGAATTTCATCGATTTGAATTGTCCCGGAGCAATCGGTGATCCATACGCGTTTCTCCAGGAAACTTCGGGTAACCTGCGGAAGGTTTTTGCAGTACGTTCAGCGATTCAAAGCCTTGGGCTCAACGTTAAGATCGTTCCCTTTGAAAAACT
>NZ_JACEHH010000120.1 GCF_014154935.1 Stieleria mannarensis
CCTGCCCGGAGGACTTGTTTCATCAGAGTCCCGGAAACGATTCCGTCGGATTCGAGATGGCGACAAAGGCGTACAATTCTCTCTGCGAATGCGAACGAACGGTCGGGTAAATCGCTCTTCATGTAAAATGCCTTGCGAGTGTGATGGATAGCACGACGGTTTACGGAACCGTTAGACGGGGTTCGACTCCCTGGCGAGGTGCTTTAACCCGACAGCCTATTTGGTTTGAGCCGTGCAGTTCACACTTCGGACTTCTCACTTCAAACTTCCAGAGTCCAGGTTCGATTCCTGGCGAGGACGCTTTTGACACTTTGATGAGGGAGCAAATCAATGAGAGACCAACACAACGAAACATCAGTTGCAGCGACCGGCGCAGGTGCGGTTCTGGCGGGAATCCTTTCGCTGTTCGCTCGATCGGCGGACGACGTCGCGCGGATGGGCGTTCACTGTGCGGACGACGTCGCGCGAGCATCTGTGACAACCTTCGATGACGTCGGCTCGATCATGGTCCGCAGCGGAGACGATGTGTTTCGGCAGGTAGATGACTTCCACGCAGCCAACCACCTGGACGACCTGCGAGTGGAAAACAGCACGTTGCGCATCGAAGCTGCAGCAAACGACGAGACGATTCTTGTCGATCTTGGACGCGGTGCGGCAGATCTTGCCGTTGACGCGATCCAACTTACAAATGATGACGAGCGGTAGCATGACTAGCGTTCGATTCTGGAAAGGTGAAGTTTGAACGACAACGAATCAACTTCGAACTTCACCCTTCCGATTGCCGTTTCGTCGGCCTGGCTCGCGAGTTTTTCGGCCGCATCGGTGGATGTGTATTCGAGACGTTTTGCGATTGTTAGCTGATACTCGACCTCACGTATGGATCCGAACGCCATGTCAAGGAAACGCAGGAAGTCTGCTTCCGAGTTGCGTGCACATCCTTCGACAATGTTTGACGCGATAGAAATGAAAGCTCGGCGAAGTTGCGATGTCAGCCCGAATATTTCGTCCTTTGGAAATGTCCTGGTTGCAGAGTAGACGGACATTACAAGCTGGTCGGCCAACTCAAAGGCTCGTAATTTTCGATGATCCCGCATTTTTCATTTCTCGCATTCTCAGGACTCACAACTCAAGACTCACCCCTATCCTAACGCTGGAGCCAGATGGCCAGGCAACCGGTTGCAACCCGGTCGAAGTGGGTTCGACTCCCACCGGCGTTTCTGACAGATCGACTGCAGGCTCGGATTACATCTGCTAAATGTGACCATCTGAGCTGTCCCTTCGTCGATCCGTCTTTATGAAGATTGAATCACGAAGAGAAAACGGTGAAAGAGGCAGGGCCATTTTCGCCCCCACTCTCATCCCACTCTTCGAGTTTCCTTTGGCGACTGCCGACTTGGAATCCATCCACCAACGATTGCGTCCGGTGAGCCCGGAGATCGTTTTGAAACGATCGGCAGGTTCGATTCCTGCACGCAAGTGATCTGAGTCAACCCTTCGTCGCCTACCATACACGACTGACTGCCGATTCGGAGTACACGGCAAGAAGTTTGAAGTGAGAAGGGTGAAGTGTGAAGGATTGCAGTTCCCGGTTTCAAACTTCGAACTTCACCCTTCAAACTTCCGAAATGCCGTTTTTACATTGCTTCCAGAGAGAAATACCGTGCGTGTGCAAGTCAATTTCTTCGTGATTTCGCCGACAGGCGTCGAGTAATCGCTCGTCGCACGAAGATTCCTTGCACCAACAAAACACACAATCTCTCAGCAGCAAATGTGAAAACCATGAAAGCTACAACGGACACTCCATCCTGCACGACCGTGGCGGCACGGATCGCGGGAGAAGACATTAAGCCAGGGGACTACGTCTCCGTCCTCAACGAAATCGTCGAGCTGCCTTCATTCTTATGGAGCTGCTCGGCCGCTTCGTTGCCGGTGGAGGATCCCGTTCGCATCCGATACATGCCAGACGAGGCGGGCCAGCCATTTAAGGTGGTCGCCGTTTGCTTGCCATTCGTTTATGCCAAACGGCCCAAAGGCGGGATCACCACATTCGACACCCGACAGCACCAGCTTGTTCGGCTCGACCGGCGAAACGGCCGTTCGGTGTGGAAACAGATCAAGAAGTCTTTGAGGAAGAAAAAGAAATAGCAACCGCACACGATCGACTGCCGATTCGGAGTACACGTTCGGAAGTTTGAAGTAAGAAGGGGGAAGTGTGAAAGAATGCGGTTCCCGTTTTCAAACTTCTAACTTCACCCTTCAAACTTTCAAACGCTTCGTCGATCGCGTTTTTGCATCACAACACTGTGGGAGAGACATCCGGCCTGCCGTCTCGTTCGATGACAAGCGGGAAGCTTCTCCTACAACAACAACTCGAAAACCACTGCATGCCGAAACGGCCCCACAGGTATGGGGCGTTTCGCTTGCGGTGGCCTACCGCTCGGACTCGACTGCCGGAGTGGAGTACAGGTTCGGAAGTTCGAAGTAAGAAGGGTGAAGTGTGAAAGAATGCGATTCCCGTTTTCAAACTTCTAACTTCACCCTTCAAACTTCCAAACGCTTCGTCGGGTCTTTTCATTTCGTCGTCGCGCAGGC
>NZ_JACEHH010000121.1 GCF_014154935.1 Stieleria mannarensis
ATGATGGTTTACCGAGTGGCTCGTTCCCAGCTTACCTCGCTGTCGCTCGTCGCGGTCACTTTCGCCCTTCTAGATAAGGAATTCGGCATCCTGCCTCATGCTGTTCTTATCGGCATCCCGCGACGGGGCTTGCACGACCAGCCACAACCCATGACTTATTTGTCATTTGTGATGGCTTTCCATTTGATTCGTCCGTCACCAACGCAGGCCCGTCGCTTTGCCTCGGTCCCGGCGGGCGTCGTTCGCTGTGTTGATGTGTGTTCTATCTCTCCTCTCTTGCTAACCGCTAGCCGGCTAACTGCTAACCCGCGTCATCGCAACCGCTCTCTTCCGTCTCCGCTCATCCTTCGCTACGACGTTGGCCCTGCCGGTGACACCGCCGGCTCCGCTCGGTCGGTCCCTCCCTCGCTGCGGTCGAACACGACGGGCCATCACGGGATCTTCCCTGCTGCATGCTCCACCTGCTTCGTTTTCACTCTTCACACTTCACCCTGCTAAGTTCCTTTCCCGTTTACATGGCCCGTCGTGTTCTCCTGGCATCCCTGCCACCGGCGGGTGGTCAGGCGCGACGTCCATGATCGCTTTGCGCTATCGCTCTTTTTTCATGCCGAAGACCGACGCCCGAAGCCAAGTGGACCGTAGCCATCATGCCGGCATCGTGCGGAGGATGTGGCGGTCGTCGTGACCGCCAGGCATAGTGAAGCTGACGAGCCATCCATTACGGCGGAAGTCGAAACAGTTGTGTGGTCAAGTCATTCGTCCGCCGCTCTCAATCAAGGACGCCCTGCCCTCTCGTCTCGCTTTATCCGCACACTCCGACATAGACGCACTGCCTTTACGCCCCCCGTCCCCTTTGATTCGTCACGTGGCGTTCACCGAGAAGTGTCATTTTTCTCTTTGTTTGAGACTCCGAGCTGTTCTTGATTGTTTAATCTCCTAGACGCGTCTTCCACATCTGCATGGTCCAGTACTTCCCAGCATCCGAACGTTGGTCGTTCTTGGTTGACTCGTGGTGCGAGCAAATCATATTTGTTGTTTCGGTAGGTCGCTACCCTGTCTTGGTGTAACGCGAGTTGCATTGCGACCCATCGTTTAAGAATCTGCTCTTCCGATTTCGACAGCATATCGTTTCCGCTCTGCCTTTTGTCGATGATGAAGCTGACGGAGATGCTCTGCGAAATACGCAAGCCAACAATTGTCAGTTCTTCCTTATCAAGTGAAATTGATTGACAGAATTGATGACGTGCAAGGCTTCTTTCAAGTCGCCTCTCAGCATCAGATTCCGGTACATTTTTGGTAGCGTCTGCTTGGCGGTAGGGAACGGCATTCGCGTAGCGGTGATCATCTGCCGCGTTGGCTATCGGATTTACGATAGAGAACGCAACGCCAATTGCGAGCAAGTAGAATTCTTTTGGTGCAGTCATGAGTATACGTTCCTGAGGCGAGGGGTTATTCGGTCGGCAGTGCTGGCAAAGGCATGCCGATGTTTGGGTATTCACCTTCCGGAGAACCTGGCATGATTCCAATTGGCGGCATCAATTCGTCTCGTCGCGGACGCGGGTATTCCGCATGCCCTGCGATCAGCCCTAAGGCTGTTTGCCAGGTTGTCTTGATTCGCGTGGTAAGGCTCTTACAAGCTCGGATACACGCTAGTCCGCCGCTCGTGCCCTTGCCGTAATTTGTCGTGCGGTTACCATCGCGGCCGATCCGACTCATTTCGTTTTCGAAGAGGTTTGATGCAACATCCATCATATGTGAAACATGTCGCTGCTCATGGCCGTACACCCCCTCGACACTTAAGGTGTTAGGGCCTGTGTAATCCCAAACTCCACCGTCGGCCAAGATCGCGGTGATATCAAGTAAGATCCAGATGCTTACATCGACATTGACCTTTTCGATATACCATCCATCACAACACTCCATGCAGTTGCATTTTGCATCGACAAAGACGTTTGTGAAGCCATGAGCATTCATGTTGTTCAGGGACGCTCTTTGCCAAGGCATGCCCCCAATATCTCCCTTGTCTATAAGTCCCCGAAAGCCCAGTGACTCCCAAGGCTCTCCACATAGATAGCCAGAAGGATCGACAAGACTACACGGCGCACAGTCAAGGAACTGATACACGCTGAGTCCGTCGCGATACCCGATCGGATCACGGCTCAAGAATCGCCCAGCCAACGCGTCGTACATCCGAGCGCGATAGTGATACAGCTTAAGCTCCTCCTCCCACTCGCGGCCCGTGAAGGTGTAGCGGTTTCCTTCCGTTGTTGACGTCCTCGTCGTCCCACTCCCATCGAAGATCGACAGCCCGCCATACGCATCATACGCGTAGCGTTCCTTAATCGCCCCACTCGAATCCGTCAGCGCGGTGACGCTGTACTGTTGGGTGCGGACGTAGCGAGAGGCGAAGTTTGCAATGGACAGGTCGCTTTCAAGTCGTGTTTTGCCGGGCGAGCAGTTTGGTTGACGAAGCGTTTTGCAGCTACGGTTTGATTTTAAATCGGCGCACGGTTTA
>NZ_JACEHH010000122.1 GCF_014154935.1 Stieleria mannarensis
GTTCCGAAGTTTCCGGGGCCGCGGTTTCCTTTGGGTGGCGTATAATTGAAAGGAGTGATTGTCCCGCCGGAAACATCAGGCCCTTGATGATTGTACGGCGGCTTCAATACACCCAAGCCTGGAAACGGTACAAAGAACGCACCGGTCAATTTCGCCTCGTAGTTCAGCGAAAAACAGGTCATGCCAACGCATTCATCACAAGTGGGCTTCCTGCACTTGCTGTGTGTTTTCAATGAAACCTTAATTCTTGCTGTTTCATATGTGCGTCTTTCATCATCCCCGCCGCGAGACCATTCCCACTCATCGATCCCTATCTTCATTCCGCTTGGATCTAATCCTGAAACCGCAAAGTATGAAGCGGTAAGTGACATCCCATCCACGTGCCCAATCGGGTCCCTGGAACAGAATCGCCCCGAGATCGGATCGTGCATTCGGGCTCGGAAGTGATAGAGCTCAAATTCTTCGTCCCATTCGCGCCCGGTGTAGGCATACCGATTTCCTTCGGTCGTCGTCGTCCGCGCTGTCCCGCTACCATCAAAGATCGACAGTCTCCCATACGCATCATAAGCGTACCTTTCCTTGATCGTCCCGCTCGAATCGGTCAGCGCGGTGATGCTGTACTGTTGGGTGCGGAGATAGCGAACCGTGAACTTGATAGATGGCTTGTCGCTTTCGGGGCGTGATTTTCCGGGCGAGCAGGTTTGTTGACGAAGCGATTTGCAGCTACGGCGTTGTTTTGAATCGGCGCACGGCTTAACGCCTCCCGCGCGGAGGCGCGCGAGACGGCGTTGAAGGGTTGGGCGGCGGGATGATCGATGACACAGCATCCCGATATTGTAGTCGATCGATCGACTACTCGGTGGGCTTGTCGTCGGGCTTGTTGGGATCAGACTGCGGTGGCCGGTCCTTGGCTCCCGGATGCGTCTTGTCGTGGACATCCCGCAGGCGGTTGATCGAGACGTGCGTGTAAATTTGAGTGGTATTGAGCTGCTCGTGGCCGAGAAGCGTTTGAATCGAACGCAGGTCCGCGCCGCCTTCGAGCATCAACGTCGCCGCCGTGTGACGAAGCATGTGACAACTGCCAGGCTTGGTGATGCCCGCGGCGGTGAGATAGGACTTGACCAACTGCGAGAGATTCACCGGATGGAAGACATTGCCGCGGGACGTTAAGAAGATCACTTGCGTGTCTTCGTCGACGAGCGTGGGTCGTCCATCGTGAAGGTATTTGCACAACCATTCCAGAGCGCGTTTGCCGGTCGGCACCACTCGGTCCTTGCGGCCTTTGCCTTGGCGGATGATCGCGAGTCCCGACTCGTGGTTGATGTCGTCGAGTTGGAGCTTGATCAGTTCACCGCGGCGCATGCCGGTGGCGTAGAGCAGCTCCAGTATCGCGCGGTCTCGAAGACCCGTTGGTGTTGTCAGGTCAACCGAGCTGAGTAGCATTTCGACTTCGTCGATCGACAAGTGCGACGATGGGAGACGCTGTTCTTGCTTTGGGACTTCAACCTTCGTTGATGGATCAGCCCCGATCCAGCCTTGTTCGGTCAGCCACTGGCACCAGCCGCAGACGGTTTTGAGATAGCTTGCCTGGGTGCAGAACTTCAAAGGCTTGCCGGTGCGTTCACTGCGGTAGTGATAGAGCCATCTGCGATAGGCGGCGAGCAACTCGGGGGTGAACTCGATGACCGAATCGATTCCGCGTTCGGATGACCAAGCGATGAACTTCGTTAGAACGTAGTCGCGGCGTGCGATGGTCGCGGACGACCAGTTGTTCATCTTCAGGTGGCTAAAGTAGCGTGACAGAAGGACGGTGGGAACGGGAACATTGGACATTGGTTTGCATCCGTTGGGATTGAGTCGGCGCGCACCGGGAGCCGGGCGAGCTGACTGGGGTGAAAGCGGCCGGGCGAATGCCGCCGCGGCCGAAGAAGACGGCGTCACCGATCGCGGCGATGCAGCTATGGCAAGGCTTCGAATCAGGGGGCCTTGCGAGGTTTGGGCGTCAGGTTTGACGCCAGAGCGGTTAGGTCGTTGCGGGGCAACGACTTGCGTGAATCAGAAGCGGCTTGAAGGTCGACGGAACCCTGCCGGAAGGGACCCATCAGCTTGGCCGTTTGGCCCGGAAGCTCTTGCTCTTAGGCCGGAAGGTTTTGGTTGTAGGTGGACG
>NZ_JACEHH010000123.1 GCF_014154935.1 Stieleria mannarensis
TAACGCTTCCCGCTAGCATTTTCGACCCATTATTTTGCCCCCATTGTTTTGCCCCTTCTCCATCATTCTGCCCCGGATCATTCTGCCTTCTTCCGACGCACCACCCCCACGTGCCGCTCGCTTACGCTTCCGCTAGCATTTACTTTCCTTCCAACTCTGCGACCCGTTTCTCGAGCGACTCCACGCGTTTGGATAGCCGGATGACGATCTGCCGCAGGTCGTAGTCATTCATCTGCGGTTTGGATTCCTGATCGGGGTGAAACGGATTCGGCGGCGGCTCGCCGATGGCCGGTTCCCAGGCTTCCAATTGCTCCTCAATCGCCTCGATCTTCTGGTTGACCAACGGCAGCGTCGGATGCTTGGCGCCCATCGAATCGCGGCTGCGTTTGAGCATCCGCAGTTCTTCGGCCAACTGTCGCCCACGCTCGGTCAACAGCGCCGCGCGGGGGACTTCGTCGGCCGACTTCGCCTTGGAACCGGACTTATCCTGCGATCCGGTTTGCGCGCTCAGTTGACTCGTTAGGCAGACAACTAACAAAGCGATCAGGCCGACACCGACCAGGGATAAAGGAACTTTCATCATTCACCGCTCTCAGTAAAAGGTGGAAATGGCGACGCTTGCCGCACGTGAGCATGCGAGCACGACGCATAAGCGAGTGGCCCCCGCTGGTCGCAGATTAACCCCACAGGCCGCTCGCTCACGCTTCCGCTAGCATCTCGGCACGCGCTCCTCACGCACAAACCCAGTACACGACCAGCTTCGCATACTCCGGCCAGAATGGGAAATGGGTTTTCACACTCTGACTCGGCCCGCACGCCGCGCAAACCGAAATGCCCGCCTTTTCACCAAAATCTTGTTGGAAACACAGCTTGCTGGGGTGGAGAAGCAGAACGATGACGAAGAGGAAGAGCCTTGGAGACAAGACGATCGGGAAACAACCCCATCGGCAATCGTCGCTAGCCCCGGAACGACTTCGACACGATGCCACCAATCATCCTGCGGCACGCACCACGCCGGGCACGATTCCCGGAACGCAAACCGAGCAACGCCGCGGCCAAATCCAAGTGCCCTGACCAGATCAAAACACCCGGCGTACTGCAGCGCGTTCCGCCTGAATACTTCAGCGCGATCGGCGTCGTCGCATTCCGGCCGATGCAGCCATGAAGACGGCAAAAATCGCAACGGAAGCCGGTTCCGGAGCAGCAGGTGCCGCCACCGGAAAGACCTGGTATCCAGGCGAACCAATCCCACTATCCTCGGATGAAAGCAGCGGCACACCGAAGAGAGGATCCGACAAGGCCCAATTCCCAGGACTAACGTCAGTCGGATCGATCAACGAAATGCTGTGCCCCAACTGCTCGTCCGGCCATCCGTCACTCCAGTCGTTGTCGAAATCATAGATGGCAAAATTGTCGGGAGCCAATGGATCCACTGGAATGATTTCCGTCAGCTCCAAACTGGGCGAATCCAAAAGCGGATTCAACGATTGCCAATCGGTGACGGCCAATGAACGAATCGGTTTCGCAGGAGCGGGTGACCAGGAGAAATCGGAGAATGAACCTAAGTTGTCATTAAAAAGGACGATCGTCTCTCCCATTGCGAGCGTCCCAGACAGACTGCCAAAGTCGATGCCAGTCGCCCCATTCGTCAAACGGTAGTTAGAGAGATCAACCTCTGCCCCCGTATTATAAAGTTCGACATACTCGAAGTCTTCTCCACCCTCTGGATAATACATCACTTCAGTGATGATCAACCCCGCATGAGCGTTCGCTGCGCCGAACAGCAACGCGACCAAAACCAAAAATTGAAACGAGCGAGCAAGCATTGGCTCCATCCGAATGAGTATTGAGGTGTACGGCGCCCCAGTCAGTCGGCGGAGAATATCCCCCATCTCCCCCAATCGATCAACACCCGGTCGGCCCTTCAAACCACCCGAAATCAAAATTTTCGAATCTGACTGCAGATTTGCTACCTGCATTGATGGATCAGGCGCCCCCATTGGAGCCAGTGTGCCGTCGTCC
>NZ_JACEHH010000124.1 GCF_014154935.1 Stieleria mannarensis
AACCGATCATTGACAATTTGGTGGTGAAACTTCTGTTGAGTTCAGCAGTTGCGAGATCGCTTTGCTGTGAGAACGTTTGATGGGCTTCCAGCCTGTCATGCACGCTCACGGCAACAAAATGGCGAATCGCTGGGCCGCGTAACCGAGCGGCCCGGAGCAGAATTGAACTTTCGGTTTTAACTTTGATTTTCCCGAGTGACTTCGGTTGCTCGTGATGCAATACAAAATTGAAGGGTTTGATCCTGGCTCAGAATGAACGTTGGCGGCGTGGATTAGGCATGCAAGTCGTGCGAGAAGAATTTTTTGCTTGCATTAAATTCGGACAGCGGCGAAAGGGAGAGTAACGTGTGGTTACATGCCCAGGGGTCCAGGATAGCGTCGGGAAACTGGCGGTAATACTGGATGATATCTTCGGATCAAAGGTGAGATTCCGCCCTTGGATTGGACCGCATACTATTAGCTTGTTGGTGAGGTAATGGCTCACCAAGGCAGCGATGGTTACCGGGTGTGAGAGCATGGCCCGGCTCACTGGGACTGAGACACTGCCCAGACACCTACGGGTGGCTGCAGTCGAGAATCTTCGGCAATGGACGAAAGTCTGACCGAGCGACGCCGCGTGCGGGATGAAGGCCCTCGGGTTGTAAACCGCTGTCAGTTGGAAGGAAGGACCTGTGCAGAGCAGGTCTTGACCGATCTTCAGAGGAAGGACGGGCTAAGTTCGTGCCAGCAGCCGCGGTAAGACGAACCGTCCAAACGTTATTCGGTATCACTGGGCTTAAAGCGTGCGTAGGCGGCTTGGTAGGTGTGATGTGAAAGCCCACGGCTCAACCGTGGAATTGCGTCGCAAACCCCCAAGCTTGAGGAAGACAGGGGTGTTGGGAACTTATGGTGGAGCGGTGAAATGCGTTGATATCATAGGGAACACCGGTGGCGAAGGCGCAACACTGGGTCTTTACTGACGCTGAGGCACGAAAGCTAGGGTAGCGAACGGGATTAGATACCCCGGTAGTCCTAGCCGTAAACGATGAACACTGGGTTGAGGGGACTTCCACATCCTCTCGGCCGTAGCGAAAGCGTTAAGTGTTCCGCCTGGGGAGTATGGTCGCAAGGCTGAAACTCAAAGGAATTGACGGGGGCTCACACAAGCGGTGGAGGATGTGGCTTAATTCGAGGATACGCGAAGAACCTTATCCTAGATTTGACATGCTTGAGAGTCTCTATGAAAGTAGAGAGTGCCCTTCGGGGAGCTCTTGCACAGGTGCTGCATGGCTGTCGTCAGCTCGTGTCGTGAGATGTCGGGTTAAGTCCCTTAACGAGCGAAACCCTTATCTCTAGTTGCCAGCGGGTAATGCCGGGGACTCTAGAGAGACTGCCGGTGTCAAACCGGAGGAAGGTGGGGATGACGTCAAGTCCTCATGGCCTTTATGTCTAGGGCTGCACACGTCCTACAATGGTACGGACAAATGGACGCTAAGCCGCGAGGTGGAGCAAATCCCAAAAACCGTGCCTCAGTTCGGATTGCAGGCTGCAACTCGCCTGCATGAAGCCGGAATCGCTAGTAATCGTAGGTCAGCATACTACGGTGAATGTGTTCCTGAGCCTTGTACACACCGCCCGTCAAGCCACGAAAGTTGGGAGGGCCCGAAGTCGCTGAGCGAACAGTTTACTGACGCAGGCGCCGAAGGTCAGCTCGACGATTGGGACTAAGTCGTAACAAGGTAGCCGTAGGGGAACCTGCGGCTGGATCACCTCCTTTCTAAGGATTCTTAGAAATAGGTTCTCAACCGGTGACGGTTGGAATCGAATCCGTGGAAGTGGTCTCGCAGGTGTCTTTCGAGACACAACGACTCAACAGAGAATCGCAAGATTCATTTCACCACCAAAAAATCACGAAAGCCCGCTTCGGACTGTCGCCAGCCGAAGCGGGTTTTTTCGTGCGCCCGCTTCGCGGGGAGTTGGGAGTTGGGAGTTGGGAGTTGGGAGTTGGGAG
>NZ_JACEHH010000125.1 GCF_014154935.1 Stieleria mannarensis
CCTGGTATGTCCCCCAGATCGAATAAATCAATCAAAAGGGCCATCCAAGTGCTTCATTGGAAGTATTCACTTCCCTTCTCAATGGAGACACTCAGATGGCCACAAAGGCGAAAACTCGATCCCGCAAATCCGTTACCAAACGTTTTATCGGAAAACCGACCGGACATGTCCAAGAACGCGTGCAAGCCTGCGGACCGCAGCACTTCGGCATTATAGCGGTCGACTGCGCCAAACGCCGTAGCAAATGGATGCTTTGCGATTTCTTCGGTCGCGTGTTGATCGAGCCCACGACCGTCGAACACAGGCGTGGTGACTTCGCCACCATGATCGCATCGATCAATGACGCGTGCCAAGCCGAGAACATCACCGACCGCATCGCCGCGGTTGAGATGACCGGCATTTACCACAAGCCCGTTCAAGCGGCTTTTCGTAAAGCCAAGTTTGATACCCGCATCGTTCACCCGTTTGCGTCGAATCATTATCGCAAGCCTTTGCACCCCGATGCCAAGACCGACGACAACGATCTCGAAGCAATCTTTCACGCTGCAGTCGCCGGATATGGCCTCGCTTCACCTCCCGTCGGCGAGGTCTATCAGCATTTGCAGGCCCTTTCTCGGCATCGGCACAATCTGACCAAGCAACAGGCCAGACTCAAGGTTCAGATCCGCAGATTGATGCATCAAACGATGCCCGGCTACGCGGATCTCTGGGAAGACGACAAACTGTTTCATAAATCCATCGCCATGCCAATTGCGTTGGAGTTTCCATCGGCTGCCTTGATCCAAAACGCCGGCACCGAAGGCATGGCCAAGCATTTGCGCTCCATCAAGATCCGCTTTCAAGCCCGCACGCTTGAACGCATTCTCGCGTGGTCACGCACTGCCGCCGAACCGAGTGAACTGGCCTCGCTACACACTCGGCAGTGGCAGGACCTCAACTCGCTACGAGAATCGTTTTACAGCCAGATCCACGCGGTCGAACGGGAAATGTCGGGTTTTTTGGTGAAAACGCCCTACGTGCTGCTGCTCAGCGTGACCGGCATCAACGTTGTCTCGGCCTCACGTTTAGCCGGGGAAGCCGGACCGATCGAACACTACGCGTCGGCACGAGCGATCAACGGGCGGGCCGGCCTGTATCCCTCGCGCTACCAAAGCGACGAAGTGGATCACCCGGATGGAAAGTTGGTCCGTCAGGCCAACCGCCGACTTCGCAGTGCGGCGATGCTGGTCGCCGAAAACCTGATCAAGTGCCACCCGTACTATCGTGGTCTATCGAACACCTGGAAGCAACGTAAAGTCGATCCCCGTGATCGTCGTTGCCGGGTTGCCAATCGTGCGATGCGAATGGTTTATCAACTTGTCGCCGGCCGCCAGATCTGGCGTGGCAAAGGCGTTGATCGCGAATACCTGTTGTCGAAACTGCAGGCGTTTCATCAAAAGCACCAAACACCGATCACGCAGTCAGTTGCTGAGCTGGAAGAAGCGTTCGGCTGGCTCCCGAAGTCAAGCTACGCCGCGGAAGCCAAGCCGCTGGCTGAATTGGCCCGCAAGAAACGTCGTGGCCCGACGGCGCTGGGCGACTTGTTGGTCCCACTACTTGTTCGTCTTGGAGTCAAGGATCCGGATACGGTAGAATCAGAAACGTCCGAAGCTCGAAGTTCCCGCTGACTTGTCGGCTGTGAGAAGCACACGAACAACGTCGTCTTGACCCCGAGGGCAGGCGCGGCCAAATCGGTCGCAGTCAACAAGCCCGTGGCAAAAGCGTGATGCTCTGTTCGCGGTTCAAACGTCGGATGAGACAGTGTGGAGCCTTCGAGCTTCGGATATCTACCAGGGTGACGAGACTGAACCACCCGAAGCGACAGAGAGTGCTTCTGACGCCGCAAGCCATTGGACAACCGAGTCCGAAAAAACTACCCTCACCGGTAGTGCGCTAAACGTACGCGCTCACTGCAATCGGTGAATATGGCCATGACAGTGCTTT
>NZ_JACEHH010000126.1 GCF_014154935.1 Stieleria mannarensis
GTTCGTCGGTCAAACAAATCATCGAGCACTCGGTTGTGAACCCTTTCATACCACCGCACGCATTCTCCGAACGTCCGAGTAGTCGCCTGCGTTTTCGTTTTGCAACAGCGTCTCGCCGAAACGCTTGGATGGCCGTTGCGTTTTCATTCGCGTTCTTCGGTTTGGTCCTGTATTGGCCACAGATTACAAGACATCGCCTCAGCGACAACGCGATCGTAGTGTCGCTGCATGCGTTGATTGCTCTCAGCCTGATCGCTTCGATCTGTGTGCTGGCATTCTCGTACCGATTTACTGCCGCGAGAGTTTTTGGCGGGATCGGTGTTCTGATGAACGTTGGACTCGTATCAATATTGGCGTTCATTTACTGGGTGCTTAATTACTCGGGAATCAAATTCACGGGGCCCGGATGATACATTCGATTACCTGTTGCGACCGACGTTCATGCTCTGACAGCGCGCAGTCGAATCGACGAACCATGAATTGCACGGGAGGCCGGGAGTCGCGTTCAATGGTCTGCTTGCAAGTAGTTCGCCCGGCCCCCGTGAATTCCACCGTTCGTCGTGCTTGGTTACGTTCGTTGATTCTTCTGGCTTCGAACTTGGAACACTGCACAAGCCGGATAGGGTGACCGCAGTCGGCCCATTGCTTGTTGACGCGACCTCTGTTTCCTGGTGATCGCTCTTGATGTCACGGGTTGATAGATCATCGTCTCCAATCGGATGATGGCTTGGTGATTCGCAACGCGAATCGCGTCCGTCGTGCCGGATGACTCACGTAGGGGCCCATTGATTGGCAACGGAACATCAGTCGCCTGTTGATCGCACCTGATGTTGCGGTTTGGTCGTCGCGCCTGTCCCATCGCATAGACTCACGTACCGGCCCATCCAATGACGACGAAACCTCTGTCGCTTGTTGATCGCAATCGTAGTCACGGTTTAACATCGTAATCCCACTTGACAATATGGCTCATCACCACGCAGCGATTGCTACAATGGTTCTGGCCCGTCCAACTTCCAGCCGGCGGCAAACGTAGCCTGACGAACCATGTGATGAACGGGAGTCGCGGGCGCTGCTGTTTCCTGAGTTCACGATGTTTGGCCACGACCCCGTTATCACCAACGTTCGTCCTACTGAAACCATGGAATACGGTGAAGCTTGGCTGCTCGAGATACTTACTCTGCATCGACTTCCCGTCAGTTGCATGACTCGGTCAGAACGCCCGATGTCGGAATGGCTCAATCGCGGCTACCATCACCTGTCCGAAGAGGCCCTGGTTTCGACGTTGACGTCGATGTACCAGCGTGGCGAGATTGACGCGTACCACGATGATGACATGGAGAAACCTGCCACATTGCGGCAATTCTTACTTGCGCTGGGAGAAATGGACTCCGCAATGCACTGTGGTGTAACCCAGGATGGCGGAAAACGCTGGGAGGATCTTGCTGAACCAGACTGGAGCCGTTTCTTCGAGGACGTTGGGTGGGATGGCGAAAACGTCGAGATTACAGCGGCAACTCGTGAAAGATTGATCGAACTTGTTTCCAATGCTGACGTTCTTTGGCAATGCAATATGAGTGTGACCGACGATTCAATTAATCAATTCACGCCATGGGAACCTCTCGCGTGGAAAACTCTGCCGACTGGCTATCGTGCAAGCGTGCGTTACGAGCAAATTCCCTTTACTCCTCGACCGCGCGAAGAGATAATGCAGGAACACAGTAAGAATCGACGTCGCTATGTCGAACTAAGAACATGGGCGAAAAGCATCTGTGGTCATGATTACGTATGACCGGACGAACCACGGGATGCAACGGAGCGGCGGTGGCGTGGTTTTTCGTGATATCAACGTCGACTCCCGCCGCCCGCTGATCCCAACCGTTCGTGGCGGTAGACGTGACTGCCAATGTCCAACGCCTGTCGTCCATGCTGCTGACGGGGGCGTTTGAATTTGGCCCAATTGATGTCGC
>NZ_JACEHH010000127.1 GCF_014154935.1 Stieleria mannarensis
GGAGAGATGCTATGAGTCGAAAGACGAGGTCGCAGATGCGATACTCTGGGTTTGTTCTTCACGCAAACTTTAGGAGCGTAACATGACTGCGACCCCGCAAAATCAGTGTATCACCCGCCCGAACTGCCTGTATATCGGGCTTGAACTTTCCGAAAGAACCTGGGTGGTTGCCTTTTCGGATTCACTGGGCCGCAAGCCCAGCGTCAAGAGTATGCTCTCGGGAAATTTTGAAAAACTTGAAGCCGAGATTCTCCGCGCAAAACAACGCTTCGGGCTTGATGAAGACTGCCCCGTGGCGTGTTGCTACGAATCCGGACGCGACGGATTCTGGGTCCATCGATGCTTAGTTGCCAACGGGGTCGAAAACTCGATCGTTGACGCAGCCTCGATCCAGGTCAATCGAAGAAAAAAACGGGCCAAAACCGATCGCATTGATGCCTCCAAGATCGTCGCGGCGTTGATTCGCAAGCTCAGCGGTGACATGTTCGCATGTCAGATGATTCACATTCCAAGCCACATTGACGAGGACGAACGAATGTTGAATCGAGAAATGCGTATCTTGAAGAAGGAGCGTACTGCGCACATCTGCCGGATCAAATCGTACCTCAACGGACAAGGCATCAAGAGCGTCACCATCACTGCCGACTTTGAAGCCAATCTCGCTAAGTTTCGGACCGCCGATAATCGTCCCCTCATGCCAAGGCTCCAAGCGTCCCTGACGCGAGAATTCAAACGGATTCAACTCGTCAACGAGCAGATCCGTGACTTACAAGCTGAGCAGGCCAACTTGATTCGAGCCGCTATCAAAGCCGACGCTGCTCAGGAGAATGAAAACCTGGACAAACAACCGGAATCCCCTTCACGCACCGCAACCCTGGCCGCCAAACTGATTCAGCTTTGCGGGGTCGGTCCGGTTTTGTCCTGGACACTTGCTTCGGAACTTTTTTCATGGCGCAACATCAAGAACAACAAACAACTCGCCGCCTTGGTCGGTCTGGTCCCGACGCCGCACGACAGTGGCGATAGCAGCAAAGAGCAAGGCATCAGCAAAGCCGGACGCGGTGAACTGCGTGTCTTGATGATCGAAGCCGCTTGGGGCTGGCTCCAGTTTCAGCCGCAAAGCGAGCTTTCAAAATGGTATCACGCTAAGTTCAACGATGGCACCAGCAGGAACAAGAAGCGTGGGATCGTGGCGTTGGCTCGAAAGTTACTCATTGCGTTGCGGAAGTTTTTGATTGACGAGGAAATACCCGCGGGCGCGAAACTGAGCGGGCAATTGTCGTTTGCCCGTTCGCCTTCGTTGATTCCCCGGCCGCTCCCATCAGCTTGACCCAATCGAGACATGTTTCAAACACCCCTTTTTGATTGACCGAACCGCTGACTTGCAGGAGTCCCTCAGCTCACCCAAGCCAAATGCATTGACAAGAAAGTAAGACACAACACGAATCCGGTGACGGGTGCCGTTGCTTCCCCAGGGGAGCCTTGCCGGCTCCTGTTGGAGAGATGGGTTACCCGTCGTCGGATCTCGTTGCCGAACGTTCGCGAACGAACGAAAACGGCATTAGGTTTAACGGGGGCCATGGGACCATGGTCCACTGTGACGGATAGAAGGTTGTCATCGACGCGTTTACCGCGTCAACGCGCGCAACGAGATGCCGGATCAAGTGTTGACTTACAAACGGAAGTGCGAACAAGCCTGGGTTCACGAGGCGACATCTGATGCGGCGGGAACTCCGGATCGACGAAAAGCCCCCTCGCCATCGCCGAACCGCCGCCCCTCAACGCAGCACATGCAGGGCTGGTGCGACGGCGCAAGGGGCTCACGGCAACCCTTTTTCACTATGAAAAAAACGAAAAATCACGACTTAACCCCTTGGCAAACCCGGGACCATAGAAGGGG
>NZ_JACEHH010000128.1 GCF_014154935.1 Stieleria mannarensis
TACCACTACCGTGCTCGCATGTACGACTCCATTGCCGGCCGGTTCTGCTCCAGAGATCCGATCGGGTATGCAGGCGGAATTGGCCTCTACACGTACGTAAGAAACTCCGCAGTCAGTTTAGTTGATCCGTTCGGGCTTGAATTCACCGCGACGGGCCATCAGGTAAGTTACTCGGAAATGATGGGGATGAACGATGGGAATCGCTACGTTCATGGCTATACCCCGCAACCAGTAGTCAAAGAAACGGGCAACGATGTAATTGACGTATATGCAAAGCCTGGATGCCCAGATTGTTTTTGCGCCCACGTTCTCAAGGCTAAGCAACTTAACGTACATGTGGACTCCTACATCATCAAGAAATCAGAGTCAGTCGGCGTTCTGACGACAGAGCGAGGCTGGGGAGACATAAAGACACATGAGATAAATAGAGTGAAGGCATATCGCATGCTTTACAAGCATTTTATAAAACCAGCAAATAGCGAAGCGGAAGTCTTCAAGTGTGGGACAGTGTGTCGGACAACCAGGAACGCAGCGAAAGAAGCATTAGAGGGCTACCTGAAATCACTGCGTTTTTGGGCGAAGGACGGCTTCAACCACAGCATGGATGATGTGCAAGCAGTGATTTCCAAAGACTGGGAAACGGAGAACAACTTATTATATGCAGATCCTCCGGCAATCTTGGGCCCTAATCATCCAGAACTACTTGCCGGGATTAGGAGATTCCATACTCCTGATCCGAGCATGCTAAAGACCCGTAAGCCTGGTAAGTGTCCTGTATCCACTTGCGGTAATTAATGGGCGAGCCATGAAATTTCTTGAAGTTTTTGTTCTGGTATTAGTTATCTACACGATTGGCTGCCGACCAACTCAGCGGGAAATCCGCCTCATCCCTCCGGTCGCGTCACCAGACCAGGGAAATGAAGGAGGGCCCAACATATCGGAAATCACCTTAACGAAGAGTAAAGCCATTGAGTTGGGGGTAGGCGTTACTATTGAGGCAGAAGTTCTTGGCATTGCAACGAAAACAGACGAGGAAACCGGGCATTTCTATTCGGCGTATCGCGTAGTGTTTCAAGGGAAGAAGATCTACATCCGAGACTCAGATATCGTTGACATTGCACCCAGATACTGAGAAGTTTGTTCAAATCAAAGGGGACGGGGGCTGAATCCCGGCAATTAGCGGCGGACGATTGATGTGATCACAGGACCGAGCCAACTTCCGCCGCAACGCTTGGCCGCGAAGCTATCCCAGTTGACCGGTCGGACACATTTCGAGCGCAAAAGAACGCCGTAGGCACGGCGGGTAGGATGTCCGTCGATTGAAACCCGTCGGGGACAGGATGTCAGTCGGAGAGCGGCGGCATGGATGAAGTGGGAAGGGTGAAGAGTGAAGTGTGAAAGCCGAGACAAGCATGCTCGTTACATCTCGATTGACTTGGCCGCCGATCGCCGACCGGAGCGAACGCAGTGATGCGGAGCCGACGGTTGACGGAGGTGATTGGAAGCGACCGAAGGATGAGGGTAGCGCCGAGCGCGAGCGAGCGGCACCGACGCCGAGGGCGGAGCCCGATAAGAACAGTGCGAGGCAGGAGGCCGAGCTCCTTATCAAGAAGGGCGAAAGTGACCGCGACGAGCGACAGCGACGTAAGCCGGGAACGAGCCGATCGGTAAACCATCAACCGACAGCTTGTCTGTTCGGCCATAGCCCTCAGCGAATCACCGACAGGCTCCCCGGCGGTCACGGGCGCATCAATCGCCTGCGCACGCGACTTCACACATAATGCCGACGCCTCACTCTTCCCTACGTTTTTTGGCTTTCGCCGAGCCGGACTGACGCCGTCACCCGTGACCCTCCGGCGATCAGT
>NZ_JACEHH010000129.1 GCF_014154935.1 Stieleria mannarensis
TCGGATGACCGTCGTCGAATTTGAAACAACTGTTGAAACGTTTCTCGATCAAATCTGTTCTATTTCTGACGGCCATCGCGGCAGTCTTTCTTTGCGTAATTGTCCCCGCAGTTCTTCCGTTTAAACCATCACTTACATTTGAGAACATTAGCCTAACATCTGTCGATCAAGGCGATGGCACGACCAACATCGCGATCAACGGAACAATTCGGAACACTGGACGCGAATGGCTACGATTCCTCGCACTGCACACGGACACTTCTGGTTACTACATAAAAAACACCGACCCAAAAGCTCACCTTAGATTCGAACAAGGCGGTATCGCAGACTACTTCGATACCGGACTCGGCCCCGGACAGAAGATGCCACTAACGCATACGATTTCAATTCCGCATTCTCCAATCGACAGTGTAGCAGTTACGATGTCCATTCACGTTGCTACTGAACATGCGGAGCAGAGCGGCACAAAACACGGAGTGGCACAAAGTCGAACCTATAGAATCGACGAACCATGAATTGCACGGGAGGACGGGAGTTGGGTTTAATGGTCTGCTTGCCAGTCTATTGCCCGTCCCCCGTGAATTCTGCCGTTATCCCACTGAATCATGCTCTGGCCTATTGTCCTGCCGTTCAAGATTACTTTCTGGGTTCTTGCTGGTTTCGTCGCCACAGTTGCTCTGGTTTCGCCTTGGTTCAAATGGCGACGCGGAAAGGCGGTTGTCATTTCTACTCTTGTCGCATTCCTCGCGTTCGTGCCCGTCTGCGCTGGCATCGGCTCCATTCTCGATTCACACCGATTTGGCGTTTTTCACTACAGCACCTATTCGGAGGTGCAAGATTTCCGGATTGAACGTTACCTGCCGCCAATGGCGCGTGACATCACGCTCGACAAATTTGCAATGGGTCACCGGGCGATGTACAAGATTTCGCTCGACGAACTAACCGACTTCCTCGATTCACTCTGGCTCGAAGCAGATGGCCGATCCGCAGTGCCGCGAACGGAACTCGAAGACTCTGCTGCTGTTCCGGCCGAACACTTTGACTACTCATTTGACGGGTTAGACTGGCCAATGCCGGACACGGCATTGCACTTCCATAGTCCAATGCAATCGGATGGCGGTGGCGCTGACTACTATTTTGACCCGAAAACGAACACTGTTCTCCAGCATGCTGGATACTGGTAGGGATAACCATGCCGTGCACCGGAGCGGCGTCAGCGCGTTTTCTGATGGTTAGTTTTCTCTCGCCGCCCGGTGACGGCGGACGTTCCCCGACTGAAAAATGCACGCTGGGCTTGATACGCTAATTGGACAATTCCGGTCTGCCCAAGACATTGGTGTCTCAACACTTGTCAATACGGTAGGGCTGCCGATTCCGAACTCTGCACACGACTGGGCGTCGTACTGTAGCGAGAACGGACTTGCACGGATCAATACGACGATCAACGGCGTGGATATCTACACGCACGGGTACGGAGTCGAGCTGAAGATTGGGACTCTGACGATCGACTTTGACTGGGGCCCCAACGGCGAACGCGATGTATTTGATGCTTGGCGACTCTACAACTTCACTTTTGACAATGTGACTGGTATCGAGTGCTCGCATTCGGATGTAATTGACTGGATCGACTCCGCATATGCATCTGGCGAACTTGTTAAGATTGGCTACAAGTATGCCGATCCAAACCGCCGCTGGCGCACACCCCCACCCAACCAGTAAGGATTTGACTTCGCGAGCTTGCGAGCCGAAGTTCAAGTCCTCTGTTCAAGAAGCCCGTCAGCGCCAGAGCGGCCGTCTATATCTCTCTTGGATTTTGCTTCGATTGACTGGGCTCGTTCGAGGCGCATCTGCCAGG